>NZ_BCWV01000004.1 GCF_001894765.1 Rhodococcoides corynebacterioides NBRC 14404
AACGGGTCGGCCGTTCGGCGATCCGCACACGTTCACATGTGTGGTTCCGTGCTCTGTCAGCACGTCGCGCGTCTCCGTGTCCGGTGGCCAGTGTTCGAGCAGCGAGTCGTAGGCACCGAAGAAGCGCTCACCCGCGGCCGAGTCTGCGAACTGTCGAATGGTCTGCCTGCTCATGGGACCCTCACTTTATCTCGATCATCGAGACAGTAGATCAGCGAGATATACTTGTCCAATGGCGCAGGAACCTCGGACGAACGACGCTGGTTCGGACCCTCACGTGCTGATCCACAAATTGCGGGAAGTCGTGGTCAGCCTCGACTTGCTCGGCGCCCGGTTCGCGCGCGTACACGATCTGCACCCGACCGATGTGCGCGCGCTGATTCTCCTTCTCGACGCCGAGCGCGCCGGCCACCCTGCGACTCCAGGGTGGCTCGGGAGTGCGCTCGGCGTGAACTCTGCATCGACGACAGCGTTGGTCGACCGGATGCAATCACGCGACTTGGTGTCCAGGACACGGGACACCGTGGACCGGCGACGCGTGCTCCTCGAGGTGACGTCCACTGCGAGAACGCTCGGTGAGTCGTTCTTCGGTGATGCGATCGGACGCGCAGTGGTGTCGATGAAGTCTCTGTCGCCATCCGACCGCAGAGTCGTCGACAGATTCCTCACCGACGTGAACACGGCGATCTCTGCGGAGTGACGGGAGCGCCTCAGCGAGCAGGACCTTCCCGCAACTCTGTCCCTGCTGGGAAGGCGAGGACGAACTCCTCACCCACGTCACCGACCGCGTCCGAGACTGCCGTGGTCACGACGATGCGGTGGTCGTCGACGGTCCGGATCCGTACTGTTCGACCCTGATAGGTGAACTTGTCCATCAGGAATCGGAGGCCGCGGCGCTCGAGCGCCTCTTCGGCCTCCGGCCACTCCGATACGGCGGCCAACGGCCGTCCGAGCCGGTCGACGGGCACCAGATCGGGTGCCTGCGACTGCATGTCGATCCACCCGATCACCTCGCCGTCCTCGCGGGCGTACGGGATCCAGTGTCCGGGGACGGACATTCGGCTCAGCTCGCCGTGGCGTCCAGGGCCCGCCCGGTGGCCGCGGCCATCTCCTCGACCTGCTCGTCGGTCATGACGAAGGCCGGCGAGAACTGAATTGCGCCGTTGCCCGCCGCCCGCGCCGAGACACCCTCGCGGCGCAGGGTTTTCACGAACGGCATGGCGTACGTCGGGTCCGCGAACTGCACGGCGGCGACGGCGCCCATCCCGCTGCGGACCTCGCTGACGAGGTCGTGGTCCGCGAGCGGCGCCAGATGCCGGTGCAGTGCCGCGGCGACCCGCGACGCGTGCGTGAGCAGGTCCTCGCGGTCGATGATGTCGAGGTTCGCCAGGGCCGCGGCGGCCGCGCCCGCATGGCCGCCGTACGTGTAGCCGTGCCGCCACCACGAGCCGCCCTCGTAGAACGGAGCCGCGATCCACGGGGCGACGAACACCGCGCCCATGGGCACGTAGCCGGACGTCAGTCCCTTGGCGGTGGTCACCAGATCGGGCTCGAGCTCGAACGTCGTCGAGGCGAACCAGGCACCGCCGATACGCCCGAAGCCGGTCACCACCTCGTCGGCGACGAAGAGAATGTCGTGGTCGCGGCAGATCTGCCGGACCTCGTGGAGGTAGCCGGCGGGCGGCAGGTAGACCCCGCCGGCGCCGATGATCGGCTCCGCGAAGAACGCCGCGATGGTGTCGGCGCCCTCCTTCTCGATCAGCGACAGCAGTTCCTTGGCGTCGTCCCACGCCACCGTGCGCGCATCGGTCATCAGCTCGCCGTAGTTCTCCCGGTTGAGCGGGAGGCCGGACAGCGCGGTGCCGGCGACGTGCATGCCGTGATACGCCTTCTGCCGACCGACCACGACGGTCTTGCCGGGGCGGCCGACCTGGTGCCAGTACCGGCGTGCCAACTTGGCGGCGGTGTCGATCGAGTCCGAGCCGCCGGAGGTGAAGAAGATCTTGCTGCCCGGCACCGGCGCGATCTCGGCCAGACGATCCGCGAGTTCGAGCGTCACGTCGGGGGTGACGTCCCCGAAGGTCGAGTAGTGCGCGAGGGTGCTCAGCTGGCGGGCGACGGCGTCGGCGATCTCGGTGCGGCCGTGCCCGACGTTGGTGAACCACAGGCCCGCCGTGCCGTCGAGGTACTCGCGGCCCTCCGTGTCCCAGATGCGCGCTCCCTCACCGCGGGCGACGACGAAACGCCCTCCCGACTCCACGGTGTGCATGTCGGAGAAGCCGTGCCAGAACGCTGAGCTGTGATCGGTCACGTCGGTCAGCGTAGACCGGACCGATACGCTGGACTCAGCCATGTCGACACCTGCCTCCACCTCCCCCACGCGCAGTGACCTCACCGCGCGCCTCGCCGGCCTCACCCACACCGACGCCCACCGGATCGGTCGGCGTCTCGGACGCAGCCGGCGGCCCGACGACCTCGCGAAGATCTCGTCCGAGATCGACCGTGCCGAGGTGCGGGTGCAGAACCGGCGCAGTGCCGTGCCCGCGCTCGAGTACCCGGAGTTCCTCCCCGTCACGGCGCGTCGCGAGGACATCGCCGCCGCCATCGCCGAGAACCAGGTGGTGATCGTCGCCGGCGAGACCGGATCGGGCAAGACCACGCAGATCCCCAAGATCTGCCTGGAACTGGGCCGCGGCGTGCTCGGCACCATCGGGCACACCCAACCGCGCCGTCTCGCCGCCAGGACGGTGGCCGAGCGCATCGCGGAGGAACTGGGCCAGGAGATCGGCGAGGCCGTCGGCTACACGGTCCGATTCACCGACCGCTCGTCCGACGACACCCTGATCAAGCTGATGACGGACGGCATCCTGCTCGCGGAGATCCAGCGGGATCGCATGCTCCGCCGCTACGACACGATCATCATCGACGAGGCGCACGAGCGCAGCCTCAACATCGACTTCCTCCTGGGCTACCTGGCTCGCCTGCTCCCGCAGCGTCCCGACCTGAAGGTGATCGTGACGTCGGCGACCATCGATCCCGAACGCTTCGCACGGCACTTCGCCGTGGACGGCCGGGACGCGCCCATCGTCGAGGTCTCGGGCCGCACCTTCCCCGTCGAGATGCGCTACCGGCCGCTCACCGTGGACCGCGAGGACGAGACCGTCGACCGCGATCCCGTCGACGCCACGTGCGACGCCGTCGACGAACTCCTGCGCGAGCCCGAGGGCGACATCCTCGTCTTCCTCTCGGGTGAACGCGAGATCCGTGATACCGCCGACGCGTTGAAGGACCGTCGCCTGCGCGGCATCGAGGTGCTGCCCCTCTACGCCCGGTTGTCCGCCGCCGAGCAGCATCGCGTGTTCGAGCGACACTCGGGCCGGCGCATCGTCCTGGCCACCAACGTCGCCGAGACGTCGCTGACCGTCCCCGGCATCCGGTACGTCGTCGACCCCGGTACCGCACGTATCTCCCGGTACTCGCTGCGCACCAAGGTGCAGCGGCTCCCCATCGAGCCGATCTCGAAGGCCTCGGCCCGTCAGCGCGCGGGGCGGTGCGGCCGCGTCGCCGACGGCATCTGCATCCGGCTGTACTCGGAGGAGGACTTCGAGGCGCGTCCGGACTTCACCGATCCGGAGATCCTGCGCACCAACCTCGCGTCGGTCATCCTGCAGATGGCCTCGCTGGGTCTCGGCGCCGTGGAGCAGTTCCCGTTCGTCGAACCGCCCGATCCGCGCAGCGTGCGGGACGGGCTCGGACTGCTCACCGAACTCGGCGCCCTGGACACCACCCCGAACGCCGACGACCACGACGGGCCGCGCCTCACCGCCCTCGGACGCGAGCTCGCCGGTCTCCCGGTGGATCCGCGGATGGCGCGCATGCTGGTGGAGGCGCACCGCTCCGGCTGCCTGCCGGAGATGCTGGTCATCGTGGCGGCGCTGTCCATCCAGGACGTGCGCGAGCGTCCCGCCGAGCACCAGCAGGCGGCCGACGAGATGCACCGCCGGTTCGCGGTCGAGGGGTCGGACTTCCTCGCCCTGCGAGAGCTGTGGACGTATCTCGGCGAGCAACGACGGGCGTTGTCCTCCAACCAGTTCCGCCGACTGTGCCGCACGGAGTTCCTGCACTACCTGCGCATCCGGGAGTGGCAGGACCTGCACGGCCAGCTCCGGCAGATCGCCCGCGGCATGGGGTGGACGGTGCCGGATCACGACGCGCACACCCCGGCGTCGGACGCCACGATCCACCAGGCACTGTTGTCGGGCCTGTTGTCGCACATAGGATTACGCGAGGGCGAGAAGCGTGACTTCCTCGGGGCGCGGGGGTCGACCTTCGCGATCTTCCCCGGTTCGTCGCTGTCGAAGAAGCCCCCACGGTGGGTCATGGCAGCAGAACTGGTGGAGACCAGTCGACTCTGGGCGCGGATGGCGGCGCGCATCGAGCCCGAGTGGGCCGAGAAACTCGCGCCGCACCTGCTCAAGCGGCAGTACTCGGAACCGCACTGGTCCACCAAACGCGAAGCCGCCGTCGCCTACGAGCGGGTGACGCTCTACGGCGTGCCGCTGGTGGCCAAGCGGCCGGTGTCCTACGGCTCGATCGACGCGGAGGTCTCCCGCGACCTGTTCCTGCGTCACGCCCTGGTCCAGGGTGAATGGCGCACCCACCATCGCTTCTTCCACCACAACCAGCAGTTGCGCAGCGACGCCGAGGAATTGGAGTCGCGTGCCCGACGCCGGGACATCGTGGTCGACGACGACGCGCTGTACGCGTTCTACGACGAGCGCGTGCCTGCCGACGTGGTCTCGGCGCGCCACTTCGATCGGTGGTGGAAGAAGGCGTCCCGTACGACGCCGGACCTGCTCGACTTCGACCGCACGACGGTCGTGACCCCGGCCGCCGCAGCGGTCACGGGCGGCGACTTCCCCGATGCCTGGCGCCAGGGCGAGCGGCAGTTCCCGCTGACCTATCAGTTCGAACCCGGCCGCGACGACGACGGCGTGACCGTCCACATCCCGGTCGATCAGTTGCCGCAGGTCGCCGACGTCGGCTTCGACTGGTTGGTCCCCGGCATGCGTCTGGATCTGGTGACCGCACTGATCAAGACGTTGCCGAAGGACCTGCGGCGCACGGTGGTTCCCGCACCCGATCACGCTGCGGCCGCCGTCGCCGCGATGCGTCCCCGTACCGAACCGCTCACGACGGCGCTCTCGCGCGAGCTCACCCGAATGGGCGGCGTCCCCATCGCGGCCGAGGACTTCTCCCCCGACGCGCTGCCCCGACACCTGCGCATGACGTTCCGGATCGTCGACGGCACCACCGAACTCGGGCGCGGACCGTCGTTGTCGGCGTTGAAGACCCGACTCGGACGCGCCGCGGCCACCGCTGTCTCGGCGGCAGCCAAGGACACCGAGAAGGCCCCCGTCCGCCGGTGGACGTCCGAGACCATCGGCACCCTCGAACCGACGGTGACCCGCACCGTGCAGGGCCGCGCGGTCACCGGCTATCCGGCCCTCGTGGCCGAGAGCGGCGGCGTGGCCGTCCGCGTCCTCGGGTCGGCGGCCGAACAGCGTGCAGCGATGCGTGAGGGAACGCGGCGATTGCTCCTCGACGCCGTTCCGGTGTCCGCGAAGTCCCTGCTCGCGGGTCGCTCACCGGCGGCGCGACTGCACCTGGGTCAGAACCCGCACGGCAGCATCGACGCGCTGCTCGACGACTGCCGCGCTCTCGCTGCGGACGATCTGATGACCGCGCACGGCGGACCGGTGTCCTCACCCGATGCCTTCGCAGCCCTGGAGACCGCCGTCCGCCGCGACCTCGCCGCCCGGACCGCAGCCGTGCTGCGCCTGGTGGAACCCGTCCTTGCCGCGGCGACCGCCGTGCGCCTCGCGCTGGACCAGGCGAGCGGTGACCCCGCCGAGGACGTGCGAGCACAGCTGGATGCGCTGATCTTCCCCGGCTTCGTCTTCGAGACGGGCATGGCACACCTGCCCCATCTGCCGCGCTACCTCGAGGCGGCCCGGCGGCGGCTGGAGGCACTGCCGTCGAGCGCGGCACGGGACGCGGCGGGCATGGTCACGCTGGATCGGGTCTACGCCGCGTACGACACCCTGTTGGAGAGTCTTCCGCCCGCTCGCCGCGCGACCGACGACGTCCGCGACATCGCGTGGATGATCGAGGAACTGCGGGTCAACCTCTTCGCGCAGGCACTCGGTACTGCCTACCCGGTCTCGGAGAAGCGAGTTCTCAAAGCGATCGACGCCGTCCGCACGACGCGACGCTGATCTCGGTCAGGCCGTCGTCGGAACGGTGTCCTCGCCCCGCTGATGGCGGCGAAGTTCGTCGATCTCGCGTTCGAAGTCCTCGGCGCTGCTGAAGGAGCGGTAGACCGAGGCGAACCGGAGGTAGGCCACCTCGTCGAGGTCACGCAGCGGACCGAGGATGGCGAGTCCCACTTCGTTGCTGGGGATCTCCGCGGAGCCCGAGGCCCGCACGGTGTCCTCGACCTGCTGTGCCAGGAGGACGAGAGCATCGTTGTCGACGTCGCGGCCCTGACACGCGCGCCGCACGCCCTGGACCACCTTGTCGCGACTGAAGGGCTCGCTGACTCCGCTTCGCTTGACCACGGACAGCACCGCCGTCTCGACCGTGGTGAACCGGCGACCGCACTCGGGACAGGACCGCCGACGGCGAATCGCCTGCCCCTCGTCCGCCTCACGGGAATCGACCACGCGCGAGTCGGGGTGACGGCAGAACGGGCAGTGCATGTGGCGTTGACCCCTCGATGCTCACGGGACGGACTCCGTGCCGGACGGGCGATACGACGCGCTCCGGCTGGACGGTGCGACGTCGTCTCCGACGCCGTGGTCCAGCCTACCGAGGGGGGCACCGAGACCGATCAGCGCGGGGACACGCCGAGGTCGAGTTGTTCCACCACGGTCGGCTGCGGCGGGACGTCCACGGCGCGCAGGTTGGCCACCCCGACGAGCCCGAGGGCCGTCGCTGCTGTGACCAGAACCACAGCGGCGACCGACGCGAGACCCCGGACCGGCCGCGACACGTGCGGTACTCGAGAAACCGCAACGGAGCGACCGGTGTACTCGACCGCGCCGGCGTGCGGACGACGCACGTCGCGCGAGACGGGGCGACGGCGCACAGGGGCGGACCGACGCGGGGCGGGAGCCGCAACCTCCTCGGTCACGGTCGCAGATCCCCAGTAGGACTCGTCGTCGCAGGTCCAGCGATCGGTGAACGGGCGAGAGGTCGCTCCGACTCGAGCGCCCCGAACGGTCTGCAGTTCGGTACTGATCACGACAACCACTCCTCGTGGGTAGGCGGTGGTCCCCCGGCGAGCAGAACGCCCACCGGCGTTCGGCCATTCCGTTCGACCACGCGTTCGAAGGAACGCATGTTCGATGTATAGCAGGGCGGTCCGACACAGTCCACGAAATCGCGACACGGATCGAACAGGTGTTTGATCGTCGATCGAATCCGGTCTAGCTTCTACTCACGACGTCGCATCGGACACCGGGGCACCAGAGGCCCCATCCGCACCACCGTCCGGCGCGCCCAGCACCCGCCCGCCCCGGGCCGGCCACCGATGGAGGTTCACAGCATGACCGACGAGAGCTCGTCCGCCACGAGTACCGATTCCGGCCTGACCGAGCGGCAACGTCGCGTCCTGGAGGTCATCAGGGCCTCCGTCACCGAGCGTGGCTATCCGCCGAGCATTCGCGAGATCGGTGACGCCGTGGGCCTGACCTCCACGTCCTCGGTCGCGCACCAACTGCGGACCTTGGAGAAGAAGGGCTTCCTGCGCCGCGATCCGAATCGGCCTCGCGCCGTCGACGTCCGCCTGCCGGGCGAGAACGGTCGACCGGAGGAGGTGGCCGCCACGGGCGACGCCCCCTCCGTCGAGCCCGCCGCTCGTGATGCCGGCGCCGAGTCGGACTCCATGCCCGCCCCCACCTTCGTCCCGGTTCTCGGACGCATCGCGGCCGGCGGGCCCATCCTGGCCGAGCAGGCCGTCGAGGACGTGTTCCCGCTCCCACGCGAACTCGTCGGCTCGGGCTCGCTCTTCCTGCTGCGCGTGGTCGGCGAATCGATGATCGACGCTGCCATCTGCGACGGGGACTGGGTGGTCGTCCGGCAGCAGAACGTCGCGGACAACGGTGACATCGTCGCCGCGATGATCGACGGCGAGGCCACGGTCAAGACGTTCAAGCGGACCGGTGGCGACGTCTGGCTGCTCCCCCACAACCCGCTCTTCGAGCCCATCCCCGGCAACGATGCCGTGATCCTCGGCAAGGTCGTCACCGTCATGCGCAAGCTCTGACCCCCGCACGCGAGAACGCCGGCACCGAATGATCGGTGCCGGCGTTCTCGTGTTCCGGATCGACGGGGCTAGAGGTCGAGGCCGCGCCCGATGATCTCCTTCATGATTTCCGTCGTGCCGCCGTAGATGGTCTGCACGCGGGAGTCCATGTACGCCTTCGCGATCGGGTACTCCTTCATGTAGCCGTAGCCACCGTGGAGCTGCAGGCACCGGTCGATGATCTTGACCTGGTTCTCGGTCGTCCACCACTTGGCCATGGCGGCTTCCTGCACGCTGAGCTCGCCCGCATTGAGCTGCTCGATGTACTTGTCCACCATGATCCGCACGGCCGTGGCCTCCGTGGCGCACTCGGCGAGCACGAAGCGGGTGTTCTGGAACTTGCCGATCGGCTTGCCGAACGCCCTGCGGTCCTTGCAGTACTGCACCGTCATCTCGAGCGAGCGCTCGATGGCGGCGGCCGCGACGACCGCGATGGACAACCGCTCCTGCGGGAGATTCTGCATGAGGTAGATGAAGCCCATCCCCTCCTCGCCCAGCATGTTCGCGGCCGGCACCCGGACGTCGGTGAAGCTGAGCTCGGCCGTGTCCTGGGCCTTCATGCCGATCTTGTCGAGGTTGCGTCCGCGCTCGAAGCCGGGCATGTCCCGCTCGACGCCGAAGATGCTGAAGCCCTGCGCGCCCTTCTCCGGATCGGTGCAGGCGACCACGAGAACCAGATCGGCGTTGATGCCGTTCGTGATGAATGTCTTCGAGCCGTTGAGAACCCAGTCGTCACCGTCGCGGACGGCGCGGGTCTTGATGCCCTGCAGGTCACTGCCGGTGCCGGGCTCGGTCATCGCGATGGCGGTGATGAGCTCGCCGGAGCAGAAGCCGGGCAGCCAGCGCTGCTTCTGCTCCTCGTTGGTGAGCTCGATCAGGTAGGGGGCCACGACGTCGTTGTGCAGCGTGAACCCGATGCCGCTGTAGCCGCCGAACGTGGTCTCCTCGGTGACGATCGCGTTGTAGCGGAAGTCCTTCACGCCACCGCCGCCGTACTCCTCCGGCACGGCCATCCCCAGGAAGCCCTGCTTGCCGGCCTCGACCCACACGCCGCGGTCGACGATGTTCTGCTCTTCCCACTCCGCGTGATGCGCCGCGACGTGCTGCTCGAGGAACTTCTTGTACGAGCTGCGGAACAGATCGTGCTCGGGCTCGAACAACGTGCGCTTCATGACTCTCCTCGTGTGACGTGAGTTACCACTTCACGGTAGGTCCGAGTGCAAAGCTGCGTCGATGACCTGTGCGAGCGCGTTCGGTGACCACCGCCGACCGGATCGTGTGCAGATATCGGCGTTCAGCGCGGACTACTGCACACGATTTCCGCGGCGGACGGCTCGATTGTGCCGGGCGTGCAGGACCACGTCCGGAACGAAGACCGGTACGACCGCGAGCATGGCCCACCACGACCCTGTCGCCGCGACCAGCCCGACCGCGGCGACGACGGCGCAGGACCCCGCGACACTCTGCACGAGGTCGTGGTGGCGGCGTCGGACCGGCGGCTCCCCCCACCACGACACCCGCCGTCCGGCGTTCTCTCGCGACACTCGCCGAGCCGCGACGACGCTCAGCACCAGGCCGACGACCAGTGCCCCGACCCCGAGGACAAGACCGACCACGGCCGGACTCAGCCACGCGAGTCCGGCGCACGCGACCGGGACGACCGCGGCCAGGGCGGACTTCCACACCGGCGTCGACGGCCATTCCTCGGGCGCGACGCTCACCGGCCGCATCGGCTCGAGCCCCGGGAGACCGGATCGTCGCGAATCCACACCCCACGGTCTCACGACTCAGCGGACGGTGCGCCCCGCCAGCGCGCGCAGAACCGGGTAGCCCACCAGGATCCCCACCGATCCCCAGACGATGCCGCCGAGTTCGACGGACCCGATGGTCAAGGTCAGATCACCGATCCCCGCGACCAGGGCAGCGGCGGCGACCATGAGGTTGACGGGGCGGGTGAAGTCGACGTTCGCCTCCTGCCAGATCCGCACGCCGAGCAGCCCGATCAGGCCGTAGAGCACCAGGGTCGCGCCGCCGATGACGCCGCCGGGCACGGTGAACACCAGCGCTCCGAACTTCGGCGAGAACGCCAGAACCAGCGCCGTCGCGGCCGCCACCCAGTAGGCGGCCGTCGAGTACACACGGGTAGCCGCCATGACGCCGATGTTCTCCGCGTAGGTCGTGGTGCCCGACCCACCGCCGGCGCCCGCGAGCGCGGTGGCGACACCGTCGGCCACGAGGGCGTCTCCCGCGACGTCGTCGAGGGAGCGTCCGGTCATGGCGGCGACGGCCTTGACGTGGCCGACGTTCTCGGCGACCAGGACCACCACGACGGGCAGGGCGACCAGCACCGCGGAGAGCTGGAACGACGGTCCCGTGAACGTCGGCACCCCGACCCACGCCGCCTCACGCAGCGCGTCGACGCGCGCCGGGTCGAGTGCTCCGGTCACCGCGCCGAACACCCACCCGAGGACGACGCCGACCAGGATGCCGAGCCGTCCGATCAACCCGGGCACCGCGACGGTGACCAGCAGGATCGCCGCGAGCGTGACCGTGGCGACCAACGGCTGCGACTCGTACGACGTCACGGCGGTCCCGGCGAGGTTGAGTCCGATCAGCGCGACGATCGCGCCGGTGACCAGGGGCGGCATGGCGGCGTCGAGCGCACGACTCCCGGCCACCTTGACCAGCACGCCGACGGCGGCGAGCGCGACACCGACGACCAACACGGCGCCGAGTTGGGCCGCCGGACCGTCGCCCGCGGTGGCGGCGAGCGGCGCGATGAAGGCGAACGAGGAACCGAGGTAACTCGGCACGCGGCCCCGCGTGATCAGCAGGAACAGCGCGGTGCCGAGGCCGGAGAAGAACAGCGTCGTGGTGACCGGAAAGCCGGTGATGGTCGGAACGAGCAGCGTCGCACCGAACATCGCGACGACGTGCTGCATGCCGATGCCGACGGTGCGCGGCCAGGACAGACGCTCGTCGGGGGCGACGACGCCGTCGACGGCCACGCTCCGGCCGTCACCGTGCAGGGTCCACCGGGGTACGAGGCGGGAGCGCGACGAGGCGCGGGGTGCGGTCACGAGTCGTCATGATGACACGGACCACCGCCCGGGGCTCAGCCCAGGACGGCCAGCGCGGCGTCGCGCGCCTCCAGGGGTCCTGCGGTGCCGAGGACCGCACGGGCGGCCTCGCGGCACTGTTCGAGCGTGACCTGTCCCAGCCGGGCACCGACTCCGGCCACTGCGGCGGAGGCCGCCGACAGGCTGGTGACGCCGAATCCGACCAGGACGCAGGCGAGCAGCGGGTCCGCGGCGGCCTCACCACAGACGCCCACCGGCTTGCCCGCGGCTGCTCCGGCCTCGGCGGCGCGGGCGACGAGGGCGAGCACGGCGGGCTGCCACGGGTCGGTCAGAGCGGCGAGGTCGGCGGACATCCGGTCGGCCGCCATCGTGTACTGCGCGAGGTCGTTGGTGCCGATGGACAGGAAGTCGACATGCTCGAGAATGCGGTCGGCGAGCAGCGCGGCCGCGGGGACCTCGATCATCACGCCCGGGGTGAGGCCGCGCTCGCGCACGTCCGCGGCGAAGGCCTTCGCCTCGTCGGCGGTCGCGATCATGGGGGCCATCACCCACGGCGACGACGACGTCGCCTCGGCCGCGGCGGCGATGGCGTCGAGCTGGCGATGGAGGATGCCGCGATCGGCGGCCGCGATGCGGATGCCGCGCACGCCGAGAGCCGGGTTGGCCTCGTCGGGGTGGGTGGCGAAGCGCAACGGCTTGTCGGACCCGGCGTCGAGCGTGCGGACGACGACCTTGTGGCCGTCGAACGCGGTGAGCACCTCGCCGTAGATGTCGGCCTGCTCGGCGACGGTCGGTTCGACGTCACGGTCGAGGAAGCTCAACTCGGTGCGGAACAGCCCGACGCCGTCCGCAGCGGTGGTGCGGGCGGCGCGCGCGCCGGCGCCGTCCTGCACGTTCGCCAGGATGTCGACGTGGTGGCCGTCGGAGGTTCGGCCCGGGCCCGTCCACTCGGCGACACGGGCGAGGTGAGCGGCGGACTCGTCGACGGCGCGGCGAGCCTCGTCGGCGTCGGGATCGACCGAGAGGATTCCGGTGGTGCCGTCCACCATGACCGCGGTGTCGGCGGCGACGTCGTCGAGACCGGCCACGGCGACGACGCAGGGGATGCCCAGCTGGCGGGCGATGATCGCGGTGTGACTGGTGGGGCCGCCGAGCGAGGTGGCCAGCGCCACGACGAGTGTCGGGTCGAGGCCGGCGGTGTCGGCGGGTGCGAGATCCTCGGCGAGCAGGACGGACGGCACCGCGGGCGTGGGAACGCCGGGCTCGGGCAGTCCGGAGAGCTCGGCGAGGACGCGGTCGCAGATGTCCATGAGGTCGGTGATGCGCTCGGCCATCCGTCCGCCGAGCTTCGCGAACATCGCGACGAACTGGTCGGTGGCGGCCACGGCCGCGTAGGCGGCATCGGCGCCACCCTTGATCGCCTTGGCACCGGCGCCGAGCCACCCGCGGTCCTCGGCCATGGCGGCGTTGGCGGCGAGGACCTCGGACGCGGAGCCGGTCGCGAGGGCCGCGCGGGCCTGCAGACGGGCGCCGACGGCCTTCGCCGCGGCGCGGAAACGCTCCACTTCGGAGTCGCGGGAGTCCTCACCGACCTCACGCGGGGCGTCGGGACGAGTGGGGCGCGGAGCGGGGCGGACGACGGGCCCGTACCCGACGCCGGGAACGACAGGGGTTCCGTGCAGCGTGCGCGAGTCGGTCCGCGGGTCGGTCACGGTGGTGGATCCCGTCATGTCGTTCCTCCTGCTGTGTGTCTGTGTGCTGTTGCCGTGGACGAACACCGTCGAAACCTGTGTGCGTCGCGTCTCGGCTCGCGACTGGTGTGATCGAGATTACGCGAACCTCTTGACATGTCAACAGAGACGGGCGTAAAACAACATAAACCAACAGCGAAACCACGGAACGGAGCGGCGGAGGTGACCACCACTATGTATGCGGAAGAGCGTCAGAACGCCATCGCCGGGCTGATCGGCCAGCGTGGTCGCGTGTCCGTCGCCGACCTCGCGGACACCTTCGGCGTGACCACCGAGACGGTGCGACGCGACCTCGCCGCGCTCGATCGCATGGGCGTCGTCCGCCGCGTCCACGGCGGCGCCGTTCCCGTCACCACCATCGCCTCCGTCGAGAAGGGCATGGCGGAACGCGAGCACACGCGGACTCTGGAGAAGGACCGCATCGCGGCCGCAGCCGTCCGGTTCCTCCCCGCCGCCGGTGGCAGCGTGGCGCTCGACGCCGGCACCACCACCGGGCGCCTGGCCGCCCTGGTTCCCGTCGACGTCGACCTCACCGTCGTCACCAATTCCCTGCCCATCGCGCAGCGGCTCGCGTCCGTGCCGTCCCTGTCGCTGCATCTCGCCGGCGGTCGCGTCCGCGGGGTGACGCAGGCGACCGTCGGGGAGGACGCGGTGCGCACCTTCACGACGCTGCGTGTCGACGTCGCCTTCCTCGGCACCAACGCCCTGAGCATCGCCCACGGCCTCTCCACGCCGGACACCGAGGAAGCCGCGGTCAAACGCGCCATGGCCGCCGCCGCCGACCGCGTGGTCGTGGTCGCGGACTCGGCGAAGATCGGCCTCGAGTACTTCATGTCCTTCGCCGCACTCGACGGCGTCGACGTCCTGGTCACCGACGACGGCATCACCGATGCCGACTGCACCCGTCTGCAGCAACACGGATTGGAGGTGGTGGTCGCATGATCCTCACCCTGACGGCCAACCCCAGCATGGACCGCACCGTCACCCTCGACGCGGCGCTCCAGCGCGGCGCCGTCCACCGCGCCACCACCACGACCACCGACCCCGGCGGCAAGGGTGTCAACGTCGCGCGCGTCCTCACCGCCGCCGGCAGACCCTGCACCGCCGTGCTGCCCGGAACCGGCTCGGACCCTCTGCTCGGGGCGCTCGGCGCCCTGGGCGTGCGCTACCACGCCGTCCCGACGGCGGGTCTCGCCCGCACCAACCTCACGGTGAGCGAGCCCGACGGCACCACCACCAAGATCAACGAGCCCGGCACCGCCCTCACCCCCGACACGGTGGCCGGCCTCACCGCCTCGGTGCGCGAGCTGGCGCAGCGCGCCCAGTGGGTCGTGCTGTCCGGCTCGGTCCCGCCCGGCGTCGACGTGGGGTGGTACGGCGAGCTGGTGGCCGTGGTCCGAGAAACGTCGGCGCGGGTCGCCGTCGACACGTCGGACGCTCCCCTGCTCGCCCTGGCGGCCGGCTTCCCGCGCACCGCGCCGGACCTGATCAAGCCGAACGCCGAGGAGCTGGGTCAGCTCACCGGTCGCGACGGCGTCGCGCTCGAAGACGCTGCGGCCCAGGGCGATCCGACGCCCACGGTGGAAGCCGCGCGGATTCTCGTCGAACAGGGAGTCGCCGCCGTGCTGGCGACTCTCGGCGCCTCGGGTGCCGTTCTGGTCACCGAGGCGGGCGCCTGGTTCGCCACCCCTCCCCCGATCACCCCGCGCAGCACCGTCGGCGCGGGCGATTCGTCCCTGGCCGGGTACGTCCTGGCCGACCTCGACGGTGCGGACGGCGCCGGGCGACTCGCCCGTGCCGTCGCCTACGGATCGGCAGCCGCCGCTCTGCCCGGCACCCGCCTCCCCACTCCCGCCGACGTTCACGTCGACGCCGTTCCCGTTCGATCGCTCTCCCTGCCCGGCTCGTCCACCCTCGCTCGACACACCTCCTGAGGAATGAACATGTCCACTCCCACCACGGATGCACCCGGCATCATCGCGGAGGATCTGATCCTTCTCGACGCCGATCTCGGTGCCGACAAGAACGCCGTCATCGAGCGGCTGGCGAGCGTGCTCGCCGACGCCGGTCGAGCCACCGACGCCGCGGCGTTGCTCGACGCCGCCCTGGCGCGCGAAGCGCAGTCGGCCACCGGTCTGCCCGGCGGCATCGCGATCCCGCACTGCCGCTCGGCCGCGGTCACCACCGCATCACTCGGGTTCGCCCGCGTGGCGCCGAAGGTCGACTTCGGCGCCCTGGACGGCGACGCCGATCTGGTCTTCCTCATCGCGGCTCCCGAAGGCGCCGGGGCGGAGCACATGAAGCTCCTGTCCTCGCTCGCCCGCGCGCTGGTCAAGCCGGCCTTCGTCACCTCGCTGCGCGAGGCTCGCACCCCGGCGGAGGTGGTGACGCTCGTCCAGGACGTGCTCGCCCCCAAGCCTGCGACGTCGGCCGGAACCGCCACCGCCGCAGCCGGAACCGCCGCCGCTACCGCGTCCGCGGTGAGCACGGCGAAGACCGGCACCCCCGACACCGCCGCCGCGACGTCGTCGTCGGCGCCGAAGCACATCGTCGCCATCACCGCATGCCCCACGGGTATCGCCCACACCTACATGGCGGCGGATTCGCTCAAGGACGCCGGCGATCGCGCCGGGGTCACCGTGCACGTCGAGACGCAGGGCTCGTCGGGCTCCACCGCCCTCGACCCGCAGCTGATCGCCTCGGCCACCGCCGTCATCTTCGCGACCGACGTGGGCGTCAAGGGCCGCGAGCGCTTCGCCGGCAAGCCGGTGATCGAGTCCGGCGTCAAGCGCGCCATCAACGAGCCCGACGTCATGGTCGCCGAGGCGCTGCGCGCCGGGGACGATCCGTCGGCCGCCCGCGTGTCCGGCTCCGCCCCCGCGGCCGGAGCTGCCGCCGCCACCGGCGGCCTCGGCTGGGGCACGCGTCTGCGTCAGATCCTGCTGACCGGCGTGAGCTACATGATCCCGTTCGTCGCGGCGGGCGGTCTGCTCATCGCGCTCGGCTTCCTGCTCGGCGGCTACCAGATCACCGAGGTCGCCGAGGACGTCGTCCTGAACAACAGCCTGCAGAACCTGCCGGACGGGGGCCTCGCGACCTATCTCGGCGCGGTGCTGTTCCAGCTCGGCAGTCTGGCGTTCTCGTTCCTCGTCCCGGCGCTCGCGGGCTACATCGCCTTCGCCATCGCCGACCGACCCGGCATCGCTCCCGGCTTCACCGCCGGTGCCGTGGCCGTCCTGGTCGGCGCGGGCTTCATCGGTGGTCTGGTCGGTGGCCTCATCGCCGGCTTCGTCGCCCTGTGGATCAGCCGCATCGCCGTGCCGTCGTGGCTGCGCGGCCTCATGCCCGTCGTCATCATTCCGCTGGGCGCGACCCTGGTGGTCGGTGGCCTGATGTTCCTGGTGCTCGGCCGACCCCTGGCCGCCATCACCTCCGGCCTCACCAACTGGCTGAACGGCCTGTCCGGCTCGTCCGTCATCATCCTCGGCGTCATCCTCGGCCTGATGATGTGCTTCGACCTCGGCGGCCCGGTCAACAAGGCCGCCTACGCCTTCGCCACCGCCGGTCTCGCCATCGACAACGAGGCGTCGCTGCGCATCATGGCCGCAGTCATGGCCGCCGGCATGGTGCCCCCGCTCGCCATGGCGATCTCCTCGACGATCCTGCGCCCGAAGCTCTACAGCGCCGCCGAGCGCGAGAACGGCAAGGCCGCCTGGCTGCTGGGTTCGGCGTTCATCTCCGAAGGCGCCATTCCGTTCGCGGCCACCGACCCGCTGCGTGTCATCCCGTCGATGATGGCCGGAGGCGCCGTGACCGGCGCGCTGATCATGGCTTTCGGAGTCACCCTCAGCGCACCCCACGGCGGCATCTTCGTCGCCTTCGCGATGAACAACATCCTGCTGTTCGTCCTCGCGCTGGCCATCGGTGCCCTGGTGTCCGCCGTGCTGGTCACCACCGCCAAGCAGTTCGCCGGGAAGAAGGATTCCGAGCTGGTCGACGATCGCGTCGCCGTCGCAGCCTGATTCCTGACACGATCGACCCCACCACACGCACCACACACGAGGAGCAGTTCATGCCCAGCACCACCGTTGCCGTCGGATCCGCCGTCGGCCTGCACGCCCGCCCCGCCGCCGTGATCGCCGAAGCGGTCGCCGACTCCGGCGTGGACGTCACGCTCGAGGTCGCGGACGCCGAGCCCGTGGACGGCGGGTCCGCGCTGATGATCATGACCCTCGGCGCGACCAAGGGCACGGAGGTCACCGTCACCGCCGACGATCAGGCCACCGTCGACAAGATCGCGGCGCTGGTCGCGTCCGACCTCGACGCCTGACCTCACTGCGCGAATCGGGTGCAGTGGTCCACCGTGACGGTGGACCACTGCACCCGATTTTTGCTTGTCGGCCCGATCAGCGGCGGCGGAACACCCGGACGACGAGCACTGCGGTGACCCCGACGATCACCAGCACCGACGCCGCGGCCACGACCAACGGACCGAGAATCGACGACGACGGCTCGGCCGGGACGTCCTCGGTGTCGACCACCGGCGTCGAGTCCGGCGTCTGCGCCGGTGCGATGTCGGCCGCGCGCAGGACGTCGATCGGTGGGAGCGGAGCGGCCGGGTCGATGCCCTGCTCCGAGGCCAGCAACAGATCCCCGTCGGCCCTGAACGCCGCCGCTTCGCCCTGGGGCCGAGCGGGCGCAGCGACCACGTGGTCCGCCGGTCTGCTCAGTGCACCGGCGACGTCGCCGTTCGGGACCGACCACAGATAGACGTCGGTGTAGGTCCGCACCGCCGCGAGCGTTCCATCCGCGGTGACGGCGCCGCCGGTCACCAGAGTCGATCCGGCCAGCAGGGGCGGTCCCCCGGGTGTCCCGGTGTCGTCCGGAACGAACCCGGCAACCCGCCGCAGCGCGGTCGGTCCGGGACTCGGGAGATCCGCGACCGGGACGTCGGTGGTGTAGACGCCGCTGCCCGTGGAGTCCTTGGTGACGATCACCGGGCGTCCGTCGCCGCCGATCAGCAGCGCCTCGGCGTCGTGCGCGCCGTCCGGGTACGTCAACCGCGCAAGGTCGCCCGCCCCGGACGCGGGATCGAGGCGGACCAGGCCCACCGTGTCGCGGCGGCGGTCGTTGTCGCCGATGTCGGCGAGGACGAGTCGACCGTCGACTGACGCCAGATCCTCGACGTCGTAGGGATCGACGGGGTTCGGGATCCACCGCGTGACGGCGCACGACGAATCCAGTTGCGCCACACGGTCGTCCGCCCCGCTGTCCCCGACGGCGTACGCGGTGTCGCCGATCACGGTGAGGCCGGAGAGTTCGGCCAGCCCGGGATCTTTCGGCGTGCAGGACACCTGGCCCTGCGCCGCGGCGACGCCCGGAGCGAGCACCGCCGCGCCCACCACGACCGCGACGGGCAGCGCCGCCCTACGCACTGTGGGCGTATCGGGCGAGCTGCGACGCCAGCGCGGTGGGCACGGTCGCGTCGATCCGCGTGCCGCCCGACTCGTGCGACGTCGACGCGATCCGACCGTCCGCGTGGATGCGGGACACCAGGTCGCCGCGGTCGTAGGGCACGAGCACGCTGACGGAGACCTCCGGCGGACGAACCAGTTCGCCGAGGCGAGTACGCAGCTCGTCGATGCCCTCGCCGGTCTTCGCGGAGACGAACACCGCGCCCGGCAACAGACCGCGCAGCTGCGTGAGCGTCACGGGGTCGGCGGCGTCGATCTTGTTGACCACGATCAGTTCCTCGGGCGCTGCCGCGTTCTGCTCGCGGATCACCTCGACGATCACCTCGCGGACCGCCTCGATCTGCCCGATCGGCAGGGCGTCGGAGCCGTCGACCACGTGCATCAGCAGGTCACCGTCGACCACTTCCTCGAGCGTCGATCGGAAGGCCTCGACCAGTTGCGTCGGCAGGTGGCGCACGAAGCCCACGGTGTCGGTGAGGACGCACTCGCGCCCGTCGTCCAGCGTGGCCTTGCGCGTGGTCGGATCCAGGGTGGCGAACAGTGCGTTCTGCACCAGGACACCGGATCCGGTCAGGGCGTTGAGCAGGCTCGACTTGCCGGCGTTGGTGTAGCCGACGATCGCGACGGACGGCACGTTGCCCTGGAGCCGTCGCTCGCGTTTGGTGTCCCGCGCCTGCTTCATGCCGCGAATCTCGCGGCGCAGCTTGGCCATCCGCTCACGGATGCGGCGGCGGTCGGTCTCGATCTTGGTCTCACCGGGACCACGCAGACCCACACCGCCGTTGCTGCCGGCGCGGCCGCCCGCCTGCCGGGACATCGACTCACCCCAGCCGCGCAGCCGCGGGAGCATGTACTCCATCTGGGCCAGGGCGACCTGTGCCTTGCCCTCGCGGGACGAGGCGTGCTGGGCGAAGATGTCGAGGATCAGGGCGGTGCGGTCGATCACCTTGACCTTGACGATCTTCTCCAGCGCCGTCAGCTGCGCCGGCGTGAGCTCACCGTCGCAGACGACGGTGTCCGCGCCGGTGGCGATGACCACCTCGCGCAGTTCCTTGGCCTTGCCGGAGCCGATGTAGGTGGACGCGTCCGGTCGGTCGCGTCGCTGAACGAGGCCCTCGAGAACCTCGGAGCCGGCGGTCTCGGCGAGCGCGGCGAGCTCGGTCATCGAGGACTCCGCCTCCTCGGCCGAGCCGGAGGTCCAGACCCCCACCAGCACCACGCGCTCGAGGCGCAGCTGCCGGTACTCGACCTCGGTGACGTCGGTGAGCTCGGTCGAGAGACCGGCGACGCGCCGGAGTGCGCTCCGGTCCTCGAGCTGCATCTCGCCGGTGGACCAGGTGTCGTCGTGTGCCTCGTCCGCGTCCGGGCCGGGGGACTCGCTGCGCGTGGGCTCTGCATTCGTTGTCGTCA
Source organism: Rhodococcoides corynebacterioides NBRC 14404 (assembly GCF_001894765.1). Lineage (GTDB taxonomy): Bacteria > Actinomycetota > Actinomycetes > Mycobacteriales > Mycobacteriaceae > Rhodococcoides > Rhodococcoides corynebacterioides. The sequence continues at coordinate 20,084 of NZ_BCWV01000004.1, forward strand.
TACGCCGTCCATGATCCACGAACGCGGCGCCGAGTGCACGGCCATTCCCCTATGACACGAGCGTCGCTCGTCTCCGGCGGGCTACGAGGCGTGCGCCACCCGGGACTCGAGCCGCGCCCACCAGGACGCGGACAGCGTGCCCGACGCGAGCAGCACCGACGGCCCGCGCAGCGTCGCGAGACCGTCGGCGACGCGGACGACGACGTCGCCACCGGGCACGGTGACGGTCAGCTCGCCGTCGGTGCGCCCGTCGGCACGCAGGGCGGCGGCGGCCGCGGCGACGGTCCCGGTGCCGCAGGAACGGGTCTCCCCCACGCCCCGTTCGAACACCCGCATGTGCACGCGCTCCGCGCGGGCGGCGGTGACGAACTCGACGTTCACGCCGTGCGGGAAGACCGCGTGGTCGTACTCGGGGGCGCGCGACAGGTCCAGCGCGGCCAACCCGTCCGCATCGAGATCGGCCGAAACGCATGCCAGGTGCGGATTGCCCACGTCGATCCCCGTTCCGCTCCACCGGCGTCCGCCCAGCACCGCGGAGGAGGACTCGGTGACGCGCACCGGACCCATGTCCACCGTCACCTGCGCGTCGGTGTCGTCGACGTCGTGGACGATCACCGGGCGCGCCCCGGCGCGTGACCCGACGACGAAACGATCCGCCGCCGACAATCCTGCGGAGCGCACGTAGTGCGCGAACACCCGGACCCCGTTGCCGCACATCTCCGCGACGGACCCGTCCGCGTTCCGGTAGTCCATGAACCAGTCGTCGTCGGAGACGCCGTCCGGCAGTGCGCTCAGGATCCCGCGCCCCAGCAGGGCACCGGCGGTGGCGACGCGCAGTACGCCGTCCGCGCCGAGGCCTGCGCGACGGTCGCACAGCGTGCGCACCCGCTCCTCGGTGAGGTCGAGGTGCGCATCACGGTCCTCGAGCACGACGAAGTCGTTCTGGGTGCCGTGGCCCTTCGCGAAGGCGATGCCGGTTCTCGTGCCGGTGCTCATGAGGTCGAGTCTCCCACGATCCGGCGACGGTCCGGCCGCCGCTGGCGGGCGATCTCGTAGAGACCGACGGCGCCGGCGGACGGTGCTCCCAGCGAACTGGCCGTCCCCCCGATCGGGATGGAGACGGTGACGTCGCACGCCTCCCGCCACGCCGCGGACATGCCGCGGGTCTCGTTGCCCACCACCAACACCGTGGCCGTTCGGAAATCGTGCTCGTCGATCACGCGGTCACCGGTCTCGTCGGTGCCGACGACGGTCGTGTAGACGCCGGCCGCACGCAGTCGCTCGACCACCGCCAGCACGTCCGCCGGCCCGGCCACGGCGGCCACGGGGATGCCGAAGAGCGATCCGGTGGTGGCGCGCACGGCCACCGGGTCGAACGGGTCCGCGGCGTGTCCGGTCACCACGACGGCGGACGCACCGAACGCGTCGGCGGAACGGATCAGCGTCCCGAGATTGCCGGGCGACGACGGGCGGTCGACGACGACGATCACGGGCGTCGGTGCGTCGGGAGTCCAGTTCGCGAGGTCCAGCAGCCGCGTCCGCGCGACCAGCAGCACCTCCGGCGGTTGGTCGGCTCGCTCGCCCAGCTCTGCCATGAGGTCCGGCGCCACGGACACGATCTCCGCGCCGGACCGACGACCGTCCGCGACCGCACCGTCCGCCCACGAGGACAGAGCGCCCTCGCTGCGCACGAGGACCGACTCGATGGGCCACCCACGCTCCAACGCCATCGACACCGGCCGGACCCCCTGCACGAGGAACAGCCCGGCCTTCGTCCGCTTCGCGCGGGTGGTGAGGTAGGACTGCCACTGCTGGAATCGCGCGTTCCTGCTCAGAACTCGGCTCACGTCGGTTCTCCTTCCGCGACGACCGCGAGAGCGCGACCGAGCAGATCCGGGTCCTCGCCGCGCAGCCAGGTGATGCGCGGGTCCCGCGCGAACCACGACCGTTGGCGACGGACGTACCGCCGCGTGCCGACGACGGTCAGCTCGCGCGCCCGCTCGAGGTCGATCTCCCCGTCCACGTACTGCAGCACCCGGGCGTAGCCGATCGCGCGCCGGGCGGTCACCCCGTCACGCAGGCCGCTCTCGATCAGCGCATGCACCTCCTCGACGAATCCGCGGGTGAACATCGCGTCGGTGCGTGCTTCGATGCGGGCGTCGAGTTCGCCGGTGTCCCGGTCGATCCCGAGCACGACGGTCCCCCACCGCGGCTCCCCGATGGTCGGGGCGGAGGCGGCGAAGGGTTGCCCGGTCAGTTCGACCACCTCCAGCGCGCGAACGATGCGTCGACCGTCCGTCGGCAGGATCGACTCCGCCGCCGCAGGGTCGCGCCGCGCGAGCTCGCCGTGCAGCGCGGCGACGCCGTCGTCCGCCAACCGGGCCTCCCAGCGAGCCCGGACGTCCGGGTCGGTGGCCGGGAACCGCCAGTCGTCCAGCAGGGCCTGCACGTACATCATCGACCCGCCGACGATCACCGGACGGCGGCCCGACGCGAGCAGCGCGTCGATCTCCGCCACCGCGGCCTCCTGGTAGGCGGCGACCGTCGCGGTCTCGGTCACGTCGAGCACGTCGAGGCGGTGATGGGGGATGCCGCGCCGCTCGTCCACCGGGGTCTTGGCCGTCCCGATGTCCATGCCGCGGTACTGCTGCATCGCGTCCACGTTGACGATGTCCCCGCCGAACCGCTCCGCCAGGTCGAGCGCGAGCGCGGACTTCCCCGTGGCCGTCGGCCCGACAACCGCGACAGGTACTGGACGTGCCACGTCGACAGGCACCGGACCCGTCACGTCCACGACCCCACGGTGTACCCGACGCCGTAGGGCGCGGCGCGGTACCACGTTCGCCCGGTGAACGATCGCCCCGCGGCGTCGACCACCGCAGCCGTCACCTGCCACGCCGCGCGGCCCGCGACACCCAGTTCTGCGCACAGGGCGGGATCGAGCGACCGGAGCGTCGCGGTGTCGACGGCCGCGAGGGCGTCGTCGATGCGTTGCTGGACGCCCTCGGCGCGGTCGTCGAACGCCCCCGGCGCCGCGGCGGTGAGCGTGGTCGCGCCGTCCGCGACGACGAGCAGGCCCACCCGCTCCGGGCCGCCCGCGCGAGCCCCGATGTCCCTGGCCGCGGACGCGCAAGCGGCGGCATCCGCGTCGACGGCGACGAGCACCACGTCGATCGCGCTCGCCGGCGCTGTGCGCTCCCGGAGCCACCCGACCGTCGTCGCGGCCAGGGGCAGCTTCGGATCCGGTGAGCCGGACGCGTCCGGCGCGGTCCGCACGACGACGTCGGCGCCCCACCCGACGTACGTCCCCACCACCGAGCTCAGCAGTCCCGCGTGCGTGTCGACCCCCACCGCGAGCAGGACGTCGCTGCGCTCGGCCAGGTCACGTACCGCGCCGAGCGCGGCATCCCGCAGTCCCGTCATCTCGTCGCTCGCCGCACCCATCAGTTCCGGGACCAGGAGGGGCGGCGAGGGAACGAAGGCGACGGCGGACAGCACGCCGCCACGGTAGTCGAGGCCGCCCGGCGGCCTCGCCGCACGGGTTTCGATGGTCGTGGGCGGCGGGAGGGGGTTGAATGGGCTCGACAACGAACAGGCAGCCGTGACGCGCGGCAGAGACGGAGCGACCATGACCGACCGCGAGAGCAGCAGCGACACCGACACGACCGGCACCGCCGCTCCCCGCCCCGGCCCCCGCCCGGGCCCTCGGCCGGGTCCCGTGCCCGGACACCGACCGCCCGCACCGTCGTCCGCCTCCCCGTCCCCTTCCTCCGACGCTGCCGCATCCGCCGAGGCCGCACCCGACTCCCACCCCCACGCGATCGTCCCGGTGGTCACCGATCCGTCCGAGTGGGGTCGCGTCGACGAGGACGGCACGGCCTGGGTGCGGACCGCCGACGGCGAGCGCGTGATCGGCTCGTGGCAGGCCGGTGACGCTGCGGAGGGCCTCGCCCATTTCGGCCGCCGGTACGACGACCTCGCGACGGAGGTCGCCCTGCTCGAGGCTCGGCTGAACTCGGGCGCAGGTGACGCGAAGAAGACCAAGGCCGCCGCCGTCGCGCTCGCCGAAACCCTGCCGACCGCGGCGGTGATCGGCGACATCGACACCCTGGCTTCGCGGCTCCGGGCCGTCATCGACCATTCCGACGAGGTCGCGGCGGAACATCGTCGCACCCGCGACGCGCAGCGGACCGAGGCGACGGCACGCAAGGAGGCCCTCGCGGCGGAGGCCGAGGAGATCGGCGCCGAGTCGACGCAGTGGAAGGCGGCGGGCGACCGACTCCGCGCGATCCTCGACGAGTGGAAGACCATCCGCGGCGTCGACCGCAAGGTCGACGACGCGCTGTGGAAGCGCTACTCCAAGGCGCGGGAAGCGTTCAATCGCCGTCGGGGTGCGCACTTCGCCGATCTCGACCGCGAGCGCGGTGCGGCGAAGGTGCGCAAGGAGGAACTGGTCGCCCGCGCCGAGGCACTGTCCTCCTCCACCGACTGGGTCGAGACGGCGCACGTCTTCCGTGACCTGCTGACGGAGTGGAAGGCGGCCGGGCGCGCACCCCGCGACGCCGACGACGTCCTGTGGCAGAAGTTCAAGGGCGCGCAGGACGTGTTCTTCGCCGCGCGCAACGCCGCGCAGTCCGAGCAGAACGCCGAGTTCGAGGAGAACGCGCGTCTCAAGGAGCAGCTGCTCGAGCAGTACGGGCCGTCCATCGACCCGGCCGCCGATCTCGAGGGGGCCCGCGCCGCTCTGCGCACGCTGCAGGACAAGTGGGATGCGGCGGGCAAGGTGCCACGCGAGCGCATGGGCGACCTCGAGGGCAAGCTGCGGGCGATCGAGAAGCGGGTGCGCGATGCGGCCGACTCCGAGTGGCGCCGCACCGACCCGGAGGCGATGGCCCGCGCCGCGCAGTTCCGCGAGCGCGTGGAGCAGTTCGAGGACCAGGCCCGGAAGGCCGATGCGGCGGGCAAGGCCAAGGACGCCGAGAAGTACCGCGCGCAGGCGCAGCAGTGGCGCGAATGGGCGGACGCCGCGCAGGGCGCCCTCGAGGAGCGCTGATCGAACTCCGACTCAGCCGTCGCGGCGGGCGTTCCGACGTCCGTCGCGGCGGGTCCGATCGAGGACGGTCTCCCGTGCGGCCTCGTCGAGAATCGCGGCGTCCCGACGTGCCGACGCTGCCGCCCACTGCTGCGTGGACCGGTTCCACACCACCTTGAACCAGTGGAACGCCAGCACGAGCACCAGGAGCCACCCCACGATCAGGCCGATCCCGGGTCCGGCGCCGCTGAGGTTCGACGGCACGGTCTGGCGGGACCAGATGGCCAACATGCCGAGGACCGACGCCACGCCGCTGCCGTAGAGGGCGACCCACGCGAGTGCCCACCGCTGGGTCACCAGCGCGAGCGCGGAGACGCCGACGGCGAACACGAGCGCCAGCCAGACGAAGATCCGGGACGGCAGAGCGATCGATTCCGCGGCGGCGTCCTCGTCGAACGCGACGACGTCCCACCCGTTCGCCGCGCCGCTGTGCGGCAGCGCGAACGTCAGCAGCAGCAACAGGACCACGGCGGCGACCACCACGGCCCGGATTCCGGGATCGATACGTCCGGAGATGCGGCGCTCGGCGGCGGCGAGGTCCGCAGACGACCGCTCTCGGTCCATCTGGGCCGGCCGGTCGAGGTCGCGGTCGTTCTCGGTCACAGTGCACATCCCATCGTCGGGGCCGGCTCGGGAGCCGGGGCGCCGATGCGAGGCAGGCCGAGGCCCACTCCCACCGGGGCGGTGGTCGGTCGCAGTCCGAGTTCGTGGCGGTCGCCCGCCACGGTGCGCCGGTGCGTCAGCAACGGGCCGTCGGCGACGAGGTGGTACGGCTTGGCGTCGGTGACGCGGGTGGTGACGACGTCGCCGGGACGCACGGCACCGTCCACCGCTCCCTCGGGTCGGAAGTGGACCAGGCGCCCGTCGCGGGCCCGCCCGCTCATGCGCTCGGTCACCGCGTTCTTGCGGCCCGCGCCCGCGGCGACGAGCAGCTCGACCTCGGTTCCGACGACCCGCCGGTTCTCCTCGAGCGCGATCTCCTCCTGGAGCGCGATGAGCCGCTCGTACCGTTCCTGAACGACGGCTTTGGGCACCTGGTCGTCCATGTCGGCCGCGGGAGTGCCCGGTCGGATCGAGTACTGGAAGGTGTACGCATTGACGAATCGCGCGCGACGCACCACGTCGAGAGTGTCCTGGAAATCCTCCTCCGTCTCACCGGGGAAACCCACGATGATGTCGGTGGTGATCGCCGCGTGCGGGATGGCAGCGCGCACCCGGTCGAGGATGCCGAGGAATTTCTCACGGCGGTAGGACCGCCGCATCGCGCGCAGGATTCGGTCGGACCCGGACTGGAGCGGCATGTGCAGGGTGGGACAGACGTTCGGGGTGGCGGCCATGGCGTCGATGACGTCGTCGGTGAACTCCGCGGGGTGCGGGGAGGTGAAGCGCACCCGTTCGAGGCCCTCGATGGTTCCGCAGGCCCGCAGGAGCGCGGCGAACGCCCCGCGATCGCGAGGGGTGTCCGGGTCGGCGAACGACGCGCCGTAGGCGTTGACGTTCTGCCCGAGCAGCGTCACCTCGAGCACGCCCTCGTTCACGAGTGCCTGCACCTCGGCGAGCACGTCGCCGGGGCGCCGATCCACCTCCTTGCCGCGCAGCGCCGGGACGATGCAGAACGTGCAGGTGTTGTTGCACCCGACCGAGATCGACACCCATCCCGCGTAGGCCGAGTCGCGCTTGGCCGGCAGCGTCGACGGGAACGCGTCGAGCGAGTCCAGGATCTCGACCTCGGCGCGCTTGTTGTGCCGGGCGCGGTCCAGCAGCGCCGGCAGCGATCCGAGGTTGTGCGTGCCGAACACCACGTCGACCCACGGCGCCTTCTGCACCACGACGTCGCGGTCCTTCTGGGCCAGGCAGCCACCCACGGCGATCTGCATCGACGGATCGGCATCCTTGGCGGGTCGAAGCTGACCGAGGTTGCCGTAGAGCCTGTTGTCGGCGTTCTCCCGCACGGCGCAGGTGTTGAAGACCACCAGGTCCGCGGAGTCACCCGCGGCGGCCGGGACGTAGCCCGCGTCCTCGAGCAGCCCGGCGAGACGCTCGGAGTCGTGCACGTTCATCTGGCATCCGAAGGTGCGCACCTGGTAGGTCCGCGCCCCCTGTGCCCGGGTCGGAAGGTCGATCGTGTCCACGGCCTCCAGGGTACGGCGACCAGCCGGACGAGCCGTCGGAGCGCCCGGGGCGGGTCGGTGGGGGCGGTAAAGTTTCCATTACATGTCCGTCGACCCACCACGAAAACGGACAGTGGCGGGGAAAACTACCTCTAGGGTCATCGCCATGACCCACCCCGACGGCGAGCGCGTGTCCGGCTCGTCCACCGCCCCCATGATCGCGATGCACGGAGTGCAGAAGCACTTCGGCGACTTGCACGTGCTCCGGGACATCGAACTCGACGTTCCCGCCGGCCAGGTCGTGATCGTCCTCGGCCCGTCCGGCTCCGGCAAGTCCACGCTGTGCCGCACCATCAATCGCCTCGAACCCGTCGACGAGGGCACCATCGCCGTCGACGGCAACCCGTTGCCGTCGGAGGGCAAGGCGCTCGCCGCGCTGCGCGCCGACGTCGGCATGGTCTTCCAGTCCTTCAACCTGTTCGCGCACAAGACGATTCGCGAGAACGTCATGCTCGGACCGACCAAGGTCCGCAAGGCGAAGAAGGAGGAGGCGGAGAAGACCGCGCAGCGACTGCTCGAGCGCGTCGGCATCGCCAACCAGGCCGACAAGTACCCGGCCCAGCTCTCCGGCGGCCAGCAGCAACGCGTCGCCATCGCCCGCGCGCTCGCGATGAACCCGAAGGTCATGCTGTTCGACGAGCCGACGTCCGCGCTCGACCCGGAGATGGTCAACGAGGTGCTCGACGTCATGACCTCGCTGGCCAAGGAGGGCATGACCATGGTCGTGGTCACCCACGAGATGGGCTTCGCCCGCCGCGCCGGCGATCGCGTGATCTTCATGGCCGACGGTCAGATCGTCGAGGACACCGATCCCGAAACCTTCTTCACCGCACCGAAATCCGATCGCGCCAAGGACTTCCTGGGCAAGATCCTCAGTCACTGACGCTCCCACTCACCCACTTATCGGAGGACATTCGATGCGTTTCACCCGTACCGCCCGCGCCGCGGCCGCCGTTCTCGCCGTCGCCTTCGCCGCCACCGCCTGTGGCGGCGACGAGGCCACCAGCGCCTCGCAGAGCGCGGAGAGCGGCAATCTGACCGTCGGCATCAAGTTCGACCAGCCCGGCCTCGGCCTCCGCAACCCCGACGGCTCCTTCAGCGGCTTCGACGTCGAGGTGGCCAAGTACGTCGCCGGCAAGCTCGGCGTCACCCCCGAGAACATCACCTTCAAGGAATCGCCCTCGGCGCAGCGCGAGACGCTGATCGAGAACGGCGAGGTCGACTACATCGTGGCCACCTACTCCATCACCGATGCCCGCAAGGAGAAGGTCGACTTCGCCGGCCCGTACTTCGTCGCCGGCCAGTCGCTGCTGGTGAGCGCCTCCAACACCGACATCACCGGCCCGGACTCCCTCAACGGCGGCAAGCGCCTGTGCTCGGTGTCCGGCTCGACCCCCGCGCAGAAGGTCAAGGACCAGTACGCACAGGACGTGCAGCTCCAGGAGTTCGACACCTACTCCGCGTGCGTCGAGGCGCTGCGCAACGGCGCCGTCGACGCGGTGACCACGGACGACATCATCCTGGCCGGCTACGCCGCGCAGTACCCGGGTGAGCTCAAGGTGGTCGGCGAGCCCTTCACCGAGGAGCGCTACGGCATCGGCCTCGCCAAGGGTGACGACGAGACCCGCGCCAAGATCAACGACGCCATCGACGCGATGATCGCCGACGGCTCGTGGCAGAAGGCCTTCGAGGACACCGTCGGCGCGTCCGGCTACCCGCTGCCCGCACAGCCGACCGTCGACCGCTACTGATCGCGACTCGATCGACGCCGAGCGGGCGGTTCGCACCTGTCGAACCGCCCGCTCGGCGCGTCGGCTCGTCCCCTGCACATCGTCCCCACACCCGAGGAGTCGTCGGTGGACATCTTCCTTGACTACGCACCCGAGCTGCTCGACGCCTTCTGGATGACGATCAAGCTGGCCGTGCTCTCCGCGATCGGCGCCCTGATTCTCGGCACGATCCTCGCGGCCATGCGGGTCTCCCCCGTTCCCGTCGCACGGTGGGTCGGCGCCACGTACGTCACCATCTTCCGAAACACCCCGCTCACCCTGATTCTGCTGTTCTGCTCGTTCGGTCTCTTCCAGACCCTCGGTGTCGCCCTTGCGGATCAGCAGTCGCCGACCGGTCAGGCCGACAACAACTTCCGCCTGGCCGTCCTGGGTCTGAGCGTCTACACCGCGGCGTTCGTGTGCGAGTCGCTGCGCTCGGGCATCAACACGGTCCATGTCGGTCAGGCCGAGGCCGGCCGCTCGCTGGGGCTGACGTTCTCCCAGAACATCCGCTACGTCGTGCTCCCCCAGGCGTTTCGTGCCGTCGTGGCCCCGCTGGGCAGCGTCCTGATCGCGCTCACCAAGAACACCACGGTGGCCGCGGCCATCGGTGTGCTCGAGGCCGCGATCCTCATGCGCACCATGATCGAGAACGAGGCCGCCATCTTCGTGGTCGGCGGCATCTTCGCGCTCGGCTTCGTGATTCTCACCTTCCCCACCGGCCTGTTCTTCGGCTGGCTGTCCAACCGATTGGCGGTGGCTCGATGAGCACGGTGCAGACCCCCACACCCGGCGCCGACGCCTCGAAGTCCCGCACGACACGGAAAGCCCCCGCCGACCGCGCCACGGTGCTCTACGACGCCCCGGGCCCCAAAGCCAAGGTGCGCAACAACATTCTGTCCGGTGTCGTCCTGGCGGTGCTGCTGTTCGGGGCGTACTTCGTGTACGTCAAGCTCGACGAGAAGGGTCAGCTGACCTCGGCCAAGTGGGACCCGTTCACGGAGTCCACCACGTGGACCACGTACCTGATCCCGGGCATCCAGGGCACTGTCGTCGCGGCCGGACTGTCGATCGTGTTCGCGCTGATCCTCGGCGCGGTGCTGGGTATCGCTCGACTGTCCGACCACAAGCCCGTGCGCGTGATCGCCGGATTCATCGTGGAGTTGTTCCGCGCGATCCCGGTGTTGATCCTCATGATCTTCCTGTACCAGTTTTTCGCCGAGTACCAGGTGTTCAAGTCGCGGTACCTCGCGCTGGCGGCGGTGGTCACGGGCCTGACGCTCTACAACGGCTCGGTGATCGCGGAGATCGTGCGGTCCGGCATCAACTCGCTGCCCAAGGGGCAGACGGAGGCGGCCAAGGCCATCGGTCTGCGCAAGGGCCAGATCATGCGCATGATCCTGCTGCCGCAGGCGGTGACCGCCATGCTTCCCGCCATCGTGTCGCAGATGGTGGTGGCGCTCAAGGACTCGGCGCTGGGTTACATCATCGGCTACGTCGAGGTGGTGCGATCCGGCCAACAGGTGGGTGCGTTCTACGGCAACTTCCTGCCTGCCCTCATCATCGTGGCGATCATCATGATCGCGCTGAACTCGCTCCTCACCTACGTGGCCACCGCACTGGAGAAGCGGCTGCGGCGCGGGAAGAAGAGCACCGGCGTGGTGCTCACCGGGGATGCAACGCAACAGGGCCTGAGCACGTAGGACGGCTCGGCAGGACTGCGTCAGTTCTCGAGGCCGTCGGTGTCCGCACCGACGGCCTCGAGCTCGCTCTTGGCAACCTCGAACGCCATGCCCTGCGAGAATCCGCGTCGCGCCAACATGCCGACGAGCGATCGCAGCACCTTGTCCCGGTCGGTCGAGGCGGTCGCACGCACCGACGGTGAACGCAACTTCTTCACCACCAGCTCCCGCGCGCGGTCCCGCTCGTCCTCGGGATCGATGGTCTCCAACGCCTCGGCAGCCACCGCCGGGTCGATCCCCTTGGTGCGCAACTCGTTCCGCAGCGCCTGCTTGCCGCGGCCGGAGTACGTGTGGCGCGATCTGACCCACTGATGGGCGAAATCGCGGTCGTCCACGAGGCCGAGTTCGGTCAGCCGATCGAGCACCGACGCGGTGACCGAGGGGGTGAACCCCTTGTCGGTCAGCCGCGTCGTGAGCTCGTGCCGGCTGCGCGCCCGGTGGGTGAGCAATCGCAGAGCAGCGTCACGTGCCTGCTCCGCGGTACCCCCGCCCGCGCCGCCGTCACCGGTCATCGTCAGAACTCGACGGGCGCCGCAGCCTCGTCGGAGGTGCGGACGTCGGCACCGATACCGAGCTTCTCCTTGATCTTCTTCTCGATCTCGTCGCGGATATCGGTGTTCTCGAGCAGGAACTTGCGGGCGTTCTCCTTGCCCTGGCCGAGCTGATCACCCTCGTAGGTGAACCACGAGCCGGACTTGCGCACGAACCCGTGCTCCACGCCCATGTCGATCAGCGAGCCCTCCTTGCTGATGCCCTTGCCGTACAGAATGTCGAATTCCGCCTGCTTGAACGGCGGCGACACCTTGTTCTTGACCACCTTGACACGCGTCCGGTTGCCCACCGCGTCCGTGCCGTCCTTCAGCGTCTCGATACGACGGATGTCCATGCGCACGGAGGCGTAGAACTTCAACGCCTTGCCGCCCGTGGTGGTCTCCGGCGAGCCGAACATGACGCCGATCTTCTCGCGCAGCTGGTTGATGAAGATCACCGTGGTGCCGGAATTGTTCATCGCACCGGTGATCTTGCGGAGCGCCTGGCTCATGAGGCGCGCCTGCAGACCCACGTGGCTGTCACCCATCTCGCCCTCGATCTCGGCGCGCGGCACGAGCGCGGCCACCGAGTCGACCACGAGAATGTCGAGTGCACCCGAGCGAATCAGCATGTCGGCGATCTCGAGGGCCTGCTCACCGGTGTCCGGCTGGGAGACCAGCAGCGCGTCGGTGTCCACACCGAGCTTGGCGGCGTAGTCCGGATCGAGCGCGTGCTCGGCGTCGATGAACGCCGCGATACCGCCGGCGGCCTGCGCGTTGGCCACCGCGTGCAGAGCCACGGTGGTCTTACCCGAGGACTCCGGGCCGTAGATCTCGATGACCCGGCCGCGCGGGAGGCCACCGATACCCAGTGCCACGTCCAGCGCGATGGAGCCGGTCGGAATGACCGCGATCGGTGCGCGGGCCTCGTCCCCGAGGCGCATCACCGAGCCCTTGCCGAAGTTCTTGTCGATCTGCGCGAGTGCCAGATCGAGCGCCTTGTCCCTGTCGTACGCTGCTGCCGCCATGATGGTCTCCTTCTCGACGTTCTCGTCCCCTGCATGTCTGTCGACAAGGTAGAGGGGGGCACCGACAAGAACCGCTCGGCGAGCCGATCCACGTCGTCACTGGGACCTACTCTAAGCGAACACCTGTTCGACGGACAGGCGACACGCCGAGTCGGTCGCGGTCACCACCGCGAGCGCGGAACGTCGAACTCGGCGCAGAGCGCGCGCCAGACGTCCTTGGGGTCCTCCCCCGCCTCGATGGCATCGGCCGCGGTGCGGTTGCCGAGCGACAGCACCACGTGGTCGACCAGAACGGAGTCGCCGTACACCGTGCCGAACTGCTCGGCGACGAGGTCGTGGAATTCGGTCAGACGCACCGTCTCACCGTACCCGGGGATCGAGTACCGAACACATCCGCTCACTCGTGCCCGACTCACTCGTGCCCGGCGAGCACGCTTCGACAGACCGCCACGGGATCGCGCACCGCATCGGCACTCGCCGCGGCGCGCCGAGCGGCCCGGCGGAACGACGGTTCCCGCAGGACGCGGTCGAGCGCTCGGGCCAGCGCCTGCGCATCGGGCGGGGAGACGAGCACCGAACCGCCCTGTCGTGCGGCGCGATTCGCCAGTTCCCACTGATCGCCGCCGCCGGGCACCGTCACCGCGGGGACTCCCGCCGACAGGGTCTTGGCCAACATTCCGTGGCCACCGCCGCACACCACCGCCGAGGCCGACCGCAGGAGGACGTCCTGCCGTCCGGTCCCGGCGACCGCCCAGGGCGGCAGGACGACGCCCGGCGCCTCCAGCGCGCTGATCGCCACCCGCACCGGCAGGCCCGCTGCCCGAGCGCGAGCCGCCGCCTCCACGGCCACGTCCACCGTGGACGCCTCCCCGGTCGCGGCCGTGGACGGAGCGACGACCACCAGCGGCTCGTCGCCCGGCGGCGGATCGAGGACGGTGTCGGTGGGTTCCCAGAGCAACGCGCCGACCAGGCGTGCCTCCGACGGCCAGTCGACCCGCGGCAGCTCCAACGCGGGAATCGTCGCGATCAGTCGCCGAGCCGGTCCGGGATCGACCGCGGGCAGTCCCACCGAAACCCGCGCCGCCGACCGCTGCGCCGTCCCGGCCCGCACCGAGCGGGCCGTCAATCGACGCATCAGAACGTCCCGCATTCGCCCTCGCACGCCTGACCCCGGCGTCAGGCCGCTGCCCAGCGGAGGCAGGGAGCGGGACGGCCGGTAGAGCGGATGCGGGGAGAGCTCCACCCACGGGATTCCGCACCTCTCGGCGGCCAAGCCACCGCCGGCGGTCAGCACGTCCGCGACCACCAGATCGGGTGCGAGGTCGGCCAGGACGGGCAGCACCTGCGTCGACATGTGGGCCGCACGGCCGTGAATGCGCTGACCGGCATCGGCGTCGTCGTCCTCGGGCCGCGGTTCCAGACCGGGCAGTGCGCGCACGTCGAGTCCCGCTGCACGGCCCGCCTGCCACCATCGCTCGCCGGTGAGGACCACGACCTCGTCACCCGCGGAGCGGAAGCGCTCCGCCAGGGCCATCACCGGAAACGCATGACCGGCGTCGGGGCCGGCGATCAGCACCACTCGCACCGGGCCAGCGTAGTGGGGCGCGCCGTCAGAACAACGAGTCGACGGTCTTGTCGGTCCGGTCCTTCTCCCCCGTCATCGACCGGTACAGGAAGTACAGGCCGGCACCGATCACCGCGAGAGCCAGGAGCGGGAAGAGGGCCTTCAGCACGGCGCCCAGAATCACCACGGCCAGCCAGACCAGCACGATCGCGCCGAGAATCTTCCAGAACATGACGTCCACCTTTCGTCGTCGGTGTCGGCGCTTCTCGCCGATCACCTGCATCCGATCGTGGCAGACATCGAGCCCGAAAACCCCTTCCGAGCAGCGATTTCAGGGTGGAACTCAGGGTGGTCACCCATCCGGACGACAGCGCGGCCGGGGTCCACCCCCGAGGTCAGGGACGATCCAGTCGGTCCAGGCCGTACGCCCATCCCTCGAGCCGATCGGTGGCGAACTGCAGGGCGTCACGTCGCGACGCCGGGCCGACAGCCGATCCGGATGCCGGCGCGGTCAGCAGGGCCGCGGCGGCGACCAGCCCGTCGTACTGCTCGACACCGTCGCGGAGTCGAGCCGCGGTCGAGGTGATGGTGGACCGCAGGTGCGCAGCGGCGGCCTCGCTGCCCTCGGCGGCCCGTTCCATGGCGACCACGTCCTCCGCGACGGCGGTCAACGACGCGGCAGCTGCCGCGGCGATACGAGAGGTGTCCTGCACGTCGCTCTCGGGAATCGACCCGGACCGAGACACGATGCCGAGCAATTCGTGGAGACTCCGTTCGGATCGACGCAGCCGATCGATCGGCTCGCGCGCCGCCGACCCGTACGGCGGCAGGGAGCGCGGCGCGGGCTTCGGCGCCGGCAACGGCTCGCCCCGCAAGCGGCGGTAGGCGGCCACCGCCGCCACCGACGGCACGGCCAGGAGCGCGGTGGCGCCGGCGCCACCGACGATCACCCACTCGGGAGCGGACGCCACCGCCACCATGGCAGTCCCGACAGCACTGGACCCCGACGCCGCGCCGAAGAACGTCGCGCGACGCCGGGTCCGGCGGAGCTTACGTTCGGCGCGTCGCCGGGGATCGTTCCACGTGCGAGCGGACTCGATCAGGGGACCCGCCGCCCGTACCACCGTGGCGGCGCGGCCCTGGAGTCGATCTCGCATGGCGTCCGTCCGGCGGTCAGTTGGTCTGCGGTCGTTCCGGATTCGCCTGCGGCGACAGGTTCTTCGGCGCGGCGGTGGGATCGGCGGTGGGCCCGGACGTGATCGCGTCGCCCTTCATGGACGCGCGAATCTGCTCGAGTCGACTGTGGCCGGCCATCTGCACACTCGCCTGCTGGACCTCCATCATGCGCCCCTGCACGGAGTTCTGCGCCAACTCGGCGGACCCGAGAGCATTGGCGTAGCGACGCTCGATCTTGTCCCGCACGGCGTCCAGACTCGGCGTGTTGCCGGGGGCCGACAGAGTGGAATCCATCGACCGGAGGCTCTCCGAGACGCGCTCCTGCATCTTGGCCTGTTCGAGCTGGCTGAGCAGCTTGGTCCGCTCGGCGACCTTGGCCTGCAGCGTCATCGCGTTCTGCTCGACGGCCTTCTTGGCCTGGCTGGCGGCCTGCAGAGCCTGATCGTGGAGAACCTTGAGGTCCTCGACTCCCTGCTCCGCGGTGACCAGCTGCGCAGCGAAGGCTTCGGCCGCGTTGGTGTACTGCACCGCCTTCTCGGTGTCACCGGCGGCGTTGGCCTGATCGGCGAGCGTGACGGCCTGACGGGCGTTGGCGTTGAGCTTCTCCACCTCGTCGAGCTGACGGCTGAGCTTCATCTCCAACTGGCGCTGATTGCCGATCACCGAGGCAGCCTGCTGGGAGAGGGCCTGGTGCTGACGCTGGGCGTCCTCGATGGCCTGCTGGATCTGGACCTGCGGGTCCGCCTTCTCGTCGATCTTGGAGTTGAACAGGGCCATCAGGTACTTCCAGCCCTTGACGAAAGGATTGGCCATCGGTTCTTCCTGCCTCCATGTGGAATCCGCCGCTACGCGACCCGGCCGGCGACGGTCACCGGCCGCTGTTCATCGACCATCGTTCCACGCGCGCCGTCCGATTTCGAACCTTCGGGTCTCACCCTCGGATCCGGGACGACCCGCGCAGGACGTCACGCCGCCGCGAGTGCCCGCGCGGTCGGCGCCGGAATGACGACCCGAGTGCCGTCGTCCACCCGCACACCGGGGGCGGCCGTCGCGGCCCGGTCCTCGGCAGGCGCGGGGGTCAGAGCCACGCTGACGTCGGACAGCACATCGGACAGGGGAACGTCGAGCGCCTCGCAGATCGCATTGAGCAATTCGCTCGACGCCTCCTTGCGGCCCCGCTCGACCTCGGACAGGTACCCGAGACTCACCCTGGCCGTGGTGGAGACCTCACGCAGCGTGCGGCTCTGTGCGACCCGAGTGCGGCGAAGACTGTCGCCGAGTGCCTCACGCAGAAGCATCATGTGGCCTCTCCTCGTTCTCTCGTGCGGTTGGGACTGCCGGAGGCGTGCACCGCCACCGGATCGAGAGCGTCGTCGCCCTCGACGGAACCGTCCCGTTCTTCGTCCAACGCCGTTGTCGGCCGAACGGTTCCCGACTCCCCTCGGGGGATTCGGTTACCCACCCCTGCCGGGGTGAACGCACCCCGCTAGCGCCGGGTGACCGACCCTGACCCCACGACCACGACGTCGGGCGTACGGCGTCGGTCACGTCGCGCGCGCGTCGGCCGCACCGGCGACCCGCGGCCGCATGGCGGACACGACGTAGTCCACCCCGGTGACGACGGTGAGGATCACCGCGGCCCACATGAGGGCCATGGCCGCCGGCAACACCGCGGCGGGCAGGGGCATGACGTAGAGCCCGATCGCGACGCCCTGCACCAGGGTCTTCAGCTTGCCGCCGCGACCGGCCGGAATGACACCGTGCCGCAACACCGCGAACCGCAGGAGTGTGATCCCGACCTCGCGGACACCGATCACCACCGTGATCCACCACGGCAACACCTCCAGCATGGACAGACCCACCAGGGCCGCTCCGATGAGGGCCTTGTCCGCGATCGGATCGGCCATCTTCCCGAAGTCCGTCACCAGACCGTGCTTGCGGGCCAACTGACCGTCGATGCGGTCGGTGATCGCGGCGATCGCGAAGACGGCGAAGGCGGCCCATCGCCACCCGACGCTCTGGCCGCCGTCGACGAACAGAGCCCACAGGAACACCGGCACCAGCAGGATGCGCAGCACCGTCAACACGTTGGCGATGTTGAGCAGTGGCGCCGGCCGCACCGCACCGGACGCGGCCACGGAGTCCTCGCGAGGAGCGGCGGCGCTGCCACCACCGGCCCCTCCGGATGCACGACCGCCCAGCGCGCCCGCCGAGGTGTCGAACTCCGCGCTCACGTCGGGCAGCCCGCTCGGCGGGGCGACGACGACGTTGCGGCACTGGGCACAGGCTCACAATATCGGTACCGGCGGGCACTACTGTCTCCCCCATGACATCCGAGCTCGATCCGGACCCCGGCGTCGGCCACGACACGCCCGACACGGCGTCGCCGTCCACGGAACGAGTCCGCATCCGACGCGCGCGGACGTCGGACATCCCCGACATCAAGCGATTGATCGACATCTACGCCGGCCGCATTCTGCTGGAGAAGAACCTGGTCACGCTGTACGAGGCAGTCCAGGAATTCTGGGTCGCGGAAGTCGACGGCGTCGTGGCGGGATGCGGCGCGCTGCACGTGCTCTGGGCCGATCTCGGCGAGATCCGCACGGTGGCCGTCGACCCCGCCGTCAAGGGCCACGGTGTCGGTCATCTGGTGGTCACCACCCTGATCGACGTCGCCCGCGAGCTGCAGTTGTCGCGACTGTTCGTCCTCACCTTCGAGGTGTCCTTCTTCGCGCGGCACGGCTTCTCGGAGATCGAGGGAACACCGGTCACCGCGGAGGTCTACGCCGAGATGTGCCGGTCCTACGACACCGGCGTCGCCGAGTTCCTCGACCTCAGCTACGTGAAGCCGAACACCCTGGGCAACACCCGCATGCTGCTGACCCTCTGACTCTTCGACCCCCGATCCCTCCGACCCACCCGACTCGAACGGAGCCCCCGTGCCGCACTTCCTCGTCCACTACACCTACTCCCCCAGCACTGCCGACGGTCGTGACCGCGTTCGCGCCGAGCACCGGGACTGGCTGCGGGAGCAGATCGCACAGGATCGCGTGGTGACCGCGGGTCCCTACCCCGACGACAGCGGCGCCACGATCGTCGCGCAGGGAACGGACGAGGCCGACGTGCGCGATTTGTTCGCCGACGACCCGTTCGTCCGCGACGAGTTGGTGGAGGCGATCGCGGTCCAGGCCTGGAAGCCGGTGCTCGGCGCACTCGCCTGATCGACCCGCACGAACGCCACGGCCCGGCGGATCTCGGAGGATCCGCCGGGCCGTGGTGCGTGTCGAGGCGGGGTCAGCGGGCTGTGGTGTCCCGGTCGACCTCGCCGGCAGTCCCGGCGTCGATCGGGGCGTCCTCGCGAGCCTTCTGCGCCGACTGTCCGCGCGTCTTGATCAGGCTGGCAATCGTGGTCACGGCCAGGATGCCGACGATGACGCTGAGCGAGAGGCCCGTGGTGATCTCGGGGACCGCGACGTGCTCACCACCGTTGATGAAGCCCAGCTCGTTCTCGTGCAGAGCATGCAGGACGAGCTTGACGCCGATGAACGCGAGCACCAGCGAGAGGCCGTAGGACAGGTAGACCAAACGGTCGAGCAGGCCGCCGATGAGGAAGTACAGCTGGCGCAGACCCATCAGGGCGAACGCGTTGGCGGTGAACACGATGTAGGGCTCGGTGGTGAGGCCGTAGATCGCGGGGATCGAGTCGAGCGCGAAGAGGATGTCGGTGAAGCCGATGACCACCAGCGCCATCAACATCGGGGTGACCACGCGCTTGCCGTCGATCTTCACCGTCAGGCGGTCACCGTGGTACTCCTCGGTGGTGGGCAGCACCTTCTTGACCAACCGCATGATCTTGGTCTCTTGCTCGACCTCGTTCTCCTCCTCGTGGCCGGCCTCCTTGATCAGCTTGTAGGCCGTGTAGATGAGGAAGGCGCCGAAGAGGTAGAACACCCAGCTGAAGTTGTTGATCGCCGCAGCACCGAGGGCGATGAAGCCACCACGCATGACCAAGGCCATCACGATGCCGATCAGCAGCACCTTCTGCTGGTACTGCCGTGGGACCGAGAAGGTCGTCATGATGATGAGGAAGACGAACAGGTTGTCGACGGACAGCGCCTTCTCGGTGATGTATCCGGCGAAGTACTCGCCGCCGTAGGTCGACCCGTACTGCCAGAAGACGATGAAGCCGAAGACGACCGCGAGTGCGATGTAGACCGCGGACCAGGTGGCCGATTCCTTGAAGGTCGGCTCGTGCGGTGTGCGCACGTGGGCGAAGAAGTCGAAGACGAAGAGACCGAGGATCACCACACAGGTGACGATCCAGACGGTGGTGGACACGTTCATGTACTCGCTACCTCCGGTAGGCCAGCGTTGGGCTCCGGAGGTCTCTCCCGTCGCATCATCGCCGTTGGGTACAGCGCGCGTCGACCGGGGACCCGGATCGAGTCAGGGCTCGATCGTGCTGACGGGTCCGTCGCGAGTTGGGGATACTCCCCTCCGCTGACAATGATGCCACAGAGACGGTGTGCACCGGCCCAACGAGTGGTCCACCATCGGTAAAACGCAGGTAAAGCCTGGTCACGCCGGAGTGACGTCACTCACCCCCGTCGACGGCCTACTCGTCGTCCCCGCCTTCGGCGGGGTCGCCGCCCTTGATCGACCACAGCAGACCGTCGAGCTCGTCCGGCTTCACCAGAACGTCACGGGCCTTCGACCCCTCGCTCGGGCCCACGACACCCCGCGTTTCCATGAGGTCCATGAGTCGGCCCGCCTTGGCGAATCCGACGCGCAGCTTGCGCTGCAGCATCGACGTCGACCCGAACTGGCTGGTGACCACCAGTTCGATGGCCTGCAACAGCACGTCGAGGTCGTCGCCGATGTCGGCGTCGACGTCCTTCTTCTCCGCCGCCTTCTGCGCGGTCACACCCTCGGTGTACTCGGGTTCCGCCTGGTTCTTGGCGAAGTCGACGACGGCCATGATCTCCTCGTCGGTGATGAACGCGCCCTGCAGTCGCGTCGGCTTGCCCGCCCCCATGGGCAGGAACAGCGCGTCACCCATACCGATCAGCTTCTCCGCGCCCTGCTGATCGAGGATGACCCGCGAGTCCGTGAGCGACGACGTCGCGAAGGCCAGCCGGGACGGCACGTTGGTCTTGATCAGACCGGTGACGACGTCCACCGAGGGACGCTGCGTCGCCAACACCAGGTGGATACCCGCGGCGCGGGCCTTCTGGGTGATGCGCACGATCGCTTCCTCGACGTCCCGGGGCGCGGTCATCATGAGGTCCGCCAGCTCGTCGACGATCGCCAGGATGTACGGGTACGGCTTGTAGACCCGCTCGCTGCCCAGCGGGGCCGTGATCTCGCCGGACCGCACCTTCTTGTTGAAGTCGTCGACATGGCGCACCCGATTGGCCTGCATGTCCTGGTAGCGCTGCTCCATCTCCTCGACCAGCCACGCCAGCGCGGCCGCGGCCTTCTTCGGCTGCGTGATGATCGGGGTGATGAGGTGCGGGATTCCCTCGTACGGAGTCAGCTCGACCATCTTCGGGTCGATGAGGATCATCCGGACTTCCTCGGGCGTGGCCCGGGCGAGCAGGGACACGAGCATCGAGTTCACGAACGACGACTTGCCCGAACCCGTCGACCCGGCCACCAACAGGTGGGGCATCTTGGCGAGGTTGGCGCTGACGAAGTCGCCCTCGATGTCCTTCCCCAGGCCGATCACCAGCGGGTGGTGGTCCTTCCGGGTGCTGGGCGCGGTCAGCACGTCGGACAAGCGCACCATCTCGCGGTCGGAGTTGGGCACCTCGATGCCCACGGCGGACTTGCCGGGGATGGGCGCCAACAGACGCACGTTGTCCGTCGCCACCGCGTACGCGATGTTGCGCGCCAGAGCGGTGATCTTCTCCACCTTCACGCCCGGGCCGAGCTCCACCTCGTAGCGCGTGACGGTCGGCCCGCGGGTGAACCCGGTGACCGCGGCGTCGATCTTGAACTGCTCGAGGACCTCGGAGATGGCCTCGATCATGGCGTCGTTGGCCTGACTGCGCGTCTTCGGCGGATCGCCTTCGATCAGCAGGGACAACGACGGCAGGACGTAGTCGCCGTCGACGACACGATCGACCACCATCCGGTCCGCGTCGGCGTCGGTCGAGTCGGCCGCGGGAACCGGGTCGGGCTTCGGCGTCGCTGCCGGGCGTCGACGAGCGGGCGGGGCGACGGGGACGTACTCGGTGGCCCCATCGGCCCCGGCGGTGTCGGGGGCGACCTCCGCGGGCTGCTCGACGGGCCGCGACGGCGTACGCCGACGTCGGGTCGGCGCGGGCACGGCGTCGTCGTCGTCGTCGTCGAGATCGAATCGCGTCGCGACGTCGAGCGGATCGCCGTACGCGCTCGGGACCCCGGGGGAATGGGCGCCGTAGGACGCGGCGTCGTAGCGATCGTCACCGTACGGATCGCCGTACGCGTCGTGATGGTCGCCCGAGTAGTCGTCGTACTCGTCGCCGCCGCTCGCGGTCCCGAAGAGCGACCGCAGACGCGCGGGCACGTCCCGCACCGTCGTTCCGGTGAGCAGGAGAACGCCGAACAGGATGGCGAGCAGGAGAAGCGGGACCGCCAACCACACGGTCACCCCGCCGGCCAGCGGGCCGCCCACGACGAAGCCGAGGACACCGCCGCCGGAGGCCCGCCCGTCCGCGTCCGCCGGCGAGCCCGCGCCGAGATGCCACAGACCCAGCAGCGGAAGTCCGACCAACAGCGAGCCGAGGACCAGCCGCGGCCGATCGTCGGGCTTCGGCTCCGTCCGCATGAGCGCGACGGCGAATGTGACGCCGAGCAGCGGGAGCACCATCGCCGCGCTGCCGACCACGGCGCGCAACCCGATCTCGATCCACTCCCCCACCGGACCGCCGGCGGAGAACCACAGCCCCGCCGCGACCACGACGCTGATCGCCAGGGCGCCCAGCGCGAGGCCGTCGCGGCGGTGACCGTGTTCGATGTCGCCCGCGCGGCCGACGGTGCGGGTGGTCGCGCCGACGCCCTTGGCGGCGAGCGCCCAGCCGGACGCGATTCCTCGGCCGACGGCGCGGGCGGCATTGCCGCCGGCGGACGAGCCGGCGGTCCTGCGTGCGGGTGCGCGCCCCGTCGTGCTGCGGGTCGACGGCTTGCGCGACCCGGTCGCCTTGCTGGGGCCGGCTGCCCTGCTCGACCCGGCGGCCTTGCGGGGAGCGGTCGGCTTGCGGGGCGTGGTGACGGTGCGGCCCCCCGACCCTCCGCGCGCGGCGGTCGACCGGGACGATCCGGTCGTACCGGATCGGGACGCGCGCGTACTCGCCTTGCCTGCCATACCGCTCAGGTTAGTCGGTCGAACCTCACCAGGACCATCCGCAACACGAGCACCACGCCGTCAGAACGACCGGTCGAGCGCCTTCAGCGCCGCGACGTCGGCCTCGTCCCCCTCGAAATCCAGCGCGACGACGTCCCGCCCGAAGGCATGGAGCGCCAGCTCGGACGCCGGTCCCCGCAGGACGACTCGCCGCGATGCGGACCCGAACGAGCGCGCACCGAACTCCGGGGACTCCCACACCACGGTCACCGGGGCCGACCGGTACGCCTTGCGTCCCATCAGACCACCGATACCCCACAGCGCCTTCTCGAGTCGGGGGTCGAGCTCGCGCGGCTCGGCGACCCCGTCGCCACGCAGCACGTCCTCGTGATGGACGAACATCTCGCCGAGATTGGCCACGGGATCGAGCAGCCGGAACGGCGACCAGATCGGCGGACCGGATCGCACGTCGGCGAGCAGCTCCTCGAACGGCCGCGTCGCGACGCCGTCCTGCACCGACTGCGTGTAGCCGGCCAGCGGCGGGAGCAGGATCCCCACGGACGCGTCCGGCCGACGCTCGCGGACGACGAGGTGGGCGGCGAGATCGCGCACCGTCCACTCCCCGCACAGGGTCGGCGCGTCGGGGCCGACCGCGCTCATGGTGTCGACCAGGCGGAGACGTTCGTCGTGGGCAAGGCTCATGCGAGACGAATCTAGCCGTGTCGTAGCGTCCCAGTCGTGCCGGTCACCGAAATCGTCCTGATCCTCCTGGCGGGCTTCGCGGCGGGCGCGATCAACGCCATCGTGGGGTCCGGAACGCTGGTCACCTTTCCGACTCTCATCGCGTTCGGCTATCCGCCGGTGACCGCGACCATGAGCAACGCCATCGGTCTCGTCGCGGGGTCGGCGTCCGGCACCTGGGGCTACCGCGAGGAACTGAAGGGGCAGTGGGGTCGCCTGAAGTGGCAGCTCCCCGGATCGCTGCTCGGCGGCATCCTCGGCGCGTGGCTGCTGCGCCACCTGCCCGAGAAGACGTTCACCGCCGTGGTTCCGGTGCTGTTGATCCTGGCGCTGGTGCTCGTGCTGGCCGGCCCCCGAATCCAACGGTGGGCCCAGCAACGGTCGGAGCGCAGCGCCGAGACCGGCCTCGGCCGGGGGCGGTTCGTGCTGCTGATCGTCGGCACCTTCGCCGTCGGCGTCTACGGCGGCTACTTCACCGCCGCGCAGGGCATTCTGCTCATGGGCGTGATGGGCGCCCTGCTCCCGGAGAGCATGCAGCGCATGAACGCCGCGAAGAATCTGCTCTCGCTGGTGGTCAACATCGTCGCCGCGCTGTCCTTCACGCTGCTCGCGTTCGATCGGATCAGTTGGGCCGCAGCGGGACTCATCGCCGTGAGCTCGCTGGTCGGCGGGGTGGTCGGCGCCAGGTACGGCCGACGTCTGTCCCCCACCGCCCTGCGACTGTGCATCGTGGCGATCGGGTTGGTGGGACTCTGGCGGCTCCTCGCCGCCTGAGTCCCACCGATCGACTGCGTCAGTCGGTGTTCACCTCGAGCACCGTCGGCACGATCATGGGACGACGACGGTACTTGTCGGCCACCCAGCGCCCGACGACCCGTCGGACGGCCTGCGCGATGCGGTGCGTGTCCTTGACACCCTCACCTGCGAGACGCACCAACTCCGCCTCGACCAACGTGGCGGCCTCCCCGAGTGCGTCCGGGTCGTCGGAGAATCCGCGCCCGGAGACCTCCGGGGTTCCGACGGACCGCCCGGTGGCCGCGTCGACCGCCATGGTGATGGCGATGAACCCGCCTTCGCCGAGGACCAGACGATCGGACAGCGTGGAGTCGCCGACGTCGCCGACCGAGAGCCCGTCCACGTAGACGTGCCCGACGGGAACCTGACCGACCACCTTCGCCAGCCCGTCGACCATGTCGACGACGACGCCGTCCTCCGCGAGGACGATGCGGTCCTCCGGAACGCCCGTCGCGGCGGCGAGAGCCGCGTTGGCCCGCAGGTGGCGCCATTCGCCGTGCACGGGCATCGCGTTGGTCGGCCGCACCGCGTTGTAGAGGTAGAGCAGCTCACCGGCCGACGCGTGGCCGGACACGTGGACCTTGGCACTCTGCTGCGTGATCACCTTCGCGCCACGCTTGGCCAGGCCGTTCACGACGGCGAACACGGAGTTCTCGTTGCCGGGGATGAGGGACGAGGCCAGCACCACGAGGTCGTCGGCCCGCACGTTGATCTGGCGGTGCTCACCGCGCGCCATGCGGGACAGGGCCGAGAGCGGCTCGCCCTGCGACCCGGTGGAGATCAGCACCAGCCGGTCGTCGGGCAGCTTGGTGGCGGTGTCCATGTCGACCTCGACACCGTCCGGCACCGTGAGGTATCCGAGTTCCTGCGCGATGGCCATGTTGCGCACCATGGACCGACCCACGAAGGCGACCTTGCGGCCGTAGCGGGCGGCGACGTCGATGACCTGCTGGATGCGGTGCACGTGCGAGGCGAACGACGCCACGATGACGCGGTTCTTCGCCTTGCCGATGACCGTGTCCAGCACACCGCCGATCTCGCGCTCGGGGGTGACGAAGCCCGGCACCTCGGCGTTGGTGGAGTCGACCAGGAACAGGTCGACCCCCTCGTCGCCGAGACGGGCGAATCCGCCGAGGTCCGTCAGACGGCCGTCGAGGGGAAGCTGGTCGAGCTTGATGTCGCCGGTGTGCAGCGCCACGCCCGCGTCGGTACGGATGGCGACGGCCAGGGCGTCGGGAATCGAGTGGTTGACCGCGAAGTACTCCAACTCGAACGGCCCGTGCTGGGTGGAATCGCCCTCACGGACCTCCACCAGATTGGGCCGCTGGCGGTGCTCGCGGCACTTCGCGGCGAGCAGCGCGAGGGTGAACTTCGCGCCGATCACCGGGATGTCGGGGCGCAGGCGCAGCAGGAACGGGACGGCTCCGATGTGATCCTCGTGCCCGTGCGTGAGCACGAGAGCGACCACGTCCTCCATCCGATTCTCGATGTGTCGGAAGTCGGGAAGGATCAGGTCGACACCGGGCTGTTGGTCCTCGGGGAACAGCACGCCGCAGTCGACGATGAGCAGCTTGCCCTGGTGCTCGAAGACCGTCATGTTGCGGCCGATCTCGCCGATGCCGCCGAGGGCCACGACGCGCAGGCCCTTCTTCGGGGCCTTCGGCGGGGTGCCGAGACGACCGCTGTGATCGACCGTGCTGCGGGCGTCGGGCCGCTGCGGGGCGGCGGCACGCGACTCCGAGCGCTGCGTCGCCGCGGCGCGGGAATCCGGCCGCTGCGTCGCGGCCGAGTTCTGTGGGACGCGCGGCGCGGACGCCGCCGTCCGGGACGAGGCGGGGGCCGTCGGCGGAGCCGGGGGGCCGGCGCGTCGAGAGGCGGATCGCCGCCGGGGCGGTCGGGTCATGTGAGAACTCCTGCGTGCTGGAGATCGACGACGAGTGCGTCGATCTGTTCGGTGGTCGGCGCGACCTGCGGCAGGCGCGGATCACCGACGTCGATGCCGACGAGGCGAAGCCCGGCCTTGGACGCGGTGACGCCGCCGAGTCGCGCGACCGATCGGACGATGGGGAGCAGACGGACGTTGATCCGCTGCGCGGTGGCCACGTCTCCGGCGGCCCACGCCGCGTGCAGATCACGCAGCGGTCCGGGGACGAGATGGCCGATGACACTGACGAACCCGACCGCGCCGACGCTGAGCCACGGGAGGTTCAGCGGGTCGTCGCCCGAGAAGTACTGCAGACCGGTCTCCGCGATGATCTCGGCGCCGGCGGCCAGGTCGCCCTTGGCGTCCTTCACCGCGAGGATGTTCGGGTGCTCCGCGAGGCGTCGCAGGGTCTCGCTCTCGATGGGCACCACCGAACGCGGCGGGATGTCGTAGAGCATCACGGGAAGATCGGTCGCGTCCGCGACGGTGGCGAAGTGTGCGAGCAGACCCGCCTGCGGCGGCCGCGAGTAGTAGGGCGTGACGACGAGGAGACCGTGGGCGCCGGCCTCCGCGGCCAGACGGGCCTGCGCGACGCTGTGCGCGGTGTCGTTGGTCCCGGCTCCGGCCACGATGCGGGCGCGGTCCCCGACGGCGTCGACGACGGCACGAAGCAGGTCGGCCTTCTCGCGGTCGGACGTGGTGGGCGATTCGCCGGTGGTTCCGGAGATCACCAGACCGTCGCAGCCGGACTCGACCAGGTGAGCGGCGAGCGAGACGGCGGTGTCGATGTCGAGCGCACCGGCCGGTGTGAAAGGCGTCACCATCGCGACGGACACGGCGCCGAACGGCGACTTCGGGACCACGGCGACGGTCGTGTGGTCGGGGCGCACAGTTCCCGCAGCCGTGGCGGGGTCACCGGTGATCATGGTCCGGAAGATTACCCGCCGAGCGGGGCGCTTCCGTCCCTCACTCCCCCGGGTACGACGAGCGCGCCACCTCTGTTCCGTCCGGCAGCGTCCGGACCTCGAAGTCGCCGAAGACGGCGGGCGCCACCTCGGCGAGTCTGCGCAGGCAGGCGACGGCGAGTCGGCGGATTTCCAGATCGGCGTGCTCGGTCGCGCGCATGGTGACGAAGTGACGCCACGAGCGGAAGTTACCGGTCACCACCACCCGGGTCTCGACAGCGTTGGGCAGCACCGAGCGGGCGGCCTGACGCGCCGACTTTCCGGCGACGACGGCAGGAGCGTCCGGTCCGGCCGCCGCCTCGAGGGCGGTGAGCAACCGGTCGTAGGCCGCGCGCGACTCGTCCGTCGCCTCGCGGAACAAGGTCCGGAGGGTCTCGTCCGCGTCGATGGCGGGCGGGACGACCATGCGTGCGTCCCGTTCGCTGACCGAGCGTTGGGAGAGCTGCGAGAACGAGAAATGGCGGTGCCGGATCAGTTCGTGGCTGCAGGAGCGTGAGATCCCGGTGACGTAGAAACTCGCGCTCGCGTGCTCGAGCACGGAGAAGTTGCCCACCGCCAGCAGGTGTCGCAGGTAACCGGCGTTGGTGGCCGTGCGCGGGTTCGGCTTGTCCCAGCTCTGGTAGCAGGCCCGCCCGGCGAACTCGACCAGCGCTTCGCCGCCCTCGGCGTCCGTCTCCCACGGCACGTCGTCGGGTCGGACGAAGTCGGTGAGCGCGATCAACGAGACGGACAACGGAGCGGTGTGCACCCGCCGAGCCTAGGAGACGGCGACGCGCAGATCGCGGGCCAGGTCGCCGCGGTCACCTACCGCGACGTCGACGTCCAACCACTCGGCCATCGCGCGCACCGAACCCGCCAGGGCGGCCGCGACCTCGGCGCGGCGACCCCGCGCGTCGACCGAGTCCTCGGAGAACGCCCCCGGCACGGTCAGCAGACCCGCCGCACGGTCCACCCGTAGGTCGACCCGGGCGACCAACTCGTCGTTCAGCAGGAACGGGAAGACGTAGTAGCCGTACCGCCGCTGCGCCTCGGGCGTGTAGATCTCGATGCGGTAGTGGAAGTCGAACACGCGCTCGGTACGCGCGCGGCCGAAGATCAGCGGGTCGAACGGGCACAGCAACGCCGCCGTGTCGACGGCACGGGGTCGGCGTGCGTCGACGTGACGGTAGGCCGGGTCCTTCCACCCCGCGACCGTCGTCGGCACGACTCGTCCCGCATCGACGAGGTCGGCGAGGGCGGCGGTGGTCTGCGCCGCGGAGAGCCGGTAGTAGTCGCGCAGGTCGGCCGCGGTCGCGATGCCCATCGCGGCAGCGGAGTGGTCGACGAGGCGACGCACCGCATCCTCCTCGCCGACGCGCTGCGCCGCGACGTCCGGGGGCAGGACACGCTCGGTCAGGTCGTAGACCCGGACGAAGTTGGTGCGCCGCGGCACCGTGAGAACGCCACTGGCGAACAGTTGCTCGCACACCACCTTGACGTCGCTGTGGTCCCACCACGGTCCCTTGGGCCCGGGCCGACGACGATCGAGCGCCACCTCGAGGTCCCGCGCGGTGGCGGGGCCGCCGTCGCGGATCGCGTCCAGGACGTCGTCGACCAACCGCGGGTGTCGCTCGGCGACGCGCTGCGCACCGCCCCACCGGCCGTGGACGTAGCGGTCCATCCGCCAGCGCAGCAACGGCCAGTCCTCGACGGGGACGAAGGCCGCCTCGTGCGCCCAGTACTCGACCATCAGGCGCGGTGACCGCGCGGTGTCGGACCACGCGGCGCGGTCCAGCGCCGACCGGTCGTACGGACCGACGCGGCTGAACACGGGCGCGTAGTGCGCACGAACGGCGGCCGCGACGGAATCGATCTGCAGCAGACGGGTCGTGGCGAGCACCGACGACACGGCGCGTCGGCCGGACGAGGCGGGCTTCAGCCGCCCGAAGCCCTGCGCCGCCACCGCGATTCGCCGGGCCGTGGCGGCCGGGATCTCACGCACGGACGGCTCGCGGGCGGCTCGTGTCGACGACCGCCACCAGCAACAGCGCGGCGCCGATCAGGCCGAGCATCGTCAGCCGCTCGCCCAGCACCATCATGGCCAGGACCGTACCCGTGAGCGGTTCCAGCAACCCGATCACGGCGGCCGTGGACGCGGGCGACGTGCGGAGTCCGCGGAACCAGAACGTGTACGCGGCGGCCGTCGGTATCACCGCGAGAGCCACCAGAAGCACGATGCTCGACGCGGTCACGGTCGGCGCCGGCAGATCGCCCGCCACCGTCGGTCCCGCCACGAGCAGAGCCCCACCCAGCAGGAACGACCATCCGGTCATGGCGGATTCGGACAGCCCGTCGACCGGGCGTCGGCCCACGAGAGTGATCGCGGCGAACGAGGAACCGGAGAGCAGCGCGGTCATCGACCCGAGCAGCGCGGTGCCCGCCGCCACGCCCGTCGGTGCCCCGACCAGGAAGACCAGGCCCACGATGCCCACCGCCACCGTGCGCACCGCGATCGGGTCGGGACGTCGTCGGGCACCGAACGATTCGACCGCGACGCAGACCACCGGAGCCGAGCCGATCGCGACGAGAGTCGCTGCGGCGACACCCAGCAGCGAGGTGGCGACGAAGTACGCACCCTGGAACACGGCGGCCAGGAGCCCGATGACCACGATCCGTCGGAGTGCGGGAAGACCCGTGGGGCGTCCGGTCCCGCCGGCGATCGCGTACGCCACCAGGAGGAGCCCTCCACCGCCCAGACGGCAGGCCGCGACCGCAGTGGGCGGCAGGTCCGCGGCGTCGCCGAAGGCGGTCCCGAGGACGCCGCCGGTGCCCCACAGCAGTCCGGCCGTCACCAGCGACGGCACTCCGGTCGTCGTCACCGAACACCTCCTCGTCGATCACGGTTTACAGTACGCTCGTACTGTAAAGGTGGACCGAACCCACGGAGGTGCCCATGTGGAACCCGTCGCAGTACCTGCAGTACGCCGACCATCGTCATCGACCCTTCGTCGACCTCGTCGCGCGGGTGGACCTCGACGCACCCCGCCGAATCGTGGACCTCGGCTGCGGGCCCGGGAACTCCACTCTGCTGCTGGCCGACCGATGGCCCGACGCCGCTCTCGACGCCCTCGACTCCTCCGCCGAGATGGTGTCCGCCGCGCGCCGTAACGGACTCGCGGCCGAGCAGGGCGACGTGCGGGACTGGACGCCCACCGAGGACACCGACCTCGTGGTGTCGAACGCTCTCCTGCAGTGGATACCGGAACACCGGGAGCTCCTCGCCGCGTGGGCCCTCGCACTCCCCCGCGGCGCCGTGATCGCGGTCCAGATGCCGGGCAACTTCGGGGCGCCGTCGCATCGCGCCCTGCGGGAGGTCGCTCGCTCCGCCCCGTGGATCGATCGACTCCCCACCGACCTGCTGCGCCACGACGACACCGTGGACGACCCCGGCGACTACGCCAGGCTCCTCGCCGGGCACGGGTGCGCCGTCGACGCGTGGGAGACCACCTACATCCAGCAGCTCTCGGGGCCCGACCCCGTCCTGGAGTGGATGCGGGGCACGGCGTTGACCCCGGTGTTCGACGTGCTCGACGCCGACGAGCGGACAGCGTTCGAGGCGGATCTGGCGGCACGGCTGCGCGAGGAGTACCCGGTGGAACCCGACGGGGTCACCCTCTTCCCGTTCCGTCGGGTGTTCTGCGTCGCCACCGTCGGTGCCGCGCTCGGTGCGACCGACCTGGCAGGGTGATCGGCATGCACCGCGCCTCCGCGCTCCTGACCGTCACCCTGCTCGCCGCGACGGCCTGTGGTTCCGAGGTGGCCGGCCGGGCGGTTCCCGACGCGTGGGTCCCGACCGCCGACAACCCCGACCCGTCCCGAGCACTGGAGGGCATCGAGGTGGTGGAGTACCCACCTGCCTATCACGTGCTGCCGGATTACCGTGTGGCGTACCGTTATTCGCCGCCGATGGGCGGCCGGCACGACGGTGCGTGGGCCACCTGCACCGGGGTCGTCTACCCGGTTCCGGTGCGCACCGAGAACATGGTGCACTCGCTCGAGCACGGGGCAGTGTGGATCGCGTACGACCCCGACTCCCTCGACGACACCGACGTCGCCGACCTGGCCCGACGTGTCGAGGGGGTGCCGTACACGATGATGTCTCCCTACCCGGGGTTGGACCGACCGATCTCCCTGCAGTCCTGGGGTCACCGGCTCCAGGTGGACGATGCCGACGACGAGCGCATCGACCGATTCGTCACCGCACTTCGCCTCAACCCGAACACCTTTCCCGAACCCGGCGCCACCTGCGCCACCCTCCCGAGCTCCTTCGACCCGACCGATCCGCCACCGTTCGTGGCGGAGCCGGCCGACCCCGACTCGCCGTTGACGGTGCCGGAGTAGAACGACCGGGGTCGTCGTCGGTCCGTATTTTCTGTCGTACCCCCGTGTCATGGTGTCGGTGACACGAATTCGGGGGGATTCACGTGGACACACTTCTGCACGGTGACGAGTTGTCGCCGAACGACATTCGACGATTCCTGACCCGCATCGCCGCCATCGCGGTGAGCGAAGCAGCGCAGGACGGGGCTCCCGCGGCGATCGACACCATCACCGCACTCGAGGAACTCAAAGCCGCCGCCGCGGGGGCGCAAGCAGTCCTCACCACTCACGTGGCCGACACCATCCGAGAGCAACGCCGGGCGGCCGGCCGACCCGCCGCCCGCTGGAACACCGGCATCGCCACCCAGATCGGCCTCGCCCGACACGACTCACCCCACCGCGGCACCACCCACCTCGGCCTCGCCCGAGCCTTGACCGCCGAGATGCCCCGCACCCTGGCCCAACTGCGCCGCGGGGACCTCTCCGAATGGCGCGCCACCCTCCTGGTCCGCGAAACCGCATGCCTGACCGCCGACGACCGCCGCCTCGTCGACGCCCGCCTCTGCGCCGACCCCACAACCCTCACCGGGAAAGGCGACAGCACCGTCGTCGCCATGGCCGCCCGGCTGGCCGCCGAACTCGACGCCGCCACCGTCACCCGCCGCAAAGCCCGCGGCGCCCGGCACCGCCGCGTCACCGTCCGACCCGCCCCGGACGTCATGGCCCACCTCGGGACCCTGCTGCCGATGGACCGCGCCGTGTGCGTCTGGGCGACGCTGCGCCGCGACGCCGACACCCTCATCGCCACCGGCGACGCCGGCGGCCGCACCCGCGACCAGATCATGGCGGACCTGCTGGTCGAGCGGACCATTGGACTCGCCCACCCCATCAGCCCACCGGTGGCGGTGCAGGTCGTCCTCTCCGACGAGGCCCTGCTCGGCGGCGGCGACACTGCCGCCGAGGTGCCCGGGTACGGGCCGATCCCCGCCGCCGCGGCACGGGCGTGGATCGCCGGCGCCGTGGACTCCGACGAGACCGCGGTGACCCTCCGCAAGCTCTACGCCCGCCCCACCGACGGACAGCTCACCGCCGTGGAGTCCGTCGCCCGCTGCTTCCCCACCGGCCTGGCCCGGCTGATCGACCTGCGCGACCGCACCTGCCGCACCCCGTGGTGCGACGCCCCCATCCGCCACCACGACCACATCACCCCACACGAGGACGGCGGACCCACCACCGCCGACAACGGCCTCGGACTCTGCGCCGCCTGCAACCTCGCCAAGCAAGGCGACGGCTGGACCACCACCCGAACCGAGAACCCCGACGTGCACACGGTGGAGTTCCGCACCCCCACCGGCCACACCTACCGATCGACACCGCCGGCGCAGCCACGTCCGATGCGACACCGGAGGGCGGGGTGACTCGGCGGTCAGTCCATCAGCGAAGCGGCCACGGTCGCACCCAGTTCCCAGCACGCCTCGAGGTCCTGCGCGGTGGGCTTGTTCGAGACCGTGACGTGCTCCGCGGCTCTGGCCCACCCGAGTCCCGTGGTGATGGAGTCGATCGCGCGTTCTGCGCCCTCGACTCCCTCGTTGCCATGGAGGTAGAGCCCGAACGGTCGACCGCGGGTGGAGTCGAGAATCTGGTAGTAGGACCCGTCGAAGGCGTGCTTGAGGGCGCCGGAGATCGAACCGAGGTTCGCGGGGCTTCCCAGCACGTATCCGTCCGCTGCGAGGAAGTCACTCGCGGAGACCGCCAACGCGGCGCGCCGGACCACCTCGACTCCCTCGATCTCGGGTTGCGTGGCGCCGCGCAGGACGGCCTCGAACATGGCCTGGCAGTGCGGTGACGGGGTGTGGTGCACCACCAGAAGCGTGCTCACGCGTTCTCGGCTCGCTCGAGCTCCACGGCGCGGCGCATGATGTCGCGGGCGCGCGACCGGTCGCCGGCGTAGTCGTAGGCACGAGCCAGCCGGTAGTTGGTGAGCCAACTGTCCGGTGCCGCTTCGTATTCCGCCTTGACGCGCGCGAACAGCTCGTCGGCGGCGTCACGCTGGATACGCCCGGACGGCATGCGGGGAAGATCGGCCACGTCGAGCTCTCGGCCCTCGTCACGGGCACGCTGCGCCAGGTGCTGGTGACGAAAGCCGGCCACCAGCGTGGCGCCGACGATCCACAAGCCGATCACGGGCAGCAGCAGCACGCCGATACCGAGCCCGATTCCCACGGGTGTGCCGAGTCGAATCAACTCGACACCACGACCACCGAGCAGGACGAAATACACACCGAGTACGACGACGAGGACCGCGATGACGGTGACGACGCGCGTGTTCCTGCTCATCGCAGGTCCATGAGCGGCTCGATGCCCAGCGTCAGACCGGGGCGCGACGCGATGCTCCGCACGCCGAGCAGCACGCCCGGAGTGAACGAGGTCCGATCCAGGGAGTCGTGCCGGATCGTGAGGGTCTCGCCCTGCGTCCCGAGCAGCACTTCCTGATGCGCGACCAGTCCCGCCAATCGCACGGAATGCACCCGCACCCCGTCGACGTCGGCGCCACGCGCTCCGTCGAGTTCGGTGCTGGTGGCGTCGGGGCTCGGACCGACCCCGGCAGCGGCCCGCGCCTCGGCGATCAGCGCAGCCGTTCGGTAGGCGGTGCCCGACGGGGCGTCGGCCTTGTTCGGGTGGTGCAGCTCGACGACCTCGACGGAGTCGAAGAACCGCGCGGCCTGCTGCGCGAAAGCCATGCACAGAACGGCGCCGATGGCGAAGTTCGGCGCGATCAGCACGCCGGTGCCGGGGGACGCATCGAGCCAGCCCCGCACGCGATCGAGGCGCTCCTCGTCGAACCCGGTGGTCCCGACGACGGCGTGGATGCCTGCACCGATGAGGTACTCGAGGTTGTCCATGACCACGTCGGGATGGGTGAAGTCGACGACCACCGATGCGCCCTGCTCGGCGAGCGAAGCGAGGCGGTCTCCCTTGTCGACCCGGGCGACCAGAGTGGTGTCCGGGGCCGCCTCGACCGCCTCGCACACGGCGGTCCCCACCTTCCCGGCTGCTCCCAGAACTCCGACGGCGATGGTGTCAGCCACGTGGTATCGATCCCTTGCGTTGGTGAACGGTCGACGGCCAGCCTAGTGGCCGTCGGCGGCCGGGAACTCGATGACCTGCCGGATCGCGCGGCCGTCGGCCAGCTCGTCCATGCCCTCGTTGATCCGGTCCAGCGTGATCCGAGACGAGACGAGCTTCTCCACCGGCAGTCGCCCTTCGCGCCACATCCGTTCGTACAGCGGGATGTCACGTTCCGGCACCGCCGAACCGAGATAGCTTCCGACGATCGTGCGAGCCTCGGCCACCATGGTCAGCGGCGAGAGCGACGAGCGCGCATCGGGCGACGGCAGCCCTACGGTCACGGTGGTACCGCCGGGTGCGGTCGCGGCGAACGCCGTCTCGAAGGCGCGGGCGTTGCCCGCGGCCTCCACGACGATGTCGGCACGAATTCCGGCTTCCGCCAGGCGGTCCGGGGTGTAGACGGCGGTGGCGCCGAGCTCGGTGGCGATCGCGAGCTTGTCTTCCATGGCATCCACCCCGATGACGTCTCCGTGGCCGAGAGACGCGGCCGTGAGCACCGCGGCCATACCGACCCCGCCCAGTCCGACCACCATGATCGACTTTCCCGGCGCCGGGTCGGCCGCATTGAGGATCGCCCCGCCGCCGGTGAGGACGGCGCAGCCGAGCACCGCGGCGACGGCGGGTGGGACGTCGTCACCCACCGGCACGACCGACCGACGATCCACGACGGCGTGCGTCGCGAACCCGGAGACGCCCAGGTGGTGGGCGACGGTCTCACCGTCGCGACGGAGCCGGACGTCCCCCTCGAGCAGGGTGCCGGCGTTGTTCGCGGCGCTGCCGGGAATGCACGGGGTGCGGCCGTCCGACCGACACCCGGCACAGTCACCGCACCGCGGCAGGAAGGTCATCACCACGCGGGTGCCGACGGACAGGTCGACCCCGTCGCCGACCTCCTCGACGATGCCGGCGGCCTCGTGCCCGAGCAGCATCGGCACCGGCCGCACCCGGTTGCCGTCGACCACGGAGAGGTCGGAGTGGCAGAGCCCCGCCGCCTCGATCCGCACGAGGATCTCGCCCGCACCGGGTGGGTCGAGCTCGAGGGCCGACACGGTCAGTGGGCGGGAGTCGGCGAACGGTCGACTCCGGCCGATCTCCTCGAGGACGGCACCGTGGATCTGCATGGCGCCACCGTAATACCTGTCCGCGCCGGGTCAGGCGGAACCGGTGGGCGGGGCCGGGACTCGCGGATTGAGCAAGTGCGCCACCAGCGCCGTCCACCCTGTCTGGTGGCTCGCCCCCAACCCCTCTCCGGTGTCGCCGTCGAAGAACTCGTTGAAGGTCGGGTGTCCCGACCACAGCGGATCGGCGGACGATTCGATGCGATGACCGTCCGCGGGACGACGCCCGTCGACGGGTCGGAACAGATCGGCCAACCCCGTCTCGATCACCGTCGCCGCCTCGGCCAGCGTGTGCGCTCGCCCCGAGCCGGTGGGGATCTCGACGGTGAAGCTGTCGCCGAAGTAGCGACCGTAGGCGCGCAGCTTGTCCGCGAGGAGCACGTTGACCGGGAACCAGACGGGCCCACGCCAATTCGAGTTGCCGCCGAACATCTCGGTCCGCGACTCCCCCGGCTCGTACTCGATGGACAGCGCCCGCCCGTCGACGTCCATCGACAATCCGTCCCGGTAGGAGGCGGAGAGCGAGCGGATGCCGTGCGGGGACAGGAACTCCGCGGGGTCGAACATGCGCTCGAGCAGGCGCCGCAGCCGCACGGGGTCCACCAGGGCGAGCAGCATCCGCCACCGTCCCGACTCGTCCCGCCGACTCATCATCGCGCTGGTCAGCCCGGGCCGCCGATGCTGGAGCCACCGCAGACGCGCCGCGAGGTCCGGGCACTCGCGCCCGACCCAGTCGGGCACCTCGGTGGCGCCCAGGATCGGCAGCAGTCCCACCATGGACCGCACCCGCAGCGGGACGGGCTCCCCGTCGGGCGGTGCCAGGACGTCGTAGAAGAAGCCGTCCTCTTCATGCCACAGCGACAGTCGCGCGGAGCCGAACGACCGCACCGCGTCCGCGATGGAGAGGAAGTGCGCGAAGAACTTGGTCGCGGCGTCGTCCCAGGCGGAGTCGTACCGCGCGAGTTCCACGGCGATCTTGAACATCTGCTGGCAGTAGAACGCCATCCAGCTGGTGGCATCGGACTGCTCGAGCCGGAACCCCGGCGGCAGCGGCTCGGACCGGTTGAACAGCCCGATGTTGTCCATTCCCAGGAACCCACCCTCGAAGATGTTCGAGCCGTCGGCGTCCTTCCGGTTCACCCACCAGGAGAAGTTCAGCAGGAGCTTGGTGAAGACTCGCACCAGGAACTCGCGGTCCCGGTGACCGTCGATGCGGTAGACCTGCCACACTGCCCACGCGTGGACCGGCGGGTTGACGTCTCCGAACGCCCACTCGTAGGCAGGCAGCTGCCCGTTGGGGTGCATCGCCCATTCGCGACACATCAACACCAACTGCTCCTTGGCGAAGTCCGGGTCGACGTGCGCCAGCGGAATGGTGTGGAAGGCGAGGTCCCACGCGGCGAACCACGGGTACTCCCACTCGTCCGGCATGGACACGACGTCGGCGAGCGAGAAATGCGACCACGCGGCGTTGCGGGCGGTGGTCGCCCGACGCGACTCCGGCGCGGGTGTTCCCACCGGGTCGCCCTCCGCCCAGTCGGCCACGTCGTAGCGGTAGAGCTGCTTGCACCAGAGCAGTCCGGCGTACCCGCGCCGCGCGACGTGCCGGTCCTCGTCCGCGAGCGACGGTCCGATGACGTGGTCGTAGAACCGATCCGCCTCCGCGCGGCGGTCCGCGCGCACCATCTCGAACGCCGGGCCGAACGTCGCGGCGTCGGGGACGGACGTCGACAAGCGCAGGGCGACCCGCCGCGTCTCCCCCGGCGCGACGTCGTCCATCGGGTAGTGGAACGCGCACTTCGTGCCCACGCCGTCGGGATTGACCGCGTCGGCCTCACCGCGCACGATCGCCCGGTCGATACCGTCCTTGGTCCACTGCGACCGATTGCTCTCGGCGCCGAACAGCCCCACCGCGTCGGTCTCGTTGTCGCAGAACAGCACTCGCGGCGACCCTTCCGCCGCGAGGAAGTAGCGCCCGAGAAAGCCGTGGTCCACGCGGACCGCGGACAGCGCACCGGGGAGGACGTCCTCGGTCGCGTCCACGATGGACGCCGTGCGATCGTCGCGGCCCCACGCCCAGGTGTTGCGCAGCCACAACTGCGGGAGCACGTCGACCGACGCCGACTCCGGACCGTGGTTGGTCACCGCGATCACGATGCAGACGTCGTCGGGAGAGGCCTTCGCGTACTCGACCACGACGTCGAAGAACCGGTGCTCGTCCAGCACACCGGTGTCGGCAAGTTCGTACTCGCGCTCCAACCTCGATCGCCCGCCGTTGACGGTGCGCAACTGCTCGTACGGATACTCGGCCTGCGGATAGCGGTAGAGCCACGACATCCAACTGTGGGTGGGAGTCCCGTCGAGCGCCCACCAGTATTCCTTGGCGTCCTCGCCGTGGTTGCCCTCGCCGTTGGTCAGGCCGAACAGTCGCTCCTTGAGGATCGGATCGCGTCGATTCCACAGCGCCACGGCGAAATTCAGGAATCCGAACCGATCGCAGATGCCGCCCAGCCCGTCCTCGCCCCACCGGTAGGCGCGCGACCGGGCGTGGTCGAAGGGGAACGAGTTCCAGGCGTCGCCGTCCGCGGAGTAGTCCTCGCGGACGGTTCCCCACTGACGACCCGCCAGGTACGGACCCCACGTGCGCCACGCGCTGCGGTCACCGGGCGATTCCGCGAGGCGCGCGTGCTCGGCGGTGGGATGCGTCGACTCCGTGGTCACGGAGGACAGTGTGCCCGGCGGCTCCGCCTCGTGTCAGCGCGCCGACGCCGTGATGTCGGCAACGGCACGCTCGATTTCCCGAGCCACCGCCTCGACGTGTGGTTCGCGCAGCAGATCGGTGTGCGACCCGGGCACGTCGGCCACCCTGATGCGCCCCGTGACCACCCGACTCCAGACCCGGTCGTCCTGCTCGTTGCCGGCCGTGCGCAGCACGGTCACCGATCCCGGGTACGTCCGCGGGGTGTGACCGGCCAACATTCGGAGACCCCTGTTGTAGAACAACATCCACTGCGTGATCGGCGCGAACGTCACGTACCCGGCCACCATCATCTGGAGCCGGATGCGGAGGAGTGCCGGGAGCGACAGGCGAAGCTTCTCGTACACCGCGTCGGGATCGACACCCGCGCTCTCGGGTGCCGGCTCCGCCGCGGCGTCCACCCCGTCGAGGAGGGCGGTGGTCAATCGACTGTCCACCACGACCACCTCGACGACGTCCTCCCCGGCGTCGTGGAGCATCGACGCCATCTCCAGAGCGACGATGCCGCCCATCGAGTGCCCTGCCAGTGCGTACGGTCCCGTGGGCCGGACTCGACGGATCTGCTCGACGTACCGCCGTGCGGCCGCACGTACGGTGCGGTCCGGTCGGGCCCGCGATTCGAGTCCGTGCGCCTGCAGTCCGTACACCGGCCGCTCCGGATCGAGCCGACGGACCAGCGGGATGAGCGAGACGGCGGGTGCTCCGGCCCCGGTGACGACGAAGAGCGGCACGCCGGTTCCCGTCTCCCGCAGCGGGACCAGTACCCCGGCGCCGCGTCGGCTCCGGGACCCGGCGCGGGTGGTCTCGTCGATCAGATCGGCGATGGCGCGAACGGTCGGTTCGGCCGCGACGCGGGCGGGGTCGAGATCCACGTGGAATCGCTCGCGCACCATCGTCGCCATGCGGACGAACGACAACGAATCCGCACCCGCGGCCACCAGATCGTCGTCGAGATCCACCGACACCCCGAGGGCCGTCCCGACCAACTCGGACGTGGCCACCACGGTCAGGGACGACGACGTGCGGGTGCGCGCGGGCGACGTCGTCACCACCGGCGTGGGCAGCGCGGCACGGTCGACCTTGCCGCGAGCGTTGCGCGGAATGCGCTCGAGCGGCACGACAAAGCGCGGAATCATCCACTGCGGCAGCCTGTCTCCCGCGGATGCGCGGACGGCCCGCACGACCTGCTGGACGTCGTGGCCGCGGACGCAGGCCACGTACGCCACGAGTTCGGTGCGGTCGTCGACCTCGGTGGACGTCACGGCGACGTCGGCCACGCCGTCGACGGCGGCCACCGCGGCCGCCACCTCACCCGGCTCCACGAGGTAGCCGCGGATCTTCACCGCATCGTCGAGGCGGCCGAGCAGGTGCAGTCGCCCCTCGTCGTCCACGCGGCCGCGATCGCCGGTGCGGAAGAAGGGAACTCCCTCGGCGTCGACACCGAAGCGGTCCGACTCCCGACCCAGATAACCGACCGCAGGTCGCCCACCCCGCACGATCACCTCGCCCGCGGAGCCCGGAGCGACGGCGTGACCGTCCTCGCCGACGATGTCGAGGCGGCGGCCCGGAACCGCACGCCCCGCGCGAACGCGTCCCTCGGGGACCTCGTCGGCGGGTGCGACCCGGGAGTAGGCGACCACACCGCATTCCGTGACGGCGTACCAGTTCAGGATGTCCGCGCACGGCGCGAGAGCAGCACGGCACCGGACGACGTCGACGCCGAGCAGCGGCTCGCCGTACGTCACCACGGTCCGCAGGTGATCGACGACCGGTCGCGGTCCGTCGGGCGCGGACAACGACCGCACCAGCGCGACCGAGGCATGCATCGTGGTGGCCCCGACGGCGCGGAGCCAGTCTCCGAGCAGAGCCGGATCGGACACACGCGGGTCCCACAGCGCGACGGTCGACCCGGACAGCAACCCCGCGAGGACCGCCGTGGTGCCGGCGCCGAAGGACACGGGCAACAGGCAACCGACGACGTCGGACGGGGTCAGGCCGACGGCGGCGCGAAGATCGTCGGCCTTCCCCGCCACTCCCCCGTGGTCGAGCACCACGCCCTTCGGGGTGCCGGTGGAACCCGACGTGAAGCACACCATCGCCGTCCGACCCCGCTCGACGCGAGCGGCCGTCGGCGTCAGGACCTCGGCCGCGACGGTCGACGCCGTGAGGTCGGCGACGACGGCGCCGGCGCAGGCGAGAACGGCCGCACGCTTCTGTCGGGGAAGCCGGTCGTCGACCAGGACGAGGGGGTGCCCCGACGCCAACACCGCACACGCCGCGACCACGGTCTCGACCGACGAGTCCGCGATCACCGCGATCGGAACGGCGTCCGGGCCCCCGGCACCGTGCGCGCGGTGCAGCGCCGATGCGCCTCGCCGCGCGGCCGAGACCAGGTCGCCGTACGTGATCGTTCGAGTCGAGGTCGTGACGGCGGGAGCGGACGGGGTCCGCCGGGCGACTCGCGCGAGGCGGGCGAACACCGCCGGGTCGGACAGTCGCGCGTCCGACTCCGTCGCCACCGGCACTCTCGCGTCGCCGGCCGTTCCGTGGGCAGCGTGAGCGCTGTCGAGACTCATGAGAACCACCGATCGTCTGTCGATTCGACTCGAATGACCGGTTTATCGTACCGAGAGTCTGTTTGTTACGCCGTCGATTCGGTCGTGCCTTGTTTTCGACGTCGAAACAAGTCCTCGACCAACACGCCATGACCGACCGGCCTCGTCACCGCGACTCGCGGCACCCGTACACCGTGGCGCCGGCGGCGAGACCGGCGACCAGGGACACCAGACCGGTGAGCGTCGCGGTCGACGCGGGCAGATCGAAGGCCGCCCCCGGCCGCAACCCGGCCCGTCGGGCGAGGTCGACGGCGGCGAGGTGCAGCTCCTCGTGGGTCCGCGCACCACCGGCTCCGGCGGATCCGACGACGACGGCCGCGCGCCACCAGTCCAGCGGAGTCGGGGCCCCGCCACCGTGCTCGTCCGGACCCCAGTGCGCCTCGTCCCACCACATCGCGTGCGTGACCATGCCGGAGCTCTCGTCCGTCGACGTGGAACCGAGCGGGACGGCGCCGTGCGAGGCCACGACGGCGGCCCGAGCGGCCTGCGGCCAGGATTCGTCGAGGATCAGCGCGATGTGGCCCGCGGACAGGACACCGAGCAGATCGGCGAGAGTATCGACCGACGGCTCGGCCCTGAGCGCCAGCGGCACGGACGGCGACGCGCCGTGTCGACGACGGACCTCGGCTGCGCGCCGACGGACGAGGGTGAACAGTTCGCCGTAGGTGACGGCGTCGTCCGCGTGGACGTAGGCGGTGGCACCCGGGTGCCGCCGCGCCGCGGCGTGCAACGGCACCGTGGACGCGCCGACGCGCCGATGGATGGCGCCGTTCGTGGTGATGGACATGCCGTGGTCGCTCTCGTCGTCCCCCGAACCGTCCCGAAGACGGTTCCGTGGTCGCGTAGTGTACTCACGGTTTGTTTACATCGTCCATGCTGCTGCGAAACCGCCCCGCCCGCGGGGCGCCCGTGTGTGTCCACACGTGCTTGAGCTGCTGGTACTCGTGCAGACCGGACGGACCGAGCTCACGGCCGTGCCCGGACCGACCGAACCCGCCCCATTCCGCAGCCGGGGTGTACGGGCCGTAGTCGTTCACCCACACGGTGCCGTGCCGGAGTCCGCGCGCGACACGGTCGGCCCGGGCGGGATCCGCCGTCGCGATCCCCGCGGCGAGGCCGTACCGGGTGTCGTTCGCCAGACGCAGCGCGTCGGCCTCGGCCACGAACCGCTCGACCGTGAGGATCGGACCGAACGTCTCCTCGCGCACCACCGTCATGGTGCGGTCGCATCCGTCGAGCACGGTCGGCAGGTAGAACGCACCGTCACGACGATTCCCGTCGTCGGGCGCTGCACCTCCGCAGCGCAGCACGGCGCCCTCCGCGATCGCACCCTCGACATAGCGCTGCACCTTCTCCCGATGGGTCCTCGACACCAACGAGCCGACCTCGCTCGACGGGTCGAGTCCGGGCCCGAGCACGATCCGCCGTGCGCGCCGGACCACCTCGTCGACCACGCGATCGGCCACCGACTCCTCGACGATCAACCGGGTGCCCGCCGAACAGACCTGACCGGAATGGAGGAAGGCACCGGTCAGTACCCGGTCGACGGTGGCGTCGACCCGGTCCGGGGTGACGGCGTCGGCGAAGACCACGTGTGGGTTCTTGCCGCCGAGCTCGAGTGCCACCCGGGTCAGCAGGGGCGCAGTCGCCGTGAGAATGGCCGTGCCGGTCGCCGCCCCGCCGGTGAAGCTCACGAGGTCGACGTCCGGATCGGTGGTCAGCGCGGCCCCGACGTCGGCGCCGGCCCCGGGCACCAGGTTCACGACGCCGTCGGGCACCCCCGCCTCCACCAGTGCTCGCGCGAAGAGCACGGTCGACAGCGGGGTGACCTCGCTCGGCTTCAGCACCACCGTGCACCCCGCGGCCAGTGCCGGCGCCACCTTCCACGACATCTGGAGCAGGGGGTAGTTCCACGGTGCGATGGCCACGCAGACCCCGGCCGGCTCACGCACCACCCGCGAGAGCACGGCGGCATCGCCGACCTCGACCACCCGGTCCGACGGCCGTTCCGCGAGATCCGCGTAGTAGCGGAGCACGGACACCACGTCGTCGACGTCGATGCGGCTCTCGGCGAGCGTCTTTCCGGTGTCGAGCGTCTCGACCTCCGCGATCACGTCGCGGTCGCGGACGAGCACGTCCGCGGCGCGGCGCAGCGCGGAGCTCCGGCGGGCCTGCGCCGAGACCGCGGACCACTCGCCCCCGTCGAACGCCGCACGCGCGGCGCGGACCGCCGATCGTGCGTCGTCGATCGAGGCATCCGCGAGCTCGAGGAGCGTCCGCCCGGTGGCCGGATCGAGAATCGGTCGCACCCGACCGGAGCTGCCGGAGAGCCAGGTTCCGTCGACGAGAAGGGGCCGCGCGAACACGGCGCGATCCAGGCGCCCGGCGGCGGCCTGGTGCAGGGTGGGGTCGCTCACGCGACCACTGTCGCAGCCGGACGACCCGACGGCGAAATCGGGGGCCGTCCCCGTTTCGTCGGCCATGACAAACCGACGGTCTGGTCACTGTGAATCTTCGGAACAACCCCGTGGGTACTCGAAGCGGCGACGGCGATCTCGGTACCTTCGCGGACATGACAGCCGAAACCCTGGCCGACGCACCCGCTCCGCAGGAGTACGACCCCGCGCAGCACGCGATGGACATGGTCGGCTACCACTACCGCGCGGACGACCATTACGAGGTCGGCCGCGAGAAGGTGCGCGAGTACGCGAAGGCCGTCCGGGACTTCCATCCCGTGCACTGGACGGAAGAGGGCGCTGCCGAGCGCGGTTACGGCGCCCTCATGGCCCCGCCCACGTTCTTCTCCCTGGTCGGCATCCTGGCGCAGCAGAAGCTGCTCGGCCGGATCGCCGCCGGGTACGACCTCACCCGCATGCTGCAGACGGACCAGTACGTCGAGTACTACGGCCCGGTCCTCGCCGGGGACCGCCTGACCTGCGACGTGTCGCTCGACTCGTTCCGCAAGGTCGCCGGTCGCGGCTCCATGGTGACGAAGACGGTCCTGACGAACCAGCGGAACGAACTCGCCCAGATCACCTACACGACACTGCTCATCGATCGGCCGTCCGACGACGACCAGCGGATCGAGGACGCCGCGCGCGGGATGGTCATGGCCGGAATGTTCGGCCCCGATGCGGCGGCCGCCGAGGTCGAGACCAATCCGGACGGGGACGATCTGGAGGCGTCCTTCGATCCGCCCGTCCGGGTTCCCTTCCGGGGCGCACCCACCCGTCGCTTCGAGGACGTGACCGTCGGCGAAGCCCTCCCACAGCGCGTCGTCTCGCTCACCCGCGGCGACCTGATCAACTACGCCGGCGTGGTCGGCGACAACAACCCGGTGCACTGGAGCGACTCCTTCGCCGCCATGCTCGGCCTCGAGACCGTGGTGGCCCACGGCATGCTGACGATGGGCCTCGGCACGGGCTTCGTGTCGCAGTGGGTGGGCGACCCGGGTGCGCTCAAGGACAGCACCGTGCGCTTCACC
Organism: Rhodococcoides corynebacterioides NBRC 14404; assembly: GCF_001894765.1. Lineage (GTDB taxonomy): Bacteria > Actinomycetota > Actinomycetes > Mycobacteriales > Mycobacteriaceae > Rhodococcoides > Rhodococcoides corynebacterioides. The sequence continues at coordinate 64,371 of NZ_BCWV01000004.1, forward strand.
AGCCCGGTGCTGGTGCCGCCGGTGGGCCATACCGAGGTGACCATCGACGGCGTGGTGAAGTCGCTCGATCCCGAGACCCGCACCGCCGTCGTGTCGATCGACGCGCGCTGCGCGGGCAAGCGCATCCTGGGCCACAAGGCCACGGCGACGGTGCACCTGGCCTGACGGCCGGTCACCGCCGGGGCACGGTCCCCCGGACCGAGGCGGGGAGTTCCGACACGCGGTCGTACGGTCCGACGACGGCGGCCGCCATCGGCCGCCGGAGCAGGTCCGCCGCGACGGCACGCACGTCGTCGAGGGTGACCTCGTCGATGCGGCGCAGTGTCTCCTCGACCGATCGGTCGTTGCCGTAGTTGAGTTCACTGCGGCCGATCCGGTTCATGCGTGAGCCCGAATCCTCCAGTCCCAGAACCAGACTCCCCCGCATCGACCCTTTCGCCCGCGCGCATTCCGCGTCCGTGATGCCGTGCGCGGCGACGTCGGCGAGGACGTGACGCACGGTGTCCGCGACCTCGGCGAGGTTCTCGGGCTGACATCCGGCATAGACCGAGAAGGCGCCCGTGTCGGCGAACGTGTCCACCGACGAGTACACGGAGTACGCGAGACCGCGTTCCTCGCGGATGCTCTGGAAGAGCCGTGAACTCAGTCCGCCGCCGATCGCGGTGTTGAGCACGGAGAGTGCCCAGCGATGGCCTTCGTACCGACCGTAGGACTGCATGCCCACGCACAGGTGCGCCTGCTCGCTGTCGCGGGTGGTGAGGCTGAGCGTCGGCGTCGCGAGTACCGGGCGGCGAGCGTCCCGGCGCGGCGCGGGATCGACGGGCGCGTCGAGCCGGTCGCCGAACGCACGGCGGACACCGGACACGACATCCTCGTGATCGACGTTGCCGGCGACGGCCACGACCATGCGATCCGGGGTGTAGCGCCGGGTGTGGAACGAATGCAGTTGACGCCTGGTCATCGCCTCGATGGACTCGGTCGACCCGATCACCGGCCGACCCACCGGGTGATCACCGAACAGCGCGGTCAGAAAGGCGTCACCGAGCAGATCCTCGGGATCGTCGTCGCGCATCGCGATCTCCTCGAGCACCACCTGGCGCTCGACGTCGACGTCGGACGATCGGCACAGACCCCGCAACACCACGTCCGCGACGAGCTCGAGACCGAGGTGCAGGTCCTCGTCGAGCACGTGCGCGTAGAAGCAGGTGTTCTCCTTCGACGTGAAGGCATTGAGTTCCCCGCCCACGCCGTCCATCACCTGCGCGATGTCCAGCGCGGTGCGCGTCGGAGTCGCCTTGAACAACAGGTGCTCGAGGAAATGGGCCGCACCGGCGACCGTGCGTCCCTCGTCGCGCGACCCCACCGCGACCCAGACGCCGACCGACGCGGACCGCACTCCGGGGACGAACTCGGTGACCACGCGGACACCGCCCGGCAGGACGGTGCGCTGCACGCCGAGCGTGGTGGAGACCGCAGAGCGGCGGCGCGGCCGGGAACCCGAGAGTTCCGCGGGCCGCGCCGCCGCCGTCGCGTACTTCTTACTCAGCGCCGACCTCGGTGGCCGAGTCGGCCGAGTCGGCGGCCGGAGCGGCCGGGGCCGCCTCGTCCTCGACCGGCACCAGGCTGATCTTGCCGCGGTTGTCGATATCGGCGATCTCCACACGGAGCTTGGAGCCGACGTTCACGACGTCCTCGACCTTGCTGATGCGCTTGCCGCCGCCCAGCTTGGAGATGTGCACCAAGCCGTCGCGACCCGGCAGCAGCGAGACGAAGGCACCGAACGCCGTCGTCTTCACCACCGTGCCGAGGAAGCGCTCGCCGACCTTGGGCAGCTGCGGGTTCGCGATCGCGTTGATGCGATCGATCGCCGCCTGCGCGGACGGGCCGTCCGCGGCACCGACGTAGACCGTGCCGTCGTCCTCGATGGAGATGTTGGCGCCGGTCTCCTCGGTGATCGAGTTGATCATCTTGCCCTTGGGCCCGATGACCTCGCCGATCTTGTCGACGGGGACCTTGATGGCCGTCACGCGCGGAGCGTAGGGGCTCATCTCGTCGGGCTCGTCGATGGCCTCGGCCATGACGTCGAGGATGGTCACGCGGGCGTCCTTGGCCTGCGACAACGCGCCGGCCAGAACCTGCGAGGGGATGCCGTCGAGCTTGGTGTCGAGCTGCAGAGCGGTGACGAATTCCCGCGTGCCGGCGACCTTGAAGTCCATGTCGCCGAAGGCGTCCTCCGCACCGAGAATGTCGGTGAGGGCGACGTAGCGGGTCTCCCCGTCGACCTCGTCGGACACGAGACCCATGGCGATGCCGGCAACCGGAGCCTTCAGCGGCACACCGGCGTTGAGCATGCCCAGCGTCGAGGCGCAGACCGAACCCATGGAGGTCGAACCGTTGGAGCTCAGCGCCTCCGAGACCTGACGGATGGCGTAGGGGAACTCCTCCTGGCTCGGCAGCACGGGCAGCAGTGCGCGCTCGGCCAGCGCGCCGTGACCGATCTCGCGGCGCTTCGGCGAGCCGACGCGACCGGTCTCACCGGTGGAGTACGGCGGGAAGTTGTAGTGGTGCATGTACCGCTTGCTGGTCTCGGGGCCCAGCGAGTCGATCTGCTGCGCCATCTTGACCATGTCGAGGGTGGTCACGCCCAGGATCTGGGTCTCGCCACGCTCGAACAGGGCGGAACCGTGGGCACGCGGCACCACGGCCACCTCGGCGGACAGCTCGCGGATGTCGGTGATGCCGCGGCCGTCGATACGGAACTGATCACGCAGGATGCGCTGACGCACCGAGCGCTTGGTCAGCGAGCGGAACGCTGCGCCGATCTCCTTCTCGCGCCCGACGAAGCGGTCGCCGACGATGGTGAGGACCTGGTCCTTGACCTCGTCCAGCTTGGCCTCGCGCTCGGCCTTGCCGGCGATGGTGAGGGCCTCGGTCAGCGGGATCTGCGCCGCACCCTCGACCGCCTCGAAGACGTCCGACTGGTACGGGGGGAAGAGCGGGAAATCGCCGGTCGGCTTGGCGGCCGCCGCGGCGAGCTGCTTCTGCGCCTCGCACAGGGACGCGATGAACGGCTTGGCCGCCTCGAGCCCCTCGGCGACGATCGCCTCGGTGGGAGCCTGAGCGCCACCGTCGATCAGGGAGAGCACGTTCTCCGTGGCCTCGGCCTCGACCATCATGATGGCGACGTCGGCGTCCGCGCCGGACCCGGAGACGATGCGGCCGGCGACGACCATGTTGAACACGGCCTGCTCGAGCTGCTCGTTGGTGGGGAACGCCACCCACTGCTTGTCGATCAGCGCGACGCGGACACCGCCGACGGGGCCGGTGAACGGCAGGCCCGCGAGCTGCGTGGACGCCGACGCGGCATTGATGGCGACGACGTCGTACAGGTCCTTGGGATCGAGGCTCATCACGGTGATGACGACCTGGATCTCGTTGCGGAGCCCGTCGACGAACGTCGGGCGCAGCGGCCGGTCGATCAGGCGGCAGGTCAGGATCGCGTCCGTGCTGGGGCGTCCCTCGCGGCGGAAGAACGAGCCGGGAATGCGGCCCGCGGCGTACATGCGCTCCTCGACGTCCACCGTCAGGGGGAAGAAGTCGAAGTGGTCCTTGGGGTGCTTCGACGCGCTGGTCGCCGAGAGCAGCATGGTCTCGTCGTCGAGGTACGCGACGACCGCGCCGGCGGACTGCTTGGCCAGGCGACCGGTCTCGAAGCGGATGGTGCGGGTGCCGTACGACCCGTTGTCGATGACGGCGGTGGTCTCGAAGACGCCCTCGTCGACCTCGGTCGCGGCGTCGGTGGTGGTGGTGGAATCGGTCATGTCTGTCTTCATCGTCCTCTCGTCTTCGCCGTGCCCACCCGGGCGCGCAGGTGAACCCGCTGGTTCACCCGCGGCGTCGTCCGGTCGGCGCATCGAGGGCGGCCCACGATCGAAGCTCGTCGGCATGCGACATCCGACGAACCACTACCGAAGACCGACCCGACCGTCCGACCGGACGGCACACGGCTGCTTCTTCTCGCCCGCGTTCGGGCGACAAGTGGAAACCCTACCGTTCCGGTCGCGAACGACCGAACGGCCGACGAGGATCAGCCCGGTGGCTGCCTCGCCGGCTCGTTCGCGACGTACGACGGAAACTTATCGACGCAGGCCCAGACGCTCGATGAGCGAGCGGTAGCGCGCGACGTCGACCTTCTGCACGTACTTCAGCAGGCGACGACGACGTCCCACCAGCAGCAGGAGGCCGCGGCGGGAGTGGTGGTCGTGCTTGTGCTGCTTCAGGTGCTCGGTGAGGTCCGTGATGCGCTTGGTGAGCATGGCCACCTGCGCCTCGGGCGAACCGGTGTCGGTCTCGTGGAGGCCGTACTCGCCGAGAATCTGCTTCTTCTGTTCGGTGGTCAACGCCACTGGGGTCACTCCTGGAAATACCGTCCGCGCGTGAATGGGTCCGCACGGAAACCGCGCGGTGTTGCCGCCGCCGCGAACCGCAGCAGACAACAGCCGTCGAGAATACCAGGCCGCCGTCCGGCCGAGACCACGCCGCTACCCGGCGGCGAGTACCTCTCGTGTGCGCACGACGTCGCGGTCCATCTGGGCGACCAGCTCGTCCACCGACGCGAAGGTCTCCATGCCGCGAACCCGCTCGACGAAGTCCACGGCCACGTGCTGGCCGTACAGATCGGCGTCGCCGTCGAGCACGAACGCCTCGACCGTGCGGGTGCGCCCGGAGAAGGTGGGATTCGTGCCGACCGAGATCGCGGCCCGGCACCGCTCACCCGGGGTCACCGTGCCCGTCACCGGCCCCGCTCCCAGCACGGTGAACCAGCCCGCGTAGACGCCGTCGGCCGGAATCGCCGCGTGCATGGGGGGTTTGACGTTGGCGGTGGGATAGCCGATGGTGCGACCCCGCCCGTCACCGTGCACGACGACGCCCTCGACGCGGTGCGGGCGACCGAGCGCGGCCGCGGCCGCGGCGACGTCGCCGGCGTCGACACACGACCGAATGTAGGTGGAGGAGAACGTGACCGCGTCCCCCGCGAGCAGGCTCAGACCCTCGACCCCGAAGCCGAACTTGCGGCCCGCCTCACGGAGCAGATCGACGGTGCCGAGCGCCTTCTTGCCGAACGTGAAGTTCTCCCCCACCACCACGTCGACGACGTGCAGGCGGCCGACCAGGATGTCGTGGATGTAGCTCTCCGGCGTGACCTTCATGAACTCGCGGGTGAACGGCATGACGCAGAAGACGTCGATGCCGAGTTCCTCGGCCAGTTCCGCGCGACGGGTGAGCGTGGTGAGTTGAGCCGGGTGACTGCCGGGGCGCACCACCTCCATCGGGTGCGGATCGAACGTCATGAGCACGGCCGGGACACCACGCTTCGCCGCGAGTTCCACCGCACGTTCGATCAGTTGTGCGTGGCCGCGGTGCACTCCGTCGAACACGCCGATGGTGAGAACACAGCGACCCCAGTCGGCCGGTACGTCTTCCAGACCACGCCATCTCTCCACGAGCACCAAGCCTACGGCCCCGCGTGTGAGCGCGTCCCGGTGTGGCCCCGGCGCTAAGCTGTCTCGCGTGTCCGCCCCCGCCCTGTCCACGGTCGCGCAGGACTATCTCAAGACCATCTGGACCGCCGGCGAGTACTCCGCGGAACCGGTGAGCACGAAGCTGCTCGCGACGCGACTGAACGTCTCGCCGTCCACGGTGTCCGAGGCGGTGCGCAAACTCGCCGACCAGGGCCTGGTGGATCACGCCCGGTACGGGGCGATCACGCTCACCGAGGCCGGCCGCCGCGCCGCCGTCGCCATGGTGCGTCGGCATCGCCTCATCGAGACCTGGCTGGTCGACGAGATGGGCTACGGCTGGGACGAGGTCCACGACGAGGCGGAGGTGCTCGAGCACGCCGTCTCGGACCTCCTGGTGGATCGCATCGACGCGAAACTCGGTCACCCGTCGCGGGATCCGCACGGCGACCCGATTCCCACCGTGGACGGCACCATCCCGGCGCCGCCCGCCGTGCCGCTGGCCGAGTTCGCCGCGGGTCGGCAGGGTCACGTCGCGCGCATCTCCGACTCGGACCCCGAGATGCTGCGGTACTTCGACAGCATCGGCATCACTCTGGATCTGGTGATCACGATGGTCGAGCGTCGGGACTACGCCGGCACGGTGTCGGTCGCGCTCGGCGACAGCGACACCACCGTCGACCTGGGAACCGTGGCGGCGGAAGCGATCTGGATGACCGCCGACCCCGATCGCGGCGCCTAACCGCCGAGGGTAGCCGGGCGGACCACCATCACGGAACCGGCCCGCTTGCCACGCTCCTGCACCAACGCGACCGTGCGCCCGTCCGGCCCGACCGCCGCGTAGACCCCGGCCATCCCCACGGGATCGAGCCACCGCCCCTGGCTGAGCGACTCCGCCTCCGCCGCCGAGACGTCGCGACGCGGAAAGGCCGTCGCCACCGCGGCGTCGATGTCGAGACTCACACGCGGGTCCGCGCGTACCTCGTCGAGGGTGCGCGCGTGCTCCAGCGTGAACGGACCGACGCGGGTGCGCCGCAAGGCCGTCAGATGGCCGCCGACACCGAGAGCGGCACCCAGGTCACGGGCGAGGGCCCGCACGTACGTTCCCGACGAACACTCCACGTGCACGTCGAGATCGATCGCGTCGTCGGACCGGCGACACCGCAGAATCTCGAAGCGCGAGACGGTGACGGACCGAGCCGGGATCACGACGGTCTCGCCCTCGCGGACGAGCGCGTGCGCCCGACGACCGTCGATCTTGATCGCACTGACGCTCGACGGCACCTGCTCGATGTCCCCGGTCAGCGCCGCCACGGCGTCGTCGACGGCGTCGTCGCGGACGGTGGACACGTCCCCGCGCGAGACGACGTCGCCCTCGGCGTCGTCCGTGGTGGTGGCGCTGCCGAGACGGATCGTCGCCGTGTACTCCTTCGTGGTGAGCGAGAGCAGACCCAGGATCTTGGTCGCGCGCTCCACCCCGAGCACCAGCACTCCGGTCGCCATCGGGTCCAACGTCCCCGCATGCCCCACGCGACGGGTGCGCAACGCCTTGCGGCAGGCCGACACCACGTCGTGACTGGTGACGCCGCCGGCCTTGTCGACGACGAGCAGGCCGGCACCGTCGAGTCCGGATGGCGGTGGAATGTGGTCGGGCACGACCGAGAAGTGTGCCAGACGTGATGCTCAGGTCACGCTGACCGCGGTCAGCACCAACCCGTCCGCGACGATCCACCGGCCGTTCAGGGCCGTCAACGGCGCACCGGTGGTGGTGTGCCCCGGAACCAGCAGTTCGGACCGGAAGGACCCGGTGGGCGCGCCGTCGCCGTCCTGACGCTCGAAGGTGATGTGCGCGTCCTCGAAACCGAGCCAGCGGCCGGTCAGCGGGTACCAGGCCTTGTACGTCGCCTCCTTCGCGCAGAAGAGCACCTTGTCCCAGTGGACCTCGCCGTCGGTGCGAGTGGCCAGCACGTCGCGCTCGGCGGCAATGCTCACTGCGTCGAGCACACCGTCCGGCAGCGGCTCGTGGGGTTCGGCGTCGATGCCCACCGACCGCAAGCGGAGCGCGTAGGACACCGCGGCGGCGCGGTAACCGTCACAGTGGGTGAGGCTGCCTACCACCCCGTTGGGCCAGACCGGCGATCCCATGTCCCCGCGCAGGATCGGCGCCGGGTCGAGACCGAGACGCCCCAGGGCGAGACGGGCGCAGTGACGGGCCGAGGTGAACTCGCGCTTGCGCTTCTCCACGGCCTTCTCGATCAGGTGGGCCTCGCGGGGGTGCGGCTCCAGACCGGGCGGGTCCTCGAACAACTCCTCCGCGGCCACACCGGTCGGCAGGATCGCGCTCAGGAGCGCCTCGCTCATCGCCGCCTCCGATCGGTCATCTTCTCCACTTCCGCTTCCATCTCGGGCGTCACCGTGAAGTGGCCGCCCCACTTGTTCAGGCTGCCCGGCGGGTACTCGGGCACCGGCAGGATCTGTCGCAGCGGGTTGTCCGGCAGGCCCCGCCGCTTCCATTCGCGCGGGTAGCCGACCGACACCTCTTCGAAGCGCACTCCGTCGTAGTACGTGGTCCGGGGGATGTGCAGGTGCCCGTAGACCGAGCACACCGCGTGATACCGCAGATGCCAGTCGGCCGTCTCGGTCGTCCCGCACCACAGCGCGAACTCCGGGTAGAACAGCACGTCGGTGGGCTGCCGGACCAGCGGCCAGTGGTTGATCAGGACCGTGGGCGCGCCCGGCTCCAGATCCGCGAGGCGACCCCGGGTGTAGTCGAGCCGCGCGGCGCACCACGCGTCCAGCGTCGCGTACGGGGTCGGGGTGATGAGGAACTCGTCCGTCGCCACCACGTTGCGCTCGCGGGCGAGGGCCAGCCCGTCCGCCTTGGTCGACGTGCCGTCCGGCAGGAACGAGTAGTCGTAGAGCAGGAACATCGGCACCAGGGTGACGGGGCCGTCGGGCCCGGGCCACTGCGGAAACGGATCCTCCGGCGTCAGCACACCCAGCGAGCGGCACAGCGTGACCAGGTAGTCGTATCGGGCCTGGCCGTGCATCTGCACCGGGTCCTTGACGGTGGTCCACAGTTCGTGATTCCCGGGCACCCAGATCACCGTGTGGAACCGGCTCGCGAGCAGGGACAACGCCCACTCGATGTCGTCGGTCTTCTCCGACACGTCGCCCGCGACGATCAGCCAGTCGTCGGGCGAGGAGGGCACGATGGCTTCCGTGACCTCACGGTTGCCCCGGTGCCCGACATGGATGTCACTGACCGCCCAGAGGGTCGGGGTCCGGTCGTCCACCTGCTGCGGCACCTGATCACGGTCCTTCGCTCGTCGTACGGTCGGCCCCCGTGACCGTCCACCGACCGGACAGGGTCCGGTGGACCACCGCGGCGGCTCTCAGGGTAACGAACACGGCGAGGCCCACCCAGATTCCCGGCAGCCCCCAGTCGAGGACCAGGGCCAGCCAGATCATCGGCAGGAACCCGACCAGCGCGCTCAGCAGCGTCGCCGTCCGCAGGTACGCCGCGTCCCCCGCGCCGAGGAGCACGCCGTCGAGGGCGAACACCACCCCGGCGACGGGCACGATCACCACGAAGATCCACCACACGGAGTCGATCGACGTCAGCACCGACTCGTCGGTGGTGAACAGTCGCGGCAGCGGTCCGGCGAGCCCGGCGAACACGCCCGCCAGCACGACGGCGAAGCCGACGGACCACGCCGTCACGTCTCGGGCGACGCGTACTGCCGCCGCGCGTCGGGCAGCACCCAGAGCCGCCCCCACCAAGGACTGGGCGGCGATCGCGAGCGAGTCGAGCATGAGGGCCGTCAGATTCCACAACTGCAGGACCACCTGGTGCGCTCCGACCGCGCCCGCGCCGAACCGCGACGCCACCGCGACCGCCGAGAGGAAGCACGCCTGGAATGCCATCGATCGCAGGATCAGATCCCGGCCGAGCACCAGTTGCTTGCGCACGATCGCGACGTCGGGTCGACGAGAGCGAGTGCGCGGACCCCGCACCAGTGCCCCGACGAACGCCACCGCCGACACGGTCTGCCCCAGCACGTTGGCCACGGCCGACCCCTCGAGACCCAGCGGCGGACCGACCACGCCGTGCACCAGCACCGGGCACAGAACCGCCGACAGACCGAGGCCCAGCACGACGTAGCGCAGCGGACGCACGGTGTCCTGCACACCGCGCATCCAGCCGTTCCCCGCCATCGTGATCAGAATGCACGGCACCCCGAGCACGGCGATGCGGAGCCAGGACTCCGCGCGGTCGGCGATCTCGCCGCCGCCCCCGAGGACCGACGTGATCGGTCCCGCCAGCACCTGCACGATCGCCACCAGGACGAGGCCGATGCCCACGGCCAGCCAGGTGGCCTGCACGCCCTCGTTCTTCGCATCGTCGTCCCGGCCGGCACCGTGCAGACGGGCGGCGCGGGCGGTGGTGCCGTAGGACAGGAAGGTCAGCTGCGTACTCACCTGGGCCAGCACGAGACCACCGACGGCCAGTCCGGCGAGCGGCACGGACCCCAACCGACCCACGATCGCCGTGTCCAGCAGCAGATAGAGCGGCTCGGCGACCAGAACGCCCAGCGCGGGGAACGCGAGCCCGAACAGCGTGCGCGCCGAGACCCGACCGTCGGGCGGCGTCACCCCAGCGCGGCGACGAGCGCCGCCACGGCATCGTCGACAACGCCCGTCACGGTGTAGCCCGCCGAGAATCGGTGGCCACCGCCGCCGAGCGCGGTCGCGGTGGCCGAGACGTCCACCACGGACTTCGAGCGCAGGGACACCGACCATCCGCGGTCGTTCTGCTTGAACACCGCCGCCACCTCGGCCTCGGCCGTGGTGCGGACGATGTCGACGACGCTCTCGATCTCCTCGGATCGCAGCCCGCCGACGTCCTCGAGCCGGACCACCGCGTAGACCAGGCCGCGAGCGCCCGCCGCGTCCGGCAGCAGTCGCGCCGAGCCGAGCACGCGACCCAGCATCGGCAGCCAACCGAACGGGTGGGTGTCGAGCAGCGACCGCGTGATGGCCGCACCGTCGATCCCGGTGCCGAGCAGCCGCTCCGCGAGCAGGTGCGAACCCGGCCGGACCCACCGGAAGGACCCCGTGTCGGTGACCAGACCGGCGTACAGGCAGTGGGCGAGATCCCGGTCGATCACGATGCCAGCCGCATCGAACAGTGCCGCCACCACCGCCGTGGTCGACTCGGCCGACGGATCCACCAGATGATGGGTTCCGTAGAAGGTGTTGGACCGGTGGTGGTCGATCACCAGGGAGACCGCACCGTCGAGGCGATCACCGAGCGCACCGAGGCGTTCACGGCTCCCGGCGTCGACCGTGACCACGAGGTCGACCTCGGTCCGCACCTCGTCGGCCGCGGTGACGAACTCGGTTCCGGGCAGACTCACCATGGAATCGGGCAGCCGGGACGGCGCCGCGAACGCGACCTGCACCGAGACTCCTCGGCGGTCGAGCGCGATCGCCAGCGCGAGACCGCTGCCGATCGTGTCCGCATCCGGCTGAACGTGGCACAGCACCGTCACCGTCGACGCGGCGTCCAGCAGGTCGAGGGCCGCTCGGAGGTCCGCGGCCGCGAGGTCGGTCACCGCTCGTCGGCGGCCGAGGCGTCGTCGGTCCGCGGTGACTTGTACGGATCGGCGTCGCCCGCCGGGGTGGCGCCGGCAGCGGCCGCGGCCACGTCGCTGTCGATGCGGCGAGCCCGCTCGAGCAGCTCCTCGAGGTGCCGCGCCGCATCCGGGACGGTGTCCGCCACGAACGTCAGCGTGGGGGTGAAACGCACTCCGGTGCCCGCCCCGACCTTCGTCCGGAGTGCACCTTTCGCCTTCTCCAGACCGGCCGCGGCCGACGCGAAATCGGGCTCGTCGTCGAGGGTCTCGCCGCGCACGGTGTAGTACACCGTGGCGTCGTGCAGGTCCGGGGTCACCTTGGTGTCGGTGACGGTCACGAACGCGAGGCGAGGGTCCTTGATCTCGTGATCGATGGCCGTCGCCACGATGGCGCCGATGCGTTTGGCCAACTTTCGAGCGCGGGCTTGGTCAACCACGACGCGTCTCCCTCTCGGTCAGTCCTCCGGCCCGAACACGCGGCGCCGGACGGCGAGTAGTTGCAGCTCGGGCCGGCCGGCCACGTGCCGTTCGCAGGTGTCGAGCACCTGGTGCAGATGCGAGACGTCGGCCGTCGCGACGGCCACGCCCACCATGGATCGACGGTAACGCTCCTGCTCCCCCGTCTCCGCGGCCGACACTCCGTAGCGCTGCAGGGCGGCGACGACCGGCTTGATCACCGACCGCTTCTCCTTCAGCGAGTGCACGTCGCCGAGCAGGATGTCGAGCTCGAGAGCTCCCAGGAACATCGCTCATCACCTCGTGTGTGCGGGACGGGCGTGGCCCGCGGTGTGCACCGCGGGCCACGCCCGTGTCCGTCGATCGATCAGTCGCGCGGCTTCTCCCGCAACTCGTACGCCTCGATGATGTCCCCGACCTTGATGTCGGAGTACGTCACCGTCAGACCGCACTCGTACCCGTCGCGCACCTCGACGACGTCGTCCTTCTCCCGACGCAGCGACGAGATGGTGACCGTCTCCGCCACCACGACGTTGTCGCGCAGCAAACGGGCCTTCGCGTTGCGCCGCACGACACCGGAGGTGACGAGGCAGCCGGCGATGTTGCCCACCTTCGAGGAGCGGAACATCGCGCGGATCTCCGCCCGGCCGAGGTCGACCTCCTCGTAGATCGGCTTGAGCAGGCCCTTGAGCGCCTTCTCGATCTCGTCGATCGCCTGGTAGATGACCGAGTAGTACCGGATGTCGACGCCCTCGCGGTTGGCCAGCTCGGTGGCCTTGCCCTCCGCACGGACGTTGAAGCCGATGATGATCGCGTTGGACGCCGACGCCAGGTTGACGTTGGTCTCGGTGACACCACCGACACCGCGGTCGATGACGCGCAGTTCCACCTCGTCGTCGATCTGGATCTGCAGCAGCGCCTCTTCCAGAGCCTCCACCGTGCCGGAGTTGTCGCCCTTCAGGATCAGGTTGAGCTGCGACGTCTCCTTCAGCGCGGCATCGAGATCGTCCAGGCTGATCCGCTTGCGGCTGCGTGCGGCCATCGCGTTGCGCTTGCGCGCATTGCGGCGGTCCGCGATCTGGCGTGCGATGCGGTCCTCGTCGACCACGAGCAGGTTGTCACCGGCACCCGGCACGGAGGTGAAGCCCACCACCTGTACCGGCCGCGACGGCAGCGCCTCGACGACGTCGTCGCCGTGCTCGTCGACCATGCGACGGACACGTCCGTACGCATCGCCGGCGACGATCGAGTCGCCGACCCGCAGGGTTCCGCGCTGGATGAGCACGGTCGCCACCGGGCCGCGGCCGCGGTCGAGGTGCGCCTCGATGGCGACACCCTGAGCGTCCATGTCCGGGTTGGCCCGCAGATCCAGCGAGGCATCCGCCGTCAGCAGCACGGCCTCGAGCAGCGCATCGATGTTGGTGCCCTGCTTCGCCGAGATGTCGACGAACATGGTCTCGCCGCCGTACTCCTCGGCCACGAGTCCGTACTCGGTCAGCTGGCCACGGATCTTGGCCGGATCCGCGCCCTCCTTGTCGATCTTGTTGACCGCCACCACGATCGGCACGTCCGCGGCCTGCGCGTGGTTGATGGCCTCCACCGTCTGCGGCATGACGCCGTCGTCGGCCGCGACCACGAGGATCGCGATGTCGGTGGCCTTCGCACCACGGGCACGCATGGCGGTGAACGCCTCGTGACCGGGGGTGTCGATGAACGTGACCAGTCGCTCGTTGCCCTCGAGCTCGGTGAGCACCTGGTACGCACCGATGTGCTGGGTGATGCCGCCGGCCTCGCCCTCGCGGACGTTCTCCTTGCGGATCGTGTCCAGCAGTCGGGTCTTGCCGTGGTCGACGTGACCCATGACCGTGACCACGGGCGGACGGGACTCGAGGTCCTCCTCGCCGCCCTCGTCCTCGCCGTAGGTGAGGTCGAAGGAATCGAGCAGCTCGCGATCCTCGTCCTCCGGGCTCACGACCTGGACGACGTAGTTCATCTCGCTGCCCAACAGCTCGAGCGTCTCGTCGTTGACCGACTGCGTCGCCGTCACCATCTCGCCGAGGTTGAACAGTGCCTGGACCAGGGCGGCCGGGTTCGCGTCGATCTTGTCCGCGAAGTCCGAGAGCGACGCGCCGCGGGCGAGCCGGATGGTCTCACCGTTGCCACGCGGCAACCGCACGCCGCCGACTGCCGGCGCCTGCATCGATTCGTATTCGGCGCGCTTCGCCCGCTTCGACTTGCGTCCACGACGCGGAGCGCCGCCGGGGCGACCGAACGCGCCGGCCGCGGCACCGCGCTGACCCGGGCGGCCACCGCCGCCGGGACGGCCGCGGAAACCACCGGCCGCGGGAGCACCGGCACCGGGAGCACCGGGAGCGCCGCCACCGCGGTAACCACCGCCGCCGCCGGGACGACCACCGGGCGCGCCGGGACGACCCGGACGACCGGCGCCGGGGGCCGGACGCGCGGCGCGAGACGGCATGGCACCCGGGTTCGGGCGGGGCGGCATCGAACCGGGGTTCGGCCGCGGACCACCGGGACGGGGGCCACCCTGACCGGCCGGGGGACGCCCGGCACCACCCTGCGGAGCCGCGCCGCCGGCGGGACGGGGACCGCCCTGGCCGGGGGCCGGACGCGGAGCACCGGGGCGCGGACCACCCTGGCCGGGAGCCGGACGCGGTGCCGGACGCTCGGTCGGAGCGGAGGAGTAGGGGTTGTTGCCGACACGCGGCGCCTTCGGACCCGGCTTCGGGCCCGGAGCGGCCGGACGCGCAGGAGCATCGGCGCGCGCGGCGGGCGCGGCCGGGGCCTGCGGAGCGGGAGTCGGTGCCGACGGGGCCGGAGCGGCCGGAGCCTGCGGCGCCGGAGCGGGTGCCGACGCAGCCGGAGCCTCCGGTGCCGGGGTGGGTGCCGCCGGTGCAGCCGGAGCCTGCGGAGCCGGCTTGGGACCGGGGCGCGGAGCACCCGGCTTGGGGGCGGACGCGCCGCCCGACGTTCCGTTGCCGCCGGACGCCGGCGCCGAGGCACCACCGTTCGCGGCGGGGAACGATTCACGCAGACGTCGCGCCACGGGTGCTTCCACCGTGGACGACGCCGACTTCACGAACTCGCCCTGCTCCTTCAAGCGAGCGAGTAGATCCTTACTGGTGACACCGAGCTCTTTCGCCAGCTCGTGCACGCGGGCCTTGCCTGCCACTGCTCTCCTCACTGAGAGGTCGAGCGCGGCTCCGACCAGGAGCGCCCGCACGACCTCGGGTTATCTCGACACGATGTTCATCGTCGGTGCTTCACGGTGTGCTCATGAATTCGTGAACCTGTTCTCCTCGTGGCGCGGCGAGTTGCCGCGGCCGGTCGGCCGGTCGATCGTCGTCCGATCGCAGACCATCGCGGACCGATCCAGTGGACCGGCGACGCGGAGCGCGCGACCGAGAGCGCGACGCTTCTCCGCCAGCTGGACGCAGTCCGGATCGGGATGCAACCACGCGCCCCGACCGGGCAACCTCCGACGATGATCGACCACGGCCCGCGCACCGCCGTTCTCGTCGAGAACGACTGCGATACGAACCAGGGCGGACGGCGAATCACGCCGTTTGCATCCTACGCACGTGCGGACCGGTCCCTGCGGAACGGACGTACCTGCGCCTGATGCAGCGGAATCCACCGTGCGTCGAGCCGTGTCACAGTCTAACGCGGATTCGGGGTCGGTATTCCCACCGCCCGTGGCCGGGCCGTTCCCACCGCCCGTCACGGGGTGCTGTCCACCGCCGCGTCGCTCCTGATGTCGATGCGCCACCCGGTGAGTCGCGCGGCGAGTCGGGCGTTCTGACCCTCCTTGCCGATGGCCAGGGACAACTGGTAGTCGGGCACGACCACCCGCGCCGCCCTCGCCGCCTCGTCCACCACGGTGACCGACACGACCTTCGACGGCGACAGGGCGTTGCCGACGAAGGTCGCCGGATCGTCGTCGTAGTCGATGATGTCGATCTTCTCGCCGGCGAGTTCGCTCATCACGTTGCGCACCCGCTGCCCCATAGGGCCGATGCAGGCACCCTTTGCGTTCAGGCCGGCGACCGTCGAGCGCACGGCGATCTTCGACCGGTGGCCCGACTCTCTCGCGACGGAGACGATCTCGACGGATCCGTCGGCGATCTCCGGCACCTCCAGGGCGAACACCTTGCGAACGAGGTTCGGGTGCGTCCTCGACAACGTCACCTGCGGGCCACGCTGACCGCGCGCCACGCCGACCACGTAGCACTTGATCCGATCACCGTGCTCGTAGATCTCCCCCGGCACCTGCTCGGCCGGCGGGAGCACGGCGTCGAGACCGCCCGCGTCGCTGCCCACGCGGACCACGACGGTGCCGCGCGCGTTCAGGCGCGCGTCCGCCTGCACCAGACCGCCGACGATCTCGCCCTCGTGGGTGGAGAACTCGCCGAAGGACTTCTCGTTCTCGGCGTCGCGCAGCCGCTGCAGGATGACCTGACGAGCCGTGGTCGCCGCGATGCGACCGAAGCCTTCCGGCGTGTCGTCGAACTCCGCGACGAGGTTGCCGTCCTCGTCGGTCTCGCGCGCCATCACCCGTACCTGCCCGGTCCGACGGTCGACGTCGATCCGCGCGTCGGAGCGGTGCCCGGCGGTGTGCTTGTAGGCGGTCAGCAGAGCGGTCTGCAGCGTCTCGATGACCGCCTCGGTGGTGATGCCCTTGTCCGCCTCGATCGCGCGGAGGGCCGTCATGTCGATGTTCACTGGTGTCGGCTTTCGCTGGACTGGTCGGTGGGGAAGTCGGACGCGGCGTCGTCGAAGTCGGCGCCGGAGTCGGAGTCGGCATCGTCGTCGACGTCGAGATCCGTCGGCTCGTCCGGAGGATCGAGCGGGTCGTAGCGGCCGGGGGCGACGCCACCGGCGAGCGCGAGCTCCGCCGGATTCGGCGGAGAGAACTCGACGCGCACCACCGCGGAGCGGATGTCGGCCGAGCGGATCGTGCGCACCTGCGGGCCGGACCGCGACTTGATCACCAGGTCGATCTCGCCGACCTCGGGGCGACTCTCCCCGACCCGCCCGTCGACGGCCTCGTCACCGATCGTCACGGTGACCGCACGCCCGCGCGCCCGGCGCCAGTGGCGCGGCTCGGTCAGCGGACGGTCGACGCCGGGAGTGGTCACCTCGAGTGTGTACGGACTGTCGCCGAACTCGGTCGCGGCGTCGAGCATTCCGGAGATCTGGCGGCTGATCGCCGCGAGAACGTCGAGTTCGAACCCGGCGTCACGGTCCACCACGACCTTCACGACGCTGCGGCTGCCCGCCTTGGACACCGAGACCTCCTCGACGTCGAACTCTCCCTCGGCGAACCCGGGGTTCGCGGCGTGAGCGGAGATCAGCTCGACGACCCTGTCTCTGGACGGCACCGGCATCGCGCGCAGGACTCCTCGTGAAGTTGTGGGTGTTCACACGGATCGGCGTCGACCCGTGTCACGGCAGGTGACCACGATACCGCGTGTCGGCGCGGGCGACGACGACGTGTCCGGGCCCGCGCCTCTGGCACTCTGCCGATGCCCGCGCCTCTGGCACTCCGCCGACGCCCGCGCCTCTGGCACGATGTGCGACGTGTTCCCCGTCGACCGCACTTCCCGCCCCCGCACCCCGGCCGTCTCGCGCCGCTCGGTTCTGCGTGCGTCGGCAACGCTGGGCGCCGCGGCGATGCTGGCCGGAGCGACGGCGTGCAGCGGCGCGGACGAGGCGTCCCCGGTCGAACCCGACCCCCTGCTGGCCGAGGCGCGGCGCGCGCGTGCCGACGCCGCCGCCGCACGGGCCGTGCTGGCCGATCGCCCGGACCTGGTGGACACCATGACCGTCGTCGCGGATCAGCGCACCGCGCACGCCGACGCTCTCGACGCCGAGATCGTCCGCGTCACCCCCGTCACCGCCACCACGACACCGACGACCACCGCCTCGGTCCAGCCGAGCGACATCCCCACGCCCGCGCAACTGCGCGACGATCTGACCGAGTCCGCCCAGCGTGCGGCGACCCTGGCGCGGTCGACGCAGGGTTACCGCGGCGGGCTGCTCGGGTCGATCAGCGCGTCCTGCACCCTCGTCGCGGCAGCGATACAAGCGTGAGCGGCAGCGATCCAGGCGTGAGCGGCAGCGATCCAGGCGTGAGCGGCAGCGATCCAGGCGTGAGCGGCAGCGATCCACGCGTGAGCACGGCCCGCGACCCCCGAAAGGCGACCTCGTGACCGATCTCGGATCCGAACAGCAGGCCCTGGTGGACGCCCTGGCCGCCGAACACGCGGCCGTCTTCGCCTACGGCGTCGTGGCGGCGTTCTCCAACCCCACCCGCGACCCGCTCGTCGCGCAGTACGCCGCCGACCACCGTGCCCGCCGGGACGCGACGATCGACGCCCTGACCGCCGCCGACGTCGAGGCACCGCCCGCCGCCGCCGGCTACACCGTGCCGTTCCCCGTCACCGACGCCGTCGCCGCCGCGCGTCTGGCGCAGCAGGTCGAGGAGGACACCGCCGTCGCATGGCGCTCGGTGATCGAACGGGCGCGGTCCGCGCCCACCCGGGAAGCCGCCGTCGTCGCCCTCACCGATGCCGCACGTCGGGCCGCGTCCTGGCGGGCCATTCTCGGCATCTTCCCGTCGACGGTCGCGTTCCCCGGCACACCGGCCTGACGATCAGTCCGTGACGACGGCGAGCAGCAGCCCGTCGCGTCCGTGCACCCCGACCGTCTGCACCGCGGTGCCGTCCAGTCGTGGGTGCGCCGCCACCAGGTTCAGCATGGCGCGCAGGGTGTCCCCCGCCGGTCCGTCCGTGTCGACGGCGCCGTCACCGACCACACCGTCCGCGATGATCACCGTGCCGGGACGACCGAGCACCAGCGACCACTCCACGTACTGGGCCCCCGCGTCGACGGGGCCGTCCCGCGCGATGCGCCGGAGGTGGAGGTCGATGACCCCGAAGAGCGAGTCGTCGTCGGCTCGAATCCGGGCGAGGGTGGTCAGCGGTTCGCCGACCATCAGGTCCACCCGCGACGCGAGCTCGTCGTCCAGCGACGACCGCACCGTGTCCGCGGCGGCCTCGGTGGCCACCAGGGTGACCACCCGCCCTCGCGGCCCCACGGCGCGCACGGCGTGCGCGGTGGATTCGCCGTCGAGCGGATCGACGATGAGGACCCGCTTCGCGCCGACGGTGCGAGCCATCACCGACGCGAGCTTGTCACCGGCCGACCGCTCGTCGAAGGTGCCGGCCAGCCTGGTCTCGGTGGCCTCGATCGGCCCCGGACCCGTCACCGGATGCCGCGTCCGGTCGCAGTGAGAATCTCGCCCACGGCGTCGTCGGCCGCGACCTCCCGCGTGGATCCGTCGAACCGGTTCTTGAGCTCCACGGTGCCGTCGGCCCAGCCACGTCCGACCACGAGGGTGAGCGGCACGCCGATCAGCTCGGAGTCCTTGAACTTGACGCCCGGCGAGACCTTCGGCCGGTCGTCGAGCAGCACGTCGAGCCCGCGGGCGTCCAGGTCGGCGGCGAGCGATTCCGCGCCGGCCCGCGCACCGTCGTCCTTGTTGGCGATGACGACGTGCACGTCCGCGGGACTCACCGAGGCCGGCCACCGCAGACCCTTGTCGTCGTGCATCTGCTCGGCGATCACCGCGACCAGGCGGGAGACGCCGACGCCGTAGGACCCCTGGATCAGGCGAACCGGCTTGCCGTTCTCGCCCAGGACGTCGACGGCGAAGGCGTCGGTGTACTTGGTGCCGAGCTGGAAGATGTGCCCGATCTCGATGCCGCGGGCGGAGACCAGGGTGCCGCGACCGTCGGGAGCGAGATCGCCGTCCCGGACCTCGGCGGCCTCGATGGTGCCGTCGGGCGTGAAGTCACGGCCGACCACGAGGTCGACCACGTGCTTGCCCTGCTCGTCCGCCCCCGTGATCCAGGCGGTACCGGTGACGACCCGCGGGTCGACGAGGTAGCGGACACCGTTCTCCAGCAACGCCTTCGGGCCGATGTACCCGCGCACCAGGAAAGGGTGAGCGGCGAAATCGGCATCCCCCAGCAACTCGAACTCCGCGGGCGCCAACGACGCCTCGAGGCGCTTGGTGTCCACCTCGCGATCGCCGGGCACGCCGATGGCCAGCAGTTCCCACTCACCGCCGGGGATGCGCGTCTTGACCAGGACGTTCTTCAGGGTGTCCGCCGCCGTGACCGTCCGCCCGAGGTCGGCGCCGTTGGCCCAGTCGACCAGCGTCGCGATGGTCGGGGTGGACCCCGTCTCGTGGACCACGGCCTCGGGAAGACCCTCGGTCGATCGCGACGGCGGCGCCGGGGTCACGACGGCCTCGACGTTGGCGGCGTATCCGCTCTCCGGGCTGCGGACGAACGTGTCCTCACCGATGTCGGACTCGGCCAGGAACTCCTCGGACGCGCTGCCGCCCATGGCGCCCGACGTCGCAGCGACGACGACGTACGAGATGCCGAGCCGGTCGAAGATGCGCTGGTAGGCCTCGCGGTGAGCGTGGTACGACGCCGTCGCGCCGGCCTCGTCGAGATCGAACGAGTAGGAGTCCTTCATGACGAACTCGCGGCCGCGCAGGATCCCGGCGCGCGGACGCTCCTCGTCGCGGTACTTCGTCTGGATCTGGTAGAGCGTGACCGGCAGGTCCTTGTACGACGAGTACTCGCCCTTGACCGTCAGGGCGAACAGTTCCTCGTGGGTGGGGCCGAGCAGCATGTCGGCACCCTTGCGGTCCTTCAGCCGGAACAATCCGTCCCCGTACTCGGTCCACCGATTCGTCACCTCGTAGGGCTCGCGCGGCAACAGCGCCGGCAGTGAGATCTCCTGCGCGCCGATGGCGTTCATCTCCTCGCGCACCACCTGCTCCACCCGGCGCAGCACGGTCAGCCCGAGCGGCAGCCAGGAGTAGACACCCGGAGCCACACGGCGGACGTAACCGGCGCGCACGAGCAGCTTGTGGCTGGGCACCTCCGCGTCCGCCGGATCGTCACGGAGGGTGCGCAGGAACAGATGGGACAGACGGGTGATCACAGCCGACGAGCCTAGTGGGTGGAGGCAGCTATCCCGCTCGGTAGGGTTGCCGACCGTGCTGATCCTGCTGCCCCCGTCCGAGACGAAGTCCGACGGCGGCACCGGCGGCGCCCTCGACCTCGCCGCCCTCGCGCTGCCGGGCCTGACTCCCGCGCGGGAGGCCGTCGTCGATGCCCTCGTCGGGCTGGCCGACGATCCCGACGCCCCCCGCGTGCTGGGCCTCGGCTCCACGCAGAGCGCGGACGCCGTCCGCAACGCCGAGATCCGCACCTCGCCGACCGCGCCGGCACTCGAGCGCTACACCGGCGTGCTCTACGACGCGTTCGACGCACCGTCGCTCACCCGCGCCGGGCGGGCCCGCGCGGCCGACCGGCTCTGGATCGGATCCGCCCTCTTCGGCGCCGTTCGCGCGACCGACCCCGTGCCCTGGTACCGCCTGTCCGGCGGCACCACCCTGCCGGGTCTCGGCACGCTTCGCTCGCACTGGAAGCCGCACCTGGGCGACGCGCTCGCCGGCGCCGCGCAGGGAGTGGTGGTCGACCTGCGGTCCGGCGTCTACCAGGACCTCGGCCCCGTCCCCGGGGCCGTGACCGCCACCGTCGTCACCGAGAAGCCGGACGGCAGTCGCAGCGTGGTCAGCCACTTCAACAAGCACCACAAGGGCCTGCTCGCCCGGGCACTGACCACCACCCGCGCCGAACCGACCGACGTGCGGGGGCTCGCTCGCGTGGCGCGCGCCGCCGGGCTGCGCGTGGAGGTCACCTCGCCGACCCTGCTGACCGTCGTGACCTGACTCGGCCGCGGACGGCCTGCGCCGGGTACGCCTCAGCCGCGAGCGGCTTCCTGTGACACGCGTCAGCCGCGAGCGGCTTCCTGTGACACGCGTCAGCCGCGAGCGGCTTCCTGTGCAGCCTTGGCGGACGCCACGTCCGCCGCGCTGTACCGGATGAACAGGGCCGACACGGCCGCGATGGCGGCCAATCCCGCGCAGCCGAGCAGTCCGAAGGTGTACCCCTCGCCCAGCACCCGCACCTGCTCGTCGGTCATCGACACCGCCGACCCCGTGACGCCGCCGAGGGAGAGCGTCTTCGCCGCCGCCATCGCGCTGACCACCGCCAGACCGAGCGGCCCACCGAGGTTCTGCGCCACCAGCGAGATCGCCGTCAGCGGTCCGATGTTCTCCGCCCGCACCTGGGCGATCGCGCAGAGCGGCAGGGCGATGACCGCCAGGCCGACGCCGAAACCGATGCCGCCGATCGGCAGGAAGAGATCGGACCAGTACGACGCGTCGACGTCGATGCGGGACGCGAAGATCAGGTAACCGACGGTCAGCACCGCGCCGGTGAACACGATCCATCGCGGCGCGACGCGCGGCGCGAGCCACGAGGACGTGATCGCGGCCAGCGCCATTCCGCCGCCGAAGGGGATGAACGAGATGCCCGCGTGCAGCGGGCTGTAGCCGAGGACGTCCTGCACGAACACCGCCACGATCACGGTCATCGCGAACAGGGCGCCGCCGGAGAAGAAGATGGCCGCGAACGTCGCGACCCGGTCGCGATCGCGGAACAACTCGAACGGCAGCAGGGGGTTGCTCGCGCGACGTTCCACCACGAGGAACGCGCCGAGGAGGGCGAGTCCGACCAGGACGGACGCCACGGTGACGGCGTCGGTCCAACCGCGCTCGGGCCCCTCGACGATGCCGAACACCACGGCCGTCGAGCCGAGGGTGGCGAGGATCGCTCCGGGGACGTCGAGCGCGGTACGCGCCGCCGCCGTCTCCACGAGTGCTCGCGCGCCGACGACGAGGATGGCCAGTCCGATCGGCACGTTGATGAGGAAGATCCAGCGCCAGGACACCTCGGTGAGCGCACCGCCGATGATGAGCCCGGAGAAGGACCCCACCCCGGTCATGGCCGCGTAGATCGCGATCGCCTGATTGCGGACCGGGCCGGGCGCGAACGTCGTCGCCACCAGGGCGAACGCCGTGGGTGAAGCGACGGCCGCACCGGCGCCCTGCACGATGCGTGCGCCGACCAGCATCGCCTCGTTCTGGGCCAGGCCGCACACGGCGGACGCCACCGTGAACAGCGCGACGCCCGTGAGGAACATCCGCTTACGGCCGAAGGAGTCGCCCATCCGCCCACCGAGGAGCATGAGGCCGCCGAAGGCCAGCACGTAGGACGACACCACCCAGTTGCGTCCGGCGTCCGAGAGGTTCAGTTCCGCCTGCAGCGGCGCGAGGGCGAGATTGATGACGGTGCCGTCCAACACGGCCATCAACTGCATGCCGCCGAGGGCGACGATGGCCAGTCCGAACGCGCGGGTCGTCACCGGATAACTGACGGGCGCGACGTGCTGGGAGGCGGACATGGTCGGCCACTCTACTGCCCGGGAACGAGATCCCCGATCCGCGCCGGAAAACCCGCAACGGGTCCGACGACGATGATCGCCGGGGGCCGGATGTTCTCCTCACGGACCCGGTCGGCGATCGTGGCGAGGTCGGCGTGCACCACCCGCTGCGACCGCGTGGTGCCCTCCTGGATCGCGACGACCGGGGTGTCGGCGGGTCGGCCGTGAGCGGTCAGGACCGCGGCGAACGCGTCGATCCGCTCCACGGCCATGAGCAGGACCAGGGTGCCACGCAGCCGAGCGAGCGCGGGCCAGTCGATCAGCGACTCGGGGTGGTCGGGGCGCAGGTGCCCGCTGACGACGACGAACTCGTGGGTGACACCGCGGTGGGTCACGGGCACTCCGGCGGCCGACGGCACCGAGATGGCACTGGTGATGCCGGGAACGACGGTGACGGGCACGCCGGCCGCGGTGCACGCCTCGAGCTCCTCGTACCCCCGCCCGAACACGTACGGATCGCCGCCCTTGAGACGCACGACGAACTTGCCGGCCTTGGCGTGGGTGATCAGGGCGTCGTTGATCGCCTCCTGCGCCATGAAGCGCCCGTACGGGATCTTCGAGGCGTCGATCACCTGCACGTGCGGACCGAGTTCGGCGAGCAACTCGGGCGGAGCGAGCCGGTCCGCGACCACGACGTCGGCGCGGGCCAGGAGCCGTCGTCCGCGCACCGTGATCAGGTCCGGGTCCCCCGGACCGCCGCCGACGAGCGCGACTCCGGCGACCTCGGGCTCCGCTGCGTCGGCGATCGCGCCGGACTGCAGTCCGTCGAGCAGGGCGTTGCGGACCGCGGCCGACCGTCGGTGCTCGCCGCCGGCGAGCACCCCCACGGTGAGACCGTCGTACTCCGCGCTGGCGGGCGTGACGGCGGTGCCGTCGCGCGCGACGTCCGCGCGGACGCAGAAGATCCGGTCCCGCTCGGCCTCCGCCACGATGGCGGCGTTCGTGTCGGCCTCGTCGGTGCAGGCGATGGCGTACCAGGCGCCGGCGAGGTCGCCGTCGCGGTAGTCGCGCACCTCCAGCTCGATCTGCCCGAAGTCGGCGAGGGCGTCGACGGCCGGAGTCGCCTCCCGCGCGATCACCGTCACCCGGGCGCCGCACGAGATCAGCAACGGCAGGCGGCGCTGGGCGACGCTGCCGCCACCGACGACCACCACGCGGCGACCGGCCAGGTTCAGCCCCACCAAGTAGGGGGAATCGGTCGCATCCACGTCGCGGAACCCTACTGCAGCCGCCGGTGACCGGCCGACCGCCGACGGGCTCAGCGGCGGCGCGCGCCCGACGGCGTGAGGTCGTATTCCGCGGTGGTGCGCAGCGTCTGCCGCCCGTCGGCGACCGCCGCGTGGTCGACACGCAGATGCAGCGCCTGCGAATCGGTGGTGAGCGACATCACGCCGTTGTCGAACCAGGGACCGGCTTCGGTCTCCCAGCGCGCGTGGACCGGTTCCACCTTCGCGCGGCGCGCGAGCCGTTCGAGCACCCGCGCCACGGGTCGGCGGATGGCCAGCCGGTTCACGGCCCGGATGGGGAGGTCCAGCGGATTCCGGAACGGCGACATCGTCAGTTGATACAGCGCGGTCGACGTCGGCACTCGGGTCTCCGCGCGCGCGACGTAGGAGCAGTGCACGTCGCCCGACAGCCACACCAGAGAGCGCGGCGCCTGCGGTCCGGTGACCACCTCGTCCACCAGGTCGACCATGTCCGCGAAGGACTTGCCGAACGCCGCCCAGTGTTCGAGGTCGAGCGCGATCCGCAGCTTCTCCCCCACCGTCGCCGCGCGACGACCCCACGCGCCCTGCGCGACCGCCTCGTTCCACTGCTCGATGTTGTGCAGACCCGGAAGCATGAGGAACGGCAGCGACGAGCCGAGCAGCACGTGCTCGGTCTCGGCGGTGAGCGCCTTCTCGCGCACCCAGGCCCACTCGGTGTCGTCGACCAGCGCGCGCCGCTCCGGCGTCAGGTCCCGCGAGCAGCGTGAGTCGATCATGATCAGGCGGGTGTTGCCGATGTCGCGGTGGTAGCTCCACCGCGCCGACGACGGCTCGCTGTCGGCTCGTAGCGCGAACTCCGCGAGCAGCTTCTCCCGCTCGGCATCCGAGGTCGCCGACCGCATCGCGGCGTACATCTCGTCCTCTTCCAGTTCCTGCGGGGACAGGTTGCCCAGGTGCTGGTAGACCCAGTAGGACGAGAACGCGCCGATCACACGGTCCTGCCACCACGGCGCCCGGGTGACCTCCGCGCGCCAGTCGGCGGAGGAGTTCCAGTCGTCCCGGAGGTCGTGATCGTCGAGGATCATGCACGTCGGCACCGTGGCGAGGAGCTCGCGGACGCGGATGTCGCCCCACGACTCCTGGTAGAGCCAGGTGTACTCCTCGAAGTCGCAGATCTCGTCCTCGACGTCCTCGGACCGTGCGCCCGCCGCGCGCTCGCCCGCAGCGCGGCGGGCGTGGAGCCGATCCACGATCTCCGGCGACGGATCGTCGGCGTACACCTGGTCGCCGAGGAAGACGAGCAGGTCCGGCCACAGGGAAGAGTCCTGGTCGCGCACCCGATCGGCCATCCCCACGAGGGCGTCCGCGCCGATGCGTGTCAACGCCTCGTCGCTGTACGTGTCGCCGCGGCGGCAGGATCCGAAGGCCACGGTGATCGGGCCGTCGGCACGCTGGGTGTGCACGACGGCGCGACGCCCGGCCGCCGGCCACACCTCGGCTCCGTCGATCGAGACCGTGTAGTCGACGACGGTGTCCGGCGGCAGGCCTTCCACGGCGACGAGAGCGTAGTGGTGGCCGTGGAGGCCCCAGGTGGGTTCCTCGACGCGCCGCGTCTCCCCCGAGTCGGCTCGCGTCTGCACCGCCACCGTGCAGGCGCGGTCGGTCTCGACCCAGAACGTGGCGCGGTCGCAGTCGACGTAGCGCACCAGGGGGCCGAGGAGAAGTCGGCCGTCGATGTCCGTCATTCCGTCCAGAGTGCCACTTCCGGCGGCGACGGCGGGCGAGCGCGCGAAAACGGACGGATCTACCCGAAGCGGACGGACCGACAGGCCGCGACGAAGCGCGTCAGCGCCGTCGCCGTCGCCACGGGATGGGTGTGCAGGTAGGACGCATGCACGCGTCCCGAGGCGCTGACCGCACCCTCGCGCACCGTCACGCCGTCCCGTCGCCACCCCCACGCCGGGGCGTGGTCCCCTGCGCGCACGACGCGGGTGCGATGGAATTCGTGCCCGGTCACCCTGGTCCCGGCGTCGAAGAGGACGGAGTCGGTCAGCGCGACGGCGTCGCGGTAGCCGAGAGTCAGACCCGACCCGAATTCCGCGTCGAGGTCGAGGACCCCGGCCATCGCGTGGCCGTCCAGCGCGGCGGCGAGGTAGAGCAGCCCGGCGCACTCGCCGTGGATGGGCGCGCCCCGGTCGGCGAGGGCGCGGACGTCCGCCGACAACCCGTCGTTCGCCGCGAGTTCCTCCGCGTGCAGTTCGGGGAAGCCACCCGGCACCACCAGACCGGCGACATCGTCGGGCAGTCGGTCGTGGCGCGGATCGATCGTCACCACGTCGGCCCCCGCAGCGACGAGAACCTCCTCGTGCTCGGTGTAGCCGAAGGTGAACGCGGGACCGCCGGCCACCGCGATCACCGGACGCGAACCGGGCGGGATCTCGCCGACGGCCGCGTCGGGCGACCAGGGCGTCGACTCCGGCACGGACGCGGTGCGCGCGAGTCGGACCACCGCCTCGAGGTCGACGTGTCGGGCCACCAGCGCCGCCATCGCGTCGACCGCGGCCACCGCTGCAATCCCGTGCTCGGCGGCGGTGACCAGGCCGAGGTGGCGTGACGGGACGTCGAGGGCGCCGGACCGCGGAATCGCGCCCAGCACGGGCACCCCGACCCGCTCGCAGGATTGCCGCAGGACCGCCTCGTGGCGCGCACTGCCGACCTTGTTGAGGATCACCCCGCCGAGACGGACGCGGGGGTCGTGGGTCGCGAAGCCGTGGACCACCGCACCGACGCTCTGACTCTGGCCGCGGGCGTCGATCACGAGGATGACCGGCGCCCCGATCGTCGTCGCCACCGCCGCGGTGGACCCCTCCGCGGCCGGACCGACGGGGTCGGTGTCGTCGGGCGGGATCCGTCCGTCGAACAGTCCCATCACGCCCTCGACCACCGCGAGGTCGCAGTCCCGCGCCCCCCACCGCACCATCGGCACCAGGGCGTCGGAGCCGACCATCACCGCGTCGAGATTGCGCCCGGGGCGCCCGGCCGCCACCGCGTGGTAGCCCGGGTCGATGTAGTCGGGGCCCACCTTGAACGGTGCGACTCGATGCCCGGCCGCGCTGAGCGCGCCCATGATGCCGGTGGCGATCGTCGTCTTGCCGCTGCCCGAGGACGGGGCGGCCACCACGACGGCCGCGAGGGAGTCGGTCACCACTCGATCCCGCGCTGGCCCTTGCGACCGGCGTCCATGGGGTGCTTGACCTTCGCCATCTCGGTCACCAGATCGGCGGCGTCCATCAGTGCGGGCGGCGCGTTGCGGCCGGTGATCACGACGTGCTGGGCGCCCGGCCGTGAGGTGAGCGTCTCGACCACCTCGTCGACGTCGATCCACCCCCAGTGCAGCGGGTAGGTGAACTCGTCGAGGACGTAGAACCGGTGCCGTTCCGCCGCGATCCGCGACGCGATCTCACGCCATCCCTCCCGCGCGTCCTCGGCGTGGTCCACCTCGTTGCCCTGCTTGCGCGACCAGGACCAGCCGGACCCCATCTTGTGCCACTCGACCGCGCCGCCCACGCCCGTCTCGGTGTGCAGGTCGCCGAGGGTCCGGAAGACCGACTCCTCGCCGACCTTCCACTTCGCGCTCTTGACGAACTGGAACACCGCCACGTCGAAACCCTGGTTCCACGCCCGCAACGCCATCCCGAACGCCGCGGTCGACTTGCCCTTGCCGGCGCCGGTGTGGACCGCGAGCACGGGCTGGTTGCGACGCTGCCGGGTGGTCAGACCGTCGTCGGGAACGCTGCCGGGCAGCGGAACACCTCGAGGCACAGGACTTCTCTCGTCAGGCCGCGGCGGCGCGGACGACGCCCGCCACACTCGCCGAGGACAGTTCGGGCAGGGTGACGTGCGTCCCGCGCAGCGCACGCGCCAGGTCGCGGGCCAGACCGAGTCGCACCATGCCGGTCTCGCAGTCGACCACGACGGACGCCACCGAGTCCGAGGCCAGTGCCGCGGCGGCGCGTCGAGCCCGGTCGACGGGGTCGGGTCCACCGGTGGCGCGGCCGTCGGTGACGGTGACGACGAGAGCCCGACGGCCGGGCTCGCGCACCCGCTCCCGCGCCACGACGTCGCGCGCGGTGAGGAAGCCGGAGGCCAGCGGCGTGCGCCCGCCGGTCCGCGCGTGCCGCAGCCGGGTGACGGCGACGTCCACCGAGCGCGTGGGCGGCACCAGGATCTCGGCGTCGGTGCCGCGCACGGACACGACGGCGACCCGATCGCGGCGCTGGTAGGCGTCGCGCAGCAGGGAGACGACGGCTCCGGTCACGGCCTCGAGCCGATCCCGTGCCGCCATGGACCCGGAGGCGTCGACGACGAACACGATGGTGTTGCCCTCGCGGCCCTCGCGCTCGGCGCCCCGCAGGTCCGCGCCCGCGATCGACAACCGGCCCGACGCCGCGGGGTCACGACGCTCGGCCGCCC
The DNA here is from genome assembly GCF_001894765.1 of Rhodococcoides corynebacterioides NBRC 14404. Lineage (GTDB taxonomy): Bacteria > Actinomycetota > Actinomycetes > Mycobacteriales > Mycobacteriaceae > Rhodococcoides > Rhodococcoides corynebacterioides. The sequence continues at coordinate 93,120 of NZ_BCWV01000004.1, forward strand.
GCAGCAGCGTGCCCACCAGATGCAGACTGCCACCGGCGAAGTCGGTGGCACGCACGGTGCGCCCGCTCGTGGTGCGCGCCCGCGATCGCCGTCCCGGCGATCCCTCGCCCACCCCGTCGATCTGCAGCAGCCGGGTGTCGAAACTCGCACCGATCGACGCCGGGTCGGTTCCGCTCGGGGCGCGGCGATCCGACGACTCGTCGGACTGCTCGGGCGCCGCGGACGGCGGATCCGTCGCGTCCGGCGGGACCGTCGGGTCGGGCGCGCCGCCCCCGTCGGGTCCGTCGCCGTCGGGATCGGGCTCCGGGTCCGGCTCGTGCTCGGCGACGGATTCCGCCGCCTTGTCCATGGCGTCGTCGACGGCGCCGTCGTCGAGTCCGGGGGCGTCGAACGGATCGCGTCGACGTCGGTGCGGCAGGGCGAGTTCGACGGCCACGCGGACGTCGTCCTCGGTGACCTCGTCCGCGCCCCGCCAGGCCGCGTGGGCGACCGCCGTGCGGGCCACGACGAGGTCGCCGCGCATGCCGTCGACGTCGAACGCCGCGCAGACGGCCGCGATCCGACGCAGCTCGGTGTCGGGCAACCCGACGGAATCGAGGCGAGATCGGGCGTCGGCGATGCGCTGGGCCACGGCGGCGTCGGCGTCGGCGTAGCGCTCTTCGAAGGCGACGGGATCGAACTCGAAGTCCAGTCGGCGGCGCACGACGTCCATGCGGGTGTCGACGTCACGCGACGCGGCGACATCGACGGCCAGTCCGAACCGGTCGAGCAGCTGCGGGCGTAGTTCGCCCTCCTCCGGATTCATGGTGCCGACCAGCACGAACCGAGACGGGTAGGAGCGCGAGATGCCGTCACGTTCGACGTGGACCCGACCCATGGCCGCCGCGTCGAGCAGAAGATCGACCAGATGGTCGTGTAGGAGGTTGACCTCGTCGACGTAGAGAATCCCGCGGTCCGCCGACGCCAGCAGGCCGGGTGTGAACGCGCGCGTCCCGTCCTGCACGATGCGCTCGAAGTCGATCGAGCCGACGACGCGATCCTCGGTGGCGCCGACCGGAAGTTCGACCAGGCGCGCGGGCCGCTCGCCGTCGTCGTCGCGCACCGGCGGCAAGAGGGCCGCGAGCGCTCGCACGGCCGTGGACTTGGCGGTGCCCTTCTCGCCGCGCACGACCACCCCACCGATGCCGGGGTGCACGGCGCAGAGCGTGAGAGCGAGCAGCAGGCGGTCCTGGCCGACGACGGCCGAGAAGGGATAGCCGACGGTCACTTGTCCTGCCACGGGCTCCCGCCGCCGCGGCGCATCGGGGTGTGCGGGATGCCGTCCTCGAGCACCTCTTCGCCGTCGGGGACGAAGCCGTGCTTGGCGTACATCTCCACGAGATAGCTCTGTGCGTTGATGCGGCACGGCGCCGAGCCGACCTCGGCCAGCGCGGCACGCAGCAGCCGAGTGGTGTGGCCCTGACCGCGCGAGGAGCGGTGCGTGCAGAGGCGGCCGATGCGGAAGGACTTCTCGCCGTCGTCGTGCTCCTCGAGCAGGCGGAGGGTGCAGACCACCTCGCCGTCCCGCTCGAGCCAGAAGTGGCGCGTGTCGGACAGCAGGTCCTTGCCGTCGAGCTCGGGGTAGGCGCAGGCCTGCTCGACCACGAACACCTCGACGCGCAGCTTCAGCAGCTCGTAGAGGGTGCGATTCGACAGGTCCTGTGCCCAGGAACGCTTGAGTGCTGCAGTCGCTGTCACCATGTCAGAGTGCTACCACACCATCCGCGGCCGAGGCGACTCCGCGGTCCGCGGGGCTCCGGTCGAGATGCAGCACGCGCGTGGTGTGCGCCCAGACCTCGTCGAACAGACGCGGGTTCTCGGCGAGCTTGGTTCCGAGGGAAGGCACCATGTCCGTCAGCGTCGGCTTCCAGGACTCGTAGCGGTCGGCGAAGCACCGCTGCATGACCTCGAGCATGGCGGGCACCGCGGTGGAGGCACCCGGCGAGGCTCCGAGCAGGCCGGCGATGGTGCCGTCGCCGGCGTTGACGACGGCCGTGCCGAATTCCAGCACCCCGCCCTTGCCCTTGCGACGGATGACCTGCACGCGCTGACCGGCGGTGACGAGTTCGAAGTCCTCGCCCTTGGCCCGCGGCATGAACTCCCGGAGGGTGTCGACGCGGTCGTCCTCGGACTGCAGGAGCTCACCGATGAGGTACTTGGTGAGTGCCATCTCGGTCATACCGACGCCGAGCATGGAGAACAGGTTGTTCGGCTTGACCGAGCCGATGAGGTCGGTCATCTTGCCGTTCTTGAGGAACTTGGGCGACCACCCGGCATAGGGCCCGAACAGCAGTCCCGGCTTGCCGCCGATCACGCGGGTGTCGAGGTGCGGCACGGACATCGGCGGTGCGCCCACGGACGCCTTGCCGTAGACCTTGGCCGAATGTTGCTGCACCAGTGCAGGATTGGTGCACCGGAGCCACTCGCCGCTGACCGGGAAACCGCCGAAGCCCTTGGCCTCGGAGATGCCCGACTTCTGCAGCAGCGGCAATGCGCCGCCACCTGCACCCACGAAGACGAACTTCGCGACGATGGTGCGCGTCGCGCCGGTGCGACCGTTGCGCACCTTCACCGTCCACGACCCGTCGGAGTTCTTGGACAGGTCGCGGACCTCGTGTCCGAAGTCGATCGAGGCACCGACCGCGCCCAGGTTGTTGAGCAGCTGCTTGGTGAGCGCGCCGAAGTCGACGTCGGTGCCGCCGTCGGACCAGTTCAGCGCGATCGGGTCGGTGAAGTCACGACCCGCCGCCATCAGGGGCAGACGGCGCGAGAACTCGTCGGCGTCGTCGATGTACTCCATGTCGGGGAACAGCGGGTTGGTCGCGAGCGCGTCGTACCGGGCGCGGAGGTACTTCACGTTGTCCGCACCGTGCACGAAGCTCACGTGCGGAATGGGGTTGATGAAGTTCTCGGGGTCGTTCAGCACCCCGGTCTCGACGGCGTGGGACCACCACTGACGCGACACCTGGAACTGCTCGTTCACGGTGAGCGCCTTGGCGATGTCGACCGAGCCGTCCTTCTGCTGCGGCGTGTAGTTCAGCTCGCACAGGGCCGAGTGACCGGTACCGGCGTTGTTCCACGGGTCGGAGCTCTCGGCCGCGGCGGCGTCGAGACGCTCGAACAGCCCGATGGACCAGGTCGGCTCCACCTGATGCAGCAGGGTGCCCAGCGTGGCACTCATGATGCCGGCGCCGATGAGCACCACGTCGAGCTTCTCCGACGACGCGGACTGCGGGTTCTGCTTGTGTTCGGCCACGGCTGGATCGACTTCCTTCGCCTCGAGTTCTGTCCACGGCACGCGCCGCGCCCCGCGTCGCGCCACCGGCGTGTACCCGATTGTGCCCCTCGCGACCCCTGTCTCACGCCATCTACTGTGTGAGGGTGACTACATGGGCGTCCGACGTACTCGGTGACGACTACGAGCAACTGACCATACCGCTCGGCCCCGACCCCGACGGCGAGGGACAGGTGCGGGCCACCCTCGTACGGTCGCGGCGATCCCCGTCCGAGCCGCGCGGCGCCGTGCTCTACGTCCACGGATTCACCGACTACTTCTTCCAGCGCCACCTCGCCGAGCACTTCGTGGACCGCGGGTACGCGTTCTACGCCCTCGATCTGCGCAAGTGCGGGCGCTCCCTGGACGAGGGTCAGTCGCCGCACTTCGTCTCCGACCTCGAGCTGTACGACGCCGAGTTGAATCGCGCCCTGGCGATCGTGCGCGAGGAGACCGGCGCCCCGGTCCTGGTGGCCGCCCACTCCACCGGCGGATTGATCGTCCCGCTGTGGCTCGACCGTCTCGAACACGCGGGCGGCAGTGCCGCGGCCGGGGTCGCCGGCCTGATTCTCAACAGCCCGTGGTTCGACCTGCAGGGCCCGCCCCTGGTCCGCAGTGTGGGCACCGTCGCTCTGGGCGTCCTGGGCAAGGTGGCACCGAAGCGTGATCTGCCGGGCATGGGCCTCGACACGTACGGCTCGTCCATCAGCGCGCAGGCACGCGGCGACTGGAGCTACGACCTGTCCTGGAAGCCGCTCGCCGGTTTCCCCATCAAGCTGGGGTGGATCCGTGCCGTGCGACGCGGTCATGCGCAACTGCATCGAGGACTCGACATCGGTGTTCCGTCGCTGATCCTGCGGTCCAAGGTGACCCGCTTCTCCAAGAAGTACATTCCCGACGTCGACGCCGCGGATGCCGTGCTCGACGTCCGTCAGATCGCGCGCTGGGCCGGCTGCCTCGGCAATCGCACCACCGTCGTACCCGTCGAGGGCGCACGGCACGACGTCTTTCTCTCCACCGACGAGCCTCTCGCGCGGGCGTTCCACGAACTCGACGCGTGGCTCGACGACCACGAGGCGCGCGCCGCGGGGACCGACCGTCGCGGTGACGCCGCGACCGGCGGCGACCACGCCGAGATGGCGACCGGCGCATGAGCACGAGCGAGCAGCACGTCGACGTCGCGATCATCGGGTCCGGCTCCGCCAACACCATCCTCGACGAGCGGTTCGACGGCCTGTCCGTTGCCATGTTCGAGGAGTCGATCTTCGGCGGCACCTGCATCAACGTCGGCTGCATCCCCACCAAGATGTTCGTCTACGCCGCCGAGGTCGCGAACACCGTGCGCCGCGCCGAGCGCTACGGCATCGACGCCCGCGTCGAGCGAGTCCGGTGGCAGGACATCGTCGACCGGGTCTTCGGTCGCATCGACCCCATCGCCGAGGGCGGCGAGAACTACCGCCGCGGCGACGGGTCCCCCAACGTCACGCTGTACTCCTCGCACGCGACGTTCGTCGGGCCGCGTCGGATCGACACCGGCGACGGCCGCATCGTCACGGCCGACCGCGTCGTCGTCGGCGCGGGCTCCCGCCCGGTGATCCCCGAGGCCATCGCCACCAGCGGCGTCCGGTACCACACCAACGACGACATCATGCGGCTGAAGGATTTGCCGGAACACCTGATCGTGGTCGGGTCGGGGTACATCGCCGCGGAGTTCGCGCACGTCTTCTCCGCCCTCGGTTCCCGCGTCACCGTGCTCGTCCGCAAGGACCGCATGCTGCGCAAGTCCGACGAGGAGATCTCCGCCCACTTCACCGATCTCGCCGCAGCCAAGTGGGACGTGCGGCGCGGGGTCGAGGCCGTGGACGCACGGGAGGACGGCTCCACCGTCGTCGTCACGCTGTCCGACGGCACCGAGGTCTCCGGTGACGCTCTGCTCGTCGCGGCGGGTCGCGTGCCCAACGGCGACCGCATCGGCGCCGAGGCCGCCGGCATCGAGCTGCGCGACGACGGCGGCATTCGGGTCGACGAGTTCGGCCGCACCACCGCGGAAGGCGTGTTCGCCCTGGGCGACGTGTCGTCGCCGTACCAGCTCAAGCACGTCGCCAACGCCGAGGCGCGCGTGGTGCAGGAGAACGTGCTGCGGCCCGACTGGACCGACACCACCGGGTGGGCGACGTTCGACCACCGATACGTCCCGTCGGCCATCTTCACCGACCCGATGATCGCCGAGGTCGGCCTCACCGAGCGCGAGGCCCGCGACCAGGGTTACGACGTCGCCGTGAAGGTCCAGAAGTACGCCGACGTCGCCTACGGCTGGGCCATGGAGGACCACGAGGGGCTGTGCAAGGTCGTCGCCGACCGTGCCACCGGGCGGCTGCTCGGGGCCCACATCATCGGCGAGCAGGCCCCGACGGTGATCCAGCCGCTCATCCAGGCCATCACCTTCGGGCAGACCGTTCGGGAGATCGCCCGCGGTCAGTACTGGATTCATCCCGCCCTCCCCGAGGTGGTGGAGAACGCACTTCTGGGCCTCGACCTCTAGCGGGCCTGCCGATCCGCGTCGGTTCCAGCACTCCGCGTCGGCTGCAGCAGCAGCGCATCACTGGAACTCGCGCGGATCGAGCCGCAACGCCGCCCTACCAGGCGCTGGTGCGCATGACGATCTCCGTCGCCAGGGCGGCTGCCGCGGCGGCGGGATCGGTGGTGTCGAGCGGCATCACCCGGTAGTCGCCGTAGACGTAGCGGCTGCTGGCCGAGGCGAACTCCTGCGCGGACGGGTCGGTCACCACCATCGTGGTGCGCAGTTCGACTGCGGGACAGGACGTGTCGCCGTGCACCGCGGGGTGGCCGCGATCGATCGCCACCAGGCTCGACACGCGACCGAAGGTGCGGGCGGCCAGTGACCAGGCGCGGTCGGCGCCGTCTCCCCGGCCGACCAGGTTGACCCAGGGCAGGCCGAGGGCGTCGAGCAGCGCGACGAGATCGCGGTCGCCGAGTGCCACGCCTGGCTCGACCACGAACGTGCGCAGGTCGGACGTCGTGAGCCGGGATGCGGTGTCGTCGAACGAGTCCGGCCCTGCGGTCGACCCCGGGAGGAGCAGGACGGCGTGCCCGCTGTCGGGACCGTCGACTCGCACCTCGACGTCTCCGGCGGGCACCGACACGGTCTGCTTCTGCATGGTCAGCGACGCTACCCGAGCGGAGCCTTGCGCTGTCGCCGCCGAGCTTCTATGGTTAGTTACATGAGTAATGAACCACCCAACCAATGGACCCGGTGGTCATCGTGATCGACGACGGGCGGCCGATCTTCCTGCAGATCGCCGAGATGATCGAGAACTCGATCATCGACGGATCACTGGCCGAGGAGGCGCAAGTGCCGTCGACCAACGAACTGGCCGCGTTCCACCGCATCAATCCCGCCACCGCCGGCAAGGGGCTCGGACACCTCGTCGCGGACGGCATCCTCTACAAGAAGCGAGGTATCGGAATGTTCGTCACCACGGGCGCCCGCGACGCGCTGCGCTTCCGGCGCCGAGAGCGCTTCGCCGACCAGTACGTCACCCCACTGGTCGCCGAGGCACGCAAGCTCGGCCTCGGTCCCGACGAGATCATGACCATGATCGCCGACCGTGCGGCCGGGCCGGCCCCAGCGTCACGGGAGGGAGCACGATGAGCGCCCCGGTGGTGTCGGTGCGCAACCTGCGCAAGAGCTTTCGGGACGTCGACGCCCTCGCCGACGTGTCCTTCGACGTCCACGAGCACGGCATCCACGGCCTTCTGGGCCGCAACGGCGCCGGCAAGACCACGCTCCTGCAGATCCTCACGGGCCAGCAGTGGGCGGACGACGGCGAGGTGTCGGTGTTCGGCGGCGACCCCTTCGAGAACGCGGCGGTCCTGCGTGACGTCTGCTTCGTCAAGGAGAGTCAGCGGTACCCGGACGACTTCCGCGTGAGTCAGGTGCTCGACGCCGCGGCCGCGATCCTGCCGCGGTGGGACGACGACCTCGCCCGGAATCTCATGGCGGACTTCGACCTTCCCCGCCGACGGAAGGTCAAGAAGCTCTCCCGCGGTATGACGTCGGCCCTGGGTGTGGTGGTGGGCCTCGCGTCCCGAGCTCCGCTCACCCTCTTCGACGAGCCCTACCTCGGCCTCGACGCGGTCTCGCGGCAGCTGTTCTACGACCGACTCCTGGCCGACTACGCGGAGCATCCCCGCACGGTGGTCCTGTCGACGCACCTGATCGACGAGGTGGCCGATCTCGTGGACCGCGTCGTGGTGATCGACGGCGGCCGGGTCGTCGTCGACGACGACGCCGAGCAGCTCCGCGGTCGCGCGGTGACCGTCAGCGGCAACGCCGACAGCGTCGCCGACTTCACCACCGATCACGCCGTGCTGGCGCACGAGTCGATGGGGTCGATGGCACGCACCACCGTCGACGGTCCCCTCTCGCCCGAGGTGATCGCCGCCGCCCGCGCGGCCGGACTGCACGTCGATCCGGTGTCCCTTCAGCAATTCGTGGTCGCCAGCACCACCCGTCGGAAGGTGTCCTCGTGAGTACCGTTCTCGCCCCCACCCCGTCCCGCACCGCGGCCGTCGCCCGTGTGCACGCCCAGAACTGGCAGATCGCGTTCCTGTGGCCGATCGGCATCCTGGCGGCCATCGCCGGGATCACCTGGACCGTGCTCGCACTGCTCCCCCGAGGCAGCGCGGACGTCAACACCGGCGGCGCCACGTTCGTCTTCTTCTTCGGCCTCGTCCTGTTCGCGCAGTCGGTGAACCAGTACTTCCCCTTCGTCTCCGGCCTGGGGGTCACCCGCTGGGAGTTCTTCCGTGCCACCTCCGCCGTGGTCGGTGTTCACGCGGTGCTGTTCGGGACGCTGATGATCGCGCTGTCGCTCGTCGAGCGGGCCACCGACGGCTTCGGTGTCGGCATGCGGCTGTTCTCCCTCAGCGCCCCCGTCGCCGGCTCCGTTCTCACGGAGTTCGCGTTCTTCGTGACGGTCATCGCGTTCGCGAACGTCGTCGGCGTCCTGGCCGGTGCGATCTACCTCCGGTGGCGGGCCGTGGGACTGTGGGCCACCGGACTGCTCGCGACGGTGCTCCTCGGCGTGATCGTGGTCGTCTTCACGTGGCAGGGCTGGTGGGTGCCGGTGGGCTCGGCGATCGCCGACGCGCCCCGACCGGTCACGATGGTGCTGCTCCCCCTGGTTCTCACCGCGCTGGCCGCCCCCGGCGTGTGGGCGGTGCTGCGGCGAACCACCGTCTGATCACCGGACGGTGAGAACCGGCAGACCCGCCGGAACTCCCTCGGCGAGGAGCGTCGTCACGGCCTCCACGTCGAGGGAGTTCTCCACGAGATCCGCCAGTAGATCCACCTGTGCGGTGCGCTCCGCGTCGACGTCGGTGTCGGGGGCCGGGACGAATCCGCGCCGATCGGCCCGCACGGCGACCTCCGTCAGCCAGTCCCGCCGGAACTCGTCGTTCTCGAGCAACCCGTGCCAGTGGGTGCCCCACACGGCGCCTCGCACGCTGCCCTCCCCGGCGCCGTCCGCGCCGTCGAACCAGGCGGGATCGGCCGAGCGCACGACTCGTCCGTGATGAATCTCGTACCCGCGCAACCCCGTCGGTGACTGCACACGTCGGAGCACCTTGTCCGGTCCGAACTCGATGTCGAGGTCGAGCACGCCGAGCCCGGCCACGGCGCCCGATCCCGACTCCACGTCGTCCAGGATGCGCCGGCCGAGCATCTGGTATCCGCCGCAGATACCGAGAACCGGACCGCCGCGCTCGACCCGCCTCGTGATCTCGTCCGCGATTCCGGTGCGGCGCAACCACTCCAGATCGTGCACCGTCGCTTTCGAGCCGGGCAGGACCACCAGATCGGCGTCCGCGAGCCGCGACGGGTCGGTCGCCCACTGCACGCTGACCCCTGGTTCACAGGCGAGTGCCTCGACGTCGGTCGAGTTGGACACGCGCGGCAGGCGCACCGCCGCCACCCGCAGCCACTGCGTCCCGACGGGCCTGCCGGGCCGTCCCACGGGGGCGTCGGCCGTGGTGCCGAGCGAGTCCTCCGCGTCGAGCCACAGGGCGTCGTCGAATGGCACCACGCCGTACGTCCGCCGCCCCGTCCGGTCGCGCAGCGTGTCGAGCCCCGGTTGCAGCAACGCCGGATCGCCCCGGAACTTGTTGACGACGAATCCCGCGATCAGTGCCTGATCGGCCGGGTCGAGGATTGCCAGCGTGCCGAAGAAGTGCGCGAGCACGCCCCCACGATCGATGTCGCCCACCACGAGCACCGGCAGGTCCGCCGCTCGGGCGAGGCCCAGATTGGCCAGATCCGTGGCGCGCAGGTTGATCTCGGCGGGCGACCCGGCGCCCTCGCAGATCACGACGTCGAAGTCGGCGCGGAGCGACGCCAGGTCCTCCGCGACGACGGCGCGCAACGCTTCGCGATGGGCCATGTAGTCGCGTGCGCCGACCGACCCGGTGGCCCGGCCCCGAACCACCAGTTGCGACGTCCGATCCCCGCCGGGCTTGAGCAGCACGGGATTGAACCGCACGCTGGGTTCGAGGCCGCATGCTCGGGCCTGCAGCGCCTGGGCGCGGCCGATCTCGCCGCCGTCGAGTGTCACCACCGAGTTGTTCGACATGTTCTGCGCCTTGAACGGCGCGACGCGCACCCCCCGCCGCGCGAGCAGTCGGCACAGGCCGGCGACGAGGACGCTCTTCCCCGCGTCCGACGTCGTTCCCGCCACGAGCAGGGCGCCGGAAAGCGGCGACGGGGTCACGGCAGGGTGAGGATCTCGGCCCCGGTGTCGGTGACGACGAGGGTGTGCTCGAACTGGGCGGTCCAGCTGCGGTCCTTGGTGACGACGGTCCAGCCGTCGTTCCACTGTTCCCAGTCGATGCCGCCGAGGTTGATCATCGGCTCGATGGTGAAGGTCATGCCCGGTTCGATGATCGTCTCGACGCTCGGCTCGTCGTAGTGCAGCACCACGAGGCCGTTGTGGAACGTCGTTCCCACACCGTGACCGGTGAAGTCGCGCACCACGCCGTAACCGAAGCGGTTGGCGTACGACTCGATGACGCGACCCACCACGTTGAGCGCCCGGCCCGGCTTGACCGCCTTGATGGCCCGCATCGTCGCCTCGTGGGTCCGCTCGACGAGCAGCCGCGCCTCCTCCGACACGTCGCCCGCGAGGAACGTCGCGTTGGTGTCACCGTGCACCCCGTCGATGTAGGCGGTGACGTCGATGTTGACGATGTCGCCGTCCTGGACGACCGTGGAATCGGGGATCCCGTGGCAGATGACCTCGTTCAGCGAGGTGCAGCAGGACTTCGGAAAACCCTTGTACCCCAACGTCGACGGATACGCACCGTGATCGATCATGTACTCGTGGGCGATGCGATCGAGCGCATCGGTGGTCACACCCGGCGCCACCGCGTTGCCCGCCTCGCGCAGTGCCTGCGCCGCGATGCGCGACGCCACCCGCATCTTCTCGATGGTCTCGGGGGTCTGCACCCACGGTTCCGAGCCCTCGCGGGCGGTCTTCTTCCAGGCGTACTCCGGCCGCTCGATGTGCTTCGGGACGGGGAGCACGTCGGAGACGGTGCCGGGTTCGAGAACGGTGCGAACAGCCATGCACCCGAGCGTAGTCCGTGGTCAGTAGCCCTCGGGCAGCGCCGTGAACATGTCCCTGGTGACGGCCACCGCGTTGTCGGAGCTGCCGCCGCGCACGACGAGCGTGGCGAACGCCAGGTCTCCGCGGTAGCCGACGAACCATGCGTGCGAGCCGCCGTCGACCTCGGCCTCACCGGTCTTGCCGTAGACCTCGCCCTGGTCGGCGATCCGGTCCGCGGTGCCGCTGGTGACCACCGACCGCATCATGCCGCGCAACCCGTCGACGACGGCCGGGTCGACCGCCGGGCGGTCCCCCTCGACCGTGGTGTCCTCGCCCTGGATCAGCCGCGGCGTCGGGGTGCTGCCGTGCGCCACCGTGGCGGCGGCCAGGGCCATGCCGAACGTGGACACGAGCACCTTGCCCTGGCCGAACCCGTCCTCGGTCCGCTGCACGAGATCGGACGCCGGGGGCACGGATCCGGACTCCGTGGGCAGACCCGTCACCGTGTACTCGGGACCGATGCCGAACATGGCCGCCGCGTCGGTCAGGTCGTCGGGGCCCATCTCGCTGGCGAGCTTGGCGAAGGAGGTGTTGCAGGACCGCGTGAAGGCGGTGCTCATCGACACGTCGCCGAGCGAGAACTCGTTGTAGTTGGGGACGCTGCGCTCCCCGATGACGATGCGACCCGGACACGGCACCGTGGTGCCGGGTGTCGCGAGCCCCTCCGCGATGGCCGCCCCCGCCGTGACGATCTTGAACGTCGACCCGGGCGGATACAGACCCGTTGACGCCACCGGCCCGTCACGGTCCGCGGCCGCGTTCTGCGCGACGGCGAGAATGTCACCCGTCGAGGGTTGGATCACCACCATCATCGCCTGGTCGCGGGAGACGTTCACCGCGTTCTGCGCGGCCACCTGGATCGGCCGATCGAGGCTGATGCTGATGGACGGCACCGGTTCCGGTGCGGTCTCGGTCAGGACCCCGACGTCGGCCCCGTTCGCGTTGACGGCGACGACGCTCCAGCCGGCCGCACCGTCGACGCGGTCCATGACGGTCTTCTTGACCTGACTCACCAGATCGGGCGCGAAGGATCGATCGGTCGAGACCAGATCGGACTCCTCGGTGACGGCGACACCGGGCAGGGCCGACAGCTCGGCCGCCACCGTGTCGTAGTCCTCCTCACGCAGCGTCACCACGCGGTAGGCGCCCTGCGCGGCGGTGGCCGACTCGACCGTCGACTGTGCCGTGATGGAGTCGTCGAACGGGCGCAGAAGCCGTTCGAGCGCGCGGGCCGTCGACACGATCCGATCGGACGTCAACTCCGCGACGGTCCAGGAGACGCCGACGACCGTGCCGGGCACCAGGACGTCGGACCCCGCGTGCTCGTTGACCCGGGCACGCGGGGCGGCCGTGGATCGGAGCACCATCGACTGCGTGTCGCCGAGCGTCGGGTGCAGGTCGGTGGAGTTCCACCGCACCACCCAGTCACCGCCGCGTCGACCCATGCGCAGCGACCCGTCGTACGTCCACGTCCGGTCGCGCGGCAGCTGCCAGGTGTAGGTGTAGTCGACGGTCGCGGTGTCGCCGTCCACCGTCACGGCGCCGGTGCTCGCCTCCAACGACTCCGCCTGCAGTCCGTCCCACGCACTGTCGATCGCTCCGGCAGCGAGGTCCGGCCGGTCCGTTCCGGCGGCCGCCGCGGCACTGTCCCGGCTCGCCAACGCTGCCACGAAGGCATCGGCGGCGGATTCGGGGCCCTGCGGTTTCGGGGTGCACGCGCCCAGCGCGACGGCGAGCAGGACCGCGACTGCCGCGGCGAGGAAACGGGAGATCATCGCCTGCCATCGTAGGACCGGGTGACGCCCGCGTCCGTCCCGACACGCAGGGCCGAAACTCAGTCCAGGAGCACGGTGGCGAAGGTCCCGACCTGCCGAAACCCGATGCGCTCGTACGCGCGGCGAGCCGGGACGTTGTAGCTGTTGACGTAGAGACTGGCGGTCCGCCCGCCGTCGATCACGGCCGCGGCCACGGCGGCCGTCCCGACGGACCCGAGTCCGCGGCCGCGACACAGCGGGTGAACCCACACCCCCTGGATCTGCCCGACGTCCCGCGAGAGCGACCCCACCTCGGCCTTGAACACCACCTGGCCGTCCTCGAATCGCGCCCACGCGCGCCCGGCCGCGATCAGATCGGCGATGCGACGGCGGTACCCGCGACCACCGTCACCGGCCCGCGGGTCGACGCCGACCTCCTCGATGAACATCGCGACGGCCGCCGTCAGGTACACGTCGATCTCGTCGGCGGTGACCCGACGCACGGACGGATCGGCCGTGTCCGGCCGGACGACGAGCGCGAGCAGCGGTTGGTCGGCCCGTACCTCGCGGGCGGATCCCCACTCCGGCTCGAGCATCGACCAGATCGGCAGGGTGAGCTCCGCGCGTCCGACCAGCGACGAGCAGAGCCGCGGGCCGCGCAGGGCGCGGTCGGCGAAACTCCTCAGGTCGTCGCCGTCGCCGCGCAGCGGCACAAGATTCGCTCCGGAGAAACAGAGCGACGACGACGGACCCCCACGAGACCACAGTTCGCCGTGGTTCACCCGTGGCTCGATGCCCGATTCCTCGATGCGCGACGCGACCATGCACGACGCGACAGGGTCCGACCGCAGCACTCGGAGGACCTCGTCGGTGTCACGTCGGGTCAGCGCCTTCGCGCCGAGAAGCTTGAGCATCGGTGTCTCGCCGCAGGTCAGCCGACGGACACCACCGGCGAGGAACCGGCGTCGGCGTCGCCCTCGAAGGTCTCCGCGATCCGCATGGCCTCCTCGATCAGCGTCTCGACGATCTGCGCCTCGGGCACGGTCTTGATCACCTCGCCCTTGACGAAGATCTGGCCCTTGCCGTTGCCCGACGCGACACCGAGGTCCGCGTCCCGCGCCTCGCCGGGGCCGTTGACGACGCATCCCATGACGGCCACGCGCAACGGGATCTCCATGCCCTCGAGGCCGGCCGTGACCTGGTCGGCCAGGGTGTAGACGTCGACCTGCGCGCGTCCGCAGGACGGGCAGGACACGATCTCGAGCTTGCGAGGACGCAGGTTCAGGGACTGCAGAATCTGCGTCCCCACCTTGATCTCCTCGTTCGGCGGCGCCGAGAGCGAGACGCGGATGGTGTCACCGATACCGTCGGCGAGCAGCGACCCGAAGGCGACGGCGGACTTGATGGTGCCCTGGAATGCCGGACCGGCCTCGGTCACACCGAGGTGCAGGGGGTAGTCGCACTGCGCCGCGAGCTGACGGTAGGCCTCCACCATGATCACCGGGTCGTTGTGCTTCACGGAGATCTTGATGTCGCCGAACCCGTGCTCCTCGAACAACGACGCCTCCCACAGCGCGGACTCGACGAGAGCCTCCGGCGTGGCCTTGCCGTACTTCTGCATCAACCGCGGATCGAGCGATCCCGCGTTGACCCCGATCCGAATGGGGATGCCGGCGTCCCCCGCCGCCTTGGCGACTTCCTTGACGCGGCCGTCGAACTCCTTGATGTTGCCGGGATTCACGCGCACCGCGGCACAGCCGGCGTCGATGGCCGCGAAGATGTAGCGCGGCTGGAAGTGGATGTCGGCGATGACGGGGATCTGCGACTTGCGCGCGATCGTCGCCAGCGCGTCGGCGTCCTCCTGCCGGGGGCAGGCGACTCGCACGATGTCGCAGCCCGATGCGGTGAGCTCCGCGATCTGCTGCAGGGTCGAGTTGATGTCGTGCGTCTTGGTGGTGCACATCGACTGCACCGAGATGGGGTGGTCGCTGCCGACGCCCACGCTGCCCACCTGCAATTGACGGGTCGTGCGACGCGGGGCCAGCACGGGGGGCGGTCCGGCCGGTATGCCCAGTCCTACGGTCACTTCAGTCCTTTCGTCGCCCGCCGGTGGCCACCGGCCGACTGCACGGCGGCCATCGGCCGCCTGTGCACCAGTCTAGTTACCGAACAGGTCGATGGGATTGACGATGTCGGCGGTCAACGTCAGCAGCATGAACGCGCCGCCGATGGCGATGACGACGTACGTCAACGGCATCAGTTTGAGGTAGTTCACCGGCTCGCCGCGACCCAGACCGCGCAGCGCGCGAATCCGGTTGCGCACGCCCTCGTAGATCGTCACCGCGATGTGTCCGCCGTCGAGCGGCAGCAGGGGCAACAGGTTGAACACGCCGAGGAAGAAGTTCAGGGTCGCCAGCAGTCCGACGAACAGCTCCCACAGTCCGCGCTCGGCGGCCTGACCGCCGATGACACTGGCACCGACCACGGAAATCGGTGTGTCGGCGGATCGCTCGCCGCCGGTGATCGACGTCCACAGCGCCCCGACCTTCTGCGGGAGATCCACGATCGCCTTGACCGTCTCCACGCCGGTGTACCCGGCGAACGAGATCGCGCCGGGCACGGCCGACAGGGCGTCGTACCGGATCGTGAGCGGGGTACGCGCCACGCCGATCGCGCCGGTGGTCCGCAGCTCGGTCGCATCGGGATCGTCCGCCGTCGCGGTGGAGAACAGGCGCTCCGTCCGCTGCACCTCGACGGGCACCGTCAGAGTGTCGCCGGCGCGGTCCACGGTCACGTCCACCGTGCCCCCGGCGTTCTGGACCGTCGCGACGACGTCCGCGAAGGTCGCCGTGGGTGTGCCGTTCACCGCGGTGACGACGTCGCCGGCGCGAATACCCGCCGCGCCCGCCGGCCCCGGACCGGTGCACGGCGCGATCCCACCCTCGGCGTCCTGCGGGGCGACGCACTGGGTGCCGGCCACGGTTGCCGAGGTGTCGCGGTTCGGCAATCCCCACCCGAGCGCCAGGGTGTAGAGCAGAGCGAAGCCGAGCACGAAGTTCATGGCGATTCCGCCGAACATCACGGCGAGGCGCTTCCACGTCTTCTGCTTGTACATCGCGCGGTCGACCTCGTCGGGTGCGAGTTCGTCGACCGCGGTCATCCCGGCGATGTCGCAGAACCCGCCCGCCGGAATCGCCTTGAGCCCGTACTCGGTCTCACCGCGACGCCAGGAGAGGATCTTGGGGCCGAAGCCGATGTAGTAGCGACGGACCTTCATGCCGGTGGCCTTGGCCACCCACATGTGCCCGCATTCGTGCAGTGCGATCGAGATGCCGATGCACACCGCGAACGCGACGACGCCGAGAACGAACACCATCGTCAGGAACGGCCTTTCTGTGCTGCGAGGGCTCGGGCGCGGTCACGTGCCCACGCGTCGGCCTCCAGGACGTCGTCGACCGTGGACGGCGGCGCCGACCAGCGGTCCGCACCGTCCTCCACCACATCGGCGACGACGTCCACGATACGAGGGAAGGACAGATCGCCGACGAGGAACGCCGCGGCAGCGACCTCGTTGGCCGCGTTGTAGACCGCGGTGAGGCACCCGCCGAGCTCCCCCGCACGGCGCGCCAGCGCGACCGCCGGGAAGACCGCGTCGTCCAGCGGCTCGAATTCCCAGGTGTGCGCCGTCCGGAAGTCCAGCGCGGGGGCGGCGTCCGCGACACGGTCCGGCCAGCCGAGGGCCAACGCGATCGGCAGCAACATCGACGGTGGACTGGCCTGCGCGAGGGTCGACCCGTCGGTGAACGTGACCATCGAATGGACGATGGACTGCGGGTGCACGGTGACGTCGATGCGGTCGTACGGGATGCCGAACAACAGGTGGGCCTCGATGACCTCGAGTCCCTTGTTGACCAGTGTCGCGGAGTTGAGCGTGTTCATCGGCCCCATCGACCAGGTGGGGTGCTTGCCGGCCTGCTCCGGGGTCACCGAGTCCAGGCTCGCGCGGTCGCGTCCGCGGAACGGTCCGCCGGACGCGGTCACGACCAGACGGGCCACCTCCTCCGCCCGACCCCCGCGCAGGCACTGGGCGAGCGCGGAGTGCTCGGAGTCGACCGGCACGATCTGACCGGGCGCCGCCGCATCGGTGACCAGCGACCCGCCCGCCACGAGCGACTCCTTGTTCGCCAGCGCCAGACGCGCGCCGGATCGCAGCGCAGCAAGAGTGGGCGCCAGCCCGAGGGACCCCACCAGGCCATTGAGCACGACGTCCGCCTCGGTGTCCTCCACCAGCCGCGTGACGGCGTCCGGGCCCGAGCGCACCCCGGTCACGTCGAGCCGCGCGGCGGCCCGAGGATCGGCGACCGCGACCTCGGTCACCCCGGTCTCGGCGATCTGCCGCGCGAGCAGGTCGACCGAGCCGCCTCCGGCAGCGAGTCCCACCACGGTGAACCGATCGGGGCGCGCGGCCATCACCTCGAGCGCCTGGGTTCCGATCGAGCCCGTGCTGCCGAGCACGAGCACGCGCGTCGAGCCGTCGCCGCTCGTCGAGCCATCGCCGCTCGTCGAACCATCACTGTGCGTCGTCACCCGGACAGTGTGGCCGACGCACCTGACAGGCTCGTGTGAGGATGGCGCGGTGCCCCGTCGTCCGTCGTCCGATCCCGCCTCGTACCGCACCGCTCCGCTGACGTACCCGGAGGTCGGGGGCACGGCGTCGGAGTCGATGCCGTCGGGCTACCACCATGTCCGGCAGTCCCGGTCGCTCGGTCACGGGGTCGAGGTCTTCGACGAGGCGGCTCGGCGCCTGCTGCACTGGGACATGCATCGCGGCGCCGGCCTCACGGTGCGCGCCACGTCGGCCGCGGCGGAGCCCGAGGCGATCGTCGTTCTCGGACTCGGCCCGATCCGGATCCCCTGCCGCGTGGTCGACGTCATCGACGACCGGGCGGACGACGACTCTCGCGAACGCGGTTTCGCCTACGGGACGCTCCCCGGCCATCCGGAGCGCGGTGAGGAACGCTTCGTCGTGCGCTTCGACGAGCGCACCGGCGCGGTGTCGGCGCACATTCGGGCGTTCTCGACGGCGGGGTCCGCAGTGGTCGCCCTGGGCGGCCCGCTGAATCGACTCGTGCAACGGGTGGCCACCCGGCGCTATCTCGCCGCGCTGCTGCCCACCGACCCGCGACCCTGAGCGAGCCGCTACGACGACCGGTCGTACGCCGCGATACGATCACGACACGTCTCGCCCCCGGGGCTCCGCGGGCGACCCCGCGGACCCCGTCGAACATCAGGAGGATCGGTCGTGACCGGAAGCATCGAGCCGCGCTCGGACGCCCCGCGCGTTCCCGCCACGAACGTCCACATTGCCGAGGTCCCCTCCGCTGCGTGGGGATGGAGCGGCGAGGCTCCGCGCACCTTCCGCATCGCCGGTTGGATCGTATCGTTGTTCCTGCTTGCGATGATCATCGGCAACCACACGGGCCGGGTCGAGGACCTCTGGCTCATCGGGTTCGCCGTTCTGCTGTGGATCGTGCTGATCCGCGACATCCTGCTGCGCCGCAAGCCGCGCCGCGGCTGACCGCCCGGCGGATCAGTTCTCGGCGGCCAACTGGCCGCACGCTGCGGCGATCTCCTGCCCCCGCGTGTCGCGCACGGTGCAGGAGACCCCGGCGGCGCGCACGCGACGGACGAACTCCTCCTCGACCGGCTTGGGGCTCGCGTCCCACTCGCTGCCCGGCGTCGGGTTCAGCGGGATCAGGTTCACGTGGACCAACGCGCCCAGCGCCTTCTTCAGCTTCGTCGCCAGCAGGTCCGCCCGCCACGGCTGATCGTTGACGTCGCGGATCAACGCGTACTCGATGGATACCCGTCGCCCCGTCGTGTCGGCGTAGTACCGGGCGGCGTCCAGCACCTCGGCGATCGACCATCGGTTGTTGACCGGCACCAGGGTGTCGCGGAGCTCGTCGTCCGGGCAGTGCAGGGACACTGCGAGGGTCACCGTCAGACCCTCGTCGGCCAGCTTGCGGATCGCCGGGGCCAGACCGACGGTCGACACGGTCACCGACCGCTGGGACAGGCCGAGGCCCTCGGGCGCCGGTGAGACGATGCGCTTGACGGCCGCCACCACGCGCTTGTAGTTGGCGAGCGGCTCGCCCATGCCCATGAACACCACGTTCGACAGTCGGCCCTCACCGCCTTCCACCACGCCGTCCCGGAGGTCGGCGGCCGCGGAGCGCACCTGGTCGACGATCTCGGCCGTGGACAGATTGCGCTGCAGTCCGCCCTGGCCCGTGGCGCAGAACGGACACGCCATGCCGCACCCGGCCTGGCTGGAGATACACAGCGTGGCGCGGTCGGGATAGCGCATGAGGACCGACTCGAGGAGCGTCCCGTCTCCCGCGCGCCACAGCGTCTTGCGGGTGTCGCCGCCGTCGCAGGCGACGTGCTTGACCGGGCTGAGCAACGTCGGGAACAGGGCGGCACCGACCTTCTCCCGCACCGAGGCGGGCAGGTCCGTCATCTTCTCGGCGTCGGCCTGCAGCCGCCCGTAGTACTGCCGGGCGAGCTGATCGGCTCGGAACGCCGGAAGACCGAGCTCGACGACGGCGGCGCGGCGCTGATCGGCGTCGAGGTCCGCGAGGTGCGTCGCGGGCATGCCGCGGCGGGGTGCGTCGAACACGAGGGGAAGAGCGGTGGGTGCCATAGTGCCTCCAGTGTCTCACCGCGGAGCGGTGGGCTCGAACGGTCCGGCCTCGAACGACCCGGTCGCAGTACAACCGGCCCTGATACCCCCGGCGCGATAGGGTGCAAACACCTCGCGCCCGGGTAATCATTCCCCCATGTCTCGCACCTCGTCCGGCGCCGCCGATTCCGCCGCGTCCGACCCCACCGATCCGACGTCGTCCGCGCTGCCCGGATCGGGACTCGATTCCGATGGCTCCGACGTCGCCGTCTCCGACAGTCGTCTCCCCTCCGGGAAGACGCCCGACGGCGTGAAGCACACCCGCGCTGCCGCGCTCTACACCGGCCTCGTGGTGGGCGCCATCGTGCTCGTCGTGCTGATGGTGTTCATCCTGCAGAACCTCGACAGCGTGCCGATCCACCTGTTCGGGTGGACGTTCGACCTCCCCGTCGGCATCGGGATGTTGCTGGCCGCGGTGGCCGGTGCCCTGGTCATGGCCGCGGCGGGCGGTGTGCGCATCCTCCAGGTCCGGCGGGCGGCCAAGCGTAAGTAGCGTCACATGGCGTGGTGAATGTTCGGTGCCACACGTGAACACTATTGACGCAACCTTCCCCGATCGGCTGTGGCGATGCACAGTGGACTGGTGACGACCTTCCTGGAGAATCCGGTGTCATCAGTCGCTGCGGACCGGGCTCGGTCGTGGCTGCTCGTCCCCGGAAGCAAGCCCGAGCTGTTCACCCCGGCCCTGGAGTCCGAGGTCGATGCCGTCATCCTCGACATCGAGGATGCGGTGTCCCCCGCCGGCAAGCCCGCGGCGCGCGACGCCGTGGTCGCCTGGCTGCGCGGCGGCCGTCGCGCGTGGGTCCGCATCAACGACGCCACCACTCCGTTCTGGGCCGACGACCTCGACGCCCTGCGTGGCATCGACACCCTCGAGGGCGTCATGCTGGCGAAGACGGAGAGCGGCAGCCAGGTGGAGGCCACGGCCGCTCGGCTGGGCGACGGTGTTCGCGTCGTCGCACTCGTCGAATCCGCGATGGGCCTCGAGGCCGCGCCGGAGATCGCCCGGGCGGACGCCACGTTCCGTCTCGCGTTCGGCAGCGGGGACTTCCGTCGTGACACCGGGATGAGCGACGAGCCGATGGCCATGGCCTACCCGCGGGCACGCCTGGTGGTCGCGAGCCGCGCCGCCCGCCTCCCCGGACCGATCGACGGACCGACGCTGACGATCAACGACGAGCATCTCGCACGGGACAGTCGACTCACCGTGTCGATGGGCATGACCGGTCGCCTCTGCATGCACGCCGGTCAGGCGCCCGTCGTGAACCGCGAGCTCGCTCCCTCCCCGGACGACGTGACCTGGGCGCGGGACACCATCGCCGCCCTCGGGGTGAACGGGGAGAACGTCCGGGACGGCAGCGATCTCCCCCGCCTCGCTCGCGCCAAGAAGATCACCGACCAGGCACAGGCCTTCTCCATCCGCTGATCGTCACGGCCGCACGTACTCGGCCAGGTGCCGGCCGGTGAGTGTGGACCGGTCGGCCACCAGCGCGGCGGGCGTTCCCTCGAACACCACCAGTCCGCCGTCGTGCCCTGCCCCGGGGCCGAGGTCGACGATCCAGTCCGCATGCGCCATCACTGCCTGGTGATGCTCGATCACGACGAGCGTCGTCCCGGCATCGACCAGCCGGTCCAGGAGGGCGAGCAGCTGCTCGACGTCGGCGAGGTGCAGACCCGTGGTCGGCTCGTCGAGGATCAGGACCCCGCCCTTCTCCCCCATGTGCGTCGCCATCTTCAGGCGTTGCCGCTCACCGCCGGACAGCGTCGTCAAGGGCTGACCGAGTGCGACGTACCCCAGCCCGACGTCCGACAGTCGCGTCAGGATGCGGTGCGCGGCCGGCAGGGCCGCCTCGCCGTCTCCGAAGAACGCCGACGCCTCCGCGACCGACATGGCGAGCACCTCGCCGATGTTCCGGCCGCCGAAGTGGTAATCGAGCACCGACGCCTGGAACCGACGGCCCTCGCACACCTCGCACGGTGTGCTCATGCCGGCCATGATGCCGAGGTCCGTGTAGATCACGCCGGCGCCGTTGCACGCCGGGCACGCACCGTCGGAGTTCGCACTGAACAGCGCCGGCTTGACCCCGTTCTGCTTCGCGAACGCCTTCCGAATCGGCTCCAGCAGCCCGGTGTACGTCGCGGGATTGCTGCGGCGGGATCCCCGGATGGGACTCTGATCGACCGTCACCACCCCGTCGCGCCCGGCGAGCGAGCCGTGGATCAGGGTGCTCTTGCCGGACCCCGCGACGCCGGTGATCACCGTGAGCACACCCGTCGGGATGTCGACGTCGACGCCGCGAAGGTTGTGCCGATCGGCGCCCCGAATCTCGAGCGCGCCCGTCGCGGTGCGGAGGGTCTTCTTGAGAGCCACCCGGTCGTCGAAGTGCCGACCGGTCACCGTGTCGCTCTGCCGCAGACCGTCCACGTCCCCCTCGAAACAGACCGTGCCGCCCGCGGTTCCGGCACCCGGCCCGAGGTCGACGATGTGGTCGGCGACGACGATGGTCTCCGGCTTGTGCTCCACCACCAGCACGGTGTTGCCCTTGTCCCGGAGTGATCGCAGCAGCCCGTTCATGCGCTCGATGTCGTGTGGGTGCAATCCGGTCGTGGGCTCGTCGAACACGTAGGTCACGTCGGTGAGCGAGGACCCCAGGTGACGGATCATCTTGACGCGCTGCGCCTCGCCCCCGGACAGCGTGCCGGCGGGTCGATCCAACGACACGTACCCGAGGCCGATGTCGACGAACGAGTCGAGCGTTCGACTCAACGTGGTGAGCAGGGGCGCGACCGAAGGCTGGTCCAGACCCGCCACCCAGCGCGCGAGGTCGGTGATCTGCATGGCGCAGGCGTCCGCGATGGACACCCCGTCGATCCGTGAGGACCGGGCAGCCTCGGTCAGGCGGGTGCCGTCGCACTCCGGGCACGTCGCGAAGGTCACCGCCCGCTCGACGAAGGCCCGGATGTGGGGCTGCATCGCCTCGACGTCCTTGGTCAGGAACGACTTCTTGATCTGCGGGATCAGGCCCGAGTACGTGAGGTTGATGCCGTCGACCTTGATCTTGGTCGGCTCGCGATACAGCAGGTCGTCGAGCTGCTTCTTCGTGAACTTCGCGATCGGCTTGTCGGGATCGAAGTAGCCGCAGCCCCGGAAGATGCGGCCGTACCACCCCTCCATGCTGTAGCCGGGAATGGTGATGGCGCCCTCGTTCAACGACTTCGACGCGTCGTACAACGCGGTGAGGTCGATATCGGACACCGAGCCGCGCCCCTCGCACCGCGGGCACATTCCGCCCGTGATCTCGAAGCTGCGACGCTCCCGGGTCTCGCGCCCGCCCTTCGAGACGGTCACCGCACCGGCCCCGGAGATCGAGGCCACGTTGAACGAGAACGCCTGCGGTGACCCGATGTGCGGGTCGCCCAGGCGGCTGAACAGGATGCGCAGGAGCGCGTTGGCGTCGGTGGCGGTCCCGACCGTGGATCGCGGGTCCGATCCGAGGCGCGACTGGTCGACGACGATCGCCGTGGTGAGTCCGTCGAGCACGTCCACGTCGGGCCGTGCCAGCGTCGGCATGAATCCCTGCACGAACGCGCTGTAGGTCTCGTTGATCATGCGCTGGGATTCCGCGGCGACGGTGCCGAACACCAACGAACTCTTCCCCGACCCGGACACCCCGGTGAACACCGTCAGCCGGCGTTTGGGGATACGGACGCTGACGTCCCGCAGGTTGTTCACCCGGGCACCCTGGACGGTGATGACGTCGTGCACGTCCGCCGGATGGGCGGCGCCCGTGGTGTCGGTTCGGCTCATCGGATCCCCTCGCTGCAGTGATCGACCAGCATCAGACCGTAGTACCTCGGGCGCGGTCGAGCGTCGTTCTTCGGCGGACGTGGATGCGGTAGCCGACCTCCACGGTGGTGCCGGCGATCTCGCGCCGGGCGCGGTCGGCCACGGCACGCGAGAACTCGATGCCGATTACCGCGTCGAGCGTCCGGCGGTCGTCGAAGACCCACCGAGTCCGAACTCGACGGTCCTCGAAACCCTGGGCGGCGAAGAACCGCTCGACAGCGGCCGGGTCGTAGCGGGGCAGGTCGCGCCGCATCCAGTCGCCGTACGGAGGCACGGTGGCGTCCAGATCGACGATCACCAGGGCCCCACCCGGACGCAGCACACGCATGGCCTCGGCGATACCCGGCCCGCACCCGGGGCCGAAGAAGTACGCCGTGCGCGCGTGGACCACGTCCACCGACGCGTCCTCGAGGGGCAGTGCGTCCGCTCGCCCCTCGGTCACACGCACGTGACTCAGGTGGGCGGTGCGGCGGCGGGCGCGCGCGACCAGCGGCGGATGCGGCTCGACCCCGACGACGCGTCGAGCGTCGGCCGCGAACATCGGCAGATGGAATCCGGCTCCGCATCCGACGTCCACGACGTCGCGTCCCGTCCACGACGCCACGTCGCGGAGCACGCTCTCGACGGCGCCGTCGGGATCCTGCGCGCGATTCTCGGCCTCGTAGACGTCCGGCCATCGCCAGATGTTCGGGCTCGGTACGACCGCCGACCGGTCCTCAGACGAACGCGGCAAGGACCAGCCAGGTGACCAGGACCGACGGCAGCACCGAATCCAGTCGGTCCATGAGTCCGCCGTGCCCGGGGAGCATGGTGCCCATGTCCTTGATGCCGAGGTCGCGCTTGACCTGGGACTCGACCAGATCGCCCAACGTCGCGGAGAAGACGACCAACACACCGAGGAGGACGCCGATCAGCGGGTTCGCGTCGAGCAGGAACGCCACCGTCGATGCCGACCCGACGACGCAGAGCAGGAGGGACCCGGCGAGGCCCTCCCAGGACTTCTTCGGGCTGATCGCGGGGGCCATGGGATGGCGACCGAAGAGGACGCCGGCCGCGTAGCCGCCGACGTCGGAACAGACCACCGCAATCATGAGCACCAGGACTCGGGCACCACCGTCGTCGCCCTGACACAGCAGCGCCGCGAACGCCCCGAAGAGCGGGAGCCAGGACAGCACGAAGATCGACACGGCGCAGTCGCGCAGGTAGTTCCTCGGCGCCTCGTGAAGCCCGCCGGAGAGCAACCGCCACACCATGATGACCAGCACCGCCGCGCCGAACGCGGAGAAGGCGCCCGTGGCCCCCAACGGGAGGGTCAGCCAGATGACCACCTGGCCACCCACGATGAGCGGGATGCGCGGGACGGCGATGTCGGCCTCGCGCAGACGCTTGGTGACCTCCCACGACGCGACGGCGATGGCGATGGCCGCCACCCCGACGAAGGCGATGGGGACGAACACCAGGACGAGGATCAACATCACCCCGAGGGCGCCGCCGACCGCGATGGCAGCCGGCAGATCGCGACCGGCCCGCGATGTGGACTTCTTAGTCGTGGTCGTCCGGGCCGCCGGATCGCCCTGCTCGGGTTCGCTCACGGAGGTCATACCTCCATCAGTTCCGCTTCCTTGTTCTTCACGATCTCCTCGACCTGCGCGACGTACTTCGACGTCGTCTTGTCGAGCTCCGCTTCCGCGCGCGTCACGTCGTCCTCGCCGGCCTCGCCGTCCTTCTGGATGCGCTTGAGCTCGTCCATCGCCTTGCGGCGGACGTTGCGGATGGACACCTTGGCGTCCTCGCCCTTGCCCTTGGCCTGCTTGACGAATTCCCGGCGGCGCTCCTCGGTGAGCTGCGGAACCGAGATACGGATGATGTGTCCGTCGTTCGTGGGGTTCACCCCGAGATCCGAATTGCGGATCGCCGTCTCGATGGGACCGAGCTGACTCTGCTCGTACGGCTTGACGATCACCATGCGCGCTTCCGGCACGTTGATTCCCGCGAGCTGCGTGATGGGAGTCAGGGCGCCGTAGTACTCCACCATGACCTTCGCGAACATGCCGGGGTTGGCGCGGCCGGTCCGGATCGAGGCCAGGTCGCCCTGCGCGACCGAGACGGCCTTCTCCATTCGCTCCTCGGCATCGAAGAGTGCTTCGTCGATCACGACCGTTCCTTCCGATAGTTCGCTCGCCCGGTCACCTGCGGGGCCGGATGACTACTTGACCAACGTGCCGATCTTCTCACCGGCCACCGCACGTGCGATGTTCCCCTCGGTGAGCAGATTGAACACCATGATCGGCATTCCATTGTCCATGCAGAGGCTGAACGCCGTGGCGTCCGCGACCTTCAGACCCTTCTCGATCACCTCGCGGTGGGTGATCTCGGTGAACATCGTGGCGTCGGGGTCCACCTTCGGGTCGGCCGAGTACACCCCGTCGACCGCCTTGGCCATGAGGACCACCTCGGCGCCGATCTCGAGGGCGCGTTGCGCGGCGGTGGTGTCGGTGGAGAAGTAGGGCATGCCCATGCCGGCGCCGAAGATCACGACGCGCCCCTTCTCGAGGTGGCGTTCCGCGCGCAGCGGGATGTACGGCTCGGCGACCTGACCCATGGTGATGGCGGTCTGCACGCGCGTGGTGATGCCCTGCTTCTCCAGGAAGTCTTGCAGCGCCAGGCAGTTCATGACGGTGCCGAGCATGCCCATGTAGTCCGACCGGGAGCGGTCCATCCCGCGGACCTGGAGCTCGGCGCCGCGGAAGAAGTTGCCACCGCCGATGACCACGGCGACCTGGGCGCCGGACCGGACGACCTCGGCGATCTCCTCGGCCACCTTCTGCACGACGTCGGGGTCGAGACCGACCTGTCCGCCACCGAACATCTCGCCGCCGAGCTTGAGCAACACTCGTCGGAAACCGGGTCGCGCCGTCTCGTCGGTCACGATGCCTCTCCTGTCCGTCGTGGATTCGGGTGCCTCCAGGGCATCTTGCCCCATGGGCCGGTGGGTCGGCGGCGCCGCCCGGCCTCCACAGCGGACGGTGCCGCCCACTCGCAGTGAGTGGACGGCACCGTCGACGCTGTCCGTGTCGGTTCCGCTACGACCGTCGGGTCAGTTGGAGCCGACCTCGAAGCGCACGAAGCGAGTGATGGTGACGCCGGCGTCCGCCAGCATCGCCTTGACCGACTTCTTGCTGTCCTGCACGGACGACTGCTCGGTGAGCACCACGTCCTTGTAGTAGCCGTTGACGCGCCCCTCGACGATCTTGGGCAGCGCCGCCTCGGGCTTGCCCTCCTCGCGAGCGGTCTGCTCGGCGATGCGACGCTCGCCCTCGACGATGTCCTCGGGGACCTCGTCGCGCGTGACGTACTTGGCCTTGAGCGCGGCCACCTGCATCGCGGCACCGCGAGCGGCCTCCGCTGCGGCGTCGCCCTCACCGGTGTACTCGACGAGCACGCCGACGGCGGGCGGCAGGTCCGCACTGCGCTTGTGCAGGTAGGTCGCGACCGGGCCGTCGAAGGAGACGACGCGACGGATCTCGAGCTTCTCGCCGATCTTGGCCGAGAGCTCCTGCAGCGCGGTGTCGACGGTCTTGCCGTTCAGGTCGAGCGCCTTCAGCGCATCGACGTCGGCCGGCTTGCCCTGCGCCGCGACGTCCGCCACGGACTGCGCGAACGCCTGGAACTCCTCGTTCTTGGCGACGAAGTCGGTCTCGGAGTTGATCTCGACCAGGACGCCGTCCTTGGCCACGACCAGTCCCTCGGCGGTGGAGCGCTCGGCACGCTTGCCGACGTCCTTCGCACCCTTGATACGCAGCTGCTCGACGGCCTTGTCGAAGTCGCCGTCGTTGTCGGCGAGTGCGTTCTTGCAGTCCAGCATCCCGGAGCCGGTCAGCTCACGGAGCCGCTTGACGTCGGCGGCGGTGTAGTTCGCCATCTGGTCCAGCCTCCCAGTAGAAGTTCGAGTGAAAGATCGAGAAGAACCGGTCCCGGTGTCTCACACCGGGGTGAACGCGGGGTGACACACAACGAGACCCGGCGTCCCCCGAGGGGCGCGCCGGGTCTCGTCGGGCATCAGCTCTGTGCGTTCGACGCGTCCGCAGCGGGGGCGTCGGCGGCGGGAGCGTCCGTGACCGGAGCGTCCGTCGCGGCCGGGGTGTCCGCAGCGGCCTGCTGCGTGGCCTCGGCGGCCGGGGAGGCCTGAGCGAGCTGCTCGAGCTCCCACTCGGCGAGGGGCTCGCCGGCGCCGACCTCGGGCTTGTCGTCCGCGCCGGAGTTGCGGCCGGCACGGGCCTGCACGCCCTCGGCCACGGCGGACGCCACGACCTTGGTGAGCAGCGCAGCGGAGCGAATCGCGTCGTCGTTACCCGGAATCGGGTAGTCGACCACGTCGGGGTCGCAGTTGGTGTCCAGGATCGCGATGACCGGGATGTTCAGCTTGCGAGCCTCGCCGACGGCGATGTGCTCCTTGTTGGTGTCGACGACCCACACGGCCGAGGGCACCTTGGCCATGTCCCGGATACCACCGAGGGTGCGATCCAGCTTGGTCATCTCACGCGTGAGCATGAGGATTTCCTTCTTGGTACGACCCTCGAATCCACCGGTCTGCTCCATCGCCTCGAGCTCCTTGAGGCGCTGCAGGCGCTTGTGCACGGTGGAGAAGTTGGTGAGCATGCCGCCGAGCCAGCGCTGGTTCACGTAGGGCATGCCCACGCGGGTGGCCTCGGCCGCGATCGATTCCTGAGCCTGCTTCTTGGTGCCGACGAAGAGGACGGTGCCGCCGTGGGCCACGGTCTCCTTGACGAACTCGTACGCCTTGTCGATGTACGTCAGCGTCTGCTGCAGGTCGATGATGTAGATGCCGTTGCGGTCGGTGAAGATGAATCGCTTCATCTTCGGGTTCCAACGGCGGGTCTGATGCCCGAAGTGCGCGCCGCTGTCGAGCAGCTGCTTCATGGTCACAACAGCCATGGCTGTGCGTCTCTCTTTCTCTGCCGGTTGATGCACGGCGTTCGACCCGCGAGGGTCGAGGTGATCCGTGCCCTGGCGCTCGCCGTTCGCCGGAACCCGTGAGAGACGGGACCAGCCGACGAACACGTACCCGAGCGATGGCCGGGTGCGACGAGCGCGCGAAGTCGACCTGTACGGACAGGTCGCATCGATCAGTGTACGACGGGTTCGCCGCAGGTCATAACCGGGCATCCCCGGGCTCTCCACACCGGACCCGCCCGTCCCCGGGCCGGCTCGCGCGGCGCCGCCGACCCGTCGTCGACGGGCACCGTGACGGCCATGCCGATTCTCGCGCACGCCGCCGCCCGGTCCGCCGCACGATTCGGGACGGTTCTCCCACTCGTTCTGCTCGCACTCGCGGTCGGTCCTGCCGAGGCGGACCCGCACCCGTTCCGCTGGCCGTTGGATCCGCGACCCGCCGTCGTCACCCCGTTCACGCCGCCGCCGGAGCGGTGGCTGGCCGGTCACCGCGGACTCGACCTCGACGGCGGTTCCACCGCGGGACCGACGGTGCTCGCCGCGGGCGACGGAGTGGTCGTGTTCGCCGGCCTCGTGGCCGGTCGTGGCGTGGTCACGCTCGACCACGGCGACATCCGCACCACGTACGAACCCGTTCGGCCCCTCGTCGCCCGCGGCACCCGCGTTCGCGGGGGACACCCGATCGCCGTGCTCGAGGACGGCCACGCGTCCTGTCCCGTGGCGCGCTGCCTGCACTGGGGCGCCCGACGCGGTGACACCTACGTCGACCCGGCGTCGCTCCTGCGCGGAACCACGATCCGGTTGAAGCCGCCTGCGACGTCGCGGCGGGCGATCACCAGGTACGCAGACCGTCGGGGGCAGCGGGAACCGCGTGACGACCACCGGCGGCCGGGAAGTCGTCGGCCATCATCGCCGCGAGCTCGACGAAGGCGTCGCGGGTGCGCGGCCGGAGCCGGTCGAGTTCGACGACGGACCCTTCCGCGAGGTGCTCGTCGAACGGGATCACCACGACGGCGCGGCATCGCGCCAGGAAGTGCCGGGTGAGTTCCTCCATGTCGATGCTCGCGGCACCCGGCCGGTTCGCGCTCACGACCACCACCGTGCGCTCGACCAGGTGCGCGTAGCCGTGCAGGCCCAACCAGTCGAGCGTGGCGGCGGCGCTGCGGGCTCCGTCGACCGCGGGTGAGCTGACCAGGACCAACGCGTGCGCGAGCGAGAGCACCCCGTCCATGGCGGAATGCATGATGCCGGTGCCGCAGTCCGTGAGAACGATGCCGTAGTGGGTGCAGAGAGTCTCCACCACTGCGCGGTAGTCCCGGTCCGTGAACGCCTCCGACGCGGCCGGATCCCGTTCGCCCGCCACCACCTCGAGGCGGGACGACGACTGCGACGTGTGCAGGCGAACGTCGGCGTAGCTGCGGATGTAGGGGCGTGCGGCCAGGAGATCGCGCACGGTCG
This sequence comes from Rhodococcoides corynebacterioides NBRC 14404, assembly GCF_001894765.1. Classification (GTDB taxonomy): domain Bacteria; phylum Actinomycetota; class Actinomycetes; order Mycobacteriales; family Mycobacteriaceae; genus Rhodococcoides; species Rhodococcoides corynebacterioides. The sequence goes on from NZ_BCWV01000004.1 coordinate 122,890, forward strand.
AGGTGGTCTGCCGCGGAACCCGCTCGCCCAGCGTGCCGAAGTCCGGGTTCGCGTCCACTGCGACCACGTTGTCGCCGCGGAGCGATGCGAGCACCGATCCCAGTCCGACCGTGACGGTGGTCTTGCCGACGCCACCCTTGAGGGAGAGCAACGCGATGCGGTAGTCGCCGGTCACCGGCTGGGTGATGCGATCGTGGAGGTTCTGGCGACGGACCTCGGCTGCCGACGCTCGTCGGCCGAGCATCGTGTCGACGGCCCGCCGCCACACACCGGACGACGTCGACCCTGCCGTGGTCGGCGCGGTGCGGTCGAGGGCCGGCGCGGCGCGGCGCGGACCCGCGGCCTGCAGGCCCGGACCTGCACCCGGTGAGGAGCTGCCCAGCGGCGCGGACGGTCGAGACGCGGGATCCGGAGCAGGACGATCGAACGGGCGATCGGCCGGGGGACGTCCCTCGCCCGCACGGTTCGCGCCGTAGGGGTCGGCATCGGTCGTGGCGGGCCCGCCGTTGGCGGACGACGTCGATCCGAGCGGGTCGTACCCGTACGGGCCGGAGCCGAGCGGATCGGAGCCGTAGGGAGAATCGGAGCCGTGCGCGGCACGATCGGCCCCGGAGCGATCGCCGTCGCGGGAATTCGACGCCGGCGGGTCGGCCGGTTCGGGTGGCAGCCACGTCCCGTCCGCCGCGTCGAATCGGGTCGGGTCGAATCGGGTCATCACGCCTCCCCTCGTGGGTCTCGGCGCTGCCCCCCGGTGCGCGCCCCCGTCGAGACGGAACGCTACCAAAAGGCACGTCGGCGCACCTCGACCGGCGATTCGTGCCATTCGGGAACGGTCAGGCGCGGGGATGCGCCCGGTCGTGCACGGCGCGCAACCGATCGACCGACACGTGGGTGTAGAGCTGCGTCGTCGCGAGGGAGGCGTGACCGAGCAACTCCTGAACCACTCGGAGGTCCGCTCCACCCTCGAGCAGATGCGTCGCCGCGGAATGGCGCAATCCGTGCGGTCCGAGGTCGGGCGCCCCGGGAACGGCGTCGAGAACTCGATGCACGACGGTTCTCGCCTGACGCTGATCGAGGCGCCCCCCGCGCGCGCCGAGGAGCAGAGCGCTCCCCGATCGCGGAGTCGCGAGCGACGGGCGACCACTGTCGAGCCACACTGACAGCGCACGCTCGGCCGGCACCCCGAACGGCACGACACGTTCCCGGTCGCCCTTGCCCAGCACCCGGACCACCCGTCGGTCCCGGTCGACGTCGTCGACGTCCAGACCGCAGAGTTCCCCCACCCGAATGCCGGTGGCGTACAGCAACTCCACGATCAGATGATCACGCAGAGCGAGCGGGTCATGCTGCTCGGCTCCGAGCGCCGCCGCGGACAGGGCCTCCGCGGCCTCTCCGGCCCGCAGCACCCCCGGCAGCGTGCGATGCGCGGCCGGTGCCGCGAGGGACGCGCCCGGATCGGTCGCGATGATCTCGGACTCGGCGAGCCATGCCGTGAAGGTGCGCACCGAACTCACCCGTCGGGCCACGGTGGTGCGGGCCGACCGACGCGAGACGTCGGCGAGCCAGGCGCGCAGCGCGCGCCGGGTCACCACCTCGTCGAGTTCGCCGTCGGGATCCACCTCGAGGAACGCGAAGAGCGACTCGACGTCGGAGAGGTACGCGCGGACGGTGTGCGCCGATCGACCTCGCCGGTAGGTCAGGTGATCGGCGAACCGCGCCAGCAGGCGGGACTCAGGCCTCGGCTGCCGCGAGGTCCTTCTTCCACGTGCGGAATCCCTCTTCGGTGCGACCACGCCGCCAGTATCCCGACACGGAGGCCCACTCGGCGGGAACGCCACGCTCACGGCGCACGTAGGGACGGATGTGGTGCATGACCGCGTCGGCCTCACCGTGCACGAAGACCTGCACCGGGCCCGGTCGCCACTCGACGGCGCGCACGGCGGCCACCAACGGGGCGTGGCCGCCGACGACGTTCTCCGGCGCCACGTCCGCGGACGCGCCCCGGTACACCCACTGCACCTCGACACCGGCGGGGGCGGTGATCGGCAGGCGGTCCCCCGGCCCGGCCACCTCCACGACGGCCACCCCGCGGGCGTCCTCGGGCATCGCGCGGAGCGCGGCGGCGAGCGCGGGGAGTCCGGTCTCGTCGGCGGCGAGCAGATGCCACGCGGCGTCCTCGCGCGGGGCGTAGGCGCCGGCGGGGCCGTAGAACGAGAGACGCTGCCCCGGTTGTGCGCTCGACGCCCAGGGGCCGGCGACGCCCGACTCGCCGTGGACGACGAAGTCGATGGCGATCTCGCGCGCGGCGCGGTCGACCTCGCTCACCGTGTAGGTGCGCAGCACCGTCTCCCCCGCGACGTCGAAGTGCAGCTTCACGTAGCCGTCCGTGAACTCGCTGGGTTCGAACTCGTCGAATCCGGGATCACCGAGCACCACACGAACGAGGTGGTCGGCCACCTTCTCGGTGCGCCGAACGGTCAGGGTGGTGATGCGACGTGCCACGTGTTCTCCGATCGGGCCGCGCCATGTGCACAGCCGAGTAAGCCTTACCTAAGTCTCACTCGACCCTAGCGCACGCGGCGCGGCCGCGGCATCGGCGCGCAGCAGCGTACGCGTCAGTGCGCGGCGTCGTACGCGTCCTGGATCTCCTGACTGATGCGGCCGCGGGTCGAGACCTCGAACCCGTTCTCCTTCGCCCAGGCGCGCACCTCGCTCAGGTTCTGCCGACTCTTGCTCGACCCGCCCGATCCCGACGCGCGACGCGTCTTCCGTCCACCGACCTTTTCGGCGTGCTCGATCCAGAAAGCGAATTGGTCGTACAACTCGTTCGCGTGCTTGTGATTCAGGTCGATCGAGTAGGAGACCCCGCCGACGGAGAACTCGACCGTTTCACCCTGACCGTCCTTGATCAACGAGCCGTCGACATCGTCGATCATTTGCACCGTCGTCCGTCGCGCCATTTTTCGCTCCTCGTCCGTGACCCCGTGAATTCATTCGAAGATAACAGACGAACGCACCGATCAGCGGATCCGGTCACGCCGATTCGAGACGGTTTCACGAAATTCGCGTGCAACAGCCGTTGCATTGTCCGAGCGCCGACGACCGCCGATCGGGGAACCGATCGCGAAGGCGATCGACGGGCCCCGGTAAACTGCACCTCACGCACCACCGTCCGCGTCGACGACGGCGGGCGGGCGAAGGGACCGAGGGCATGGCGCAGAACGTATTTGCGCCGACCGGTCGTTACGTTCCGGGCCGACGACACACTTTTCTGGACCTGTTCAGCGGATCGGGCGGGATGAGTTGCGGTTTTCACCGCCAGGGCGGCTTCGAGGTGGTCGGTGCCGTGGACGCGCAACTTGGAAAACCGTCCAGCACCCGCGGGTCGCTCGAATGCAATTCGTCCTACGCCGCGAATATCGGACGAGCCCCGCATGCGGTGGACCTCGGCACCATTTCCGCCCGGGAGTTGTCGGACCTGATCGCACCCGCGCTCGCCGGCCGACCCCTGGACGTCCTCAGCGCCTGTCCACCCTGCACCGGGTTCTCGCGCGCGAATCCCACCAACCATGCTCGCGACGATCCCCGCAATTCACTGGTCGCCCGCGTCGCGGACGTCGCCCGTGAGTTCCGTCCCGCGGTCGTCGTGATGGAGAACGCGCGCGAATTGGTCGGGGGGAATTTCCGGGGTCATCTCGACGCCCTGCGGCGCCGCCTCGAGGACGACGGGTACACCGTCGACGCCTCCGTGCACATGCTCTCCGATCTCGGGTTGCCCCAGAAGCGGGAGCGATCGGTCGTCGTCGCGGTGCGCGGCGACCGTCCGCTGATGACGCTGTCGGATCTGTGGACCGGCTGGCGTGTTCGACCGGACGCGGTGACCGTGCGGCGCGCGATCGCCGCACTGCCCCCCGTCGAGGCGGGTGTCGCCCACCCCGACGATTCCCTGCACGTCTCGCCCAGCATCGGTCGGGAATCCACCCGTCGGCGCCTGCGCGCCATTCCGCACGACGGCGGATCCTGGCTCGATCTCCGGTCGACGCCGGGCGGCGAGGAGCACCTGACGCCTGCGATGCGCCGCTCGATCGCCGCGGGCCGCCTCGGGTCGCATCCCGACGTCTACGGGCGCCTGTGGTGGGATCGGCCGGCGCCCACCGTCAAACGCGAGTGCGGCCACTTCGGCAACGGGCGATACACCCACCCCGAACAGGACCGACTCTGCACCGTACGAGAGCTGGCTCTGCTCAACGGCTTTCCCGCGGACTACCGGTTCCGCGCCCGCTCCCTGTCCAACATGTACCGCCACATCGGGGACGCCGTTCCACCGCTGATCTCCGCCCAACTGGCCACGATCGCCGCGTGGATCCTCGGCGACGACCACACGCACATGCCGACCCCGCACGACGCCGTGCTCGCCGGCACCTCGCTGCGGGTGGAGGACATCGAGGCCGAGTCGCTCTCATCCGGACACCCGGACCCAGCCGGACCGCCCCCGGCGCGCGTACCCCTCGACCTCGAGGACCACCAGCGCTGACCGCACCGCGGCCACCGGAATCCCGGACGTCACCGACACCTCCTCCGGCTGCACCGCCCCCGCGGTCGGCAACGCGTCGAGGGTCCGCGCCGCCGTCTCCGGCAACGCATCGAGCCGCCGACCGAAGAGCGAGTCCCGCTCGTCCGACGCACCCATCTCCGACCCGACCGGGCCGATCTCGGCGACGACGTCCTGCGCTCCGGTCACCAACACCGCCTCGCCCTCTCGGATCATCCGATGACACCCCGCGGACGACGCCGACGTCACCGGCCCCGGCACCGCCACCACCGGCCGCCCCACGGCGCGCGCCCACGACGCGGTGTTGCGCGCACCACTGCGCCACCCCGCCTCCACCACCACGACACCGTCCGCCAGCGCGGCGACCAGTCGGTTCCGGGCCAGGAACCGGTATCGCGCCGGCGTGGTCCCGGGTGGGTACTCGCTCACGACCGCACCCTGCTCCGCGATGCGCTCGAGCAGGCGCGTGTGCCCGGCCGGGTACGCCCGGTCCACCCCACAGGCCAGAACCGCGATCGTGGTGCCACCCACGCCGAGCGCCGCCCGGTGCGCTGCCCCGTCGATGCCGTACGCGGCGCCCGAGACCACCGTCCACCCGTCCACCGCCAGGTCGCCTGCGATCTCCGCCGTCACGTGATCGCCGTAGGACGTCGCCGCCCGCGTGCCGACCACCGCCACCGCCTGCTCGGTGGACGACGCGAGGTTCGCCGACCCCCGCACCCACAACGCCAACGGCGCCGCCGCGTCCCGTCGTGCCACCGGATCGAGCCGATCCAACGCCGTGAGCCGCCACGACGGCCACTCCGCATCGGTCCGCACCACCAATCGGCCGCCCAGCCGCGCCAGCGTCGCCGTCGCCTCGATCGGGTCCACCCCGGCCCGCGCCGCCATCCGCTCGCGGATTCTCGCCGGCACGTCCCCCACCCGCACCGCATCCGCGGCGCCCAGCACCCCCCGCTCGGTGACGAGCTTCTCCAGCTCCGGCGACGGACCCAACGCCACCATCGACAGATACGCCCATGCGGTCCGTTCCCGATCCGTCGTCACGCCCCCACCCCCGCCGAGCCGAGCGAGACCTGCTCACGAAACGACATCGCCGACACCACGCAGTCGACCTCCGGAACCACGGCGCCCTGCAGATCCGCCAACGTCCACGCCACCCGAAGGATGCGATCCGCCCCGCGTGCGGTGATCGCCCCGCGCCGCAAGGCACGCTCCACCGGCGCCAACGCCTCGCGCGAGAGTCGAAATCGTTGTCGCAGCGCGGAACCCGGCACCTCGGCGTTGGTGTTCCACCCGTGATCGCGCCAGCGGTCACGGGCCGCGGACCGGGCGTCGGCGACCCGCGTGCGCACCGCGGCCGAGCTCTCCCCCGGCCCATCGGCGAGCAACCCGCCCGCATCGGCCTGCAACCCGAGGCGCAGGTCCACGCGATCGAGCAAGGGCCCCGACAGCTTCCCCAGATAGCGACGCCGAGCCGCCGGAGGGCAGACACACGCGACCGCGCGCGGCGCCGCGCACGGACACGGATTCGCGGCGAGCACCAGTTGGAACCGGGCGGGATAGCGTGCGACGCCGTCCCGACGCGCGATGCGGACCTCGCCGTCCTCGAGCGGCGTCCGGAGGGCTTCGAGAACCCGCACGGACATCTCGGCGCATTCGTCGAGGAACAGGACCCCGTGATGCGCGCGACTGACCGCGCCCGGTCTCGCCAGTCCGCTGCCGCCGCCGACCAGAGACGCCACCGAGCTGGTGTGGTGCGGCGCGACGAACGGCGCCGAGGTGACCAGCGGCCGCTCGGGCGTGAGCGTCCCCGCCACCGAGTGGACGGCGGTCACCTCGAGCGACTGCTCTTCGGTGAGCGGCGGCAGCAGACCCGGAAGACGCCCGGCGAGCATCGTCTTCCCGACCCCGGGCGGCCCGGTGAGCATGAGGTGGTGGGCGCCGGCCGCGGCCACCTCGACGGCCCACCGCGCCTCGGCCTGACCCACCACGTCGGCCAGGTCCGCGTGGTCGTCCCCACCCGGGTCGGCCACGCACTCCGGGGTGGCGAGGTCACCGCGCCCACGCAGCCACTCGACCACCTCGCGCAGGTGCGCCGCGCCGCGTACCTCGATGCCGCTCACCAATCCCGCCTCGGCCAGGCTGTCGGTCGGCACGATCACACGGTGTCGGTCCGCCCGTCGCGCCGCCAACACCGCCGGCAGGATCCCCCGGACGGAGCGCACGCGTCCGTCGAGGGCCAACTCCCCCAGCAACACGGTCGAGAGCAGAGGCTCGGCCGGTACCACCCGCGCGGCGCCGAGCACCGCGCAGGCCATCGCCAGGTCGTAGACGGACCCCATCTTCGGCAGCGTCGCCGGCGACAGCGCCAGCACCACCTTCGACACCGGCCAGTCCTGTCCGGAGTTGCTGACCGCGGCGCGCACGCGATCCCGCGATTCCTGCAGCGCGGTGTCGGGCAGACCGACCACGTGCACACCCGGCAGCCCGCGCCCCACGTCGGCCTCGATCTCGACGAGCACGCCGTCGATCCCGGTGACGGCGACCGAGAACGCGCGACCGAGCGCCATCAGAACGCGCCCGGCAGATGCGTGATGCGCGGTTCCATGCCGTCGGAGACCAGCACCTCGACGATGTCGAAGCGCACCGGCACCCACGGGCCGGACCGCTCGGCGAGCCAGAGTCCGGCCAAGCGATGGAGCCGCGCCGCCTTCGCCGGCGTCACCGCCTCGGCCGGGGTGCCGAACGCGGTTCCGGAGCGGGTCTTGACCTCGACGAAGATCACGGTGGTGCCGTCGGCGGCGACGAGGTCGATCTCGCCGTGTCGGCAGCGCCAGTTGCGGGCCAGCACGTCCAACCCGATCGCCGTCAGGAAGGACGCCGCGGCGTCCTCCCCGAGCCGCCCCAGGTCCCGCGTGGCCGGTCGGGCCACCCTGTCCTCGACCTGCCGGTGTTCGACCTGCCGGCCGTTTCCGGCCGTGTTCGCATTCCTACCCACGCGTGTCCGCCCCTCGTCCGCACCGACTCTCGGTACGCGAGCGACACAGTGGCCGACGGCGGCGACGCGGACCGTCGCGTCACCTGGGCGAACACTCGACCCGGGGACGAACCCGGGCCTGTGGAGAACCGATTACTCCGGCAGACGCAGATCCGGCTTGTCGAGCTCCTCGATGTTCACGTCCTTGAACGTGATCACCCGGACGTGTTTGACGAAGCGCGCGGGCCGGTACATGTCCCACACCCAGGCGTCGGACATCCGCACCTCGAAGTAGATCTCGCCGTCGGCGTTCCGCGGAATCATCTCGACGGAGTTGGCGAGGTAGAAGCGTCGCTCGGTCTCCACCACGTAGGTGAACTGGCCGACGATGTCGCGGTATTCGCGATACAGCGACAACTCCATCTCGGTTTCGTACTTCTCGAGATCCTCGGCACTCATGGCTTCATCATCCCGCATCCACCACCTGCGAGCGCCACCGACCCGCGCTTGTCGCTCGCTCCGTCACGCCGGCGACGTTGGCCCACGAGCGGCGGTGGTCGTCGCACGGCCCGAGGCGTGCGAGCGCGTCGGTGTGGGCGGCGGTGTTGTACCCCTTGTGCACCGCGAACCCGTACCCGGGCAGCTCGGCGTCGAGGCGGCGCATGATGCGGTCGCGATGAACCTTGGCCAGCACACTGGCGGCGGCGATGCACGCCGCGGTGGCGTCGCCCCCGATCACCGGCAACGACGGCACGGGCAGACCGGGCACCCGGAACCCGTCGGTGAGGACGTACCCCGGCTCGACCGACAGGCCGGCGACCGCGCGCCGCATGCCCTCGATGTTGGCCACGTGGATGCCGATGCGGTCGATCTCCGCCGCCGGGACGGTGACGATCGCGTACGCCGTGGCCCACCGAATGACCTTCGGGAACAACGCTTCCCGGGTCGGTTCGCTGAGCTTCTTGGAGTCGTCGATCGTGTCCAGGGCCGCACGCGCACGATCACCGAGAATGCAGGCCGCGACGACCAGCGGACCCGCACACGCGCCTCGTCCTGCCTCGTCCACGCCCGCGACCGGCCCGAGCCCGCTGCGGACCAGGGCCGACTCCATGGTGCGCAGGCCGCCGGCACGCCGGATCACCGTGCGGGGCGGCCACGAGGTACGGGAGAGCCGGACGAGCGTCGTCACCGCTGCTGAATGTCCGGATCGTCGATGAGGCCCCACCGTCCCGGCGGAAGGACGATGGCCTGCGCCTTGCCGATGACGTTGTCCACCGGCACCGTGCCCTGCAGCTCGTCCGCGACGTGGAAACGGGAGTCCGCGGAGTTGCTGCGGTTGTCCCCCATCACCCAGACGTTGCCCTCCGGCACGGTGACCGGCCCGAAGCAGCGGCCCGAGCGAATGGGAGTGTCACATGTCAGAGAGTTCGGGACGAAGTCGAAGTCCATGGTGATGTAGGGCTCGTCGAGCGGCCGACCGTCCACCAGAACGCGCCCCTGCTCGTCGCAGCACTCGACGGTCTGGCCTCCCGTCGCGATGACGCGCTTCACCAGATCGTTCTCGTCCGGAGCGACCAGTCCGACCAGCGACCCCAGTTCCTGGGCGCCGCGGACCACGACGTTCGACGACCGCGTCGAGACGAAGTCGCCGTCCCACGACGGCGGACCACGGAAGACGACGACGTCGCCGGGCTGCGGATCGCCGAATCGGTAGGACACTTTCTCCACCACGATGCGGTCGCCCGTGCACCCGTTGCACCCGTGCAGCGTCGGTTCCATCGATTCCGAGGGAATCAGGTAGACCCGCGCGACGAACGTCTGCAGCAGGAAACTCAGAACCAACGCGACCAGAACGAGGATGGGCAGTTCACGCCAGAACGAGCGCTGCTTCTTCTCCGAACGTCGGGACCGCCGGTCGTCCTCGTCGTGTCCGGGTACCGGGGTCTGCGAGTCCGTCACGCGTACACACTAACCGCGCGTCGGACGGGGTCACCAACGACGGGGCAGGATGCGGCCGGGCCGCCCGACCCCCGACACGACGACGGCCGGCCCGCGGGAGCGAACTCCCGCGAACCCGGCCGGGTCACGCAGCGCGACGATGTCAGCGCTTCTCCTTGATCTTCGCGGCCTTGCCACGCAGTTCGCGGAGGTAGTACAGCTTGGCGCGACGCACGTCACCGCGAGTCAGCACCTCGATCTGGGCGATGTTCGGGGTGTGGACCGGGAACGTCCGCTCCACGCCGACACCGAAGGACACCTTGCGGACCGTGAAGGTCTCGCGGATGCCGCCACCCTGACGTCGAATCACGACGCCCTTGAAGATCTGCACGCGCTCCTTCGAGCCCTCGATGACCTTCACGTGCACGTTCAGAGTGTCGCCGGGGCGGAACTCGGGGACGTCGCTCCGCAGCGACTGCTTGTCCAGGAAGTCCAGGGTGTTCATGTCTCATCCTTGCTGTGACGTCTGCCGAGCAGAGGACCCGAGCGGCGACCGTTCGATCGACAAGGACCGACGGCGCTCGACTGGTTCGTGCTCCGAATGGGTGTCACCCGCCGTTCGTGCACGCCGCAGCGCGCCCGGCCCCGGGCAACCCCACGATTGTGCCAGACGGACCGTCGACGACGGAAATCAGCGTGCGGCGACACTCTCGCGGTCGGTGTCGGCGGGTCGCTCGGCGTGCGGCGGGGGTGCCGGAACGACGATGCGGTCGAGCACGTCCTCGGCGGCGGCGCGGACGTGTGCCGCGTCGGGCTGCCCGGCGATGAGATCCTGCGTCCAGATCTTGGCCCGCACGACGGGTCGGCGCACGTTGCGCTCGCGCCGCACCGCACGCGCCATCCGCTTGGGCCGACGGGTGTACCGCCACCGCGCCCACGGCGACCCCGGCCGCCCGAGGCGCAGGGCACCGACGAGCAGCAGCGGCAGGAAGAACAGCCCCACCAGCCCGGTCCAGATCTTGCCCTTGGCCAACACGATCGCGGCGAGCAGCAGGTTCAGAGCCGCCAGAGCCACGATCAGCGCACGCACCACCGGATCCGGATCGTCCCGGAATCCTGCGACGTCGAAGAATTCGAGCGGTCGCAGACCGAACAGCAGCATCACCGTGACCGCGACGGCGACGAAGACGGCGTCGACGGAGGTGCGTCCCTGCTCCGCCCAGTACACGTCCTCCAGATAGAAGATGAGCGCGAACTCGTCGAGGACCAGCGCGGCCCCGATGCCGAAGAACGTCGCGAGGACCGCGCCGGTGGTCTGCGTGCCGTCGACGTACACCGCGACGAGCGCGACCCCGGAGACCAGCATGCAGACGGTGCCGAACACCACGTGGTGCACGTGGTGCCCGCCCGGGGTCACGTTGCCCGGCCACCACCGCACCCGAGCGCGAATCATGCGGACGCTGAACCGAATGAACGCGAATCCGGCGAGGAACCCGACGAGGAAGAACAGCAGCGGAATTCGACCCTCGTCCGACATGTGGTCGATCCACCGCGTGATCATGGCCGTCTCACCTCTCACCCGTCACCGCCGACGGGTGCGGGAAGCATACCGCCGCACGCCGGCGCAGGTGAGGGACCGAACGGTCAGCCCAGACCCGCGCGGCGCAGCGCGTCGGCCATCGACCCGGTCGCCGCCGGCGCCTCCCGACGGCCGCCACGGTCACCCCGGTCGGCGCGATCGGCGCCGGCCCGGCCGGACCGCGACGACCGCGCGTTCTGCTCCCCCGTGCGCGGCCGGCCCCGGTCGCCACCTCGGGAGCGGCCGTCACCGCCGTCGCGGGGTCGGCTCCGATCCGGCGTCGACGTGCTCCCCGGCTCGTCGTCGAGGCGCAGGGACAGCCCGATGCGCTGGCGGGGCACGTCGACCTCCATCACCTTGACCTTGACCACCTGCCCCGACTTGACGACGTCACGGGGATCGGAGACGAACGACCGGGACATGGCGGAGACGTGCACGAGTCCGTCCTGGTGGACACCGACGTCCACGAACGCACCGAAGGCGGCGACGTTGGTGACGACGCCCTCGAGCACCATGCCGGGGGTCAGATCGGCGACCTTCTCGACCCCGGCCGCGAAGGTCGCGGTGGTGAACTCCGGACGGGGGTCACGGCCGGGCTTCTCGAGTTCGGTGAGGATGTCGGTGACGGTGGGCAGGCCGAACCGATCGTCGACGAACTGCTGCGGTCGCAGCGTCCGGAGCACGGCGGTGTTGCCCACGATCTCGCGGACCCCCACCCCGGCGGCGTCGACGATGCGCCGAACCACCGGATAGGCCTCGGGGTGGACGCTGGACCGGTCGAGGGGGTCGTCCCCGTCGGTGATGCGGAGGAAGCCCGCGCACTGTTCGAATGCCTTCGGCCCCAGCCGGGGGACGTCCTTCAGCGCCGCGCGCGTCCGGAACGGTCCGTGCGCGTCGCGGTGCGCGACGATGGATTCCGCGAGCCCGGTCGCGACGCCGGACACCCGCGCCAGCAGCGGCACCGAGGCGGTGTTGACGTCGACGCCGACGGCGTTCACCGCGTCCTCGACGACGGCGCCCAGGGAGCGCGCGAGCATCGTCTCGGACACGTCGTGCTGGTACTGGCCGACACCGATCGACTTGGGGTCGATCTTCACGAGTTCGGCGAGCGGGTCCTGCAGGCGACGGGCGATGGACACCGCCCCGCGGATCGAGACGTCCAGGTCCGGCAGTTCCCGCGAGCCGTAGGCCGAGGCCGAGTAGACGGAGGCGCCGGCCTCGGACACCACGGCCTTGGTGAGCGTCGTGTTCGGCAGCGCCGCCACCAGTTCCGCCGCGAGCGCGTCCGTCTCGCGGGACGCGGTGCCGTTGCCGATCGCGATCAGGTCGACGCCGTGGCGTGCCACCAGCCCGGCCAGCGTGGCCAGCGACTCCGCCCACTTGCCCTGCGGCTTGTGCGGATAGATCGTCTCGTGGGCCACCACCTTGCCGGTGGCGTCGACGACCGCAACCTTGGTGCCGGTGCGATACCCGGGGTCGAGACCCATCGTGGTCCGCGCACCGGCCGGGGCGGCGAGCAGCAGATCCTCGAGGTTCGAGGCGAACACCTCGACGGCCCGCTCCTCCGCCGCCTGTCGGAGCCGCTGGCGGATGTCGAGCCCGAGTCCGACGAGAATCTTGGTGCGCCACGCCCACCGCACCGTGTCGAGCAGCCAGCGATCGGCGGGACGGCCTCGGTCGGCGATGCCGAACCGGGCGGCGATGCGCGTCTCGTAGACCGTCGGGGTCCCGCGCGGGATCTCCTCGTCGTCCGGCTCGGGATGCATGGTCGGGGCCAGCACCTCCTCCTTCTCGCCGCGCAGGACGGCGAGCACGCGGTGGGAGGGGACGGTGGTGAACGGCTCGGAGAAGGCGAAGTAGTCGGAGAACTTGGCGCCCTCGGCTTCCTTGCCGTCGCGCACGGTCGCGGTCAGCCGTCCGCGTGTCCACATCGTCTCGCGCAGTTCACCGACCAGATCGGCGTCCTCGGCGAACTGCTCGACCAGGATCGCGCGAGCGCCGGCCAACTGCTCGTCGTCGAAGGACGCCGGATCGGTGGTGGGATCGCCGAGCAGGGCGTCGGCGACGGGCTGGTGTCCGGCTTCGCGCGCGATCTGCGCCTTGGTCCGTCGCTTCTGCTTGTACGGGAGGTAGATGTCCTCGAGTCGCGTCTTGGTGTCCGCCTCCGCGATGGACGCCGCGAGGTCGTCGGTGAGCTTGCCCTGGCTGCGGATCGACTCCAGGACCGTCGCACGACGCTCGTCGAGCTCGCGGAGGTACCGCAGCCGCTCCTCGATGGTGCGGAGCTGGGTGTCGTCCAGAGTGCCGGTGGCTTCCTTGCGGTACCGCGCGATGAAGGGGACGGTGGCGCCCCCGTCGAGCAGGTCGACGGCAGCGCGGACACGCTCCTCGGCCACCTCCAGCTCGTCGGCGATCCTGCGGTTCACTGATGTCGGAGCGGTCGTCACGGCGGTCGACCCTACAGCGCCCGGTATCGTCGTCCACAGCACCGCACGTGCGGTGCGGAAAGTTCGAGAGTTCGAGAATTCGGTGACAACGGCGTCGACGTACGGCTTCGGCCGGTCGCGAATGCGGCAGTTCCTCCCTCACCCCGTCGCGCGGTGGGCCTTCCTTCCGATCGCGGCCCTGGCCGTCGCGTGCGGTACGCCCTCCGGCGCCGTGGTCGTGACCGACGCGCCGGCGGCCGAGCCCTTCCCCGCGCCGGACATGACACCGGCGCCGGATCCACAGAGCCGCCTGCAACAGGCGGTGGACGGCGCGGCGGAGCGCGGCGCCGTCGTGTCCATCGGGTACCTCGATCGGCGAACCGACACCTATCGCGGCATCGGTGACGACGATCCCGTCGAGACCGCCTCGGTGGTCAAACTGTTCGTCGCCGACGACCTGCTGGTGCGGTCCTCCCGAGGCGAGATCGACCTGCCGGCCGAGGTCCGCGAACGGATCGCGCCGATGCTGTCCTCCTCGGACGACGATGCGGCACAGGTACTCTGGGACTTCGCCGGGGGCAGCGACCTGGTCGCCCGCGTCGCGGAGCGGTACGGGCTGGGATCGACCACCGCGTCGGACGACGGCATCTGGTGGAACACCCGCACCACCGCCCGCGACCTGGTCACGTACTACGACGCCCTGCTCGACGGACGCGGCGGCCTCTCCCCCGCCGACCGCGACACGATCCGCACGGACCTCGAGCGCTACACCCCGCTCGGTACCGACGGCTACCCGCAGACGTTCGGCATCCCCCGAGCGCTGCCCGGGGAGTCCGTTCGCGGGGTCAAGCAGGGGTGGATGTGTTGCGTGGACGGCCGGTGGATCCACCTGAGCACCGGATTCGTCGGCACGGACGAGAGGTTCGTCCTGGCCGTGCTGTCCCGCGAGGAACCCTGGTACGGCGCGTCCGGCGGTCGGGACGACACCACCGACACGGACGTCGTCGACGACGACGGGGCGAAGCACGCCCGCATCACCGTGACCGGAGCCCTGAGGATTCTGTTTCCCGACGGGGTGATCGACTAGAGCAGGTCGGGTCGACGCTCCCGGGTGCGCGCGAGCGATTGCTCTCGCCGCCACTCCTCGATGCGAGCGTGGTTGCCCGACAACAGCACCGACGGAACCTCGAGATCGCGCCACACCGCGGGTCGCGTGTACCCGGGTCCTTCGAGAAGACCGTCGGAGAACGAATCCTGTTGATGCGACCGTTGATTGCCCAGAACACCGGGGATCAGTCGTGTGACCGCCTCTGTCATCACCAGTACCGCGGCCTCACCGCCGATGAGGACGTAGTCGCCGATGCTGACCTCTTCGACCCGCATCCGCCGGGCCGCGTCGTCGAACACCCGCTGATCGATGCCCTCGTACCGTCCGCAGGCGAAGACCAGGTGCCGCTCGCGCGACCACCGTTCGGCGGTGCGCTGGGTGAACGGAACCCCGGCCGGGGTGGGCACCACGAGGATCGGGTCGTCCGCATCCGCCGTGACGTCGTCCAGCGCGTCGCCCCACACCGTCGGCGTCATGACCATGCCGGGACCACCGCCGTACGGCGAGTCGTCGACGGCCTTGTGGACGTCGTGCGTCCAGTCCCGCAGGTCGTGCACGCCCACCGACACCAGACCGCGCTCGATCGCCTTGCCCAGCAACGCCGTCCGCAGGGGCTCGAGATACTCGGGGAAGATGGTGACCACGTCGAGCCGCAACGCGGCTGTGACCGCGTCGAGCTGTTGCTCGGCGTCGTTCCGGTCGGTCACGGCTCGCTCAACAAGCCGTCCGGCGGATCCACCTCGACCACGCGCTCGTCGCGCGAGACGCGCGGCACCATCACCGCCACGAACGGGATCAGCAGCTCGCCACGGTCCGCGTCGCGGGGACGCACGGATAGCAGTTCGCCTGCAGCCGAGTGCAGTACCTCACGGACCGTGCCGATCTCCTCGCCCGCACGCGCGTGGCCCTCCGCGTAGCGCACGGTCATGCCCTCGAGTTCGTGGTCGTAGAACTCGTCGGGGTCCGACGACTCCGGGAGCTCCGCGGTGTCGACGACGAAGAGCGTGCCGCGCAGCGCATCCGCGGACGCCCGGTCGGACACCTCCGCCAGACGCAGCAGAAGCCGCCCGGAATGGTCCCGGGCGGCTTCCACCACGTACTCGGATGTCGACGAGGCACCGCGAGAGCGGCCACGCAGGACGGTGCCCGGCGCGAACCGCTCGTCGGGCTCGTCCGTCCGCACCTCCACGACCACCTCGCCGCGCACTCCGTGCGACTTGGCCACTCGGCCGATCACGAGCTCCACGGACGCCGACTCAGCGATCGGTGTCGATGACGTCGACCCGAATGCCGCGCCCACCGATGCCGGTGACCAGGGTGCGGATGGCCGTGGCGGTCCGACCGCCCCGGCCGATGACCTTGCCGAGATCGTCCGGGTGGACGTGCACCTCGACGGTTCGTCCGCGACGACCGGTGATCATCTCGACGCGGACGTCGTCGGGATTGGAGACGATGCCGCGAACGAGATGCTCGACGGCGTCGGCGACCATCGCGCTCACTTGTCGGCGGACTCGTCGGTCGCGTCGGCGGTCTCGGCCGAGGTGGCCTCGGCGTCGTCGGCCTTGGCGGCCTTCTTCTTCTTCGGCGTGGTGGCCTCGGCGACCGGCTCGTTGTCGGCCGCGGCGAGAGCAGCGTTGAACAGGTCCAGCTTGGACGGGCCCTGCTCCTTCACCTTGAGGGTGCCCTCGGCGCCCGGGAGGCCCTTGAACTTCTGCCAGTCACCGGTGATCTTGAGGATGGCCTCGACGGGCTCGGTCGGCTGCGCACCGACGCCCAGCCAGTACTGCGCGCGCTCGGTGTCGACCTCGATCAGGGAGGGCTCTTCCTTCGGGTGGTACTTGCCGATCGTCTCGATCGCGCGGCCACCACGACGGGTACGCGCATCGGCGACGACGATGCGGTACTGCGGGTTGCGGATCTTGCCGAGACGGGTGAGCTTGATCTTGACTGCCATGGAGAACAGAGCCTCTTTCGTGGTGGTCGCCGGGGCGACCGGAGTTGGTCACGGCGCAATTCAGCGATGCACACGGCGCGTGCACCCGGTTTTGCGATGAAGGGGTGTCGTGACCGCCGCGCGGTACGTAACCGGAGACGGGCGGACAGCGGTCCATTCTGCCAGACCACTGCCCGCCCGTACCAATCCGACCGGCCTCCGGTCGGTTACTCCGCCGGCTTCACCGCCAGCACCGGCTTGTCGCACTGCAGCAACAATCGCTGGGCCGTGCTGCCCATGAGCAGCTTCCCCACCGGAGAACGGTGCCGGATGCCGATCACGAGCAGCTCGGCATCCTCGCGGTCCATCGCGCCGAGCAGGGCCTCGACGGGATCGACGGAGACGTCGCTCTCGATCTCGTGCTCGACTCCCGACGCCGACAGGGTCGATTCGAGCGCATCGACGTCGCTGTCCCCGGCGAACTTGGTGTCCACCAGGGCGTCGCCCCGCGTCGCGTTGACCACGCGCACCCCGGTCCCTCGGACGCGAGCCTCGGCGATGCCGTGGTCGAGCGCGGCGGCCCCGTAGCGATCCGGCGTGTAGCCGACGACGATCATGCGTTCTCCTTCTCTCGGGTGAGCTCCGTGGCGGGGGTGCCGACGCGACCGCGGACGAGGCGGCCGAGAAACGGCGCGACGAGCAGGACGGCGATGACGACGTACACGGCCACCGCGATGGGCTCGGTGAACACACCGCTCCAGTTGCCCTCGTTGAGCTGCAGCGTCTGACGGAGCTGACGCTCGATGCGCGGGCCGAGGATGACGCCGATGATGAGCGGCAGGACGGGCAGTCCGAAGCGTCGCATCATCAGGCCCAGGAGGCCGAAGACCAGCAGCAGCGCCAGGTCGAGCCACTGGAGGTTGACCGCGTAGGCCCCGAGCACGGCGAAGAACAGGATGCCGGCGTAGAGGTAGGGCCGCGGGGTGCGCAGCAGCTTCGCCCACAGCGGGGCGAGCGGCAGGTTCAGCGCCAGCAGCAGGAAGTTGCCGATGAACAAGCTGGCGATCAGGGTCCAGACCAGCAGCGGTTCCTTGTCGAACAGCGTCGGTCCGGGCTGGATGCCGTAGGACACGAACGCGGTCAGCATGACGGCCGCGGTGGCGTTGGTGGGCAGACCCAGCGACAGCATCGGCACCAGGGTGCCCGCGGCGGACGCGTTGTTGGCGGCCTCCGGACCGGCGACGCCCTCGATCGCGCCCTTGCCGAACTGCTCGGGGTGCTTCGTCAGCTTCTTCTCGGTGATGTACGACAGGAACGTGGGCAGCTCGGCGCCGCCGGCGGGGAGGGCACCGAACGGGAAGCCGAAGGCCGTGCCACGCAGCCACGGCTTCCAGGACCGCTTCCAGTCGGCCTTGCCCATCCACGGGCGGCCGACCGGGATGACCTCGGCGGGCTTGCGCCGCAGATGCGCGGCGACCCAGAGGGCTTCGCCGAGCGCGAAGACCGCGACCGCGATGACGACGATGTCGATGCCGTCGGAGAGCAGCGGGATACCGAACGTCGCACGCGGCTGGCCGGTGAGGAAGTCGATCCCGACGAGGCCGATGGCCAGACCGAGCAGCAGCGAGATGCAGCCACGCAGCTTGGACGAACCGAGGACGGCCGTGACCGCCACCAGCGCCAGCAGCATGATCGCCAGGTACGACGGCGCCCCGAGGGACACCGCGAACCGCGAGACGATCGGAGCGAACAGCACCAGGAGCAGCGTGCCGATGGTGCCGGCGACGAAGGATCCGATGGCCGCGGTCGCGAGGGCCTGCGCCGCTCGCCCGGCCTTGGCCATCTTGTTGCCCTCGAGGGCGGTGATGACCGACGACGATTCACCGGGGGTGTTCAACAGGATCGACGTCGTCGATCCGCCGTACATGCCGCCGTAGTAGATGCCGGCGAACATGATGAACGCCGCACTGGGACTGACGTTGTAGGTGATGGGCAGCAGCAGGGCGACGGTCATCGCCGGCCCGATGCCGGGCAGCACGCCCACGGCGGTGCCGAGCAGCACACCGATGCAGGCGTACAGCAGGTTCATCGGCGTCGCCGCCTGGGACAGGCCCTCGAGGAGCCAACTGAGATTGTCCATCAGAGAATTCCGTCCAGAATGCCTGCGGACAGCGGGATTCCGAGTCCGACGTAGAACGCGTAGAAGCTCACCAGCGAGAGCACCAGGCCGATCGCGAGGTTCCGGATCCAGTGCTTGTTGCCGAGAATCGTTGCGGCACCGCCGAACAGCAGCGCACCCATGATCACCCAGCCGAGCACGTCGACCAGCGCGATGGTGGCCACGAAGAGACCGACGAGCAGTCCGACGGTCTTCCAGTCGGCCGGTGCGGAGACGTCGACGTCCTCGCCGCTCTCCGGCTCCGCCCGCGAGCCGCGCAGGGTGGCGATCGCGAGGGCGACCGCGCAGATCAGCATGCCCGCACCGATCACGATGGGGAACAGCTTGGGCCCGACGGGGTCGACCTTCGCGAACTCCGCCGTCAGGTTCATCGCGTCCACGAGGAGGAACACTCCGACCACCACGAGGACGGCGCAGACGCCGAATTGGGCGAGGTCGCGAGGCCGACGAGCGGACGTGTCACCGGACTCGGGTGGCCGGTTCACCGTGGCGGTCACACGAGCCCCAGCTCGGTCAGGGTCGACTCGACCCGCGCGTCCTGCTCCTGCAGGAACGTCTCGAACTCCGGTCCGGTCTCGAAGGCGTCGGTCCATCCGTTGCTCACGAGAGCCTCCTTCCATGCGTCCGTCCCGTGGAGCGTGGTGAGGGCCTCGACCATCTCGGCGCGCACCTCGTCCGACAGTCCGGGAGGCGCGAGAATGCCGCGCCAGTTGGTGAATTCGAGGTCGATGCCGGCCTCGCGCAGCGTCGGCGCGTCGATCCCCGGAACCCGCTCGGAGCCGGACACGGCGAGCACGCGCACCTGGCCGGACTCGATCTGGTCGACGTACTCCCCCAGACCGGAGGTCCCGGCGGCGATCTTGTTGCCCAGCAACGCCGTCAGCAGGTCGCCGCCGCCGTCGTAGGAGATGTAGTTGACGGTCGTGGGATCGATCCCCACCGTCTGCGCGACCTCCATGGGGAAGAGGTGATCGGGCCCACCGGGCGACGAGCCGCCGCCGACGGTGACCGATCCGGGATTCGCGGTCCACGCGGCGACCAGATCGCCGACGGTTCGGAACGGCGAGTCGGCCGGGACCAGGATGCCTTCCTGCTCCTCGATCATCTTCGCCAGCGGCGTCGCATCGGAGACCCGAGCCGCGGACCCGTTGGTGTAGACGGCGCCGACGACACCGAGGCCCATCATCATCATGAGGTCCTCGTTGCCGGCCTCGTTCATCAGGCGCGCCATGGCGACGGTGCCGCCGGCGCCGATGACGTTGAACACCTCGACGCGGCCGGTGATGTCCTCGTCCTCCATGATCTTCACCGCGGTGCGCGCGGTCAGGTCGTACCCGCCACCGGGGCTGTTGGGCACCATCATGCGCAGACGGTGCAACCCCTCTCCCTCGTCGCCGCGGGTCACCCCGCACGACGCCACCAGGAGCAGCAGCGCCAGGGCGGCGATCAGCCTTCTCGGCATCGATCCTCGATTCGTCTCGTTACTGCATGTCAGACTGTGATCGAGAGCAATCATGAGATGCCGCGTGACACACGTCACCCATTCGGTAGCAACGAAAGTAGTGTTCTTTGTGGTCGCCATCCCGCCGCGTCGTCCGGCCTCGCACGGCCCGCCTTCGTGGCCGCCGCCGCCGCTCCCTCGCCGGCCAGGTGCTGGTCCTGCAGCTGGCCGTCGTCGCGGTCGTGCTCGGGGCCGTCGCCGCCGTGTCGGTGCATCAGTCGACGCGGGAGTTCCGGGACCTGCAGGGCGGCCGGATGCTGTCCGTGGCCGAGTCCCTCGCCTCGACGCCGATCGTCCGCGAACAACTCGACGCGCCCCTGGCCGAGCAGGTTCTCGCACCCGACGTCGACCGTGCCGCCGCGCTGTCGGGGGCGACGGTCGCCGAGATCGTCGCCCCCGACGGCCGGGTGCTCGCCTCCACCGACCCGACGCGCGTGCGCGGCACGGCCGATCTCGGTGACAGCGACGCGGTGCGCGGTCGCGGGTGGTACGGCGACGTCACCGTCGACGGCCGCCGATCGATCGCCGGTCACGTCCCGGTTCTCGACACCGACGGGCGTGTTCTCGCCGTGGTCACGGTGTCCGAGAACTACCCGTCGACGTGGATGTTGTTGTCCGGCTCGGGCGCTCGGCTCCTGATCTACCTCGGCATCGGGGCCGGGCTCGGCGCCGTCGGCTCCGTCCTGCTCTCCCGACGCGTCCGCCGCCACACCCTGGGCCTCGAGACGGCCGAGATCGCGACGCTCGCCGATCACCGAGAAGCGTTGTTGCACAGTATCCGCGAAGGCGTGATCGCCGTCGGCACCGACGGTCGGATCACCATGATCAACGACAGCGCCGTGGCCCTGCTCGGGGTCGAACCGGGCGTCGTCGGCCGACCGGTGGACGAGGTCGGCATCGACCCCGGCCTCACCGAGGTGCTGCTGGCGCAGGGCGAGGTCGAGGACCTCGTGATCACCACGGCCACCCGCGTTCTCGCGGTGAACCGTCGCAGCGCGACCATTCGCGGCGACACCGCGACCGGCTCCGATCGACACGGCCGGAGCATCGGTACGGTCACCACCATGCGCGACAGCACCGAGCTCGCCTCGATGCAGAGCCAGTTGACCTCCCACAAGTCGGTCACCGACACTCTGCGGGCCCAGACCCACGAGTTCGCGAACCAGCTGCACACCATCTCCGGACTGGCCCAACTCGGCAGCTACGACGAGGTGACGGCGCTGGTGGGCACGCTCACCCGCCGCCGGGCGGAGATCAGCGAGTCCATCACCGCTCACGTCCTCGACCCGGCCGTGGCCGCGCTGCTGATCGCCAAGACGTCGCTGGCGGCCGAGGTCGGGGTGCGACTCGATCTCGATCCCGCCTCGCACCTGCGCGCGCTGGATCCCGCGTTGTCCACCGACGTCATCACCGTCGTCGGAAACCTGGTCGACAACGCCCTGGACGTCTCGCGCGACTCCGGCGCGGAGCGCATCGTGGTGCGCCTGCAGGACGAGCCCGACCTGCTGGTGGAGGTCACCGACTCCGGACCCGGTGTGCCGCCGGACATGCGGGACCGGGTGTTCTCGCGCGGGGTGACGTCCAAGCCGAACACCCCCGGGGGACGCGGTATCGGTCTCGCTCTGGTCCGACTGGTCAGCGTGCAACACGGCGGCACCGCCGTCGTCGACGACGCAGACACCGGGGGCGCCCGCTTCCGCGTCCGCATCCCGCTCGGCTGATCCCCGTTCCCCGAGAAGAGAGGACCACCGTGCCGACCGTTCTCGTGGTCGACGACGACTTCATGGTCGCCGACATCCACCGTCGTTTCGTCGACCACACCGACGGATTCACTGCCGTCGGGGTCGCCCACACCGCCGCCGCGGCCCTGACCGCCGTGGCGGAACTCGACCCGGACCTGATCCTGCTCGACGTGCATCTGCCCGACACGTCCGGTCTGGACGTCCTCCGACGTCTGCGGGCCGAGAAGAACCCGGTGGGCGTCATCATGATCACGGCCGCACGCGAACTCGACACCGTGGCCGACGCCCTCAGCGGCGGGGCCGCGGACTACCTCATCAAGCCGTTCGAGTACCCCCAGCTCCGCGACAAGTTGGAGTCCTTCCGCATGCGCACCGAGGCGCTCGAATCCGGTGCCGCGGACCAGAATCTGGTCGATTCGCTGTTCGGCAGCGGCGCGTCGACCGACGCTCGCCCCGAGGGTAGGCTGCTCCCGCTGCCGAAGGGGCTGTCGGCGGAGACGGGGCGGTTGGTCCTCGACGCCGTCGCCACCGGCGCCGAACTGTCGGCCTCCGAATGCGCCGAGGCCGTGGGCATCTCACGCGTGAGCGCGCGGCGGTACCTCGAGCACTATCTGGCCACGGGCGCCGTCTCGGTGCGCCTGCAGTACGGCCGGGCCGGGCGGCCCGAACGCCGCTATCGCTCCGGCCGGTGACCCCGGCGCGCGGCGCCGACGGCCGTTCGGGTCACCACACGCGACCGCGAAGAACCACCACGTCGGGCGCCGACAGGACCTCGGGGCCGAGCCGCGGGTCCTCGGTGTGGAACACCAGGTCCGCGGGGGCGCCGTGGTCGATGCCGGCGTGTCCCAGCCACCGCCGCGCCGCCCAACTCGCCGCGCCGAGTGCCTCCGTCGGGGTCATTCCGACTCCGACGAGAGCCGCCACTTCGTCCGCCACGCGGCCGTGTTCGATTCCGCCCCCGGCGTCGGTTCCGGCGTAGATCGGCACGCCTGCGTCGTGCGCGCGCCCCACGGTGTCGGCCACCCGGGCGTGCAGGTCCCGCATGTGACGCGCGTAGACCGGATACTTGCCGGCACTGTCGGCGATGGACGGGAAGGTCTCGATGTTGATGAGCGTGGGCACCAGGGCCGTTCCGTGCTCGGCCATCATCGCGACGGTCTCGTCGGTCAGTCCGGTGCCGTGCTCGATGCAGTCGATCCCTGCGGCGATCATGCCGGGCAGAGCGTCCTCACCGAACACGTGGGCGGTCACCCGGGCCCCTTCCCGGTGCGCCGCGTCGATGGCCTGGCGCAGGATGTCGTCGGTCCAGAGCGGGGCGAGGTCGCCGACCTCGCGGTCGATCCAGTCGCCGACCAGCTTGACCCACCCGTCCCCGAGCCGCGCCTGCTGCGCCACCGCCTCCGGTAGCTGCGACTCGTCCTCGAGGTCGACGGCCAGTCCCGGGATGTAGCGCTTGGGCATCGCGATGTGCCGACCCGCCCGGATGATGCGAGGCAGGTCGTCGTGATCGTCGAGTGCGCGGGTGTCGACGGGCGAGCCGGCGTCGCGCAGCAGCAGCGCGCCCACCTCGCGCTCGCGGGTGGCCTGGGCGAGGGTGCCCGCCTCGTCCTCGTGGCCGCCGCCGTACCGGATCCCGACGTGACAGTGCGCGTCCACCAGTCCGGGCAGGATCCAGCCACCGTCGGCGACCGTGACGGCACCCGGAACCGGATCGAGGGAGATCAGGCCGTCCCGCACCCAGACGTCGACGGGCTCGGTCGACTCGCCGTCCCCGCCCAGCAGCGCGCCGCGCAGGTGCAGGTTCGGGCCGATCCGCACGAGCCGCCTACTTCTTCGGCAGCTTCAGCTGGGAGAGGTCGAAACCCTCGAGTCCCGGCGGCAACTGGTCCAGTCCCTTGGGCATGGACGACAGGTCGGGCATCCCGGCGGGCAGGCCACCGGGAAAACCGCCCCGTGCCTTCGGCGGCGTGGGTCCGCGACCACCCTTCTTGCCCTTCTTGCCCTTCTTGGACCGCTGCACCTGCTTGCGCGCCCCGGGCATACCCATGCGGCCCGCCATCGACGCCATCATCTTGCGGGCCTCGAAGAAGCGATCGACGAGCTGGTTGACGTCGGACACCTTGACGCCCGAACCGTTCGCGATGCGCAGGCGACGGGACGCGTTGATGATCTTGGGATCCGCGCGCTCGGCCGGCGTCATGCCGCGGATGATGGCCTGCACGCGGTCGAGCTGCTTGTCGTCGACGGACGCCAGTGCGTCCTTCATCTGGCCCGCGCCGGGGAGCATGCCGAGCAGGTTGCCGATGGGGCCCATCTTGCGGATCGCCATCATCTGCTCGAGGAAGTCCTCGAGGGTGAGCTGACCCGAGCCGATCTTGGCCGCGGTGTCCTCGGCCTGCTTCGCGTCGAAGACCGTCTCGGCCTGCTCGATGAGGCTGAGCAGGTCGCCCATTCCGAGGATCCGGCCGGCCATCCGGTCCGGATGGAAGACGTCGAAGTCCTCGAGCTTCTCGCCGGTGGAGGCGAACATGATCGGTCGGCCCGTGACCTCGCGGACGGACAGGGCCGCGCCGCCGCGGGCGTCGCCGTCGAGCTTGGTCAGCACGACGCCGGTGAATCCGACTCCGTCCTGGAACGCCTCGGCGGTGCTGACGGCGTCCTGACCGATCATCGCGTCGAGGACGAACAGCACCTCGTCCGGCTCGGTCGCGTCGCGGATCCCCGCCGCCTGGCCCATCAACTCCGAGTCGATACCCAGGCGGCCGGCGGTGTCGATGATGACCACGTCGTGCTGCTTGGCGCGGGCCTCGGCGACACCGGCCCGGGCGACCTCCACCGGATCCGCCGCGGACACGCCGAGTGCGTTCTCGCCGCCGCCGATCGAGGTTCCGGGGTGCGGAGCGAACACCGACGCACCGGCCCGCTCGCCGACGATCTGCAGTTGCGACACGGCGCCGGGACGCTGGAGATCGCACGCCACCAGGAGCGGGGTGTGGTTCTGCGTCTTCAACCAGCGCGCGAGCTTGCCCGCCAGGGTGGTCTTACCGGAACCCTGCAGGCCGGCCAGCATGATGACCGTCGGCGGGTTCTTCGCGAACGTCAACCGCCGGGTCTCGCCGCCCAGGATGCCGACCAGCTCGTCGTTGACGATCTTGACCACCTGCTGAGCAGGGTTGAGTGCGGCGGAGACCTCCGCGCCCTTCGCGCGCTCCTTGATCCGAGCGATGAACGCGCGGACCACCGGCAGGGCGACGTCGGCGTCGAGGAGCGCCAACCGGATCTCACGGCACACCGCGTCGATGTCGGACGCCGACAGCCGACCCTTGCCTCGCAGATCCTTGAGGCTTCCGGTCAATCTGTCGGACAGTGATTCGAACACCGATGACGCTCCTGAATTTCCGCGGACGACGTGCTCACCCAGCCTAACGGTCGTGGCCGACGGCCGTGGCGACCAGGTGCTAGGGCCGGTCGTCGTCCTCGGCGGGCGGAGCAGGAGCGGGTACCACCGCGAGCAGGCTCCGTTCGATCTCGCCGCGCACGACCGAGGCGGGCTCGCCTCCCCCGGACAGATCCACCCCGAAGGCGTCGATCACCGACGTGCCGCGGGTGGCGACCTTGGCCCACAGGACATCGGTCCCGTGCGTCTCGAACACCGCGGCCAGACGACACAGCAGGCCCGGACGATCCTCCGCCCGCACCTCGACGACGGCCTGCGCGGGATCCTCCCCGTCGAACCAGAGAATGCGCGGCGGCGCCTGGGCATGCAGGGGCAGACCCCCGACTGCTCGAGGCACGGTCGCGGGGTCGGGGAGCAACCCCGGTGTCGACGCCGATCGGGCCTCCGCCTCCTTGGCGTCCAGCCGTTCGAGGAGAGGCAGGTCGCCGTCGAGCGATCGGATCAGCTCCTGACGGAGCAGCCCCGGTTCCGGCGGGCTGCCGAAGGCCGGGCTGACGACGAAGCGATTCACCGCATGACCCCGCGCGCTGGTCACCGAGGCGGACAGCACCCGCAGCGACGCCAGGGCGAGCACCCCGGCCGCATTGGAGAGCAGTCCGCGACGGTCCGGCGCGACGACGGTCACGTCGAACGTGTGCGGTGCGTCGGTCGGCGTCAGATCGACCACGACGCCCTCGTCGGCGCGCGCCAGCAACGCCGGGTCCACCGGATCGGGCTCGGGCAGGGCCTCCCCCGCCACGACCAGTCGGCATCGGTGCACGAGATCACCGATGAGCGACGCCTTCCACTCGCCCCAGACGCCGGGGCCGGTGGCGATCGAGTCGGCCTCGGCGAGAGCGTGGAGCAATTCCAGCAGCCGGGCATCACCGCCGAGCGTGTCGACGACGCGCTCCACGGTGGCGGGATCGTCGAGATCGCGCCGCGTCGCGGTGTCCGGCAGCAGCAAATGGTGGCGCACCATCGCCACCACCACCGCGAGGTCCGACGGCCACAGCCCGAGACGCCGACCGATCTGCGCCGCGATGTCCGCACCCACCACGCTGTGGTCGCCGCCGCGCCCCTTGCCGATGTCGTGCAGCAAGGCCCCGAGCACCAGGAGATCCGGTCGTGCGACGCGGGTGGTCAGGCCGGAGGCGACGGCGGCGGTCTCCACCAGATGCCGGTCGACGGTCCAGGTGTGCACGGCGTCGCGAGGCGGAAGATCGCGCACCGCGCCCCATTCCGGCATCAGACGGCCCCACAGTCCGGTGCGGTCGAGGGCCTCGATCACGGCGACGGCGCGACTGCCGGACCCCAGGACGACCAGCAGATCGTCCACCGCTTCCTTCGGCCACGGTTCCCGCAGTTCCGGTGCGCTGTCGGACAGTCGACGCAAGGTCGAGGCGGACATCGGCAGCCCCGTCACCGCCGCCGCCGCCGCGACCCGCATGATCAGACCCGGGTCCTTGGTCGGTCGCGCATCGCGAGCGAGCACCACCTCGCCCGCGTGCTCCACGACACCCTCGTCGAGCGGGCGCCGCACCGGAACCAGGCGCAGCCGCGAAAGCCCGCGCCGCGGAAGCGCATTGGCCGCGGTCCGCAGTCCCACGTCGACGGAGTACCCGATGGTGCGTGCCGCATCGGTGAGCACCCGAGCCAGATCGAAGCGATCGCCGAGCCGCAGGGCGGCCGCGATCTCGTCGGCGTCCTGGGCCCGCAGATGATCGCGACCCCGCCCGGCGACCCGGTGGAGCTCGGTGCGCACGTCGAGAATCCGCCGATGTGCTTCCTGCACACCGCCACTCGGAGAGTCGGGTCCCAGACCGGGCATCGCGTCGGTCACCTGGGCGAGCGACAGGGCATCGAGCAGTTGGACGTCACGAAGACCACCGCGACCGCTCTTGAGGTCGGGCTCGGCGCGATGGGCGATGTCGCCGCTGCGGTTCCATCGGGCTCGGGTCGCCTCCTCGAGGTCGGGGAACCGATCACGTATCCCGCTGCGCCACTGGCGCACGATGCCCGAGACGACGGCGGTGGACAGCTCCTTGTCACCGACGATGTGGCGCGCGTCCAGCAGACCGAGCGCGGCGGTGAGATCGGATGCCGCCACGTCCAGCGCCTGACCGGGGGTCCGCACGCTGTGATCGAGCCCGATGTGGGCGTCCCACAGGGGATACCAGAGCTTGTCCGCGACATCCGAGACCAGAGCAGGCTCCATGTCGTCGTGCAGGAGCACCAGATCGAGGTCGGAGAACGGCAACATCTCGCGCCGGGCGAGCCCGCCCACCGCGAGAACCGCGAACCCGCTGTCCGGGGTGATCCCCACCTCGGAAGCAGTGGTGGTGAGCCACAATTCGAAGAGGTCGGTCAGCGCTTCGCGGAGTGCCGGAGCAGACAGGCGCGTGCGCCCGCGGCCCTCCAGGAGCTTGGTCCGCGCCCGCACCAGATCCGTGGCACCGGCGGTGGTGCCGCTCGCTCGTTCCGCAGCCATCTCGTGTCCTCTCGGGTCCGCCGGAAATCGGTGACGCTCTCACGGGACCGGCCGCGACCCCACCTCGTCGTCGGGTGGAATCACGGCCGGTCCAGCGGAACAGGGGTCAGAGCGCGTCGGTGCCGCGCTCCCCCGTCCGCACCCGGACCACGGCCTCGACCGGCGAGACCCAGACCTTGCCGTCGCCGATCTTGCCGGTGCGTGCCGCCTCGACGATCACCTCGACCACCTTGTCCACGGCCGCGTCGTCGACGACGACCTCCACCCGCACCTTCGGTACGAAGTCCACCGAGTACTCCGCACCGCGGTAGACCTCGGTGTGGCCCTTCTGCCGGCCGTACCCTTGGACCTCGCTCACGGTCATGCCGAGGATCCCGGCCTGCTCGAGACCCGTCTTGACGTCCTCGAGGGTGAACGGCTTGACGATTGCGGTGATCAACTTCATCTCACGCCTCCTTGGCGGGCACGCGGCCCATGGAAGATCCGCCGAGAGCTGCGAAGTCGTAGCCCGTCTCGGCGTGTTCGGATTCATCGGCGCCGAGGGACTCGCCCTCGTCGTCGATGCGCAGGCCCACGGTGTACTTGACGATGAGCGCCACGATGGCTGTTCCCACCAGAGAGTAGAGCAGGACCGCGCCCGCACCGACGAGCTGCGCCCACAGCTGCGACGCGCCGCCGCCGTAGAACAGTCCGGAGACACCGGCCGGGGCCTCCTCGGTGGCGACGAAGCCGACCAGGATGGTGCCCACCAGACCGCCGACGAGGTGGACACCCACGACGTCGAGCGAGTCGTCGTAGCCGAAGCGGAACTTCAGGCCGACCGCGAGGGCGCAGAGCACACCGGAGACCACGCCGATGACCAGGGCGCCGAGGATGTTGACCGAGCTGCAGGCCGGGGTGATGGCCACCAGACCGGCGACGATGCCCGACGCGCCGCCCAGGGAGGTGGCGTGTCCGTCGCGGATGCGCTCGGTGAGCAGCCAGGCGAGCATCGCGGCCGCGGTGGCGGCGATGGTGGTGACGAAGGTGGCACCGGCGATGCCGTTGGAACCCACGGCGGAGCCGGCGTTGAAGCCGAACCACCCGAACCACAGGAGGCCGGCACCGAGCATGACGAACGGGAGGTTGTGCGGGCGGAACGGCGTCTTCGGCCATCCCTTGCGCTTGCCGAGGATCAGCGCGAGAACCAGACCGGCCGCGCCGGCGTTGATGTGGACGGCGGTACCACCGGCGAAGTCGATCGCCTCGACCTTGTTGG
Organism: Rhodococcoides corynebacterioides NBRC 14404; assembly: GCF_001894765.1. GTDB lineage: Bacteria > Actinomycetota > Actinomycetes > Mycobacteriales > Mycobacteriaceae > Rhodococcoides > Rhodococcoides corynebacterioides. The sequence continues at coordinate 152,013 of NZ_BCWV01000004.1, forward strand.
CGATCCAGCCACCGGTTTGCGTGGTGACCTCGTCGAAGGAGAACACCCAGTGCGCGACGGGGAAGTAGACGAACGTCGCCCAGAGTGCGGCGAAGAGCATCCACGGTCCGAAGCGCAGACGGTCCGCCACCGCACCGGAGATCAGAGCCACCGTCAGGATGGCGAACATGGCCTGGAAGGAGACGAACACCGTGGCGGGAATGGTGCCCACCAGCGGGATCGCCGCGTCCACGACGGCCCCGGCCTCGTCCTCGCCGGCCAGGTAGGTGCCGCCGATCAGACCCTTCAGGCCGAAGAACTGCAGGGGATCACCGACGATGCCGGCCTTGTCCTCGCCGAAGACCATCGAGTAGCCGTACAGCACCCACAGCACGCCCACGACACCCATCGCGGACACGCTCATCATGATCATGTTCAGCACGCTCTTCGCACGGACCATGCCGCCGTAGAAGAACGCCAGTCCGGGGACCATGAGCAACACGAACGCCGCGCTGGTCAGCATCCATGCTGTGTCACCGGTGTCGGGTGCACCGATTACGGGGAAATCCACCTCGAGCCTCCTCCTTGTACCTCGGCCCAGCCGACGGTGGCTGAATACCTGAGGAGAAGAGTGCTCAGTGGCTGTTTCCGTGGCGACACCACGGAGTTTCGGCCGTGTGAACGCCGCGACCCATCATGTTGCGAACGTGTTGCGCGGGGCGCCCGGGTCGGATCCGAGCCGGATCCGAGCCGGACCCGAGCCCGATCAGCCCAGCAGCGCGTCCACGAACGCGGCCGGATCGAAGGGCGCGAGATCGTCCGCGCCCTCGCCCAGCCCGACCAGTTTCACGGGCACGCCCAGCTCGCGCTGCACCTGGAAGACGATGCCGCCCTTCGCGGTTCCGTCGAGCTTGGTCAGGACCACACCGGTGATGTCGACCACCTGCGCGAACACGCGGGCCTGCGCCAGGCCGTTCTGCCCGATGGTCGCGTCGAGCACCAGCAGCACGTCGTCCACCGGGGCCTTCTTCTCGATGACGCGCTTGACCTTGCCGAGTTCGTCCATCAGGCCGGTCTTGGTGTGCAGGCGACCCGCGGTGTCGACGAGGACGCAGTCGACCCCGTCGGCGATCCCGCGGCTCACCGCGTCGAACGCCACGGCGGCGGGGTCCGCCCCCTCCTTGCCCCGGACCACGTCGGCGCCCACGCGCTCCGCCCACGTCTGCAACTGATCGGCGGCCGCGGCGCGGAAGGTGTCGGCCGCACCGAGAATCACACGTCGGCCGTCGGCCACCAGGACGCGAGCGAGTTTGCCCGTCGTGGTCGTCTTGCCCGTTCCGTTGACACCGACGACCAGGAGCACCGACGGGCGATCACCGTGCGGAAGCGCGCGGATCGAGCGATCGAACGACGGCGTGAGCTGGTCGATCAGCACCTCGCGCAGCAGGGCTCGGGCCTCGCTCTCGGTCCGGACGTTGCGCGCGGCCATCTGCTCCCGCAGGGTGGCGACGATCTCGCTGGTCGCCGCGCTGCCGAGGTCCGCCACGAGGAGCGTGTCCTCGACCTCCTCCCAGGAATCCTCGTCGAGGTCGCCGCCACCGAGCAGGCCCAGCAACGAGCGGCCGACGGCGTTCTGCGAGCGCGAGAGTCGGCCGCGCAGCCGGTGCAGACGACCCTCGGTGGGATCGATGTCGTCGATCGCGGGCGCGGCAGCGGGTTCCGGGGTGACCGTGGGCTCGGGGGTGACCGTGGGCTCGGGGGTGAGCGTGGGCTCGGGGGTGACCGTGGGCTCGGGGGTGACCGTGGGCTCGGGGGTGACCGTGGGTTCGGGCTCGGCGACCGGCTCGGGGGCGGTCGCGGGCTCCGGCAGGGTGACGTCGGTGATCCCGCGCTTCGGCGCGTCCCGCGGAACCGATGCGTCGTCGCCGACTCGCGGCTGGTCGTCGGTGTCGGTGCGCTCCCCCACCGGATCGGGCCGGGTGGGTTCCCGGCGCACCGGCTCGGGCGGTGCCGCCGTGCCCTGCGAGAAGTCGAAGCCGGTGCTTGCCTTGTATCCACCGGACCGATCGACTTCCCGCGGCTTCTCCTCGGTGTCACCGCGGAGCGAGATCCGACGACGGCGAGCCAACACCGATCCGACGACGAGCACGACGACGAGAAGTGCCAGGACAGCGGCTACGACGATCCAGAGTTCGGTGGTCACGTCCACCAGTGTCTCAGGACGGCCGGGCCCGGAGGTGTCTCAGGGTGTCAGCCGGCGGCGCGGGGCAGGCGTTGCGAGATGACGGTGGTGATGCCGTCACCGCGCATACTCACGCCGTACAGCGCGTCCGCGACCTCCATGGTCGGCTTCTGGTGCGTGATGACGATGAGCTGCGACTTCTCCCGCAGCTGCTCGAAGAGCGAGATCAGGCGCCGGAGGTTGGTGTCGTCGAGCGCCGCTTCGACCTCGTCCATGACGTAGAACGGGGACGGACGGGCGCGGAAGATCGCCACGAGCATCGCCACCGCCGTGAGCGACTTCTCCCCACCGGACAGCAGGGAGAGCCGCTTGACCTTCTTGCCGGGCGGCCGGGCCTCGACCTCGATGCCGGTGGTGAGCATGTCCGACGGGTCGGTCAGCACCAGCCGCCCCTCCCCGCCGGGAAACAGCGTGGCGAACACTCCGACGAACTCCCGCTCGACGTCGGCGTAGGCCTCGGTGAACACCTGCAGGATCCGCGCGTCCACGTCGGCGACCACACCCAGCAGGTCCTTCCGCGCACTCTTGACGTCCTCGAGCTGGGTGGAGAGGAAGTTGTAGCGCTCCTCGAGCGCGGCGAACTCCTCGAGCGCCAGCGGGTTGACCTTGCCGAGGGTGGCCAGATCCCGTTCGGCCCGCTTGACGCGCCGTTCCTGCTCGGCTCGGTCGAACGGCAGGGGCGCGGGCCGGGTCACCTGCTCTCCCCGTTCCTTCGCCTGCTCGTACTCCGCCATCTCGAGCTCGGTGGGCGGGAGCGCGACGTCGGGCCCGTACTCGGCGATCAGATCGTCCGGCGCGATGGCGAACTGCTCGACGACACCCTGTTCGAGCTGTTCGATCCGCAGGACGGCCTGCGCCTTGGCCACCTCGTCCCGATGCGCCGCATCGGTCAGCTGCGCGACCCGGGCCGCCAGCGCGCGGACCTGCTCACGGGTCCGTTCGACCTCGGCTGCGCGGTCGGTGCGGCGCCGCGTCAGCTCGTCGCGAGTGGCGGCCGCGTCCGCGACGACGAGGTCGAGCCGCTCGGTCAGGGCGGCGCCGGACTCGGCCACCGCGGCGGCGACGGCGGCCGAGCGGGCCCGGTGGGCGCGCGCCACCTCGGCGCGGGCGCGCGCCTCACGCTCGATGCGCGCCTGACGACGCAGTCCCTCTGCTCGGCCCCGCACGGAGGCGGCCCGTTCCTCGGCCGTCCGCAGCGCCAGTCGTGCCTCGACCTCCACGGCTCGCACCTCGGCGACGGCGGCGGCGGCCTCCTCGCGGGCGAGAGCCCATTCCTCCCCGGCGTCCCCGTCGTCCCCGTCGCCGGCGGCGTCGTCCTCGGCGAGCCGCACCCGCTCCTCGTGCTCGGCCAGAGCGGCCGCGGCCTCGTCGCGCTGCTCCTCCACCCGGCGGCGCTGCTCGCGCAGGCGGTCGGCCTCCTGCTGCGCCACTCGCGCGACCTGGCCGAGCCGACCGAGCTGCTCGTAGATCGCGGACATGGCGGCGTCGGACTCGGTGAGTGCGGCGAGAGCCTGCTCCGCGGCCTCCCTGCGGTCCGCCTGTTCGGCCAGTGCACCGGAGAGTGCGGCCAGCGCCTCCCCGACCCGACGCTCGCACTCGGCCAGCTCGGCCGTGGACTCGTCGATGGTCGCCTGGACCTCGAGGGAACTCGGTCGCCGATCGGAGCCGCCGGTGACCCATCCGTGGCCGAGCAGGTCGCCGCGCCGCGTGACGGCACGAGCGCGAGGGTCGGTGTCGACGACGGCGGCCGCCTCGGCCTCCGTCTCGACGATGCGCACATCCGCCAGCAACGAGTCGACGGCCCCGCGGACCGCGTCGCCGGCCGTCACGACGGACAGTGCCGACACCCCCGGTGCGGCCGCGTCGTCCTGCCGCTCGCTTTCCGTCACGTCCCGCGCGGTGACCGACTCGGTGCGGTGGACGATGGCCGCACGGCCGCCGTCGTCGTCCCGCAGGACCCGGAGCGCCTCGTACGCGCGGTCTCCGGACGAGACGACGACGGCATCGGCGCCGGCGCCGAGAGCCGCGGCCACCGCCACCTCGTACCCGGCGGCGACGGTGAGATGGTCACCGAGCCGGCCGCCGTCCGCCAACCCTCGGTCCGCCAGCCAGGCGCCCCCGTCGCCGCGGTCCAGCGTCGTCGCGAGGGCCTCGATCCGGGCGCGCAACGACGCGACCCGGTGCGCGGCCTCTCGCTCCTGCGCCTGCAGTTCGGCGACGCGCGCGTCGGCTCGCGCCGCGGCGTCCACCGCGCGCTCGTGCTGAAGGTCCAGCCCGGCCTCACCCGCGTCGAGTTCGCCGACCCGGTCCTGAACCGTCTCGAACTCCGCACGGGCCTCGTCTCCACGCGTCGTCGCCTCCTCGATGGCCGTGGAGAGTCGGGTGAGCTCGGCGTCGTGGGACTCGACCCGCGCTCGCAGACCGTCCAGGCGACCGGCCAAGCGCGCCAACCCTTCTCGGCGATCGGCGACGGCGCGTACCGCGGCGGCGTGCGCACGGTCGGCATCGGCTGCCGCCGCCTCGCGCTCGGCCAACGCATCGCGGGCGGCGTCGAGCGCCTCGCGTGCGATCTCGACGCTCTCCGCGAGCCGCTCCTCTTCCTCCGCCATCTCCTCGGCGCGCTCGTCGAGGTCGTCGGGATCGGGTCCGCCGCGCTCGTCCGCCGCGCCGTCGAGATGCCGCGCCCGCTCGGTGGCGATGCGCACCGTGGCGCTCACCCGTTCCGCCAGGGCGGAGAGCTCGAACCACCCGGCCGCCGCCGCCTCGGCGCTGGGAGTGAGCTGGGCCAGGTCGGATTCCGCCCGCGCCAGGACCGCCTCGCCCTCGGCGAGCGCATCGGCGACAGCGGCCTGCTCGGTCCGGATGCGGTCCTCGTCGCGGGTCTGTTCCGCGAGTTCTCGGCGCCGGGTCACCAGATCGTCCGCAGCGAGACGGAGGCGTGCGTCACGCAGGTCCGCCTGCACCGTCTGCGCGCGGCGTGCGACCTCCGCCTGCCGCCCGAGGGGCTTGAGCTGGCGACGCAGTTCGGTGGTGAGGTCGGTCAACCGGGCGAGGTTGGCCTGCATCGCATCCAGCTTGCGGAGGGCCTTCTCCTTGCGCTTGCGGTGTTTGAGCACCCCGGCCGCCTCCTCGATGAAGGCGCGGCGGTCCTCCGGCCGCGATTCGAGGATGGCGGCGAGACGCCCCTGCCCGACGATGACGTGCATCTCGCGGCCGATACCGGAGTCGCTGAGCAGCTCCTGGACGTCCATCAGTCGGCAGGACGATCCGTTGATCTCGTACTCCCCGGCCCCGTCGCGGAACATTCGCCGCGTGATGGAGACCTCGGAGTAGTCGATGGGCAACGCGCCGTCGGCGTTGTCGATGGTCAGCGTCACCTCGGCACGGCCGAGGGCTGCTCGGCCGGACGTGCCGGCGAAGATGACGTCCTCCATCTTCCCGCCGCGCAGGGCCTTGGCACCCTGCTCGCCCATCACCCAGGTGAGCGCATCGACCACGTTGGACTTGCCGGACCCGTTGGGCCCGACGACGCAGGTGATGCCCGGCTCGAAACGCAGGGTGGTCGCGGACGCGAAGGACTTGAAGCCCTTGAGCGTCAGACTCTTCAGGTGCACGGCACGGCCCGACCCGCGGCGGACACGACGCGCCGACGGCACGTCGGCGTCGAGGTGGTCGGATGCACGGCTGAGCAGCCTACCGTTCGACGAAGCCCGACAGGCCGCCGCGCGCCGGACCGCGACTGTCCACCACGGTGGTCACCGAGCCCGGTGTCGCGTCGGAGCGCAGAGCGGCGAGCAACGCGTCGAGCCGATCGCTCGGCCCCTCCGCCACCACGTGCACCCGGCCGTCGGCGGTGTTCGTGGCCGAGCCCACCAGGCCGAGTTCGAGCGCGCGCGAACGGGTCCACCACCGGAAGCCGACGCCCTGGACCGTGCCGTGGACCCAGGCGTCGAGTCGCTCGTCGCCCGTCGGCGCAGCGTCGAGTCGCTCGTCGCCCGTCGGCGCAGCGTCGAGTCGCTCGTCGCCCGTCGGCGCAGCGTCGGTCATCCCTCGACCTCGACCGCGAGGTTCACCTCGGTACCGGCCTTCAGGGTGCGCCCCACGGTGCACACCTTGTCGACGGCCTTGGTCACCACGGTGAGCAACCGCTCCTGCGCCTCGGCGTCGAGTTCGCTGAGATCGACCTGGAGGACCTCGTCGAGTCGCGGATACACCTCGTTGTCGCGGTCCGCGGTACCCGACACACGCACCGTCGCGTCGTAGTTCTCCCCCAGGCGGCGCGCGAGCGGCCGATCCGAACTCATGCCGGTGCACGCGGCAAGCGCGATCTTGAGCAACTCGCCGGGGGTGAAGACACCGGGGACGTCCTCCGACCCGATCAGCACCTCCGCCCCGCGGTCGCTCTTGCCCGTGTAGCGACGGGTGCCGGTGCGCTCGACCCAGAGTTCAGCCATGGCCCGATCGTAGGGGGTGGTCCCGACAGGGACGCGACGGCGATCAGATCAGTTCGCGACGGGTCATCCACCGCATGATGGGCCAGCCGAGAAACACCGGGATCCAGCACGTCAGCACCCGGTAGAGCAACACGGAGGGCACCGCCACGGCGGCGGGAAGTCCGAAGGCGGCGAGGCCGCCGATCAGCGCCGCCTCCACCGCGCCGACACCGCCCGGCGTGGGTGCGGCCGAGGCCAGGGTGCCGCCGATCATCGTGACCACCGTGACGGTGACGAAGGTGGTGCCGCCGCCGAAGGCCTGCACGCTCACCCAGAGCGCCGCGGCGGCACCGAGGGTCGTGGCCGCGCAACCGGCGACGATGAGGGCGAATCGACCGGGGCTGCGCGCCAGCTCCCGCAGGTCCGCCCACACCTCGGCCAGTTGCGGCCGGACCGCCGTCCGGAGGAACCGTCGCAGCGTGGGGACGAAGAGGAAGGCACCGAGCACGCCGAAGGCGACGCCGGCGATGAGATAGAGGATGGTCGCGCCGGGAACGAAGCGCGCGATGTCCGCTGTCTGGCCCGCCGCCACCGAGAACGCCACGAGCAGCGTGACGTGGGCGATGACCTGCACCAGCTGTTGCAGCGCGACCGCCGCGGTGGACCGCGCCACCGACACTCCGCCCTTCTGCAGGAACCGCACCGAGAGGGCGAGTCCGCCGACCCCGGCCGGAGTCGTGGTCGCGGCGAACGTGTTGGCCACCTGCATGACCGTCGTGTGCCAGTAGCTCACGAGCCCGCTCGCACACGCCCACAGGGCGGCCGCGGCTCCGAAGTAGGTCGCGCCGGAGATCACGAGTCCCAGTGCGGCCCAACCCCAGTCGATCGACCGCAGTTCCGTCGCGAAGGTCGGCAGCTGCCCCACGAACGGATACGCCACGTAGACCAGCGCGATGAGCAGGACCAGCTGGATGATCTGGTTACGGGAGAACCGGGTGACCTGCTCGGCGGTGATGGTGCCGATGCCGGTCCGCGCCGCCACCGTGTCGCGGGTGGCGGTCATGAGGGCCTTGGCGTTCGGGACCTCGTCCCGGACGAGGCGGGGTATCGCCGACGGTGTCAGGCGGCGCGACGCCGCCACCACGTCCGTCGGGCCCAACCGGTCCAGAGCGGCGTCGACGGCGGCGTCCGGGCCGACCAGGGCCGCCGAGGTCAGAAGCAACTGCGCGGCATCGGAGCGCAGTCGCGCCGGGGACGCGCCCAGCTCCGCGGTCCCGAATCCGTCCAGCAGCGCGGTGCCGTCGACGTCGATCCGGACGTCGGACGCGCGCAGCGAGCCGTGGGCGATCTGCCGGGCACGAAGGACGCCGAGGGTCCGCCACGACGCGACGACGTCCTGGTCGCGGCCCGGCTCGAGCGGACGACCGCGGGCCACGCTGTGGGCGTAGAGGACCCAGCCGCGGCCCAGGTCCGCCACCGCGGTGGGGGTGATCGCGGAGACGCCGAGCGCGTCGACGGCGATGCCCATGAGCGCCCGGTGTTCCACCGCGCGGCGCTGGGAGGCGTGCAACGGAGCGTTCTCGTTGGGCCGCAGGGTCACGATGCGTCGGGCGTACCGGAGCGCGCCCCGGCTGCGTTGGTTGGGGCCGAAGAGTTCGACCACCGCACCCGGGCCGGCGGAGCCGGTGTCCGCCGACAGCAGCAGCGGTCCGAGGCCGGCGGGACGCAGCACCGTCAGAGCCGACACCGACAGCCCGCGGCGGTCCAGTTCGCGGATCGCGCGGTCGAGCGGCACTTCGAGGGCCGGGGTCCCCACCACCAGGACCACCAGCGATCCGGCGAGCCAGCCGACCGAGAGGCCGATCAGCGACCGGGCGGGCACGACGGTGCTGACCACGAGGTGGATCGGGACGAATGCGAGAAGCAGGAACCACCAGGTCCGTCGCCACCGGGCGGGCAGGCCGGGGCCCGACACGGTGAGCACGGCGGCCACGATGGCGATCCACCTCGGGTCGTCGAGAACCTGCGAGGCCAGGGTGTCCAGCCGGGTGGACTCGTCGATGTGCCAGCCGGGTGCGGAGATGCCACTGGGGCTGATGGAGAGCGAGAGCGCCGCGATCGCCGCCGCGGCGAGGTACCCGCCGAGCAGCCGCCACCGCCGGGCCGCGACCAGGCCCGCGAGCACGGTGAACGGCAGCGCGAGAATGGCGATGCTGTAGACGAGGTAGACGGCGTTGGACTGGCTCGGGGTGAGGACGCCGACGATGTCGGAGATCGACCGCTCGAGTGCCATCCACTGACTGCGGGTGATCACCGACCCCACGATCACGAGGCCCAGGAAGACGGCGGACGCGACGACCCGCAGGATGTCGCTGGTACGACGGGTCAACGGTTGCAACACGTTCCCGCGAACCGGGATCTGGCGTCCGTCGACCTGCACGCTGGTCAACCTAACCCGGGTGAGCGCGTCGAACCCGCAGGCAGGCGCGTCAGACCTGGAATCGATAGCCCATGCCGGCCTCGGTGAGCAGGTGCCGGGGATGCGAGGGGTCCGCTTCGAGCTTGCGGCGGAGTTGGCCGAGGTAGACGCGGAGGTAGTGCGTTTCGGACTCGTAGGCCGGCCCCCACACCTGCCGCAGCACCTCCTTCTGGCTCACCAGGCGTCCGCGGTGCCGCACGAGCATCTCGAGCATCCCCCACTCCGTCGGCGTGAGGTGCACGGCCACGCCGTCCCTGGTGACCGTCTTCGCCGTGAGGTCGACGGTGAACGAGTCGGTCTCGACCACCGGCTCCGCATCCGACGCCGTCGCGGCGGCCCCGCGACGGACCGCCGCGCGCAGGCGCGCGAGGAACTCGTCCATGCCGAACGGCTTGGTCACATAGTCGTCCGCGCCCGCGTCGAGGGCGTCGACCTTGTCCGCCGAATCGGTCCGCGCCGAGAGCACCACGACGGGCACCGTCGTCCATCCCCGCAGGCCGGCGAGCACCTCGAGCCCGTCCAGATCCGGCAGTCCGAGATCGAGTACCACCACGTCGGGCTTGGTGTCCGCGGCCGCCCGCAACGCTCCGGCCCCCGTGGTCGCCGTCGTGACGTCGTATCCGCGGACCCCGAGGTTGATGCGCAACGCCCGCACGAGCCCCGGCTCGTCGTCGACCACGAGCACGCGCGTACGCGGCGCCGTGTCACCGGCCGCGGAGGGTTGTCCCGAGGTCACGAGTCCATCATGGCCGAACCGAAGGCCTGAACCCGTCTCGTTTGCGCGTTCCTTACGCGCGCCGCACCCGCGGTCGTGGTTGACACCGGGGACAGCTGAACGACGACCGGTTCATGAACTTCTCCCGCCGGATCGGTGCGCCGCAGCGCGGGCACGGCAGGCCCTCCTGCCCGTAGGCGGCCAGGGACCGATCGAAGTAGCCGGACTGTCCGTTGACGTTGACGTAGAGCGCGTCGAACGACGTTCCGCCCTGGGCGAGGGCCTCCCCCATCACGGCGTGGGCGTGGTGCAGCACCCGCCGCAGGGCCGGCCGGGTGAGCGAATCGGTGAGGCGGGCACCGTGAATCTTGCTGCGCCACAACGACTCGTCGGCGTAGATGTTGCCGACGCCCGACACGACGGTCTGGTCGAGCAGGGCTCGCTTGATCTCGGTGTGCTTGCCGCGCATCGTCGCCACCACGCGCTCGACGTCGAACACCGGGTCGAGCGGGTCGCGGGCGATGTGCGCGACCGGAGCGGGCACGAGGGTGCCGCCGGAGTCGACCAGGTCCGCCACGGCCCAGCCACCGAACGTGCGCTGGTCGACGAAACGGAGTTCGCGGTCGTCGCCGAGGTCGACGCGGATGCGGAGGTGCTTCTCGGCCGGAGCCGTGGTGGGCTGCACCAGCATCTGCCCACTCATGCCGAGGTGAACCACGATGGCTTCGGCGCGCGCGAGATCGCCGCCGGGAGGTGCGACCACCAGCCAGAGGTACTTGCCACGCCGGTCGACCGCGCGCACCTCGGTTCCGGCGAGCCGGGCCTCGAGATCCAGGCTGCCGGGCTCGTGCCGGCGCGCCGCGCGCGGGTGCAGCACCTCGACGCGGTGCAGGACGGATCCGACGACGTGATCGTTCAGACCACGCCGCACGACCTCGACCTCGGGGAGCTCGGGCACCGGCGGGTCAGACCCCCGGGGCGGTCGGCGCCGAGCCGACGCCGGCGGCCGGAACGGCTCCGGCGCCGCCGGACAACTCGGTCCACGCGGTACCGGCCGCGCGCTGTTCGGCTTCCTTCTTGGTCCGACCGACGCCGGTACCGAACGGAGTGCCGCCGACGAGAACCGTGGCGGTGAACTCCTTGTCGTGGTCCGGTCCGGTGGCCGAGATCTCGTAGACCGGCACGCCCAGACCCTTCTCCGCGGTGAGTTCCTGCAGGCTGGTCTTCCAGTCGAGCCCGGCACCCAGCCGGGGGCCCCGCTCGAGCAGATCCGCGAACAGGCGCAGGACCACCTCTCGGGCGGTGTCGATGCCGTACTGCACGTGGATCGCACCGAGCAGCGACTCCATGCCGTCGGCGAGGATGGACGGCTTGTCGCGACCGCCCGTCATCTCCTCGCCCTTGCCCAGCCGCAGGTGCGCGCCGAGTCCGCCGCCGCCGAGACCACGAGCGACCTCGGCGAGGGCGTGCATGTTGACCACGCTGGCGCGGATCTTCGCGAGTTCACCCTCGGACTTGTCCGGGTGGGTGGTGTACAGCTTCTCGGTGATGGACAGACCCAGCACCGAGTCGCCGAGGAACTCGAGGCGCTCGTTGGTGGGGAGGCCACCGTGCTCGTACGCGTACGAGCGGTGGGTCAACGCCAGCTCGAGGAGCTCGGGATGTACCGAAACGCCGAGAGCGGCGAGAAGCGATGCGTGCTCGCTCTCACCGCTCTCGGGCGACGGCGTCGTGATCTGGTCGGTCACGATGGATGCTCGATCAGACAGCCGCAGTGACCTGGCGACCCTTGTAGGTGCCGCAGTTCGGGCACACCGTGTGGGGCAGGGTCTTCTCGCCGCATCCGCGGTTGGGGCACGAGATCAGCGTGGGTGCAGTGGTCTTCCACTGGCTGCGTCGCGAACGGGTGTTGGACCGCGACATCTTGCGCTTCGGGACAGCCACTTCTACTTCTCCTCGTACTCGGTGCTACTGCTTGTCGGTAATGCTGCCCTGTCGGGAGCACTGCTTGTCGGTGCTGGTCGCACGGGCGCGCGAGACGCCCGCGGACTCAGGTATCGGAGCTCTGATCCTGCAGCTTTGCTGCCAGACCGGCCCAGCGAGGATCCAGTGTCTCATGCGCATGCCCGGGTTCCGCAATCGACAGGCGGATGCCGCACTCCGGGCACAGTCCTTCGCAGTCCTCGCTGCACAGTGGCCGCAACGGCAACGTGAGACCCGCCACGTCGACGATCAACGGCTCCAGATCGACCGCGTCGTCCTCGACGCGGTAGACGTCGTCGGCGTCCGTCGTCTCGTCGGTCACGCTGTCCGGATACGCGAACAGCTCCGTGAGGTGCAGCTGGACGTGCGAGGTGAAGGGCTCCAGGCAGCGCGAGCACTCGCCCACGGTGTCGGCGTCGACGGTGCCGCTGACCAGCACACCTTCGGTGACGGACTCCAGCCGCAGGTCGAGGTGGAGGTCCGCACCTTCCGGCACCGCGATCAGATCGAGGCCGATGCGCGACGGCGCCGGCACGGTGCGCTCCACCGGCATCATCGATCCACCACGCCGCCCGAGACGGCGGGTGTCCACCACCAGCGCCGAGGCGGGGCCGGTGGAGCGGGAACGAGCGGCGGGAGACAACGAACGACCTCTTACTTCGGTGACGGACATCCTGGGCTGCGACCGACACGGGCGGTGCGGGCAACCACTCCACGGTACGGGAGCGGACCGCACCGTTCAACTTCGGTCGTGTCGACGCTCCGGTCAGTAGCGCGACCGGGACTCGCCGCGCGGGGCGGAGAAGTCGGCGTCGTAGTTCGGAACTCCCGATCCCGTGCGCAGCTGCTGACGACCGCGTCCCACCGAGCGGAGCGTGCCGGACAGCAGTTCCTCGAACTCGGCGAGCTTGCTGTCGACGTAGAGGTCGCACTCGCTGCGCAGGCGGTCGGACTCGGCGTGCGCGGCGTCGATGACGCGGGCGGATTCGGCGTGGGCCGCCGTCACCACCTCGGTCTGCGACACCAGGCGTTCCTGTTCCGCGACACCGTCGGCGACGGACCGTTCGTACGCGGCGTTGCCGCTGTCGGTGAGCCGCTGGGCCTCGGCCCGCGCGCGTTCGACCAGACCCTCGTACTCCCGCTCGCCGTCGGCGACGGTGGCATCGGCACGCGCGGTCGCGTCGGCGACGAGGGACTCGGCGTGCGCGGTGGCCTCGGCCACCATGCGATCGGCGTGCGCCTTGGCGTCGGCGAGCAGCCGATCGGCCTCCTCGCGTGCGTTCTCGACCGTCGACGTCGCCTCGGCGTTGGCCGACGAGATCGTCTTCTCCGCGCCGGTCCGAGCGTCCGACACCAGTTTGTCGCGGTGGTCCAACACGTCCTGGGCGTCGTCGAGCTCCCCCGGAATCGCGTCCCGCACGTCGTCGAGCAGTTCGAGGACGTCGCCGCGCGGCACGACACAGCCGGCGGTCATCGGAACGCCCCGCGCCTCCTCGACGATCGCCACGAGCTCGTCGAGCGCCTCGAATACCCGGTACACGGTTCCTGGACCTCACTTCGTCGTCGGTGGCCGGTCGTCGTCGCCGCGGTCCCTGTCGGGACCGTCGACCGGCCTGCTCGTCCAGTGTGCTCGATGGTCGTCGGCGGACGCGCCATCTGCGGCGGTGTGTCGGGGGTCAGGCCCGTTCGGCCAGGCGGGCGAGCAGTCGCTCGTGCACGACGGAGGGGACCATCGACGTGACGTCGCCGCCGAGGCGCGCGATCTCCTTGATGAGGGAGCTGGACAGACAGCTGTGCGCCGGGTCGGTGCCCAGGAACACGGTGTCCACCCCGGTGAGTCGACGATTCATCTGCGCCATCTGCACCTCGTAGTCGAAGTCCGCGGCGGTGCGCAGACCCTTGATCATCGCGGTGGCACCGTTCCGGGCGGTGTAGTCGACCAACAGCCCCTCCCAGGTGTCCACGCGCACGCCCGCGAGGTGGGTGGTGCAGGCGCCGATCATCTCGACGCGCTCGTCGATCGAGAACAGTCCGCTCTTGTTCGGATTGACCACCACGGTCACCACGACCTCGTCGAATTGCGTTGCCGCGCGGGCGATCACGTCGAGATGACCGAGATGGACGGGATCGAACGAACCGGGGCACACGACGCGGGTCACAGCGGGAAGGTATCAGTCGGTGCGCTGCTCCACGTCTCGGCACGCCAGGTCCACACGTGCTTCGCCGTAGGTCCAGGACTTCACCGCGGACAGCCCGGTCGGCCAGGCGGTCTCCGGGGACCTGCTCGAGCGCTCGACGACCACGAGGGCGTCGTCGGCCAGCCAACCGCCGTCCACCAGACGTCGCAGAGCCGTGCCCACCTCCGCGTCGGAGACGGCGTAGGGCGGGTCGGCGAAGACCAGGTCGTACTCGCGGTCGGGCGGCGCCGACAACGCCCCGGCCACCGTCGCCGTCCGCACGACGGCGCCCGCCAGACCGACGGTGGTCACGTTGCGCGCGATCACGCGGGCAGCGCGGGCGTCGTTCTCCACCAGGAGCACGTGGGAGGCGCCGCGCGAGAGCGATTCGAGGCCCACCGCACCCGACCCCGCGTAGAGGTCGAGCACGGCGGCACCGTCGAGATCCATCCGCGCCTCGAGCGCACTGAAGAGCGCCTCGCGCACCCGGTCCGCCGTGGGCCGGGTGCCGCGCGGCGGCACCGCCAGCGTGCGCCCGCGGGCGTGGCCGGCGACGATGCGGGTCACCTCAGCTGGGGTCGGTGGTGTCGCCGACGGCGATGACGGCGATGAGGTCGCCGCCCTCGACGCGGGCGACCCCGGACAGGGCGATGCGGGTGATGGTCCCCGACCGGGGTGCGGTGACGGCCGCTTCCATCTTCATCGCCTCGATCGTCGCCACGGTGTCCCCCGCGGAGACGGTGTCGCCCTCGCCGGCGACGAGGGTGACCACGCCGGCGAACGGCGCCGCCAGGTGCGACGGATCGCCGGGGTCGGCCTTCTCCGTGGTCGGGGCGTCCGCGGAGATGGAGCGGTCCCGCACCGACACCGGCCGCAACTGCCCGTTGAGGATGCACATCACCGTCCGCATCCCCGCCTCGTCCGGCTCACTGATCGCCTCGAGCCCGATCAGCAACTCCACACCCTTCTCGAGCTGCACCCGATGCTCGTCGCCCTGGCGGAGTCCGTAGAAGAACTGGTTCGCCGACAGACTGGTGGTGTCGCCGAACTTCTCGCGATGCTCGGCCAACTCCTTGGCCGGACCGGGGAAGAGCAGATGGTTGAGCCGATCCCGACGCTCCGCGGAGGTGCCCGAGAGCAACACCTCGTCCTGCGTGGTCAGCGTCGCTTCCCCGCGCCCCGGGCCTCGCCCGGCCAAGGCGGTGGACCGGAACGGCTCCGGCCACCCCCCGGCGGGAGTGCCGAGGTCGCCGCGCAGGAACCCGATCACACTGTCGGGGATGTCGAATCGGCCGGGGTCGGCGGCGAAGTCCTCCATCGACACGCCCGCCCCCACCAGGTGCAACGCCAGATCTCCGACGACCTTCGAGCTGGGGGTGACCTTGATCAACCGACCCAGCAGCCGATCCGCATCGGCGTACGCCTGCTCGACCGCCTCGAACCGGTCCCCCAATCCGAGGGCGATGGCCTGCTGACGCAGGTTCGACAGCTGCCCACCGGGGATCTCGTGGGTGTAGACGCGCCCCGTCGGGGACGGCAAGCCGGACTCGAACGGCGCGTACACCTTCCGCAGTGCCTCCCAGAACGGCTCGAGGTCGCACACCGCCTGCAGATCCAACCCGGTGTCCCGCTCGGTGTGCGCGGCAGCCGCCACGATCGCCGACAGAGCGGGCTGACTGGTGGTGCCGGCCATCGCCGCCGACGCCCCGTCGACGGCGTCGGCGCCCGCCTGCCAGGCCGCGAGGTAGGTCGCCAACTGACCACCCGGGGTGTCGTGGGTGTGCACGTGCACCGGCAGATCGAAGTTCGACCGCAACGCCGTCACCAACGTCGTCGCCGCGGGGGCGCGCAGCAGCCCGGCCATGTCCTTGATCGCCAGCACGTGCGCGCCGGCGTCGACGATCTTCTCCGCCAGGCGCAGGTAGTAGTCGAGGGTGTAGAGGTCCTCGTTCGGATTCGACAGGTCCCCGGTGTAGGACATCGCCACCTCGGCGACGGTCGTGCCGGTGGCGCGGACGGCGTCGATCGCCGGCCGCATCTGATCGACGTTGTTGAGCGCGTCGAAGATGCGGAAGATGTCGACCCCCGTCGCCGCCGCCTCCTCGACGAACGCCGTCGTCACCCGCTCCGGATACGGGGTGTAGCCGACGGTGTTGCGTCCGCGCAGCAGCATCTGCAGCGCGATGTTCGGCATCGCCTCCCGCAGCGCCGCCAACCGCTCCCACGGGTCCTCGTGCAGGAACCGCAGCGCCACGTCGAAGGTCGCCCCGCCCCAGCACTCCACCGACAACAACTCCGGGGTGGTCCGCGCGACGTACGGGGCCACCATCGCCAGCCCCGAGGTGCGCACCCGCGTCGCGAGCAGCGACTGATGCGCATCGCGGAACGTGGTGTCGGTGACGCCCAACGAGGTGCGCTCCCGCAGGTCCTTCGCGAACCCCTCCGGCCCCAACGCCAGCAGACGCTGCCGCGACCCGTCCGGCGGCGGCACACTCAGGTCCACCTCGGGCAACTTGTCCTGCGGGTAGACCGTGGTGGGCCGCTCACCGTGCGGCTTGTTCACCGTCACGTCCGCCAGGTAGCGCAGGATCTTGGTGCCGCGGTCGCCCGAGCGCCGCGCCGACGTCAACTCCGGCCGCTGCTCGATGAACGAGGTGGTGACGTTGCCGGCCTTGAAGTCGGGATCGTCGAGCAGTCCCTGCAGGAACGGGATGTTGGTCGAGACCCCGCGGATGCGGAACTCCGCCAACGCCCGCCGCGCCCGCGCCGCCGCCACCTCGAACGTCCGGCCCCGGCAGGTCAGCTTCACCAACATCGAGTCGAAGTACGCCGACACCTCCGCACCCAACGTCGTTCCGCCGTCGAGCCGAATGCCCGCTCCACCCGGGGTTCGGTAGGCGGTGATGCGCCCGGTGTCGGGGCGGAACTCGTTCGCCGGATCCTCGGTGGTGATGCGGCACTGCATCGCCGCACCCCGAATCCGCATGTCCTCCTGCCGCAACCCCAGATCCTCGAGCGACGCCCCCGAGGCGATCCGCAGCTGCGACGCCACCAGATCGACATCGGTGATCTCCTCGGTCACCGTGTGCTCGACCTGGATCCGCGGATTCATCTCGATGAAGACGTGGTTGCCGCGCGTGTCGAGCAGGAATTCCACCGTGCCCGCGCACGAGTAGCCGATCTGCCGCGCGAAAGCCACCGCGTCGGCGCAGATCCGTTCCCGTATCGCGGGATCGAGGTTCGGCGCCGGCGCCAACTCCACCACCTTCTGGTGACGCCGCTGCACACTGCAGTCCCGCTCGAACAGATGCATCACGTTGCCGTGCGTGTCCGCCAGGATCTGCACCTCGATGTGCCGCGGATCGACCACCGCCTGCTCGAGGAACACCGTCCCGTCCCCGAACGCCGACTCCGCCTCCCGCGACGCCGCCTCGATCGCCTCCCGCAACCCCGAGCGCTCCGCCACCCGCCGCATCCCCCGACCGCCACCGCCGGCGACGGCCTTGACGAACACCGGGAACTCCATCCCCTCCGACGCCGCCATCAACGCCTCGACGTCAGCCGACGGCTCCGACGACGCCAGCACCGGCAACCCCGCCGCCTTCGCCGCCGCGATCGCCCGCGCCTTGTTCCCCGTCAACTCCAGCACGTCCGCCGACGGACCGACGAACGTGATCCCCGCCCGATCGCACGCCGCCGCCAGTTCCGGATTCTCGGACAAGAACCCGTACCCCGGATAGATCGCGTCGGCGCCCGCCCGCACCGCCGCGTCGACGATCGCCTCCACCGACAGGTAGTTGCGCACCGGGTGACCCGGCTCCCCGATCTCGTACGCCTCGTCCGCCTTCGTCCGATGCACCGAGTTGCGGTCCTCGAACGGGAACACCGCCACCGTCTCCGCACCCAACTCCACCGCCGCACGGAACGCCCTGATCGCGATCTCCCCGCGATTGGCCACCAACACCTTCGAGAACATGTGCGTCAACCTACTTTCCGTACTGCCGTCGAGGGGTCAAGCCTTGTCGAGATAGTCGGCGCGGGTCGCATCCCACGCCGAGCGCATCATGCCCGCCAGACCGGGATGGCGGGCGAGTCCGGGATCCTCGGCCACGACGCGCTGAGCGAAGACCCGTGCCGCCACGATGATGTCGAGGTGATCGAGTACCGAGAGCAAGCGGAGATTGCTGCGCGTGCCCGATTGGTCGGCGCCGAGCACGTTGCCTTCCCGGCGCTGACGGAGGTCGAGCAGCGCGAGCTCGAACCCGTCCGTCGTCGCGGCCACCGCCTCCAGCCGATCCAGGGACGGGGAACTCGGGCTCACGTCGGTGACCAGGATGCACAATCCGGGATGACCTCCACGGCCGACGCGGCCGCGCAGCTGGTGCAATTGACTGACCCCGAAGCGATCGGCGTCCATCACCACCATGGTCGTGGCGTTGGGCACGTCCACGCCGACCTCGACGACGGTGGTGCACACCAGAACGTCGATCTCGCCGCGGTCGAATGCCGTCATCACGGCGTCCTTCTCGTCGGCGGGTAGTCGTCCGTGGAGCAGCCCCACCCGGACACCCGACAGCGGCCCCGACCGCAGCGCCTCGAACACGTCCAGGGCGGCGGCCGTGGTCGGTGCGTTCCCGTCCTCGGCCTCGGCCTCGTCCTTGCCCCTGTCCGAGCCGGACCGACGGGAGGTCTTCTTCGCGCGGCGCGACGGCGGCGTGTCCTCGTCCTCGCCGATACGCGAGCACACCACGTACGCCTGCCGGCCGGCGGCGACCTCCTCGGTGATGCGCGCCCACGCTCGCGCCACCCACCCCGGATGAGCCCGGGCCGGGACCACCGACGTCGCGATCGGTGATCGACCACGCGGAAGTTCGCGCAGGGTCGAGGTGTCCAGGTCGCCCAGCGTGGTCATGGCGATGGTCCGCGGAATCGGCGTCGCCGTCATCACCAGCAGGTGCGGGCTGCTGTCACCACGAGCCTTCGCGCGCAACATGTCTCGTTGCTCCACTCCGAACCGGTGTTGCTCGTCGACCACCACCATGCCGAGGTCGAAGAAGCTCACGGACTCCTGGATGAGGGCGTGTGTGCCGATCACGATGCCCGCGTCCCCGCTGACCACCGCGAGCAGTGCCGCACGCCGCGCGGCCGTCGACATCGACCCGGTCAGCAACACCACTCGGGTCGCGTGCTCGGGCGCACCGAGTTCTCCCGCCGTCGCCAACGCACCGAGCTGCGCGGTGATCGACCGATGATGTTGCGTCGCGAGCACTTCGGTGGGTGCGAGCAGCGCACACTGATACCCGGCGTCGACGACCTGCAGCATGGCGCGCAACGCCACGATGGTCTTGCCGGAACCCACTTCGCCCTGGAGCAGCCGGTTCATCGGGTGCGGGATCGACAGATCGGTCCCGATCTCCTCCGCGACGATCCTCTGACCGTCGGTGAGATCGAACGGCAGAACGTCGTCGAACGCCGCCGCGAGACCGTCGCGGCGGGGCGGACAGGCCGGTGCCGGACGCGCGGCCGCCGATTGCCGACGAGTCGCCAGGACCAACTGCACGGCGGCGGCCTCGTCGAAACGGAGCCGATGACGCGCGGCCTCCGCGTCGTTCCTCGACGCCGGAAAGTGGACGGCGCGCAGCGCATGGTCCAGGGGAGCCAGCCCCTCCTGCGCCCGAACCACGTCGGGCAACGGGTCCTCGACGGCGTCGAGGTCCTCGAGGACCGTGCGGGTGCACCACAGGATGTCCCAGGACTCGATGCCCGCCGCCGCCGGATAGACGGGGAGAAAGGGCAGTGCACGGATCGCCGCGTCCATGGCCTGACCCACTCCCCGACGCGGCCCCGCCGACGCGTCGCCACGCGAGACCAGATCGGACTCGTCGTCGTCGAGCACGAGATATCGGGGGTGGTTGAGACTCCAGTTCGAACGCCAGTACTTCACCGTGCCCGAGAACATCACCCGCTGGTCCTTCTTGATGGCGTGCTTCACGCGGCTCCCGTTGAAGAAGGTCGCCTTGACGTGCTGCCCGTCGCAGTCGAGGGTGACCTCGAGCACGCTGATGCCGCGCTTGCCCCGGTGGGGGAAGAGCTCACACTTGTTCACCCTGCCGACCACGGTGACGTGGTCGCCCTCGTACGGGTCGGTGGACCCCAGGCCGCTGCCCTGCGAGACGTAGCGCGACGGGACGTAGCGCAGCAGGTCCCCGACGGTGATCAGCTCGAACGACTCCTCCAGGGCGCGGGCCACACCCGTCTCGAGCACGGTGTCGAGCCTGTCGTCGAAATGTGTCACCGCACCCCTGCCCTACCGACCCTCGTACTCGACGGCCGTCCGTCGATCGCGTGTTCGGCATCCTCTCACCCGGTACCGTCACGGACGTTCGCCACGCGCCCCGTGGTCCCGGTTTGGCCTGACGGGTCGCTGACGCTAGTCTTGCAGGGTTGCGTTCGCCGGTTCGGCATGTCCGGATTTGGTGCGGACGCGAAGCTTCACCCCCACATGATGTCCTGCAGTACCGATCGCGGCGAGCCGCGTCGGTCTCACCACGAAGACCAAGGAGTTCGCGACTATGGCTGCCGTCTGCGACGTTTGCGCCAAGGGACCCGGCTTCGGTAAGTCGGTTTCGCACTCGCACCGCCGTACCAACCGTCGCTGGAACCCCAACATCCAGACCGTCCGTGCGCAGGTCGCGCCGGGCAACACCCGCCGCCTCAACGTGTGCACCTCGTGCCTCAAGGCCGGCAAGGTGGTCCGGGGCTGACGTTCCCGCACGTTCCGCATCATCGGCGCTGCCCGACACCCTCGGTGTCGGGCAGCGCCGTTTTCTCGTTCCCGACCGGTCTCGGGCGTGACCGGTCCGGTTAGGGTCGAACGATGCGCATCGAGGACACCGACGACACCGCGAACACCGCGAACACCGGAGACACAGCAGCGGCCGAGCCGCCCGTCGTCGTACGGGACGGGGTGTTGCACGTGCGAGTCGCGGCACCCGGATCGGGCAGCGTTCTCGACGGCCACGCGATGGACGACGGCGCGGCGGCCCTGGAATCCCTCGACTCCTCGGTCGGCGCGATTCTCCTCGTCGGTGGGGCCGACAACTTCTGTGGCGGTGGCGACGTCGGCGCCTTCCATGCGGCGCCGGAACGCGGCGCGTTCGTTCATCGGCTCGCCGAACGATTCCACCGGTTCGTCCGCGCCCTCGCCTCCGCACCGGTGCCGGTGGTGGCCGGCGTCCCCGGGTGGGCGGCCGGCGCCGGCATGTCGCTCGTGTGTCACACCGACATCGCGATCGGTGGTCGCTCGACGAAGC
This sequence comes from Rhodococcoides corynebacterioides NBRC 14404, assembly GCF_001894765.1. Taxonomy (GTDB): domain Bacteria; phylum Actinomycetota; class Actinomycetes; order Mycobacteriales; family Mycobacteriaceae; genus Rhodococcoides; species Rhodococcoides corynebacterioides. Next base: position 173,334 of record NZ_BCWV01000004.1, read on the forward strand.
TTCGGCCGGCCTATCCCGCCCTCGGTTTCACCCCGGACGGCGGATTGACGTGGGCCCTGCCCCGCATCGTGGGGGTCCGCCGCGCTCGGGACATCCTGTTGACCGACGCCGTGCTGGGATCGGACGAGGCGAACCGCCTCGGACTGCTCACGCGGCTCGTCGGCGACGAGGTGATCGTGTCGGAAGCGGAGCGTCTGGCGCGGACGTTGGCCGCCGGACCCACCGGGACGGTCCGTCGCACCAAGGAGCTCCTGCTGACGTCCGCCGGGGCGAGCCTCGACGAGCAGCTGGATGCCGAGACCGCGGCCATCACCGCGTCGGCGGACTCTCCCGACGGCATCGAGGGCGTGAACGCCTTCGTCGAGAAGCGTCGGCCGAGCTTCGGGCGGTAACGACTCGACCGCGTCCTAGGGCAGGCGCCAGTCGACGGGCTGCTCCCCCATCGCGACGAGGTGGTCGTTCACGCTGCTGAACGGGCGTGAGCCGAAGAACCCGCGCGACGCCGACAGCGGTGACGGATGCACCGACGAGACGACGGGCGTCTCACCCAGAAGCGGTACGGCCGTGGCGGCGTCGCGGCCCCAGAGCACCGCGACCAGCGGTCGACCCCGCTCGGCGAGTGCGGTGATCGCGCGCGCGGTGATCGCTTCCCACCCGGCACGGCGGTGCGAGGCCGCGGCACCGGGTCGGACCGTGAGCACCCGATTGAGCAGCAGCACACCGCGATCCGCCCACGGCGTGAGATCGCCGGTGGTCGGCCGGGGCAGATCGAGGTCCGCGACGTACTCGGTGAAGATGTTGTGCAGGCTCCGCGGCACGGGGGCGACGTCGGGCGCGACCGAGAAGCTCAGTCCCACCGCATGTCCGGGTGTCGGATACGGGTCCTGACCGACGAGCAGGACTCGGACGTCGTCGAACGGGCGCTCGAACGCACGCAGCACGTTCTCCCGGGCCGGCAGCACCTCGCGGCCGTCGGCGATCTCGGCGTCGACGAAATCCGCCATCGCCGCCAGTCGGTCCCCGACAGGCTCCAGTGCTCGCGCCCAGCCGGGGTCGATCGGCCCGAAAGTCATGCGGTGCCCGTCCTTCCGAGTTCCTTCACCATGCACACCGACTGCTCCTCGTGTCGGTACAACCCGAACTTCGGTACCAGTGACCGGTATCCGCTCGAGGTGTAGAGCCCGATCGCCTCGGGCTGCCGCAGACCCGTCTCCAGGACGAGCCGGCCCCGCCCGGCCGCGGCGGCCGAGTCCTCGATCGCGCGGAGCAGCGCACGTGCCACTCCCCGCCCACGGGCCCGTGGGCGCACGTACATGCGCTTGATCTCCGCATCGCCCGGGAGCAGCCCGTCGCTTTCCGGACCCCCGTCGTGTGCCCGCCAGCCGCCCATGCCGACCGCCCCCTCGGCGTCGCGGGCGACGACCAGAAGCCCGACGGGTGGCAGGAACTCCTCGACGCGGAGCGGTGTGGAGTCCGGCCCGCCGTAGCGACGGACGTACTCCTGCTGGACCTCGTCGATCATCTCGACCACGTCCGGATCGTCCAGCCGCGCGGTCCGCGGCGTCAGAAACTCGTCCATCCGCGCCCCCCCGTCCACTCGGTCCCGTCGACGGTCACGGTGCCCGCGCCGACGTCGCCGACCTCGCCGACCCTCCCGACGGCGGTCCATCCCGGCGGCAGGGCGTCGTCGTCCGGGAACGTGGCGAGCAGGGCGTGATCCTCACCGCCGGCGAGCGCCCAGTCGAGGACGTCGACACCGAGTTCGGTGGCCGCCTGCCGCAGCAGGGACGGGATCGGCAGTCGAGCGGACTCCACGGCGAGCAGGACACCCGATGCGGCGGCGAGATGCGCGGCGTCGGCGAGCAGTCCGTCCGAGACATCGCACATCGCGGTCGCGCCCGCCGCCGCGGCCGCCGGGCCCGCGTCGTAGTCCGGACGGGGAACGCGATGCGCAGCAAGCAGATCCGGGTGTCCTTGGACACTCGCTGCGAGCAGGGCGTACCCGGCTGCGGACGCTCCGGTGGGTCCGGAGACGGCCAGGACGTCGCCGGGCCGGGCTCCGTCGCGGCGAATCGGTGACGCGCCCGCGAGGTCGCCCAGCGCGGTGACCGACACGACCAGGTGGTCTCCGGCCGTCACGTCGCCCCCGACGACGGCAGCTCCGGCGCGACTCGCCTCGTCCCACAGTCCGGCGTTCAGATCCTCCGCGTCCGCGACCGTCAGATCCGCCGGGCAGGACAGCGCCACCACGAACGCGGTGCACCGGGCCCCCATGGCCGCGATGTCGGCGCCGTTCTGCGCGATGGCCTTTCGGCCGATGTCCCGCGGCGAGGACCAGTCCCGGCGGAAATGCCGACCCTCGACCAGCATGTCGGTGGTGACCACGACGCGTCCGTCGGCCGCGGCGACGACGGCTGCGTCGTCGCCCGGCCCGAGCAACACCGTGTCGGGGTAGGTCCGGCCGGCGGTGACCCGCGCGATCAGACCGAACTCGCCGACGCTGCCGACGGTCGAGGACGACCCGGCATCGTCGGGGGTCAAGGAGGTGTCGCGGCTCACGACGGCAGGTGTCCCTTCGCGGAGGTCTCGGCGGACCGGCAGCGGCGCGCGCTGCGCCGTGGTCCATCGTCGCGCACCGGGGCGCGTCGCCGGGTGCGGGGGTGACGGTCGGCGGTCGCGTAGCGTCGGACGACGACGACAGGACGATCGACGACGGGTGGTGGCACGGTGAGCAGCGACGAGACCGACGAACGACGGCACCCGGCTCTGGTGGCCACGGCCATCGCACTCCCCGTCGCCCTGGTGGCCGGAGTGATCGTCGCGGCGGTGCTGGCGACCCGCGCACCGGAGCAAGGCCCCGTGGCCCTCGGCACCGTCCCCGCCCCCGACGCCGAGTCGGCGGACTGCACGTCGTTGCTCGGTGCGCTGCCCGACGCGTTCGACTCGTTCACCCGCGCGGCCCTGGTCGATCCGGCCCCGCCCGGCGCGGCCGCCTGGAACTCCCCCGACGTCGCCGAGCCGGTGGTGCTGCGGTGCGGACTGGAGCGCCCCGCCGAGTTCGACCAGGCGTCGCGTCTGGACGTGATCGACGACGTGCAGTGGTTCCCGGTGTCGGGCGACGCTCAGGGTATCGATGCCACCACCTGGTACGCGGTGGACCGCCCCGTCTACGTCGCCCTGACCGTACCCACGGGCACGGGACCCACTCCGCTGCAAGCGATCACGGCCGTCGTCTCGCAGACCCTGGCCGCCGGTCCCCTCGATCCGAATCCGATCAACTAGCGCAGGCCGGTACCGCGGGCCAGCGCCGTCTCGACGAGAGTGCCCACGAGGTGCGTGTACTCGACGCCCGCGGCCTCCCACATGCGCGGGTACATCGAGATCGACGTGAAGCCGGGCATGGTGTTGATCTCGTTGATCACGGGGCCGTCGTCGGTGACGAAGAAGTCGACCCGTGCGAGCCCCTGGCAGTCGAGCGCCCGGAACGCCTCGACGGCGATCTCCCGGATGCGGTCGGACGTCGCGCCGTCCAGCCGGGCCGGGATGTCGAACTCGCACACGTCGTCGAGGTACTTCGAGTCGAAGTCGTAGAAGGCGTCGTCACGATCCGAGTCCGGCATACGGATCTCCGCGACCACACTCGCGCGAACCGACCCGTCGGGCATCTCGAGCACGCCGCACTCGACCTCGCGGCCGACGATGGCGGCCTCGACGACCACCTTGGGATCGTGCTCGCGGGCCTCGCGCACCGCCGCGTCGAGGTCGGCCCAGTCGGTGACGCGGCTGATGCCGATGGACGATCCACCGCGGGCGGGTTTGACGAAGACCGGCAGCCCGAGGTTCTCGCGCTCCCCGGCATCGAGCGTGGCGCGATCGCGGCGCAGCACCACCTGCCGGCCGATGGGCAGACCCTCGGCGGCCAACAGCTTCTTGGTGAATTCCTTGTCCATCGCGGCGGCACTCGCGAGCACACCCGGGCCCACGTAGGGCACTCCGGCGACCTCGAACAGGCCCTGCACCGTGCCGTCCTCGCCGTACGCGCCGTGCAGCACGGGGAAGACGACGTCGACGGTCTCGATGTTCGCGGCATCCGCCGAGGCCAGGTGACCGGGATCGGCGGCGTCGACGGTCAGCGCGAGGGGTTCGGCGTCGTCCACCGACGGCATGACGCGACCCGCGATACGAAGCCGCTCCGGATCGGCCGTTCCCCGGACCCAGGTGCCCGATCGGGTGATACCGACGGGCACCACGTCGAAACGCTCGGGATCGAGATGGCGCATGATGCTGCCTGCGGACACGCACGACACCGCGTGCTCGTTGCTGCGGCCGCCGTAGACGACGGCCACCTTGATGCGCTCACTCACGTGAGCACCGTACCCGTCCGGGTCACTCCGGCTTGTGACGCCGTCCCAACAATCCGTGCACCGCACCGTGCACCGACAGACCTTCGTGGCAGACCCGGTGGACGGCGTCGGTGAGCGGCATCTCGACGTCGTACGCGTCCGCGAGAGCGCGAATCGACGTGCACGATTTGACCCCTTCGGCGACCTGCCCGTGGGCCGCTTCCTGCGCGCTCTCGAGGGTGCCGCCCGCCCCGAGATTCTCGCCGAAGGTGCGGTTGCGCGACAACGGAGACGAGCAGGTGGCGACCAGATCGCCGACGCCGGCGAGACCGGCGAGGGTCGACGGATTGGCGCCCAGCGCGACGCCGAGCCGGGTGACCTCGGCGAGTCCGCGCGTGATGATGCTGGCGACGGAGTTGGTCCCGAACCCCACTCCGGCGGCCATGCCGCACGCGAGGGCGATGACGTTCTTGCACGCACCGCCGATCTCGCAGCCGATCACGTCGGAGTTGGTGTACGGGCGGAAGTACTTGGTGGCGCACGCTGCCTGCAGCGCGATGGCGCGATTCGAGTCCGGGCAGGCGATGACCGTCGCCGTCGGCTGTTCCGCGGCGATCTCCTTGGCCAGGTTCGGCCCGGAGAGGGTGCCGACCCGCGACGGATCGGCACCGGTGACCTGACACACCACCTGCGTCATGCGCATGAGCGTCCCGGTCTCGATGCCCTTGGCCAGTGAGAGCAACGTCACGTCGTCCCCGATGAGCGGGGCCCACTCGACGAGGTTGTCCCGCAACGACTGGGACGGCACCGCGAGGACCACCGTGCACGCCCCGTCCAGGGCGACCGACGCGTCGTGCGTGGCCCGGATCCCGTGCGGCAACGGAACACCGGGCAGATAGTCCGGGTTCTCGTGCTCCTCCGCGATGGACCGCGCGAGCTCCTCCCGCCGGGCCCACATGGTGACCTCGGTGCCGGCGTCGGCCAACACCTTCGCGAATGCCGTACCCCAGGAACCGGACCCGAGCACCGCTGCCTTCACCATCGCCGAGCCTCCGAGCGTCGTCCCCCGACCGCGGTGCTCCGCCGATCGTGGTGCACACAGTAGCCATCCGGGACCGCGTTCCGAGCGATTCCGGGCAGCACTGGCAGGATCGACGATCATGAGCACGTCGCCGCACCGCCGTCACCCGGCCGCGCCCGGCGACCCGGGTCCCGGTGTGCACGTCGTGCTGGCCGTGAAGAACCTCGCGGGCGCCAAGAGTCGACTGGCCTCCGCACTCCCGGGGTCGCGCCGAGCGGACCTGGTGGTGGCCATGTTGCTCGACACCGCGACGGCCGCCGCGTCGTCCTCGTTCGTCGTCGGCTGGTCGGTGGTGACCCCCGATCCGCGCGTCGCCGACGCCGCGGCGCGCGCGGGGGCGACCACGGTGTCGGAGCCGGCCTCCACGGTGTCGGAGCCGGCGTCTCCGGGCGGGGGCGGAATCGACGGGCTCAACCGGGCGCTGAGCGCGGCACACGACGCCGTGCGGGGCAGCGGGGTCGACGTCGTCGCGTTGGCGGCGGACCTCCCCGCGCTCACGACGGCGGAATTCGACGCGGCGTACCGGGCGTCGACACCGTCGGGTCGCTCGGTCGTGGTCGACCACACCGGATCGGGCACGTCCGCCCTCGTCGTCCGCGGCACGGGGGTCGATCTGCACCCCCTCTTCGGGCCGGACTCGGCCGCACGCCACGTGTCCTCCGGGGCCGTCGCCCTGACGGGACCGTGGCCGGGTCTGCGGCTCGACGTCGACACCGAGGACGACGTCCGTCGCGCCGTGGCGCTGGGCGTGGGCGACCGCACCCGTGCGGTGCTGACGAACGCCGGGTGGCCGGTGAGTGAACACCGTCCGCTGCAGTGACCGGGTGCCCATCGACGCGGTCGGTGAGGAATGATCGTGAGGGTGAGCGACAAGGTGAGCGAGACCCGCGACGACCCCACCGACGACAGCACCTGGAGCGCCCCGTTGGCCACGGGCCGATCCGCTGCCGGCGAGGGACGCCCCGCACCCGGCGCGCCGCCCGCGGCGACGTCGGACACGGCCGTGCCGGGCGACGCCCTCCCCGAGGACCGCTACCTCAATCGCGAACTCAGTTGGCTCGACTTCAACTCTCGCGTCCTCGCGCTGGCGGAGGACGCCTCCCTGCCGCTGCTCGAGCGGGCGAAGTTCCTGGCGATCTTCGCCAGCAACCTCGACGAGTTCTACATGGTCCGGGTCGCGGGCCTGAAACGACGCGACGAGACCGGGTTGTCGGTGCGGTCGGCGGACGGACTGTCGCCGCGCGAACAGCTGTCCCTGATCGCCAAGAGAACCCAGGAGATCGCCGAGCGCCACGCCCGCACCTTCCTCGACCGGATCGTGCCGGAGCTCGCGGCCGAGGGAATCGACATCGTGCGGTGGTCCGCGGTGACCGAGGACGAGCGCGTCCGCCTCACCGAGTACTTCAACAGTCAGGTGTTCCCGGTACTCACGCCGCTGGCCGTGGACCCGGCGCACCCGTTCCCCTACATCAGCGGCCTGTCGCTCAATCTCGCTGTGACGGTCAAGGATTCGACGACGGGCGGCGAGCACTTCGCCCGCGTCAAGGTGCCGGACAACGTGGACCGCTTCGTGCAGTTGCGACGCGGCGAGCCGGGGTCGATTCCCGCCTTCCTCCCGATGGAGGAACTCATCGCGGCCCATCTCGACGTCCTCTTCCCCGGCCTGCAGATCGTCGAGCACCACGCCTTCCGCATCACCCGCAACGCCGACTTCGAGGTCGAGGAGGACCGCGACGAGGACCTGTTGCAGGCCCTCGAGCGGGAGTTGGCACGACGACGCTTCGGGTCCCCCGTGCGACTCGAGGTGGCCGACGACATGACCGACCACATGCTCGGATTGTTGTTGCGCGAGTTGGACGTCGACCCCGGCGACGTGATCCAGGTGCCCGGTCTGCTCGACCTCTCGTGCCTGTGGCAGGTCTACGGCGTCGATCGGCCGATGCTCAAGGACGCGCCCTTCGTGCCCGCGACGCATCCGGCCTTCGGCGAGCGGGAGACACCCAAGAGCATCTTCTCCACCCTGCGCGACGGCGACGTGCTCCTCCATCACCCGTACGACTCGTTCTCCACCAGCGTGCAGCGCTTCATCGAGCAGGCCGCCGCCGATCCGCACGTCCTGGCGATCAAGCAGACGCTCTACCGCACCTCCGGTGACTCGCCGATCGTCAACGCCCTCATCGCGGCGGCCGAGGCGGGCAAGCAGGTGGTGACCCTCGTCGAGATCAAGGCCCGCTTCGACGAGCAGGCCAACATCGCCTGGGCCCGCAAGCTCGAACAGGCGGGAGTACACGTCGTCTACGGCCTCGTCGGCCTGAAGACGCACTGCAAGACCTGCCTGGTGGTGCGTCGGGAAGGCTCGACCATCCGGCGCTACTGCCACATCGGCACCGGCAACTACAACCCGAAGACGGCGCGGCTGTACGAGGACGTCGGCCTCATCACGGCGGACGAGGAGATCGGCGCCGACCTCACGGACCTGTTCAACTCCCTCACCGGGTACTCCCGCAAGGAGAACTACCGCAACCTCCTGGTCGCCCCGTTCGGGGTGCGCGCCGGCATCGTCGAGCGCATCGAGGCGGAGGTCCGGGCGCACCGCGAGGGCCGCGAGTCCCGCATCCGGCTCAAGGCCAATGCGCTCGTCGACGAGCAGGTGATCGACGCGCTGTACTGGGCGTCGTCGGAGGGCGTGCGCGTCGAGGTCGTCGTCCGCGGCATCTGCGCGCTCAAGCCGGGGGTGCCGGGTCTGAGCGAGAACATCGAGGTGCGGTCCATCCTCGGCCGTTTCCTCGAACATTCGCGCGTGCTGCACTTCCGAGCGATCGACGAGTACTGGATCGGCAGCGCGGACATGATGCACCGCAACCTCGATCGCCGGGTCGAGGTCATGGCGCAGGTGCGCGACGGCCGCCTGACGGAGCAACTCGGGGCCATGCTCGACTCCGCGATGGACACGACCACGCGGTGCTGGGTGCTCCAGTCCGACGGGTCCTGGTCGGCGTCCCCGGCGAGCGGCGAGACGGTGCGCGATCACCAGGTCTCGCTCATGCGCCAGCGCCGCTACACCGGATCGTGAGCCGCGGGTCGATGACCGACACGACCGTGCGCGCCGCGGGCGCCGTTCTGTGGCAACGCGAGACGCCCGACGACGAACCCCGGGTGGCCGTCGTCCATCGTCCGCGGTACGACGACTGGTCGCTGCCGAAGGGCAAGGTGGACCCCGGGGAGATCCCCCCGGTGACCGCCGTGCGCGAGGTGGCCGAGGAGACCGGGTACGACTGCGTCCTCGGCCGCTCCCTCGGATCGACCACCTATCCGCTGCCGCGTGGCCGCACCAAACACGTCGACTACTGGTCCGCGCGCGTCACGGGCGGCGAGTTCGTCGCCAACGACGAGGTCGATCGCATGGTCTGGGTGAGCCCGGCGCAGGCCCGCGACACCGTCTCCTACGACGCGGATCGCGAGATCCTCGCGCGGTTCGTCCACGGCCCGCACCCGACGAGTCACGCGGTGCTGGTCCGGCACGCACGCGCCGGATCGAAGGCGCGGTACCGCGGCGACGATGCCGAACGACCGCTCGACAGCGTCGGGGTCCAGCAGGCCGAGGCGCTGGTGCCGGTTCTGTCGGCGTTCGGCGGCACCGCGGTCTTCAGCGCCGAGCGCACGCGCTGCGTCCAGACGGTGGCACCGTGGGCCCGCTCGGTCGGTCTGCAGGTGGTCCCCGAGCGCGCTCTCACGGAGGAGACCTACGCTCGCGACCCGGACGTGGTCCGCCGCCGGGTGCGGGACATCGTCGCCACCACTCCCGGCGTCCCCGTGATGTGCAGTCAGGGCAAGGTCATTCCGCCGCTGATGGAGTGGTGGGCCGAGCAGGACGGACTGACTCTCACGCGGAGCAGGTCCCGTAAGGCCAGCGTCTGGCTTCTCGGATTCGTCGGCGGCGTGCTGGTGACGGCCGACCATCTCGAGTCACCGCTGCCCGCATCGGTTCGAGACGACTGACCCCCGCGCGCACGTCCGGACCTGCACACCGACACGACGCGAGCCCCGGATCCCGTGAGGGTCCGGGGCTCGCGTGCGTGGTGCGGGTGGCTACTTGCGGGCGGTGCGCTTGGCCGGAGCCTTCTTGGCGGGTGCCTTCTTGGCCGGTGCCGACTTCTTGGCCGCGGCCGTGGTCTTCTTCGCGGCGGTGGTGGTCTTCTTGGCCGCCGTGGACTTGCTCGCCGTCGACTTCGTTGCCGTGGTCTTCTTGGCTGCGGTCTTGGCGGGTGCTTTGGTGGCGGTGGTCTTCTTGGCTGCGGTCTTGGCGGGCGCCTTTGTGGCGGTGGTCTTCTTGGCTGCGGTCTTGGCGGGCGCCTTGGTGGCGGTGGTCTTCTTGGCTGCGGTCTTGGCGGGCGCCTTGGTGGCGGTGGTCTTCTTGGCCGCGGTCTTGGCCGGCGCCTTGGTGGCGGTGGCCTTCGCCGCCGTCGTCTTCTTCGCCGCAGCAGTCTTCTTCGCGGCCGTGGTCTTCTTCGCGGCCGCGGCGGCGCCGCGCTTGACGGCGGGACCGGTGGCGGCGAGCTTCTGTCCTCCCGCGATGACGGCCTTGAACTGAGCGCCCGGACGGAAGGCGGGAACCGACGTCGGCTTGACCTTGACCGTCTCACCGGTGCGCGGGTTGCGCGCGACGCGAGCGGCGCGACGACGCTGCTCGAAGACGCCGAACCCGGTGATGGTCACCGAGTCACCGCGGTGCACGGCGCGCACGATGATGTCGACGATGTTCTCGACGGCATCGGTGGCGCTGCGGCGGTCCGCGCCGGTCTTCTCGGTCAGGGCATCGATCAGTTCTGCCTTGTTCATCGGTCATTCCTCCGCACACTGATGGCCCCTCGTCGGACCGACTGTGTACCACGGTAAACCGCGACAGCGCACGAGTCCACGACCCGCGCCGAATCGGCGTGGGTCCGTAAACCGTGTCGTACCAAAGCGTGTCGCGTCGACCGCGCCGAATCGGAGTGCCGTTCGGCGTGCTCTCGGTGCCGCGGGCCGCGGCACCGGGGCCTGCGCAGAGGTCAGCGAGCCGGCTCGGGGAGGGTGATCGGCTTGTGGGACGGCCGTGTCGTTTCGAAGGCGGAAATGGCGTCTACCTGGCGTAACGTCAGGCCGATGTCGTCCAGACCCTCCATCAGACGCCAGCGGGTGTAGTCGTCAATCTCGAAGCGCACCACGGTGGTTCCCGCGGTGATCGTCTTGTTCTCCAGATCGACGGTGAGCTCGAGCCCCGGCTGTTCGTCGAGCAGTTTCCACAGAATTTCGATGTCGGACTGTTCGACGATCGCGGCCAGCAGACCGGCCTTTCCGGCATTGCCCCGGAAGATGTCGGCGAATCGCGAGGAGACGACGACGCGGAAACCGAAGTCCGACAGTGCCCACACGGCGTGCTCGCGCGAGGAACCGGTGCCGAAATCCGGCCCCGCCACGAGAACCGAGCCGCGGTCGTAGGGCTCGGTGTTGAGGATGAATCCGGGGTCCGATCGCCAGCCCGCGAAGAGCCCGTCCTCGAAGCCGGTGCGGGTGACCCTCTTCAGGTAGACGGCCGGGATGATCTGGTCGGTGTCGACGTTGCTGCGACGCAGCGGAACACCGATGCCGGTGTGCGTGACGAACGGTTCCACGGTGTGACTCCTCGTGCGATTCGGTGATGCGAGCGGGCGGGGGCCGTCAGTCGAGGTCGGCCGGCGCGGACAACCGACCGCGGACCGCGGTGGCGGCGGCGACGGCCGGCGATACCAGATGGGTCCGGCCGCCCTTGCCCTGTCGCCCTTCGAAGTTGCGGTTGGACGTCGACGCCGAGCGCTCGCCCGGTGTCAACTGGTCGGGGTTCATGCCGAGGCACATCGAGCATCCGGCCTGCCGCCACTCGGCGCCGGCCGCGGTGAAGATGGCACCGAGGCCCTCCTCTTCGGCCTGGGCGCGCACCCGCATCGAGCCGGGCACCACCAGCATGCGCACTCCGTCCGCGACGCGGCGACCGTCGAGGACCGACGCCGCCACCCGCAGATCCTCGATGCGGCCGTTGGTGCACGATCCCAGGAAGACCGTGTCGACGGCGATGTCGCGCAACGGCGTTCCCGCCTCGAGGCCCATGTAGTCCAGAGCCTTGCGCGCGGCCTGACTCTCGCCGTCGTCGGCGATGCGCTCCGGATCCGGCACGGAGGCACCGAGCGGAGCACCCTGCCCCGGGTTGGTGCCCCACGTGACGAACGGGGTCAGCGCGGAGGCGTCGATACGCACCTCCTTGTCGAACGTCGCGCCCTCGTCGGTGTGCAACTGCGACCAGGCCTCGACGGCGCGGTCCCAGTCCTCCCCCGCGGGTGCATGCGGCCGGCCCTGCAGGTAGTCGAACGTGGTGCGATCCGGCGCGATCATGCCCGCACGCGCCCCGGCCTCGATCGACATGTTGCAGATGGTCATTCGCGCTTCCATCGACAGCTTCTCGATCGCGGATCCGCGGTACTCGATGACGTGACCCTGCCCGCCCCCGGTGCCGATCTGCGCGATGACCGCGAGGATCAGATCCTTGGCGGAGACGTCGTCCCCGAGTTCGCCGTCGACGGTGACCGCCATGGTCTCGAACGGACGCAACGACAACGTCTGCGTCGCCAGCACGTGTTCGACCTCGCTGGTACCGATACCCATGGCGAGCGCGCCGAACGCCCCGTGCGTCGAGGTGTGGCTGTCGCCGCACACGACGGTCGTCCCGGGCTGCGTCAGCCCCAACTGCGGACCGATGATGTGCACGATGCCCTGCTCGAGATCACCCATCGAGTGCAGGCGGATGCCGAACTCCTCGCAGTTGCGACGGAGGGTGTCCACCTGGGTCCGGGAGACGAGGTCCGCGATCGGCTGATCGATGTCGACGGTCGGCACGTTGTGGTCCTCCGTGGCGATCGTCAGATCCGGCCGACGGACGGGACGGCCGGCCAATCGCAGGCCGTCGAACGCCTGCGGACTGGTGACCTCGTGCACGAGGTGGAGGTCGATGTAGATGAGGTCGGGCTGATCACCCTCGCCCCGGACGACCACGTGCTCGTCCCACACCTTCTCCGCCAGGGTCCTGGGTGCCATGCCGTTCCTCCTTCGCCTCCGCCACGGCCCCGTGTCCCACCGGGTACCGCATTGTGCGACCGTCGTCCTGCATTCTCACCATGCGGGACGCTAATATCGCTTCATGGGACATAGTAGCGGCATCGGCGTTCTCGACAAAGCGATGCGTGTTCTGCACGCCGCGGCGCAGGGACCCTGTTCGCTGGCCGATCTCTGCACCGCCGCCGACCTCCCCCGCGCCACCGCGCACCGTCTCGCCGTCGGCCTCGAGGTCCATCGCATGCTGGCTCGGGACGCGGACGGCATGTGGCGGCCCGGACCCGCCCTGGGCGAGCTCGCCCGCACCGCGGCCGATCCCGTCGTCGAGGCGTCCGCACCGGTGCTCCCCCGACTGCGCGAGGCCACCGGGGAGAGCGTGCAGGTCTACCGCGTCGAGGGGACTCGCCGGGTGTGCGTCGCCGCCGTCGAACCGCCCACCGGGCTGCGGGACACCGTGCTCGTCGGATCGCGACTGCCGCTCACCGCCGGGTCGGGCGCGAAGGTTCTGGTGGCGTGGGCGGATCCTGCGCTGCAGCGGGCCGTCCTCGCCGAGGCCGCGTTCGGCGAGCGCACCCTGGCGGAGGTACGACGGCGGGGCTGGGCGCAGAGCGTGGCGGAGCGTGAGCCCGGGGTCGCGAGCGTCGCGGCGCCGATCCGGGGACGCGACGGGCGCGTCGTGGCCGCGATCTCGGTCTCGGGACCGGTCGACCGCATGGGACGACGGCCCGGGGCGCGTTGGGCGGCCGATCTGCTGGCCGCGGCGGAGAGCGTGGAGACGCGGTTGGGGTCCTGACGGGCCGGACCGCCCGAAACGACACCGAAACGACACGAGGACCACTGCGCGATGCAGTGGTCCTCGTGTACGACGTAGCCCCGACGGGATTCGAACCCGCGCTACCGCCTTGAGAGGGCGGCGTCCTAGGCCGCTAGACGACGGGGCCAGGATCTTCCTGTGAAGCAGACGCTTCGGTGACGCTGGTGAAGCAACCGGACGAGCATAACCGGTGGAGACCGTCCGAGGAAATCGGACATTCTCTGCTGGGGTACCAGGACTCGAACCTAGAATGGCGGTACCAGAAACCGCTGTGTTGCCAATTACACCATACCCCACTACCACGGACGAACCGCAGGCGCGACCCGCTCCGACCAGGTGCTCCGGAGCGCTTCGAGCCGTGCAGAACACTACCAAACAGTGTCCGTGATTCACCAAATCGCCAGGTCAGGGCGCAGCATCGGGCTTCGGGGGCGAGTCGGGCTCGTGGAAACTGACGTCGATCTCCTCGAAACCCTTGCTTCGCTGCGCCTCGGCCTGGGCGGTGTAGGCGTCACGGTCACCGTCGGTCAGCTCGACGTTGTCGGTGAACGGGGTGAGCAGGGCCCGGGGGTGCAGAGTGTCCACCCGGACCACGTTGACCTCGATGCAGAGCACCACGACCAACGACGCGATGTAGAGGAAGGCGAGGAGGCCGAGCACGATCGCGAACACCCCGTTCGTGGTGTCCGCGCCCCCGACGACCGTCTGGACGTAGTACCCCCCGAAGGATTGCAACACCTGCCAGAGCACACCCGCCAGCGCGGCACCCGGCAGGACGTCGCGCACGGTCACCGGCCGGGTGGTGCCGAGCCGGAAGGCCACCACGAAGGTCGCCGTGTTGAGCACGACCGCGGCGATCACCACGAAAACCTGTGCGACGGAACCGAAGAAGCCCGCCGCGTTGAACCCGTTCAGGACGGTCACACCGACGACGGCGGTCCCGACGGTGACGAGCAGACCGAAGCCGCGGAGTCGCGCGGTGATCGGGTCCGGCCGTTCGTTCTTCGGCACGGCCCAGGCCACGTTCATCGCATTCTGCGCCGCCACCGCGACACCGAGTCCGCCGTACAACGACCCGACGACACCGATCACGATGGCGCCCACTCCCCCGCTGAGCCGATCGGGTTGGCCGAGCTGGTCCCCGATCAGCGGGATCTGACTCATCGCGGAGTCCAGGATGCGTTGTTGCAGATCGGGATTGCCCGCCAGCGCGATGCCGAGCGTGGTCGAGAAGAGGAGCAGCAACGGAAACAGCGAGACGAACGCGTAGTACGCGATCAGAGCCGCGAGGTACCCGCCCTGATCGTCGACGAACTTGTAGACGACGGCGAGCGGGTAGCCGACGGCGGGCCGACGTCGTTGGAAGCGATCCAGCCGCTCGGTGAACGACGCCGGCCGCGCCTCAGCCGTCGAGTCGGTCACGGGCCGCACGCAGTCGCAGGAGCGAGTCGTCCCGACCCAGCAGAACCAGGGATTCGTAGAGCGGCGGACTGACGTGCGACCCGGTGACGGCGACCCGCACCGGACCGAACGCCTTGCGCGGCTTGAGGTCCAGTCCGTCCACCAGCGCCGACTTCAGCGCCTCCTCGAGCGCCGGAGCAGTCCATTCCGCCGCGTCGACGGCGGTGATCGCCGCGTCGAGGACCGGCCGTGCATCGGGGCCGAGGTTCTTCGCCGCGGACGCCGGGTCGACGGTGAACTCCTCCCGTGGGGCCAGCAGGAACTTCAGCAGACCCCAGGCGTCGGACAGGACGACGATGCGCGTCTGCACGAGTTCGGCGGCCTCGGCGAAGACGGCGTCGTCGACGCCGATCGGATGACCGGCCGCCTCCAGGAAGGCTCGGAGCCGTGTCGCGAAGTCCGCGGGTTCGAGCAGACGGATGTGCTCGGCGTTGATCGCGTCGGCCTTCTTCTGGTCGAAGCGGGCGGGATTGGCGTTGACGGACCCGATCTCGAAGGCCTCCACCATCTCCGCGAGCGAGAACACGTCACGATCGTCGCGGAAGCCCCAGCCGAGCAGGGCCAGGTAGTTGAGCAGTCCCTCCGGGATGAAACCGCGCTCGCGGTGCAGGAACAGATCCGCCTGCGGATCGCGCTTCGAGAGCTTCTTGTTGCCGTCGCCCATGACGAACGGAAGGTGACCGAACTCGGGGACACGGTCCGCGACACCGATGCGCACCAACGCCTCGTACAGCGCGATCTGGCGGGGGGTGGAGGACAACAGGTCCTCGCCGCGCAGCACGTGCGTGATCTTCATCAGCGCGTCGTCGACGGGGTTGACCAGGGTGTAGAGCGGAACTCCGTTGCCGCGCGTGAGCGCGAAGTCCGGCACGGTCCCGGCACGGAACGTGGTGTCACCGCGCACGAGGTCCGTCCAGGACAGGTCGTGATCGGGCATGCGCAGTCGCACGACGGGCTTGCGTCCCTCGGCGAGGAACGCCTCCCGCTGGTCGTCGGTGAGGTCGCGGTCGGCGTTGTCGTACCCCAGCTTCGGATCCCGGCCGGCCGCCCGATGCCGCGCCTCGACCTCCTCCGGGGTGGAGAAGCTCTCGTAGGCCTCGCCTGCGTCGAGGAGCGTGCGCACCACGGCCAGGTGCTGGTCCCGACGGAGCGACTGACGGTAGGGCTCGTACGGCCCACCGACCTCGGGGCCCTCGTCCCAGTCGAGTCCGAGCCACCGGAGCGCGTCCAGCAGTGCGTGATACGACTCCTCGGAATCGCGCGCGGCGTCGGTGTCCTCGATGCGGAAGACGAAGTCGCCCCCGTGGTGCCGGGCGAACGCCCAGTTGAACAGCGCCGTCCGCACCAGACCGACGTGCGGAGTGCCGGTGGGCGACGGGCAGAATCGAACGCGCACGCTCACTTGTCCACCACCGGGTTGCTCAGGGCGCCGATGCCCTCGATCTCGACTGTGACCGTCTGACCGGCGACGACGGGACCGACTCCCTCCGGCGTACCGGTGAGGATCACGTCGCCCGGCAACAGCGTCATCACCGCGCTGACCCACTCGATGATGGCCGGAACGTCGTGCAGCAGAAGCGAGGTGCGGCTGCGCTGCTTCGTCTCGCCGTCCACCGTGGTGGTGACGGCGAGATCGCTCGGGTCGATCGAGGTCTCGATCCACGGGCCGAGCGGGCAGAACGTGTCGTGGCCTTTCGCCCGCGTCCACTGGCCGTCGTGCCGCTGGTGGTCGCGTGCGGTGACGTCGTTACCGGCGGTGTACCCCAGCACCACGTCCAGGGCCCGCGCGGCCGGAACGTCCTTGCAGGGGCGGCCGATGACGACGGCCAGCTCACCCTCGTAGTGGACCTCGGACGAGGACGGCGGCCGCACGATCGGCGCACCGGGACCCACGATCGAGGTGTTCGGCTTGAGGAAGATCACCGGATCCTCCGGTGCCTCGCCGCCCATCTCGGCCGCGTGCGCCGCGTAGTTCTTGCCGATGCAGATCACCTTGCTGGCCAGGATCGGCGCGAGGAGTCGGACGTCCGCGAGCGGCCAGGTCCGGCCGGTGAACGTGGGGGTGCCGAAGGGATGTTCGGCGATTTCTCGAGCCGTCCTGTCGTCTCCGTCGCCCTCGATGGACACGAAGGCGACACCGTCCGGGCTCGCTACTCGACCTAAGCGCATGGCGGGAGTCTATCGACGTGCCCGATATCGAGGGCAGACGGCGTGGGGCCTCGGCGCGGGTACGGCGTAGGGTGACACCGGCAGACCAACCGACGGGACGGACTTCTCAGATGCTGAGACGCCACACACTGAGCCTCGGGGCGTACACGGGGTCGACGGCGGGCCGGTGGTGCATGCTCGTCGTCGGCATGCTCGCCACGGCCTCGACGGCCCTCCTGCTCAACGGTGCCGCGTTCCTCATCCCGGCACTGCAGGACCAGCGGGGTCTGTCCCTCGCCGCCGCCGGTGTCGTCGTCGCGATGCCCACCACCGGCATCGTGCTCACCCTGTTCGCCTGGGGCGCGGTGGTCGACCGCATCGGCGAGCGCCGTGCGCTGGTGGCCGGCTCCGCTCTGACGGCCGCGTCCGCGTTCGCCGCGGCGCTCTCCTCCGGCGTCGTCCCCTTCGCCCTGTTCCTCCTGCTCGGCGGCATGTGTGCCGCCAGCGTGAACTCCGCGACCGGCCGGGTGGTGGTCGGATGGTTCCCACCCCACCGGCGCGGCCTCGCGATGGGCATCCGTCAGATGTCGCTTCCGCTCGGAGTCGCGTTGTCCGCGTTGACCGTTCCCGCCCTCGCCCGCGAGCACGGCGTGACCGCGGCCATGCTGCTGCCGGCGATCGCCACCGCCGCGTCCGCTCTCGCCTGCCTCGCGGCGGTGTACGACCCGCCGCGTCCGTCCCGCGCCGCTGCCTCCAGCGCCGCACTGTTGCGCAATCCGTACCGCCGTCGCACGGACCTGTGGCGCATCCACGCCGCGTCGGTGGCACTGGTGGTCCCGCAGTACGTCGTCTGGACCTTCGCCCTGGTCTGGCTGATCGACCGACAGGAGTGGTCCGCCGCGGCCGCCGGCGTCGTCATCACCGTCGCCCAGATCTGCGGCGCGGTCGGCCGCATGATCGCCGGGGCAGTGTCCGATCGAGTGGGCAGCAGACTCGGACCGATGCGCGTCGTCGCCGTGCTCGTCGTGCTCACGATGGCTGCGTTGGCCGCGACCGACGCCCTGAACACCGGAGTCGCCGTCGTGGCGCTGGTGATCGCCTCCGTCGCGACGGTCTCCCCCAACGGACTGGCGTTCACCGCGGTCGCGGAACGCGCCGGCCCCTTCTGGAGCGGTCGGGCGCTGGGGGCGCAGAACACCGCGCAGTTCGTCGCCGCGTCGGCCGTGCCGCCGATCTTCGGCGCGCTGATCACGCACTCGTCCTACACCGTCGCGTTCGCCGCCTCGGCCGCGATCGCGCTGCTCGCGGTTCCGATCGTGCCCCGCGAGCGCTGACGCGCGCGCGGGGCAGCCGGCCGAAACCCGTCAGAGACGCGCGATGATCCGTTCGCCGACCTCCACCGTCGACCCCGGAGAGCCGGCGGTCCGCTCGGCGAGATCCGCCGCGACGGCCGCCTCCACCCGCGCGGACGCGTCGTCCCGGCCGAGATGCGCGAGCAACATCGACACCGACAGCACGGCCGCGGTCGGATCCGCGATGCCCTGTCCCGCGATGTCCGGAGCGCTGCCGTGCACCGGCTCGAACATGCTCGGGTTGGTCCGCGTCGCATCGATGTTCGCACTGGCGGCCAGGCCGATGCCCCCGGTGACGGCGGCGGCGAGGTCGGTGATGATGTCGCCGAACAGGTTGTCGGTCACGATGACGTCGAAGCGTCCGGGATCGGTCACCAGGTGGATCGTGGCGGCGTCGATGTGCTGGTAGGCCACCTCGACGTCCGGGAACTCCGTCGCCACCTCGGTCACCGTGCGGTGCCACAGCGATCCCGCGAACGTCAGCACGTTGGTCTTGTGCAGCAGCGTCAGGTGCTTCCGCCGCGCCGTCGCGCGCGCGAAGGCGTCGCGCACGACGCGCTCGACGCCGAACCGCGTGTTGACGCTGACCTCGGTGGCCACCTCGTGCGGCGTCCCGACGCGCAGAGCGCCGCCGTTGCCGGTGTAGGGCCCCTCGGTGCCCTCACGCACCACCACCACGTCGATCGGCGGGTTGCCGGCCAACGGCCCCTCGACGCCCGGGTAGAGCTTCGACGGGCGCAGGTTGATGTGATGGTCGAGGTCGAAGCGGGCCCGCAGCAGCAGACCCCGCTCGAGCACGCCGCTGGGCACCGAGGGATCGCCGATCGCACCGAGCAGAATGGCGTCGTGCTCGCGGATCTCGGCGAGCACCGAGTCCGGCAGCAACTCTCCGGTCGCGTGGAAGCGACGAGCGCCGAGATCGTAGTCGGTGGTCTCCACGCCCGGCTCCACCGCACGGAGGACGTCGAGGGCGACCCCGATCACCTCGGGACCGATGCCGTCTCCGGCCAGAACCGCCAGCTTCATCGCGTTCCCCTTCCTCGCGTCGTCGATGCTCAGGACAGGTCGACGAGCTCGAGGGTCGACGCGCCCACCGCCGCGGCGATGGAATCGCGCACCTCCGCCGGCACGTCCCGATCGACACGCAGCAGGACGGTCGCGCCCGTGCCCTCCGCGTCCTGGCTGAGGGCGGCGGCCGCGATGTCCACACCGGCGTCACCGAGAGCGGTGCCGATGCGACCGAGCGATCCGGGCCGGTCCTCGTAGGTCACGATCAGGTTCTTGCCCTCGGCGCGCAGATCGAAGTTGCGGCCGTTGATGTTCACGATCTTCTCGACGTGCTGCGGGCCGGTCAGCGTGCCCGCGACGTTCAGCACGGTGCCGTCGCCGTACACCGCACGCACGTCGACGACGCTCCGGTGGTTGGGACTCTCGGGCGCGGTGGTGACCTCGGCGGTCACGCCGCGCTCCTCGGCCAGCGACGGCGCGTTGACGAAGGTCACCGCGTCCTCGATGACGGCGGAGAACAGTCCGCGCAGGGCCGACAGCTTGAGGATGTCGACGTCCTCCGAGGCCAGTTCACCGCGGACGTCCACCGACAGCGACGTCGGGAGTCCGTCGGCCAGAGCGCCGAGCAGCACGCCCTGCTTGCGCACGATGTCCAGCCAGGGCGCGACTTCCTCGCCGACCGCTCCCCCGGAGACGTTGACGGCATCGGGGACGAACTCGCCGGCGAGCGCGAGCAGCACCGACTTCGCGACGTCGGTGCCGGCGCGGTCCTGCGCCTCGGTGGTCGACGCCCCGAGGTGCGGGGTGACGACGACCTGCGGCAGCTCGAACAGCGGGCTGTCCGTGCAGGGCTCGGAGGCGTAGACGTCGATGCCGGCCGCGAACACGTGTCCGCTGGTGATGGCGTCGGCCAGGGCCTGCTCGTCGACCAGGCCACCGCGCGCCGCGTTGACGACGATCACGCCCTTCTTCGTCTTGGCCAACGCCTCCTTGCCGATCAGACCCTTGGTCTCCGGCGTCTTCGGGAGGTGGACGGAGAACATGTCCGCGCGCTCGAGCAGTTCGTCCAGGGAGACCAGCTCGATGCCGAGCTGCGCTGCGCGCGCCGGCGAGACGTAGGGGTCGTACGCGATGACGTGTGTCTCGAAGGCAGCGAGACGCTGCGCGAAGAGCTGCCCGATCCGGCCGAGACCCACGACGCCGACGGTCTTGCCGAAGATCTCGACACCGTTGAACGCGCTGCGCTTCCATTCGTGACCCCGCAGGGTGGCGTCGGCCGCGGGAATCTGGCGGGCGGCCGAGAGCAGCAGCGTCACGGCGTGCTCGGCCGCCGTGTGGATGTTCGACGTGGGGGCGTTGACCACCATGACGCCGCGCTCGGTCGCCGCGGCGACGTCCACGTTGTCCAGGCCGACGCCGGCGCGCGCGACGATCTTCAGCTTCGACCCGGCGGCGAGCACCTCGGCGTCGACCGTCGTCGCAGACCGCACCAGGATGGCGTCGGCCTCGGGAACGGCGGCGAGCAGAGCGGGTCGGTCCGGTCCGTCGACCCAGCGGACCTCGACGCCGTCACCGAGGGCGTCGACGGTGGACGAGGCGAGCTTGTCGGCGATGAGGACGACGGGACGGCCTGGCTGGCTCACGTGGGAACTCCCTGATCGAGTGGCGCCGGGCGGCGAATCGCGCCCGCGCGAGTGGTTCTCGTGATAGAGCGTGCTGTGTCGGGGAGGAGCCTAATGGTGGCCCTCACCCGCGTGCGGGGCACCCTCCGCTCGGACGAGCGACGGATGCCCCGCAGGGGACGAACGGGACAGCCGGTCAGGCCGTCTCGGTGATGGGGCGATCGACCCAGCTCATCAGGTCGCGCAGCTTCTTGCCGGTGACCTCGATGGGGTGCTCGGCGTTCTGCTTGCGCAGGCCCTCGAGTTCGGTGTTGCCGTTCTCGACGTTCGCCACCAGGCGACGCGTGAACTCACCCGACTGGATGTCGGCCAGGATCGCCTTCATGCGCTCCTTGGTGCCGGCGTCGATCACGCGGGGGCCGGAGAGGTAGCCGCCGAACTCCGCGGTGTCGGACACCGAGTAGTTCATGCGGGCGATGCCGCCCTCGTACATCAGGTCGACGATCAGCTTCAGCTCGTGCAGCACCTCGAAGTAGGCCATCTCCGGGGCGTAACCCGCCTCGACCATGACCTCGAAGCCCGTCTTGACGAGCTCCTCGGTGCCACCGCACAGCACGGCCTGCTCACCGAACAGGTCGGTCTCGGTCTCTTCCTTGAACGTCGTCTTGATGACGCCGGCGCGGGTGCCGCCGATGGCGCGCGCGTAGGACAGCGCGAGTGCCTGCCCCTCACCCTTGGGGTCCTGGTCGATGGCGATCAGAGCCGGCACACCCTTGCCGTCGACGAACTGACGACGCACGAGGTGGCCCGGTCCCTTCGGCGCGACCATGCCGACGGTGATGTTGTCCGGCGCCTCGATCAGATCGAAGTGGATGTTCAGGCCGTGCCCGAAGAACAGCGCGTTGCCGTCCTCGAGGTTCGGCTCGATGTCGTCCTTGAAGATCTGCGCCTGCGCCGTGTCCGGAGCCAGCAGCATGATCACGTCCGCCCACTGCGAGACCTCGGCCGGCGTGCCCACGCCCAGGCCCTGCTCGGCAGCCTTGTCGCGGGACTTCGACCCTTCCTTCAGACCGATGCGGACGTCGACGCCCGAATCGCGCAGGCTCAGCGAATGCGCGTGCCCCTGGCTTCCGTAGCCGATCACGGCGACCTTGCGGCCCTGGATGATCGACAGATCGGCGTCGTCGTCGTAGAACATCTCGACTGCCACTGGTGGTTTCCTCCTCGTCGTTCCGGACACGGTGCCCGGTGAAAAAATCTGTATGAGCCGCGTTACCGCGATGCGGTCTGCTCGCGCATCGCGTTACCGCGATGCGGTGATGGACTTGGGTCCGCGACCCACCGCCACCACCCCGGATTGGACGATCTCCCGAACACCGTAAGGGTCGAGCATCCGCAGCAGTGCCTCGAGCTTGGACCGCGTTCCCGTCGCCTCGACCGTCAGGGACTCCGGCGACACGTCGATCACCTTGGCGCGGAACAGGTTCACCGTCTCGATGACCTCGCTCCGCACGCCGGCGTCCGCACGCACCTTGATGAGCACGAGTTCGCGAGCCACGGACGCCTCCGGCTCCTGCTCCACGATCTTGATGACGTTGACGAGCTTGTTCAGCTGCTTGGTCACCTGCTCGAGCGGAAACTCGTCGACCGTCACCACGATGGTCATGCGGGAGATGTCGGGCACCTCGGTGCCGCCCACCGCGAGTGACGCGATGTTGAAACCGCGGCGCGAGAAGAGGGCGGCGACGCGGGCGAGAACACCCGGCTTGTCCTCGACCAGGACGCTCAGGGTGTGACTGGTGCTCACTGATCGATACCTTTCGCGTTCTGCTCGAGAGCGGCCTCGGTGACGTCGCCGACCACGCCGGGCTCCTGTGCTGCCTCGGCCTCGTTGTCGAACAGCGGACGGATGCCGCGTGCCGCCTGGATCTCGGTGTTGCTGGTGCCGGCGGCCACCATCGGCCACACCTGCGCGTCCTTGCCGACGATGAAGTCGATGACCACCGGACGGTCCGTGATGGCCCGTGCCTGCGCGATGACGTCCTCGACGTCCTCCTCGCGCTCGCACCGCAGTCCGACGCACCCCAGGGCTTCCGCCAGCTTGACGAAGTCCGGGATACGAATCGTGCCGTGCGTGCCGAGCTCGGTGTTGGAGTATCGCTCCTCGTAGAACAGCGTCTGCCACTGCCGCACCATGCCGAGGTTGCCGTTGTTGACGACGGCGACCTTGATCGGGACCCCCTCGACCGCGCACGTCGCGAGTTCCTGATTGGTCATCTGGAAGCAGCCGTCGCCGTCGATGGCCCACACCTCGGTGTCCGGCAGGCCCATCTTGGCACCCATCGCGGCGGGCACCGCGTAGCCCATGGTGCCCAGGCCGCCCGAGTTCAGCCACGTGCGCGGCTTCTCGTACGAGATGAACTGCGCGGCCCACATCTGGTGCTGGCCGACGCCGGCGCAGTAGATCGCATCCGGACCCGCGGCCTTGCCGATGGACTGGATGACGAACTCCGGCGACAGTGCACCGTCGGCGGGGCGGTCGTATCCCAGCGGGTAGGTGCGGCGCACGCCGTCGAGGTAGGACCACCACTCGGCCAGGTCGGTGGTGGTGCCGGTGGCACGGTCGGCGCGCACGGCCTCGATGAGCTCGGAGATGACCTCCCGGCAGTCACCGACGATCGGGACGTCGGCGAAGCGGTTCTTGCCGATCTCGGCCGGGTCGATGTCGGCGTGCACCACCTTGGCGTCGGGCGCGAAGGAATCGAGCTGACCGGTGACGCGGTCGTCGAATCGCGCGCCCAGCGTGACGAGCAGATCGCTGCGCTGCAGGGCCGCGACCGCGGCGACCGTACCGTGCATGCCGGGCATGCCGAGGTTCAGATCGTGGCTGTCCGGGAAGACCCCGCGCGCCATGAGGGTGGTGACCACCGGGATGCCGGTCAGCTCCGCGAGCTCGAGCAGCTCGGCGGACGAATCCGACTTGATGATCCCGCCGCCGCAGTACAGGACGGGACGCTCGGCGGCCGCGATGAGTCGAGCCGCCTCCCGCACCTGCTTGCCGTGCGGCTTGGTGACGGGCCGGTATCCCGGCAGGCGCATCTCCGGGGGCCACGAGAACGTGGTCTCGGCCTGCAGAACGTCCTTGGGGATGTCGACCAGCACGGCGCCCGGACGGCCGGACGCGGCGAGATAGAACGCCTCGGCGATGGTCCGCGGGATGTCGAGGGCGTCCGTGACGAGGAAGTTGTGCTTGGTGATGGGCATGGTGATGCCGGAGATGTCGGCTTCCTGGAACGCATCGGTTCCGATGAGGCCGCGTCCCACCTGACCGGTGATGGCCACGATGGGCACCGAATCCATCTGGGCGTCCGCGAGCGGGGTCACCAGGTTGGTCGCACCCGGTCCCGACGTCGCCATGCAGACACCCACGCGGCCGGTGGCCTGTGCGTATCCGGTGGCCGCGTGGCCGGCACCCTGCTCGTGACGAACGAGGACGTGGCGAACCTTGGTCGAGTCCAGCAGCGGGTCGTAGACCGGGAGAACGGCGCCGCCCGGAATGCCGAAGACGACGTCGACGTCGAGTTCCTCGAGCGACCGCACGACGGACTGGGCGCCCGTCACGCGCTCCGGCGGGATCGCGCGACGATCCGGTGCCGTGGGCACGGGACGATCGGCGGGTGACGGGGTCTTGCGAGGTGCCGGGCCGGGCCGGGCTGTCGGTGCGCTCACTGTGGGTCCTTGGGTTCTCATCCGGGCAAGAAAAAACCCCCGCCAGCAGATGCTGTGCGAGGGTGGCGCGTCGTGGCTGAGCGTCGAGAAGTAGATCGGCTCAGGCGACGACGCGCCTGCCGATTACGAGGAGATCTTCACGCTTCACGTTGGTGAGGTTAAGCGTGCGATGCCGTGCCAGTCAACTACCGAACTACGAATCCCGGGATGTGGGATGGCGTGTGTGCAGTGCGAAGATGGAGGGGTGTCGTCTCCGCAGCAGTCCGAACCACCACGCACAGTCTCCCACACCGGCGACCCCGCACCCGACCGGTCCCCCGCGCCCGACGGCGCCGAGGTCTTCCGGATCGACCCGCTGACGCTCGCCGCGGTGGCGCTCCTGCTCTTCGGAGCGTCGTTCCCGGTCGCGGGGGCTCCGCTGCTCTTCTTCTGGGTGCTCGCGATCCCCGCGTTCGCGGCGTACTGGGTGCTGCGGGTGCGGACCACGGTCGACGGCCGAGGGCTGGTGGCCCGTCGCCCCTTCACCACCACCACGGTCGCCTGGTCCGACGTCGCCGGCATCACGTTCCCTCGCTTCGGCTTCGGCAAGGCCGCACTCACCGGCGGCGGAACCGTCCCGCTCCCGGGGGTGACCGTGGACGATCTCGCGCGCCTGTCCGCCGCCAGCGGGGGCGCGGTACCGGACCCGACGCCGCCGGCGCCGGAACCCGAGACCGACACCGACCGGCCGGACAGCAGGGCCGACCGGCCGGCCGACCAGTAGGGCCGACCGACCGGGTCGTGGATCAGGCGAAGGGGTCGGCGCCGTTCAGCAGCACCCACAGTGCGACGGCGCCGCCCACTCCGATCAGCAGCGCCACGAACGATCCGACGAACGGACGACGAGCCCACCCGCGGCCGCCGTCGATCGCGATGCGTCCCGGTCCGGTGAGCACGATCGCGGCCGCGGCCAGGGCCAGCAGCGTCTCGTACTCCACCCCGGTCGGCGCGAAGAACTGCAGACCCGGCTCGGCCACCTGGCGAACCAGCCAGGCGTTGATCATCACGGCGAGCACCGCGGCGCCCGCCAACGGCGTCGCCAGCCCCAGGATCAACAGTGCGCCGCCGGCCGTCTCGCCGATCGCGCCGAGGATCGACAGCAGTTGCGCCTGCTGGTAGCCGGCGCCGGACACGATGTCCTGGAACCCGGACAGGCCCGGTCCGTCGAACCACCCGACCAGCTTCTGCAGCCCGTGCACCAGCACGATCGCACCGACACTCACCCGCAGGATCAGCAGGCCGAGATCGAGCGTGCCGCGCCGCTCCTTCACCTCCACGGGGGTCGCGGGGGCGACGGGTTCGGGTGTCGCCGCGGTCTCGGAGGACAACGAAGACGACGACATGGACGACGTGGACGAGGTGGACGCGGCCGAACCGTACGGGGACGGGGTCGCGTCCGAGACCGGATACGCCCGCGTGGCCGTGTCGTTGGAGGACGGTCCGGGATAGGTGGGAATCCGCTCCGTCGCGCGGGCGCCGTCGGCGCCGGGGCGGGACGACCCGTCGAGATCGTCGTCGGTCCGCGGGAGCGACGACGTGTCGTGCCCCAGCCGCTCGGTCGGCTGGTCGTACGGGCTGGACGCCGGCTCGTATCCCGACGTGGAACGGCGCTTGTCCTCGGAGTCGCTCATGGCGCCGAGCCTAGTTCCGCACCGCCCCCGGCCCCGGGACCACTCGCCGTGTCGCGGCCGGGTTCCTGCGTACCGTGGGCACCATGACGCGCAGTTCCGGCATCGGCCGCGCCACACGCCGTTCCGTCGCCCTCGCCTGCACCGCGACCGTGCTGGTGGCTCTGTCGGGATGCGCGCGGTTCGACGACTCCGCGTCGACTCCCTTCTCGCCGGAACCGACGTTCGGCGCCGCGGACGTCGGCCCGGGCGACCCCGGCGCGCCGGAGTCGAGTGCCCCACCTCCCCCGCCGCCGGGACCGTGCGTCGATCCCGACCCGGCCGTCATCGCCACCTGCCTCGACACGCTGGGTGGGCTGGTCACGCTGCCGGGCGGGGGTGCGGCCCTCGTGGCCGAGCGGATCACCGGCGCCGTGATCGAGGTGGCGCCGGGCAGTGCACCCCGGCCGGTCGCGTCGATTCCGGTGGATCCCTCCCCCGGCGGCGGGTTGATCGACCTCGCACTGTCGCCGACCTACGCCGAGGACCGCCTGCTCTACGCCTACGTGGTGACGCCCACCGATGCTCGCGTCGTCCGTATCGCGCCCGGGGACGTTCCGAAGCCGGTGCTGACCGGCATTCCCCGCGGAACCGGTGACGTCGGCGGTGCGGTCGACTTCGTCGGCCCGTCCGAACTCCGGGTCGCGACGGGCAGTGGAGGTGATCCCGCCGCGGCCGCGGATCCGGCATCCCTGGCCGGCAAGGTGCTCTCGATCGTCGATCCTCGCGTCGACGGCAGCGCGGCACCCCGGGTGGTCATGAGCGGCCTCGGCCGCGCCGGCGACCTGTGCTCCGACGGAACCGGGTCCCAGTGGGTGACCGACGGCGCTCCCGACGGTGATCGTCTGTCCCGCATCACCCCCGAGGGCGCCGTGGTCGGTCCCGTGTGGACGTGGCCCGATCGTCCCGGTGTCGGTGGCTGCGCGGCAGCTCCGGGCACCGTCGCGGTGGCGATGTCCGGTGCACGCGCCGTGGGAGTGGTGCCGGTCGACCCGGAGACGGGGTCCGTCCCCACGCCGCCCGCCCTGATCGCGCAGGATCGGTACGGCCGACTGCGCGGGGCCACCCTCGGCGCCGACGGCCAGATCCTGGTGAGCACCACCAACAAGGACGGCGGCGCCCCGACTCCGACGGACGACCGTGTGGTGGTCGTGCAGATCCCCGCCGGCGGTGGCGGCACCGACTGATCGACCGGGCCTTCGCCGGCGCTACTCGCAGGCGGCGAGCACCAGTTCCTTGACCCGCGCGGGGTCGGCCTGACCCTTGGTCGCCTTCATCACCTGACCGACGAGGGCTCCGGCGGCCTGGACCTTGCCGGCCTTGATCTTCTCCACGATGGCCGGGTTCGCGGCGAGGGCGTCGGACACCGCCTGCTCGAGGGCCGAATCGTCCTGCACCACTGCGAGTCCGCGCGCCTCGACCACCGCGTCCGGATCGCCCTCACCGGCCAGCACGCCGTCGACGACCTTCCGCGCGTTGGCATTGGTGAGCGTGCGGTCCGCCACGAGGGCGGCGACCCGGGCCACCTGCGCGGGGGTGATCGACAGATCGGACAACGGGACACCGAGGGTGTTGGCCTGCTGCGCGAGGTATGCGACCCACCAACTCCGCGCGGCGTCGGGGGTGGCGCCGGCGTCGACCGTGGCCGAGATGAGCGGCAGTGCCTCGGCGTTGACGACGTCCCGCATCACGGCGTCGGACCAACCCCACTCCTGCTGGATGCGCGCACGGGTGATCCACGGTGCCTCGGGAATGGTCGCGCGCAGTTCCTCGATCCACGCGGCGTCGGGTGCGACGGGCTCGAGGTCGGGCTCCGGGAAGTAGCGGTAGTCCTCGGCCGTCTCCTTCCGACGACCCGCGGACGTGGTGCCGTCGGCTTCCTGGAAATGCCGTGTCTCCTGGACGATCTCACCGCCGTCGATCAGCACGGCGGCCTGACGCCGCATCTCGTACCGCACCGCCACCTCGACCGACTTGAGCGAGTTGACGTTCTTGGTCTCGGTCCGCGTCCCGAACTCCGTGGCGTCCTTGGCCATCAGCGACACGTTGGCGTCGCAGCGCAAGGAGCCCTGATCCATCCGGACGTCGGACACCCCGAGCTCGCGGATCAACTCGCGCAGCGCCGTGACGTAGGCGCGCGCGACCTCGGGTGCGCGCTCCCCGGCACCGACGATCGGCTTGGTCACGATCTCCACCAGGGGCACCCCGGCGCGGTTGTAGTCCAGCAGGGAGTGGCTCGCCCCGTCGATCCGCCCCGTCGCGCCGCCGACGTGCAGCGACTTGCCGGTGTCCTCCTCCATGTGTGCGCGCTCGATGTCGACGCGCCAGGTGCTCCCGTCGTCGAGGACCACGTCGAGGTAACCCTCGGTGGCGATCGGCTCGTCGTACTGGGAGATCTGGTAGTTCTTCGGCTGGTCGGGGTAGAAGTAGTTCTTCCGCGCGAACCGCCCCCACGGGGTGATCGCGCAGTGCAGGGCCAGCCCGATGCGGATGGCCGACTCCACCGCGGCCGCGTTCACCACCGGCAGGGCTCCCGGCATGCCCAGGCAGACCGGGCACACCTGGGTGTTGGGCTCGGCGCCGAACTCGGTGGGGCACCCGCAGAACATCTTGGTGGCCGTACCCAGCTCGACGTGCACCTCCATACCGAGGACGGGATCGAACCGAGCGATCACGTCGTCGTAGTCCAGGAGCGATGCGGTGGCGACAGACATGGCCCGAAGCCTACTAGCCGAAGAGGACGCGCATTTCCTGGTAGCGCCCCGCGGGAACCGTCTTGTGATTGGCGAGCGCCTCGTCGAATCCGACCCGGGCGATGTCCGTGCCGTGCAGGGCCACCATCTGCCCCCATCCGCCGTCGGCGACGAGGTCGACGATGGCCATGCCGAGCCGGGTGGCGAGCACCCGGTCGAAGGCCGTCGGGACGCCGCCGCGCTGAATGTGACCGAGAACCGTTGCCCGCGTCTCGATTCCGGTGCGCTCCTCGATGATCGGCGCGAGCCACTCGCCGATGCCGCCGAGGCGGGGTCGATCGAAACCGTCGAGGCCCTTGGTCGAGTGCGCCTCCGTCATCTCCGGCAGCGTGAACCCCTCCGCGACGACGATCATGGGGGCGCGGCCGCGGTCGCGCACGCTGGTCGCCCACGCGCAGATCTGCTCGAGACTCTCGGGCTGCTCGGGAATGAGGATCGCATGCGCTCCGCCGGCGATGCCGGAGTGCAGGGCGATCCACCCGGCGTGCCGGCCCATGACCTCGAGCACCATGCAGCGATCGTGCGAGTTGCCCGTGGTGCGCAGCCGGTCGATGGCCTCCGTGGCGATCTCGACCGCCGTGTCGAACCCGAACGTGTAGTCGGTCGCGTCGAGGTCGTTGTCGATGGTCTTGGGGACTCCGACGATGTCGATCCCGTCCTCGAACAACCGCTTCGAGGCGCTGGCCGTGCCCTCGCCGCCGATGGCGATGACGCCGTCGACTCCCAGACGATCGAGCGTGCGCTGAATGTTCTCCGCACCTCCGTGCGGTTCCTGGTACGGCCCGAACCGGCTGGTGCCGAGAATGGTGCCGCCCTGGTGCGACAGTCCGCGAACGACACTGCGGTCCAGGGGAATCGACTCCCCGTGCACCAACCCCCGCCACCCGCCGAGGAAGCCGACGAACTCCTGACCGTGCACCGCGGAACCCTTGAGCACGGCGCCGCGGATGACCGCGTTCAGGCCCGGGCAGTCCCCGCCACTGGTCAGAATGCCGATCCTGGTCATCGCGACTCCTTCGGGTGGGGCGGTGCGGGTCAGACGCCGGACGGGTGCGGGAACTCTCCTCGCGCGGCTTCGTACGCCGCGCCGACTCGATACAGCCGGTCGTCCGCGAGCGCCGGTGCCATGATCTGCAGGCCGACGGGCAGACCGTCGGCGAGACCGGACGGCACGGACATCGCCGGGTGGCCGGCGAGGTTGGTCGGCAGGGTGCAGAGGTCGTAGAGGTACATCGCGATCGGGTCGTCGACCTTCTCCCCCAACGGGAATGCCGTCGACGGGGTGGTCGGCGAGACCAGGACGTCGACCTTCTCGTAGGCCGCGTCGAAGTCCCGCGCGATGAGCGTACGGACCTTCAGCGCCTGGCCGTAGTAGGCGTCGTAGTACCCGGCCGAGAGAGCATAGGTCCCGATCATGATGCGGCGCTTGACCTCCGGGCCGAACCCGGCAGCCCGCGTCATCGCCATGACCTGCTCGGCGCTGTGCGTACCGTCGTCGCCGACCCGCAGTCCGTAGCGCATCGCGTCGAACCGGGCGAGGTTCGAGGACACCTCCGACGGGAGGATCAGGTAGTACGACGCGAGCGCGTGATCGAAGGAGGGGCAGGAGACCTCGACGACCTCCGCACCGAGCGAGGTGAGTACCTCCACGGCGGCATCGAACGAGGACAGCACGCCGGGCTGGTAGGCGTCGGAGTGCAACTCCTTCACCACACCGACACGCACACCACGCAGGTCACCGCTCGCACCGGCCCGCGCGGCCGCCACGACATCGGGAACGGCGGCCTGCAGCGAGGTGGAATCGCGCGGATCGTGACCGGCGATCACCTGGTGCAGCAACGCCGTGTCGAGCACCGTGCGGCCGCACGGCCCGCCCTGATCCAGCGACGACGCGCAGGCGATGAGGCCGTACCGCGAGACGCCGCCGTAGGTGGGCTTGCAGCCGACGGTGCCGGTGACCGCCGCCGGTTGACGAATCGAACCACCGGTGTCGGTGCCGATGGCCAGCGGCGCCTCGAAGGACGCGAGCGCCGCGGCGGACCCGCCGCCCGAGCCACCGGGGACGCGCGTGGTGTCCCACGGGTTGAGCGTGGGCCCGTAGGCGCTGTTCTCGGTCGAGGAGCCCATGGCGAACTCGTCCATGTTGGTCTTGCCCAGCAACGGGATTCCCGCCGCCCGCAGCGCGGTGGTCACCGTCGCGTCGTACGGCGAGCGCCACCCCTCGAGGATCTTGGATCCCGCCGTGGTCGGCATGTCGGTGGTCGTGAAGACGTCCTTGAGCGCCAACGGAACTCCCGCGAGCGGGGACGCGGGCTCGTCCCCCGCCGCGAGCGAGGCGTCGACGGCGCGGGCCGCGTCCAGGGCGGCGTCGTGCGCCACGTGCAGGAACGAGTGCAGGGTGCCGTCGACCTGATCGATGCGGTCGAGGTGCGCGCGTGTGACCTCCTCCGAGGACACCTCGCGCGAGCGGATCCGCTCGGCGAGATCGGCTGCCGTCAGGCGAATCAGATCGGTCACTGCTCTTCTCCCAGAATGCGCGGCACGGCGAACCGACCCTGTTCCGACGACGGCGCCTGATCCAGTGCGCCGTCCTGCCCGAGGCCCGGCACGACGACGTCGGGCCGGGTGACGTTGGTCACGGCAAGAGGATTCGCAGTGGGATCGATCGCGGTGGTGTCCACCTCCGACACCGCCTTCACGTGCCCGAGGATCGAGTCGAGTTGACCGGCGAACTCGTCGAGCTCGGCCTCGGTCAGGGCGAGGCGCGACAGGCGGGCCAGGTGGGCGACCTCGTCGCGCGAGATCGCGGCGCCGGGGGCTGTCCCTTCGGTGTCGGTCATGCGCCACAGCCTAGTTCCCGGCCTACGTTCCGTCGGAGCCGCGCCCCGCGGTGCGGGTGAGTCGTGAGGTCGGGCGGGCAGTGACAGGATGTGCGCGTGACCTACCTCCTGCGCGTCAAGCTCCCCGACCGCCCCGGCAGTCTGGGCTCGCTCGCCGTGGCCCTGGGCTCGGTGGGTGCCGACATCCTCTCGCTCGACGTGGTGGAGCGAGGCCACGGCTACGCCGTAGACGATCTCGTCGTCGACACCGCGCCCGGCTCGCTGCCGGACACCCTCATCACCGCCGCCGAGCAGCTGTCCGGGGTGACCGTCGACGCCATTCGTCCCTACGCCGGCGTGCTGGACACCCATCGCGAACTCGAACTGATCGACCGCGTGGCTGCGGCCCACGACGACCGTCTGCAGACCCTCGTGGACGGGGCGCCGCGCGTGCTCCGGGTGGGGTGGAGCGTCGTGGTGGCCGCCACGGAGACCGGCACCACCACGGTCGTGGAGAGTTCCGGCGCACCCGAGATCCGGGCGCAGTCGATGCCGTGGCTGCCCCTCGAGAACGCACGCACCCTCGACGGCGACCGGGACGGGTTGCCGCAGTCGTGGCGCGACATGGACACCTGCGTGGCCGCGGCACCGCTGGGATCGACCGGCCGCGCCCTGGTGCTCGGCCGCCCCGGTGGGCCCGACTTCCGTCCCTCCGAGGTGGCCCGACTCGGCTACCTAGCCGGCATCGTCGCCACCGTGCTCGGCTGACTCGCCGTCGGCGGCGAGGGCCGACGCGGCGTCGGGCCCCTGCTCGAGCAGGACGGTGAAGCCGGCCTCGTCGAGTACGGGGACGCCGAGTTGCACCGCCTTGTCGTGCTTGGACCCCGGTGACTCCCCGACCACCACGAAGGCCGTCTTCTTCGACACCGACGACGCCGCTTTGCCACCGCGGGCCAGGATCGCCTCCTTGGCGTCGTCCCGGCTGTAGCGCTCCAGCGACCCGGTGACCACGATCGACATCCCCTCGAGGTTGCGCTCGATGGACTCGTCGCGCTCGTCCTCCATGCGCACGCCCGCCGCGGCCCACTTGTCCACGATGGCGCGGTGCCAGTCGACGTCGAACCACTCGACGACGGCCCGCGCGATGGTGGGACCGACGCCGTCGGCCGCGGCGAGGTCCTCCTCCGACGCCGAGCGCACGGCCTCGAGGCTGCCGAACCGCGACGCCAGCGCACGGGCCGCCGTCGGTCCCACGTGGCGGATGGACAGACCCACCAGCACCCGCCAGAGCGGCTGATCCTTGGCGCGTCCGAGGTTGTCGAGCAACCGGCGGCCGTTGGCGGAGAGGGCACCGGCCTTGGTGCGGAAGAGATCGGTACGGGTCAACGAGTCCTCGGTCAGATCGAACAGATCGCCCTCGTCCTCGATCACCCCGGCGGCGAGGAGTGCGGTGGCGGCCTCGTACCCGAGCACCTCGATGTCGAACGCCCCGCGACCGGCCACGTGGAAGACACGCTCACGGAGCTGCGCCGGGCACGAGCGAGAGTTGGGGCACCGGATGTCGGCGTCGCCCTCCTTCGACGGGGCGAGCTCCGTGCCGCATTCCGGGCAGTGCGTCGGCATGACGAACTCCCGCTCGTCCCCGGTGCGGGTGTCGACCACCGGACCGAGAACCTCCGGAATGACCTCTCCCGCTTTGCGAATGACGACCGTGTCCCCGATCAGCACGCCCTTGCGCTTGACCTCGGAGGCATTGTGCAGAGTGGCCAACGACACGGTGGACCCCGCGACGAAGACGGGCTCCATGAACGCGAAGGGAGTGACGCGGCCGGTACGACCGACGTTGACCCGGATGTCGAGCAGCGTGGTGGTGGCCTCCTCCGGCGGGTACTTGAACGCGATGGCCCAGCGCGGCGCACGGGAGGTGTTGCCCAGCCGTCGGTGCAGCGCCATCCGGTCGACCTTGACCACCAGACCGTCGATCTCGTGCTCGACGTCGTGCCGATGCGTGCCCCAGTACTCCATGCGCTCGACCACCTCGTCCGCGCCGTGCGCCACGACGGTGTGCGACGACACGGGCAGCCCCCAGGCCGCCAACGCGTCGTACGCCGCGGACTGGGTGGCGGGTTCGAACCCCTCGAGCCGGCCGAAGCCGTGGCAGATCATGCCGAGGCGTCTGCGAGCGGTCACCGCGGGATTCTTCTGTCGCAGCGACCCGGCCGCGGAGTTGCGCGGGTTGGCGAACGGCGCCTTGCCCTGCTCGACCAGCGAGGCGTTCAGCGCCTCGAAATCGCCGAGCCGGAAGAAGACCTCACCGCGCACCTCGAGCAGCGACGGAACCGGGAATTCCTCGGTGCCGGTGAGAGTCTCGGGAATGTCGTCGATGGTGCGGGCATTGAGGGTGACGTCCTCCCCCGTCCGGCCGTCTCCTCGGGTGGCCGCGCGCTCGAGAACGCCGTTGCGGTACACCAGATTCAGGGCCACACCGTCGATCTTCACCTCGCACAGGTAGGCCAGATCGGCCCCGGCTTCGGCCTCGACCCGGCCGATCCAGGCACGGAGCTCGTCGACGTCGAAGACGTTGTCCAAGGACAACATTCGCTCCAGGTGGTCGACGGCCGTGAAGTCGGTCTCGAATCCGCCGCCCACCAGCTGGGTCGGCGAATCCGGCGTCCGCAGCTCCGGGTACCGCTCCTCGAGGTCCTGCAGCCGCCGCAGCAGCGCATCGAACTGCCCGTCCGAGATGGTCGGTGCGTCCCGCACGTAGTAGCGGAACTGGTGACCGCGGATCTCCTCGGCCAACTCCTGCCACTGCGCGATCACCTCGGCACTCGCGGGCGCCGACGGTGTGGGCTGATTCTCCGTCACTCCCGAAGACTATCGGAGGGCACCGACACCCCCGGTGACCTGCGGTCGGGGCACGGTGACCTTCGGTCGGGGCACGGTGACCTGCGGTCAGAGGGCGGCGGGATCCTCCGCGAACGCCGTCGCGACGTCCCGCACCACCGTGAGCGCACGCCGGGCCCACCCCGCCGAGGCTCCGGCGAGCCCGCACGCCGGCGACACCGCCACCCGATCGGTGAGGACGGAGCGCGGGAAGCCCAGACGATCGATCAGCTCGACCGCGGGCCGGGCCGCGTCCTTCCAGGTCGGCTCGCGCACACCCGGCGCCGGATCGATTCCCGGCAGGATGCCGAGCACGGCGACACCCCCGGCATCGAGGTAGGCCCCGAGGGCGTCGTACCGCGCGGGGCGGACCAGGGACACGTCGAACGCGACGGCATGAACCCCGGCGCGGGCGAAGATCTCGAAGGGCACGTCCTCGGCGCAGGAATGCACGATCACCGGACGTCCGAGCCGGCTCAGCACGGCGGTGAACCGCTCGGCCACGTCGGGTGCGGGAACGGCGGGCACTCGTTCGAGGCTCGTCTGGCCGATGAGCGTGCCGGCCAGCACCGCGTCCAGGCGCGGTTCGTCGAGTTGCACGACGACGTCGGCCCCGAGACGTCGAGCCACCTCGTCGGCGTGTGCGGCCACCCCTTCGGCGAGGGAATCGGCCACGTCGCGTGCGGCACCGGGATCGGTCAGCACCCGGCGGCCGCGGGCGAGCAGGACGTCCGCGGCGAGCGTGTACGGCCCGGCGGCCTGCACCTTCACGGTGCGCCCCGTTCCCCGCAGGCCGGCGAGCTCCCACTTCTCCTCGAGCACGTCGAGGTCCTCGGCGAGCAGGTCGCGGGCCCGCCGAGCGGTGCCGTTCCGGCCACCGGCCAGCCGATATCCCGTGGTCGACACGTCGAGGTCGAGATCGACCAGCAGCGCTCCGGTCCGGCCGACGGTGTCGGCGCCGAGGCCGCGGGCGGGCAGTTCCACCACGTGGGGCAGGTCCGGGAGTTCGCCGACCACCGTCGTCACGGCCTCGCCGACATCGGTCCCCGGCCACGATCCGATGCCCGTGGCCCGGCCGGCCACGGGTGCGGTGGGGGTGGTCACTCGGCCGGTCGATCGCCGACGAGTGCCGGCCGCTCGGATACCGTGCCCGCGACGGCGGGCCGCTCGGTGACCGTGCCCGCGATGGTGCCGCTGCCGATCACGACGTCACCGGCGGGGTCGGGACGGTAGAGCACGGCGGCCTGCCCGCGCGCCACCCCGGTGAGCGGGGTGTGGAGGGTGATCTCGACGGCGTCCTCGGTCACCCGCGCGGTCGCCGGGGCGGTCCCGCCGTGGGCGCGCACCTGCACGACGCAGTCGATGTCGCCGACGGGCGCGTCACCGGAGGTCCACACGGGTGCCGCTGCGGTGATGCCGTGGACGTTCAGCCGCTCCGCCGACCCGACGCGCACCGTGCCCGTCTCCGGCTCGATCGCGGTGACGTACCGCGGCTTGCCGTCCGGAGCCGGACCCGGCAGTCCGAGCCCCTTGCGCTGCCCGACGGTGAAGCCGTGCACGCCGTCGTGTTCGCCGAGCGTGTCCCCGGTCTCCGCGTCGACCAGGGCGCCGGGCCGGATACCGATGCGAGCACCCAGGAAAGCCCGGGTGTCGCCGGAGGGGATGAAGCAGATGTCGTGACTGTCGGGCTTGTCCGCGACGGCGAGACCGCGCGCCGCGGCCTCTTCGCGCACCTGCGCCTTGGGTGTGTCCCCGATCGGGAACAGCGACCGCGAGAGCTGGCGGGCGGTGAGCACGCCGAGCACGTAGGACTGGTCCTTGTCGGCGTCGACGGCCCGCCGCAGCACCCCGTCCTCGAGGCGGGCGTAATGGCCGGTGGCCACCGCGTCGAACCCGAGCGCCTCGGCCCGGTCGGCGAGGGCAGCGAACTTGATCTTCTCGTTGCACCGCAGGCACGGGTTGGGGGTCTCGCCGGCGGCGTAGGCCGCGACGAAGTCGTCGATGACGTCCTCCCGGAAGCGCTCCGCGAAGTCCCAGACGTAGAACGGGATTCCGAGCACGTCCGCGGCACGACGGGCGTCGCCGGCGTCCTCCTTCGAACAGCATCCGCGCGACCCGGTTCGGAGAGTGCCCGGCGCCGTGGACAGCGCCAGGTGGACGCCGACCACGTCGTGTCCGGCGTCGACCGCCCGTGCGGCGGCCACGGCGGAATCGACTCCGCCGCTCATGGCAGCGAGAACTCGCATCGTTCGTCCTAACCTCGGGATCGACCGGACGACGCCATGCCGGCGGCCCGGGCTCGCTCGACCACCCGCGGCAGCGCGGCGAGTGCGGCATCGACGTCGGCGTCGGTGGTGGTGTAGCCCAACGAGAATCGCAGGGAGCCCCGCGCGTCGTCGGGATCGACGCCCATCGCCAGCAGCACGTGCGACGGGCGGGGAACGCCGGCCGTGCAGGCCGACCCGGTGGAGCACTCGATGCCGGCGGCGTCGAGCAGCATCAGCAGTGAATCGCCTTCGCAACCCCGGAAGGTGACGTGGACGTTGCCGGGCAGGCGGCGTTCTCCGGCGGCGCCGTTGATGCGCGCGTCGGGGATCGCGGCCACGATGCCGTCGGCGAATCGGTCCCGCAGTGCGCTCAGGCGAGCCTCGGTGTTCGGGCGGTCCGCCACGGCCACCGCCAGCGCCGCGGCCATCCCCACGGCACCGGCGACGTCGGGAGTGCCCGAGCGCACGTCGCGCTCCTGGCCACCGCCGTGCAGCAGCGGCTCGCACGCCACGGACCGGCCCAGCAGCAAGGCGCCCACGCCCTGCGGGCCGCCGAACTTGTGCGCGGCGATGGACAGGGCGGACAGGCCACTCGCGGCGAAATCGACCACGCGACTCCCGACCGCCTGGACCGCATCACTGTGCATCGGGACGTCGAACTCGGCCGCGACGGCCGCGAGCTCGGCGATCGGCATGACGGTGCCGACCTCGTTGTTCGCCCACATGATGCTGACGACGGCGACCTCGTCGGCATGGTCCTCGAGAACGCGGCGCAGTGCGGCGGGCGTGACGGTGCCGTCGGCCTCCACCGGCAGCCAGGTGACGGATGCGCCCTCGTGCCGTTCGAGCCACTCGACGGCGTCCAGCACCGCGTGGTGCTCGACGGCACTGGTGACCACGCGGGTGCGACGAGGATCCGCCGCACGTCGGGCCCAGAAGATGCCCTTGACCCCCAGGTTGTCGGACTCGGTGCCGCCGGAGGTGAAGATCACCTCGGACGGGCGAGCGCCCAGGGCCGCCGCGACGGACTCCCGCGACTCCTCGACGCGGCGCCGCGCGCCCCGACCCGATCCGTGGAGGGAGGACGCGTTGCCGCGGGTGCCGAACACGTCGACCATCGCCTCGATCGCAGCCGGGACCATCGGAGTGGTGGCGGCGTGATCGAGGTAGACCGTGGGCCGCGCGGGGCGCGACGAACCGGGATCCGTCATGACGGCGACCAGTTTAGCCGCTACCGCGGGTGCCGCCGCGCGTGCCGATTCTCACCCGGCGCGCAGGGCCTCCCCGTGAGGAGCAGCGACGCGATCGACACCGACCGCGGGAACCCGACGCGCGACGACGCGCAGCGGCGGGACGGCGGTGACGTCGCCTGCTCCGCGCACCGACCGTTCGGCCCGGCGGGCGAGGTCGCGTCGGTCGCCGCCGATCGCGTCGAGGTCGGCGCCGGTGACGACCTCCGCGCGGACTCCCTTCAGGCGCAGGATGCGCGACATCGACTCTCCGATTCCTTCGGCCCCGACGAAGGCGGTGGCGGTGCTCGGCGCACCCGTCCGCTCCCGGTAGGCAATGCCGACCGGGCGCACGGTCGCTCCGGTGTCGACGGCGGCCTGGAACAGGGCGGGGCGGAAGCGGCCGTAGGCCGTCCCGCACCAGGTGGTGCCCTCGGGGAAGACGACGACGGTCGCCCCGCCCCGGAGTGCGTCCTTCACCTCGTCGACGGTGTCGGGCAGGGTGCGCAGACGGTCTCGCGCGATGGGAATCACCTTGACGATGCGCGCCAGTAGGCCGAGGACGGGCCAGTCGACCAGGTCGGCGCGCGCGACGAACCGGCACGGGAAGCACGCGGCCAGGACCAGGATGTCGGTCCAGGAGACGTGGTTCGCGACGACCAGGGTGCCGACACCCGCGTCGGCCGGCCGGCCCACCCGTCGGTCGAGACCGATGCCGAGCGCGGCGAGCAGTCCACGGGCCCCGAGACGGGCGGCGGCGCGGCGGCCCGGCGCCGGCAGCACACGGCCGGCGAGCAGGAGCGGGAACACCAGCAGGAGCAGCGCGATCAGGACGCAGCGCACCACGACGCGCAGGGCGCCGGCAGTGGCCACCGGCGCGGTGCGGCATCCGGTGCCGCACGGGCTGGCCGGCATCCAGGCGTGCGTCACCGGTCGCCGCCGGTCGTCGGGGTGCGTTCCGGCACCGCACCGGCCGCCGAGCGCAGCCGATCGAGGTACCGCACGTTGGCGTCGGCCATGTGCAGCAGCGCGACGAAGTCCGCCACCCCGAACTCGGGGTCGTGCGCGGGTTCGCCGCAGATCGACGCGCCCATGCGCAGATAGCCGCGCAGCAGCGGCGGCACCGTCGTCCGTGCCGGCGGTGCGATGTCCTGCAGGTCCACCCCGTCCACCCGCACCGGCGTGCGCGGATACGCACGTCGGGCGCTGCGGTGCCGCGCCGACACCAGGTCGCGGACCCCGCGCACGTGCGCTCCGACGGGCGCACCGTCACCGAGGTCCATGGGCACCGAGACGCATCCCATCACGCGGTCGTGGCCCCCCAGGTCGAGATAGCGCAGGATGCCCGACCACATCAACGCGAGCACGGCTCCGCTGCGGTGCTCGCGGTCGACGCAGGCGCGGCCCATCTCGACGGTGCCGAGCTCGAAGGCGCGCAATTCGCTGATGTCGAACTCGGTGGCGGTGTAGTAGCCGCCGGCGCGCTCCGCGCCGGCGGGAGTGAGCATCCGGTAGCAGCCGACGACGGCGTCGGTCTCGTTCTCCACGACCAGCAGGTGATCGCAGTGCTCGTCGTACCGGTCGACGTCGAGGCCGTCGGCGAAGGACGCCGCGGCGAAACCGGGTTCGGAGCCGAAGACGTCGGCTCGGAGTCGTTGGGCTGCCCTGGCGTGGTCCGGGGAGGCGCCGACGAGGAGGGAGTAGTGCCGATCCGCGAGCAGCACTCGCGTGTCGGGTACCGCGAGCAGAGCTCGCGGAGCGGGTGCTGCGAGCAGCGCTCGGGGGTCGGATGGTGACGTCGTCGAGATCGATCGAACGGTCATGGCCCGAATCTGTCGCGCCCGAACGTCCGTGCGGCCACACCCGCGTGCCGTGTTCGTGGCAGCTACGTGACCATTCGTGAAACGAGCCGGGCCCCGTCACCGTGAACTGGTGACGGGGCCCGGCCCGAGGTGCGAACCGCGGGGGCGGTCAGCCCTTGCGCTTCTTGACCGCCTCGGTCAGCTGGGGTGCGACGTCGAACAGGTCGCCCACCACGCCGTAGTCGGCGATCTCGAAGATGGGGGCTTCCTCGTCCTTGTTGACCGCGACGATGGTCTTGGACGTCTGCATGCCGGCGCGGTGCTGGATCGCGCCGGAGATGCCGAGGGCGACGTAGAGCTGCGGGGAGACGGTCTTACCCGTCTGACCCACCTGGAACTGGCCGGGGTAGTAACCGGAGTCGACGGCGGCGCGGGAGGCGCCGACGGCAGCACCGAGCGAGTCGGCGAGCTCCTCGACCACGGAGAACTTGTCGGCGCTGCCGACACCGCGGCCACCGGAGACGACGACGGACGCCTCGGTGAGTTCCGGACGATCGCCACCGACGATCGGGTCACGCGAGACGACGCGGACCACGGCCTCTTCCTGGGCCGGAACCTCGACGTCGACACGCTCGCCTGCGCCGGCCTGCGGCTCCGCCTCGATCGCACCGGGGCGGACCGAGATGACCGGCACGTCGCCGTTGGTCTTGGCCTCGACGGTGAACGCGCCACCGAAGATCGAGTAGGTGGCGGACTTGTCGGCGCTGACCGACACGACGTCCTGGTGGAGACCGGCGCCGAGGCGAGCGGCCAGACGTCCGGCCACCTCCTTGCCCTCGATGCCGCCGGAGGTGATGATCGCGGCGGGCGACGCGGACTCGGCGAGCGAGGCGAGCACGTCGACCTTGGGGGTGACGAGGAAGCCGTCGACGGCGTCGGACTCCGCGACGTAGATCTTGGCCGCGCCGGCCTCGGCGAGCGCGTCGGCGATCTTGTCGGTGGTGCCGGGCGCGCCGGTGACGACCGCGGCGGGTTCACCGAGAACCCGTGCGGCGGTGATGAGTTCGGTGGTGACCTTCTTCAGTGCCCCGTCGGCGTGTTCGACGAGGACCAGTACCTCTGCCATGTGACTGACTCTCCTGTGGTTCGGGTCGGGCGGTGGACGGGGGTGACTAGATGATCTTCTGCGAGACCAGGTAGTCGGCGACCTTGGTGCCGCCGTCGCCCTCGTCGGTCACTCGCTCGCCGGCCGTCTTGGGGGGCTTGGGGGTGACGGTGGTGACCGTGGTGCCGGCGTTGTCCACGCCGACCGTCTCGGGCTCGACGCCGATGTCGGCGAGGGTGAGCACCTGCACGGTCTTCTTCTTCGCGGCCATGATGCCCTTGAAGGACGGGAACCGCGGCTCGTTGATCTTCTCGGTGACCGAGACGATGGCGGGGAGCTCGGCCTCGAGGCCGAAGACACCTTCGTCGGTCTCGCGCTCGCCGGAGACCTTGCCGTCGGCGACGACGAGCTTGCGCATCTGCGTCAACTGCGGGATGCCCAGGTACTCGGCGATGATGGCGGGGACCGCACCGATGCGGCCGTCGGTGGCCTCGTTGCCGGCGATGACCAGGTCGGCGGCCTCACCGTTCTCGAACTCGACCTGGCCCAGCGCGGCGGCCAGGGCCCAGGCGGTCTGGATGGCGTCCGATCCGTGCATGGCGGGATCGTTGACGTGGACGGCGCTGTCGGCGCCCATCGACAGGGCCTTGCGGATGGCCTCGGTGGCGCGGTCGGGGCCGGCCGACAGAACCTTGACCTCGCCGCCGTCGCGCTCCTTGATGAGCAGCGCTTCCTCGACCGCACGCTCGTTGATCTCGTCCAGCACGGCGTCCGCGGCCTCGCGGTCCAGCGTGTAGTCGCCGTCGGAGAGTTTGCGCTCGGACCACGTGTCCGGGACCTGCTTGATCAGTACGACGATGTTCGTCATGGGTCTGCGTCGACCTCCTGTGTCGTGTGGGTGACGATCCGGTCCGATCACTACTCACCGGTAGCTCGGCGATGGGCGCCCGACGTTCCCGGTGCGTGCGGTGGGTGCTCGCGCATCCGGCCGCTGTGACGTGGACGTTACCCCATCGAGGGTTACTGATCGGTAACTTACTCCGCCGTCAGATTTTTTCAACCCCTCCTCCCCACCTGTTCGGGTGTGTCGCGTCACGAACTACTCTCGCCCGGATGAACGACGCGACACCGGCAGCGCCGACCCCGAGCGGAGACCCCCTTCCGCTCACGGGCGAACGAACGGTTCCGGGGATCGCCGAGGAGAACTACTGGTTCCGACGCCACGAGGTCGTCTACCGGGACATCGCCCCGCGGTGCGCAGGACGCACGGTCCTCGAGGCGGGTCCCGGCGAGGGCTACGGGGCGGCGATGATCGCCGAGTCGGCGCGACGGGTGCTCGGCGTCGACTACGACGTCGCCGCCGCCGACCACATCGCCGTTCGCTACCCCGCGGTCGACATCGTCCGTGGCAACCTCGTCGACCTGCCCGTCGCCGACGGCGCGATGGACGTCGTCGTCACCCTGCAGGTGATCGAGCATCTCTGGGACCAGGACCGCTTCGTCCGGGAGTGTCGTCGGGTCCTGGTCCCGGGCGGCGTGCTGATCATGAGTACGCCCAACCGCATCACCTTCTCCCCCGGCCGGGACACCCCGCTGAATCCGTTCCACACCCGTGAACTCGACCCCGTCGAGCTAGGCGAGCTCGTCGTCACCGCCGGGTTCGAGGTGGAGTCGCTCACCGGGGTCCGGCACGGGCCCACCCTGCAGGAACTCGACCGTCGGCACGGTGGCTCCTTCGTCGACGCGCAGATCGACCGTGCCCTGGCCGGCGAACCGTGGCCCGACGACCTCACTCGGGACGTCGCGGGCATCGACGTCGGCGACTTCGCCCTGACCCCCGACGACCTCGACGCGAGCCTCGACCTGGTGATCGTCGCGCGCGCCCCGCTCGCTCCGTGACCGAGGCCGGCACGGGGCAGGTACCCGGGATGTTCGCCCTGGTGCTGCACTCCCATCTGCCGTGGCTGCCCCATCACGGCCGGTGGCCGGTCGGTGAGGAGTGGCTCTACCAGTCGTGGGCCGGCTCCTACCTGCGGGTGGTGGACGTGCTGCGGCGGCTGTCGGCGGAGGGTCGCACCGATCTGCTGACCCTGGGCATCACACCGGTCCTCGCCGCCCAACTCGACGATCCGCACGCCCTCGACGGCATGCACCACTGGCTGGGCAACTGGTCACTGCGCGCCGCCGAGGCGGCGACGTCACGGGACGCCGACCGCCGGGAGGCGGGTCGACGCGAGTACCGCGAGGCCGGACGCGCTCTCGCCGAGTTCGAGACCCGATGGCGTCACGGCGCGTCGCCCGTGCTGCGTCGCCTGGTCGACGATCGTGCCGTCGAACTGCTGGGCGGTCCTCTGATGCACCCGTTCCAGCCGCTGCTCGATCCACGACTGCGAACGTTCTCGCTGGCCGAGGGATTGCGCGACGGCGCTCGACGCCTGGGCCGACGCGCCGACGGAATCTGGGCGCCGGAGTGCGCCTTCACCGCCGGGATGGAGCAGGACTACGCGGCGGCCGGGGTGAGTCATTTCCTGGTCGACGGACCCGCTCTGCGCGGCGACACCACGCTCGGTCGGCCCGTCGGCGACACCGACGTGGTCGCGTTCGGGCGGGACCTCCCGGTCAGCTACCGCGTGTGGTCGCCGAAGTCCGGCTACCCCGGCCACGCCGCGTACCGCGACTTCCACACCTACGACCACGGCACCGGCCTCAAGATCGTGCGCGTCACCGGGCGGACCGTCGCCGGTCCGGACAAGGCCCCCTACGCCCCGGATCTCGCCGCCGCGGCCCTGCAGGACCACGTCCGTGACTTCGTCGACGTGGTCCGGGGCCGACTCCACGACGAGCACGCGCGCACCGGACGTCCCGCGCTGGTGACGGCGGCCTTCGACACCGAGCTGTTCGGACACTGGTGGCACGAGGGCCCCGAGTGGCTCGA
This sequence comes from Rhodococcoides corynebacterioides NBRC 14404, assembly GCF_001894765.1. GTDB lineage: Bacteria > Actinomycetota > Actinomycetes > Mycobacteriales > Mycobacteriaceae > Rhodococcoides > Rhodococcoides corynebacterioides. The sequence goes on from NZ_BCWV01000004.1 coordinate 217,519, forward strand.
GGCCGTCCTGCGCGCCCTCCCCGAGGCCGGGGTGCGGGTGGGCACGCTGACCGCCGCCCGGACGGCCGGGTTCGTCGGCGAGCCGACGGACCTGCCGAACACGTCGTGGGGATCCGGGAAGGACTGGCGAGTCTGGGCCGGGGACCCGGTGCAGGACCTGGTGCGCCTCAACGCGGAGGTGACGGCCACCGCCCTGCAGGCGGTCGACGCCGTCGATGCCCGCGGCCCCGCCGAGACCGCCGGACGGGACCGGACCGCCGATCAGATCCTGCGCGAGGCGCTGCTGACCGTGTCGAGCGACTGGGCGTTCATGGTGAGCAAGGACTCCGCCGCGCAGTACGCCCGCGATCGCGCGCACGAGCACGCTCATGCCGTCCGGGAGATCGCCGCCGCGCGCACGGCGGGACGACCGGACGTCGCCGCCGGGCTCGCCGCCGGGTGGAACGCCGCCGACGGGCTGTTTCCCGACCTCGATGCCCGTAGGCTCCCGACGAGCGATGCCCCGGCCGGAGGGGTCACGGGTCGTCGGGAAGGGGTGCGATGAGAGTCCTGCTGGTCTCCTGGGAGTACCCGCCCGTCGTCGTCGGGGGACTCGGGCGTCACGTGCACCATCTCGCGACCGAACTCGCCGCCGCGGGCCACGAGGTGGTGGTTCTCGCCCGTCGGCCCACGGGCACCGACGGCTCCACCCACCCCACCGAGGCCGTCGTGGCCGACGGAGTGCTGGTGGTGGCGGTCGCCGAGGACCCGGCGCACTTCGCGTTCGGCGTGGACATGATCGAGTGGACCCTCGCGCTGGGTCACGCGATGGTCCGGGCCGGACTCGCCCTGTCGAAGCCGGGCGTCGGCGAGGGGTGGGTTCCCGACGTCGTCCACGCCCACGACTGGCTCGTCGCGCACCCCGCGATCGCCCTCGCCGAGTTCTTCGACGTGCCCCTGGTCACCACCTTCCACGCCACCGAGGCCGGTCGACACAGCGGCTGGGTGTCGGGCCGAGTGAACCGGCAGGTCCACTCGATCGAGTGGTGGCTCGCGCAGGAGTCCGACGCGGTGATCACCTGCTCCGCATCGATGGACGACGAGGTGGCTCGCCTCTTCGCCCCACCCGGCCCGATGCACGTGGTGCGCAACGGGATCGACACCTCCACCTGGACGTTCCGCCCCCATGGACCGACCGGCTGCCCACCCGCCCTGCTCTACGTGGGCCGGCTCGAATACGAGAAGGGCGTGCAGGACCTGATCGCCGCCCTCCCCCGCCTCCGCCGGACCCACCCCGGCACGACCCTCACGATCGTCGGCGACGGCACCCAGCGGGACCACCTGATCGAACTCGCCCGCGCGCATCGCGTGCGGCGATCCGTCGTCTTCGCCGGCTCCGCCGATCACGACGGCGTGCTGGCCCACCTGCACCGGGCCGACGTTCTCGTCCTCCCCAGCCGGTACGAGCCGTTCGGCATCATCGCGCTCGAAGGCGCCGCGGCCGGCATCCCCGTGGTGGCCTCGACCGCGGGCGGACTGGGCGAAGCCGTCACCGACGGGGTCACCGGTCGCTCCTTCGCCCCCGGCGACGTGGCCGCACTGGCCGCCGCGGTCCGCCGCTCGCTGGACGAGCCGGAGCGCACCCGCACGCTCGTCGACGCCGCCCGCGATCGCCTCACCGCGGACTTCGCGTGGTCGACGGTCGCCCGTGAGACCGCCACGATCCTCGCCGCCGCGAAGCGCCGCGTCCGCACCCCGTACGCGCGACCGCACGTCGTCGAACGGCCACTGCTGGAACGGGATTCGAGCTAGTCCGGCAGGTCGGTGGTCCCGGCCGCCTTCTTGCGGGCGATGTCCTCGAGCGCGGCCACGTACTGCGCGCGGTCGGCCGCGCCCGCCTCCCAGTCCGCCTTCCGGTTGCGCACCACCCGAGCCGGGGCACCCACGGCGATCCCGTAGTCGGGCACGTGACCCTTGACCACCGCATGGGCCCCGAGCACGCATCCGCGGCCGACGACGGTCTCCCGCAGCACCGTCACCTTGGCGGCGATCCACGTGTCGGGTCCGATCCGCACCGGTGACTTCACGATGCCCTGGTCCTTGATCGGGACGGTGACGTCCTCGGTGCGGTGGTCGAAGTCGCAGATGTAACACCAGTCGGCGACCAGGGTGGACGCGCCGATCTCGATGTCGAGGTAGGTGTTGACCACGTTGTCCTTGCCGAAGACGACCTTGTCGCCGATACGCAGTGACCCTTCGTGACAGCGCAGCGCGTTGCCGTCGCCGATGTGCACCCATCGCCCGATCTCGAGGCGGGCCAGTTCCGGGGTCGCGTGGATCTCGACGTTCCTGCCCAGGAACACCATGCCGCGCAGAACGACGTGCGGATTGGCGGCCTTGAACTTCGCCAGGCGGTAGTAGCGCACCAGGTACCAGGGCGTGTACGCCTTGTGGGCGAGGACCCAGCGCAGCGACGCGAGGGTCAGGAATCGGGCCTGCTCGGGGTCGCGTCGTCGCGACCCGCGCCACCGCGACCGCAGTGGGGCGTTCCACATGCTCGTCATGACCGGTCACCCTAATCGGCGCCGATCGACGCACCGCACGGACGGGCCGCGCCGCGGACGCGGCCGGACCCCGGGCCGGGACGGCGGGTCCGATAGCATCGCGATGCCCCGATCCGACCCGGCAGGAGCCTGCATGCCCGACGAGTACTCGCACCGGACCCGACGCCCGGTGCGCTCTCGTTCGGTCGTCGCCCTGCTGGCGGCGGCGGGGCTGATCGCCTCCTGCGGATCGAACGACGGACCGGTCGACATCTTCGGCGACACCGGGTGGCGCGGGGGTCTGTCCGATGCTCACAACAGTGCCTCGGTGACCACCGACGGCAGCCGCGACCTGTCCCTCGAGTGGACCCGCCCGCTCGGCGCGGAGATCGCGACCCGACCGTCCATCGCGCCCAACGGGCAGATCACCGCATCGCTGGCCGCCTCCGGCAACTGCCCCCTGGGCTCGTTCCAGGGCGAGACCGGACGCAAGCGCTTCTGCAACGGTCTCGGCCCCGCCGGAGTGTCGTCCACTCCCGTCGCCGACACCGCGTCGAACCTGTACGCAGGTGAGGACGGCGCCGTGGTGTCCGTCAATCCGAACGGCCAGACCCGGTGGCTCACACCGGTGTACGGCGTTCCGCGCACCCCCCAGTTCCTGCCCGACGGCAATCTGTTGGCGATCACGCAGTTCGGTCAGGTGAACGTGCTGTCCAATCAGAGTGGACGGCCCGAGGCCCCGATCCTGGATTTGGTCCCCACCCCCGATCCCCTCGCCGCACCCGACACGCAGCTGCGCGCCGCGGACGACGGGCTGCTGGCCTGCCTCGCCGGAGGCCCCGCCTGCCCGGTCGCCGCCGCCCCTGCGGTCGACCTCGACGCGAGCGTCGTCTACGTCGTCCTGTGGCGGGAGGGTGCGATCGCCCCTCAGGTGGTTGCACTGCGCTACACCGCGGGCCCGACACCGAGTTGGTCGGAGGAGTGGTCGTCGGACCTGCTGCCGACGGCCGTCACGTCGAGTCCGGTGCTGTCCCCGGACGGGTCCCGCCTGTACACGACGGACGTCGAGGGGTCCGTGCGCGCGTACGACACCAGCGACGGCCGCGAGGTGTGGACCTACTTCGTCGGCGACCGCGCGGCGGGCAGCGTGACCGTCGCTCCGGACGGCACCCTGGTGCCCTCCGGCGGAGCCGGCGCCGTGCTGCGGGCGATCCGCGACACCGGCGACGCTCCCGAACCGGCGTGGGAGCGTACCGATCTCGTGCAGGCAGGTGCCCCCGCCGTCGCGGGCTCCACCGTCTACGCGGTGACCGGCACCGACGAGTTGTCGCTCACCACCGTCGATCTCGCCACCGGCGAGACCGTGGACACCGACGCGCTTCCGGACGCCGCCGGATACAGTCCGGGCGTCGTGGTCGGGTCGGACGGTGCGGTCGTCGTCCCCGTCGGGCTCGGGACCCTCTACTCGTTCCGCTGATCGCCGGACGGTGGAGTTCCCTCTGCACCGGGGGTGCGAGTCGGCCCACCGGCTGTGCGAGGTCCGCAGACGAAGGCGACCGCGGCGCGGCCGATCCGGGTGACCACCAGTGACATCGGCGCGGATCCGCGCAACCCGAGTTTCGGCCTGAGAACCGCCGGATCGACGTCCACCCCACGCACCAGGATCTCGAGGGAGCCGCAGTCCCGGCGCGCGAGTTCCTTCCGTAACTGCTTCTCCTGCAGCGGAAGCCGATCCAGGATCTCGAATCCCGACGTGTCCGGCGGAATGCGGTCGCCGGTGAGATGCGCGATCCGCGGGTCGAGTTGCCACAGGCCGTGCCGTGCCGCGTACTGCCGGACCAGCCCGGACCGCACCACGGCGCCGTCGGGATCGACGATGTACCGCCCCGGCGGACGCTCGTCTATCTCGTCCGGGTCGGTGTCCACCAGCGACACCGGCGGTGCGCCCGCCCGCAGGACCGTCGCGCGTCGTCGCACCCCGGCATCGGCGAGCGTGCCCGTCCAGAGGCACGCCTCGCGCACGGCGCCGTCGAGCGAGACCACCTCGATCTCCGCATCGGTCGGCAGGCGATCGAAATCCAGTCCCGGCGCACACTTCACCACGAGGTCGCGACCGGCGTAGGCCGACAACAGCTGCGGCAGTGGGGGTTCGAGTGCCGCGGGGTCGCGCAGTCGCCGTCCGCCCGACCGCCGACCGGGATCCGCCACCACCACCGTCCCGCGGGTCACCGGCGTCAGTGCGTCGGCCCGCAGGACCGGAACGTCCGGAACGTTGCGTGCCGCCATCGCCAGGCGTACCTCGTCGAGGTCGCTGCCCACCACCGTCGCGGCCGTCGCCCGCAACGCGTGCAACTCGGTCCCGATGGAGCAGGTGACGTCGTGCACGGCGCGACCCGCCAGCCGGGCTGCGCGATGCGCCGACACCGCGTCCGGCGTCGCCTGCTGGACGGCGTCGTCGGTCAGCAACCACGATCCGGACGCCGCGAGCTTGGCGCGCGCCTTGCGCCGCACCGTCACCGTCTCCACCAGCGCCGCGGCGTGGGCACCGAAGCGGGCACGCACTCGCGCCAGGTCGCCGACCAGGGAGGCCGGGGTCAGTGCGTACTCGTCGACCTCGGCGAGCGCCTCCGCCGCGACCGTCAGATACTCGACGTCGGCGAGGTCGAACGCGTAGCCCACCGAGTCAGTCGGTGGCGAGCGGCTTGGTGCCGGTGATCATCACGTTGTAGAAGTAGCCGCGCGGCACCACGTGGTGGAGCACCTTCTCGTCGAGCCAGCTGAGCGACTTCCAGCCGGTGAAGGCGAACCGTGCCCACCCCCAGCCGAGCTTCTCCGCCGGCACGGCTGCCTCGAACGTGCGCACGGGCCACCCCAGCAGCGCCGCGGCGAACTCCTCGGTCTTCGCCTGCGCGCCCTCGGCGCCGGCGGCCGTCGCGATCTCCTCGAGCTCCGCCGGATCGAACGTGTGCAGATCCACGACGGCTTCGAGCGCCGCGGCACGCGAGGACTCGTCGAGTTCCTGCTGCGGGCGACGCCAGTCGGCGAGGAACGGCAGCTTGGTCACGCGCGTCGTGGCCTCCCACGTCGCCCGGCCGAGCCAGCGCGCGTAGAAGTTGCCGACGGTGGTCGGCTCGCCCGCGAACACGAAGCGGCCGCCGGGCTTCAGCACCCGCAGCACTTCCCGCAGGGACTGCTCGACGTCCGGAATGTGGTGCAGCACTGCGTGACCCACGACGAGGTCGAACGTGTCGTCGTCGTACGGGATGGTCTCCGCGTCGGCCACGCGCCCGTCGACCGGGAGACCGAGGTTCTCGGCGTTGCGCAGGGCGACCTTGACCATGCCCGGCGACAGGTCGGTCACCGAGCCGGTGGCGGCGACCCCGCTCTGCATGAGGTTGAGCAGGAAGAAGCCGGTGCCGCAGCCCAGCTCCAGCGCCCGCTCGTACGGCAGCGGCTGATCGCCCGCCACCGCGTCGAACCGGCCGCGGGCGTAGTCGATGCAGCGCTGGTCGTAGGAGATGGACCACTTGTCGTCGTACGTCTCGGCTTCCCAGTCGTGGTAGAGCACCTGGGCGAGCTTGGTGTCCGAGCGTGCGGCGGCGACCTCCTCGGCACTCGCGTGGGGCCGCGGTGCCGGATCGGAGGTCGCGTCGGCCGACGAGTCGGCCGGAATCGGGTCGTGACGAACGGTCATGAAAACAGAGCCTAACCGGTGCCCCGTGACGGACCGCGTCAGTTCCCCGTGAACTCGGCCTTGCCGGGGCCGTTCTCGAGGAACGACGACATGCCGATGGACCGGTCGTCGGTGGCGAACAACGACGCGAACACGTGGGCCTCGATCTTCAGACCCGTCGCGAGGTCGGTGTCGAGACCCTCGTCGATCGCGGCCTTCGCGGCGGCCAACGCGCGCGAGGCCCCGCCGACGAACTGGCTCGCCCACGCCCGGGCGGCGTCGTACACCGCATCGGGGGCCACCACCTCGTCGACCAGTCCGATACGCAGCGCCTCCTCCGCGCCGACGAAGCGGCCGGTGAAGATCATGTCCTTGGCCCGACTCGGGCCGATCAGGCGCGCGAGACGCTGGGTGCCGCCGCCACCGGGAATGACGCCGAGGAGCACCTCCGGCACACCGAGCTTCGCATTGTCCCCGGCGATGCGTCGATCCGCGCCGAGCGCGACCTCGAGGCCACCGCCCAGGGCGTAGCCGGTGATCGCCGCGACGGTCGGCTTCGGAATCGACGCGACGGCGCCGAGCCCGGCCTGCAGACCGCCGATCGCATCGGTCATCTGCTGCGCGCTCATCTCGGCCATCTCCTTGATGTCCGCCCCCGCGGCGAAGACCTTTTCGCCGCCGTACACGATCACCGCGCGCACCGCGTCGTCCGCGGTCGCCGCCGCCGCGACCTCCCGCAACTCGCCCTGCACCTGACGGTTCAGCGCGTTCATCGGGGGGCGCGACAGCCGGATGGTGCCGATTCCGCCGTCGACGTCGAGAGTCACGAATTCAGCCATGCCGGTGAGGCTACCGGGGCGCACGGTCGTCGGTGCCCTCAGGCGAAGGCCGCGTAGTAACGCTCGGCGCCGGGGAACTCCACCCGGCGGTGCTCCCCGTCGCGCACGAGCACGGGCTGCACCGGGTCCAGGCGGTAGGAGGCCGCGAACGCGTCCGCGACGGTGTCGTGCTCGGCCAGATCCGCCAGGGTGGACCAGGTGGGCGGCATCATCGTGCGGGCGCGGGTGCGCAGATCCGCGAGGGCGTCGGCGGGCCGGAACCAGCCGGCGTCGACGGCTTCGCTGGTGGCGTCGTCGGCTCGCTGCCCGGTCGGCACCACGGCGAGGAAGAACCGGGTGTCGTAGCGGCGGGTGGTCTCCCCCTCGGGGGTGATCCACCGGGCGGCCGGCCGGAGCAGATCGGCGCGGACGGACAGTCCGGTGTCGGCGAGGAACTCCGAGAACGCGATGTCGCGGGACTCGACCGCCCGTCGGCCCGCCGCGTACGCCGCGGTGTCGGCGACGACCGCGTGCTCGTCCGGTCCGGCGAGCAGGATGCCGCACTCCTCGAACGTCTCCCGCACCGCGGCGAGGACCAGGGCACGGGCGGTCGGGGTGTCGGTACCGAACTGCTCGGCCCACCACGACGGCGCGGGCCCCACCCACGGATCGACCCCGGTCGGCGCGGTGCGGTCGGATGCGTCCACACCGCCGCCGGGATAGACCGTCATCCCCGCGGCGAACGCCATGGCCTTCACCCGACGCTGCAGGAAGACCTCGAGGCCGTGCTCGCCGTCCCGCACCAGCACGACGGTCGACGCGTCGCGCACCGGCACGCTCATCGGGCGCGTCGATGCGACGGGCCGCGGCGCTTGCGGCGCGCGAAGAACCGATCGTCCGCCCGGTCCAGCGCGATCGCCTGACTGAAGGCCGTCGACAGGTTCTCCTCCGTGATGACGTCGTCGATCAGTCCCTGCGCGACCACGCCGCCCTCCTTGAGCAGCATGGCGTGGGTGAAGCCGGGCGGAATCTCCTCGACGTGGTGGGTGACCAGCACCGTCGCCGGAGCGTCGGGGTTCATGGCGAGCTCGGCGAGGATCGCGACGAGGTCCTCACGTCCGCCGAGGTCGAGGCCCGCGGCGGGCTCGTCGAGCAGGAGCAGTTCGGGGTCGGTCATGAGCGCCCGCGCGATGAGCACCCGCTTGCGCTCCCCTTCGGACAACGTGCCGAACGTGCGGCGGGCCAGGTGCTCGATACCGGCGCGCTCGAGCATGTCGATGGCCCGCTCGTCGTCGACGGCCTCGTACTCCTCGCGCCATCGGCCGAGGACCGCGTAGCCGGCGGAGACCACGAGATCGGACACCACCTCGTCGCCCGGAATCCGTCCCGCGAGTGCCGCCGACGAGAGCCCGATCCGCGGCTTGAGCTCCGAGATGTCCACGTGCCCCAGGGTTTCCGCCAGTACGTGCGCGGTGCCCTCGGTCGGGTAGAGCTCCGCGGCGGCGATCTTCAGCAGGGTCGTCTTGCCCGCGCCGTTGGGGCCGAGCACCACCCACCGCTCGTCGAGTTCGACGTTCCAGGTCACCGGACCGACGAGCGTCGTGGTCCCCCGGCGGACGGACACGGAGTCGAGTTGGACGAGCAGGTCGGGATCAGGTTGGGACACGACGTCCATCTTGTCCCACGCCGCCGGGCTCGACACGGCAGGATTGCCTCGCGTGTCGCACGATCACCCGTCCCCCCGGTCCCTGTCGGCCCCCGGCCGTCCCTTTCCCCTCGGCGCGCACGTCGTCGACGGCGGTGTCTCCTTCGCCGTCCACGCCCCCGAGGCCACGGCGATCGACGTCTGCGTGATCGACGACGACGGCACCGAGACGCGTCACCGACTGCCCGAACGGACCTACGGGATCTGGCACGGCATCGTCGCCGGAGCCGCGGCGGGCACCCGATACGGACTGCGCGCCGACGGCCCCTGGCAGCCGGAGTCCGGCCGCCGCTTCGATCCGGGCAAGCTGCTGCTCGATCCCTACGCCCGCCGGATCACCGGTGGCCTCGGCGACGCCGACGCTCTGCTTCCGTACGACGACGAACCCTTCGGACGCCGATCCCACCGAGACTCCCGTGGCCACGTCCCCCTCGCCGTCGTCACCGCGCCCGCCGAGCGCCGCGGCCGCCCCCGCCTCGAGACGGACTGGGACGCCACCGTCGTCTACGAACTGCACGTCGGCTCCTTCACCGCAGCTCATCCCGACGTTCCCGAGGACCTCCGCGGCACGTACGCCGGGCTGGCGCACCCCGCCGTCGTCGCTCATCTGCGTGATCTCGGCGTCACGGCCGTCGAACTGCTGCCGGTGCACGCCTGCCTCACCGAACCCGGCGTGCACGCCCGTGGGATGCGCAACCACTGGGGGTACTCGACGGCCTCCTACTTCGCTCCCGAACCGCGCTACTCCTCGGTTCCCGGCGGGGAGGTCGAGGAGTTCCGGGCCATGGTCGACGCGCTTCACGACGCCGGGCTCGAGGTGATCCTCGACGTCGTCTACAACCACACCTGTGAGGGCGGCGTCGACGGGCCGTCGCTGTCCTGGCGGGGCCTCGACGCGCCGGGGTACTACCTCCTCGACGAGCGTGGCCGCGACGTCGACCTCACCGGATGCGGCAACACGCTCGACGCCGCCTCGCCCGCGGTCGTGCGGATGGTGTGCGACTCGCTGCGGTACTGGGCCACCGACATGGGTGTCGACGGGTTCCGCTTCGACCTCGCCTCCACCCTGGGACGCCCCGGCGGGTGGCGTTTCGACCCGCGGGCTCCGCTGCTCAGTGCGATCGCGGCGGACCCCGTGCTGTGCCGGACGAAGCTGATCGCCGAACCCTGGGACGCCACCGGGCCCGGCTATCAGGTGGGCGGCTTCGGCGGCGTGTGGAGCGAGTGGAACGACCGCTACCGCGACACCGTCCGCCGATTCTTCGCGGGGCAGGGCGGGGTACGCGAGCTCGCCTCCCGGCTCGCCGGATCCGAGGACATCTACGGCGCCGGCGGACGTCGCCCGTGGGCGTCGATCAACTTCGTCACCGCGCACGACGGCTTCACCGCTCGCGATCTCGTCTCCTACGAGCGCAAGCACAACGAGGCCAACGGCGAGTCCAACCGCGACGGCTCCGACGGCAACCACTCGGTGAACCACGGCGTCGAGGGCGCCACGGACGATCCGGCCGTGCTCGCCGCCCGCGACCGCCACGTCCGCGCTCTGCTGTCGGTGCTCGCCCTCTCCACCGGGACACCGATGTTCCTCGCCGGCGACGAGTTCGGGCACACCCAGCACGGCAACAACAACGCCTACTGCGTCCCGGCCGACACACCCGCTGCCGACGCCCATGCCGTCCGGTGGGCGTACCGCGACACCGACCTCGCGACCACGATCGCCCGCGCACTCCGGTGCCGACGGACCGCGCCGGTGCTGCGTCAGCAGGAGTTCTTCGCAGGCCGGCGCACGCCGACGGGCGAGCCGGACCTCGTGTGGTTCGACGCCGCGGGCAACGAGATCGTCGGCGACGCCTGGCACGACGACACCGCACGCACCCTGCAGGCGTGGGTCGACGGATCCGACGTGCGCATCCCCGGCTCGCACGGTCGGTCGTTCGAGTCCGCGCTGCTGGTCGTGCACGCCGGCGGACCCACAGGCATCGTGCTCCCCCACCACGACGCCCTGACCTCGGCCTCGGACTACGTGCCCGTCTACGACTCCGCCGCGCGGGACGGCCGGCCCCTCGACCCGGCCGGGCAGGAGCCGGGCAGTGTGGTCGAGGTGGCGGGGCCGATCGTCCTGGTCTACGTGACCGCGGCGCGCTGAGCGCCGCCATCAGAGCAGCGGCGCGCTGAGCCGGCGGCTGAGTCAGGTGATGCTGCGGAGGTCGGCGAGCACCGTCGTCGACCCGGGTGCGACCTCGGTGTAGCCGGCGTCGCGGACCCCGACCACGTCGTCACCGAGTGCGGTCGCCTCGGCCCAGCGGACGTCGTCGGCGAGGCGCACGTCGGTCGGGCAGCCGCGACCGAACCATCGCTCGACCGTCTCGAACGGCAATCGGCCGGCCGCGAGCATGACCGCGTGACCGACCTGGGCGGCGGTCTTGCCGACGGTCATGTCGAGGGCGGCGTTCACCCACAGGACGAGCGCGTCGGGATCGGGCGTGTCGGTGCCGTCGTCGTGCGGCAGGTCCGTGCCCTCGACCTGGAGTTTGCGCAGACGCGGGTCGAGGTCGCGCAGTCGGCACGGTACGTACACCCGCGCCGAGGCGCCGTCGACCGTGGCGGTGATGCCGTCGACCTCCTGCGCCGCGGCCCACTGGGCGCCGCGGGCGCGACGGGAGACCTTGCGAATCCGGGCGTCCAGCCAGGCCGTGTACTCGTCGTGCCACGGTCCGTCCGGGCCGACCCGAGGGTCGAGGCACACCTGCGCGGTGGCGGTGGCGGCAGCCCGGAGCAGCGCCGAGCGGGCCGGCGGCTCGGCCTTCGGGATGTGCAGCACCATCGGCATGGCCCGCACGTCACCGGGATCGTCGGGGTCGCGTCGGGAGCCGAACCGGTCCGCTCCGTCGGCCATGCGGACGAGGGCGGCGTGCCGAACGGCGAGCGACGTGTCGGGCCCGGACTCGGACCCGGGCCCGGACTCGCTCGGGGGCTCGAACTCGGTCACGGGATCGGGATGCGACGGACGAGGCCGTCGACGGTGTCGGCGGCCTCGATCTCGCTGCGGGTGACGCCGAGAACGAACAACAGGGCGTCGAGGAACGGGGTGGACAGCGCGGTGTCCGCGACCTCACGCAGCGCCGGCTTGGCGTTGAACGCGACGCCGAGGCCCGCGGCCGTGAGCATGTCGATGTCGTTGGCGCCGTCGCCCACGGCCACCGTCTGCTCCATCGGGACGCCCACCTCGGACGCGAACTGCCGCAACGCCACCGCCTTCTGCGCGCGGTCGACCACCTGCCCGGTCACGCGGCCGGTGAGTCGGCCGTCGACGATCTCGAGGGTGTTGGCCTGCACGAAGTCCAGTTCGAGTTCGTGGGCGAGGCCCTCGATCACCTGGCGGAAACCGCCGGAGACGACGCCGCAGTGGTACCCGAGGCGGCGCAGCGTGCGAATGGTGGTGCGGGCACCCGGGGTGAGTTGCAACTCGGCGGCCACCTCGTCGATGACCGAGGCGTCCAGTCCGGCGAGGGTCGCCACGCGACGATCGAGCGACTCCGCGAAGTCGATCTCGCCCCGCATCGCGGCCTCGGTGACCTCGCGGACCTCGTCCTCGACGCCGGCGCGAGCGGCCAGCATCTCGATCACCTCGCCCTGAACGAGCGTCGAGTCGACGTCGAAGACGATGAGCCGCTTGGCGCGTCGGGCGAGGCCGGCGCGCTCCACCGCGACGTCGATGCCCACACCGGCGGCGACGGTGGCGAGCGAGGTGCGCAGCCGCTCGTCGGCGTCGTCCGCCGCGTGGTCCACGGACACGTGCAGCTCGAGGCCCGTGACCGGGTAATCGGCGATGCCGCGAATGGAATCGATGTTCGCGCCCTGACGGGCCAACTCACTCGACAGCACACTGATCGCCCGCGCCGTGACGGGTCGGCCGAGCACCACCACCACGTGAGTGGACAGCGGGGTGCGGCCGTGTTCGCTGCCCACCTCGACGTCGACGTGCACACCGACGGTGGCCATCGCCTCCTCGAGATGCTCGTGCAGCGTCTCGACGTCGCCCGAGCACTCGCCGAGGACACCGAGCGTCAGTCGACCACGAATGACGACCTGCTCCACGTCGAGCACGGACACGTCGTGGCGCGCGAGGGTGGCGAACAGAACGGACGTGACACCGGGCTTGTCGCCGCCGGTGACGGTGACGAGCACCGACGTCGCGCGTCGTTCGGGCTGTGCCTCACTGCTGGTCACGAAGGACCCCTTTCCAGCGAAAAGCCCCTCGCCGAGACGGGAGGGGCTGATCGCACGAGACGGTGTCAGGGGCGGCCGGAATCCGGATCGCGATCCGCCGACGACTCGTGGTCGCTGGTGGCGATCGGTGCCCGCCGAGCCTGCTCGAGGGTTTCCGTGGTCTTGCCGCCGCCGTGGCCGGGGCCCACGTGCGCCTCGGCACGCATGCGCTCGACCATGTGCGGGTAGTGCAGCTCGAACGCCGGACGCTCCGAACGGATGCGGGGCAGCTCCACGAAGTTGTGGCGCGGCGGCGGGCAGCTGGTGGCCCACTCGAGCGAGTTGCCGTAACCCCACGGATCGTCGACCGTGACCGGATCGCCGTAGCGGTAGCTCTTGAAGACGTTCCACAGGAACGGCAGCGTCGAGGCACCGAGGACGAACGCACCGACGGTGGAGATCGAGTTCAGCACCGTGAAGCCGTCGGAGGGCAGGTAGTCGGCGTAGCGACGCGGGAAGCCCTCGGCGCCGAGCCAGTGCTGCACCAGGAACGTGGCGTGGAAGCCGATGAACGTGGCCCAGAAGTGCCACTTGCCGAGCGCCTCGTCCATCATGCGGCCGGTCATCTTGGGGAACCAGAAGTAGATGCCCGCGTAGGTCGCGAACACGATCGTGCCGAAGAGCACGTAGTGGAAGTGCGCGACCACGAAGTACGAGTCGGTGACGTGGAAGTCGATGGGCGGGCTGGCGAGCAGCACGCCGGACAGACCACCGAAGAGGAACGTCACCAGGAAGCCGACCGAGAAGAGCATCGGCGTCTCGAAGGTCAGGTGCCCCTTCCACATGGTGCCGATCCAGTTGAAGAACTTCACGCCGGTGGGCACCGCGATGAGGAACGTCATGAAGGAGAAGAACGGCAGCAGCACCGCGCCCGTGGCGTACATGTGGTGCGCCCACACCGCGATGGACAGCGCCGCGATGGCGATGGTGGCGTAGATCAGACCCGTGTAACCGAACAGCGGCTTGCGGGAGAAGACCGGGAAGATCTCCGAGACGATGCCGAAGAACGGCAGCGCGATGATGTACACCTCGGGGTGTCCGAAGAACCAGAACAGGTGCTGCCACAGCAGAACACCGCCGGTGGCCGGATCGAACAGGTGAGCGCCGAGATGCCGGTCCGCAGCCAGGCCGAGCAGCGCGGCGGTGAGCAGCGGGAAGGCGAGCAGCACCAGGATCATCGTGACGAAGATGTTCCAGGTGAAGATCGGCATGCGGAACATGGTCATGCCGGGCGCACGCAGGCAGATGACCGTGGTGATCATGTTGACGCCGCCGAGGATGGTGCCCAGGCCGGACAGGGCCAGACCCATGATCCAGAAGTCGGCACCGATGCCGGGCGAGTGCACCGCGTCGGTCAGCGGCGTGTAGGCCGTCCACCCGAAGTCCGCGGCACCGCCGGGGGTGATGAAGCCGGCGGAGGCGATGAGCGCACCGAAGAGGTAGAGCCAGTAGCTGAACGCGTTCAGACGCGGGAACGCCACGTCCGGAGCGCCGAGCTGCAGCGGCATGATGTAGTTCGCGAACGCGAAGACGATCGGCGTCGCGTACAGCAGCAGCATGATGGTGCCGTGCATGGTGAAGAGCTGGTTGTACTGCTCGTTCGACAGGAACTGCAGGCCCGGCACGGCCAGCTCCGCGCGCATGAGCAGCGCCAGGACACCACCGAACAGGAAGAACCCGAACGAGGTGACCATGTACATGATGCCGAGCGTTTTGGGATCGGTGGTCGTCACCATCTTGTGGACGAACGAACCCTTGGGCCCCATGCGGGGCGGGTACGGCCGCGAAGCCGTCAGCTCGGGGACTGGCTGGGGCGCTAGGGCAGTCACTGATCCTCCTGAATGCGCGTCTCTCCGCGGAAGCGAAGTGGACGCATGAACGTGCGCTACATGGATCGTAACCCCCTGGGCCGACATGTGAAGCGCGGGTCCTACTCGGTGTCGTAGGTCGTCCGTCACGCCCGGGCACCTCCAGTAGGGTCACCGCCATGCTTCGTCGTTCCCGCCGTCGGTCGGCAGCGCTCGTCGTCACCGTCGGGACCCTGGTCGCGACCCTCGCTGCCTGCGGCGACACCGGTGGTGACGACGCGTCGACGATCGTGCGGACCACGACCAACGTGGCCGGTGCCGGCGTCGTCGGAATCGAACGCGACACCGTCGGACTCTGTGCCCTCCCCCAACCCGCCGACGCCTTCGGCCGGCAGGGTGACGGGCGCATCGTCGTCGGCAGCGGGCGCACCGTCACGGTCCCGGCCGACCCGCAACGCATCGTGGTGTTGTCGATGGAGGCACTCGACGCGTCCTGCGCGGTCGGCACCTGGGAGCGGGTGGTCGGCGCGCCCACCGTTCCGCTCGCGCCCACCGCTCCCCCGTCCGCCCTGCCGCGTCCCGACTACCTCGGTACCGGGATCGCCCGGATCGCTCCGGTCGGCCCACCCTCGGCCCCGGACGTCGAGGCGATACGAGCCCTCGCGCCCGATGTCATCGTCGGCACCGACGAGCTCGACCCGGCCGTTCGCGACGAGCTCGACGCCATCGCCCCGACGGTGCTCACTCGCACCGAGTCCTCCTGGACCGACCGAGCCCTCCTCGCGGCCACGGCGATGGGACGTCGTGAGGCGGCGTCGCGCGCCGTCGACGACTACCGCGCTCGGGCCGAGGACGTCGGGCTGCGGCTGAACAGCCGACTGACCGAGGCCTCCGTGATCCGCTTCCACGGCGACGGTGCGGATGTTCTCGGCGACGACAGCTTCGCCGGTCAGGTCCTGACCGCCGCCGGCGTCCGCCGACCGGGGCCGCAGCAGGGCCCCACCGCTCCGCTCCCCGCCGACGACCTCTCCGTCGCCGAGGGCGATCTGATCTACGTGATCTTCGACGGCCCCGACGGGCTCGAGAACGGGCGGTCCGTCATGGAGAGCGACGCCTGGAAGGACCTCGGCGCCGCCACCGACGGGCGTGTGTTCGCCGTCGACGACGCCGCCTGGTCGGGCAACGGCGTCATCGCCGCCCGCACCGTGCTGACCGACCTCGAGAACTCGCTGAACGGATACGTCTGACGTGCCGGTGCCCGAGTTCATCCTGGACCTGCGCGAGAAGATCGGCCACGCTCCGCTCTGGCTGTCCGGCGTCAGCGCCGTCGTCCTGGACGCCGACGATCGGATCCTGCTGACCCGCCGCGTCGACAACGGGCGGTGGGCCGTGGTGTCCGGGGTGCTGGAACCCGGCGAGGAGCCCGGCCCCGCAGCCCTGCGCGAGATCGCCGAGGAGACGGGTGTGGTGGCCGAGCTGGTTCGGCTGACCAGCGTCGACGTCACCGACCCGATCGTCTACCCCAACGGCGACCACACGCAGTACCTCGACCTCTGCTTTCTCGCCCGGCACGTCTCCGGTGAAGCTCGGGTGGCCGACGACGAGAACACCGACGTCCGGTGGTTCGACGCGAACGACCTGCCGGCCGACCTGACCGACACCTCCCGGCTGCGCATCGACAAAGCACTCCACCACGGCCCCGAGGCGTGGTTCCGGCAGTAGGTCAGCGCACCCGCGCCGCTTCCCACCACCCTCGTGTGCGAGTTCCGCCGCATTGTCGGCCGGGGTTCTGCGGATCCGCGGAATCGGGGCGGATCGTGTGGGAGAACTCGCGCGCCGGCCCCCGACACGCGAAACGGGGCGCCACCCGAAGGTGGCGCCCCGTTCGTACGCAGAGGATCAGAAATCCCAGTCGTCGTCCTCGGTGTTGACGGCCTTGCCGATGACGTAGGAGCTGCCGGAGCCGGAGAAGAAGTCGTGGTTCTCGTCCGCGTTGGGCGACAGCGCCGACAGGATCGCCGGGTTGACGTCGGTCTCGTCCTTGGGGAAGAGCCCCTCGTAGCCCAGGTTCATCAGCGCCTTGTTGGCGTTGTAGCGAAGGAACTTCTTGACGTCCTCGCTGAGCCCGACCTCGTCGTAGAGGTCCTGGGTGTACTCGGTCTCGTTCTCGTACAGCTCGAAGAGGAGGTCGAAGGTGTAGTTCTTCAGCTCCTCGCGTTCGGCGGCGGACCGCGTCTCGAGCCCGCGCTGGTACTTGTAGCCGATGTAGTACCCGTGCACCGCCTCGTCGCGAATGATCAGGCGGACCAGGTCGGCGGTGTTGGTGAGCTTGGCCCGCGAGGACCAGTACATCGGCAGGTAGAAGCCCGAGTAGAAGAGGAACGACTCGAGAAGGGTCGAGGCGACCTTGCGCTTGAGCGGGTCGTCGCCCTGGTAGTAGTCCATGACGATGGACGCCTTGCGCTGCAGGTTGGCGTTCTCCTCCGACCAGCGGAACGCGTCGTCGATGTCCCGCGTGGAGCACAGGGTGGAGAAGATCGACGAGTAGGACTTGGCGTGCACCGACTCCATGAACGCGATGTTGGTGTACACCGCCTCCTCGTGCGGGGTGATCGCGTCGGGGATCAGCGACACGGCGCCCACGGTGCCCTGGATGGTGTCGAGCAGCGTCAGGCCGGTGAAGACCCGCATGGTGAGCTGCTTCTCGTGCTCGGTGAGGGTCTGCCACGACGGGATGTCGTTGGACACCGGCACCTTCTCGGGGAGCCAGAAGTTGCCGGTGAGGCGATCCCAGACCTCGGCGTCCTTGTCGTCCTGCACGCGGTTCCAGTTGATCGCGGACACGCGATCGATGAGCTTCACCATGATTTCCTACCTGCTGATTCGACCCTGTTTCGCGGCCGCACCGCGATGCTCGTGACCGGGCGTGACACGCCCTCACCGACCTTCGCTCCGACCCTACCGGGCACGGAGCCACCTGCTAGAGCATGCAGCTGACGCAACCCTCGACCTCGGTGCCTTCGAGAGCCATCTGCCGCAGCCGGATGTAGTACAGCGTCTTGATGCCCTTGCGCCACGCGTAGATCTGCGCCTTGTTGATGTCGCGGGTGGTGGCGGTGTCCTTGAAGAACAGCGTCAGCGACAGGCCCTGATCGACGTGCTGCGTGGCCGCGGCGTAGGTGTCGATGATCTTCTCGTACCCGATCTCGTACGCGTCCTGGTAGTAGTCCAGGTTGTCGTTCGTCAGGTACGGCGCCGGGTAGTAGACGCGGCCGATCTTGCCTTCCTTGCGGATCTCGATCTTCGACGCCACCGGGTGGATGGAGCTGGTGGAGTAGTTGATGTAGGAGATCGACCCGGTCGGCGGGACCGCCTGCAGGTTCTGGTTGTAGATGCCGTGCTCGCGCACCGACGCCTTCAGCTGCTCCCAGTCGGCCTGCGTCGGGATGTGGATCCCGGCGTCCGCGAACAACTCTCGCACCCGCGCGGTCTTCGGCTCCCACACCTGATCGGTGTACTTGTCGAAGAACTCGCCTGAGGCGTACTTCGACTCGGAGAACCCACCGAAGGAGGTGCCGCGCTCGATGGCGAGACGGTTCGACGCGCGCAGCGCATGGAACAGCACCGTGTAGAAGTACATGTCGGTGAAGTCGATGCCCTCCTCGCTGCCGTAGAAGATGCGCTCGCGAGCGAGGTACCCGTGCAGGTTCATCTGCCCGAGGCCGATGGCGTGGGAGTTGTTGTTGCCCTCCTCGATCGACGGCACCGAGGTGATGTGCGTCTGATCGGAGACGGCCGTCAGGCCGCGGATGGCGACCTCGATGGTCTGCGCGAAGTCCGGCGAGTCCATCGTCTTGGCGATGTTCAGCGAGCCGAGGTTGCACGAGATGTCCTTGCCCACATGGCTGTAGGACAGATCGTCGTTGAACGTCGACGGGGTGGAGACCTGCAGGATCTCCGAGCACAGGTTGGAGTGGGTGATCTTGCCGTCGATCGGGTTCGCCCGGTTCACCGTGTCCTCGAACATGATGTACGGGTAGCCCGACTCGAATTGCAGCTCGGCGAGGGTCTGGAAGAACTCGCGCGCCTTGATCTTGGTCTTGCGGATGCGCTTGTCGTCCACCATCTCGTGGTACTTCTCGGTGACGTTCACGTCCGCGAAGGGCACGCCGTGGATGCGCTCGACGTCGTACGGCGAGAACAGGTACATGTCCTCGTTCTTCTTCGCCAGCTCGAACGTGATGTCCGGGATCACCACGCCCAGCGACAGCGTCTTGATGCGGATCTTCTCGTCCGCGTTCTCGCGCTTGGTGTCGAGGAAGCGGTAGATGTCGGGGTGGTGCGCGTGCAGGTACACCGCGCCCGCACCCTGCCGGGCGCCGAGCTGGTTGGCGTACGAGAACGAATCCTCGAGCAGCTTCATGATCGGGATGACGCCGGACGACTGGTTCTCGATGCGCTTGATCGGCGCGCCGGCCTCACGAATGTTGCTGAGCAGCAACGCCACTCCGCCGCCGCGCTTGGACAGCTGCAGGGCCGAGTTGATCGAGCGACCGATGGACTCCATGTTGTCCTCGATGCGCAGCAGGAAGCAGGAGACGGGCTCGCCGCGCTGCTTCTTGCCCGAGTTGAGGAACGTCGGCGTCGCGGGCTGGAACCGGCCGGCGATGATCTCGTCGACCAGATGCCGGGCGAGTACCTCGTCACCGGCGGCGAGGGTCAGCGCCACCATGACGACGCGATCCTCGAACCGCTCCAGGTAGCGCTTCCCGTCGAACGTCTTCAGCGTGTAGGAGGTGTAGTACTTGAACGCACCCAGGAACGTCGGGAACCGGAATTTCTTCGAATACGCGTGGTCGAGAAGGGTTTTGACGAACGACCGGGAGTACTGGTCGAGAACCTCGGCCTCGTAGTAGTTCTCCTCGACGAGGTAGTCGAGCTTCTCGTCCAGGTTGTGGAAGAAGACGGTGTTCTGGTTGACGTGCTGCAGGAAGTACGCCCGCGCCGCCTCGCGGTCCTTGTCGAACTGGATCTCCCCGTTCGGCCCGTACAGGTTGAGCATCGCGTTGAGCGCGTGGTAGTCGAGATCCGAAGCGTCGGATCGCGACGTCGCCGGGGACGTGTCCGTGACGGTCGGGGCCATGGGCGTAACTCCTACGGGGTGGCGGTGATGATGCGGGACGTGTCTGCGGGCCGGGTGGCGTCACTCGGGTTCTCACCGTCGTGGCGGTCCCAGAACTGGGCGAGTCCCTCGCGGACGCGATCGACGTCCTCGGGAGTACCCATCAATTCGAAGCGGTAGAGATAGGGCACGCGGCACTTCGCGGCGATCACGTCACCGGCGAAGCAGTAGGACTCCCCGAAATTCGTGTTGCCGGCTGCGATGACGGCGCGGATCAGGGAGCGATTGTGGGGATCGTTGAGGAATCGGATGACCGGCTTCGGCACGTACGACGTGTCCCGGCCCGTGGCCGTGGTGCCACCGCCGTAGGTCGGCAGGATCAGCACGTACGGTCGATCGACGCGCAGTCCCCCGTCCCGCGACGAGACGGGGATCCGCGTGGCGGGCAGGCCCAGCTTGGCGACGAACCGGTGCGTGTTCTCCGACGCGCTCGAGAAGTAGACCAGCGACTCGGTCACGGTGCTCGCCTCCGGAACGATGGACGACGGATTCCGACGGACGGATGGTCTACGAACGGTCCTGCGGGCCGGGTGGGACCGTTCAGGCGGCGGCGGTGACGATCGACTTGATGCGGTCCGGACGGAAACCGGACCAGTGCTCGTCGCCGGCGACGACGACGGGAGCCTGGAGGTAGCCGAGTGCCATGACGTAGTCACGGGCCTCGGGGTCGAGCGAGATGTCCACCACGTCGTACTCGATGCCGGCGTTGTCGAGGGCGCGGTAGGTCGCCTTGCACTGGACGCACGCGGGCTTGGTGTAGACGGTGACGGTGGTGGCGCTCATGAGTGTCCTCGTTCTCTCGCGTGACGGTGTCGCGTTCTGGTGCGCGACCACAGGGCCGCCGACCCTCCGATCGGGCCCCCGAAGGTCCCGCTCTTCCCTGCCGCGGTTGCGGGCCCGACAGGGCCGACAACCTCGAAGTTCCGGGTCGAAGCCGTGGTGGCCTCTCGCTGTCCCAGACACTACACCTGGTGTCCGACAGAGCAAGGCAACACCACAACTTGTAATGACAGTCGTGGAATTACCTGGACAGAACCGGAAAATCACGGCGTGTCGCGACGGGTGGGCGCGTCGCGGAGACGCGCCCACCCGTCGTCGTCACGCGTCGACGAGCGCGGCGTCGAGAGCGGAGACGACGCCCGCGATGTCTCCGGCGATCTGTGAGTTGTCACGGGGATGCTTGCCGTCGATGGCCGACAGGATGCTGCCGATGGCCAGGTCGGCGTCGTCGAGCACGGTGGCACCGGCCACGCGCGCGGCCTTCGCGGTGTCGTCCTTGGCCCAGCGGGCGGCGTTCGCGCTCGGCGAGGAGCTGATGACCGCGGTCGGCTTGCCCTTGATCGCGCCGTCGCCGAACGGACGCGACGCCCAGTCGATGGCGTTCTTGAGCACGGCGGGGATCGTGCCGTTGTACTCCGGCGTCAGCAGCAGCACGGCGTCGGCGTCGCCCACGGCGGTGCGCAGGCGGTCGACGGCCGGGTGCGCGGCGAGGGCATCGGTGTTGTCGATGTCCTCGTTGTAGAAGGGAAGGTCTCCGAGGCCCTCGAAGATGTCCACCCGAACACCCTCGGGCGCCACGGACGCGGCGGTCTCGGCGAGGCGGCGGGTCACGGATTCGGCACGAAGACTGCCGACGAGGGCGATGACGCGAGACATGTGCGGTCCTTTCGCAGACGGTGGTGGATCGGGGGTACCCGATCCGTAACCGGACCATAGTCCACTTCATTCCCGGGTGCGTAAGCTGAGGGTGTGACAGACGCCCTGCTCCCCCTGGCGAACGGTGAAGCCGAACGCTGCGACGCGGCACGAAACCGCCGGTTGCTGCTCGATGCGGCCGTGGCGCTGGTCGACGAGCGCGGCCCGGACGGCCTCACCATGGACGCCGTCGCCGCCCGCGCCGGTGTGGGCAAGGGCACAGTGTTCCGCCGCTTCGGCAGCCGCGCCGGACTGATGCTGGCCCTGCTCGACCACACCGAGACCGCCCTGCAGCAGTCCTACATGTTCGGCCCGCCTCCCCTCGGGCCCGGCGCCCCGCCGCTCGACCGCCTCCTGGCCTACGGACGTGCACGGTTCGGCGTCGTCGAGGTCCAGGGCGAGCTCCTGCGTTCCGCCGAGAACTCCGGTTCCTCACGCTTCGCCGCCCCCGCCTGGGCCGTCGGCTTCACCCACGTGGCCAGTCTGCTGCGCGCCGCCGAGGTGCAGGGCGACGTCGAACTGCTCACCTACGCGGTCCTCGCGCCTCTCGAGGCCACGGTGGTCCTGCACCAACTGCGCGACGGCCGCATGACGCCCGAGCGCCTCGTGGCGGGCTGGGAGGACCTGGTCCTGCGTGTCACCCGGCCCGTACCGGCCGACACGCCGAGGTCACGCGAGTAGGCGCACCGTCTCCGCCGCGGCCGTCGCCAACGACTCGCCGTAGCTGCGCCCGTGTCCCGCCGCGTGCACCGCGAGCGGATGGAGCTGGTGGAGCGCCGTCCGCTCCTCCCACCCGTCGTCGAGCCTGCCGGCGTCGCGGTAGCCCTCGTGGATCGCGGTGAGGAACGGGCAGCCGAACAGGGCCAGCATCGCCAGGTCCGTCTCGCGATGACCACCGTGCGCCGCCGGATCGATGAGCACCACCCCGTCCGGTGACCACAGGACGTTGCCGGTCCACAGATCGCCGTGGATCCGGTCTGCACCACCCACCGGATTCGCGACGCCCGACGCCACGAGCGCGCAGGCGCGCTCCACCAGGGCGGCCTCGTCGGCGGTCACCGTGCCCTCGTCCACCGCCACCCGCAGGTACGGCAGCACCCGCTCGGCCGCGTAGAACTCACCCCACGACGCGTGCACGGTCGACGTCATCGTGCGGTTGCCGATGAAGAGGGTCCCGTCGATGCCGTCGGGTGGGCAGCCGAACCCCCGAGCGCCGGCGGCGTGCGTGCGCGCCAGCATGCGCCCGAACTCCTCGGCCGCCTCGCGCGTCGGCCGCGCGGCCGGGACGCGCTCGAGGCGGATGTGCTCGCGGTCGACCTCGATCACCCGTGCGGTCCGCGCTCCCCCGTCGGCCAACCACGCCAGACCGGCCGCCTCGGCGGGGAAGAAGTTCGGGTGGGCGTCCGGACGCCGTTTGACGACGTCGTCACGAGACCCGCCGTCCCCGCGCACGGTCAGCCGCCCGCGAAGGGCGGGAGGACGTCGACGCGCGGACCGACCGTGCGGGCGTCGTCGCGGATCATCTCGTCGCCGACGAGGAAGACGGCGACGTCCAGGACGGGTGCGAGGCGCGGACCGTGGCGTGCGGACAGCAGGGCCTTGAGTTCGCCGACGGTGAGGTCCGGCGTCGCGTCGAGCGTCTCGGCGGAGGTGCCCGCCGCATCGGCGGCCCCGGCGAAATAGCGCACCTCAACCACCGATGGCCCCCATGGATCGCTCGGGCGGGACGAACCCGGCGTCGTCCATGCCGTGGCCGGCGCTCTTCTCCCACATCGCACCGCGCCAGAGGTCGGCGATCTCGGAGTCGTCGGCGCCGCGGCGCAGCACCGCGCGCAGGTCGGTCTCGACGTCGCTGAACAGGCACGATCGGACGGTGCCCTCCGCGGTGAGCCGGGTGCGGTCGCAGTCCGAGCAGAAGGATCGAGTGACGGACGCGATGATGCCGACGGTCGCCGGGCCGCCGTCGACGGTCCACTCCTCCGCGGGTGCCGACGGATCGGACCGGCCGATCTCCGTCAGGTCGACGTGCTCGCGCAGGACGCCCAGCAGTTCCTCGGCAGGCACCATCGTCGAGCGGGCCCACTCGCGGTCGGCGTCGAGCGGCATCTGCTCGATGAACCGCAGCGCCACCCCCCGCTCGAGGCACCACGCGAGCAGGTCGGCCGCACCCGCGAGCGTCTCGCGCATGAGGACGGCGTTGATCTTGACCGGCGTCAGGCCCGCGGCCACCGCCGCATCGATGCCCGCGAGGACGGCCGGGAGTCGGTCGCGTCGGGTCAGCGCGGCGAAGTGCGCGCGGTCGACCGTGTCGAGGGAGATGTTCACGCGCCCGAGCCCGGCCTGCACGAGCGCCGCGGCGCGGCGGTCGAGACCGATGCCGTTGGTGGTCATCGACAACGCCACACCCGGCGCGGCCGCCGCGGACCGGGCCACGATGTCGACGATGTCCTTGCGTACCAACGGTTCCCCGCCGGTGAATCGCACCTCCCGGACGCCGAGTTCGCGGTGTGCGACCCCGACCAGCCGGGCGATCTCGGCAGCACTCAACACCTGCTCGGCGTCCAGCCCGGGCAGTCCCTCGGCGGGCATGCAGTAAGTACAGCGCAGCGAACACTTCTCCGTCACCGAGATGCGCAGATCACGAGCCACGCGGCCGAAGCGGTCCAGCAGGACCGGCACGTCGGGGCGGTCGGCCACCGAGGGGCGCCGACCCGGCAGGCGGGGAATTCCCATGCTCACCACCGTCACCGGTCTCACCTCCTCGTTCCGTCGCGGCTGTCCCGTCCGAGTATGCCCGGCTCCTACGATGTACCGATGACGCAGGGGCACAGCACACGTTCGGTCGCCGACCACGCCGCCACGGTCGACCGGCTGATCCGGACCGCACTGGCCCGCCGCGGACCGGACACCGTCGCCGTGGAGGATGCCCACGGACGCGTCGCCCACACCGATCTGCGCGCCCTGATCGACGTCCCGTCCTTCCGGAACTCGCAGATGGACGGGTACGCGGTGGATGCCGCCGCGGTGGCGACGGTCCCCGTCGAGCTCGACGTCACCGGGGTCGTCGCCGCAGGAGACGACGGCGGTGACGCGCACGTCCCCGGCACGGCCCGCAAGATCATGACCGGCGCCCCCGTCCCCCGCGGGGCCGACGCGATCGTCCCGGTCGAGGACACCGACGCCGTCGGTGGGCGGGTCCGCATCGGGCGGTCCCGACGGGCCGGCGAGTTCGTGCGCGAGCAGGGCAGCGACGTCCGGGTGGGCGAGGTCGTCGTCCCGGCGGGGACGCGACTCGACGCGCGCCACGTGGGCGCGATCATCGCCGTCGGCCACGCGAGCGTGGCGGTGCGGCCCCGACTGCGGGTGGCGGTCATCGCCACCGGAGCCGAATTGGTCGCGCCCGGAACGGAGCCCGGGCCCGGGTGCCTGTACGACTCCAACGGGCCCACCCTCGCCGCCGCGGCGATCGCCGACGGCGCGGACGTGACCGTCCGGACTCGCAGCACCGACTCCGCCGAGCACTTCGCCGCCCTGCTCGACGACGCGCTGACCCGGGCGGACGTCGTCGTCACGTCCGGCGGGGTGTCGATGGGCGACTTCGAGGTCGTCCGCGACGTCCTCGGACCGCGTGGCGGCACCTTCGGCCACGTGGGCATGCAGCCGGGCGGGCCACAGGGGTGGACCGACCTGGACGGCACTCCCGTGATCAGCTTCCCCGGCAACCCGGTGAGCACTCTGGTCTCGTACCTGATCTTCGCCCGGCCGGTCCTCCGCGACCTCGCCGGACTGCCGGCCCTGCGTCCCGACGACGCGACCCTGGTGGAGGCCGTGCGCTCGATCCCCGGCAAGCGTCAGTTCCTGCGCGGCCGACGCACCCCGGGCGGGATCACCACCTCGGGTCCCGGCTCGCACCTGGTGGCCTCCATGGCCGCCGCGGACGTCCTCGTCGACCTCCCCGAGGACACCACCGACCTTCCCGCGGGCGCCACTGTGCGAGTGTGGCCCCTGTGAACGAGTCCGGTCTGTCCCACGTCGATTCCGACGGCCGCGCGCGCATGGTGGACGTCGGCGCCAAACGGGAGACGACGCGCGTCGCCGTGGCCGCCGGAGTGCTGCGAACGACGCCCGAGGTGGTCGCGCTGGTCCGCGCCGACGGTCTGCCGAAGGCCGACGTCCTGTCCACCGCCCGGATCGCCGGCATCGGCGGGGCGAAGAAGACCTCCGAGTTGATTCCGCTGTGCCACCCGCTGCCGTTGACGTCGGTGTCGATCTCGTTCGACCTGTCCGACGACTCCATCGCCATCGAGGCGACCGCGGGCACCACCGGCCGGACCGGGGTGGAGATGGAAGCGCTGACGGCCGTCGCGGTGGCCGGATTGACGTTGCACGACATGGTGAAGGCGGTCGACCCCGCTGCGGTGCTCGACGGAATTCGGTTGCTGCGCAAGGAAGGCGGCAAGCGCGGGGTGTGGACGCGGGACGAACCCGCCCTGCCTCCCGCCCCGCTCGGCGATCGGACGGCAGTGGTGGTGGTCGCCTCGACGGCCGGCGCCGCGGGCACCCGTGAGGACACGACCGGACCCCGCCTCGTCTCCTGGCTCACCGAGCGCACCTTCGACGTGCGCGGGCCGGTGGTGGTGGCCGACGCCGACATCGCGGCCGGACTGCAGGACGCGCTCGACGGCGGACCCGCGCTGATCGTCACCACCGGCGGTACGGGCGTCTCCCCCACCGACGCCACGCCCGAGGCGACGCGCGTGATCCTCGATCGCGAGCTGCCCGGCGTCGCCGAGGAGATCCGCCGCGTGGGACTGGGCGCGACCGTGCACGCCTCGATGAGCCGCGGGCTGGTCGGCGTGGCCGGACGCACGGTCGT
This sequence comes from Rhodococcoides corynebacterioides NBRC 14404, assembly GCF_001894765.1. Lineage (GTDB taxonomy): Bacteria > Actinomycetota > Actinomycetes > Mycobacteriales > Mycobacteriaceae > Rhodococcoides > Rhodococcoides corynebacterioides. Next base: position 244,067 of record NZ_BCWV01000004.1, read on the forward strand.
GGTCAACCTGCCGGGGTCTCCGGGCGGCGTGAAGGACGGCCTCTCCGTCCTCGACCCGATTCTCGATCACCTGATCGCGCAGGTGCGCGGCGGAGGAGCTCACGAATGACATCCGTACTCGCCCGCATCTCCGCCGAACCGATCGATCCGGCCACCGTGTCGGACTTCGTCGCCGGACCGACTCACGGTGCGGTGCTGGTGTTCTGGGGCGTCGTCCGCGATCACGACGGCGGCCGCTCGGTGTCCGCGCTCGAGTACCAGGCCCATCCCGAGGCCGAGGCGTTCCTGCGTCGCTGCTGTGACGACGCCGCGGCAGCGTCCGGGTTGCCGACGGCCGCCGTCCACCGGGTCGGCGACCTGACCATCGGGGACACCGCGCTCGTCGCGGCCGTGGCCGCGCCCCACCGCGACGCCGCGTTCGACGCGCTGGAGACGCTGGTGGACCGCATCAAGTCCGAGGTGCCCATCTGGAAGCGTCAGCGCTTCCCCGAGGGCACCAGCGAGTGGGTCGGACTCTAGATTCCCTGCTCCCGCAGGTAGCGGTGCACGACGAGCATCTCCTCGTCCGTCGCGGGGCGGTCCCGCACCACACCCTGGATGGCCGCGTCGACGTCGTCGTCCATCCCCGCGCCGAGGAAGACCAGGGCGGTGCTCCCCCGCGTCGGCGCCCGCTCGATCACGATGTGCCGACCGACCGTCTGCAGCAGGAATCGACCCCGGCCCGTCGTGAAGCGGACGAAGCCCTTCGATCGGTAGAGGCCCGCCGGCGGGTCCTCGAGCAGCGCGATCAGCGCGCGCGGGTCGACGTGGCGCGTCGTCTCCACCGCCACGCTGCGGTAGGTGTCGTGCAGATGCTCGTGATGCGCGTCGTGGTCGTGGTCGTCCTCGCGGAGGAGGTCGTCGAGGCTGAGCTGGCGGGGCCCGTCGTCCTCCGTCCGCTCCGGCGGGTCGAGCAGCAGGGCCACGTCGACCCGCCCGTGCTCGGTGATCACCACCGGCGCGCCCGGGGCGTGCCGGCGGACGAGGTTCACCATGGACGCCCGGCCGTCGTCACCCACCAGGTCGCTCTTGTTGACCACCACCAGGTCGGCGAACGCCAGGTGCTGCGCCAGATCCGGGTGCCGCTCCACCGAATCCGTCATGTTCACGGCGTCCACCACCACGACGAGCCCGCCGTACCGCACTCCGGCGTGCGAGCTGCCGAGCACCATGCGAATGAGGGCACGGGGCTCCGCGAGTCCGCTGGCCTCGATGACGACGGCGTCGACCGGGGAGCTCGGTCCGGTGAGCGTGCCGAGCATCTCGTCCAGGTCCTCGCTGTCGACGGCGCAGCACAGACACCCGTTTCCGAGCCCGATCACGGAGTCGACCTGCCCGGCCACGAGCATGGAATCGATGTCGATCGAGCCGAAGTCGTTGACGATCACTCCGAGGCGAATGCCGCGGTTACGGCGAAGGACGTGATTGAGCATGGTGGTCTTGCCGGAGCCGAGGTAGCCGGCGACGAGAACGACGGGAACCGTACCGGGCATGCAGAGAGGGTACCGTCGGCATGAGCGTGGCTGGGCCACCGGCCGATCCGGCCGACTGTCGCGTCTCGTGCCATTATCGTCGGTCGTTCGTGACCGCGACGAGATCTCGATCCTGTCTCCCGTGCCGGGCTCGAAAAGCCTGTCGGACAGCATCTTCGAGGGAGTCGAGCCGCGTCTCCGCGCACATTTCCGACCGTGTAGTCTTCCCGGAACATTGCGGTCGACGAAAAGAGCGGGAATGGCGAAGAAGGTCGTGATCGAACTGGTCGACGATATCGATCGGACTCTCTTGGGTGACGACGGTGAACACATCGTCTTCGCCGTCGACGGGGTCGACTACGAAATCGACCTCGGTCCCGACAATGCCGCCGAATTCCGACGCATTCTCGCGCCGTATCTCGACCACGCGACGCGGGTGACGTCGTCGGCCCGGTCGACGTCCCGGTCGGGCGCACGTCGGACCACGGCGGAGTCGACGGGCCGCCGGCGTCGATCGCCCGAATCCGCCCGCGCCGTGCGGGACTGGGCCGCGGGCGCCGGCTACACGCTCGCACCGCGGGGGCGCATCCCCGCCGAGGTGCAGCAGGCGTACGAGGCCGCGCACGCCTGACCCGACCTGCGCGGCTGCACACGACTGCGCCGAACCGGCGGGATCCCGCCCGTTCACCCGACCTGTGTGCCGCTGAGCAGGCCCTGGTCCGCCCCGCATACGACGACACCCCCTCCCGACGATGTCGAGAGGGGGTGTCGTGATCGGTGGAGCTAAGGGGACTCGAACCCCTGACCCCCACACTGCCAGTGTGGTGCGCTACCAGCTGCGCCATAGCCCCGGATCACCGGACGAGTTCGTCCGGTGAACACTGGAGAAAAAGTTACACCATGCCCATCGGGGCACCAAATCGCCTGGCCGCTGCGCAATCACGCCCGGTCAGCCGAGGTTCGCGACCCAGTCGCTGTTCTGGGTGTCCACCACCGCGCCGTCGACCAGCACGGTCGGCGTGCCGCGACCGCCCGCTGCCGCCAGCGCCTGACTGCCGGTGGCCGCGCTCTGCGCCGCGGCGTCCACGCGGGAGCCGTCGGTGATGCAGGAGACCGCCTCGTCCGAGGCACCCGACTCCCGAGCGCGGTCCGCGAGCTCGGCGTCTGTGCGGTCGGTGCTGCCCTTCTCCTCCGGCTTGAAGTCCGCGGAGAACAGCGCGGCGTGGAATGCGGAGAACACGGGGCCGTCGCCGGTGGCCGCCATACACTGCGACGCCGCCACGGCCCGCGTGCTGTAGGTGCCGCTCGGCGAGAGCTGGTTGAGGAAGTCGAGCATGTGGTACCGGACGGTGATGGCGCCCTCGTCGATCTTCTGCGCGAGCTCCTGACCGTGGACCTGCTCGAGTTCGGCGCAGTACGGGCACATCGCATCCTCGAAGATGTCGACCGTCCGGGTGGCCGACGGCAGCCCCAGTGTGATCACCCCGTCCGCGTCCACCGCGGCGACGACGTCGGGGTTCTTCACCGTGCCGTACCCGTCGGCCCGCGGGGCGGTCCGGGAGTTCTGCCACAGCACGCCCCCGATGACGACGGCCGCGATGACCAGCAACGCGAGACCGCCCAACACGTACGTGGAGGCGGACGACGACTTCTGCGGGGTGTACTTCGACGACCCGGGGTTCTTCGCGTTCACGGCGTTCATGGTGCCACGGGGGCCTGATACCACCCTGAAAGCGCAGCTGAGGGTAGCCGATACTTGCTGGCAGCGCAGCGGAACCGGGCGTAGTTTCTCGACCGTGACCACAGCTCAGGACTCCGACGGATCGGCCCCCATCGTTCCCCACGACGTCGACCACTCCCACGCCGACGTCTCCGGCGGCTGGCTGCGCGCGGCGACGTTCGGTGCCATGGACGGCCTGGTGACCAACACCTCGCTCATCGCGGGCGTCGGGGGCGCCGGCGTCACGACGCACACGCTGGTCCTCAGCGGCGTGGCGGGCCTGGTGGCCGGCGCGTTCTCGATGGCGCTGGGCGAGTACACCTCCGTCACCACGCAGAACGAGCAGATCGACGCCGAGGTGCTCACCGAGCGTGCCGCGTTCCGGAAGTACCCGGACGCCGAGGAGGCCGAACTGGTGGACATGCTCACCGACATGGGCATGACCCGCGACACGGCGACGACTGCCGCCCGCGAGATCCACACGGACTCCGACCGCGCCGTCGATCTGCACATCTCCCGCGAGCTGGGCATCGACCCGCACGAGAAGCCGTCGCCGTGGGTGGCCGCCGGGTCGTCGTTCGTGCTGTTCTCGATCGGCGCGATCATCCCGCTGATCCCGTTCCTGCTGGGATACGCCTCGCTCGCGGCGGGACTCGCGTGCGGCGGCGTCGGCCTCCTGGCGGCGGGCGCGATCGCCGCACACTTCACCGCGCGGTCGACGGTGCTGGGCGCACTACGGCAGCTGGTTCTCGGCGGACTGGCCGTCGCCGCGACGTACGCGGTCGGCTCGCTGATTGGCGTCGGCGTCGCGGGCTGACCCGGATCCGGAGTCGGCGGGCTCCGCGACGAGCGGACGACCGATGGTGTCGGGCACGACCGACCAGCCCACCGCGGCGACCAGCAGAATGGCCCCGGACGTCCCGAACGCCCACGCATAGGACAGCTCCTCGACCAGCACCCCGGCGACGAGCGGGCCGATGACGGACCCGACGTCCATCGCCATCTGGAACGCCGCCAACACCGGACCTCCGCGTGCGCGTGACCCCACGAGGTCGGCCACCGCGGCCTGCTGGGTCGGTGTGATCAGACCCGAACCCACGCCCGCCACGAAGGTGAGCACCAGGAACACCACCGTCGACCCGGACACCCCCATGCCGGCCGTCGTCGCACCGCAGACCGCCAGGCCGACGATCAGGAAGGGCTTGCGGCCGTGGCGGTCCGACCACCGACCCGCCGGGACGAGCACCACGGCGTTGCCGACGGCGAACACCGCGAGCGCGATGGCCGCCATCGAATCCGGTTGGTTCAGTGCGCCGACGACGAAGAGCGGCACGATCGCCGTGCGGACCCCGAACACGGCCCACCCGTTGGCGAAGTTGGACAACAACGCCGACCGGTAGATCGGCGACCGGACCGCGTCGGCGAACCGCACGGCGACGGGCGCCGAGTCGAGGTCCACGTCCTTCACCGGGCTGCGCAGACCGACCGCGACGACGGCCGCGGCGATCACGAGCGTCACGGCGTAGAACACGAACGGCGCTCGCAGTCCGCCGATCTCGAGGACCACCCCGCCCACGAACGGTCCCAGCACGGTGCCGGCGAGGAAACTCGACGCGTACATCCCCGACACCCGGCCGCGCCGGTCCGGCGGCGCGATACGGATCAGGAGCCCGAGCGCCGACACTGTGAACATGGTCGAGCCGATGCCGCCGAGCGACCGGAACAGCAGCAGTTGCCAGTACGTCTGCGCGACGGCGCACAGTCCCGTCGACACGGCGACGACGGTCAACCCGGTGATGTAGACCCGTCGTTCGCCGATGCGCTGGACGAGCGCCCCGGACGCGGGCGCGAACAGCAACCGAGTGGCGGCGAACGCGCTGATGATCGCCGTCGCCGCGAACTCGGTGACTCCGAAGTTCCGAGCGAAGCCCGGCAGAGCGGGTGCGACGATGCCGAATCCCAGCGCGATGACGAACGCCGCCGAGATCAGGATCCGGATGTCCCGATCGGTCGAACCGCGAGCCGGAGAGCTCGGGGACTCCGGCCGAGTCACGCTCCGGACAGCACGGACGACACCAACTCGCGCGCCGCCGCCTGCACCTCGGCGAGGTGGTCGTCACCACGGAACGATTCGGCGTAGATCTTGTAGACGTTCTCGGTGCCGGACGGGCGCGCGGCGAACCACGCGCTGTCCGTGGTCACCTTCAGCCCGCCGAGCGCGGCCCCGTTACCGGGTGCCGTCGTCAGCGTCGCGGTGATGGGCTCGCCGGCCAGCTCGGTGGCGGTGACCTGCTCCGCCGAGAGCTTCGCCAGCACGGCCTTCTGCTCCCGCGAGGCGGGGGCGTCGGTCCGCGCGTACGACGGAGCGCCGTGGCGGTCGGCCAACGCGGCGTACCGCTGCGACGGGGTCTCGCCGGTGACGGCGGTGATCTCGGAGGCGAGCAACGCCAGGACGATGCCGTCCTTGTCGGTCGTCCACACGGATCCGTCGCGCCGCAGGAACGATGCGCCGGCGCTCTCCTCCCCGCCGAAACCGAGTGTGCCCGTGACCAGTCCGTCGACGAACCACTTGAACCCGACCGGCACCTCGACCAGTCGGCGATCCAGCGCCGCCACCACCCGGTCGATCATCGACGAGCTCACCAGTGTCTTGCCCACCGCCGTGTCCGCCGACCAGTCCGGTCGGTGCGAGAACAGGTAGTCGATCGCGACGGCGAGGTAGTGGTTCGGGTTCATCAGCCCGCCGTCGGGCGTGACGATGCCGTGTCGATCCGCGTCGGCGTCGTTGCCGGTGGCGATGTCGTAGCGGTCGCGCACCTCGATGAGCGAGGCCATCGCGTTCGGCGACGAGCAGTCCATGCGGATCTTGCCGTCGGTGTCGAGCGTCATGAAGCGCCACGTGGCGTCGACGAGCGGGTTGACGACCTCGAGGTCGAGCCGATGACGCTCGGCGATCGCGCCCCAGTAGTCGACCGCCGCGCCGCCGAGCGGGTCGGCGCCGATGCGCACGCCGGCGGATCGCACGGCGTCGAGGTCGAGGATGGACGGAAGATCGTCGACGTACGTTCCCAGGTAGTCGTACTTCTCGGCGGACTGCGCCAGCGCCCGCGCGAGCGGCACGCGCCGCACGGACGAGACGCCCTGCCGCAGAATCTCGTTGGCGCGTGCGGCGATGACCGAGGTCGCGTCGCTGTCGGCAGGACCACCGTTGGGCGGGTTGTACTTGAATCCGCCGTCGCGGGGCGGATTGTGCGACGGCGTGACGACGATGCCGTCCGCCTGCGCCGCGGGCCCGGAGGCGTTGTGCCGCAGGATCGCGTGACTCACGGCCGGCGTGGGGGTGTACCGGTCCGCCGAATCGATCAGCACGGCAACGTCGTTCGCGGCGAGCACCTCCAGCGCCGAGGCCCAGGCCGGCTCGGACAACGCATGGGTGTCCCGGCCGAGGAACAGCGGACCCGTGATGCCCTGCTCGGTGCGGTACTCGACGATGGCCTGCGTGGTGGCCACGATGTGGTCCTCGGTGAACGCCGCGTCCAGGCTCGATCCACGGTGCCCGGACGTGCCGAACACCACCTGCTGATCGGGGTTCTCGGGGTCCGGCTTCTGCGTGTAGTACGCGGTGACCAGGTGCGGAAGGTCCACCAGATCGGACGGCTCCGCGCGTCGTCCCGCTCGCTCGTGCGCCACGTTCGTTCTCCTCGCTGCCGACGACTCGTGTCGACCCTGCCGACTGGGGTCGATCCTGTCGACTCCGTCGAACCTCTCGACCCTATCCCCGCGAGAACTCGGCGACGGCAGTGACGTCCTCGACCGCCGACGCCAGTACCCGCAGCCGCTCCCCCGGCGTCTCCGCCGTGAGGACCTTCGCGCGGTCCGCCGACCCCAGCGGCAACGACGACGCGAACTCCCACAGGGACGTCGGTTCGCCGTACGCCCCGGCCGGATCGAGCACCGGCGTCTCCGGCGGCGGCAGGTCACGACGTTCGGAGATGTCGCGGAGGACGTCGAACAATCGCTCGGTGAGGTCGCGCACCTGCTCGTACTGCTCGTCGCGGGCGGGCTCGTGGTCGGAGTCCGGCCAGTCCTCGACAGTGGCGCGCGGATACGGATCGTCCGGCAGCCATTCGAGGACGCGGATGCGGTGGAGCCCGGTGCACTCGAGCACGTACCGACCGTCGGGCGTCTGCACCGCCTGGTCGACCCGAACCATCACCCCGGCCGTTCCGCGGACGTCACCGCCGCCGACCTCGTGGCCCCGCTCGATCAGCACCACCCCGAACTGCGCGTCGCCGACGACGATGTCCTCGATCATCGCGCGGTACCGCGGCTCGAAGACGTGCAGCGGGAGCGCATCACCGGGCAGGATCACGCTGCCGAGCGGAAACATCGGCAGCGGCGAGTGGGTGGTCACCCTCTCCACTGTGCCACTGCCACCGCCCGAATCGTGTGCGGAAATCCGTGTACAGCACGGACTACTGCACACGATCGGGTCAGGAGACGCCCGCCCAGAACCCGCACCGGTGGACGTCGGCGACGTCGGTGACCGGCTCGGCGCGGTCCCGGTCGAACTGCAGGGCGGGGTTGCCGGGGGCACCGGAGTCCGGCCACGCGGGCAGGCCGGGGCCGTTGGGGTCGCCGGTGTGCGCGAAGGTCGCCCAGGTCCGCTTCATGCGGTCGGCGAGGGCGGCGGCGGAGCCCGTCCACGGCACCGGGATGCCACCGAGCCGGGAGAACAGGTAGGGCACGTCGGCGGCGTGGAACGCCCCGGGCAACAGCGGACCACCGCGGGCGAGCGGCGCCTCGGTGAAGCGGTACTGCCAGACCCGCGCGCCACCGGCTCGGGCCGCGTCCGCCGTGACGACGGTCGGGCACGCGAACAGCGAATCGGTCCACACCGCGGACAGGGCGTCGGCCGACGTCGGGTAGGAGTCCACGGGGTAGGCGGCCAGGATCGCGTCCGCGTCCTCGGGATACACCTCGCGCACGGACGCGGCGACACTCTCGGCCGTGGGCACGCGACCGGCGAGGTAGTCGAAGAGGACGACGAAGGTACCACCCTCCTCGGAGTTGCTGCCCATCAGGATCGGGACGTCGGCGGAGGCACCGGCCCGCAGTGCACCCTCCGGCGTGTCCGTGAGCACGACGCCGTCCACCACCGGTGTCCACGTCGCGTTCGGGCTCGTGAACTTGTGCGTGGTGGACTCCAGCAACCGGTCGACCGGGAGGCCGCGGAGGCAGGCGAGTCGCCCCGGACCGTCGCCGCATCCCATCTCCTCGGCGAAGGCGGCGCCCCGGGCGAAGGCGACCTCGCGACTCGGGGGCACGAGCGGGCTCCGCGAACACGGCCCGCTCTGCACGATCGCCTTCCGGAACAGTCCGGCCGAGCGCGGCGACGCCAGGTGCGTGCACACGCTCATCCCGCCCGCGGATTCGCCGAAGATCGTGACGTTCGACGGGTCGCCGCCGAACGCGGCGATGTTGTCCCGCACCCACCGCAGCGCGAACTGCTGATCCTCGATGCCCTGATTACCCGTCGCCCCACCGGATTCGGCGGCGAGCTCGGGCAGCGCGAGGAACCCGAACGACCCGACGCGATAGTTCGGGATCGCGACGATCACGTCGCCGTCGCGGACCAGCTGGGACGGCGAGTCGTACTGCGTCGTGTTGCCGACGACGAACGCGCCGCCGTACAGGTACACCATCACCGGGAGCGATCGGCCCGCGGCGTTCGGCGGAACGTAGAGGTCGATGCCGAGGCAGTCCTCCGAGTTCGTCGGCAGCACGGGAATCGGCGGCAGCACGGGGTTCGTCGGCAGGTCCGGCAGCGGCACCGCCTGCGGGCACTGATCGTCGTGCCGGATCGCCTCTCGGACCCCGGTCCACCCCGGCGCCGGCCGCGGCGAGGCGTACCGGTCGGCCACCGCCATCGGCACGCCGAAGTACTGGTCGATGCCGTCCCGCGAGAAGCCGGAGATGGCGCCGCCGGCCACCGTCACGACCGGAACGGCGAACGCCGGACCCGCGGTCAGCGTCGAGGCCAGGGCCACCGTGGCGACGAGAACGCCGAGACGGCGCAGCAGAACAGGACGCGGCCGAACAGAGCGTGGCCGAACAGAGCGTGGCCGAACAGAGCGCAGTGACACCATGATTCCCCCCGGAACACGGTCCCCGACGAACCGTGGCGCGCTCACCGTAGCGCGACGTCGGTCATACCGGACGGTGTTCGGGTGTGGACGAGCCGTCGCCCGGGTACCGGGGACGCATGAGCCCCTCCCCGTCCTCGGACACCGCCGCCACTCGCACGTTCTCCGTGTGGGCGCCGACCCCCGACCGCGTGCGCCTGCACCTCGACGGCGAGTTGCACGAGATGCGCGAGACGGACGGCTGGTGGTCGGTGGACGTGGCCGCGGCCGACGGGGCGCGGTACGGCTTCGTCCTCGACGACGACGACGCGGTGATCCCCGATCCGCGCTCGCCCCGCCAGCCCGACGGGGTGCACGAGCCGTCGGCGGTGTTCGACGTCGACCGCACGGCGTGGACGGACGACGGGTGGACCGGTCGCCCGTTGGCGGGCGGGGTCCTCTACGAGCTGCACATCGGCACGTTCACCCCGGAGGGCACGTTCGACGCCGCGATCGACAAGCTCGACCATCTGGTCGACCTGGGCATCACGTTCGTGGAGGTCATGCCGGTCAACGGGTTCAACGGCACCCACAACTGGGGGTACGACGGCGTTCTCTGGTACACCGTGCACGAAGGGTACGGCGGTCCGGCCGGACTGCAGCGCTTCGTCGACGCCTGCCACGCCCGCGGGCTGGCCGTCGCGCTCGACGTGGTCTACAACCATCTCGGCCCGTCCGGCAACTACCTGGAGAAGTTCGGCCCGTACCTCGCCGAGGGTGCCAATTCCTGGGGCCGCACCGTGAACGTCGCGGAGAGCGGATCGGACGTGGTGCGGCGGTACATCGTCGACAACGCCCTGCGCTGGTTCGACGAGTTCCACATCGACGCCCTGCGACTCGACGCCGTCCACGCCCTCGCCGACACCACCGCGGTGCACATCCTCGAACAGCTGGCCGTCGAATCCGAATCGCTGTCCGCACACGTCGGACGTCCGCTGTCGCTCGTCGCCGAGAGCGATCTGAACGATCCGACACTGATCACCCCGCGCGCGGGCGGCGGATACGGTCTGACCGCCCAGTGGGACGACGACGTCCACCACGCGGTCCACGCGGCGGTGTCCGGCGAACGGCAGGGTTACTTCGGCGACTTCGGCTCGATGTCCTGCCTCGCCACGACGTTGAGTCACGGGTTCTTCCACGCCGGCACGTTCTCGTCGTTCCGGGGCCGGGTCCACGGCCGACCGGTCGATCCGCGGGTGCTGCCGGCCAGTTCGCTGGTCGCCTACACCACGACGCACGATCAGGTGGGCAACCGCGCGATCGGTGATCGGCCGGGCCACTACCTCACCACGGGTCAGCAGGCCGTCAAGGCCGCCCTGATCCTGCTGTCCCCTTTCACGCCGATGCTCTTCATGGGCGAGGAATTCGACGCGTCGTCGCCCTTCCAGTTCTTCACCTCGCACCCCGAACCCGAACTCGGGAAGGCGACTGCCGAGGGCCGCAAGGCCGAATTCGCCTCGCACGGCTGGGATTCCGACGACATCCCTGATCCGCAGGACCCGGCGACCTTCGAGCGATCGAAGCTGAACTGGAGCGAGGTCACGGAGGGGAAGCACGCTCGACTGCTGGAGATCTACCGGAGCCTGCTCGCCCTGCGTGCCGAACGCCCCGAGTTCACCGACCCGTGGCTGACGAACGTCCGGGTGGACCACGACGAGGACGAACGCTGGATCGTGGTGCACCGCCGACGGGTCGGGACGCCGGGGCGAGGGACGGCGCTGGTCTGCAACCTGTCCGACGCCCCGGTCACCGTCCCGGTGGGCGGTACGCCGGTGCTGTGGTCGAGCGAGTCGACCAGCGACCGCACCGGCTCGTCCACCACCGTGCCCGGTCACTCCTTCGTCGTGCTGACCTGACTCGACCGCCCGCGCAGTGCCCACGCCACCAGCGCCGCGTTGGCGAGGAGAATCGCCGCGGTGACCGTCGCCGCGGCGTGCATCCCGTCCACGAACGCCGCCTGCGCGGAGGCTCGCAGCACGTCCCCGACCTCGCCGGGGAGCGACCCGGCGAGTGCGACGGCTTCGCCCAGCGTCTCGCGGGCGTGCCCGGCGTTCTCGGCGGTCAGGCCCGTGACGTCGACGCCGGAGCGGAAGATGCCCAGGACGACGGACCCGAGAACGGCGACACCCAGCGCGATACCGAGTTCGTACGCCGTCTCCGACACGGCCGAGGCGGCGCCGGCGCGTTCGGGGCGAACCGAGCCGATGACGAGGTCGGACGTGAGGGTGAGGGCCAGGCCGGCCGCGACACCGACGGCGACGAAGGCCGCGACGAACGTCAGGCGACCGTCGATCGTCCCGAGCCGCGTCAGCACCAGCGCGCCGAGCGCGCCGATCAACAGGCCCGCGGTGAGCACCGTGCCGGGCTGCCACCGCCGGACGAGGTAGGCGGCGAGCAGCGACGCCGCCATGTTGGCCGCGGTGCCCGGGATCAGGAACAGGCCGGCGGCCAGCGGTGACAGTCCGAGCACCGACTGCAGGTACTGCGAGCCGAAGAAGAGCACGCCGGCCAGCGCGAAGATCGACAGCAGGTTCGTGATCACGGCGGTCGAGAACTGCCGCTGCGCGAACAGGCTCAGGTCGATCATCGGCGAGGTCGAGCGGCGCTGCCGTCGGACGAACGCCCAGCCCGAGGCCAGGCCGACCAGAGCGATCGGCAGCAACTCGACACCGAGACCGTGCGCGACGGCCTCCTTGACGACGTAGACCAGCGGCACGATCGCCACGATGGACAGGACGGCGCCGAGCAGATCGAATGCGCCCGGCGCGGGGTCCTTCGACTCCGGGATCGCGATCGGGCCGGCGACGACGAGCACGATCATGACCGGCACGTTGATCAGGAACACCGACCCCCACCAGAAGTGCTCGAGCAGCACGCCACCGATGACGGGACCTGCCGCGGCGCCGCCCCCGGCCATCGCGCCCCACACGCCGATGGCGAGGGTGCGTTCGCCGGGGTTCGTGAACATCGACCGGATCAGTCCGAGAGTCGCGGGCATGAGCGTGGCCCCGGCGACGCCCTGCATGATGCGGGCGGCGATGAGCATGGCGGGGTCGACGGCGAACGCCGCCACCACCGAGGACAGCCCGAAGCCCACCGAGCCGATCAGCAGGAGCCGCCGGCGCCCGATCCGGTCCCCGAGCGTGCCCATGGTCACCAGGAGACCGGCGAGCACGAACGAGTAGATGTCGATGATCCACAGCAACTCGGTGCCGGAGGGCTGCAGATCGGCGCTGAGGAACGGCAGCGCGATGTCGAGCACCGTCCCGTCGACGGCGACCAGCATGACCGCTCCGGCGAGGACGCACAGGCCCACCCAGTCACGGCGCGTGGCGCGCGCGGCGTCGGGGGCGACGGACACAGACACGAGAACTCCTTCCAACCGTCCAGCCGGTACAGCGGACGGAGCGAGCATAGCAACGACCGTCCAGCCGGTACAGTGAGATCATGGCCACGGAGACTCGGGACCGCATCCTGGACGCACTCGAGGACATCCTGGTGCGCGACGGCACCGACAAGGCCACCCTGGACGCCGTCGCCGCGGGCGCCGGGGTGTCCAAAGGTGGTCTGCTGTATCACTTCCCGAGCAAGGACGCGATGATGGCGGCCATGGTCCGGCGCCTCGCCGAGCGGGCCGAACGCAAGCGCCTGCAGGCGGCGGACGCCGGTGCGTCCCTGGCCGAGTGGTACCTCTCCCCGCCCGTCACGCCGTCGACGTCCCGCCGCACCGACGACACTGTCCCCGACGACGATGCGGTCGAGATCGCGCTCTTCCGGTCCACCCTCGCGGCGTTCCGCAGCACGGACGGCGCACCGGGCGCGGTCCAGGATGCCGTCGTCGAGATGATGGGGATGTACGACCGCGTGCTGCAGGACGAGTTCGACGATCCCGTGCACGCGGAGATCGTGCGCCTGGTGGGCGACGGGCTGTACCTGGCCGCGCTCGTCGGGCTACCGGGGCCGGATCCGGACCTGCACCGCCGCGTCGTCGAGCGGTTGCTCCGCAATCAGGTCAGGTAGCGGTACGCGGGGGTGCCCGGCTCGAGATGCTCGACGTGCATCGGCGACGATTCCATCCGCTCGAGCAGCGCCGACAGCCCCTCGGCGGCACCCAGTTCGACGCCGACCAACGCCGCACCGGTCTCCCGGTTGTTGCGCTTGACGTACTCGAAGAGAGTGATGTCGTCGTCCGGGCCCAGCACCGAGTCGAGGAACGTGCGCAGCGCGCCGGGTTCCTGCGGGAAGTCGACCAGGAAGTAGTGCTTGAGGCCCCGGTGCACCAGTGACCGTTCCAGGATCTCGCCGTATCGGGACACGTCGTTGTTGCCGCCCGACACCAGACACACGACGGTGGCACCGGCGGGGATCGACGTCGCGGTCAGGGCCGCCACGGACAGAGCGCCCGCCGGCTCCGCAATGACACCTTCGCTCTGATAGAGGTCCAGCATGGCGGTGCAGATGGCGCCCTCGTCGATCTGCACCACCTCCGCCTCGCGCGCGGACAGCACGGCGTACGGCAGCGCTCCGATGCGGCGTACCGCGGCGCCGTCGACGAACGGGTCTATCTCGTCGAGCGTGACCGGTCCCCCGGCGACGAGCGCGGCCGTGAGGGATGCCGCGCCGGCCGGTTCGGCCGCCACGAGCCGGGTGTTCGGCGAGCGCTCGGCGAGGTACGTCGCGATTCCCGCGGCGCAGCCGCCGCCGCCGACCGGGACCACCACGACGTCGGGCGCGGTGTGCAGTTGCTCGAGAATCTCCGCGGCGATGGTCCCCTGCCCGGCCGCGGTCCGCGGATCGTCGAACGGCGGAACGATGGTCGCCCCGGTCCGGGCCACGTCCTCGGCCGCGGCCGCCGCGGCGGCGTCGAAGGTGGAGCCGACGCTGATGACCTGCACCAGATCGCCACCGTGGAACGCGATGCGGTCGCGCTTCTGACGCGGCGTCGTGGTCGGCACGTAGATGCGACCGCGGACGCCGAGCATGCGGCACGCGAAGGCGACTCCCTGCGCATGATTGCCGGCGCTCGCGGCGACGATGCCCGCGGCACGCTCGGCCTCGGTGAGCTGCACCATGAGGTTGTAGGCGCCGCGCAGCTTGTAGGACCGCACCCGCTGCAGATCCTCACGCTTGAGGAACACCCGCGCGTCCGTGGCCGCCGACAACCTCTCGCACGGCTCCAGCGGAGTCACCGTGGCGACGCCGCGGAGGCGGTCGGCGGCGGCGTCGACGTCGACTGCAGTGGGCAGGGCCGTCTCGGCGTGCGCGGCCCCCGACGGTGCCGACGGTGCTGTCGGTGCCGCCGCGGGTCCGGAGGTGGTGCTCACGATCACGCGGACCATGCTGCCACGTCGAGAACGGCCCAGTTCGGCGGGCCGGACCGGCTCAGCGCGGTTCGAGGACGAAGACCGGGATCTCCCGGTCGGTCTTCTTCTGGTACTCGGCGTAGTCGGGGAAGGCCTCCACGGCGCGGTCCCACCACTCCTGCTTCTCGGCGCCGTGCACCTCGCGGGCGGTCATGTCCCACTTCTGCGTCTTGTCACGCAGCTCCACATGAGGCTCGGCCAGCACGTTGTAGTACCAGACGGGATGCTTGGGCGCGCCGCCCAGCGAGGCCACCGCGGCGTACTTCCCCTCGTGCTCGACGCGCATGAGCGGGGTGCGGCGCAGCTTGCCGCTCTTGTTGCCCACGGTGGTCAGGAGGACGACGGGACGACCGTTCAGCTCGGTCCCCTCCGTCCCTCCGGAGTTCTCGTAGAGGTCCGCCTGCTCGGCGGCCCAGGTGGACGGACTCGGTGCGTACTCACCCTGTAGCGGCATGCTTCCAGTAGACACAGCCTTGCTCGCGACGGCAACCGAATCGGCTCCCAGCAGTGGAGTTCGGGTGGCCGAACTTTGCCGTGCGTGTACGCTGATCTACAGAGATCGGTCCACCACGACGAGGCACTTCGGGAGGCGACATGACCACGTTCGATGCGGGCGCTGTTCAGCGCCGCGGGTCCGTCCGCACGGTCGACCTGGCGGGCACGCCGTGGCCGGTGTGGAAGCTCGAAACCCTCGTGGTGGGGCTGGTGCTCGCCGTGGCCGTCGGATCGGTCACCGCGCTGCACGTGGGTGTGCTGACGGGAGCCGCAGCGGCCGTGCTGCTCTGGATCGTCCTGCCCCTGACCGAACGGTCGCATCACCGCCTCTGACGGCACCTCCGACACGGACGACGGCGCCCGCTCCCCGATGACCGGGGGCGGGCGCCGTCGTCGTCTCGAACTCGGTCGAGGCGGCAGGACTCAGAGGCCGAAGGGCAGTACACCGGGGGCCAGGTAGAACCCGCTCGACCCGGCGGCGATGCCGCCGATGCCGCTGAGAATCAGATTGATGAAGTCGGTGATCACAGGGGCGTCCTTTCGTTGACGTGATGTCGTGCGTCGACGCCCTCGACGGTACCGACGGGTACTGCTCAGGCCGTGAGGCAGCCCGGACCCAGCAACGCCTTGAGGTCCCCCATGAGCGCCGAGGACGGCGTCACCCGCAGCTTCTCGTCCACCTTGAGGACCGTCACGCGGTCGCCGCTCATCAGACGCAGGTGGACGTCGGACGTCCCGGGGTGACTGGCCAGCACGCGCTTGAGCGCGCCGACCTTGTCCGCCGTGCAGAGCCGGGTGGGCAGACTGACCGCGAGAGGCTTGGCGACCCCCACCGCGGAGAGGTCCGGCACCGCGAGGTCGTTGGCGATGAGCGAGATCCGATCGTCACGCGCGGAGACGCGCGCCTTGACCAGGACGACGGAGTCCTCGGCGACGTCGGCGCCGAACACCGAGTACGCCTGCGGGAAGAACAGCACCTCGATCCCGCCGTTGAGGTCCTCGAGCTGAGCCGACGCCCACGTCAGGCCGTTCTTGTTCACGCGGCGATTCACCGAGGCCAGGATGCCGCCGACCGTGACCTGCGTGCCGTCCTTGAGTCCACCCTCGAGAATGGTGGGAATCGCCGTGTCGGACTGCGCGGCCAGCACGTGCTCGACACCGTTGAGCGGGTGCCCGGAGACATAGAGCCCCAGCATCTCTCGCTCGAGCGCCAACCGGTGCTTGGTGTCCCACTCCTCGTCCGGGATCTTGACGTTGAACACGCTGGTGACGGACTCGTCGGCGTCCACTCCGCCGAACAGGTCGAACTGCCCGATGGCTTCGGCCTTCTTGGTGCCGAGGACGGAGTCGATGGCGTCGGCGTGCACCAGCACCAGCCCCTTGCGGGGATGACCGAGCGAGTCGAAACCGCCGGCCTTGATGAGGGATTCGGTGACCTTCTTGTTGCACGCGGTGGCATCGATCTTGGCGAGATAGTCGGAGAAGTCGGTGAACTTCCCCTTCTCCGTGCGCGCCGCGATGATCGACGACACCACGTTGGCTCCGACGTTGCGCACCGCGCCCATGCCGAAGCGGATGTCCTCGCCCACCGACGCGAAGTTCTGCTCGGACTCGTTGACGTCCGGCGGCAGCACGGTGATCCCGAGCTTGCGGCAGTCGGCCAGGTACACCGCGGCCTTGTCCTTGTCGTCGCCGACGGACGTGAGCAGCCCGGCCATGTACTCGGCCGGGAAGTTGGCCTTGAGGTACCCGGTCCAGTAGGAGACGAGGCCGTAACCCGCGGCGTGCGACTTGTTGAACGCGTAGCCGGCGAACGGGAGAATGGTGTCCCACAGCGCCTTGATGGCGGGTTCGGAGAAGTTGTTGCTCAGCATGCCTTCTCGGAATCCCGCGTAGGCCTCCTCCAGCACCGAGAGTTTCTTCTTGCCCATCGCGCGCCGCAGGATGTCGGCCTGACCCAGCGAATACCCCGCGACCTTCTGAGCGATCTGCATGATCTGCTCCTGGTACACGATCAGCCCGTAGGTGTCCTTCAGGATCTCCGCGAGCGGCTCCTCGAGCTCGGGGTGGATCGGGGTGACCTCCTGGCGGCCGTTCTTGCGATCGGCGTAGTCGTTGTGGGCGTTCATGCCCATCGGACCCGGGCGGTACAGGGCGAGCACCGCGACGATGTCCTCGAAGCCGGTGGGCTGCATGCGGCGCAGCAGGTCGCGCATCGCGCTGCCGTCGAGCTGGAACACGCCGAGGGTGTCGCCGCGCGCGAGCAACTCGTACGTCGCGGGATCGTCGAGGCCGAGCGTGTCGAGATCGACCTCGATGCCGCGATTGGCCTTGATGTTGTCGATCGCATCCCCGATGACCGTGAGGTTGCGCAGGCCGAGGAAGTCCATCTTGAGCAGGCCGATGGCCTCGCACGACGGGTAGTCCCACCCGGTGATGATCGCGCCGTCCTGCGGCCGTTTCCACACCGGAATGGCGTCGGTGAGCGGCTCGGAGGACATGATCACCGCGCAGGCGTGGACGCCGGCGTTGCGAATCAGCCCCTCGAGACCCCGAGCGGTGTCGTAGATCTTGGCGACGTCCGGGTTGGACTCGATGAGCGAGCGCACCTCGGCGGCTTCCTTGTACCGCTCGTGCGTGGGATCGGTGATGCCGGCGACCGAGATGTCCTTGGCCATGATGGGCGGCGGCAGCGCCTTGGTGATCTGGTCCGCGATGGCGAACCCGGGCTGGCCGAACTGCACGCGGGCGGAGTCCTTGATGGCCGCCTTGGTCTTGATGGTGCCGAAGGTGATCACCTGGGCCACCCGGTCGCTGCCCCACTTCTCGGTGGCGTAGCGCACCATCTCGCCGCGGCGACGATCGTCGAAGTCGATGTCGATGTCGGGCATCGACACACGCTCGGGGTTGAGGAACCGCTCGAAGAGCAGACCGTGCGGCAGCGGATCGATGTTGGTGATGCCCATCGCGTAGGCGACGAGCGACCCGGCGGCCGAACCACGACCCGGTCCGACGCGAATCCCCACCTCGCGGGCGTGCTTGATGAGGTCACCGACGACGAGGAAGTACGCCGGGAAGCCCATCTCGAGGATGACGGCGATCTCGTACTTCGCCCGATCCCGGTACTCCTGCGGGACACCGTCGGGGAAGCGCCACTCGAGACCGCGCTCGACCTCCTTGGTGAGGAAGGAGCCCTGGGTCTCGCCCTCCGGCACCGGGAAGATCGGCATGCGGTCCCGGTGCTCCCACACGTCGTCGTAGGACTGCACGCGCTCGGCGATGAGCAGCGTCGAGTCGCACGCGCCGGGTACCTCGGAGTCCCACAGCGCGCGCATCTCCTCCGCCGACTTGAGGTAGTAGCCGTCCCCGTCGAACTTGAAGCGGGTGGGATCCGAGAGCGTCTTGCCGGTCTGGATGCACAGCAGCGCTTCGTGATTGGTGGAGGCGTCCTTGGTGACGTAGTGGCAGTCGTTCGTCGCGAGAGGCGGGATGCCGAGCTGCTCGCCGATGCGCAGCAAGCCCTCCCGCACGCGACGCTCGATGGACAGCCCGTGGTCCATCAGCTCGAGGAAGAAATTGTCCGGACCCCAGATCTCCTGCCACTTGGCCGCGGCCTCGAGCGCCTCGCGCTCGTGCCCGAGGCGGAGGCGAGTCTGGATCTCGCCGGACGGGCATCCGGTGGTCGCGATGATGCCCTCGGCGTGCGTGGCGATGAGCTCCTCGTCCATGCGCGCCCACTTGCCCAGCTGCCCCTCGATGGACGCGAGCGACGACAGCTTGAACAGGTTCCGCAGACCGGTGGCGTTCTCCGCCACCATGGTCATGTGCGTGTAGGCGCCGCTGCCCGACACGTCGTCCGACTTCTGACTGCGATCGCCCCACAGCACACGCTTCTTGTCGAAGCGCGACTCCGGCGCGATGTACGCCTCGATCCCGATGATCGGTTTGATGCCGGCCTTCTTGGCCTCGTTGTAGAACTCGCTGGCCCCGTACATGTTGCCGTGGTCGGTCATCCCCACCGCGCTCATGCCCAGGCGCTGCGCCTCCGCGAACAGCGGCGCGATCTTCGCGGCGCCGTCCAGCATGGAGTACTCGGTGTGATTGTGGAGATGAACGAAGTCCGACACGGGAGCCACTCTAAGCCGTCGGACCGACACGATTCGCCGCACACGCGGACCGGTGCCCGAGTGACGGAAGGGGCACCCGGGAGCCGCCGCCGAGGACCTGCGGAGACGGCGCCGACGGTCACCGGCCGGGGTCCGCGACCACCGCCTCGGCGGGCACGGTGGCCACCCGGTGGGACCGCATCCGCCGGATCGAGCCCACGGTGAAGACCACCAGCGCGCACCAGATCAGGGCGAATCCGACCCACCGCGAGGCCGGCATGTCCTCGTGCAGGACCAGCACACCCCAGGCCATCTGCAACCCCGGTGTGAGGTACTGGAGCAGGCCGAGCGTGACCAGGGGGATCTTCTGCGCGGCGACCCCGAACAGCAGCAACGGCACGGCCGTCACCGGGCCGGCGGTGAGCAGCAGCGCCGCGTGCCACGGCCCCTCCGAGAACGCACCCGCTCCCCCGCTCACGCCGAGCCAGACGAGGAACACCACCGCGACCGGCGCGGCCACCAGACCCTCGGCCGTGAGCGACGTGGTGGGTTCGAGCGGCACGATCTTCTTCATGACGCCGTAGCAGGCGAAGGACAGGGCGAGGGTCAACGCCACGACCGGCGGCCGCCCGTAGTCGATCGTGAGGACGACCACGGCGATCGCCGCGAGGACCAGCGCCGCGATCTGGGACCGCGCCAGCCGCTCACGGAAGATCACCACCCCGAGCAGCACGCTGACCAACGGATTCACGAAGTACCCGAGCGCGGCCTCCACGACCCGACCGGACGAAACGGCGTAGATGTAGGTGCCCCAGTTGATCGCGATGAACGCGGACGCCGACGCCACCACCGCCCACGTGCGCAGCGACAACCCGCGCAGCGTGCCGAGCCGACCGAGCACCGCCATCACGACGGTCATCAGCACCAGCGTCCACACGATGCGATGCGCGAGCACCTCGAGGGCGCCGGCGAAGCTCAGCAGACCGAAGTACGCGGGGAACAGGCCCCACAGACCGTAGGCGCCCACACCGGCGGCCGTGCCCACGGTGGTGGTCGGTCGCGAGGACGACTGTCGTTGCACTCGCTCACGCTAGCCCCGGCCCCCGACCCCGACGACGGGGCACGGGCACAATCGAGGAGGTGGCCCACCGCAAGCGCGAGACGACGACCGTGCCGGAGAAGACCTGCGCCGTGTGCGGGCGCCGGATCGAGTGGCGCAAGAAATGGGAGCGCGACTGGGACTCGGTGAAGTACTGCAGCGATTCCTGCCGCGCCGACGCGCGCCGCGTGCTCGGGAGTGCCGAGTCCGGCCGCACGCCCGAGCACGATCTCGAGGGCGAGATCGGCCGTCTGCTCGACGCCCGCGCGCGGGATTCGTCGATCTGCCCGTCCGACGTCGCCCGCGCGGTGGCGCCCGACGACTGGCGTCCGTTGATGGAACCGGTCCGACGCGCCGCCCGCCGCCTGGTGGCCCGCGGCGAGGTGGAGATCACTCAGGGCGGGTCGGTGGTGGACCCGTCGACGGCCAAGGGCCCCATCCGGATTCGTCGACCGCGCACCTAGGCCCCGGCGACCGGCGTCACGCCACCCCGGCCAGTCGCCGAGCCCGGTCGACCGCCGCGTCGACCGATTCCCGCATCACCGGACCGTGCCCGGGGATCAGGACGGTCGCGTCCCGTCCGGTGAAGGCGTCGAGGGCGGCGATCTCACCGTCCCGGTCGTGCGCGAAGAGGTTCGGCAGCATCTGCGCGCCGACGCGACGGCACAGCGCGTGCCCGGTGATCAGGGCGTCCCCGGTGAGCAGCGCACCGGCATCGGGCAGGTGGTACGCCGTGTGTCCCGACGTGTGCCCGGGCGACGGGACGGGCACCGGCGCCCCCGGCAGGTCCAGCGCTCCCCCGCTGCCGACGACGGTCTCGAAGCCGTCCGCGTCGGGCACGGCACCGGAACGCGTCCCTCCGGCGCGGGCGATGCGCAGGGCCCAGGACGCCGCCCCCGGTCGCCAGATGTTGCGGACGACGTCGGCGGGGCCGGCCTGTTCGAGGTATTCCCGCCGCGCGTGCCGCGCCTCGACCGACGACGTCAGCACCGGCGTTCCGTACGTGGCCGCGAAGTGCGCGGCACCGCCGATGTGGTCGATGTGCGCGTGCGTCAACAGGATTGCGCGCACGTCCTCGGGCCGACGACCCAACCGCGCGAGGGACTCGATCACCGCACCGACGTACCGCGGGTACCCGGAGTCGATCAGCGTGACGTCGGTGCCGTCGACCAGCAGCGTCCAGTTCACGTCGGGCCCGGCAGCGACGTGGACGCCGTCGGCGACGGTCGTCACGGTGGGAGTGCTCACGACCGACGAGTATGGCCGTCCGCGACGGCAGGCGCAGGCGTATCCCATGACGTTGGTCACCCTCACCACCAAAAGCCGCTGGCGACAGCGGGTCCGGCCGTCGGGGGCCCGGCGGGTCTGCATTACTCTCGGTCGACGTGATCGACGACGTCTCCACCGGTTCCGACTCCCTCCCGCACGGCTCCGACACCCTCACCGTGTCTCGCAGCGACCACCACGCACCGCGGAAGTGGAGCCCCGGCGGGTGCGTCTGGTGCGGCAGCCGTGAGGACGTGCAGGACTTCGCGAACGAGCCGCGCTGCGCCGAATGCCGTGCGCACGAGTCGACCATCGACGCCGCGCGCCGGTTCCTCGGCATGTACGGCCTGCGCCCCCTCGGCGGCGCGGTCACCTCCGACGACGAGGAGGAACTCGAGCACCGGACGGCGGCCCGCACTGCCCGCGCCGCTCTCGAGCGCGTGCGTCTGCCGAAGCGTCCGGCCGCCGCCGACGTGCGGAGGTCCTCGTCCCGCGCCGGCGCAGCCGGGACGCTTCGCCCC
Organism: Rhodococcoides corynebacterioides NBRC 14404; assembly: GCF_001894765.1. Classification (GTDB taxonomy): domain Bacteria; phylum Actinomycetota; class Actinomycetes; order Mycobacteriales; family Mycobacteriaceae; genus Rhodococcoides; species Rhodococcoides corynebacterioides. The sequence continues at coordinate 266,333 of NZ_BCWV01000004.1, forward strand.
GCGCACCCGCCGACCCCCGCCTCGCGCACCGCAGCCCCCGCGCCGCGTGCCGCCGCGACGCGCTCGACCCCGCCCGCGGGGTCCGTCACCGGGGTCGACGTCGCCGCCCTGGCCGACCGGGTCGCCGGGCTGCTCGATCAGCTGAGCGCGATCGACGCCGGCATCGCGGATGCCGAGGCCTCGAGCGGACTTCCCGCCCGCGCGCGCCTGAGCGACCTCACCCGCCAGCGGGCCACCGTGATGACCACCCTCGCGGCGTTGGAGAAGGCACGGCGCGGCGTCACCGGCTGACGAGCGCCAGAGCCCGTCGGACCGCGTCGGTCGGCGGTGACTCGACGGTCGGCGGCGTGTCGAGCAACCGGGTCGCCGCGGCCTTCGGCCTCGCCAGCAACTCGCGACCGAACTGACGGATCGCTGCCGGGCGCGACACCTCGACGGGAGCGTCGACTCCGTCGGCCTCGATCCCGGCGTCGCGACACTGGGCGAGCGCGCGGGCGGTGTGCATGCCCTGGCTGACCACCAGCGCCCGCGTGATCCCGTAGGTCCGCGCGGCCCGCAGACACGAGTCGCGGGTGTTCAGCCCGAACGGATCGGCCACGAGACGCGCGGGATCGATCCCCCGCGCCACGAGATCGTCGGTCATGGCGGCGATCTCGTCACCGGAGTCTCCGGATCCGTTGCCGGACAACAGCAGAACCTCCACGCGACCGGACTCGACCAGCCGTGCCGCGGCGTCGACCCTGGCCGCGAGATACCGCGCCGGCGCACCGTTCTCCACCCGTGCACCGAGCACGACGGCCACCGGTGCGGCGGGCGCATCGTCGACGCCGAACACGCGGCCTCGCGCGGTCGCCTCGATCCAGACCGTGCTCGCGACGATCGCCCCGACCACCGCCGCAGCCGTGAGCACCGTCGCCGCGCGCACGCCGCGCACGACGGACGGCCTCGAACGTCGAGTCATGCCGGCGGGACCGGTCCGTCGTCGGGCAGCACCGCCGTGCCCACCCGTTCCGGCCACAGCGGGCTCACCGACAGACGTCCGGCCACGGCATCGACCGGTGCGACCTCGACGGCGCGGACGCCGTCGGCAGTCGCGAGTCGAGCCAGGCTCGCCGCGGTGCCGCGGACGAGAACCCCGGCCACGCAGGCACAGTCGGCGAGCAGACGCGAGCGGACCAGCGCCGTCACGGTCTCTCCGCGCTCGTCCCGACCGGGCCCGAGACGAGACGCGGCATCACGCACCGCACGGGTCAGCACCGACTCGGTGTCCGGCACCGCCATCGTGAGCAGCGGCGTCTGCACCCGATCGACCGGCACGTGGACGAACACCTCGGACACCCGGACGTCGCCGACGAGACCGCGGATCTCGTCGGCCCGCAGCGACCGGGTGGGCGACACCAGCGCCCACCGCTCCTGCTCACCGTCACCCGTCGGCGGTTCGAGACGCGCACGGTACTCCGCCGCCGTCTCGTCGTTCCCCGGACCGAGCGCGTCGGTGGCGCCCGGGGCGCGGGAGGCGGGCGTCGTCACGCCGAGGACGAGGACGAGCGCGGCCAGCACCACGAGCGCCGCCGCCGACCCGATGCGCGCCACCGGTCAACCCGCTCGCAGAACGTCCAGGGCGTGCTGCAGGTCGGCCGGGTAGGGACTGGTGAACTCGACGTAGCGCCCGTCGGCCGGGTGCGTGAATCCGAGAGCACGCGCGTGCAACCACTGACGCTCGAGACCGAGGCGGGCGGCGAGCGTGGGGTCGGCACCGTAGGTGAGATCGCCGCAGCAGGGGTGGCGGAGCGCGGAGAAGTGCACCCGGATCTGGTGCGTCCGCCCGGTCTCGAGGTGCACGTCCAGCAGACTGGCCGCCTGGAACGCCTCCACGGTGTCGTAGTGCGTGATGCTCGGCTTGCCGTCCGCGGTGACCGCGAACTTCCAGTCGTTGCTGCGATGCCGACCGATGGGTGCATCGATGGTGCCGCTGCTCGGATCCGGATGTCCCTGCACCAGAGCGTGATAGCGCTTGTCGATGGTCCGCTGCTTGAACGCTCGCTTGAGCACGGTGTACGCGTGCTCGCTGGTCGCCACCACCATCACTCCCGAGGTGCCGACGTCGAGACGGTGGACGATGCCCTGCCGCTCGTGCACACCGGACGTCGAGATACGGAACCCGGCGGCCGCGAGACCGCCGATGACCGTCGGCCCGGTCCATCCCACGGAGGCGTGCGCCGCGACGCCGACGGGTTTGTCGACCACCACGATGTCGTCGTCGGAATAGAGGATCTCCATGCCCTCGACCGGCTGCGCCTCGACGGTGAGCGGCCGCGCCGGCTCGGGCAGCTGCACCTCGAGCCACGACCCGCTGCCCAGACGGTCGGACTTGGCGACGGCCGCACCGTCGACGCTGACCGACCCCTCCTCGGCGAGGGTTGCCACCACGGTGCGCGACAGACCCAGCAGCCGCGCGAGTCCGGCGTCGACGCGCATGCCGTCCAGTCCGTCGGGAACCGGCATGGACCGCACTTCCCTCACGCCGTCGCCCCCGACTGTCCCGGGCGGCCGCCTGCCTCGGTGCCGCGAGCGTCGGTCTCGGCGGTCGCCTCGGTGTCGGTCTCGTTTCGGCGTCGCGAGCCGTCCGGTTCGACCCCGAACAGCGACAGCGCGACGAGCAGCACCGCGCCGCAGACGATGGACGAGTCCGCCACGTTGAACACCGGCCACCACCCGACGGACACGAAGTCGACGACGTGGCCCTGCAGCGGGCCGGGCGAGCGGAAGAAGCGGTCGACGAGGTTGCCCAGTGCACCACCCAGGATCAGCCCCAGCCCCAGCGCCCACCACGGCGAGCGCAGAGTTCGGCCGATCCTGATCACGCCGATCACGACGGCCACGGCCACCAGTGTCAACACCCAGGTCATGCCCGTCGCGAGGGAGAACGCCGCGCCCGGATTGCGGTAGAGCACCAACTCGACGGTGTCCCCCACGATGCTCACGGGGCGACCCGGCTCGATGAAGGCGACGGCCGCGATCTTGGTGAGCAGGTCCGCGGCGAGAACGACGGCGGCCACGGTCAGCAGTCGTCTCGTCCGGAGTGGACGGATGGCGGTGGGATCCTCGGTCACGGGTCCATTGTCCCCTACCGGCCGAGCAGTACTCGACCCGAGCGGAGCCTGCGGAGCGAGCACTCACCGAGCGCTCAGGTTGTCTGGTTAGCCTGATTCCCGTGAGTACGCGTCTGTCTGCCCGGTTCCGTCGGTCTCGGCCCGGGCTCGTCCGTCCCCTGACCGTCGTGCTGACGGCGGCGGCGTTGGTGCTGGTCTCCGCGTGCGGGTCGGACGACGACTCGGCGCCGAGCGAGGACGTCACCCCGACCACCAGTGCGGTGACCCTGCCGGTGTCCGCGTCGACGACCACGCTGCTCGATCCGGGTGCGGAGCCGCGCAGCGTCGTGGCCCGCGAGGTGACGGACGAACCGCAGTCGGTGACGCTGGTGACGTCGTCGTCGATCGGGCAGCGGATCGACGCGGCGGAGTCGCAGGACTTCTCGACGCCGGAACTGACGATGCCGCTGACGGCGACCGCGTCGTCGGACGACGACGTCACGACGGTGTCGATGACGCTCGGCGCGGTGAGCTCGCCCGACGCGACGTTGCAGGCGGCGTTGCCTCCCACGGAGGGATCGACCGCCGGATTCTCCACGACCGGCACCGGAGCGGTCACCGCTCTGACCATCGACCCGGCGCCGGACGCGCGGGACATCGCGCGGTCCGCGGTGGAGCAGGCGTTGTCGCAGGCGGTGTACCGGGCGGTGCCGTTCCCCGCCGACCCGATCGGTGTCGGCGCGCGGTGGACGGTCACCCAGCAGGTGGTGAGCGGTATCGCGTTGACCCAGACCACCACCGCGACGCTGCGGTCGATCGACGACGGCGTGGCGCAGATCGACGTCGAGATCACCCAGGCGCCGGAGGACTCCGTCTGGGAGCTGCCCGACAACCAGGGCACGCTGAACATCGAGACGTTCGTCATGACCGGGGGCGGTTCCCTCACCGTGGACCCGAGGCGCCCGCTGCCCATCGCCGGCTCGGTCACGGTGGGCGGGGACCAGGTCTACCGCGATCCCAACAGCGCGACGACGCTGTCGCAGACCACCACGAACTCCATCGCGTGGCGGTGACCGTGCCTCGGACATCGGTTGCCCTGGTGGCGGGCGTGCTCTCGGTGGCGGTGGCCGCCGGATGCGGCACGGGAACACCGGACCCCGGCGGGAGCACCGAACCGGCACCTCCGCCGCCGCGCGTCGACCTCGCCCCCTTCGAGCGCGTGGCGGTCCCGTCGGTCGCGGCGGGCGCTGCGCCGATCGTGGACAACGCGTTTCTCGCCGGTCGTCTGCTCACGATCGCGGATCTGCCGGCCGGGTGGACGGGATACGACCTGCCCCCGCTCGATCCGTCGGCACCCGGCGCGACCGCGGAGGATCGCTCCAGCACCGACCCCGCGGACTGCGCGGCGGTTCTGGCGCCGATCGCGAGTGCGATTCCCGGCGGCATCAGCGCCGCGTCCGTGAGCTACGGCGGCCCGGACTTCACCTCGCTCGACCAGGACGCGGCGTCGTACGACGGGCCCGGTGCGGCGACGGCGTTCGGGCAGATCCAGGATTCGCTCGCCCGATGCGGGACGTTCAGCGGGACGGACGCCGACGGGGTCCGGGTCGACTATCGGGTGGGCGCGTCGGATCTGGTGTCCGGGCCGGGGGTCGTCTCCCCCGGTGACGCCGCCGTGGCGGCGCGCATCCAGGTCACGAGCGACGGGGTCGAGCTGACCACGGACGCGGTGATCACGCTGGTGGGGGCGACGGTCACGCAGATCGTGGCCACGGGGCTCGACCCGGTGGATCCCGAGCTCGTGCGGGGTCTCGCGACGACCGCGGCCGACCGGTTGCGTACCTGACCGGTGCGCGCTCGGTTCTGCCCACCCGGCAGGTGCCTACCCGGACCGGCCGAGACGACTCGGGCCCCGGCACCGCGAACGGTGACGGGGCCCGAGTGCAGGGCGGTGGATCAGGCCGGGCAGGCCGGCGAGCTCAGCTGTGCCAGGGACACGATGGCGCACGCGTTGTCGCGCGAGAGCTTCCACTGGCCGTCCTCGGCCACGTAGGTCACCTGGAGCGGGTTGACCTGGCCACCGAGGTCGATGGTGGCGTTGGAGCTGAGGGTGCCGTCACCGAGATCGGTGACGTCGAGGACCTCGATCTTCGCGTTGTTCACACGAGCGGCCTCGGCGACCTTGTTGATCAGCTCCGGATCTTCCTCGGCGCCCTGGACGTAGGAGACCTTCTGATCGAGCGGCACGGCCGGATCCAGGCTCTCCTGCAGGCGCTGGTTGAGCTCGGCCGCCGTCGGGACCGGGGGAAGATCGCCCGCCGGTGTCGCCGCGGTCGCCGACGTGGTGGTCGCTGCCGTCGTGGTGGCGGTGTCACCACCGTCGTCCGAGCTGCAGGCGGTCATGGTCAGTGCGGCGGCGACGGCCATGCCGGCCACCAGTGCGCGTCCGGTGCGGGGAAGCTTCACGCGTTCGTCCTCTTCGGTCTCGGGGAATTTCGTTCTCGGGAAATCTCTGGACATTCGGTCGAGCGTCGGAGGACGACCTTACCGACCGGTTCTGAGGAAACGGTAAAGCTCGTGGCGCACCACGAGTCCGGAGGTGTCGTCACTGCAGACTGTCGAGGGGGTCGGCGACCGTCAGGTGTGCGTCGTCGCCGGCGAAGGTCCGGGCCACCCCGGGGCCGGTGCTGCGCGTCTCGAAGCGCACCGTCACCACACCGGGGCCGGGGCCGAGCGCCGCGCCCTGGACCCACCCGTGCCCGAAATCGTCGTGCCGCACGTCCAGACCCGGTCGCCACACCAGCGTCTCCCCCGCGGTGATGGCCGCTTCCGGACGGGTGACGTCGCTGGTGGTGACCGCGCCGTCCTGATCGAGTTCGGGGAACAACGATTCCTGCCGGACCGCCGACAGTCCGGCCAGGCCCACCCCCACCAGGCGAATGCTGCCGAGGTCACGGGGGTCGAGGGCCTGCCGACGGGCGGTGGCGACGATGGTCGCCAGATCGGCCGTCGCGTAAGGCAGGGTCGCCGACCGGGTGACGATGCTCATGTCGGACTTGCGGAGCTTGAGCACCACCGTGCGGGCGGCGCGCCCGTCCTTCAGCAGACGTGCGTGCGCCGCCTCCGCACTCGCCGCGATGGCGGCGCGCAGACCGTCCAGGTCGACGATGTCGGTGGCGAAGGTCGTCTCCGCGCTGACCTGTTTCGCCTCCGCCCGTTCGGCGACGGGCCGGTCGTCGATGCCGCGGGCCAGCCGGTGCAGACCGGGTCCGACGGTCGACCCGAGCACGGACGCCGCCTCCGCCTCCGGCAGTGCCGCGAACGCGCCGACCGTGAGCACTCCCAGTCGGCGCAGTTTGTCCTCGGCGACGGGCCCGATGCCCCAGAGCTTGCGGACGGGCAGCGTCGCGAACAGGGCCGCCTGCTCGTCGGGCGGGACCACGGTGATGCCGTTCGGCTTGGCCAACCCCGACGCGATCTTGGCCACCTGCTTGCCCGACCCGGCACCGATCGAGGCGATCAGTCCCGACGCGTCGCGCACGACGTCGCGCAGGCGGCGACAGAATGCGTCCACCTCGGCAGCCGTTGCGCCGGCCAGCTCGGCCGGCTCCCCGAACGCCTCGTCGAGCGAGAGCTGTTCGATGACGGGCACCACGGTCCGCACGGCGTCGAACACCGAGGCGGACAGGACCGAGTACACCGAGCCGCGTGGGGGCACGACCACGGCACCCGCCCCGACGAGCCGCCGGGCCTGATGCATGGGCATGGCCGACCGCGCCCCGAACACGCGCGCCTCGTAGCTCGCACCGGCCACCACCCCACGGCCACCCGACCCGCCGACGAGCACCGGACGGCCTCTCAGGGTCGGCCGAGTCAGCTGCTCGGCGGACGCGAAGAACGCGTCCATGTCGAGGTGGAGCACCCACCGCCGACTGCGCTCGGCCGACGAGCTGCCGAGCGCAGTCCGGTCTGCAGGCGGGCCGCCGGTCATACCCCGACCGTCGGAATCAGGCCTTCGCCAGCGACGCGCGCACGCCGTCTCCGAGCTCCACCGCGTCCGCACCCGGATCGTCGACCGCGAGGTCCACGGCGAGGATCTCGCCCGCGATGAGGTCGCGGTGAGCGTCGAACCACGGCCGCCGCGCGGACGGCACGTCGACGCGGACCACGATCCGATCGCTGACCTCGAAGCCCGCCGACCGACGAGCGTCCTGGAACTCGCGGATGCGGTCCTTGGCCCACCCCTCGGCCTCGAGGTCCTCGGTCACGGCGGAGTCCAGGACCACCAGACCGCCGTTGCCCGGCAGGGCAGCCGTCGAATCCGGCTCGGCGGCGACCAGGCGCCGCGTGTACTCCTCGGGGAGGAGCGCCACGTCGGTTCCGTCGTCGACGGTCACCGTCACGGCGCCGTCGGTGTCTGCCCATCGGCCCGCCTTGACGGCCTTGATGACCCCCTGGACGGCCTTGCCCAGACGCGGCCCCGCCACGCGGGCGTTGACCACCAACTCGAACCGGCCGTGGGCGTCGACGTTCTCGGTGAGCGCCACGTGCTTGACGTTGACCTCGTCGGCGATCAGGTCCGCGAACGGCGCGAGCCGGTCCGCGTCCTCGGCGGCCACGGTGAGTTCCGGCAGCGGCAGGCGCACGCGCAGGTTCTGCGCCTTGCGCAGCGACAGCGCCGCGCCGCACACCGACCGCACCTCGTCCATGGACGCCACCAGCTCCGGGTCCGCGGGCAGCTCACCCGCGGCGGGCCAGTCGGCGAGATGCACGGACCGACCACCGGTCAGCCCACGCCAGATCACCTCGCTGATCAGCGGCAGCATCGGGGCGGCGACGCGCGTGAGCACCTCCAGCACGGTGTGCAGGGTGTCGATCGCGTCGGCGTCCTCGTCCCAGAATCGTTGCCGGGAGCGGCGCACGTACCAGTTGGTGAGGGCGTCGCAGAACAGGCGCAGCTCGTCGCAGGCACCCGCGATGTCCACGGCCTCCAGCGCGTCGGTGATGACCCGCGTGCTCTCGGCGAGCTTGGCCAGGACGTATCGATCGAGCACGTGGGTGGAGTCGGTCCGCCACGTTCCCGGCGTCGAGGCGTAGAGCTGCAGGAAGCTCCACGCGTTCCACATCGGCAGCAACGCCTGACGCACGCCCTCGCGGATGCCCTGTTCGGTGACCACCAGGTTGCCGCCGCGCAGGATCGGCGACGACATGAGGAACCACCGCATGGCGTCGGAGCCGTCGCGGTCGAACACCTCGTTGACGTCGGGATAGTTGCCCTTGGACTTGCTCATCTTGAGCCCGTCCTCGCCCAGCACGATGCCGTGCGCCGCGACCGTGCGGAACGCCGGACGATCGAACAGCGCCGTCGCCAACACGTGCAGGGTGTAGAACCACCCGCGGGTCTGCCCGTTGTACTCGACGATGAAATCGCCCGGGTTGTGGCCCGACCGACCACCCGTCCCGTCGAACCAGTCCTTGTTCTCGAACGGGTAGTGCACCTGGGCGAACGGCATCGATCCCGACTCGAACCAGCAGTCCAGGACCTCGGGGACGCGGCGCATGGTGGAGCGCCCCGTGGGGTCGTCCGGGTTGGGACGAGTCAACTCGTCGACGAACGGCCGGTGCAGATCCGTGGGACGCACCCCGAAGTCCGCCTCGAGCTGATCGAGGCTGCCGTAGACGTCCGTCCGCGGGTAGGCGGGATCGTCGGACACCCACACCGGGATCGGGCTGCCCCAGTACCGGTTCCGGCTGATGTTCCAGTCGCGGGCACCCTCGAGCCACTTGCCGAACTGTCCGTCGCGGATGTGCTCGGGCACCCAGGTGATGTCCTGGTTCAGCTCCACCATCCGGTCGCGGAAGCGCGTCACCGAGACGAACCACGACGGCACGGCCATGTAGATCAGCGGCTGGCCGGACCGCCAGCTGTGCGGATACGAGTGCTCGATGGTCTCGTGGCGCACGAGCTTCCCGGCGGCCTTGAGGTCCTTGATGATCACCGGGTTGGCGTCGAAGATCATCAGGCCCTCGTACGGCGGCACCATCGCGGTGAACTTGCCGCCGGCGTCGAGCGGTTGCACCACCTCGATGCCGTTGGCCGTCGCGACGTCCATGTCCTCCTCACCGAAAGCCGGTGCGAGGTGGACGATTCCGGTGCCCGAGTCGGTGGTCACGTAGTCCGCGGACAACACCCGATGCGCATTCGGGTGCCCGCGGAAGAAGTCGAACGGCGGCGTGTACGCGAGACCGATCAGGTCGGCTCCGGTGTGTTCGGACACCACGGTGGGCGACTCGCCGAACTCCCGCGCGTAGTGCACCAGCCGGTCCTTGGCCAGCACGACGCGGCCGCTCTCGCCGTCCTCGATCTGGACGTACTCGATGTCCGGCCGCACGGCGGTCGCGAGGTTCGACGGCACGGTCCAGGGCGTCGTCGTCCAGATCAACGCGTCGGCACCGTCCAGCGGCGAGCCGGGCGCGGACAGGGTCATGCGCACGGTGACGGCCGGATCCTGACGCATCTTGTAGGCGTCGTCGAGCCGCGTCTCCTGATTCGACAACGGTGTCTGCTCGTACCAGCTGTACGGCAACACGCGGAAGCCCTGGTAGATCAGTCCCTTGTCGTAGAGCTCCCGGAACGCCCACATGACCGACTCCATGAAGTCGAGATCGAGCGTCTTGTAGTCGTTGTCGAAGTCCACCCACCGCGCCTGACGGGTGACGTAGTCCCGCCACTCGCCGGTGTAGCGCAGCACCGACTGCTTGCAGTACGCGTTGAACTCCGCGAGTCCCATCGCGTCGATCTGGCTCTTGTCGGTGATGCCGAGCTGCTTCTCCGCCTCGAGTTCGGCGGGCAGGCCGTGGCAGTCCCAGCCGAAGCGGCGTTCGACCTTCCTGCCGCGCATCGTCTGGAAACGCGGAACCAGATCCTTGACGTACCCGGTCAGCAGGTGGCCGTAGTGCGGGAGGCCGTTGGCGAACGGCGGGCCGTCGTAGAAGACGTACTCGTCGGCGTCGGCGCGCGCGTCGACGGATGCGCGGAAGGTGCCGTCGGCCTCCCAGCGCGCGAGGACCTGCTGCTCGAGGTGCGGGAACTGCACGCTGCCGTCGCCGGTCTCGTAGGCCACGCGAGGGTAGCCGGGGCGGGACTGGTCGGTGCTCATGGCGGGTACTCCTGTGCCTGCGTCGTCACGGCACGGGGACGAACTCCCGGACGCGCCTGGCGCCGGAGCCGCGGTACCACCCCGCTTGGTCGCCGCGCGGGGCGGCGACCCTCTCTCGGTCGAGCTGTGACGGGCTCGTCCCGTCCGGTTCTACTGAGCGTCCCCGCCGGGTGATCCTGCCGGGCGACACCGTTCTTCCGGACAGCTCCCCGGTGATGGCCGGATCGTCGCTGGTGACACTGAATCGTCTGTGACAGTGGGTTGTGCAGTGACCCGGTGGTCGGGTCGAGGGGAGTCTACCGCCGTCGACGACGAGGTGTCGTCCGCCGACCGGACAGCAGACCGACGAGCAACAGAATCGCGCCGCCGAGGCAGACGGCGATGCAGGCCCAGGCCCACACCACCGACCCCGTGATCAGAGAGACGACCAGCAAGGCGAAGCCCACGCCGGCAGCCACCAGCGTCAGAACGAGCACGATCTCACCCGGCCGGTTTCCTCCCCCCGAACCTCACCGGCCGACGAGACCGGTGAGGTGGTCACCGCTAGTTGTTGCCCTTGGCGTAGGACGACTGGCCGTAGGAACCCTGACCGTTGTCCTTGGTGAAGGGATCCTGGCCACTGTCGACCGGCAGCGCGGAGGAGCGCTGATCGAGCTCCTGCAGCTGGGACTCCAGGTAGGACTTCAGGCGGACGCGGTACTCGCGCTCGAACGTCTTGAGACGCTCGATGCGCTCCTCGAGCACGGACCGCTGCTGGTTGATGGTCGCCATGATCTCGGTGTGCTTGCGCTCGGCATCGCTCTCGAGGGCGTCGGCCTTCTCCTTGGCCTGACGCAGCTGGGTCTCCGACCGCGTCTGCGCATCCGCGAGCAGCGCGTCGGCCTTCTGACGAGCCTCGGACACCAGCGACTCGGCGCGGCTCTGCGCCTCGCTGACCAGACGATCGGAGTTCGCGCGAGCGGAGCCGAGCAGCTGCTCGGACTCGGTCTTGGCGTCACCGGTGAGGCGGTCGGCCATCTCCTGTGCGAGGCCGAGGATCTTGGCGGCCTGCATGTTGGAGTCGCCCCCACCCTGCGCGGCGGCGGCCGGTGCGGCGGCGGGCGCCGGAGCCTGCACCACGGGGGCCGGCTTGGGCGGCTCGGGACGCGGCGCCGGGGCCGGGGCGGGAGCAGCGGCGGGAGCGGCAGCGGGAGCGGCAGCGGGTGCGCTCTGACGCGAGGACGACGACTTGGCGTCGGCCAGCTCCTGATCGAGCTCACCGACGCGCTGACGCAGGTCGGCGTTCTCCTCGATCAGGCGCGAGAGCTCCTGCTCGACGAGGTCGAGGAAGGCATCGACCTCGTCCTCGTTGTAACCGCGCTTACCGATGGGCGGCTTGCTGAACGCGACGTTGTGCACATCGGCGGGAGTCAGCGGCATGGAAGGATCCCTTCACGCGTCTCGAGAGCGGTGGAGCATCGACTAGCGACTACGCGGACAGTTCGGTCGCGAGCGACGGGTGTCGCCTGCGACAGCGACTCGCGACCGGGCTGGACGCGGCGTCACGGTACGGACAGTTTCCCAGCGAACGATCGGTGCGATCATCGCTCGGCGGACATTCGGTTGTTGTGCACCACGACGAGGCGCCGGTGTGCCCTGACGGATCATTCTGTCACACCCGACGCGCAGGATCACCCGACGCTCTGCACCACACGCATCAAGATGAACACGATGAACAGCAACACCATGATGGACAGGTCCAGACGCACCCCGCCCAGGTTCAACGGCGGGATGATGCGGCGGAGGAACTTCACGGGCGGATCCGTCACGGTGAAGATCGCCTCGAGAATCACCACCATGACACCGGTGGGGTGCCAGTCACGGGCGAAGGACCGGATGAACTCGACCACCACCCGGCCGATGAGCAGCAGCCAGAACAGGAACAACACGAAGTAGAGCACGGCGAACACTCAGCTCACCGACCCTGCATCGCTCGCGGAGACACTTCCCGACAGCACGATCACGTCCCGATCATTCGACTCGTCCACCACTCCACTGTGCCAGCAGCGCCGGCACCGGCGGGCCCGAGGGCGCGGCCGGCACCGCTCGCCGCCGGGTCACTGCTGGTTGTAGAAGCCGTTCTCGGCGATGCGACGACGCTCCTCGGCGGAGACGTCCACGTCGGCCGGCGAGAGGAGGAACACCTTCGTGGCCACCTTGTCGAACGAGCCACGCAGCGCGAACGCCAGGCCCGCGGCGAAGTCGACGAGTCGCTTCGCGTCGGCGTTGCTCATCTCGACGAGGTCCATGATGACGGGCGTGCCGTCACGGAACCGCTCGCCGATGGTGCGCGCCTCGCCGTAGTCCCGCGGACGCAGAGTGGTGATGGTGGACACGGGACCCCCGTCGTCGACGGACACGGAACGGCGCGGCTCCGGGCGCGGCTCGGGCCGCGTGTCCATCGCCAGGGCGCCGCGGGTGGACGGTCCGGTGGAACGCAGCGTGGTCGCCCGGCCGCCGCCACGGGCGGACAGCGGCGCGACGTGGGCGGATCGACGCGGGGCAGCCGCGGCGTAGTCGTCCCGTCCGGCCGGCTCGTAGTCGTCGTCGCCGCGACGCGCGCCGACGTAGGCGGGCTCGTCGTCGTACTCGTCGTCCATCGACCGCGCATAGCCACCGCGCGAGGACCGACCCACGGGGGCGTCGGTGTCGTCGAGGTAGTCGTCCTCGTACTCGTCGAGTGGAACCATGCCGAAGTAAGCCTTGACTTTGTGGAGCGTGCTCATCGGTCGACCTTCCTTGGCGTGGTGATGCGGGGTGGGGCGAGAACGCGGGCGGAGCCGGTGCGTCCTGTGTGACTGGCGTGAATCTCGAGGTTCCTGTGGTTCATGCTGTCAAGGCGAGGTTACGGGCCGGGGACCCAGGATCGCGGTTCCGACACGCACACACGTCGAGCCGTGTCGAACCGCGTCCTCGAGGTCTCCGGTCATGCCCGCCGACAGCCCGGTCGCCGTCGGGTGCGATCGGAGAAGTCGCTGGTGGAGGCCCGCGAGGTCGGCGAACGCGGCGTCCGCGTCGGACTCCAGCGGCGGCACCGCCATCAGGCCCGCCAGCTGCAATCCCGACGACTCCGCGACGGCATCCGCCACCGCATCCAGCTCGGCGCGATCCACGCCGCCGCGGTGCGTGTCACCGTCCAGACTCACCTGGACGTACACCGCGAGATCGTCGGTCCGAGCGCCGTCGTCGCCTGCGCGCTCGACCCCGCGCCGGAGCGCGTCGACGAGCCGCAGGCTGTCCACGGAATGCACGACGTGCGCCCACTGGGCGACGGCGCGAGCCTTGTTCCGCTGCACGTGCCCGATCATGTGCCACCGGACGTCGTCGCCGGGCGCCTCGCGCAGTGCGGTCACCTTGGGTGCCGCGTCCTGCTCGCGCGATTCGCCGAACTCGCGGCAGCCGAGGTCGCGGAGGATCGCGACGTCCGACGCCGGGAAGAACTTCGTGACGGGTAACAAGGTCACATCGTCCACACCCCGCCCGGCGGCGCGGCAGGCGTCGGCGAGCCGGGACCGGACCGCGTCGAGATGCTCGGCGAGGTACGCGCGCCGTGCGTCACCTCCGGTGCCGCCTTCACCGCCCGTCATCGTCCGCCCTCCGTCGTGTCCATCCAGACGACACCCGCGTGTCGGCCGGTCGGCGCACCGCGGCGGTGGCTGAACAGCGAGCGGTCGGTGATGGTCTCGCGCGGATCGACCGCGACCCCGGCGATGCCCGCCTCGAGCAACTGGCGGCGCAGACCCGCCCGGATGTCGAGGCCGGGCGTGCCCTTGCGGGTGCGCGTCGCGCTGCCGGGGAGGTGAGCTTCCACGTCACGTTGCATGGCCGCCGGGACCTCGTAGTCCTCGCCGCCCGCGGCCGGCCCGAGGAATCCCTCGATGCGGGACAGCGACGCGCCCGCCGCCACCATGGCGTCGAGAACGCGGGGAACGATGCCGATCCGGGCGCCGATCCGGCCGGCGTGCACCGCGGCGATCACCCCCGCCGCGTCGTCGGAGAGCAGGACCGGCACGCAATCGGCAGCGAGCACCACCAGCGCGAGGTCGCGTTCGGTGGTCACCAGCGCGTCGGTCGCCGGGACGGTGCCTCGGACCGATCCGTCGACCACCGTGACGGTGCGTCCGTGGATCTGGTCCATGAAGACGAGCCGATCCGGGCTCAGACCGATCTTGTCCGCCAGCCGCCGCCGGTTCGCCGCGACGTCCGCCGGGCTGTCGCCGACGTGGTCGCCGAGATTGAACGCGTCGTAGGGAGGCTTGGACACGCCTCCGGCGCGTGACGTGGTCACGCGCCGGACGCGGTAGCCGGTCGGTCGGCCGGGGGTGCTCACCGACGCATGAAGGAGGGGACGTCCACGTCGTCGTCGCCCTCGTCGTCGGACACGCGCACCGGGTGACCCGTCGCCCGGGCGGCACGCTCGCCGATCGGCGGCAGCGTCGACTTGGCGGGTGCGTCGCGGAAGACGGCGGGTCCGTCGTCCTCGGCGTGGAGGTCGCCGGCCCGGCCCGAGCCGACGGTCGCGGCGCGGGTCTGACCGGGCGCGGCCTCGACGGGTCGACGGGCGGGCCCGCTGCCGTCGAAACCGGCCGCGATCACGGTGACCCGGACCTCGTCACCGAGCGAATCGTCGATGACGGTGCCGAAGATGATGTTGGCGTCGATGTGGGCTGCTTCCTGCACCAGCGAGGCGGCCTCGTTGATCTCGAAGAGACCCAGATCGGATCCGCCCGCGATGGAGAGCAGCACGCCGCGCGCGCCTTCCATCGAGGCCTCGAGCAGCGGGGAGTTGATCGCGGCCTCGGCGGCCTTGATGGCCCGACCCTCGCCCCGCGACGACCCGATGCCCATCAGGGCGCTGCCGGCGCCGGACATGACGCCCTTGACGTCGGCGAAGTCGACGTTGATCAGACCGGGGGTGGTGATGAGGTCGGTGATGCCCTGGACACCGTTGAGCAGCACCTCGTCGGCGGAGCGGAACGCGTCCATGAGACTGACCGCCGCGTCGCCGAGCTGGAGCAGCCGATCGTTGGGGATGACGATCAGGGTGTCGCAGGACTCGCGGAGCGACTGGATGCCGGTGTCCGCCTGTCCCCCGCGCCGCTTGCCCTCGAAGGAGAACGGACGGGTGACGACGCCGACCGTGAGAGCGCCGAGCTTGCGGGCGATGCTGGCCACGACGGGCGCGCCGCCGGTGCCGGTGCCGCCGCCCTCACCGGCGGTGACGAAGACCATGTCGGCGCCCTTGAGCACCTCTTCGATCTCGTCCTTGTGGTCCTCGGCGGCCTTGCGACCGACCTCGGGGTCGGCCCCGGCGCCGAGGCCGCGGGTGAGTTCGCGGCCGACGTCGAGCTTGACGTCGGCGTCGGACATGAGCAGCGCCTGCGCGTCGGTGTTGACCGCGATGAACTCGACTCCCTTGAGTCCCTGTTCGATCATGCGGTTGACCGCGTTGACGCCGCCGCCGCCGATGCCGACGACCTTGATTACGGCGAGGTAGTTGTGCGGGGGCGTCATGGGCTCTCGCCTTCCGTGGTTGGTGTGTGTCGTCGAACTGTCGGGTCGAAACCCTCAACCTGAACCATAGGGTTATAGTTATGTCAAGTAGTCCGACCGGGAAAACGGTAGAGACCACCCCTCCCGGCGTCCGGGAGGCGCGCCGTGGCGCGCCGAGAAATACGGAGAATTCCGGATGGATCCGTGACACCTCACCGGATCGTCGGCAGGTCCGGACTCGAGACGTCGTAGGTCTGCCCGGGTTGCGTGAGCAGCGGCAACGCGATCGACGCCTTGTACTCGCCGTCCTCGCTGCTCCCCCACACCACGACGCGACCGTCGACGAGGGTGAGCGAGACGTTCGAGATCGTCGGCGCGTCGATCTGCGTGACCTGCGCGCGCAGCGGCGGCGGCAACACCGCCAGGACGTCCAGTGCGGCCCTGGTCTCGAGGTTGCCGTAGGACGGACTCGCCGCCACGAGTCGCACGACTCCCGGCGGGGGCGGCTCGACGGCGAAGTCGACGCCGTTCTCGTCCATCAGATGCGTGCCGTCCGGCGCGTCGAAGAACACCACCGGCACCCGTTCCTGCACGGTGACCCGCACGGTCGACGGATAGACCCGCTGGACGCGGACCGACGCCACCTTCGGAATGCCGGCCACCCTCGTCGCCGCCGCGTCCGTGTCCACCCGCGGCAGTGGGGTGCCCTCGGCGACCGCCAGCGTGGTCACGATCTCCGTGCGATCCACCGCCGCGTTCCCGGTCACGTCGATGGTGTCGACGGCCCAGATCGGCCCGAACCAGGACACCCCGAGGAACACCGCCGAGGCCAGCACAGCGGCCACGAGGGCGATCCGCCCGCGTCGACCGATCCGCGGTTCGCGAGTGGGCCGGGTCCGTGTGGCGGTCCGGTCGCGGCGGGCGGACGAGGACGCCGACGAACGCGACGCCTGTCCCGACGCCGCGCCGCGCTGCGCACCGACCCGTCGCGGTGCGGCCGGGCGCCGACCCCCGCGTGCGTTCGTCACCGAGCGCACCCGGGCCGAGAGCCGTTCCGGGACCGCACGATCAGCGCCGCGGCAGCGTCGAGCGGAGCGCGTCGAGAATCTGCGACCCCAGCATGGTCACGTCACCGGCGCCCATGGTGACCACGACGTCGCCGGCGCCCACGAGGTGTGCGACCTGACGCGGGACCGCCGACAGGTCGGGCTGGTAGTGGACCGGCTTGGTGACCGAGCGCGCTACCGTCGCACCGCTCACGCCGGGAACCGGCTCCTCCCGTGCGCCGTACACGTCGAGCACCATCACCTCGTCGGCCAGGTCGAGCGCGGACGCGAACTCCTCGGCGAACGTGACGGTGCGCGAGTAGAGGTGGGGCTGAAAGACCACGAGCACCCGGCCCGGACGGTCGGGATCGGCGGTACGCACCAGATCGGCCGCCGCGCCGAGCACCGCCCGCACCTCCGTCGGGTGGTGGGCGTAGTCGTCGAACACCCGCACTCCACGCTCGCGTCCCCGCAGCTGGAAGCGCCGATGCACCCCGGCGAACCCCGCCAGTCCCTCGACGACCGTGTCCGGAGCCGCGCCGAGCTCGATCGCCGCGACCACCGCACCCATGGCGTTGAGCGCCATGTGCCGCCCGGGTACGCCCAGACGCACCGTGCGGTCGCGGTCCTCGCCCGCGAGCCGGAAGTGGACGACCCCGCCCGTGTCCTCGGGCTTCCATCCGAGCAACCGTGCTCCGGTCTCCACACCGTCGATCCGGACGTCGTCGGCGCCGTAACTCAGCAGGCGCACGCCGTCCGGGGCCCGTGACGCGACGCGACGCGCCAGGTCGAGCGAACCCGGATCGTCCGTGCACACCACCAGCGAACCGCCCGGCCGGAGCCGTGCGACGAAATCGTCGAACACCTGCGTGTAGGCGTCCTCGCTGCCGAAGTAGTCGAGGTGGTCGGCCTCGACGTTGGTGACCACCACCAGGTCGGGGTCGTACTGCAGCAGGGAGCCGTCGCTCTCGTCCGCCTCGGCGACGAAGACGTCACCCGTGCCGTGGTGCGAGTTGGTCCCGGCCTCGTTCAGCTCGCCGCCCACGGCGAAGGACGGGTCGGCACCGCAGTGCTGCAGCGCCACGACCAGCATCGACGTCGTGGACGTCTTGCCGTGTGTCCCGGAGACCAGGACCGTGCGGAACCCGGTCATCAGGCGTGCGAGCACGGCCGGACGCAGCAGCACCGGAATGCCCCGCTCCCCCGCCGCCACCAATTCGGGATTGGTCTTCGGAATCGCCGCGTGCGTGGTCACCACCGCGGTCGGTCCACCGTCCAGCATGTCCAGCGCCGACGCGTCGTGACCGATGCGCACCCGAGCACCACGGGCCCGCAGCGCCTTGACGCCGCGACTCTCCTTCGCGTCCGAGCCGGACACCGCACCGCCGCGCGAGAGCAGGATGCGGGCGATGCCGGACATGCCCGCGCCTCCGATGCCCACCATGTGCACACGCGACAGTTCTTCCGGAAGACCCGCCGGGGGGCCTTCCGTCGAGGCCGGGGACGGGGTTCCGGGCGGGGTGGACACGAGCGGGTTCTCCTGGTTCACGAGTGCGACTTCTGCTGCTGGTGCCGCCGAGCGGTCTCGAGCACGATGCGGGCCACCTCGGTGGCCGCGCCGCGATGTCCGGCGCCGGCGGCCGCGGCCCCCATGCGTCGGACCGCGTCCGGATCGGTGACGAGCGGGACGACGCGGGAGGCCACCGCGTCCGACGTGAGGTCGGCGTCCGCGATCACGACGCCGCCGCCCGCGTCCGCGACGGGGCGGGCGTTGAGTTCCTGCTCGCCGTTGCCATGGGGCAAGGGTACGTAGAAGGCCGGCAATCCGACGGCCGAGACCTCCGCCACCGTCATCGCCCCGGACCGACACAGGGCGACGTCGGCCGCGGCGTACGCGAGATCCATCCGGGTCAGATACGGCACGGCGACGTACGGGGCGTCGGGGGTGGAGGCGACGTCGAGCGTGTTCTTGGGACCGTGCGCGTGCAGCACCGACACTCCGGCCGCGGCGAGCGCGGGGGCGGCTCCGGACACCGCCTCGTTCAACGACCGGGCCCCCTGGGATCCCCCGAACACCAGCAGCACGGGCCCGTCGGCGGGCAGGCCGAAGTGCGCCCGCGCCTCGGCGCGGACGGCGGCGCGGTCGAGGTCGGTGATGGTGGGGCGCACCGGAATGCCGATCACCTCGGCGTCCGATCGGCCGCGGGCGTGGACGCCGGAGTTCGCGACGGCGGCGAGCACGCGGTCGGCGACGCGGGCGCCCACCTTGTTGGCGACGCCGGCACTCGCGTTGGCCTCGTGGACGATGACCGGAACCCGTCCACGCGCAGCGAGATACGCGGGCAGCGCCACGTACCCGCCGAAGCCGACGACCACGTCGGCCTCCACCCGCGTCAGCACGGCGCGCGTCGCGCGCACCGAGCGGACGACGTTCGCGGGCAGCGCCAGCAGCGGCCGGGACAGCCGGCGCGGCAACGGCACCGGCGGGATCAACTCCAACGGGTAGCCGCGGTCCGGCACCAACGTGGTCTCGAGACCGCGCTCGGTTCCGAGCGCCGTGACGCGAACGGCGGGATCGAGCTCGCGCAGGGCGTCGGCGACCGCGAGCGCCGGTTCGACGTGGCCTGCCGTGCCGCCTCCGGCGACGACGACGGACACGGGGGCAGGGCGCGTCATCGGCGACGTCTCCGTTCCGGTGATCTCGGGTCGTGGGGCACGGCGGTGCGGCGGCCGGACGCCGCGTCCGGCTGCGCGCGTCGGGCACCGCGTGGCTGGGCGGCTGCTGCCCGTGGCTGGGCGGCTGCCGCCCGTGGTTGCGGTGCCGCCGCCCGCGGGTGCTGGGCCGTGGCGCGCGGCTGACCCGCGGCGCCTCGGGGTGCAGTCCGGGGCCGGTCTGCCGCTCGGGCGGGCGCACGGACCGGACCCGCGGCACCCCGTCCCTGCAGCCGCGCGCGCTGCGCCTCGACCGGGGAGTACGGCTGCGGGACGGGCAACCGGAGCAGCCGCCCGACCTTGCCGTCGTGGCCGGAGGCGAGGGCGGCGACCGCTTCGGGCTCGTGCCGGGAGATGTTGGCCAGCAGTCCCAGCACCAGCAGGGTGATGGCCGTCGAGGTTCCGCCGGCGGACACGAGCGGCAGCTGGAGACCGGTGACCGGCAACAGCCCGATGACGTATCCGATGTTGATGGCGGCCTGCGCCAGGATCCACACGGTGAAGGTGGCCACGAGGATCTTCATGAACGGATCCGGCACCCGCGCGGCGATGCGCAGGCCCGTGAAGACGAGCAGACCGAACAGGCCGATGACGGCCACGCAGCCGACGAGTCCGAGTTCCTCGCCGATGATGGCGAAGATGAAGTCGTTGTGGGCGTTGGGGAGATAGCTCCACTTGGCCCGGCTCTGGCCGAGTCCGAGGCCGAACACGCCACCGTCGGCGAGGGAGTAGAGCGCCTGACGCGACTGGTAGCCGGCGCCCTGCGGATCGCTGCCGGGATCGAGCCACTGGGCGATGCGCGCGGAGCGGTAGCCGGCGGTCATGGCCAGCACGCCGCCCGCCACTGCCAGACCGCCGACGATGGAGACGAACCACTTGAGCGGTAGACCCGCGAACCACAGCAGCGCCATGAGGATGATGCCGAGAGCCACCGTCGTGCCGAGGTCGGGCTGCAGAACGATGAGAGCGAAGATCACCATCGCGGCGGGAACCAACGGGATCAGAAGACCCTTGAGATCGGCGCGCTCGGCGCGACGCGACGCCAGCAGGTGGGCACCCCACACCGCGAACGTCACCTTGGCGATCTCGGACGGCTGCAGACCGACGCCGCCGATCATGAACCATCCGCGAGTGCCCTGTGCCACCGTGCCGATCCCCGGGATCAGCACCAGGACCAGCAGCACGACCGAGATCACGAACAGCGGGAACGACCATGCCCGAATGACGCGGATGGGCAGCCGCAGAGCGACCACGAACGCCACGACTCCGACGACCGCGAAGATGACCTGGCGGGTGAACATCGTGTAGGCCGAGCCGTCCTCGGCGTAGGCCTCGACCGACGACGCGGACAGGACCATGACCACACCGAGCGTCGTCAGCATGGCCGCCACGGTCACGACGAGGTGGAACGACGCGAGCGGCCGGTCCATCCAGGTGTCGACGGCGCGGGGTGGGCGCACGGACCAGCGGGAGCGGGATGCCTTCGGGCTGCTCATCCCGCGTTCCCCGGCCGGGTGCCGGTGCCCAGATCCGCCTCCGTGAGGTCGGCGACGGCGGCGGTGAAGCTGTCCCCGCGGTGGCCGTAGTCACGGAATTGGTCGAAGGAGGCCGTCGACGGGGCCAGCAACACGGTGGTTCCGGGCTCGGCGCGGTGGGCGGCGGCGCGCACGGCCAGCGTCATCACCTGATCCCCGTTGGTCACATCCGTCTCATCGGCCACAGAGGCATCGTCCCCCGGCGGCACGTGAACCACGGGGACATCCGGCGCGTGTCGCCCCAGCGCGGCCGCGATGGCCTCGCCGTCCCGGCCGAACACCACGGCTGCCGCCAGTCGAGACCGCACCTCCGCCACCAAGTCGTCCACCTCGGCGCCCTTGAGCAGCCCGCCGGCGAGCCACACGACCCGCTCGTGCGCGAGGATCGACGATCGCGCCGCGTGCGGATTGGTCGCCTTCGAATCGTCGACGAACCGCACCCCACCGAGCTCACGCACTGTCGCCGCGCGGTGCGGCCCCACGCGGAACGCCGCCAGCCCGCGTGCGACGGAATCCGCGTCCACGCCCGCCGCGCGAGCGAGCGCCGAGGCGGCCAGGGCGTCCTGCAGACCGGCCGGGCCCGGCGGCTCGATCTCCGCCGACGACACCAGCGGCACGCCGTCGCCGAACGCGCGATCGACCAGCATGCCGTCCTCGACCCCGAGATCGCCCGCGGACGGTCGCCCGGCCGTGAACCCCACCGTCCGCGGCGCCGTCGCCCGCGACCGCAACGACGACGCCACCGCGTCGTCGAGACCGACGACGGCGACGTCCCCGCGCAGGGCCTGCAGCTTGGCCTCCACGTAGGCGTCCATACCGCCGTGCCAGTCGAGATGGTCGGCGGCGATGTTGAGGACCACCCCGGCCGCGGGCCGCACGGACGGCGCCCAGAACAGCTGGAAGGACGACAGTTCGACGGCGAGGACCTCGGCCCGCGGTGACTCCGACCGCAGGGCGTCGAGGACGGGGACGCCGATGTTCCCGCACGCCTGCGACGGTCGGCCGCTCGCCTCGAGAATCGACGCGAGCATCGACGTGGTGGTGGTCTTGCCGTTGGTTCCGGTGACCACGAGCCAGGTGCGGGCCGGACCGTGTACCTCGGCGCGGTCGACGCGCCAGGAGAACTCGATGTCGCCCCACACCGGCACGCCCACGGTGAGGGCGGTGGTCAGCAGCGGCGCATCGGGCCGGAACCCGGGACTCGTGATCACCAGGGCGAACTCGGCGACGGCCGCCCGGTCCGGGGCGATCCGGTCCATGGACACCGTGTCCGCCCCGAGATCCGCGCACGCGGCCAGGGCCGCCTCGTCGGAATCCGCCACCGTGACCTGCGCGCCCAGCGCGTCGAGCGTCGGGAGCAGAGCACGCCCCGACACCCGGCCGCCCGCGACGAGGACACGCCGACCACTCAGGTCGCGAGGGTCGGTGACCGCCTCACTGTTCGCACCGGCCCCGTGGTCGGCTGCACCGGCCACGATCAGTCTCCGACCGCGGCGAGGTATTCGCTGTAGAACAGCGCCAGACCGACGGCCGACGAGATGGCCGCCAGCAACCAGAACCGAATGATGACCGTCGTCTCCGCCCATCCCCCCAGTTCGAAGTGATGGTGGAACGGCGCCATGCGGAACACGCGGCGTCGACTGGACCGGAACACCGCCACCTGGATGACCACCGAGGCCGCCTCGGCGACGAACAGCGCGCCGATCACCACCATGAGCAGTTCGGTGCGGGTCACGATGGAGAGACCGGCGAGCAGGCCGCCGAGGGCCAACGATCCGGTGTCACCCATGAAGATCTTCGCGGGCGCGGCGTTCCACCACAGGAAGCCGATGCAGGCGCCGGCCGCCGCCGCGCAGATCAAGGCCAGATCGAGCGGGTCGCGAACGTCGTAACATCCCGGCCGCGGCTCGGTGGTGCAGGACTGGCGGTACTGCCAGAACGTGATGACCGTGTACGCGCCGAGCACCAAAGTCATCGAGCCCGCCGCGAGCCCGTCGAGACCGTCGGTGAGGTTCACCGCGTTGGACCACGCGCTGACCAGCAGGTAGCAGAACAGAATGAAGACGATGCCGCCCATGGAGACCGTGGCGATGTCCCGGACGTAGCTCAGTTGCACGCTGCCGGGGGTCAGACCTCCCGCACCGTTGAACTGGAGCGCGAGGATGCCGAAGATGACGGCCGCGAACAGCTGGCCCACCAGCTTGGCCGTCTTGTTCAGCCCCAGGTTGCGCTGCTTGCGAATCTTGATGAAGTCGTCGAGGAAGCCCACCACACCGAGGACGGTGGTCAGTCCCAGCACCAACAGCGCCGACACCGACGGTCCGTCGGCTTCGTACGCGATGCCGATCAGGTGCGAACCCCAGTAGCCCGCCCACAGACCGGCGAGGATCGCGACGCCGCCCATGGTCGGGGTGCCGCGCTTGGACTGGTGACTGGCCGGGCCCTCGACGCGGATCTCCTGGCCGAACCCCTGGCGCGAGAACGCCTTGATGAGGACCGGCGTCAGCAGGATCGCCACCGCCAGCGCGATGCCTCCCGCGAACAGAATCTGCCTCACCGGTTCTCCCCCTGCTCCGCGAGGACCGCCTCCGCGACGGTCCACAGTCGCACCGACTGCGATGCCTTGACCAACACCAGATCACCCGGAGCCACCTGCTCGCGCAGCAGCGCGACGGCAGCCTCGGCATCGGGAACCAGCACCGACTCGTCGCCCCACGACCCTTCCATGACCGCGCCCTGGTGCATGCCGTGCGAGGGACGTCCGGTCCCCACGACCACCAGCTTGTCCACGGCCAACCGCACGGCCAGTCGGCCGATCCGGTCGTGTTCGATCACGGAGTCCTCGCCCAACTCGGCCATCTCGCCGAGAACCGCCCAGGATCGCCGTGCGCTGCTCCGGTCGGCGCGAGCCATGGTGACCAGTGCCTTGAGGGCGGCGCGCACCGAATCGGGGTTGGCGTTGTAGGAATCGTTGATCACGGTCACCCCGTCCGGGCGCGTGCGCACGTCCATGCGCCGCTCCGAGGCGGCGCGGGCGTCGCCCAGCGCGGCCGCGATGTCGTCGACGGCCATCCCGCACTCGAGTCCGACGGCCGCGGCCGACAGGGCGTTCGAGACCTGATGTTCGCCGTGCACCTGCAACGCGACCGGCGCGGATCCGGACGCCGTGTGCAGCGTGAACGACGCGCGCGCTTCCGCGTCGGGGACGACGTCCGTCGCGCGCACGTCCGCGCTGCCCCCGTGGCCGTAGGAGACGACGCGTGCGGCGGTCTTCTCGGCCATCGCCGCCACCAGCCGGTCGTCGGCGTTGAGGACGGCCACTCCGCCCGCGGCGGCGGCGGGCAGGGCCTGGACCAGCTCGGACTTCGCCTCCGCGATGTTCTCCCGCGACCCGAACTCCCCCAGATGCGCCGTGCCCACGTTGAGCTCGACGCCGATGCGCGGCGGCGCGATCCGCGCCAACTGGGCGATGTGCCCGCGACCACGAGCCGAGAGCTCCAGAACCAGGAATCGGGTGGTCTCGTCCGCGCGCAGCACGGTCCACGGGTGCCCCAGCTCGTTGTTGAACGACCCCGGCGGTGCGACCACGGTGCCCGCCCGTTCGAGGACCGCACGGATCAGGTCCTTCGTCGACGTCTTGCCCGACGACCCGGTGATACCGACGACCGTCAGCCCGTCGTCGATCAATCCGGTCACCGACGCGGACGCCAGCGCGGCGAGTGCCGTCAGGACGGCGGGACCCGCTCCGGCCGGGTCGTACGCGGGCAGGTCCGGGCGCGGGGTCGGCTCGACCACGACGGCGGGCACCCCCACCGGCCGCGTCGCCAACACCACGACCGCGCCGGCCGCGACGGCGTCGGCAGCGTGATCGTGCCCGTCCACCCGCTCGCCCGGAAGGGCGAGGAACACTCCGCCCGGCGTGACCTTGCGGGAGTCGAACTCCACCGTGCCCGTGACCCGGACGTCCGGATCCGGCACGTCGTGCAGGGTCCCTCCGACGATCTCCGCGATCTCCCCGATCGACAGTGCTCTCATGACCTCTGGTCCTCCCCGCGTTCGTCGATGGACGGTCCGACGGTGGCCAGTCCGTCGATGGCCCGGGCCAGCGCCTCGCGATCGTCGAACGGATGCACGACGTCACCGACCTTCTGACCCACTTCGTGGCCCTTGCCCGCCACCAAGACGACGTCACCCGGACGCGCCCAGCGCACCGCGTACGCGACGGCGTCGGCGCGCGGCGAGATCTCGACGACCTCCCCACGCACGTCGTCGGCGACGCCCATCGCGCCGGTCCGGACGGCCGCGCGGATCAGAGCCGGATCCTCGGACCGCGGATTGTCGTCGGTGATCACCACCAGGTCGGCCGCGGCAGCGCTCACGGCACCCATCAGCGGGCGTTTCTCCGTGTCCCGATCCCCGCCGGCGCCGACGACGACGGCGATGCGGCCCGTGCTCTGCCGACGCAGGGTGGCCAGCGCCACCTCGAGGGCGGCGGGTTTGTGGGCGTAGTCGACCAGGGCGAGGAACGGTTGGCCGCGGTCGACTCGCTGCATGCGCCCGGGTACGTCCACGGTGGCCATGGCGTCCATCGCGACCTGTGGATCGACGCCGACGCGCACGGCCACGGCGGCGGCCACGAGAGCGTTGGCGACGTTGTACCGGCCCGGCAGGCGCAGCGTCGCCGCCACGTCGTGATCCCCCAGCACGGCCCGGAAGGTCTGCGTGCCGTCGGCCCGCACCTGCCAGTCGCGGGCGACGGCCGACGCACCGTCGGTCTCCCCGCCGGTGGACACGGTGGTCACGGGGCCGGACGCGGCCGCGATGTCGGACATCCGACGCCCCCACTCGTCGTCGACGCAGACGACCGACTCGGCCGCGTGGACGTCGGAGTCGGCGGCGAACAGGCGCGCCTTGGCCGCGAAGTACTCCTCGAAGGTGTGGTGGAAGTCGAGGTGGTCCTGCGAGAGGTTCGTGAACGCCCCGACGGCGAAGCGGGTGCCGTCCACGCGGCCCAGCGACAACGCGTGCGACGAGACCTCCATGACGACGCTGTCGCATCCCTGCTCGAGCATCGCCGCGAACAGGGCGTGCAGATGCGGCGCCTCGGGCGTCGTCAGTGCCGAGGGCACCGGAGTGTCACCGATCCGGGTCTCCACGGTGCCGATCAGGCCCGGGGTGCGGCCGCCCGCGCGCAGCGCCGCCTCGACCAGATACGACGTGGTGGTCTTGCCGGACGTGCCGGTGATGCCGACGACGGTCATGGACGCCGACGGATCGCCGTAGACCGTCGCCGAGACCGAGCCGAGCACCGACCGTGGATTCGAGTGCACCAGCACCACGACGTCGGAACCCGCCGTCGTGGTCGCGACGAGGTCCGCGCCCTCCGGATCGGTGAGGACCGCGACCGCGCCCCGCGCGACGGCGTCGGCGGCGAATCGCGCTCCGTGGTGTCGTGCACCCGGCAGAGCCGCGAACAGGTCCCCGGGCAGAACGTCCTGGGCCCGCAGCTCGACGCCGGTCACCGAGAGCTCCGTCACCGAACCGCCGCCACCGCCGTGCACGGTCGCCCCGATCGCGTCGGCGAGACGGCCGATCAGCGTGATCGGAGGCCGCTGCGGGCGGAGGGACGAGCTGGGCACGGTGTGATCGCTCCTGGTTGTCGTGGCGGAAACGGCTGTTCACGCGGTGGTCATGGCGCGCCGGGACGCCGGAACGCGACGTTCCGGCGAGGAGGCCGACGCATCAGATTACCGGCGGGCCCGACCGCACCCCGACCGGTCCGGTCCGGTCAGCCCGCCTGCAACACCAGCCGGTCGGCCTCGGCGGACAGCGGCACGGCGTCACGCTGCAGCATCCACGACGCGATGGAGTGGAACAACGGCGCCGCGGACTGCCCGCCGGAACCGTCCGCGCTGCGCGTGGGTGCGTCGAGCATGATTCCGATCACGTAGCGCGGATCGTCCGCGGGCGCGATGCCCGCGAAGGTGATCCAGTAGCTCGAGTTCGAGTAGCACTTGCAGTTCGGATCGACCTGCTGTGCCGTACCGGTCTTGCCGCTCACCTGGTAGCCCTCGATGCCGGCCTGCACACCCGTGCCGCGCTGGTCGCCGGTGTCGTTCTGGGTCACCGAGCGGAACATGTCGCGCACCGTGCGTGCGGTCTCCGGGCTGACCACCTGCACGCCGTCGGGTTGGGGGGTCTCCGTCCGTGTTCCGTCCCGGCCCACCGTCGCGGAGACGATGCGCGGCGGGATGCGCACGCCGTCGTTCGCGATGGCCTGGTACATCCCCGTCATCTGGAGCAGCGTCATCGACAGGCCCTGCCCGATGGGGAGGTTGGCGAACGTGCCGCCCGACCACTGGTCGCGCGCCGGAACGCTGCCGGCGCTCTCGCCGGGCAGACCGACCTCGGTGCGCTGGCCCAGGCCGAACTTCTGCAGCATGTCCGCGTAACGGTCCTCGCCCACTCGCTGCGCCAACATCAGCGTGCCCACGTTGGACGACTTCCCGAACACGCCGGTGGTGGTGTACGGCGCGACGCCGTGATCCCACGCGTCCTTCACGGTGGCCCCGGCCATCGTGATGCTGCCCGGAACCTGGAGGACCTCGTCCGGGCGCGTCAGCCCGTCCTCGATGGCCGCGGCGGCGGTGACGATCTTGTTCACCGAGCCGGGTTCGAACGGACTCGACACGGCGAGGTTGCCCATCTGGGCGTCGGCGGGGTTGTTGCCCACGCCGATGGACGGGTCGAACGTGCCGTCGTTGGACATGGCGAGCACCTGGCCCGTCTTCGCGTCCAGCACGACGGCCGACGCGTTCTTCGCGCCCGACAGGTTCTTCGCCTGCTGCACCTGCTGCTGCACCTGGTACTGGATGTCGCTGTTCAGCGTGAGCTCGACGGTGGACCCGTCGATCGCGGGCTGCTGATCGCGCCAGCTCCCCGGGATGACCGCACCGTCGCTGCCGCGGTCGTAGGTGCGGGAGCCGTCCGTTCCGGCCAGGACGGGATCCATCGAGTCCTCGAGGCCGAGCAGACCGTGCCCGTCCCACCCGGTGGCCCCGACGATGTTCGCCGCGAGCGCGCCGCCCGGGTACTCACGGATGTCCTGCCGCTCCAGGCCCACCTCGGGAAACTTCTCGGCGATCGTCGCCGCCACCGCCGGGTCGACGCTGCGGACCAGGTACTCGAAGGACGTGTTGCCCGTCATCTTGGCGATGAGGTCCTTCTCGGTGACGACACCGGCGAGGGTGTCCGCGACCCCCGCGGCGATGGCGTCGATGCGATCGTCCGGCTCGGGCGCCGACGGGTCCTTCGCCTTCGCCTCCTCGAGCTCGACGCGCACCCGCTGCGGCTGGAACGTGAGCGCCTTCGCTTCCATGGTGAACGCGATGGGTTTGCCGTCCCGGTCCGTGATGGATCCGCGCGTGGCGGGGTCGACGATGGTCGTCGTCCGCTGACTGGCCGACTGCGCCGACAACGCGGGCGCGTCGATGCCCTGGATCCACAGCAGCTGGACCGTCGCGATACCGAGGATCAGGAACATGGCGAAGCGGCCGTACCGGAAGCGGAAGTCGAACGTCTCCGTTCGCGCCCCACCACGGCGCGAGGGGCCCCGTCCGCGCGGCGCGGCCGGTCGACCCGGGTACTGCGGCCCGGACCGCGCAGGGTACCGAGGTGCGGGGCCTCGGGAGCGCAGGGGCGGCTCGTCGCGTCGCTGGTTCACTGCGTGCCTCCGGTCGCGGATGGGACCGCCACGGGCTGTTCGTCGACCGGTCCGGGGTTCTGCGGCGCTGCGTTCTGCGGCGCTGCGTTTTGCGGCGCTGCCGCGGGCGCGGAGTTCGCCGGCGCCGGCGTGGTCGTGGTGGGGGCCGCGCTCCGGTTCAGCGGTGTGAGCGCCTCGCCGGGCGTGGCGCCGGGCGCTGCGGCGGCGCCCGTTCCGGTCCTCGCCGTCGTCGGACCGGCGGCGCCACGGGTCGGCGACGCCCCGGGCGCCGAGAACGCCGGAGCCGGAGGGCCCGCCGCCGGAGCGGGCGTACCGATCACCTGGACGACGCCGTCCGGTTGCACCACCAGACGGGGAACATCCTTCGTCGGGATCATGCCCAGCTCGGCGGCACGCCGGGCGAGCTCGGGTGCGGACCCGGCCAACTCCACGTCACGCTGCAACGCGGCCGCCTGTTCGGTCAGCCGCTGGTTCTCGGCGCGTGCGTCGCTCAGCCGGTAGGACTCCTCGGCCGCGCGCGTACTGAGCAGGAGTGTGCAGGCCAGACCGATCGCGAGCAGGCCGATGACGGCCGCGACGAACGGGACGCGAGCGGCCACGGCGCGACGATCGGTCGTCGCCGTGTCGACGTCGAGAGCGCGGGCGCGTCGCTGACGCTTCTCGTACGCGCGTCGGGCCGCACCGGTGCGGGCGGGTGCGGACGGGGATCCGACCCGCTCGACCGCGCCGCCCGAACGCCGGGGACCTCCCGTCACGTCCACGGGTGCACTCACGACGTCCTCCTCGCAATACGTTCGGCTGCACGCAGTCGCACGGGTGCCGCCCGGGGGTTGTCGTCGATCTCGGACTGCGGCGCCTTCTCGGCACCGCGGGTGAGCAGCCGGAACTCGGGACCGCTGCCGGGCAGTTCCACGGGCAGGCCCTCGGGGGTGGTCGAGCGGGTCGACGGTGTCAGTTCCTGCTTGACCACGCGATCCTCGAGCGATTGGTAGGACATGAAGACGATGCGACCGCCCACGACCAGCGAGGCCAGGGCCGGCGCGATCGCGTCGTGGAGAGAGTCGAGTTCCGCGTTGACCGCGACGCGCAGCGCCTGGAACGTGCGCTTGGCCGGGTGTCCCCCGGTGCGACGGGTGGCGGCGGGAATGCTGTCGTACAGCAACTCCACGAGCGGTCCACTGGTGGTCCACGGCTGTTCGTCGCGACGCCGCACGATGGCGGAGGCGATTCGTCCCGCGAACCGCTCCTCCCCGTAGGTGCTCAGGATGCGGGCGATCTCGCCGTGCGTGGCGGTGTTGAGAATGTCCGCCGCGGTACGGCCCGTCGTCGGGTCCATCCGCATGTCCAGCGGCGCGTCCACCGAGTAGGCGAAGCCGCGATCCGCGGAATCGAGTTGCATGGACGACACACCGAGGTCGAACAGAATGCCGTCGACGCTGCCGACGTGATCGAGGCCGGCGCGATCCAACGCGTCCTCGATGCCGTCGTACGTGGTGTGGACGAGAACCACCCGATCGCCGAAGGGGGCGAGGCGCTCACCGGCCAGCGCGAGTGCGTCGGTGTCGCGGTCGAGGCCGATCAGGCGCAGGCGCGGGTAGGTCTCGAGGAAGTGTTCGGCGTGCCCGCCCAGGCCGAGAGTGGCGTCGAGGTAGACCGGATCACGATCGCCCGCGGCCGTGAAGGCCGGTCCGAGCAGCTCGTCGGCGCGGTGGAGTCGCACGGGAACGTGAGAGAAGGGGGACGGGGACCCCTGCTGCTCCACCATCTGGATCTCCCGCCGTGTCTCGCCGTGTTCTGCAGTCGTGTCGGTTGCGGTCGGTCTCGCGGTCCGTGTGGAGCGAATGCGCGCGAGGTCCCTGTCCGATCAGGCACCTGGCGTCGGGGAAGTACGTCAGGGTCCTGGTCCGGTACTTGGCGTCGGGGAAGTACGTCAAGGCCCGGTTCGGGCAGAGGCCACGCGGCACTCGCGTCGGCCACGGTCGGCTACAACATTCCTTCGAGCGATTCGTCCACTGCTTGCGAGAAATCTTCTTCGTGCTCACGGGAGTAGGTCTCCCACGACGCCGCGTCCCACAGTTCGAGGTAGTCCATCGAGCCGATCACGACGCAGTCCTTGGAGAGGTTCGCGTACTCCCGGTGGGCAGGTCCGATGGTGATCCGGCCCTGACCGTCGGGGTGCTGCTCGTCCGTCCCGGCCGCGAGGTTGCGGATGTAGGCCCGCGCCCGCGGATTCGACCGCGACGCTGCCGCCAACCGCTCCGCACGCTCGGCGAACACCGCCCGGGGGTAGATGGCCAGGCTGTGATCCTGCCCTTTGCTCACCATCACCCCTCCTGCCAGTTCGTCTCGGAACTTCGCCGGCAACGTGAGCCGGAACTTGTCGTCGAGCTTGGGCGTGTAGGTACCGAGGAACACCCGGCACCTCCCGCTTGCGTCCGTCGCGGCTTGCTCTCTCCGCTGACGGCCACATTACCCCACTTTCCCCCACTTTCAATCACTTCACCCCCTCGGAGTGGTGACATGTCCACGAAAGAGCAGGTCGCGCGCGGTGAGTTCTCGTGGGTGACGACGAGACCGGACGTCAGGACCTGGTTCTGCGACGCTGCTTCGGCAGACGAACAGTGCAGCTCGAGGCGCTTTTCCGTGCGGTAGTGGAGGAAAGTGGGGGCCCGGACGACGTTCGCCGGCTCAGGTGGGGCGTCGTGGGGTTGCGCAGCCGGGCCGACACCCATATCGGAAGGCGCCGTCGGGCGTGAGTGCCCGCCCTCGATCGTTCCGACAGAAATCCCGGCGAATCAGCCGGGTCGCGGACACCGTGGCCCGGCACCCGCGCGAGTTCTGCCACACGATCCGCCTCGACACTGCGGATCCGCGGATTGGCCCCGGATCCCGTGGCGGAACTCGCGCCCTCGAGGCTCGGTGGACAGCAGTGCGGTGGCGGGCACGCACGAAAAACGCCGAATGCGGCGCCTCGTGACGAGGCGCCGCATTCGGCGTGGAGATCAGGGAGTCAGCGCGGACGCCGACCCATACAGGTCAGCCCTGGTCGAAGCGGCGACGGAAGCGTTCCTCCATCCGGGCCGAGAAGCCGGGACGCTTGGCCCCACGCTGACCCGAGGTGCCACGGGCAGTCGGCCCGGGGCGACGGGACGAGGACGGCGGTCCCGACGGCTCGGCACCACCCTCGGACTCCGTCTCGGCGGTGGGCGCACCCGGTTTCCGGACGAGCAGGAGAACACCCGCGCCGAACATGACCGCGAAACCCACCAGGCTGATGATGGGGAACCCACCGGGCTTGACGGGCAGCGCGACGCCGGCGATCAGGAGAACCAGACCGACGACGAAGAGCGCGATGGCTTGGAAGCGGCGACGAGTCGACGCCGCTCGGATGCGTCCGCCGCGCACGGTGGACGCGAACTTGGGGTCCTCGGCATAGAGAGCGCTCTCGATCTGATCGAGCATGCGCTGCTCGTGCTCGGAGAGTGGCACGGTACCTCCCCCGGCACTGGATGGGCTCTCACTCCCGGCCAGAAGTGAGAGGTGGCCGATCGGTCCGGCCACCTGCTGACGATGATACGAGCAGATTCGGTGGCGTACCACCTCGCTGCCACACCAGTATGCGGAAAAATCGGGCGCCGTGGTGGCGCCGCGTCCTACGCGGACTGCGGGACCGCGTCGGGCGAGGTGATCAGCCGGTCCTCGACCCGGTGGAGAAAGCGTCCGACCTGGGTGAAGAACTCGTCGGCCTCCGCCGAGTCCATCCGATCGCCGGACCCCGCCTCGATCGCCGCTCGGACCGACGAGTGGGCCGCGAAGTACGCCGCCCAGTCGGAGAACTCCGGCGCCGCGGACTGCATGCGCATCCACGCGCTGCGCGGCGCGCCACGCTTCGGTGTCGGATCCACCGCATCGAGCAGGGCGCCGGCACCGCGCAGTGCTGCCACGTACGCCTCGAGGAAACGATCGGCGGCCGTGGGCGCACCCGCCGCGGTCGCGAGCAACGCGTCGGCCCGACGCAACAGCGCCGCCGAGCGCGACGGCGGCCCCGCCGGGGCGGGAGCAGGAGCGCCGAAGGACAGCACCGTGCCACGACCGCCGCGGGTGCTCGTCGGAGCGAAGCCTCTCGCCATGGTCGAAACCTCCTCGTGCTCGTACTCGTGCTCGTACTCGTGTGCTCGTACCCGTGTGCCGGTGCGTGGGCCTGCGTCGCGGATCGGCCGTTCTCCCGGATCAACCGTGCTGCGGGGGGCCGCGCATTCCGCGTCGACCTCCGGTGCGAAGAAGATCACGTGGGTCCGACACCGATCGCCGTCGTCGAACGTGTGTTCGATAGAGACAGTACCGCTCCCCTCGCCGACGCGCCAGGGCTCACCGGATGGGTACCGTGACCGTCGTGCCCGCATCCGCCGGGAGCGGAGACGTCACTCTGCTCGACCTCAGCCCGCACGAGATGCGCGCGCGGCTGACCGAGGCGCTCGCCGTGTACGTCGACGCCATGGGATATCCGCCGGGGACGGACCTGCACCGCGCCCCGATGTGGTCCGAGCACATCCTGCGGCCGGGATGGCGCGCCGTGGGCGCGCTGCAGGCCGACCGCATCGTGGGCATCGCCTACTGCTACCGCGGCGATCACGGACAGTGGTGGCATCGGCAGGTCCGCGACGGAATGCGCCGGGCCGGGTGGACTCCGGAACGCGCGGAACACGTCCTCGCGGACTACGTCGAGCTCACCGAACTGCACGTCGCGCCCGGCGTCCAGGGCGCCGGCGTCGGCAGCCGACTGCTCGGCACCCTCCTGGCCGGGCGGAGCGAGCAGCGCGTCCTGCTCTCGACCCCCGAAGTCCATGCCGAGGACAACCGCGCGTGGCGTCTGTACCGACGGGCCGGGTTCACCGACGTGCTGCGCCGATTCCGATTCGCGGGCGATTCCCGACCCTTCGCCGTCCTCGGCCGCGAATTACCCCTGCCCACCCGCAGCTCCGCCGTCACCGGCACCACCACCACCACCACCACCACCACCGAGGAGCCGACCACGTGATCGACGCCGCCGTCATCGGTTCGGGACACAACGCTCTCGTCTCCGCCGCCTACCTCACCGAGGCCGGGTGGTCGGTCCGAGTTCTCGAGCGGGACACCGTCGTCGGCGGGGCGGCGTCCACGGTGGAACGGTTCCCGGGCCACAAGGTCGACCGGGGGTCGTCCGCGCACATCATGGTGCGACAGACCGGGATCATCGAGGAGTTGCGCCTGGCGGACCACGGCCTGCGCTACCTGGACTGCGATCCCTGGGCGTTCGCTCCCCCGCCACCCGGAACGGACGAGCCGGGCATCGTGTTCTCGGTGGACCTCGACGCCACGTGCGCGTCGATCGAGGCAGCCTGCGGACGTCGGGACGCTGACGCGTACCGACGCTTCGTCGCCGTGTGGGGGCCGCGCAGCGCCCGCGTCATGCGCTCGTTCGGCGCGCCGCCCACCGGGCGCGCGTTCTTCTCCTCGTTCTGGGGCATGGACGCGAAGGACGGCCCCGCGGCCTTGTCACGCGAGTTCCTCGCGTCCGGCGACGCTCTGCTCGACCGCTGGTTCGACAGCGAGCGACTGAAGGCCGCGCTGGCCTGGTTCGGGGCGCAGTCCGGTCCGCCGATGTCCGAACCGGGCACGGCCCCGATGGTCGCGTTCAACACGTTGATGCACACCACCCCGCCCGGTCGCGCGGTCGGCGGCAGCGGCGCGCTCTCCGTCGCCCTGGCCACCAAGATCGAGGCCGACGGCGGCACCGTCACCCTCGGCGACGCGGTCACCTCGGTGAGTCGACGAGGCGAGGGGTGGTCGGTCCGCACCGCGAGCGGCGAGGAGGTCCGCGCCCGCACCGTGATCGCCGGATGCCACGTCCTGACGACCCTCGACCTGCTCGACGCCGGCGGCTTCGACACGGCGACCACCGCCTCGTGGCGACGGCAGATCGACGTGGGCCCGGGTATCGGCATGGTGGTCCGGGCGTCGACGACCGCCCTGCCGACCTACCCGAACACCGACGTCGCGGAGTCCTCGCACGGACTGCAGCTACTGGTGCACGACCGCGCCCAGCTGCGCCGGGCCCACGGCGCCGCGTCGGCCGGTGACCTGCCCCCCGCGCCGGTCGTCCTGGCCATGAGTTTCAGCGCGGTGGATCCCTCGATCGCCGCGCCCGGGGAACACCAGGTGTCCCTGTGGTCCCAGTGGCACCCCTACCGCCTGGCGGACGGCCGCTCGTGGCGCGGCGGATCGCCCGAGGTCGCCGAACTCGAGGGCGACCGCATCGTCGCCGAGGTGGATCGGTACGCCCCCGGGTTCGCCGAGTCCGTCCTGCGTCGCCACACGCAGTCGCCGTGGGATCTCGAACAGGAACTGGGGCTGATCGGCGGCAACGTCATGCACGTGGAGATGTCCCTGCACCAGATGATGATGTGGCGGCCGATGCCCGCCCTGGCCGGTATGACCGTGCCGGGCGCTCCGTCCTTCTTCCTCACGGGCGCCTCGACCCACCCCGGTGGTGGGGTGTCCGGCGCATCCGGCCGCAGCGCGGCCCGACTGGCCCTGGCCGACCGTGCCGGTTCACCCGTGCGGCGGCTCGCCTCGCGGCTCGGCGCGATGGTGGGCCGGTGAGATGACCCCGGCGACGCGGACTCCGCCGGTGGCCCTCGGCTTCGCGGTGGCGGCCGTCCTGGCCCAGATCACCTACCCGCTCGCGTCGGGCTCGGTGAAGGACGCCATCACCTTCTCCGTGGTGGCGCTCCTCGCTGCGGCGTGCGTCGCGCATGCCACGCGCTCCCGCGGCGGCGGGTGGGCCGTCGCGATGGTGCTGATCACCGCCGGTATCGGTCTGACCGCCGAGATCGTCGGCACGCGCACCGGCATGCCCTTCGGGTGCTACGCCTACGCGCAGGACCGCATCGGTCCCTCGATCGCCCACGTTCCGGTGGTGGTCCCGTTCGCCTGGACCGCAGGGCTGTATCCGGTGTGGACGGCAGCCACGGTGATCACCGAACGCGCGCGGGCCGGCACCGCGACGCGCATCGGACTGACGACGGTCGGCGTGGTCGGGTGGGATCTCTACCTCGACCCGCAGATGGTCGCCGACGGCCAGTGGACCTGGTGCAGCGCCTTCTCCGGGCTGCCGGGGCTGCCCGGAATCCCGTGGACCAACTACGTCGGGTGGTTGCTCGTCGCCTTCTGCATGGCGGTGGCCATGGAGCTGCTCGGTCGCGTGCGGGCGGAACGGCCCGAGGTCTCACGATCGGTTCCACTCGCGCTGTTCCTGTGGACCTGGCTCGGGTCCGCCCTGGCCCACGCCGTGTTCCTTCCCGACCTCGGCTGGTCCGCGCTGTACGGCCTGGTCGCCATGGGCGTCGTCGGCGTTCCCTTCCTGCTGGCGGTGCGTCGACGCGACGCCGCGCCGACCCCTCCGCGTGTCGATCGACCCGTGCACTGACGACGGGTGATCGGCTGGCACCATGACCGCTGTGGTCACGCCAGCCGAACCTCGCTCCCGCCGTCCCGGTCGTCGTCGGACGCGCCGTCTCGCCGTCGTGACCGTTCTCGCCCTCGCGGCCGTCCTGCTCTCCGGGTGCCTGCGCGCCCAGGTGTCCATGGGTGTCTCCTCCGACGATCGAGTCTCGGGTCGCATCGTCGTGGCGGTGATCCCGACCGCCGAGGGCGACACCGGACCGGGTCTCGACGTGCCCGACAGCCTCGCCGGGAAGATTCGCGTCCAGCCGTACTCGTCGGACGGGTACGTCGGCAGCGAGGCCCTGTTCAGCGACCTCACGTTCGGCGACGTCCAACAGCTCGGCGGGCTGTCGGATCAGGCCGACGGGCTGTTCCAACTCTCCCTGGTGCGATCCGGTGATCTGGTCGCCCTGTCGGGGCAGGTGGACCTGGGCACCGTGCCCGCCGACGGCAGCGACGTCCAGTTCACCATCGCGTTCCCAGCGCGGGTCACCACCACCAACGGCGCCCGCGAGGGTGACAACGTGGTCTCCTGGGCCCTGCCGGCCGGCGAACGCAGCACGCTGCGCGCCGAGGTGCGGTACTCGGATCCGAACACGCGCAGTTTCGCCGGCTGGGCGGGCATCGTGTTCGGCGTGACCGTCGGTGTCGCGGCGATCGTCGGCGGCATGGCCTACGTGTCGCGGAATCCCTCCCTCCGCACGCCGCGCCGCCGGAACGACGCTCGCTGACCGTGTACGGCCGCCTCGTCCGCGCCGGCGCCCTCGCGGCGACGGCCACCGCGGCGCTGGCGATGGCGAACGCCCGCACGGCACCCGTGGTCGCTCCCCGACGTGGCGGCGCCGCCGCGACCGAGCGAGTCACCGTGTGCATTCCGGCACGCGACGAGGCGGAGCGGCTCCCCGACCTCCTGGCCGATCTGCTCGCCCAGCGGACGGCCGCCGCCCTGACCGTCCTGGTGCTCGACGACGAGTCCACCGACGGCACCGCCGACGCCGCCCGGGCCGCCGCCGGTGGCGACCCCCGCGTCCGCGTGGACCGTCGCCGACCGGACACGGCGGGCGGCGTCGGCAAGTCCGTGACGTGCATCGATCTCGGTGTCCGTGCGCTCACCGAGACGGATCCGACGATGGTGGTCTTCGTCGACGCGGACGTCCGGCTGACTCCGCACGCGGTGGACGCGGCCGTCGCGGAGCTGCGCGAACTCGGCACCGCCTTCCTCAGCCCGTGGCCGGGCCAGGTCGCGGTGACCCGAGCCGAGCGGCTGGTGCAGCCCCTGCTCTCCTGGTCCTGGTCGGTCAGCCTCTACGTGCGGGGAGCCAACCGCGGCCGACGTCCGTCGATGGGGGTGGCCAACGGCCAGTTCCTCGTCATGGACGCCGCCGCCTATCGCGCTGTCGGCGGGCACCGATCGACGCGCGGAGCCGTCGCGGACGATCTGGAGTTGGTCCGCGAGTTCCGCCGCCACGGATTCCCGACGGCCGTCGGGTACGGCGGACGGGTGGCCACCTGCCGGATGTACGACGACGCCGCGCAGGTGTGGGCCGGACACGGCAAGTGGCTGTGGTCGCAGTTCGGGCGGGGACCGGTCGCCGTCGTCGTCGGTGCGCTGGTGGCGGCGATCTGGGTGGTGCCGCCCACCGGGTTGCTCTCGTCGTCCCGGCGTACGCGCCGCTGGGCGGCGGTCGGCTACGGCGCCGGCGTGGTGTCGCGACTGGTGACCCGGCGCGCCGAGGGCAGCCCCGATTCGCTGGTTCGCGACGTCGTCACGTCGAGCTGGCACCCGGCGTCGATCGTGGTGGGGACGGCACTGGCGGTGTCGAGCGACCGCGGTCGGCGCCGCGGCACGCTCACCTGGAAATCACGCGCTCTCGACACCCGTCGCTGACCCGGTCATCGCGGGGGCGGGCCGGGCGAGCCCGAGGTTGGCCACGACCTCCGACGTCGCCTTCGCGAAGTTCAGGGTGATGAAGTGCAGGCCGGGGGCGCCCTCGGCGATGAGCCGCTCCCCCATCTCGGTGGCCAACTCGATGCCGACCGCCCGGACGGCGGCCCGGTCCTCCTCGGGTCCGCTGCCCGCCGCGGCGGCGAGTCGCGACCGCACGGCCGCGGGCAGTTCCGATCCGGAGAGCTCGACGGCGCGCTCGATGGAACGCATGGAGGTGATGGGCATGATCTCGGGGATGATCGGCTTGGCACCCTGCTCGGGATCGAACGCGCTCACCCGGTCCCGGAGACGCAGATAGTCCTCGACGTCCCAGAACATCTGGGTGATGGAGTAGTCCGCGCCGGCCCGGAGCTTGCTCACGAGGAATCGCGTGTCGTCGTCCACCGACGGCGACCGGTGGTGCCCACCCGGGAAGGACGCCACACCGACGTGGAAGTCCCCCAGCTCCTTGACCAACCGGACCAGATCCTCGGCGTACTCGACCCCGTCGGGGTGCTTCTCCCACGGACCGAGTGGATCTCCGGGCGGATCGCCGCGCAGCACCAGGATGTTGGCGATGCCGCGATCGGCGTAGGCGCCGACCATCGACCGCAGTTCGGCGACACTGTGTCCGACCGCGGTGAGGTGGGCCACCGGGACCAACGTCGTGGAGTCGGCCAGGTCGCCCGTGACGCGCACCGTGCGGTCACGCGTCGACCCGCCGGCGCCGTAGGTCATGGAGACGAACGCCGGATGCATCTGCTCGAACGCCCGCACGGTCCGCCACAGACGATCCTCGCCGGCCTGGTCGCGGGGCGGCGAGAACTCGACGGAGAACGGCACGCTCCCATGGGTGGCCGCCGCCAGCCGGTCGACGACGGACGGGGTGCGGGACGTGCGTGATCGATCGGTCACGAGCACAGCATAGAAGCGGCGCGCCGGGTCGCGGCGGCCCGCGCGCTGTGACAGACCCCTCGTCGCGGGTCGAGGCGCGGGGTCGTCCCTCGGCGCGGGGGTGTCCGAATCAGCACTAGAGTGCGGGCAGGCGGGGTCCTGTTCCGCCCTGCGTCCGCCTCCGTCGACCGGTGCGGACCTCGCTTCACGACGTCCCTGCGTGTCCCCGGAGGAAACCCTGTCTGCCGCATCTCTCCCGACCACCGGCGCATCCCTCGCCGGCGACCGAGCCGACTGGCCCCGCGGATCGTTCGTGACCGCAGTGGAATCCGTCCTCGACTCCTTCGTCGAGTCTCGACGCGCCACCGTCGACAGCGTCGGCCCCGTCTACGCCGAGGCGGTCGACGAACTGCGCTCGTTCGTCCTGCGCGGCGGCAAGCGAATTCGGCCGGCGTTCGCGTGGACCGGTTGGCTCGGCGCGGGCGGCGATCCCTCCGGGCCCGACGCCCCCGCCGTTCTGCAGGTCTGCTCGGCCCTCGAGTTCGTCCAGGCCTGCGCCCTGGTGCACGACGACATCATCGACTCCTCGCTGACCCGGCGCGGTTTCCCCACCGTCCACGTCACCTTCGCCGAGCGCCATCGCCGTTCCGAGTGGATCGGCGATCCGGTCGCGTTCGGCGAGGCCGTGGCGATCCTGCTGGGCGATCTGGCGCTGTGCTGGGCGGACGATCTGATCCGCGAGGCGGACCTGCCGATCGAGACGGTGCGCCGCGTCGGCCCGATGTGGTCGGCGATGCGCACGGAAGTCCTCGGTGGCCAGTTGCTCGACATCGCGGTGGAGGCACGCAGCGACGATTCGCTCGACGCGGCGCTGCGGATCGATCGCTACAAGACCGCCGCGTACACCGTGGAGCGGCCCCTGCTGATCGGCGGGGCGTTGGCGAACGCGGACGCCGAACTACTGGACGTCTACCGCACCTTCGGCGCCGACATCGGCATCGCGTTCCAGCTGCGGGACGACCTGCTGGGGGTGTTCGGCGATCCGGCGGTGACGGGCAAGCCCTCGGGCGACGACCTGCGCGAGGGCAAGCGCACCGTCCTGATCGCGGCAGCACTCGACGTCGCCGACCGTGACGACCCGGCGGCCGCCGAGACCATCCGTGCCGGACTCGGAACCGACCTCACCGCGGCGCAGGTGGACGAGATGCGGGACCTGCTCGTCCGGCTGGGCGCGGTCGACGACGTCGAGCGCCGCATCACCGACCTGACCGACTCCGCGCTCACGGCGCTGTCCGGTGCCGACATCTCACCCGACGCGGCGGATCGCCTCGTCGCCATGGCGCACGCCGCCACCAGGAGAACCACATGACGTCCACCGCCGCCACGGTCACCGGCCCCACCGATCATGTCGTCGTGGTGGGGGCCGGACTGTCCGGTCTCGCCGCGGCTCTGCATCTGCGGGGCACGGGCCGCGAGGTGACCCTGCTCGAACGCTCCGACACCGTCGGCGGCCGCGTCGGATCGGTCGCCGCGCCCGGCTACCGCATCGACACCGGCGCCAGCGTGCTGACCATGCCGGACCTGATCGACGAGGCGCTCGCCGCGGTGGGCGCGACCCGTGAGTCGACCACACCACCACTGCGTCTGCACCCGCTCCATCCCGCGTACCACACGCGCTTCTCCGACGGCACCAGCATCGACGTGCATTCCGACCCCGAGCGGATGGTGGCCGAGGTCGAGCGCACGTGCGGGCCCGAGGAAGCCGCGCGCTATCG
The DNA here is from genome assembly GCF_001894765.1 of Rhodococcoides corynebacterioides NBRC 14404. GTDB lineage: Bacteria > Actinomycetota > Actinomycetes > Mycobacteriales > Mycobacteriaceae > Rhodococcoides > Rhodococcoides corynebacterioides. The sequence continues at coordinate 307,214 of NZ_BCWV01000004.1, forward strand.
CCGACTGCGCGGGTGGTTGGCGTCGATGTTCGACGCCGCGTACGACCGCTTCGTCGGCGGCAACTTCGACTCCCCCGTGGATCTGGTGGCCGAACCCACCTCGCTCCGCAAGACCCTGACGCTGCTGAAACTCGGCGGGTTCGCGAAGCTGGGCGGCAAGGTCGACGCCTTCGTCCACGACGATCGGCTGCGCCGCATCTTCACGTTCCAGGCCCTGTACGCGGGCGTGGCTCCGGCGAAGGCGTTGGGCGTCTACTCCGTCATCGCCCACATGGACACCTCCCTGGGGGTGACGTTCCCCGAGGGCGGGATGCGCGTGATCGCCGAGTCGATGGCCGACGCGTTCACCACGGCCGGCGGCACGCTGCGCACCGAGGCGACCGTCCGCAGCATCGAACAGGGCGGAGGTCGCGCACGCGCGGTCGTCCTCGAGGGTGGCGAGCGCATCGCGTGCGACGCGCTGGTGCTCACCCCCGACCTGCCCGTCGTCGACGCCCTCCTCGGCACTGCCGGGGTACGGACGCCGCGTCGACGGATTCGCGCGTCCCCGTCGGCGGTGGTCGTCCACGGGCGCGTCCCGGTGTCGGTGACGGACCGGTGGTCCTCGCGGTCGCACCACGTCATCGATTTCGGCGCGAAGTGGGCCGAGACCTTCCGCGAACTCACCGCCCGGCGCGGTCGCGGCTCGGTGATGAGCGATCCGTCGCTGCTGATCACCCGCACGTCGCTCACCGATCCGGGCCTGCGCGTGACCACGGACGGGATCGAGCAGGAGCCGATCTCCGTTCTCGCCCCGTGCCCGAATCTCGACACCGCCCCGATCGACTGGGACACGGTCACCGAGCCGTACGTGCGCGAGATCCTGCTCGAGATGGAACGTCGCGGGTACCACGGCATCGCCGAGCACCTGGTGATCGATCACGTCGACACCCCGACGACGTGGGCCGCGCAGGGCATGATCGCGGGCACCCCGTTCTCCGCGTCGCACGTCTTCCGTCAGACGGGACCGTTCCGGCGTCGCAACCTGGTCCCCGGCATCGAGAACGTCGTGCTGGCCGGATGCGGCACCACACCCGGGGTCGGCGTTCCGACCGTGCTCATCTCCGGGCGCCTGGCCGCGCAGCGGATCGACGCGACGGCCGGACGCGCGCGGGTCTGAACTTTCGCGAACGGTTCCTCGCGCTCCGGCCCGGTCCGTGCGTGGGTTCACCGGAGTTGCCTCTAAACTCTCCGACAGGCCGCACGCGGCCGTCACACGTCGCTGTCGAGGTATTCGGGGAGGAACATGTCCACGCCCTCCCTCGGTCGGTCCCCTGCGGGCACCGATCGACACGGTGTGCGGGCATTTCTCTCCGGCGCGGCGGGCCGCGCCACGCTGGTCGGCCTCGCCGGTGCCGCGCTGATCACGTTCGGCGGCTTCGGATCCGGCGCCGTCCGCCGCCGTGATCCACTCCTGGAAGAGATGCACCTGTCGTGGCTGCGCTTCGGCCACGGCCTGGTCCTCTCCACCGCCATGGTGTGGATCGGTGTCCTGCTCATGATCGCCGCGTGGGTTCGCCTCGGCCGCGAGACGTTGGCTCATCGCACCACCGTCTCCCGACTCCGCTGGGTGGTTCCGGTGTGGATCGCCCCGCTGCTGCTGGCGGTGCCGATGTTCAGCCGCGACGCCTACTCCTACCTCGCCCAGGGCGCCCTCCTGCGCGACGGCTTCGACCCGTACGCCGTGGGACCCGTGGCCAACCCCGGGATCCTGCTGGACAACGTCTCCACCGTGTGGACCACCACCACCGCCCCCTACGGCCCCCTGTTCCTGCTTCTCGGGCAGGGCATCACGTCACTGACCGGTGACAACGTCATCGCCGGCACCATGCTGTTGCGGTTGACGATGCTGCCGGGGCTCGCGCTGACCATGTGGGCCGTGCCGCGGATCGCCCGGCACTTCGGCGCCGACCCGGCCGTCGCGCTCTGGCTCGCGGTCCTGAACCCGCTGGTGCTCGTCCATCTCATCGGCGGCGTCCACAACGAGATGCTCATGGTCGGCCTGATGACCGCGGGCATCGCCGCCGTCCTGGGTCACCGCCACGTGCTCGGCATGGGTCTGGTGGCGGTGGCCGTCGCCATCAAGGCGACGGCGGGCATCGCGCTGCCGTTCCTGGTCTGGATGTGGATGCAGCACGAGCGCACCCGTCTGCGGGCCGAGAACGATGCCCGCCGCGAGCGCGGTGAACCCACCCGGCAGGTGCGCACCCTGCAGCTCTTCGTGAAGACGGCGGGCATCGGCTTCGCGGTGTTCGCCGCCGTGTTCGTCGTCTCGTCCGCCGTCGCCGGCGTCGGCATCGGCTGGCTGACCGCGCTCAGCGGGTCGGCCAAGATCATCAACTGGCTGTCGCTCCCGACCATCCTCGCCCACCTCGTGACCGTCGGCACCGGCTGGTTCACCGGCGCCCGGCTCGGGCCGGTGCTGGAGGTCACGCGCCTGCTCTGCGCCGTCGCCCTGGCGATCGTCCTGGTCACGGCGTGGTGGCGGTCACGGCACTCCGAGCGCAGCGCCCTGCTGGGCATCCTCGTCTCGCTGGTGGCCATCGTCATCCTGTCCCCCGCGGCGCTGCCGTGGTACTACTCGTGGCCGCTCGCCGTCGCTGCCGGTCTGACCATGTCCATCACCACGTTGACCGTGCTCGTCGGCCTGTCCGCCTGGCTCATGTTGGTGTTCCAGCCGGACGGCTCGATCGGGCTGTACACGTTCCCCCACGTGGTGCTCGCCATCGTGGCCGCGGTCGTCGCAGCCCTGTCCCTGCGGCAGGTCGATCCGCTGCGACTGCGCTCGGTCACCCATCCGGACCCGGAACCGCCCTTCGCCGCGGCGGAGACTGCGACGCGGTCCGCGCACCTGCCGAACGACACGTCGGAGGCGGCCGTCGCCGCGGCGAATTCCGACGACGGCCACACCGTGGCTGATCCCGACGGCCACACCGTGGCGACGGCGATCCCCGAGGGCCGTGAGACCGAAGAGGGCCGCGAGACCGCCGAGCCGTCCACTCGACGGTCCCCCCGAGAGGTGAGCACGTGACGGATCTACTGCGCGAGGGCTATGCCGTCTCCCGCGAGGTCGCGCGCGAGCACGGCAAGACGTACTTCCTGGCGACCCGCTTGTTGCCGCCGGAGCGCCGTCCGGCCGTGCACGCGCTGTACGCGTACGCCCGCATGGTGGACGACATCATCGACGTCGACATGATCGCCGAGCGTGACGACGCCGCAGCCGTCGCCGACGACGAAGCGTTGCTCGACCGTATCGACCAGCGGTTCCGGGCCGGTCTCGCCGACGGACCGGCGGCGGTGGCGCCGGCGACCGGCGAACCCGTGACCGACCACGACCGGATCCTCGCCGCCGCGGTGGACACCGCGCGCCAGTACGACATCTCGGCCGAGTACTTCACGGCGTTCATGACCTCGATGCGCATGGACGTGCCGTCGTCGAGCATCTACACCGACCGGTACGCCACCCTCGACGACCTGCGGGTCTACATGTGGGGTTCGGCAGCGGTGATCGGGCTGCAGATGCTGCCGATCCTCGGCACCGTCGGCCCGGTTGAGGACGCCGCACCCGCCGCGGCGGCCCTCGGCGAGGCGTTCCAGCTGACGAACTTCGTGCGGGACGCGGGCGAGGACCTCGCCCGCGACCGGATCTACCTACCCGGCGACGTGCTGGCCGCCTACGGCGTGGACGAGGACCTGCTGCACTGGTGCCGTCGGACCGACCGGGTGGATCCGCGCGTGGCGCGTGCGCTCGCCGACGTCATCGCGACGTGCCGCGCCCTCTACCGCACCGCCGAGCCGGGGATCGAGCTGCTGTCGCCGAGGGCCCGGCCGGGCATCCGTGTCGCGTTCGCGCTGTACCGGGACATCCTCGGCGTCGTCGAACGGGACGGGTATCGCTCGTTGTCCCGCCGCTCCACCGTCGGGAACGGTCGACGCGGCGGCGTGGCCGCGCGCGCCGCGGGTCGCGGACTCGCCGCTCGCCTGCTCCCGACGGCGTCCTGAGGTCGGAAACCCATCGACCGGGCCGGTCAGAAACCCATCGACCGGGCCGGTCAGAAACCCATCGCCTGGGCACGCCGCACGATCTCGCGGGCGTGGTCGCCGTGCAGGACGTCCACCGGTCGGCCCGGCAGGCTGGCGTCGTCCTCGAAGAGCCACCGCACGATCGCGGTGTGATCGAAGCCTCCGTCGAGAAGCACCGACACCGTGCCGGCGAGGTGCTTGAGCGGGTGACCGTGCTCGTCGAGGAATGCGGCGGGAACGGCGACCACCCGGTCGCGGCGCACGGCGATCAGCTTGTTCTCGCGCAGCATCTGATGCACGCGTGTCACGGCGACGCCGAGGGACGCCGCGACGTCGGGAAGGGGCACGACCTGCTCGTCGGCGGGGATCACGTCGTCGCAGTAGGGAATGGCACTCACCGCGACAACGGTAGTCACGGCGGACGTCGTGAACCAAGTTCACCGCGCGGACTGACTACCATCGGACGACGGGCCCCGATCGGCCCGTCCTCGATCCCCGACGACCTCGATCCCCGACGACGAGCAGGAGGCTCCACCGTGGCCGTGTCCGGTCCGTCGCTGCTCGGCGCCTTCCTCGAGCGGCGCTACCGAGTCGACGCTCCCATCGCCCGCGGTGGCATGTCGACGGTGTACCGCGGTCTCGACACTCGTCTGGATCGGCCCGTGGCCATCAAGGTGATGGATCCGCAGTTCGCCGGGGACCCCGAGTTCGTGCGCCGCTTCGAGTTCGAGGCCCGCGCCGTCGCGCGTCTGCATCATCCCGGTCTCGTGGCCGTCCACGACCACGGGCGCGACGGTGACCACGCGTTCCTGGTGATGGAACTCGTCGAGGGCGGCACGCTGCGGGAGTTGCTGCGCGAGCGGGGTCCGATGCCGCCGCACGCCGCCGTCGCGGTGCTCCAACCCGTGCTCGACGCGCTCGCCGTCGCGCATCGGGCCGGCCTGGTGCACCGCGACGTCAAACCCGAGAACGTCCTGATCTCCGACGACGGTGACGTCAAGATCGCCGACTTCGGCCTGGTCCGCGCGGTCGCCGCCGCGACCACCACGTCGGCGAGCGTCATCCTCGGCACTGCGGCCTACCTCTCCCCCGAGCAGGTCACGTCGGGGACCGCCGACGCGCGCAGCGACGTCTACTCGGCCGGGGTGTTGCTGTTCGAGGTACTCACCGGCCGAACGCCGTTCGACGGGGACACGTCGTTGTCCATCGCGTATCAGCGCGTAGAGAACGACGTTCCCGCGCCGGGTTCCGTCGTGCCGGGGGTACCGCGTCATCTCGATTCGGTCGTCCGCGACGCCACCCGCCGCGACGCCGCGGACCGCTTCCGCGACGCCGGAACGATGGGTGAGGCCCTCCGCTCGGTCACCGCCGCGCTCGGGTTGCCGGCCTACCGAGTGCCGGCTCCGGCACGCTCGGCCGAACACCTGTCCGCCCAGACACTGCACGCCCCGCGGCCCTACGCCCCGCAGGCACCGCGCTCCCCCGACACCGCCATCGTGGCCGTTCCGGCGGCGTCGATCGGCGCCCCGTCCCCCACGCAGCACACCAAGATGGTCACCGCCGCCGTCCCGCGCGACACGGACGCCGAGCCCGGCGGCACCGAGCCCACGGGCCGCGGCCGGGGCGTGTACGCCTACCCGGACTACCGGTCGGATCGTCGTCGGTCCCGTCGGGTCGCCGCCATCTGGGTCGCCATTCTGGTGGTGGCCGCACTGGTGCTCGGAACGGTCGGATGGTGGGCGGGCTCCGGCCGGTTCACCGCGGTGCCCGCCGTCGACGGACTCGACCGCACCTCGGCGGTATCCGCGATCGAGGCCGCGGACCTGTCGGCCACCGTGGAAGGACGGTGGACCGACGACGCGCCCACCGATCGGCTGCTCGGCACCGATCCGCCGTCGGGTTCGCGGATCGAGCGGGGCGAGACGGTCACCGTCCTCGTCTCGCAGGGGCGTCCCGCCGTGCCCGATCTCGTGCCCGGTGCGTCGCCCGATCAGATCGCCGGAGCGCTCGAGGACCGCACGTTCGTCGCCGTCGACGGCGGCGAGGCGTTCAGCAGTTCCGCCGCGCGGGGCGAGGTCGCCGCACTCGATCCGGCACCGGGCACGGTGCTTCCCGTCGGCAGCGAGGTCCGCGTGGTGACCAGCAAGGGCGCACCGCCGGTCGACGTCCCGGACGTGCGTGGACGCAGCGAGCAGGACGCGCGCGCCGCGCTCGATCGCGTGGGCATCACCGTCTCCGCGGTCGAGGAGGTCTTCGACGCCGACGTCGACCGGGGATCCGCCGTCGGCACCGACCCGGCGGCCGGGACCGGCGTGACGGCCGGAACCGCCGTGACGCTGCGAGTGTCGACGGCCGTCCCCGTACCGTCGTTGCTCGGCCGGACCGTCGGCTCGGCGCGCGAGGAACTCGAACGGCTCGGCCTCGACGTCCGGGTCCGCCAGGTCACCCGCACCGATCGGTCACTGGTCATCTCGCAGACGCCCGGTCCCTCCGAGCGCGTCGCGCCGGGAGGGACCGTGACGGTGGTGTCGCTGCCGTAGCCCGACCGCGGTGCGGCTGACGAGCCCCCCGCCGCGCCGATCTCAGCCGCGCAGCATCTCCGCGACGAGGAACGCCAGCTCGAGCGACTGTTGCGTGTTGAGGCGCGGGTCGCAGGCGGTCTCGTAGCGGCCGGACAGGTCCAGATCCGAGATGTCCTGGGCACCGCCGAGACACTCGGTGACGTTCTCGCCGGTCAGTTCCACGTGGATGCCGCCGGGGTGCGTGCCCAGTTCGCGGTGAACCTCGAAGAACCCCTGCACCTCGTCGACGATGCGGTCGAAGTGACGAGTCTTGTACCCGGTGGTCGCCTCGTGCGTGTTGCCGTGCATCGGATCGCACTGCCAGATCACCTGGTGGCCGGTGGCCTGCACCTTCTCCACGATCGCGGGCAGCAGGTCGCGGACCTTGCCGTTGCCCATGCGCGAGATGAGCGTGAGACGGCCCGGCTTGTTGGTGGGGTCGAGCCGCTCGACGTACTCCACGGCCATCTCCGGCGTCGTCGACGGCCCGATCTTGAGTCCGATCGGATTCGACACGAGCTCGGCGAACGCGATGTGCGCACCGTCGAGCTGACGGGTGCGGTCGCCGATCCAGAGGAAGTGCGCGGACAGGTCGTAGAGCTTGGGGTGCTCGTCGTCGTTGTCGAGACGCAGCATCGCCCGCTCGTAGTCCAGCACCAACGCCTCGTGACTGGCGAAGATGGTGGCTTGCTTGAGGTTCGGGTCGGTGACACCGCAGGCGTCCATGAACTTGAGACCGTTGTCGATCTCGGACGCGAGCTGCTCGTACCGGGCGCCGGCGGGCGAGTTCTGCACGAACTCGCGGTTCCAGTCGTGCACCTTGTAGAGGTCGGCCATTCCGGCGCCGGTGAGCGCGCGCACCAGGTTCATCGCGGCGCTCGCGTTCGCGTACGCACGCACCAGGCGCGACGGATCGTGGGCACGCACCGCCTCGTCGGCGACCAGCGAGTTCACCATGTCGCCGCGGTAGGACTTCAGGCCCAGGGCATCGACGTCGGACGACCGCGGCTTGGCGTACTGACCCGCGATCCGCGCAACCTTGACCACCGGGAGCGAGGCGCCGTACGTGAGGACGACGGCCATCTGCAGCAGGGTGCGGATGTTGCCCTTGATGTGGGGCTCGGTGTTGTCGACGAAGGTCTCGGCGCAGTCACCGCCCTGGAGCAGGAAGGCCTCGCCGCGCGCGACGGCGGCCAGCTCGGCGGACAGGGCCTCGACTTCGCCTGCGACCGTGATCGGCGGCACGCTCTCGAGCACCGTGCGCATCGCCTCGGCCTGATCGGCCGGCCAGTCCGGCTGCTGTGCGGCCGGCTTGGCCAGTGCCGCGGCGAGCTGGTCGCGCAGGGCCTCCGGGAGCGGAGGGAGCTCGGGCAGGCGTTCGATCGGAACGTCGACAGTCCAGTTCACGACTCCAGGATAGTGGTGACCGGTCACGGTCCCCATTCCGGGCCGAGCCCGGTCGGACGGCCGATCCCGAGCCGACGGCGCGGCGGCTCAGCCTGCGGCGCGGGCGGACTCCACGGCACGGAACTTGGCCAGGTTGTGCCGCGCGTCGGCCAGCGCGTCGTGCGCGTCGTCCGGAGCGTCCGGCAGGGCCGGCGACCCGTGCTCCTGCCAGTACTGCTTGAGCTCGCGCGTGAAGCGCGGCATCACCCGCGGCAACGCCGTCATCGGCCCCCACAGCTGACACAGCGCCACGTGGTCGTACGCCGCCACCCAGGCCCACATCTCGACGTCGTCGTTCCCGGCGGCGGTGACGAAGTCGAGGATCTCGTCGCGAATCCGCGCACGCGACTGCCAGAGCGACGACGAGAACGGCGGCAGCTTCGGCAGGACGTTGCGGCGAACCCAGGGACCGGCCCGCTCCGGATCGAACTCCGCCGACACCGCGTAGTATTCACGGCCGTCCTCGGCGACGATGCCGATGGAGACCAGATCGATCGTGCGACCATCCTCGATGAACTCGCAGTCGTAGAAATAGCGCACGGTGGCCACCCTATCGGCCGGCCGCGGAAGGACCTCGCATGCGGAGCTCACCCGCGCCGACCGCCGACCCGCCTCGGTGGCGTCGGCCCCTGGTGGTGGCGGCCAAGGTCCTCACCGTCGCCGCCCTCCTGGCCGGCATCGCGTTCAACCTGATCGGACTACCGCCACTGCGGGAGTGGGGCGAGATCTATCGCCTCGACCTCGACGTCTATCGGATCGGCGGTCGTGCCCTGCTCGACGGCGTCGACCTCTACGGCGTCCTCCCCGCCACCAGCGTCGACATTCCCCTGCCGTTCACGTATCCGCCCATGGCGGCGCTGGCCTTCGCGCCCATGGCGGTGCTCCCCCTGACCGTGGCGTCGACGGTCATGACGCTGATGACGATGGTGCTGCTCGCGGTGACGGTCGCCGTCACGGTGCGCTCGCTGGTCACCCTCGGCCGGGCCGACACCGCGTGGGTCGCGGCCGCGGGCACGGCGGCGGCGTTCGCGCTGGAACCGGTGTGGTCGACGTTCGACTACGGCCAGATCAACGTCGTCCTCATGTGCCTGGTGGTGCTCGACGTCCTCCCCCGCCGCACGCTGTGGCCGCGCGGACTGCTCGTCGGCTTCGTGACCGCCATCAAGCTCACCCCGGCCGTCTTCGTTCTGTACTTCCTGCTGGCGCGCCGGTTCCGCGCCGCCGCGACCGTGGTGGTGTCCTTCCTCGCGTTCACCGCCCTCGGGTTCGTCGCCACCCCCGACGGCTCCGTCCGGTACTGGACCGACGTGCTCGTCGACTCCGACCGCATCGGCCACCCGGGGTACGTCGCCAACCAGTCGCTCACCGGCATGCTGGCCCGCCTCGGACTCGACGACGGGCCCCGCACCCTGGTCTGGATCGCGTGCAGCGCCGTCGTCGGTGTGATCGCCGTCGTCGCCATGCACCGCGCCCTCGCGGCTCGCGACCGGCTCACCGCCCTGTGCGTCAACGCCGTTCTGGGGCTGCTGGTCTCACCGGTGTCGTGGTCGCACCACTGGGTGTGGTCGGTGCCGATCCTGGTGCTGTGCATCCACGCCGGTCTCACCCGTCGCTCCGTCGCCCTCCCCGCCCTCGGGATGATCGGCGCGGTGCTGCTGCACTTCCCCGCCCACTGGCGCCTCGGCCCCGGCCGGTGGGACGGCGTGGGCTGGCCGCTCTGGGATCAGATCCAGGCGTCGTCGTACGTCTGGTGGGGGTTGGCCTTCCTCGTGGTGGCCGCGGTCCTTCCGCGACGCCGGACCCCCGAGCCGGTGGCCTGACGGTCCCGCGCGGAGAGAGCGGGACTCAGCCCGCGCGGCTGTCCGGGATGCGGGCGGCTCCGTCGGCACCCGCCGCGCCGTCCGATTCCGGGGTGGCCTTCATGCTCGCGGCGTAGACGTCGACGTACTGCTGGCCGCCGAGCTTCATCAACTCGTACATGACCTCGTCGGTGACGGCGCGCTCGACGAAGCGGTTGCCGGCCATGCCCTCGTAGCGCGAGAAGTCCAGCGGCTTGCCGATCCGGATGCCGACCTTGGTGGGGCGCGGGAGCTTGGAGCCGATGGGGTTCATCTTGGCCGTGCCGATCATGGCGACGGGGATGACGGGCACGCCGCTCTCGAGGGCCAACCGCGCCATGCCGGTCTTGCCCTTGTAGAGCCGGTCGTCAGGGGACCGCGTGCCCTCGGGGTAGATGCCGAGGAGCTTGCCGTTCCGCAGGACGCGCAGACCCGCGTCGAGCGCGTCCTGAGCCGCGGACGCTCCGGTGCGGTCGATGGGAACCTGACCGACGGAGCTGAAGAACCAGCGCTGGAACCGACCCTTGGCGCCGCGGCCGGTGAAGTACTCGCTCTTGGCCAGGAAGGTGATCCGGCGAGTCACCACCAGAGGCAGATAGAAGGAATCGAGAACGGCCTGATGGTTGCTCGCGAGGATGGCCGGACCGTCGACGGGGATGTTCTCGAGCCCCTCCACCTTGGGTCGCCCCAACAGGTGCAGCAGCGGACCGAGAAGCACGTATTTGAAGGTCCAATACCACATTCCCGACACGCCTTTCGTCGAACAGCCGCCTCGAGATCCGCGGCGATCACCGAGCGTTACGCGTATCCTACCGCCGGTTTATGACACCAGCCACAGTTCGGACGTGCAGTCGGACACATCTCACACGGCCGTCACCGTGCGGTCATCCGCGCGACGCACCCACTTCGACCCGAGCGAGTTCGGCGGCACCGATCATGCCCGCGGCCTCCCCGAGTTGGGTGCCGCGGATGCGTGCGAGGGGCCGATGCCCGGCCCCGGTGATCTGCGCCGCGTAGTGCTCGCGAGCGAGGTCGAGGAACAGCGCCGACGACGTGGCGACTCCCCCGGCGATGACCATACGATCGGGGTCGTAGACGTCCGAGACCAGCGCGAGGCCGATGCCGAGCCACCGCGCGAACTCCGACATGGTCTCGATGGCGACCAGATCGCCGTCCTGCGCGGCGCCCGCGATGCGACGGCCCGTGAGCGACCCGGGGTCGAGGAACGCTTCGCGCGCCAACACCGTGGAGCCGCGCGGATTCGCGGCGAGGAGCTCGATCGCCGTGTCCACCAACGCCGTTCCGCTGCAGTAGCGCTCCCAGCACCCACGCTTGCCGCACGCGCACTGGCGGCCGTCGGGCACCACCTGCAGGTGACCGAGCTCCGGCGCGATGCCGTAGCTGCCGCGGTAGAGCTTGCCGTCGATCAGCAGGGCAGCGCCGATACCGGTGCCGATGGCGATCATGACGACGTTGCCGCCACCCGCCGCGGCGCCGAACCGATGTTCGGCCCAGGCCGCCGCGTTGGCGTCGTGTTCGAGAATGACCGGGATGCCGAGGCGTTCGGTCATCTCGCGCGCCACCGGCCGGTTGATCCACGGCAGATGCGGTGCGAACCGGACGACGGTGCGGTCGGAGTTGATGAACCCGGCGACGGCGAGTCCGACGGCGGCGATGTCGTGACGGCTCGCCAACTCACGCACCGCGCGGTCGATGCCGTTCTCGAGCGCGCGGGACTCCTGCGGCGTCGGGGCCTGGGTGCTGTCGAGAACCTGCCCGTCCACGTCGACCACCGACGCGCGAATGCTGGTGCCGCCCACGTCGATACCGATGGTCAGGGGCTTGGCTCCGTGGCCCTGTGTTCTCACTGTCGTGCTCGGTCCTCACTGCGTCGGCGGCGTCGGACGCTCCCGGTCGGGTTTCGACGTCGTCGTCACGGTAATCGGCTGGTAGCCGCCGGGGCGAACCGACGGCGTCGACGCGCCGGGGACGGCGGTCCCCGTCCCGTCGGCGTCGACGGTCGGCGTGGTCGGCGACGCGGGCCGAGCGGTAGTCGAGGCGTGGGACGCGGGCCGGGCCGCGGTCGAGGCGTGGTCGTCGAGGTAGGCCCGGACGACGGCGGCGAGGGCGTCGAACTCGGTCGCGACGAGGCTCAGCAGGTCGTGCCGTTCGCCCCGCAGCGCCGCAGCCAGCGCGCACAGCGGACACCAGGAGCAGCCGTCCCAGTGCGGAGCCTCGGGGTCGTCGAACCGGCGCAGCGCCGGTTCGACTCGATCGATGACGAGCTCGGCCAGGATGCGCAGTTCGGCCACGAGGTCGCGGGTCTCGCGCTCGTCAGCCATTCCCGGCCCCCGGTGTCGGCGCCGAGGGCGGGGGCGCAGTGAGGTTCTCGGGCCAGACGGCGGCGTCGGGCGTGAAGCGCACGGTGAGAACACCCTCGTCGAACGCGGCACCGACGACCGTGCAGCGACGCAGGACCGACGCCAGCCGCAGCCGACGTCGCGCACCCTGCGCACTCACGATCATGTCGTCCTCCACGCGTCCGACCGCCACCGTGGACGCGTCCACGTAGGGCAGCGGCACCCTCATCACGTACACCGAGTCGAGACCGGTACCCGACTCGTGCTCGACCTGCGGCGTCAGCGCCGGCACCGATCCCGGCCCGCACGGGTCCACGTCGCCGATCTCGTCGGCCACGGCCGCCAGAGCCGTCGACCCTACCGGCTCACCGGGCTGCTCGGTCACGACGTCGAGGCGCACTCCCGGCAGGAACCGCTCGGCGTCCCGGACCGCGGCGAGATGCTCGGCCCGTCGGCGCTCGGCCCAGTAGACGGCGGGGTGGGTGCCGAGCACGGACGTCGGGACGGCGCCGCCGAGGTCCGGCTGCACCCCGTCGATGACCACCCCGCTCACGGCGACGCCGTGGAACACGGTCAGCGACAGCACGTCTCGGGCGCGCTCGATCGACCGACCACGAGGCCCCGCAACGACCACCGCGTCCGTTCGGTCCGCGTCGCCCAGCACGGCACCGATGCGCGTCACGGTCTCGACGATGCGGTCGACCACCTGGACCAGCACCGCGGCCCGCAGATCGCCACCGGTCGCCGCGACCACTCGCGCGTGCTGTGGCCAGATGCGGTCGAGGTAGCCCGCGACCGACGCGGGCGTGGCGACGACGTCCACCCACTCCCCCGCGGACGGGCCGTCGACGACGACGTGGTCGACGTCGACTCGCTCGGCGAGACGAACCACCTCGGCGAGGGCGGCGACGGTCTCCGCGACGGGGACCCCGGTGAGTTCCTCGGCGTCGGGCAGAGACGGGCCGGCGCCGTGGTCGTGGCCCCCCGCGGCCAGCGTGGCGAGGGTGCGGTACCGCTCCTCGACGAGGCCGGCGGCGTCGAGACGGACGACCTCGGGCAGGTCCGCGCCGGAACCGAGCAGCGTCGCCGGGTCACGCCCGTCGAGACAGGTGAGCACCACGCGCGCCCCCCGGCGACGGAGTCGGGTCGCGAGGGCCGCGGCCACGGTGGACTTGCCGGCCCCACCCGGCCCCACCACGAACGTGAGGCGAGCGGGCGCTCCGGGCGCCGCGGCGGTCAGCCCTCGACCCTCTTCTTCAACTCCTTCAGGGCGGTGTCGGTGATGACCTTCTCCGCCTTGCGCTTGAACAGGCCGATCATGGGGATCGCGAGGTCGACCGTCAGTTCGTAGGTGACCTCGGTGCTGCCGTCCCCGCGGTCGGCGAGCCGATAGGACCCCTCCTGCGACTTCTGCATCTGCCCCTCGACCAGCCGCCACGACACCGATTCGTCACCGGCCCAGTCGTATTCGAGTTCGTAGGTGTCCTTCACCATCCCGGCGTCGAGCACGAACCGCACGCGGCGGGCGCGTCCGTTCGGGCCGTCCTCGAGGACCTCGACGGACTTCGCCGCCTCCACCCAGTCGGGGTAGGCCGGGAAGTCCGCGATCACCGCCATGACGGCAGCGGGCGTCCCACCGACGACGATGGATTTCGTGGTCTTGTCTGCCATGAGTGCCCCTAGTCTCCGCGCGCGCGTGATCGCGGCGTCGGCACCATGATCGACGGTGGCACCGTCAGCTCCGAACGCCGGGGTCGGTTCCGGGTGTCGGCTCCACGCGGCGGGGCGGCTCGCCCGGCGCCCGCCCGGCTTCGAGCAGGGCCTTGATCTCGAAGGACATGGCCTTGCCCGCCACCCGTCGGGCGCGATCGAGCGCGGGGGCCGACGCCGCGCGATCGGTGGGTTCGGCATGCAGGAAGTAGTGCAGGATCGCGCCGTCGAGAGACGGCTCGAGCCAGACCTCCATGGTGCCCACCAGCTCACCCGCGACGGACCACCGAACGCCCTTGTCCCCGCGGTCGTCCGTCACCGTGACCGCCAGACGCGGGAACCACGCCCGCCACCGCCGGGGGTCGCCGACGACGGCCGCGATGTCGGCGGGAGGGGCTGCGACGAACGTCTGGTCCGCCACCTGCACGCTGCTCATGGGTCCAGCGTCTCATCCCGACCTCGGCCGTCCACCGGGACCCGTGACGGGTCACATCACGACAGGTTTAGTGTGATGCCTCGTCCGAACCGCGTGATCGGTCCGACCGTTCGCATCCTGCCGATCCCACCCCGATCACCTCGACCACCGGAGCCGTCCGTGCGTGAATTCCGCGTCCCCGCCTCGTTCTCCGTCGACGACGGCGAATCCGCCGTCGACTCCGTGTTCGCGCACGAACGGTCGCGCCCGAACGCCGTCGTCTACCGCCGACAGGGTCGGTCGTGGACCGACGTCACGGCAGCCGACTTCGCCGCGCAGGTGCGCGCCGTCGCCAAGGGTCTGATCGCGTCGGGCGTCGAGCAGGGCGACCGCGTCGCGCTCATGTCCGCCACGCGATTCGAGTGGCCGTTGCTCGACTACGCGATCTGGGCGGCGGGCGCGGTGACGGTGCCGGTCTACGAGACGTCGTCGGCCGGCCAGGTGCGCTGGATCCTCGAGAACTCCGGTGCCCGCGTCGCGATCGTCGAGACCGTGGCGCACTCGAACATCCTCGCCGAGGTCCTCCCCGACCTCCCGCACGTGGACCACACCTTCCAGATCGAGGTGTCGCCGGAGAAGCAGGGAGCCGTCGACGTTCTCACCGATGCGGGCGCCGAGCTCGGCGACGACGTGGTCGCCGCCCGCGTGGCGGCCCTGAGATCCTCGGACCCGGCGACGCTGGTCTACACCTCGGGCACCACGGGCCGACCCAAGGGCTGCGTCCTGAGCCACGCGAACCTGCTCGCGGAGAGCCGCGGCATCGCCGCCAGTGCACTCGGCGAGATGCTGACCGAGGGCCGCACCACGCTCATGTTCCTGCCGATGGCGCACGTGCTCGCCCGCGCGGTGTCGATCGCGGCGTTCGACCGGGGCGCGATGCTCGGCCACACCGCCGACATCCCCCGGCTCGTCGAGAGCTTCGGGGCGTTCCGTCCGCACTTCATCCTCTCGGTGCCCCGCGTCTTCGAGAAGGTCTACAACACCGCCCGCCAGAAAGCGCACGGCGACGGCAAGGGCCGCATCTTCGACACCGCGGCCGACACCGCCGTCGCGTACAGCCGGGCCCTCGACGCGTCCGGGCCCTCGCTGGTGCTGCGCGCCAAGCACGCGCTGTTCGATCGTCTCGTCTACGGCAAGTTGCGGGCGGCGCTCGGTGGGCAGTGCGAGCTGGCCATCTCGGGTGGCGCGCCGCTCGGCGAGCGCCTCGCGCACTTCTACCGCGGCCTCGGCATCACCATCTACGAGGGCTACGGGCTCACCGAGACCACCGCGGCCGCGGCCGTGAACACGCCGGGACAGCAGCGCATCGGCACCGTCGGCAAGCCGCTGCCCGGCAACGCCGTGCGCATCGCCGACGACGGCGAGATCCTGCTGTCCGGCGGCGTCGTCTTCGGCGGCTACTGGAAGAACGACGACGCGACCGCCGAGGCCCTGACCGACGGGTGGTTCCACACGGGCGATCTGGGCACCGTCGACGACGACGGATTCATCGCGATCACCGGTCGCAAGAAGGAGATCATCGTGACCGCGGGCGGCAAGAACGTCGCCCCCGCCGGACTCGAGGACTCGCTGCGGGCGAGCCCGCTGATCGGTCAGGCGATGGTCGTCGGCGACCAGCGTCCCTTCATCGGCGCGCTGATCACCGTCGATCCCGAGGCGTTCCCCGGGTGGAAGCAGCGCAACGGCAAGGACGAGTCGGCGACGGTCGCGGACCTCACCTCCGACCCGGACCTCGTCGCCGAGATCGATGCCGCCGTCGCCGAGGCCAACAAGACCGTCTCGCACGCCGAGGCCATCAAGAAGTACCGCGTGCTGGCGGTGGACTTCACCGAGGAGGGCGGCGAGCTCACCCCGACGATGAAGCTCAAGCGCAACGTCGTCGCGGAGTCCTACGCGAGCGACATCGAGGCCCTCTACAGCAAGTGAGCCAGCCGGGCCGCGAGGTCGTCCCACCGCCACTCGGTGGTGACGAACTCGCGGCCCGCGGCGCCCATCGCCGCCGCGCGATCCCGGTCCTGCAGCACCCCGACGACGGACCGGGTGACGTCCTCGACGTCCGTGCCGTCCACCGTCGTCCCCGTCACGCCCTCGATCACCGTCTCCGGCGCCCCACCCGACCGCCCGGCGACGACGGGAACACCGGTCGCCGACGCCTCCAGGAAGACGATGCCGAGGCCCTCCACGTCCAGGCCCGCGCCGCGGGTGCGGCACGGCATCGCGAACACGTCGGCGATCGTGTGGTGAGCGGCCAGTTCGTCCGCGGGAACCGAGCCGGTGAACACCACGTGCTCGGCCACTCCGCACGCCGTCGCCAACCGACGGAGCGTGTCGCCGTACGGTCCGCCGCCGACGATCACCAACACCGCGCCGTCGATCTGCTCGCGGATGCCGGCCAGTGCGCGAATCAGGACGTCCTGACCCTTGCGCGGCACCAGCCGGGACAGGCAGAGCACGGTCGGCCGATCACCCAGCCCGTACCGCGCGCGCAGGTCCGCGCGAGCCGCGTCGTCGGGTCGGAAGACCGTCGAATCCACGCCCGGCGGCACGTGTTCGAGCGCCGCGTCCGCTCCGAAGGCGGACGCGAATCGACCCCGGGTGTAGCGGCTGACGTAGGTGACGACGTCCGTGGTCGACCCGATGCGCCGGAGCGTCTGCCGCGCCGCGGGCAGCATCGACCAGCCCACCTCGTGCCCGTGTGTCGACGCCACGACCCGCGACGCACCCGCCCGGCGGAGATGCGGACCCAGGACCGCCAACGGCGCCGCGGCGCCGAACCACACCGTCTCGCACCCCCGCTCCCGCACCAAGCGGGCTGCGCGACGCGCGACGAGCGGCGTGGGCAGCATCAGCGTCGTCGGGTGCCGCACCACCTCGAACGGTTGCTCCGCGTCGAAGCGCACGTGCGTGTCCCCGCGCCACCGCGGCGCGTAGACGACCAGGTCCTCCGGCGGCAGGAGCCGCGCGAACGTGTGCAGGTACGACTGGATCCCGCCGCGGCGAGGAGGGAAGTCGTTGGTGACCAGCAGGGTTCGGCGCACCGATCAACCGTAGACGGTCACGCGGGCCCCGCCGTCTTTCCTGCGACCCAGCGGCCCCATTCCGCCAGGAACGCCTCCGTGGGCAGACCCAGCGTGGCCGAGAGCGCGGCGTCGAGCCGCGTCGGATCCGTCGGACCGCCGGCGAGCGCGCGGTAGAGCGCGAGCAACCGGGCTTCGCCGAACCGATCGGCGACGAACGACGCGACGGACCACGCCGACTCGTACGCGATCGACCCCCGCGGCCCCCCGGCGCCGAAATCCTCGTCCTCGGGTAACACGGTCGGCGGCCCGCCGACCCTCACCACGGCAGTCAGGGTCGGGGCGATCTGTGCGAACTCCAGCCCGGAGCCGCGGTATCCCGAGTAGTCCGCCACCCCTTCGAGCACCCACAGCGGGGCGCCCTCCCCGGTGATCGTGCGCAGCGCCACGTGGGTCAGCTCGTGCTGCAGCACCGTGCGCCGCGTCGAGTCGGTCAGCCGGTCGGGGGCGGACGCGCCGAACACCACGCGCTGACCGGTCACCAGGCCACCGCGCACCGGGTCCGCGATGGTCGACGCCGCCACCGCGGGCGTCGTCGATCCGTTCGCCAGAGACGTGAACTCCGGGTCCGACCCGGCCACCGTCACCACGGCGCGACGACTCCACCCCTCGCCCGCGAAGTCGGTCACGGCAGCGACCGCGCCGGGAAGGTCGGCCGCCAGTGCGTCGAGGAACGCGCGCTGTTCGGGATGACCGACGACGATCGAGGTCGTCGATCCGGTCGGGACGCGCACGGTCTCCACCGGGCCGAAGTCCCACGGTCCGCGCCACGTCGTGCGGCCGTACTGCGGGAGATCGGCGTCCGACACCACCCGCCACCCCTCGCCGCGCCGCGCGAGGACCAGCGACACGTCGCGGCGGGTGGGCGCGGTGTCCGCGTCGGCGTAGGCGTAGCGCAGTGCCACTCGGGGAGCCCAGACCTCGGTCGCGTCCACCGCGTCCGCCAGGTCGGGCGGCACGGGCGTCTCCGGCTCGTCCAGGATCTCGTACCCGAAGTCCGACAGCGGCACCGTCGCCACCACGTCCGCACGGGCCACCTCCCGCGCGACGAACGACGGATCCGCGGCGGGATCGAGGACCGCACGGACGGCGTCGTCGTCCCCCGACCGCACCGCCGCGGCCCAGCGATCGAGAAGGTCGCCGACCGCGGTGCGTCGTTGCTCGTCCGCGCTCGGCGCGGCCGCGGCTCGGTCGGGTTCGACGGCGGGCTCGGCGCAGGCGCCGAGCAGCACGAGGATCAGCAGCGCCGCGAGAGCGCGCGTCGCGGTCAGTATCGGCGAGCGCCGTAGAACGGCCAGGACGCCATCGACTCGACCCGCACAGGGACGCCGAAGGTGCTGGCGTGCAGCACGTTTCCGTTACCCGCGTAGAGCCCGACGTGCGTGGCGCCCGGGTAGAAGAGCACCACGTCGCCCGGCTGCAGGTCCTCCTTGCTCACCGGGGTCCCACCGGCCGCCTGCGCCTGACTGGACCGCGGCAGCGTCTTGCCGACCTGCTTGTACGCCCAGACGACGAGTCCGGAGCAGTCGTACCCGTCCGGCCCGGTGGCGCCCCACACGTAGGGCTTGCCGATCTGCGTGAGCGCAGCCTGCAGCGCCCCCGCCTGCGATCCGGGTGTCAACGACTTCAGGATGACCGAGGGGTCGAATCCCGGCGGGAACGCCGAGCCGGCCAGCTGGGCCTTCTCGTCGGCCGAGAGAGCTCCGAACGCGGCGACGACGTCCGCGATCTCCGTCTGCAACGTGCTCTGCTTGCTCTGCAGATCGTCGCTGACCGCCTTCGCCTGCTCGGTGGCGGCGCGGGCGTCCTCGGCGGACCGAGCAGAGGCCTGCTCGGCGGCGGCCGCGGCATCGGACGTGGCACGGAACCCGTCGACCACGGTAGCCGTGTCCTTCGAGATGACGTCCAGAGCGGCCATCTGGTCGAGGAGTTGCTGTGGGGAGTCGCTGATCATCACGGCGAACAGGCGGTTGGTGCGCGCGCCCTGATAGTTCGCGCGGGCGATCTTGTCGACGTCCGGACGCAGCGTCTCGAGCTGCGCGCGAGCGGCGTCGGCGGCGGCGCGATCTGCTGCCAGCCGGTCCTCCGCCTCGCGCTGCGCGGCGGCCTTCGCGTCGAGCTCGATCTGGGCGTTGTGCATCGCCTCGGTGGTCAGCTCCGACTGGTGTGACAGGTCCGCCAGGCGCGCCATGGCCTCGGAGGCCGAGGCGCCGGGAACGGGATCCGCTGCGGCCGGCGCGGCCAGGTCGGACGCAGCCGGGGCGATGGCGACGGCCGCAGCCAGCGCGACAGCGAATGCGAGACCACCGACGGTGCGACGGAACGGGGCCGGAGACGACACGGGCGGAGCTACTCCTTCGTCGAAGGCCGGGAATCCGGCTGCCGAGGGGTGTCGATCGACGGGGCACCTGTGGCGTCCGAGTCGATCACGAGCAGGTTACGACGCCGCGGAGACTTTCCGCCTCGACTTCCGGAAATGCGGCACGAACCCGGCTCGACGTCGTGAGAAACGACGAAAACCGAACCGGTGGTCGGCTCGGTTCTCGTCGTGACTCTTGTGGTGGAACGACAGATCAGGCGTAGCGGCGTGCGCCGTCGAAGGGCATCGACGAGAGCGGCACGACCTTGACGGGCTGGCTCTCGGTCGAGGCGTGGACGACGTTGCCGTTGCCCACGTAGATGCCCGAGTGCGAACCGCCGTAGAAGGAGATCACGTCACCCGGCTGGAGCGCGTTCTGCGAGACGGGGGTTCCGGCGGCGGCCTGGTCGTAGCTGGTACGGGGCAGCTCGATACCGGCCTGCTGGTAGGCCCACTTCACGAGGCCGGAGCAGTCGAAGGCGTTGGGGCCGGCAGCACCCCACACGTAGGGGGCACCGACTTTGCTCTCGGCGGCCTGCGCGGCCTGGGCTCCGGCGCTCACCACGGGGGCGATCGGTGCGGGGACCTGCGGCAGCGCCGGGACCTGCGGCATCGGAGGCAGCTGGCTCAGGATCTGGTCCGGAACCTCGACGGTGCCGATACCGGGGATCTCGACCGGCGCTGCGAAGGCGGGGGCAGCGGGGACTGCGATGGCACCGGCGGTGAGGGCGCCGGCGACGAGAACGTTGCGGACGGGCCGCGTGGCAGTGCTGGGCTTGCGGTGTTTCGCCACGAGAAAGAGGTACTCCGTTTCTTCCTGTCATCCGCCGACCGAGTTAGCTGACGGGTTCGGGCTGGGAAGATCAGCCCTACCCGGCGAGACGCTGTGGCGTCGCGACGGGATTCACCCCGGTGTAACGGTGGGTTCCCGGCTCGGACGCCCGGAAGAGGCGCCCGATTGAGCGGTGACATTGCGACGCAGTCCGCGGGTGGAGCTGCTCGACTCCGCAATGTCTCGGAAAGATTACGAAACCGTCTCCGCGATGTCGAGTCCGCTCGTGACGTGTCGCAATTCGATCACGGTCACCGACTACCCTGCGGCGTGTTCGGGGCCGTGCCCCGACCCGCCTCCGGTCCGGCCGACCGGCGCGGTCCCACCCCCGCGAACCAACCGCAGACGAGGGATCAGACCGCCGTCCGCGAGCACCCGCATCGCTTCCTGTTCGTCCTGCTCGAGCCGCAATCGGCGGGCGTGGGCGAGCCCGTTCGCGGGGGCGTCGTCCGATGCCGACGGCACTGCGGGCACCCCCAGAAGCACCGACACCACGCAGTCCGAGCACGCGTCCCCACGCACCGAGCAGTCGCCGCAATCGACAATCATGTGATCTCCGTCTCATCGTGATGGTGGGCGGTCCGGGTGGTGTCACAACGGCACCGTGACCGACGAGGCGGACGCTAACCCCGCCCACCGACACGATCGCGGCGCGTCGCTCGCTGTCGGTGGTGGGCTCTACGGTGCGCGGCGTGGGAAGAACGAGACCGGACGAGAGCGACGGGCAGCTCGCGTTCGACGAGTTGGACACGCCGCTGCGGGACACCACGTTCGTCGTGGTGGACCTCGAGACCACCGGGGGCCGTCCGGGCGAGGACGCCATCACCGAGATCGGTGCCGTGAAGATCCGGGGCGGCCGCGTGTTGGGCGAGATGGCCACCCTCGTCGATCCCGGCCGCAGTATTCCGCCCGCCATCGTGCACCTCACCGGCATCACCTCGGCGATGCTCGTCGACGCTCCGCGCATCGAGCGGGTGCTCCCGGCGTTCCTGGAGTTCTCCCGCGGCTGCGTGCTGGTCGCCCACAACGCACGATTCGACACCGGCTTCCTGCGCGCGGCCGCCGTACGCATGGACCTCGCCTGGCCGCGGTTCCAGGTGCTCTGCACCGTGCAACTCGCCCGGCGGGTCCTCACCCGTGACGAGGCGCCGTCGGTCAAGCTGTCCTCGCTCGCCACCCTCTTCACCTCGTCCACCCGGCCCACGCACCGCGCGCTCGACGACGCCCGCGCCACGGTCGACGTCCTGCACGGGCTCATCGAACGGGTGGGCAACCAGGGTGTGCACAGCTATGCCGAGCTCGTCGACTACCTCCCGACGGTCACCGCGGCGCACCGCGCCAAGCGCACGCTCGCCGCGGGCCTTCCGCACGCGCCGGGGGTCTACCTGTTCCGGGGCCCGTCGGACGAGGTGCTCTACGTCGGGACGTCGAAGAACCTGCACCGCCGCGTGCGGACCTACTTCACCGGCTCCGAGACACGGGGGCGGATGAAGGAGATGATCGCGTTGGCCACGCGGGTGGACCACGTCGAGTGCAGTCACGCCGTCGAAGCGGGCGTGCACGAGCTGCGTCTCATCAGCGCCCACACGCCGCCCTACAACCGGCGGTCGAAGTACCCACGCAAGGGGTGGTGGGTCGCACCGACCCGAGAGTCGTTCCCGCGCCTGTCGGTGGTGCGCACCCCCGCCGCGGGAGCGATCGGCCCGTTCGCGCAGCGCACCACGGCCGTCGAGAGTGCTGCCCTGATCTCCGAGCATCTCCGGCTGCGCTCGTGTACCCGCCGCATCCGCGCTGCCGGGGTGCACCACTGCGAGCCGGAAGCGGTGGGCGGATGCACCGCGGCCGGGGACCCGGTGACCGTGGCCGAGTACGCCCCCCTCGTCTACGCGTTCCGCCGGTTCGCCGACGGGGCCGACGTCGCGGTGATCGAGAAGGCCGTGGCGCGCATCGACGCGCTGTCCGAGGACCTTCTCTTCGAGACCGCCGCCCGCCTGCGCGATCGCACGGCCGCACTGCTGACGGCCCTGCGGACGGTGCAGCGCCTCGGCGCCCTCGCCGCCGTGGGGCAACTCGTCGCGGCACGGCGCGCCGAGGACGGCGGATGGGAGTTCGTGGTGATCCGGCACGGGCGGCTCGCCGCCGCGGGCGTGTCACGCCGCGGCGTGGCCCCGATGCCCGTGGTGGAGGCGCTGATCGCCGGCGCGGAGACCGTGATTCCCGACGACACTCCCCTGCGCGGCACCACCCCCGAGGAAGTCGCGCTCCTCGCCCGCTGGCTGGACTCCGGTGGCGTCCGCATCGTCGACGTCACGGACCGATGGTCCGAGCCGGTCCGCGGAGCCGGTCGATGGGCCCCCTGGGTCGCCACCGTGCGGGACGTGGGACGGCGCGAGCGAGAACGGACGATGGCGTGGGCGTGAGCGCGGAGACGACCGTGCGCGGGCACTCGGGCGAACTAGGCTGGCGCCATGATCACCGCCATCGTTCTGATCCATTCCGAGGTCCACACCATCCCGGAGACCGCCCGTGCGGTGGCGGACGTCGCGGGAGTCACCGAGGTCTACTCGTGTGCCGGCGACGTCGACCTGATCGCCGTGGTCAAGGTCCGGTCGCACGACGAGATCGCCGACGTCGTCACCGAGCGCATCAACCGCATCGCCGGCGTCGTGCGCACGGACACGCACATCGCCTTCAAGTCGTACTCCAGCGCCGACGTCGACGCCGGGTTCTCGATCGGCGAGTAGCTCCGGTCCCGTCGGTCCGGACGTGCCCCTCAGGACGCGGTGAAGGCGGCCCAGCGCTCCAACAACGCTGCCGCCGCACCCGAGTCCAGTGCTGCCGTCGCGGCGGTCGTCGCCTCCGCGAGTGCATCCACCAGCGAGCCCTCGATACCGCGATGGGCCGCGATGGCGCCCGCGGCATTCAGCACCACGGCGTCGCGCACCGGACCGCTCTCGCCGGCGAACACCCGTCGGGCCACGTCCGCGTTGGCGTCGGCGTCGCCGCCCCTCAGCTCGTCCAGCGGCACCCGGGCCACGCCGAGATCACGCGGGTCGAGCGTCTCGGTCCGAATCTCGCCGTCGCGCACGATGCGCACGGTGGTCGTGGTCGACGTGGTGATC
Organism: Rhodococcoides corynebacterioides NBRC 14404; assembly: GCF_001894765.1. Classification (GTDB taxonomy): domain Bacteria; phylum Actinomycetota; class Actinomycetes; order Mycobacteriales; family Mycobacteriaceae; genus Rhodococcoides; species Rhodococcoides corynebacterioides. The sequence continues at coordinate 331,056 of NZ_BCWV01000004.1, forward strand.
TCGTCGAGCCCGTCGTCTCCGCGCACCACGAGCACCGAGTTGCCGCGCGTCGCGAACACCCCCGCGATGGTGTCGAGCAGATCGGGGAACGCGCACCCCACCAGGCCGGCACGGGGAGCGGCCGGGTTGGTCAACGGGCCGAGCACGTTGAACACCGTCGGGATGCCGATCTCCTTGCGGGCCGCCGAGGCGTACCGCAGCGCGGGATGGAACACCGGCGCGAAGCAGAAGCCGATACCGAGTGCGCGCACGCTGTCGGCGACCCGCTCCGGCCCCTGGTCGATGCGCACACCCAAGGCCTCGAGCACGTCGGCTCCGCCGCTCTTCGACGACGCCGCCCGGTTCCCGTGCTTGACCACGCGGACGCCCGCGGCCGCGACCACCACGGACGCCATCGTCGAGATGTTCACCGTGTTCGAGCGGTCGCCGCCCGTGCCCACGATGTCGACCACGTCGTCGTCGATCGGCACGCGGCGTGCGTGACCCAGCATCGACGAGGCGAGGCCGCTCAACTCCGCGGCCGTGGGGCCCTTGATCTTCAGCGCCACACCGAACGCCGCGATCTGTGCCGACGTGGCGTTGTCCGACATGATCTCGTCCATCGCCCAGGCCGTGTCGTCCGCCGTGAGGTCGTGTCCCGAGGCCAGTTCCCCCAGGACGGCCGGCCAGGTCCTCGGCACGTGCGGCGCGTTCATGGGCGCGAGCCTAGTGGGCGTCGGTCGCCCTCGATCGTCGGATCCCTCGTCGGCCGGTCACGAGGACTCGGCCGCGGCCGGGTCGGGTTGGAGTGCATCCCAACCGAGCACCCGACCACCTCGACGCTGCGCCAACCCCGCCATCCGGGATCGCTCCTGGGAGCAGTGCAACGCATCCAGGACCTGCACCCGCTGCAGGATCAGGACAGTCAGATCCTCGCCGTGCCCGGGGGCGACCGGCGGGGTGTCGGCGAGCGGCCCGGCGGTCGCCTCGACATAGTCGTCCTGCCCCGCCACGGCGATGGCGTCCGTGACGTGCTCGCCCGGCAGCAGCAGATGGTGCCGCAGGACCGCTTGCTCCTCGGACCGCCAGGGCGGCGTCGTCGACGCGGCGCGGTCGAGCGTCACCGAGCACGCCTCGACGTCGTCGAAGCACGAGGCGACGACCACCAGGTCCGCGCGGCTGGGATCCAACGGCGTCGGAGCACTGCCGCCGAACAGTCGCCGCCACCACCGGCCGGATCGCTTCTCGGTCATCACCCGAGGTTGCCAGACGGGGCCCCCGGCGGTGCCGGATCCGGTCGACTCTCGACCACTGATCGAGAGTCGACCGTCTCGTTCGTCACGTCCGCCGAAAAAATTTTCGCACCCCCGTCCACCGGGTGCGACACCGTCTATTGGACTGAAAGTCCAGTACCGGGGCTCGAGACCGGCAACGACGCGTCCGTTTGCTACGCGCGCGCGAACGACGATCGACCCGCCGTCCGCGCACCCGGCTATGCCATCCGTACTACGACGAGTCATACTTGCGAACGTGACGAGCGCAGTAGGTACTTCGGGAACGGCCATCACCCAGCGTGTCCACTCGCTGAACCGGCCGAACATGGTCAGCGTGGGCACCATCGTGTGGCTGTCCAGCGAACTGATGTTCTTCGCCGGTCTCTTCGCGATGTACTTCGTGGCACGCGCACAGGCGCCGGAAGGCCAGTGGCCGCCGGAGCCCACCGAGCTCAACCTCGCGCTCGCCGTACCGGTGACGGCCGTGCTGATCGCCTCGTCGTTCACCTGCCAGCTCGGCGTGTTCGCAGCGGAGCGCGGCGACGTCTTCGGCCTGCGTCGCTGGTACGCGATCACCCTCGCGATGGGCGCGTTCTTCGTCGCCGGTCAGGGCTACGAGTACTACCACCTGGTGCACGAGGGCACGTCGATCTCGAGCAGCGTCTACGGCTCGGTCTTCTACATCACCACCGGCTTCCACGGCCTGCACGTCATCGGCGGCCTGATCGCCTTCGTGTTCCTCATCGCGCGCACGCTCGTCTCCAAGTTCACGCCCGCGCAGGCCACCGCGGCCATCGTGGTGTCGTACTACTGGCACTTCGTCGACATCGTCTGGATCGCCCTGTTCGCCACGATCTACTTCATCCGCTAGCCGACCGCGCATCGAATCTTCCGATGACAGCCTCATCGGTCTCGTCCGACAAGCCGTCCCGACACGACAAGGGATACAGATGAGCTCCTCACCCCCCTCCACCTCCGGTGACGACGTCACCGGGACCGACGGTGCAGCCGACACCGCCGCGGCGGTCAAGGCGCGTCGTCGGCGACGAACCCGTCGCCGGGTCAGCGGTGCCATGGCGTTGTTCATGGGTCTCGTCGGCGCCGGCTTCCTGGCCGCTGCCCTGACCCCGAGCGCGCAGGTCGCCACCGCCCAGGAGGACTCCGCCGCCATGGTCCGCAAGGGCCAGCAGATCTACGACACGTCCTGCGTGACGTGCCACGGCGTGAACCTGCAGGGTGTGCAGGATCGCGGACCGTCGCTCATCGGCGTCGGCGAGGCCGCCGTCTACTTCCAGGTCTCGTCGGGCCGCATGCCGATGGCGCGCAACGAGGCCCAGGCCGAGCGGAAGCCCCCGAAGTACAACGAGGAGCAGGTCGACGCCCTCGGCGCCTACATCCAGGCCAACGGCGGCGGCCCGACCGTCGTCCGCAACGCCGACGGATCCATCGCCCAGGAATCGCTGCGCGGCGGTGACGAGGCCCGCGGCAGCGAGTTGTTCCGGCTCAACTGCGCGTCCTGCCACAACTTCACCGGTCGCGGCGGTGCGCTCTCGTCCGGGAAGTACGCGCCGATCCTGGATCCGGCCAACGAGCAGCAGATCTACCAGGCCATGGTGACCGGCCCCCAGAACATGCCCAAGTTCTCCGACCGGCAGCTCACGCCCGAGGAGAAGGCGGACATCATCGCCTACGTCAAGTCGTCGTCCGAAACCCAGCCTCCCGGCGGGTACGGACTCGGCGGCTTCGGTCCCGGTACCGAGATGATCGCCATCTGGGTCGCCGGCATCGGCGCAGTCGTCGCAGCAGCATTGTGGATCGGAGTGAGGTCATGAGCGACGAAGGTCGCAAGGACGGCGTCGGCGCCGACGGCACGCAGCCGGACGGTGTCGACCCGAACCGGAAGTACACCGACGAGGAACTCTCGGCCATGAGCCGCGACGAGTTGGTCGCTCTCGGCACCAACCTCGACCACGTCGACGTGGCGTTCCGTCGCCACCGGTGGCCCGTTCCCGGCACGAAGGCCGAGAAGCGCGCCGAGCGCAACGTCGCCCTGTGGTTCTTCCTGGCCGGCCTGTCCGCGATCGCCTTCGTCGCCATCTACCTGTTCTGGCCCTGGCAGTACGCCGGCATGGGTGAGGACAACTACGGCCTGTACAGCCTGTACACCCCCTTGATCGGTCTCACGATGGGTCTCGCGATCATCTTCGTGGGCGTCGGAGCGGTGCAGTTCACCAAGAAGTTCATCCCCGAAGAGGTCTCCATCCAGGACCGCCACGACGGTGGCTCGTCCGAGGTGGACAAGAAGACCGTGGTGGCGGAGCTGTCCGACTCGTTCGAGACCTCCACCCTCGGTCGCCGCAAGATGATCAAGCGCAGCCTGGTCTTCGGTGGCGGCGCTCTCGGCATCATGTCGGTCCTCCCCCTCGGCGGACTGATCAAGAACCCGTGGGCCGAGGGCGACGACTCCCCGCTGTGGGTGTCGGGCTGGACGCCCAACTACCCGGGCGAGACGATCTACCTCCGTCGCTACACCGGCCGCGTCGACGACGTCGTCCTGGTCCGCCCCGAGGATCTCGACGCCGGCGCCATGGAGACGGTGTTCCCCTTCCGCGAGTCCGAGCGCGGCAACGAAGAAGAGCTCGCGCACGCACTCAAGGGCATCCGTAACGCCGTCATGCTGATCCGCCTCCGCACGGAGGACGCCGACCGCGCCGTCAAGCGGGTCGGTCAGGAGAGCTTCAACTACGGCGACTACTTCGCCTACTCGAAGATCTGCACCCACCTCGGGTGCCCCACCTCGTTGTACGAGCAGCAGACCAACCGCATCCTCTGCCCGTGCCACCAGTCGCAATTCGACGCGTTGGAGTACGGAAAGCCGATCTTCGGACCGGCCGCCCGCGCTCTTCCGCAGCTTCCCCTGACGGTCAACGACGAGGGTTACCTCGTGGCCGCGGGTGATTTCATCGAGCCGCTCGGCCCCGCTTACTGGGAACGTCCGGCCGGAGTACACGAGCCGGAGAGCGCATCTGCGGCCTCGTCATCGGAAGGTGCACGATGAGTCCATCCATCGCCACGTTGGCCGCGAAGCAGGCGGAGGGAGTCGATTCCCGCTACCACCTGTCGTCGGGCCTCCGTCGTCAGATCAACAAGGTCTTCCCGACGCACTGGTCGTTCCTGCTCGGTGAGATCGCGCTGTACAGCTTCATCATCCTGTTGCTGTCGGGCGTCTACCTCACCCTGTTCTACGACCCCTCCATGTCGGAGACGATCTACGACGGCGCCTACGCTCCCCTGCGCGGCGTCGAGATGACCAAGGCCTACGCCACCACCCTGAACCTCTCGTTCGAGGTCCGCGGCGGTCTGTTCATCCGCCAGATCCACCACTGGGCGGCGTTGCTCTTCGCAGCGTCGATCATCGTGCACATGATGCGCATCTTCTTCACCGGCGCGTTCCGCCGCCCGCGTGAGGCCAACTGGGTCATCGGCTCGCTTCTGCTCATCCTGGCGATGTTCGAGGGCTTCTTCGGCTACTCGCTGCCCGACGACCTGCTGTCCGGTACGGGCCTGCGCGCCGCGTTCTCCGGCATCACCATCTCCATCCCGGTGATCGGCACCTGGATGCACTGGCTGATCTTCGACGGGGACTTCCCCGGCACGATCATCATCCCGCGCCTCTACGTCGCTCACGTGCTGCTGCTGCCCGCCATCATCCTGGCGCTCATCGCGGCCCACCTGGCGCTGGTCTGGTACCAGAAGCACACGCAGTTCCCCGGCCCCGGCCGGACCGAGACCAACGTCGTCGGCGTGCGCATCCTCCCCGTCTTCGCCGTGAAGTCCGGTGCCTTCTTCGCCATGACCTTCGGCATCCTCGCCGTCATGGGTGGCGTGCTGCAGATCAACCCGGTGTGGAACCTCGGGCCGTACAACCCGTCCCAGGTCTCCGCAGGATCGCAGCCCGACTTCTACATGATGTGGACCGACGGCCTTGCTCGACTGTGGCCGGCATGGGAGTTGTACATCGGCAACTACATGATCCCCGCCGTGTTCTGGGTGGCCGTGATCATGGGTGCGGTGTTCGCGATCATGATCGCCTACCCGTGGATCGAGAAGCGGTTCACCAAGGACGACGCGCACCACAACCTGCTCCAGCGTCCGCGTGACGTCCCGGTGCGCACCGCGGCCGGCGCCATGGCCATCGCGTTCTACGTCGTCCTGACGCTCTCCTGCGTCAACGACCTCATCGCGTACAAGTTCGCCATCTCGCTGAACGCGATGACGTGGATCGGTCGCATCGGCCTCCTGGTGCTGCCGCCCATCGTGTACCTGATCACCTACCGCTTCTGCATCGGCTTGCAGCGCAGTGACCGTCAGGTGCTCGAGCACGGCATCGAGACCGGTGTGATCAAGCGTCTGCCGCACGGCCAGTACGTCGAGATCCACCAGCCGCTGGGACCGGTCGACGAGCACGGACACCCCATCCCGCTCGAGTACCAGGGTGCTGCCATCCCGAAGAAGATGAACAAGCTCGGTACGGCCGGCAAGCCCGGCTCCGGCAGCTGGTTCACCCCGGACTCGGACGAGGAGCACCGCCTGCACGAGGAGCTCGCGCACAAGGGTGAGCACGACCAGCTCACCATGCTCCGCACCTACCAGGCGAAGGTCCTGGCGCAGGGCAACGGGCACTCCAACGGCAACGGATCGACCAACGGTAACGGGCATGCTCCCGACACCACTGGCTCGTCCAACGGCAACGGGCACGCACCGGAGTCCAACGGACACTGATCGCGCTCCCGCCGACAGGCGTCACCCCACACGGGGTGGCGTCTGTCGGCGTTTCGGGCACCGACCACTCCCCTCCCCCACTGCCCCCGAGCCGCCGGCCTCGCCGCCCGATCCGCTGCCGCTTCAGGCATTCGCGCCGACTGAAACTCACGCGGCTCCCTGCAACCCGCGCGGATCGACACGCCAGGGTCCGGCCTTCCGATCCCGCTACCGCCTCAGGCATCCGCACCGACTGCAACACCAGCGGATCCCTGAAACCCCCGCGGACCACCTCCGCCGCCACACACGCCCCCGGCCGCCCGATCCGCTGCTACTTCAGGGATCCGCGCGGCCTGCAACACACGCGCATCCCCGGAAGCCGCGCGGATCGCTACGCCAAGGGTCGCGGCCGCCCGATCCGCTACCGCTACCGCTCCAGGCGTCCGCCCTGCCGCAATCACGCGGGCCCCTGGAACACCTGCGCACCATCGAGCCAGGGACTCCCGCGGCCGCTTCAGGCGGTCGCGGCGGCTAAGTGTCCGCGGCTTGCTCGAACCACCTGCTCACTTTTCGACCGGATCCGCCAGCCGCCCAACGCAGCCACACGGCAGACCGGCGACCGGTCTCACCGAGCCAGAGGTCACGGCCGGCCCGGTCCGCTGCTACTTCAGGGATCCGCGCTGCCTGAAACTCACGCGGCTCCCTGGAACCCGCGCGGATCGCCGCGCCGGGGTCCTGGCCGCCCGATCCGCAACCGCTCTAGGCATCCGCCCTGCCGGAATCACGCGGGCCCCTGGAACACCTGCGCACCATCGAGCCAGAGGTCCCGGCGGCCACAGTCCCCCCAGCAGCCCGATCTCCTGCATCCCGTGCAGATCGACGAGCTCGGGGGCACCAGCGGCCACACAGTCCCCGCGCCGACTGATCCGCTGCTGCTTCAGGGATCCGCACCACCTGCAACACACGCGCATCCCCGGAACCCGCGCGGATCGCCGGGCTCGGGGCACCAGCGGCCACACAGACCCCCGCGCCGACCAATCCGCTGCGGTTGCAGGGATCCGCACCACCTGCAACACACGCGCATCCCCGGAACCCGCGCGGATCGCCGGACCCGCCGCCCCGAAACGCCGAACGCCCCCGAACCAGGCAGGTTCGGGGGCGTTCCGGGAGAACTGTCAGTGCTTCTCGGGTCCGACGTGGTACTCGAAGACCAGGCCGGCAGCGGCGCTGATGATGGCGAGGGCGCCGACTGCGAGCATCCAGGGCTCGTAGAAGGCGAAGGCCAGAGCCATGAACGCGCCGGACGCCGCCAGCACGATCGGCCAGAAGCTGCCCGCGCTGAAGAAGCCGAGGTCACCGGCACCGTCGGCGATCTCCGCGTCGTCGTAGTCCTCCGGTCGGGTGTCGAGGCGACGAGCCACGAAGCGGAAGTACGTGCCGACGATCAAGGTGAGGCCCGCCGACAAGGCGATGGCGGTGAGGCCGGCCCATTCGACACCGGTGCGTGAGAACCCGGTGAACACGCCGTAGAGGATGCCGACGAGGATGAAGAAGATGGTCAGGATCTCGAAGAGCTTGGCTTCGATCTTCATCGGTGGTCAGTTCCCTTCAGCCACGGTCGCGGACTTGACGGTGCGATCGGTGTCGAACGGCGTGGTCGACGTGGCGCGCGGTGCCTGCCCGATGGACTCGAGGGCCTGGGCGTTGGTCTGACCGTCGCGGCGCGCGTCCATGTAGTTCTCGAAGGCTTCCGGGCTGACCGCGCGAACCTCGAAGTTCATCATCGCGTGGTACGAGCCGCACATCTCGGCGCAGCGTCCGACGAAGGCGCCTTCGCGATCGATCTCGCTGATCTGGAAGACGTTGTCGGAGTGGTTCTCCTTCGGGTTCGGCAGCACGTCCCGCTTGAAGAGGAACTCCGGAACCCAGAAGGAGTGGATGACATCGGAGGACGCGATCTCGAACTCGATGCGCTTGCCGGTGGGGAGCACGAGGACGGGGATCTCGTTGCTGGTGCCGACGGTCTCGACCTGGTTGTAGTTGAGGTACGACTGGTCGGACTTCTCGCGGCCGTGCACCTGGCCTTCGCCCTCTTCCGCGGGCGTGCCGGCAGCCTCGGCTGCGGCTTCGCGCTCGGTGTCGGTGCCGTCGTACAGCGGGCGCCCGTCCTTGAGGTCGACGGTGCGGTAGCCGAACTTCCAGTTCCACTGGAACGCCGTCACGTCGACGACGACGTCGGGGTTGTCCTGCTTCTCGTGGACGTAGTTCTGCACCACGACGGTGAAATAGAAGAGCACCGCGATGATGACGAACGGAACGGCGGTGTAGAAGAGCTCCAGCGGCACGTTGTAGGCGGTCTGCCGCGGGAAGTCGGGCGAGTCCTTCTTCTTGCGGTGGAAGGCCACGGTCCAGAAGGTCAGGCCCCAGACGATCACACCCATGATCAGGGCAGCGATGACCGACCACGTCCACAGCTCGCGCATGCGATCCGCCTGCGGGGTGACGCCCGAGGGCCACCCGAAGCGGAGAACGGCGTTGTCGATGCCGCAACCGGACAGCATCACGGCCGCCAACGAGAGCGACGCCACCAGTCCGACACGTCTTGTCCTACGACGGCCGGAGCCCTCACCACGCTGCGCCACGATCACGCCTTCCTGCTTGCCAGACGGAGACTGCGGGAGACCCGTAATCGCAGGGTGTCGGCCACCCCACGCAGGAATTCCCCGTGTACTACGCAGCGTAGACCAAAGGGGGCCCGCCGATCGTGCCGGGTGGCATCGAACCGCCGCGATTTTCGTCTCGTCGAGCCGCATGCAGCGCCGGTGGTCGCGGTCCGCGAGACGGTCCTGCGGCATACTCGTGCGCGGTCGGTCGACCGGCCGAGTACATCGAATGTGAAGCGAGGCCTGACACCGTGTGTGGACTGCTGGGACTGTTGACGTCGAACGCATCCGCGAAGGATGTGGTCGACGCCGTGGGTCACGCGTCGCACTGCATGCGTCACCGCGGACCCGACGAGCCCGGGACGTGGCACGACGACGATCTGGCGTTGGGTTTCAACCGCCTCTCCATCATCGACATCGACCATTCGCACCAGCCGCTGCGCTGGGGTCCGGCCGAGAACCCGACGCGGTACGCCCTGGTGTTCAACGGAGAGATCTACAACTACCTCGAACTCCGCGAGACCCTCGCTCGCGATCACGGGGCGACGTTCGCCACCGAGGGTGACGGCGAGGCCATCGTGGCCGCCTTCCACTTCTGGGGTGACGACGCCGTCCGTCGCTTGCGCGGCATGTTCGCGTTCGCGCTGTGGGACACCGAGAAGCGGGAACTGTTCCTCGCACGCGACCCGTTCGGCATCAAGCCGTTGTTCTACTCGACCGGCCCGTCCGGCACCGCGTTCGCGAGCGAGAAGAAGAGCATTCTCGAGCTGTTCGAGACGCTGGGGGTCGAGGACCACCTCGATCCTCGCGCTCTGCAGCACTACGCGGTGCTGCAATACGTCCCGGAGCCGGAGAGCCTGCACGCCGGCATCCGACGGCTCGAGTCGGGCTGCACGGCGCGCCTGACCCCGGGCAGCGAACCGATGATCACCCGGTACTTCCGGCCGTCCTTCCCCGTGCGCCCCGTGCGCGCGGGCACGGAGGACGCTCGCTACCGGGAGATCGCCGCGGCGCTCGAGGATTCCGTCGCCAAGCACATGCGTGCCGATGTCACGGTGGGCTCGTTCCTGTCCGGCGGCATCGACTCGACGGCCATCGCTGCGCTGGCGATGCGGCACAACCCCGATCTGATCACCTTCACCACCGGTTTCGAGCGCGAGGGGTACTCGGAGGTCGACGTCGCGGCGGAGTCCGCCGCCGCCATCGGTGCGAAGCACGTCATCAAGGTGGTCGGCCCGGAGGAGTTCGCGGCGAGCATTCCCGAGATCGTCTGGTATCTCGACGATCCGGTGGCGGATCCGGCGTTGGTCCCGCTGTACTTCGTCGCGAAGGAAGCCCGCAAGCACGTCAAGGTGGTGCTGTCGGGTGAGGGTGCCGACGAGTTGTTCGGCGGGTACACCATCTACCGGGAGCCGTTGTCCCTCGGGGCGTTCGACAAGTTGCCGGGCGGTCTGCGCCGGGCCGCGGGGCGACTGTCGGAGCGCATCCCCGAGGGCACGCGCGGCAAGAGCTTGCTCCACCGTGGGTCGATGACCCTGGAGGATCGGTACTACGGCAACGCTCGCAGCTTCAACGACGCGCAACTGCGGTCGGTGTTGCGCGACTTCCGCCCCGAGTGGAACCACCAGGACGTCACGGCACCGATCTACGCGGAGTCCCGCGGGTGGGATCCGGTGGCGCGCATGCAGCACCTGGACCTGTTCACCTGGCTCCGCGGCGACATTCTGGTCAAGGCCGACAAGATCACCATGGCCAATTCGCTCGAACTGCGGGTTCCGTTCCTCGATTCCGAGGTGTTCGCCGTGGCGGAGCAGCTGCCCCTGGAGCAGAAGATCACCAAGTCCACCACCAAGTACGCGCTGCGCCGGGCGCTCGACGGCATCGTCCCCGAGCACGTGCTCGACCGCGCGAAGCTCGGGTTCCCGGTGCCGCTGCGGCACTGGCTGCGGGGACCCGAGCTGTTCGACTGGGCGCGGCAGCAGATCGTCGACTCGCAGACCGACCACCTGCTGGACAAGGCCGCCGTCCTCCGCATGCTGGAGGACCACCGCGACGGCCGCAGCGATCACAGCCGGCGGCTGTGGACCGTTCTGGTGTTCATGATCTGGCACGGCATCTTCGTCGAGAAGCGCATCCGGCCGGCCATCGCCGAACCGACGTACCCGGTTCGGCTCTAGCGGTCGGGCGTCAGGCCGGCAGGATCTCCGCGATCTCCCGCGCCGCCTCGGCGCCGTAAGCCCCGGTGAGGCGCGTGACGGCGTCGTCGCGGACCAGCGTCCATTCCTGCGTGCCGGTGGTCTCGAGGACGAGCACCGCGACGTAGGACCCGAGTTGCGCGGCCCGTTCCAGGCCCAGCCCGTGGGAGCGGGCGACCAGGAAACCCGCCCGGAAGGCGTCACCGACACCGGTGGGGTCGACCTTGCTGGTCTCGGGCACGACGCCGACCCGCAGGTCGACGCCGTCGCCGACGATCTCGACGCCGTTCTTGCCGAGGGTGGTCACCCGCAGGCCCACCCGCGCACGGATGTCGGATTCGGTGAGGCCGGTCTTCTGCCGCAGCAGGCCCCACTCGTACTCGTTGGTGAACAGGTACTGCGCGCCGTGGATCAGCTGCGCGGCCTGGTCGCCGTTCAGCCGGGCGAGCTGCTGGGACGGATCGGCGGCGAAGGGAATGCCAAGCTCACGGCACTCCTCGGTGTGGCGCACCATGGCGGCCGGATCGTTGGCGCCGACGAGCACCAGATCCAGCGTGCGGTCGCGGGCGACGTCGTGCACCGAGATGGATCCGGATTCGGTCATCGCACCGGGATAGAACGAGGCGATCTGCGCCATGTCCTCGTCGGTGGTGCACACGAACCGGGCGGTGTGCGCGGTGCTGGACACGGCGACCGCGCCGCAGTCGACCCCGTTGGTCTCGAGCCACGACCGGTAGTCGTCGAAGTCGGGTCCGACCGATCCCACCAACAGGGGCGACCCACCGAGGACGCCCATCGCGTAGGCGATGTTCCCGCCGACGCCGCCACGGCGGATCACCAGGTCGTCGACGAGGAAGCTCAGCGAGACGTGGGCGAGCTGATCGGCGAGGAACTGATCGGCGAACCGACCTGGGAATCGCATCAGATGGTCGGTAGCAATGGAGCCGGACACCGCAATGGTCACGTCCGAGGGCCTTTCCGCAGGAATCGGGTCTCGTCGACCTTACCCGGGAGTACCGACGCCGAATCCCGGGCGACCCGAACCCGGCCGGGGCACCGACCCCGGACACGAGAACACCCCCGACCGTGGCCGGGGGTGTGTCGTGGAACGGAGCGTCAGTTGAACGAGTCGCCGCACGCGCACGAACCCGTGGCGTTGGGGTTGTCGATGGTGAAGCCCTGCTTCTCGATGGTGTCGACGAAGTCGATGGACGCACCCTCGACGTACGGCGCGCTCATCCGGTCGACGGCCAGGGTGACGCCGCCGAAGTCGCGGGTCAGGTCGCCGTCGAGCGAGCGGTCGTCGAAGAAGAGCTGGTACCGCAGGCCGGCGCAGCCACCCGGCTGCACGGCGATGCGCAGCGCCAGATCGTCGCGGCCCTCCTGGTCCAGCAGGGCCTTGGCCTTGGACGACGCTGCTTCCGTCATGACGACAGCGTGCGTTTCGGTCTCGGTCGCGGCCGCACCGGCGGTCACGTCGTTCTGCACTGTCATGGGGTCTCCCTCTTCGTTCGTAACTCCCGCGAACGGGTCAACGGTACTCCCGTCTCCCCTATTCCTCACCGGCTCCTCACCGGCGCAGGCCGGGTGCGCGCACTGCGGTGTTCGCGGCGGGGCGAGCGTCGAATAACCTGGACTCCGTGAAACTGCCCTTCGGAAAGTCCGGCGATTCCGACGCCCACGCCGACCAGGCTACCGGTGACGACGGGTCCTCGGCACTCGGCGACTCGTCCACGGAGCGCACGGTGACCGGCAAGGCCGCTCCGCAGGGGAAGGGTCGTCCCACCCCGAAGCGCCGTGACGCCGAGGCTCGTCGCCGCGGCCCGGTGGCCCCGGCGCCGCTGACGGCGAAGGAGGCCCGGGCTCGTCGGAAGGCGAATCGGGGCACCAAGGAGGAGCGGAAGGCGGCGGCGGCCGAGCGGCGCGCGCGGTCGGCCGATCAGCGGGCCCGCATGATGGCGGGCGAGGACAAGTACCTGCTCCCCCGCGACAAGGGCCCGGTTCGCGCCTTCGCCCGCGACCTGGTCGATGCGCGGCGCAACTTCCTCGGCCTGTTCATGCCGATGGCACTGATCCTGCTGGTAGCGCTATTCCTGAGCCCGCAGATCCAGTCGGTGGTGACGCTGGTGCTCTTCGTCATGATGATCTTCATGGCCATCGACGGTTACCTGCTCGGCCGCCGCATCAACAACCGCGTGCGCGAGCGGTTCCCCGACACACCGGACGGCGGATTCAAGCTGGGCTGGTACACGTTCGTGCGCGCGTCGCAGGTGCGCAAGATGCGCGCTCCGAAGCCGCGCGTCGGGCCCGGCGACGCGGTCTGACTCCGGCGATGCCGCGGACCCTGGTTCTCGGCGGTGCCCGGTCCGGCAAGTCCGGCCGCGCCGAGGCGCTGGTGGCCGACGAGCCGTCGGTGCGGTACGTGGCCACCGGACGTCGCGACGCGCGGGACGCCGAGTGGGCGGACCGCATCGAGCGACACCGTGACCGACGCCCGGCGCACTGGACCACCGTGGAGATCGGGCACCATCGAGACCTGGTGACGACGCTGCGGACGGGCGGTGTCACGCTCGTCGACGATCTCGGTACGTGGTTGGCCGGGGCCTTCGACGATCTGAACGCCTGGGAGGCTCCGCGCGGCACCGTGACGGCGGCGGCCGACGACCTGGTCGCCGCGGTCGCCGACCGATCCGACACGCTGGTGATGGTCACGCCCGAGGTGGGGATGTCCGTCGTCCCCGAATCACGGGCGGGTCGCCTCTTCCGCGACGAGATCGGCGCGCTGAACGCCCGGCTCGCCGAGCTGTGCGACCGCGTGGAACTCGTCGTCGCCGGACGTTCCCTCGTTCTCCCCCACCCCGATCACGGACGGAGCCCCCGGTGACCGACACCGCTCCCCTCTTCGACCCCGTCGACCCGCCCGATGCGGCGGTGGCTCGGCAGGCGCACGATCGGCAGGCGTCGCTGACCAAGCCGGCCGGCTCCCTGGGCCGACTCGAGACGCTCGGCGCCTGGGTCGCGTCGTGTCAGGGCACCTGCCCGCCGCGGCCGTTCGAGCGCGCCCGCGTCGTGGTCTTCGCCGGCGATCACGGCGTGGCCCGGCACGGCGTCTCCGCGTATCCGCCCGAGGTGACGGCGCAGATGGTGGCCAACATCCGGGCGGGCGGCGCGGCGGTGAACGCTCTGGCTGCGGTCGCCGGCGCGACGGTCCGCGTGGTCGACGTGGCGGTCGATGCGGACACCGACGCCGCCGTGAGCGACCGCAAGGTACGACGCTCGTCGGGCTCGATCCACCGCGAGGACGCGCTGACCGACGACGAGGTCCGGGCCGCGCTGCTGGCAGGCAAGGCGATCGCCGACGAGGAGATCGACGGCGGTGCGGACCTGCTGATCGCGGGTGACATGGGCATCGGCAACACCACGCCGGCGACGGTGTTGATCGCGGCGATCACGACCACCGAGCCGGTCGCGGCCGTCGGTCGCGGTACCGGCGTCGACGACGCCGGGTGGATGCGCAAGACGGCGGCCATCCGCGATGCGCTGCGGCGAGCCCGCCCCGTGGTGAAGGACCCCGTGGCGCTGCTCCGCACGTCGGGTGGCGCCGATCTGGCCGCGATGACCGGGTTCCTGATCCAGGCGGCGGTGCGACGTACGCCGGTGGTGCTGGACGGGCTGGTGGTCTCCGCCGCGGCGCTGGTCGCGCACGATCTGTCGGTCGGCGCGTCGGCGTGGTGGGTGGCGGGACATCGCTCCACGGAGCCGGCGCACGCCCTCGCTCTGGCTCACCTGAGGCTCGAGCCGCTCGTCGATCTGTCGATGCGCCTCGGCGAGGGGTCGGGGGCCGTGGTGGCGCTGCCGATTCTCTCCGGGGCCGTCGCGACGCTCGCGGAGATGGCGACCTTCGACGACGCCGGTGTCAGCACGCGAGACGCATGAACCTGCGTCTGGCCCTGACGTGGACGACGGTGGTGCCGCTACGGGGACCGTCGTCCGTCACGCGTGACGACGCCCGACGCGCGATCGCCGCGGTCCCTCTGGTCGGCGTCGTGCTCGGCGCCGTGGCGACCGGGATCCTGGTGCTCGCCGACGCCGCGTCGCTCCCCCCCGTGCTCGGCGGCATCCTCGCCGTCGCCGCACTGGCCCTGCTCACGCGGGGCATGCACGTCGACGGCCTCGCGGACACCGCGGACGGCCTGGGGTGCTACGGGCCGCCCGAGCGCGCGCGCGAGGTGATGAAGTCCGGCGGCGCGGGACCGTTCGGCGTCGCCGCCCTGGCCGCGGTCGGCGGCGTGCAGGCGGTGGCCTTCGGGGACCTGGTGGCACGCGGCCATGCCCTGTCCGTGATCGCCGCGGTCACGGTCGCGCGGTGCGCGGTCGTGCTGGCGTGCCGCGCCTCGATCCCCGCGGCCACGACGACGGGCTTCGGTGCGCTCGTCGCCGCGACACAGGGACGGATCGCGGTTTCGGCGTGGTGCGTCGTCGCGATCGCCGTCGGTGCCGCGGTGGCCGCGCCCTGGTGGCAGGGTGCGATCGCGGTGGCTCTCGCGCTCGCTGCGGCGACGCTGCTGGTGCGCCACTGCGTTCGCCGCTTCGGCGGGCTGGTCGGCGACGTGTTGGGGGCGACGATCGAGGTCACGACCGCCGTCGTCGCCGTCGGGCTACTGGTCGGCTGACCGGAGCGTGCTCATCCAGCCGTGGATGTCCGCGAACGTCCCGCGCTGGATCCCGGTGAGGGTGTCGCGCAGGGCCATGGTGACCTCGCCCGGCTCGCCGCCGCCGACCACGAACTCGCCCTCGGCGGACTTGACGCGTCCCACCGGGGTGATGACGGCCGCGGTGCCGCAGGCGAACACCTCGGTGATCTCGCCGGACTCGGCCTTCTTGCGCCACTCGTCGGTGGAGATGCGCCGCTCCTCGACCGCGAATCCGGCGTCGGTGGCGAGGGCCAGCAGGGAGTCGCGGGTGATGCCCGGCAGCAGCGATCCGGACAGCGACGGGGTGACCAGACGAGCGTCGGCACCGGAGCCGAAGACGAAGAACAGGTTCATCCCGCCCATCTCCTCGACGTAGTGCCGCTCGATCGCGTCGAGCCACACCACCTGGTCGCACCCCTGGTCGGCGGCCTGGGCCTGCGCGAGCAGCGACGCGGCGTAGTTGCCGGCGAACTTCGCCGCACCCGTTCCGCCGGGGGACGCGCGAACGTACTCCGTGGACAGCCACACGCTGACGGGCTTCACACCGCGCGGGAAGTAGGCCCCGGCGGGCGAGGCGATGAGCAGGTAGCGGTAGGACGACGCCGGCCGAACTCCGAGACCCGCCTCGGTGGCGAACATGAAGGGACGGAGGTACAGCGCGTCCTCACCACCGGCCACCGGGACCCAGCGATGATCGACCGCGAGCAATTCCTCGATGGACCGGCGGAAGAGCTCCGCCGGCAGGGCGGGCATCGCCAGGCGCGCGGCCGACGACTGCAACCGGTCGGCATTCGCACCCGGCCGGAACGACGCGAGGCTGCCGTCCGGCTGCCGGTAGACCTTCAGGCCCTCGAAGATCGCCTGCCCGTAGTGCAGGACCATCGCGGCCGGATCGATCGGGAAGGGCGCGTAGGGGGTCACGACGGCGTCGTGCCAGCCGCGGTCGGTGTCCCAGTCGATGCTCACCATGTGATCGGTGAAGTGCACGCCGAAACCGGGAGCCTCGAGTACCGCGGCCAGCGCCTGCTCGGAGGCAGGTGACGGGTGCGCGTGACGCGTGAACTCCAGGTGAGCGGTCATGCGAATCATCCTAGGACACCAGGTCCAGCGGTTTGTCGGCGCTCACGGGCGCGCGGCGGTCACCTCACGTGCGACTCGACGAAGGGCGGTCGGACCACCTCGCAGGCCACGGCGCGACCCCGGACGTCCACCTCGACGGCGTCGCCGACGGCCACGCCCGCCGCCGTGTCCACCAACGCGAGGGCGATGCCGACCTTGAGACTCGGCGAGAAGGTGCCCGACGTCGTCGTCCCCACGGGCTCGCCGTCGCGCAGCACCGCCAGCTCGGCTCGCAACACACCGCGACCGACGGCGCGCAGACCGACGAGAGTCCGCGGTGCACCCGTGTCCTTCTGCGCGAGCAGGGCGTCCTTGCCGTGGAACGCCGGCTTGGACCATCCGACGGCCCACCCGCACCGGGCTTCGAGCGGGGTGATGTCGACGGACAGTTCGTGACCGTGCAGCGGGTAGCCCATCTCGGTGCGCAGCGTGTCCCGCGCGCCCAGCCCCGCGGGCTGTCCGCCCTCGGCCCGCACCGCGGCCAGCAACGCTTCCCACAGCGGCGCCGCGGTGTCCCACTGCGGCAGCAACTCGTAGCCGTGCTCGCCGGTGTAGCCGGTGCGGCAGACCCGCACCTCCCCGTCGCCGAAGGGCACGTCCTCGAACGCCATGTACTCGAGCGACGACGGCAGGCCGACGGCCGCGAGCACGGCGGCGGAGCGCGGCCCCTGGACGGCCAGCACGCCGCGGCTGCGATGAAGGGACTCCACCGTCACTCCCGACGGGGCGTCGGCCGCGAGGACGTCGACGACGGCGGCGGTGTTGGCCGCGTTGGGGACGAGGAACACCTCGTCGGCGGACACGACGTACGCGATGAGGTCGTCGATGACGCCGCCGGATTCCGTGCAGCACAACGTGTACTGCGCCCGGCCGGGTCCGATGCGGCCGAGATCGTTGGTCAGGACCGCGTTCACGTGGTCCGCGGCGCCCGGTCCGCGGACGACGGCCTTGCCGAGATGGCTGACGTCGAACAGTCCGACGCCGGTGCGCGTGGCGGTGTGTTCGGCGACGGTCCCGGCGTACGAGACGGGCATCGACCATCCGCCGAACGACGCGAACGTCGCTCCCAGCGCGACGTGGGCGTCGTGGAGGGGTCCCTGCTGCAGTGCGACATCGCTCATGAGGGGCAACGCTAGCGCCTGCCCCGCCCGGACGATGCCTGTCGGTCCGCCGCCCTACGATCGAGGTCTTCGACCGCCCGCCGACCCACAGGAGTCACCACTCGTGAGCAGCACACCCGGACCCGACCTGGTCCTCGCCGGCACCGTCGACAAGGCCGCCGACGCCATCCTCGTCGGACTCGAGACCACCGCGGGCGACCCGCGGCTGATCGGCGACCATTTCCTGGGCGACGCCGCCCGGGACGTCCTCGCCGGCCTCGTGGCCGTCGGCGCCACCGGTCGCCGCGATCAGGTGCACCGCATCCCCGCCCCGTCCTCGCTGCCGGTCGCCTCCGTCGTGAGCGTCGGGCTCGGCGGTGCCGACGACAGGTCGGAGGACCTCGTCCGCGCGGCGGCGGGAACGGCCGCGCGCGCGCTCACCGGAATCGGCCACGTCAGCACCACCCTCGCGCCGGCCGGGCTCGGTGCGGTCGCCGAGGGGCTGGTGCTCGGGGCGTACCGCTTCACCGAGTTCACGAAGCCCGCCGAGGACGACGCACCGTCCCTCACCCGGATCGACCTGCTGGTCGACTCCCCACGGGACAAGCAGACCAAGGCCGACCTGACCCGCGCGGTCGCCGTGGCCGAGGCCGTCGGGGTCGCGCGTGATCTGGTGAACACCCCGCCGAGCCACCTCTTCCCGGCCGAGTTCGCCGAGCGGGCGCGCACCCTCGGGTCCGCGGCCGGACTGTCCGTCGAGGTGCTCGACGAACGCGCGCTCGAGCGCGGCGGATACGGCGGCATCGTCGGTGTCGGCAAGGGGTCCTCGCGTCCGCCGCGTCTGGTGCGACTGTCCTGGACCGGCGGCAAGAAGAAGGCGCCGTCCGTGGCCCTGGTCGGCAAGGGCATCACCTTCGACACCGGCGGCATCTCCATCAAGCCGGCCGCCGGAATGGAGAACATGACCTCCGACATGGCCGGCGCGGCGGCGGTCGTCGCCACCGTGGTGCTCGCCGCGAAGCTGGAGCTGCCGGTGAACGTCACCGCCACCGTGCCGATGGCCGAGAACATGCCGTCGTCCACGGCGCAGCGGCCGGGCGACGTCCTCACCCAGTACGGCGGCACCACCGTCGAGGTGATCAACACCGACGCCGAGGGTCGACTCATTCTCGCCGACGCGATCGTGCGGGCCTGCGAGGACGAGCCCGATTACCTCATCGACACCGCCACGCTCACCGGAGCGCAGATGGTCGCGCTGGGAACGCGCACGCCGGGCGTCATGGGAACGGAGGCGTTCCGCGACCGCGTGGCAGCGATCTCGCAGCGGGTCGGCGAGGGCGGATGGGCCATGCCGATGCCGCGCGAGCTGCGCGCGGACCTGGACTCGCGAGTGGCCGATCTGGCGAACGTCACCAACCACCGGTGGGGCGGCATGCTCGTCGCCGGCCTCTACCTGAAGGAGTTCGTGGCCGAGGGGGTCCAGTGGGCCCACATCGACGTCGCCGGTCCGGCGTTCAACACCGGTGGACCGTTCGGCTACACCCCCAAGGGCGGCACCGGCGTCCCGGTTCGCACCATGATCGCCGTCCTCGAGGACATCGCCGAGCACGGCTGATCGGCACGGCAGAGTCTCGGAACCGCCGACGCGAGTGGGGCGCTCAGGCACCCTGTTCGCGTCGGCGGATGATCTTCTGTCGGGCGTCGTGGTCGCGCATCCGCTGGGGGTACCCGACCTTGCGGACGTCGTAGACCGGGATCTTCAGGTCCTCCCCGAGTTTCCGGGCGCCCTTCGCGCCGCCGACGGCTCGCCGGGTCCACTCACCGTCCTTGGCCACCAGCACGACGGTGATCGGGGTGACCGTGGTCTCCGGTTCCACGAACGCCTCCACTCCGACCCGCGCGGCCGTCCAGTCCGCGAGGTACTGGCGGTCGCTCGTCGTCGCACCGCCCCCTCGTCGTCCGCCCGATCGCCGCAACCTGTCGAACAGTCCCACTGTCTCGCTCCCGCCTCGTTCGTGTCGTCGTCTGCGTCGTCGTCGGTGCACGTAATGCACGTAAACGCTCTCGTCCCATCATCCAGACGCCGCGCCGACCCCGCCGGGCGCGCCGCACGGCGGGAAGTGACAGGATGGGTCCGCACGCGCGTGAACCACCTCACGCTGCGGGTCGAGGGTCGTGGAGGCAACTCATCCGACGGCCCCCGTTCCGGCAGCCGACTCGGGGCACGCGCCGCACCGCACGCGACCACGAGTCGGCACCAGCCGTTACACCCGCACAACAACTGTCGAGGAGTCAACAGACATGACCTTCTCCGTCCAGATGCCAGCTCTCGGTGAAAGCGTCACCGAGGGAACTGTCACACGGTGGCTGAAACAGGAGGGGGACACGGTCGAAGTCGACGAACCCTTGCTCGAGGTCTCCACCGACAAGGTCGACACGGAGATTCCCTCTCCGGCCGCGGGTGTGTTGACCAAGATCGTCGCGCAGGAGGACGACACCGTCGAGATCGGTGGTGAGCTCGCCGTCATCGGCGACTCGGCCGACGACGCCGGCAGCAACGACGATTCCGGCAACGACGACTCCGCCACCGACAGCGACGACAGCGACGACGAGGCGAACGCTGCCCCGTCCGACGCCGCCGAGAAGGCATCCGTCGAGGGTGAGGACGAGGCCGACGCTCCGGCACCGAGCTCCTCCTCCGACGACTCCGGCAGCACCGATTCCGGGTCCGGCGACGGCACCCCGGTCACCATGCCGGAACTCGGCGAGTCGGTCACCGAGGGCACCGTCACCCGCTGGCTCAAGGCCGTGGGCGACGAGGTCGCCGTCGACGAGCCGCTGCTCGAGGTCTCCACCGACAAGGTCGACACCGAGATCCCCTCCCCCGTCGCGGGCACGCTCCTCGAGATCTCCGCCGAGGAGGACGACACCGTCGAGGTCGGCGGACAGCTCGCCGTCATCGGCTCCGGTGCGCCGGCCAAGTCCGAGAAGGCGCCCGAGCCGAAGCAGGAGGCTCCCAAGGAGGAGCCGAAGGCCGAGCCCAAGGCGGAGCCGAAGGCGGAGGCCGCTCCGGCCGAGCAGAAGTCGAAGCAGGCCGACCCCGAGCCCGCCGGTGAGCACTACACCCCGGAGCCGAAGTCGGAGTCGAAGTCCGAGAACAGCTCCGGCGGCGGCGAGAAGCCCGCGTCGGACTCCTCGTCCACCTCCACCGGGTCCAGCCCGTACGTCACCCCGCTGGTGCGCAAGCTCGCCGCGGAGAACGACGTCGACCTGAACTCGGTCACCGGCACCGGTGTCGGCGGCCGCATCCGCAAGCAGGACGTCCTCGCCGCTGCGGAGGCGAAGAAGGCTCCCGCGACGCAGGAGTCCGCTCCGGCGCAGCAGGCCCCCGCCGCCTCGGCGAATCAGGCCCCGTCCTCGTCGGCCCCGTCCACCGCGGGCGTGCGTCCGGAACTCGCGCACCTGCGCGGCACCACGCAGAAGATCAACCGCATCCGGCAGATCACGGCCAAGAAGACCCGCGAGTCCCTGCAGACGTCGGCTCAGCTGACGCAGGTGTTCGAAGTCGACATGACCCGCATCGCCGCGCTGCGCACCCGTGCCAAGGCCGGCTTCAAGGACCGCGAGGGCGTGAACCTCACGTTCCTGCCGTTCTTCGCCAAGGCCGTCGTCGAGGCGCTCAAGGTGCACCCGAACGTCAACGCGAGCATCGACGAGGACAAGAAGCAGATCACCTACTACGACTCGGAGCACCTCGGCATCGCCGTGGACACCGAGCAGGGTCTGCTCTCGCCGGTCATCCACAACGCCGGTGACCTGTCGCTGGCCGGTCTGGCCCGCGCCATCGCCGACATCGCCAACCGCGCCCGCTCCAACGGCCTCAAGCCCGACGAGCTGTCCGGTGGCACGTTCACCATCACCAACATCGGCAGCCAGGGCGCGCTGTTCGACACCCCGATCCTGGTGCCGCCGCAGGCGGCGATGCTGGGCACGGGTGCGATCGTCAAGCGTCCCGTGGTGGTCACCGACGCCTCCGGCGCGGAGTCCATCGGTGTCCGGTCGATGGCCTACCTGCCCATGACCTACGACCACCGCCTGGTCGACGGTGCCGACGCCGGTCGCTTCCTGACCACCGTCAAGCAGCGCCTCGAGGACGGTGCGTTCGAGGCCGATCTGGGCCTGTAGTCGCCGGACCGTCGTCGGCTCGGCCGGGTGGGTACCGTCGGGTACAGCCCCCGGCGGTCGACGCGGTCCGCTTCGACGCTCGACTGCACGAGGGGCATCCGCCGAGGCGGATGCCCCTCGTGGCGTTCCGGCTCCATTCGCGTTCCACCAGCACAGGAGGCCCGTCACCGTGCGTGTCGTCGTCGCCGGTTCGTCCGGCTTGATCGGAACTGCTCTCGTCGCGTCGTTGCGCCGGGCGGGGCACGACGTCGATCGGTTGGTGCGGCGTCCGGCCGCCGGCCCCGACGAGATCACCTGGAACCCGGCGGAGGGCCGGCTGGACGAGTCGGCGTTGTCCGGCGCGGACGCCGTCGTCAACCTGTGCGGCGTCGGCATCGGCGACAAGCGGTGGACGGGTGCGTACAAGCAGGCCATCCGGGACAGCCGCATCGAGCCGACGGAACTGCTCGCGCGCGCCGTCGTGGCGGCGGGAGTGCCGGCGCTGATCAACGCCAGCGGCATCAACTTCTACGGGGACACCGGTGACCGCGTGGTCGACGAGACCGCTCCGGCCGGCTCCGGCTTCCTTGCCGAGGTGTGCCGGGACTGGGAGGGGGCGACGTCGTACGCCGCCGAGAACGGCGTCCGGGTGGTCCTGTTGCGCAGCGCGGCCGTGCTGTCCCGCCACGGCGGGATGATGGGCAAGCTCCGCCCGCTCTACAAGCTCGGTCTCGGTGGTCGCCTCGGCAGCGGCCGGCAGTACTTCCCGTGGATCTCGCTGACCGACGAGGTGCGGGCCATCGTGTTCGCCGTCGAGAACACCGAGATCCGCGGGCCGGTGAATCTGCAGGGTCCCGCGCCGGTCACCAACGCGCAGTTCAACAGCGCGATGGGCCGCGCTGCCCACCGTCCCGCACCCTGGGTGGTGCCCGGTTTCGCCATCAGCGCCCTCATCGGGGAGTTCGCGAACGAAGCCATCCTGGCCAATCCGCGCGCCATTCCCGCGGTGCTCGAGAAGCACGGCTTCACGTTCGAGCACAACACCATCGGCGAGGCGCTCGCCGACACCGTCGGCTGATCTCCGGTGCCCGGCGCGGGCGTAGAATCCGACCGATGAGCCGCCCGATCCGTCTGGAGTCCACGCCCGTCGACGTCCGCCGTCTCGGCACCGTCGACTACGTCGAGGCGTGGGAATTGCAGCGTCGGGTGGCCGATCGCCGAGCGCAGGGACTCGGGCAGGACGAGTTGCTGCTCCTCGAGCATCCGGCGGTGTTCACGGCCGGCCGCCGGACCGCGCCGGAGGATCGCCCCGCCGACGGCACGCCGGTCATCGACGTCGACCGTGGCGGCAAGATCACCTGGCACGGCCCCGGCCAGCTGGTCGGCTACCCCATCGTCCGTCTCGCGGAGCCGGTCGACGTGGTCCGGTACGTGCGCCTGATCGAGGAAGCGCTGATCTCCTTCTGCGGCGAGCTGGGGCTGACGACCGGCCGGGTCGAGGGACGATCCGGTGTCTGGCTCGCGGCCGGCCCCGTTCACGGCGTGTGGCAGCCCGAACGCAAGGTCGCCGCGATCGGCGTGCGCGTGCAGCGCGGCGTCGCCCTGCACGGCTTCTCCCTCAACTGCGATGCGAGCCTCGACGGCTTCGGCGCCATCGTGCCGTGCGGCATCGCGGACGCGGGGGTGACGACGCTGACGGCGGAACTCGGACGATCCGTCACCGTCGAGGACGTCACGCCCGACGTCACGCGGTGGATCGTCGACGCCCTCGACGGCCGCCTCGAGGTGACCGATCGGGAACTCGACCGCACCCCGTCCGCGGAGAATGCGCCTGCGGCACCGCAGTTCACCACCACCGTCTTCCGCTGACTCGTCGGCCGGTCGCGGCGGGACCCCGAGCGCGAACCCGGCGGTTCGGTCGGGCGTAGGATCGGCCCGGTGACCGTCGCACCCGAGAACCCCGCACACGCCCCGAACGGACGCAAACTTCTCCGCCTCGAGATCCGAAACGCGGAGACCCCGATCGAACGCAAGCCGTCGTGGATCAAGACCCGCGCCAAGATGGGCCCCGAGTACACCGAACTCAAGGGCCTCGTGAAGCGCGAGGGACTGCACACGGTGTGCGAGGAGGCGGGGTGCCCCAACATCTACGAGTGCTGGGAGGACCGCGAGGCCACGTTCCTCATCGGCGGTGAGCAGTGCACCCGGCGGTGCGACTTCTGCCAGATCGACACCGGCAAGCCGGCCGATCTGGACCGCGACGAGCCGCGACGGGTCGCCGAGTCGGTGCAGGCGATGGGTCTGCGCTACTCCACGATCACCGGGGTGGCGCGTGACGATCTCGAGGACGGCGGCGCCTGGCTCTACGCGGAGACCGTCCGGGAGATCAAGCGGCTCAATCCCAACACCGGAGTCGAGCTGCTGATCCCCGACTTCAACGCCGACCCCGACCAGCTCGCCGAGGTCTTCTCGTCGCAGCCGGAGGTGCTCGCGCACAACGTCGAGACGGTCCCCCGCATCTTCAAGCGCATCCGCCCCGCGTTCCGGTATCAGCGCAGCCTCGACGTCATCACCGCGGCGCGCGACGCCGGCCTGGTCACCAAGTCCAACCTCATCCTGGGCATGGGCGAGACCCCCGAGGAGGTCACGCAGGCGATGCAGGACCTGCACGACGCCGGTTGCGACATCCTCACCATCACCCAGTACCTGCGGCCGTCGCCGCGGCACCACCCCGTCGAGCGGTGGGTCAAGCCGGAGGAATTCGTCGAGCACTCCGCCGCCGCCGAGGCCATGGGCTACGCCGGCGTGATGGCCGGACCGCTGGTGCGCTCGTCGTACCGCGCCGGTCGCCTCTACGCCCAGGCGATGGCTCATCACGGCCGTCCCATCGCGGAGAACATGGCGCACCTCGGCGAGGCCGGCTCCGCGTCGCAGGAGGCCAGTTCGTTGATGGAGCGTCTCGCCGCTCGGTGACGGCCGGCCGCCCGATTCGTCCCCCGGCCCGCCCCCGCTCCCGCGGGTGGCGGGCCGTTCGGTTCCCCGGCCGTCGGGGCCTATCCTGGACGTCATGGCATCGACGAAGACCGGCAGATCCGGCTCCGGTAAACCCACCAAGGAAGCCAAGGCCGCCGCCAAAGCCGCACGCAAGCAGGCCTCCAAGGAGCGGCGCGCTCAGCTGTGGCAGGCGTTCCAGATGCAGCGCAAGGAGGACAAGCTCCTCCTGCCGCTGATGATCGGGTCCGTCGTCGGCATGACGGTGCTGTTCTTCCTGATCGGCCTGGTCTTCGGCATCGAGTGGTTGCTGCTGCCGTTCGGTCTGCTCATCGGCGTCCTGGTCGCCTTCGTCATCTTCGGCCGTCGGGTGCAGAAGTCCGTCTACGGCAAGGCGGACGGGCAGGCCGGCGCCGCGGCGTGGGCGCTCGACAACCTGCGCGGCAACTGGCGCGTGAAGACGGCCGTCGCCGGGACCGCGCAGCTCGACGCCGTGCACCGTGTCATCGGGCGGCCCGGCATCGTGCTCGTCGCCGAGGGATCGCCCACCCGCGTCAAATCCCTGCTGGCACAGGAGAAGAAGAAGATCGCCCGCTTGGTCGGCGACACCCCGATCTACGACGTGGTCGTGGGCAACGGCGACGGCCAGGTGCCGCTGTCGGGCCTGCAGAAGTTCCTGACCAAGCTGCCTCGCAACATCGACGCCAAGCGCATGGACACCATCGAGGGCCGACTCGCCGCGTTGGGCACCCGCTCGGGCCCGCCGTTGCCGAAGGGTCCGATTCCCGGCGGCGCCAAGATGAAGGGCATGCAGCGCACCATCAAGCGCCGCTGACCCGGCCCGGCGGGATACGACCCGGTTCCCGCACTCGACGACGGCGCTGCCGGTTCCCGCTCAGCGGGCGACCAGCAGCGCCGTTCCCGTGGCGCGGTCGTGCATGCCGCGGCTGTCGATGTCGGAGATGACCGCCGGCACGACCGTGGTGAGGAACACCTGACGCACCAGGGCACGAACGAAGCCCACGCGGGCGGGCCCGTCGATTCTCGCGACCTGGATACCCATGATCAGCTGGCCGGGCGTGAACGAGAACAGGCCGACACCCACCACGCCGAGGACGAACCAGACACCCAGCGTCGCCGTGGACAGGTAGCCGCCGTCGAGTGCGGCGCCGAGGAACAGCGCGGACACGCCCATCGACATCAGCCAGTCGATCGTCAGCGCCGCGACCCGGCGCGGGGTGGCGGCGAGCGAGCCGCGACCGGTCTTCGGGAGCCCGAGGTACTCGCCCTGGTAGGCCTGCTTGTCGTGGTCGCCGCCGGGGTGTGCGGCCGCCGGGCCGGACAGCCACGATCCTGTCGCGCGCGCCATCAGCGGACACTGCCGGTGTACACGTGGTGAGCCATTGCTCCAGGATAGGTGGTGCTCCGTGGCCACCTCGGCCGTAACACCGACGAAACACGGGCTTGACGGTCAGGCAACACCGCTTCCCTACCGTCGTGCCTCGACGGAGCTGCCGCGCATCCGGTGACGGATCGTCGCGGATCGGCACTCGACACAGAAGGAGCACAAGCGTGGCTTTCACCACGGCCGAAGAGGTCATCAAGTACATCGCGGACGAGGACATCGAATACGTCGACATCCGCTTCACGGACCTCCCGGGCATTCAGCAGCACTTCTCGATCGCAGCGAAGGCGTTCACCAAGGACACCCTCGAGGACGGCCTCGCCTTCGACGGTTCGTCGGTCCGCGGCTTCCAGTCGATCCACGAGTCGGACATGATGCTGCTTCCCGACTACGGCACGGTGCAGATCGACCCGTTCCGTCGCGCGAAGACGCTGAACATGGACTTCTTCGTCCACGATCCGTACACGCGTGAGTCCTACAGCCGCGACCCCCGCAACGTCGCACGCAAGGCCGAGGAGTACCTGGTCTCGACGGGCATCGCCGACACCGCGTACTTCGGTCCCGAGGCGGAGTTCTACATCTTCGACTCGGTGCGCTACGACTCGCAGATGAACGGCGCGTTCTACGAGCTCGATTCGAGCTCCGGCGCCTGGAACACCGGCGCCGAGGCCGAGATCGACGGCTCCCCCAACCTGGGGTACAAGGTTCGCCCCAAGGGCGGGTACTTCCCGGTCGCTCCGTACGACCACTACGTCGACCTGCGCGACGCGATCTCCACCAACTTGCAGAACGCGGGCTTCGAGCTCGAGCGCGGCCACCACGAGGTGGGCACCGGCGGCCAGCAGGAGATCAACTACAAGTTCAACACGATGCTGCGTGCGGCCGACGATCTGCAGCTGTTCAAGTACATCGTCAAGAACACCGCGTGGCAGCACGGCAAGTCGGCCACCTTCATGCCCAAGCCCCTCTTCGGCGACAACGGCTCCGGCATGCACGTGCACCAGTCGCTCTGGAAGGACGGCAAGCCGCTCTTCTACGACGAGAAGGGCTACGCGGGTCTGTCGGACCTGGCTCGTCACTACATCGGCGGCATCCTGCACCACGCCCCGTCGCTGCTGGCGTTCACCAACCCGACGATCAACTCGTACCACCGTCTGGTGCCGGGCTACGAGGCCCCCATCAACCTGGTGTACTCGGGCCGTAACCGCTCCGCCGCGGTGCGCATCCCGACGACGGGCAACAACCCGAAGGCCAAGCGCCTCGAGTTCCGCGCCCCCGATGCGTCCGGCAACCCGTACCTGTCGTTCGCCGCGCAGATGATGGCCGGTCTCGACGGCATCAAGAACAAGATCGAGCCGCTCGCTCCGGTGGACAAGGACCTCTACGAGCTCCCGCCGGAGGAGGCCAAGAACATCCCGCAGGCTCCCACCTCGTTGCCGGCCGTGATCGACCGCCTCGAGCAGGATCACGAGTACCTGACGGCCGGTGGCGTGTTCACCACCGACCTGATCGAGACCTGGATCTCGCTCAAGCGCGAGTCGGAGATCGCCCCGGTGAACCTCCGTCCGCACCCCTACGAGTTCCAGCTGTACTACGACTGCTGATCACTCGATCACACCTCGAACGCCCGGCCCGGATCCTTCCGGCCGGGCGTTCGGCGTTCCCCGGGTGGTCTCGATCCGGTCGCCGATATCGCCGTTTCCGTTTGTCTCGGCATCGATCGGGGTAGAAGTGGAAACGTCCCGATGGGCGTGGGTGCCGATCCACCCGCAGATCCGGACGGCGCAGTGCACACGTGCCGCTGCGCCCCACTGTTCCCGAACAAAGGATCTGCGCCTGATGGATGCCCTCTGGGACTTCGTGGTCGGGCGGCGCAAGCAGCTCGCGATCGATTCCTACCTGCACGTCTCCGCCGTCGTGCAGTGCGTGCTCATCGCCACTCTGCTCGGCGTCGTCATCGGCATCCTGGTGTATCGCAGTCCTGCGGGTTCCGCCGTGGCGACCGCACTCGCCAGCACCGTTCTGACCATTCCGTCCTTCGCCCTGCTGGGTCTGCTGATTCCGATTCTCGGTCTCGGTGTCGGTCCCACGGTGACGGCGTTGGTGCTCTATTCCCTGCTCCCCATCATCCGCAACACGGTGGTGGGGCTCGCCGCGGTCGATCCCGCCGTCAGCGACGCCGCCCGCGGTATCGGCATGAGCCGCGTCTCGGTTCTGCGTCGCATCGAGATTCCGCTCGCGTGGCCGTCCATTCTCACCGGCATGCGCGTCAGTACGCAGATGGCGATGGGCATCCTCGCCATCGCGGCGTACGCGAAGGGCCCGGGCCTGGGCAACCTGCTCTTCTCCGGCCTCGCCCGCGTCGGCAGCCCCACCGCTGTTCCCCAGGCCCTCACCGGCACCGTTCTCATCGTCGTTCTGGCGTTGATTCTCGACGGCATCTACGTGCTCGTCGGCAAGCTCACCACCTCGAGGGGTATCCGTGACTGACAGCAATCGCACCACCACCGGCGCGGAGATCGTGCTCGAGGACGTCACCAAGTCCTACCCGGGCCAGAAGAACGCCGCCGTCGACCACGTGTCGATGACCATTCCGGCCGGCGAGGTGGTCGTCCTGGTGGGCCCGTCGGGCTGCGGCAAGACCACTACCATGCGGATGATCAACCGCCTGATCGAGCCGACGTCGGGTCGCATCACCATCGGCGGCAAGGACGCGCTGTCGATCGATCCCAACGAGCTCCGGCGCACCATCGGGTACTCCATCCAGCAGGCGGGACTGTTCCCGCACATGACCATCGCGCAGAACGTCGGCATCGTGCCGGGGCTCATCGGGTGGGACAAGAAGAAGATCGAGAGCCGCACCGACGAGATGCTCGACCTCGTCGGTCTCGACCCGGCCCAGTACCGCGGCCGCTACCCGCGGCAGCTCTCCGGTGGTCAGCAGCAACGCGTCGGCGTGGCACGGGCCCTCGCCGCCGATCCTCCGGTGCTGCTCATGGACGAGCCCTTCGGAGCCGTCGACCCCATCACTCGTGGTCTGCTGCAGGACGAACTCATGCGCCTACAGTCGGAACTCGGCAAGACCATCGTCTTCGTCACCCACGACTTCGACGAGGCGGTCAAACTCGGTGATCGTATTGCCGTGCTGGGCAACCAGTCTCGGATCCTCCAATACGACACACCGGAGGCCGTCCTCGCCAACCCCGCCGACGACACCGTGGCCGGCTTCGTCGGCGCCGGCGCCGCGCTCAAGCAGCTCACCCTGATGCGCGTGCGCGACATCGAACTGTCCGACGTGCCCGCATTCGGCGAGAACGAGCCCGTCGAATCCATGAACGCCGCCCTCGGTTCCGACCCGCAGGCCTGGGGCCTGATTCTCGACGAGCGGCGTCGCCCGGTGCGGTGGACCGACCGTCGCCACCTCACCGGTGTGGGCAGCCTGCGCGACGTCGGCGTCCCCATCGGCGAGTTGGTCTCGACGCAGTCGACGCTCCAGGACGCGCTCGAAGCCCTTCTCGCCGAGGGCAATGCGACGGCCACCGTGACCGGAAACCGCGGCGAGTACGTCGGCACCATCACCATCGAGCAGTTGATCGACACCATCAAGACCATCCGCTCGGCGCACGCCGACGACCACGTCGATCAGGATCCGGCCGCGTCGCCGGCCGCGGCGGGAGCGTCCTCGTGACCACCGCGTCGGAGGCGCCTGCCCTCGGCGGTGACGTCGACCCGGCCGCCGACGCGGAGTCCGCGGCCCGCGCCGTGCGGCGCGCGGAACGAATCCGCCTGCTGATCCAGCCGCTGATCGTGGTCGTGATGGTCGCCGTCCTGCTGATCTACGCCCTCACCCGAGATCTGACGGCCACCCAGGCGGAAACCATCAACATCGGCACGATCTCCGAGACGGTGCTGCAGCACGTCCTCATCACCTTCGTGGTGACCGCCCTCGTGGTCCTGGTGGCCGTCCCGTTGGGAATCCTGTTGACTCGCAACGGGTACCGCAGACTCGCGCCGATCTTCATCGGGATCGCGAACATCGGGCAGGCGGCTCCGGCGGTCGGTCTGCTGGTGCTGCTCTTCCTGCTGACCAGCACCACCGGCTTCTGGATCGGCGTGCTGCCCATCGCCTTCTATTCGCTCCTGCCGGTCCTGCGGAACACGATGCTGGGGTTCCAGCAGGTCGATCCCAGCTACATCGACGCCGCCCGCGGGCAGGGCATGTCCAGCGGAGGGGTGTTGCGCCGCATCGAGTTCCCGCTCGCCGTGCCGTACATCCTGGCGGGCCTGCGCACCTCGCTCGTGCTCGCCGTCGGTACCGCCACGCTGAGCTTCCTGGTCGGCGCCGGTGGTCTGGGTGTCCTCATCGACACCGGGTACAAGCTCAACCAGCCGCTCATCCTCGTCGTCGGTGCCGTCCTGGCCGTCGCGCTCGCCCTGCTCGTCGACTGGCTCGGCGCGCTGGCCGAGGCCTATCTCGGACCGAAGGGACTTCGCTAGATGCGCCGCACCACACGGTTGTTCGCGGCGCTCGGCGCCTCCTCCCTCCTCCTCGCCGGCTGCGGGTTGCAGTCCGGCAGCGCGGTTCCGCTCGACGTGGGGCCGGGCAGCATCACCGCGCAACCCGGACTCGAGGGTGCCGAGCTGACGGTGGGGTCGAAGGACTTCACCGAGCAGATCGTGCTCGGCTACATCCTCGAGTTCGCGCTCGAGGCGGCGGGGGCGAACGTCCGCGACCTGACCAACATCTCGGGGTCCAACAGCACGCGGCAGGCCATGATCAGCGGCCAGGTCGACCTGGCCTACGAGTACACGGGCACGGGATGGATCAACTATCTGGGCAACGAGACTCCGATCGCCGACGCCACCGAGCAGTACGACGCGGTGCGCGACGCCGACAAGGAGAACGGCATCGTCTGGGTCAATCCCGCGCCGATGGACAACACCTACGCACTCGCGATGAACCAGCAGACCGCGGAGGCGACGGGCGTGAAGACCCTGTCCGACTACGCCGCGCTCGCGAACTCCGACCCCGCGGCCGCGTCGGTGTGCGTGGAGACGGAGTTCAACTCGCGCCAGGACGGGTTCCCCGGCCTCGCCGCGACGTACGGGTTCGATGCCAACGCCGTGCCGCGGCAGATCCTGCAGACCGGCGTGATCTACCAGGCGACCGCCGAGGGCTCGCAGTGCAAGTTCGGCGAGGTCTTCACCACCGACGGCCGCATCAAGGGCCTGAACCTCGCGGTGGTCGAGGACGACAAGGCGTTCTTCCCGCGCTACAACGCCACGGTCACCATGCGCCAGGAGGTGGCGGACCGGTACCCGGAGATCGCCGAGATCACCGCCCCCGTCTCGGCGGCGTTGACCAACGACGCCATCACCGAGCTCAACAAGCAAGTCGACGTGGACGGCCGGGAGCCGGCCGAGGTGGCGCGGGACTGGATGGTGCAGCAGGGGTTCGTGACCGCGGGTACCGACTGATTCGTCAGGACCCGAACGCCCGCTCGACGACGTTCTTCGCTCGCCGGGTGACGCGGAGGTAGTTGTCCAGGAAGGACCCCGCGTCCCCGTTGGGCCAGCCGGCGACCTGCGCGACGGCGGAGAGCACCTTGCCGGGGGCGGGCAGTTGGTCGGTGGGTTTGCCGCGCACCAGGACCAGGGCGTTGCGCGCCTTGGTCGCGGTCAGCCACGCCTGGCGGAGCAGATCGACGTCGCCCGGGCTCATCAGTTCGGCTGCGCCGATGGCGTCCAACGCCTGCAGGGTCGAGGTGTTGTGCAGCGCCGGAACGCGGTGGGCGTGGCGGAGCTGCAGCAACTGCACGGTCCACTCGACGTCGGCCAGGCCGCCTCGTCCGAGCTTGGTGTGGGTGGTGGGGTCCGCTCCCTTGGGCAGCCGCTCCGCGTCGACGCGGGCCTTGATGCGGCGGATCTCGCGGACGGCCTCCTCGGACACACCGCCCTCCGGGTAGCGGACGGCATCGGCCACGAGGAGGAAGCGGATCCCCAGGTCGTGATCCCCGGCCACCTGGTGGGCGCGCAGCAGGGCCTGGATCTCCCACGGCTGTGCCCACTGGGTGTAGTACGCCTCGTACGCCGACAGCGTGCGCACGACGGGGCCCTGGCGGCCCTCCGGCCGCAGCCCGGTGTCCACCTCCAGGGGCGGGTCCTGGCTGGGTGAGCCGAGCAGCGTGCGGACGCGGTCGGCGATCGCGTTGGCCCACTTGACGGCCTCGGAGTCGTCGGCACCCGGCACGGGCTCGCACACGAACAGCACGTCGGCGTCGGACCCGTAACCCAGTTCCCCACCGCCGAGACGGCCCATGCCGATGATGGCGATCGTGGCCGGGGCGGGCTCGCCGCGGTCGGCGACGGACGCGCGGACGGCCGCGTCGAGCGCGGCGTTGATGACCGCGGCCCAGACCGACGACAGCGCCCGGCACACCTCGGGGACGTCGAGCAGTCCGAGGATGTCGGCGGACGCGACGCGGGCGAGCTCGTAGCGGCGCAACGACCGGGCAGCACCGACGGCACGCACCGGGTCCTCGTATCGTGCGGACGACTTGAGGATGGCGCCGTACGTCTCGGTGGGGTCGACGTCGAGCAGTTTCGGTCCGGAGGCGCCGTCGCCGTAGAGGCGGATGACCTCGGGGGCGTTGACCAGAACGCTGCGCAGGTATTCCGAGGAGCCGAGGACACGCATCAGCCGCTGCGCCACCGGGCCCTCGTCACGGACGAGACGCAGGAACCAGGACTGCTCCGCGACCTCCTCGCACAGACGCCGATAGGCGAGCAGGCCGGCGTCGGGATCCGGCGTGTCCCCGAGCCATTCGAGCAGCGTCGGCAGCAGCATCGACTGGATACGGCCCTTGCGCGCACCCATGCCCACCAGGGCGGTGAGATGTCCGAGTGCGTTCTGCGGCGCCGAGTAGCCGAGGGCGGAAAGCTGCCGCTTGGCCGAGTCGGCGCTCAGGCGCAGCGTGTCGCTGTCGAGCCGGGCGACCGATTCGAGCAGCGGCCGGTAGAACAGTCGCGCGTGCAGCCGGCGGATGCGCTGGGCGTTGCGGCGAATCTCCTGACGCAGGACACCCAGCGCGTCGTGGTTGCCGTCGGGCCGCATGTGCGCGGCGCGCGCCAGCCAGCGCAGCGCCTCGTCGTCGTCGAACGGCGGAAGTGTGTGGGTCCGTTGCAGTTTCTGCAGTTGCAACCGGTGCTCGATCAGCCGGAGGAACTCGTAGGACGCCGTGAGATTGGCAGCGTCGTCGCGGCCGACGTACCCACCGTCCGCCAGAGCGGAGAGGGCGGAGACGGTGCTCTGCACGTGCAGCGACTCGTCGCCGCGGCCGTGCACCATCTGCAGCAACTGCACGGCGAACTCCACGTCGCGCAGGCTGCCGCGTCCGAGTTTGATCTCCCGCTCGCGCAGTTCCGGCGGCACCATCTCCTCGACCCGGCGGCGCATGGCCTGCACCTCGGGCACGAAGTCCTCGCGCTCACTGGCGTTCCACACCAGGGGCGTCACGGCGGCGACGTACGCGGCACCCAACTCGGCGTCGCCGGTCATCGCGCGGGCCTTGAGCAACGCCTGGAACTCCCAGGTCTTCGCCCACCGCTGGTAGTAGGCCACGTGAGAATCGAGGGTACGAACCAGCTCACCCTGTTTGCCTTCGGGCCGCAGTGCCGCGTCGACCTCGAAGAAGGCCGACGACCCCACGCGCATCAGCTCACCCGCGAGCCGCGTCGCGGCGGTGGTCGCCGGCTCGGCCACGAAGACGACGTCGACGTCGGAGACGTAGTTCAGTTCGCGCGCACCGCATTTGCCCATGGCTATCACCGCGAGCCGTACCGAGCACGGCTCGTCGGGGAAGGTGGTGGCGACGGCCACGGCCAGCGCCGCGGTGAGCGCGGCGTCGGCGAGGTCGGACAGGTGGCGAGCGACCGTCTCGTAGGGCACGACGGGTTCGTTCTCCACCGTTGCCGCGAGATCCGCGGCGGCGAGGATCATCAGGTGGTCGCGGTAGGTGGTCCGCAGGGCGAGGACGGCTTTCGGTCCCGTCAGGGCCGCGCGGAAGAGCCCGTCGGACGCGCACTCCCCCGTCTCGGGGGTCGCCTCCACGGCGCCGAGCAGGTCGGACCGCACCTCCTCGAGCGTCGGCAACGCGGTCCGGTGGTCGGCGAGCAGTCGCCACTTCTCGGGTTGCCCCACCAGGTGATCGCCCAGCTCGCTCGACGAGCCCACCAGCGCGAACAGGCGACCCCGGAGCACCGTGTCGCGGCGCAGGATGCCGTCGAGTTCGGACCAGTCGTCACCGAGGGCGTCGGCGAGACGCACCACCGTGCGCAACGCGAGGTCCGCGTCCGGCGACCGCGACAACGACCACAACAGGTCCACGTCGGCTTCGCCGGTCCACCCCAGCCGAGCGAGGTCGGCTGCCGCGGTTCCCGCGACCAGCCCCAGTCGCCCCGGGCTGGGCAGAGTGGATCGGCCGGTCGGTGGAGTCATCGGGCACTCTCTCGGGTCGAACGGACTTCCGCATCGGGCGACGCGCTGTCGGCGGCGCGTCGGCTCACAGTCCGAGGTAGGTCTCGAGCTCGAACGGCGTGACGCGCGATCGGTAGGACTCCCACTCTCGACGCTTGTTGCGCAGGAAGTAGTCGAACACGTGCTCCCCCAGCGTCTCGGCCACCAGTTCCGACTTCTCCATCGCGGCCAACGCCTCGTTGAGACTGCTCGGCAGCTCCCGGTATCCCATGGCGCGCCGTTCGGCGGAGGTGAGCGACCAGACGTCCTCCTCCGCCTCGGGCGGCAGCTCGTAGCCCTGCTCGATCCCGCGCAGGCCGGCGGCCAGGAGCACGGCGAACGTGAGGTACGGGTTGCAGGCCGAATCGGGGCTGCGGATCTCGACGCGTCGCGACGACGCCTTGTTCGGCGTGTACATCGGCACGCGGATGAGCGCGGACCGGTTGGACGGGCCCCACGACGCCGCCGTCGGAGCCTCTCCGCCGTGGATGAGGCGCTTGTAGGAGTTGACCCACTGGTTGGTGACGGCGCTGATCTCGTTCGCGTGCTCGAGGATGCCGGCGATGAACGCCTTGCCGGTGTCCGAGAGCTGCATCGGATCGTCCGGGTTGTGGAAGGCGTTGGTCTCGCCCTCGAACAGGCTCATGTGGGTGTGCATCGCCGAGCCGGCCTGATCGCTGAACGGCTTGGGCATGAACGTCGCGCGCACGCCCTCCTCGATCGCGACCTCCTTGACGACGTACCGGAAGGTCATCACGTTGTCCGCCATCGACAGCGCGTCCGCGTACCGCAGGTCGATCTCCTGCTGGCCGGGTGCGGCCTCGTGATGGCTGAACTCCACGGAGATGCCCATGGACTCGAGGGCGTCGATCGCGTGGCGGCGGAAGTTCGGTGCGGAATCGTGGACGGCCTGGTCGAAGTAGCCGCCGTTGTCGGCCGGGGTGGGCGGACGCCCGTCGTCCGGCATCTCGCTGCAGAGGAAGAACTCGATCTCCGGATGCACGTAGCAGCTGAATCCGAGATCGCCGGCCTTGCTCAGCTGGCGCCGCAGGACGTGTCGCGAGTCGGCCCACGACGGGGAGCCGTCCGGCATGGCGATGTCGCAGAACATGCGGGCGGAGTGCTGCTCGCCCTTGCTGGTGGTCCACGGCAGGATCTGGAACGTCGTGGGGTCCGGCTTGGCCACCGTGTCCGCCTCGGACACGCGGGAGAAGCCCTCGATGGCGGAGCCGTCGAAGCCGATGCCCTCCTCGAAGGCGCCTTCGAGTTCCGCAGGCGCGATCGCCACCGACTTGAGGTATCCGAGCACGTCCGTGAACCAGAGCCGCACGAACCGAATGTCGCGCTCCTCCAGCGTGCGTAGCACGAATTCCTTTTGGCGATCCATGACCGTCAGGCTAGGCACGCCGCATTAAATCCGTGTTACATCGGGCTCGGCGCGTCGAGTCGTCACGGGCAGCGCAGTCCGGCCGGCGGCACGGTGAGGTCGACGAGGTAGTCGGTCACCGCGTCGTCGACGCACGCCACCCCGTCGAACGACGCCGTGTGCTGGTCTCCCTCGAACGTCACCAGGGCAGCGCCGAGTTGGTCGGCGAGCGCCACGCCCGCTTCGTAGGGCGTGGCCGGATCGGCGGTGGTGGAGACGACGACGGTGGGCGGCAGTCCCGTGATCTGCAGCGGCCCCGGGTCGGCGCGCGTCGGGACCGGCCAGAAAGCACACGAGTCCAGCGGTGCCTCGCCCGTGCCGCGGCCGTCGTCGAGGAACGGCGCAGCGGCACGGAACTCGCGATCGACCGCGCCGTTCTCCGCGCGGTCCGTCAGGCGCGGGTCGTCGACGCACCGCACGGCGGTGAACGCGTCGTTGCTGTTGGTGTAGCTGCCGTCGGGTAGGCGGCCGTTGTAGAGGTCGGCCAGCGCGAGCAGGACGGTGCCGCGGCCGGAGGCGAGTTCGGTGAGACCGCGCCGGAGCGGTTCCCACAGCTGCTCGGTGTAGAGCGCCTGCTGAACCCCGGTGATGGCGTCGTCGTAACTCAACGCCCTGTCGTTCCCCGCCGGCACCGGTGCCCCGACCAGTGGATCGACCAGCGCGCGGAAACGGGTCACGGCGTCCGCCGGCGTGGTCCCGAGCGGGCAGTCCGCCCGCGTGGCGCAGTCGCGGGCGAACGCGTCGAACACCGTCTGGAAGCCGGCGGCCTGCGCGACGGTCTCCTCGGAGACGTCCGCGGCGGGGTCGAGGGCGCCGTCGAGCACCATCGCCCGCACCCGGTCCGGAAACAGCTCGGCGTAGGTGTACCCGAGCCGCGTGCCGTACGAGAACCCCAGATAGGTCAGCGCGCGGTCACCCAGCGCGGCGCGGATCACGTCCATGTCCCGGGCGACGTCCTCGCTGCTCATGTGCGCGAGCAGGACGGGGTCGTTGCGGTCGGCGCAGCGCTGGGCGTAGTCGCGGTTCTCCGATTCGGTCTCGGCGATCCCGGCCGGCGAGGTGTCGACGTCGTCGTCGGCGCGCTCGGCATCGAACTCCGCGGCGGTGTCGCAGCGCACCGCGGGCACCGAGGCACCGATGCCGCGGGGGTCGAATCCCACGACGTCCAGTCGCTCGGCCACGGGGGTTCCGCGAGCGACCGTGGCCGTCGAGAGCCCGGATGCGCCCGGTCCGCCCGGGTTCACGAGCATCGACCCGATCACCGGTCCGGTGGCGGGAGAGCGCGACAGGGCCAGCGATGCGAGCGGACCCGCCGGGTCGTCGTGATCCAGTGGAACGAGTACCCGACCGCACTGGAGTGCGGTGTCGAGCGCCGTTCCGTCCGTCGCGAATCCATCGCAGGAACCCCAGGCCACGCGCTGGGCCTCGTACTCCGCGAGGGTGCGGGGACGGGGGTCGTCCGGGCCCGGCAACACCTCCGCGGCGAGCGGCGCGGCGGTCGGGGCGGATTCCGTGCCGACGGCACCCGGCGCGGGACCGCTCGCGGTGGCGCACCCGGCGACCGACGTCACCACGGCGACCGACACGAGGGTGACCGACGGGAAGAAGCGGCGACGACCGCGCGGATGGACCACGCCTGCGATGGTGGCACGCCCGGCCGACACCGCGCCGAAGGTGACGGACACCACAGCGGCGACCGGTGCCGTCGGTGGCAGACTTGCCTGGTCAGCACCCACCCGGGGACCCGCACGGCGGGCCTCGAGGACGAAAGGGACCCACGTGTCCACTTCTGCACCCGGCACCGACCCCACCGAGACCGCCACGACCCCCACGACCGCCGACACCGCCGAGACCCCGCTCTACGGCGCGCCGACCGGTCGGAAGACCCGCGTCCATCATCTGCAGGCCATGAAGGCGTCCGGTGACCGGTGGGCCATGCTCACCGCCTACGACTACTCCAGCGCCCGCATCTTCGAGGACGCCGGCATCCCCGTGCTGCTGGTGGGCGACTCCGCGGCCAATGTCGTCTACGGCTACGACACCACGGTTCCCGTCACCGTCGACGAGCTGATGCCGCTCGTGCGCGGGGTGGTGCGGGGCGCACCGAACGCTCTCGTCGTCGCCGACCTGCCGTTCGGCACCTACGAGACCTCCCCGCAGCAGGCCGTGGAGACGGCGGTGCGGTTCATGAAGGAGGGCCAGGCCCACGCGGTGAAGCTCGAGGGCGGCGAGCGTGTCGCCGAGCAGATCGCCGCGATCACCGCCGCGGGAATCCCGGTCATGGCGCACATCGGCTTCACCCCGCAGAGCGTCAACGGACTCGGCGGATTCCGAGTACAGGGCCGAGGAGACGCCTCGGAGCGCCTCGTCGCCGATGCGGTCGCGGTCCAGGAGGCCGGTGCGTTCTCGGTCGTGATGGAGATGGTTCCCGCCGAGCTGGCCGGCCAGGTCACCCGCAAGCTGATGATCCCCACCGTCGGCATCGGCGCAGGTCCCGATTGCGACGCCCAGGTGCTCGTCTGGCAGGACATGGCGGGCTACACCAGCGGCCGCACCGCGAAATTCGTCAAGCGGTTCGGTGCGGTGGGCGACGAGCTGCGCCGCGCGGCCGCGGAGTATGCGCGCGAGGTGCGTGTCGGCTCGTTCCCGGGGCCCGAGCACAGCTTCTGACACACTCGCAGACATGATTCGCCGAACCGTGTCTCGCTCCGCAGTCCCCACCCGCGTCGGTCTCGCCCTCGCGGCCACCGCCCTGTGCGTGGCCGCGTGCGGCACCGGTGGGTCCGAGCCCGCGCCCGCCGACTCCACGACCACGGTGCCGTCGTCGACCACGTCGACCACGTCGACGACGGCGGCGTCCGCCACGGCGACCGTCACGTCCGATCAGGCCGAGACCCTGTGCCGCGACCTCGAGGCCCAGCTCTCGGATTGGCGGACGCAGGGCCCCACGCTGGGGCGCGGCGGCCTGAACATCCTCGTGCAGACGTGGGCGGCGCAGTACGGCCTGAACGCCGCCGTCGTCCAGAACCGGGCGATCGTCGACGACGCGACCGAGGAGACGTGCGGCGACGTCCGCTCGCAGGCGATCGACCTGCTGGAGATCCCCGATCTGGCGACGGGCCTGGTGGGCCTGTGACCGCGGACGTCGCGCGTCGCACCTTCTACCCGCCGATCGAGCCGCACGAGCAGGGTCTGCTGGACGTCGGCGACGGTCAGCGCCTCGCCTGGGAGGTCAGCGGCACCGACGCCGGCACCCCGGTGGTGTTCGTGCACGGCGGTCCGGGCGGCGGAACCAACCCCGACCAGCGCCGCTACTTCGACCCCGAGCACTACCGGATCGTGCTGTTCGATCAACGCGGCTGCGGCGCGTCCACGCCGCACGTCGCCGACGGCGCCGACCTCTCCGTCAACACCACGCCCGCGCTGATCGCCGACATGGAGCGGCTCCGCGAGCACCTCGGCGTCGAGTCGTGGATCGTGTTCGGTGGCTCGTGGGGGTCGACGCTCGCCCTGGCCTACGCCGAGGCGCATCCGGACCGCGTCCGGGCTCTGGTCCTGCGCGGGATCTTCCTCCTCCGCGACTCCGAGATCGACTGGTACTACCGCGGCGGCGCGGGCCACCTGTTCCCCGAGAAGTGGGAGGAGTTCCTCGCTCCGATCCCGGCCGATCGGCGGGACGAGGATCCGGTGGCGGTCTACCACGACCTGCTGCACTCCCCCGATCAGGACGTCGCCGTGCGGGCAGCCGTGGCGTGGTCCACGTGGGAGGGTGCGACCAGTTCCCTGCTGCCGTCGCCGAGCCGTCTGGATCAGACCGCGGACCCGCGATTCGCGCTCGCCTTCGCGCGGATCGAGAACCACTACTTCGTCCACGGCGGCTTTCTCGAGCCGGGGCAGCTGCTGCGGGACATCGGCCGCATCGCCGACATCCCCGGCGTGATCGTCCAGGGGCGGTACGACGTGGTGACCCCGGCGCGCAGCGCCCTCGATCTCCACCGCGCGTGGCCGTCGTCGACCCTGCACGTGGTCGACGACGCGGGTCACTCGGCGGCCGAGCCGGGCATCGTGCACCACCTCGTGGAGGCCATGGACGCGCTGCGTCGGTAGTGGCAGGACGCGCTGCGTCGGTAGTGGACCGGCGCGTTCATCCTCGGCTGGTAAAGATGTGGTCATGACGAGGAAGTCCGAGGCGCACACCGAGATCGAAGTGAAGTTCGACGTCGGGATGGACACTCCCGTGCCGGATCTCGCGGGCGCGCCGTCGGTCACGGCGGCGTCGGCGCCGGAGCTGACGCATCCGGTCTCCACCTACTTCGACACCGCCGATCTGGCTCTGGCTCGCGCCCGCATCACGCTGCGGCGACGGACGGGCAGCGCCGATGCGGGGTGGCACGTCAAACTGCCCGTCTCGTCGGACGAACGCGTCGAGGTGCGCAGCCCGCTCTCCGCGGGCGGGAACTCCACGCGTGTGCCCGACGAGGTCGCCCTGGTGGTGCGCGCCCACACGCGCGGCCGCCCCCTCGTGCCGGTGGCGAGCATCGAGACCCGTCGGGTGATCACCACCGTGTCGACAGCGAAGGCCGATCGTGCGGCCGAGCTCTGCGACGACACGGTGACGGCGCGAAACCTGCTGGACGACATCACCGTTCGGTGGCGAGAGTGGGAGCTGGAACTGGTCGACGGACCGAGGTCGACACTCCGCGATCTCGGCACGTTTCTCCTCGATCACGGCGCGAAGCCGGGCTCGTCGCCGTCCAAGCTGGCGCGCGCACTCGGTTCGCGTCTGGACGCCGCCCGAGAGACCACGTCCCCGCAGCCCGACGGCACGGCGGGCTCGGCGCTCCGCGTCGCGCTCGCGGCCGATGTGTCCGCGTTGGTCGCCGCGGATCCCCGCGTGCGGCGCAACGAGGACGATTCCGTGCACGCGATGCGCGTCGCCACGCGGCGGCTGCGCAGCGTCCTCCGGTCCTACCGCGCACTGCTCGACCGCGCGGAGGTCGACGCGGTTCGGAGCGAATTGTCGTGGCTCGCGGGCATTCTCGGGACCGCGCGCGACGCCGAGGTGCTGGCCGAGCGATATCGCGACGCCCTGGCCGCCCTTCCGGCCGACGCCGTACGCGGCGACGTGGCGGACTCGCTGATCGGCACCCAGGAGCGGCTCTACTCCCTCGCCCACGCCGAGGTGGTGCGCGAACTCGACGGCGAGCGGTACTTCGCCCTCCTCGATGCCCTCGAGGCGCTGCTCGCGTCATCGGCGACCGGGAAGAAGGCGGGCAAGCCGGCCGCCCGAGTCTTCGATCGCGTGCTGCGCGCGCAGTACGCCCGCGTGGACGAGGCGCACCGTCGCGCTCTCGCGCTGCGCGATCGCGGTGCCGAGGACGAGCACGAGGACGCGATGCACGATGTGCGCAAGCTGGCGAAGAAGCTGCGCTACGCCGCGGAGGCGGCCGGGGTGGTCGACTCACCGAAGCGCTTCGCGCGCACGGCAGCACGGACGGCGAAGTCCGCGAAGAAGGTGCAGTCGGTGCTCGGCGATCACCAGGACAGCGCGGTCGCGCGCCGCACCCTGCTCGTGGAAGCCGACTCGGCCCACGCACGCGGCGCGGACACCTTCACCCACGGTGTGCTGTACGCCGCGGAGGTGCGTGCCGGCGCCGAGGCCCTCGAGCCCTTCCCGTCGGCCTGGAAGACGCTGCGCCGCACTGCCGATCGAGCCGGCTGGACCGCCGACTAGATCGGCGGGGTCAGGACCAGTCGCGGTCCGCGTCGTCCGCCGTCTTGTTCCGTTCCGCCGCGATCTCGAGAGCACGCTCGGCGGTCTCGCGGTCGGGATAGGGACCCATACGGTCCATCGCGCCCGCGTCCTTGCCCTGCACCACGGCCTTGTCGCTGATGCGGAAGTACCACTGCTCGTCGTCGCTCATGAGCACAGTGTGCCCCGTCCGAGCGACCCGTACGCGGCACTCGGTGGGTGCACGCGCCGGGGCAGGAGACGCGCGCGCAATCGTGGGGGTTACAGGGATACACTTCCCGGGAACCCCCTGCGCACGCCACCGTCACCACGGTGCATCACGACGAAGGAGTAGGACATGTCAGTCATCATCTTCGACCACCTCTTGCCGCTGGTCGGACCCGACGCCGCGACCTACTGGGCGACCCTGCTGGCGGTCAATCCCATCTGATCGACCGCGTGACGTACGAACGGCCCCCGTCTCCGGACGGGGGCCGTTCGTCGTTCCGGTCCGTCGTTCGGGCGGCGGGAGCGACCCTGCGGGAGATCGGCGGCGGGCCGACGCTTCCCGTAGTTGCCTACCGCCGGCCCGCCGAGGCCGACTCTAGCAGGACATCGAACACATGTTCTAGTGGGTCGAGTCGGGGCGGACGAGTCGACCTGTAAGCCGGATCCTGTTCCCGGACGCGGGCGTCCGGGCGGCGACCATCCATCTGGGCACACCGTCACCGGGTACCTCGAGCGATCCACCCGCAGGCTCGGGCGAGCAGCCCTCGGGCACCTGCGCAGCCGCACCACCGCGTGCGGCGATGCGACCTTCGATCTTGCTCCGGGCGGGGTTTACCGAGCCACCCCGGTCACCCGGGGTGCTGGTGCGCTCTTACCGCACCGTTTCACCCTCACCGATGCGTCACGAGGACGATCGGCGGTCTGTTCTCTGTGGCACTGTCCCGCGAGTCACCTCGGGTTGCTGTTGGCAACCGCCCTGCTCTGTGGAGTCCGGACTTTCCTCGGCGCGAGGCCTGGCGACACCGGTCGCCGGTTCCTCCCGCCGCGGCCGCCCGGTCGACTCGTCCGCACGGCAGATGGTACTCGGCGAACCGGGGTGTCGGGCCGTCGCCCTAGAGTCGTCCCCATGCGATTCGTCGTCCTGCTCCGTGGAGTGAACGTCGGTGGGGTGCGCCTCGTCATGAGCGACCTGCGGTCCGCCCTCACCGCTGCCGGGTACGTCGACGTCACCACCGTGCTCGCGTCCGGCAACGTCCTGCTCACGGCGGAGGGCGACGAGGCGTCGGTCCGGGCCGACGTCGAAGCCGTGCTGCGCCGCGAGTTCGGTTACGACGCGTGGGTCGTGGTGCTGACCTCGGACCGGCTCGCCGAGGTGGTCGAGTCCTATCCGTGGGAGACCGACGAGGACGTGCGCCACCCGTACGTGATCTTCTCCTCGGACGGCCACTCGACGGCCGAGTTGGGCGCTCTGGACGGCCTGGACCCGGCCGTGGAACGGACCGCACCGGGGCCGCATCACGTCCTGTACTGGGAGGTCGTCCGTGGCGACACGCTCGGCAGCGTCGTGGGCAAGGCGAGCGCGAAGGCGGCGTACAAGTCGACGACGACCACCCGCAATCTCCGCACGCTGCGTCGCCTGCTCGCGTGAGAGACGTCGTTCTTCCGGTCCTGCTCGTCGGAGCAGTACTGGCGTTCGCCATCGTGCGTCCGCGGGGACTGCCCGAGGCCGTGCTGGCGGTGCCCGCCGCCGGCCTGGCGCTGCTCCTCGGCGTGGTCGGCCTCGACGGTGCCCTGCGTGAGGTGCGTGATCTGGCACCGACCGTGGCGTTCCTCGCGGCCATTCTGGCGCTCGCCCATCTGGCGGACCGTCGCGGCGTGTTCCGCTGGATCGCCGGTGTCCTGCACCGACGCTCGGCATCGTCCCCGGTGCGCCTGCTGGCAGCCGTGTTCGTCACCGCGGCGCTGACCACCGCTGTCCTGAGCCTCGACGCGACCGTCGTGCTGCTCACCCCGGTGGTGATCGCCGCCGCCCGCCGGGCCGGCTTCTCCGCTCGGCCGACCTCGTACGCGGTGGCGCACCTGTCCAACTCGGCGTCGACGCTGCTGCCGGTCTCGAACCTCACCAATCTGCTGGTGTTCTCGGCGACGGGTCTGTCCTTCCTGCACTTCTCCGCGCTCATGGCGGGGCCGTGGGTGGTGGCGATCGTGGTCGAGTTCCTTGCCTTCCGCTGGTTCTTCCGCAACGATCTCCACGGCGGCGAGTCCTCCCCGGAACCGGCCGACCTCCACGCCGGAGACACCCCCGACGACGACACCCCCGCACCCGTGTTCGCACTCGGGGTGATCGCCTGCGCCCTGGTCGGTTTCGCCGTGAGCGGGGCCGTCGGCATCGAGCCGGTGTGGGTGGCGGCCGCCGCGGCCGTCGTACTGGCCGTCCCAGCCGTCCGCGCTCGCGACACCACTCCGACTGCCATCGTGCGCGCGCTCGACCTGTGGTTCTGCGTCTTCGTGTTCGCCCTGGGC
The DNA here is from genome assembly GCF_001894765.1 of Rhodococcoides corynebacterioides NBRC 14404. Lineage (GTDB taxonomy): Bacteria > Actinomycetota > Actinomycetes > Mycobacteriales > Mycobacteriaceae > Rhodococcoides > Rhodococcoides corynebacterioides. Next base: position 375,605 of record NZ_BCWV01000004.1, read on the forward strand.
ATCGTCGTCGCGGGCCTGGCCGACGGACCCGTCGGGTCATGGGTGGCCGACCTGCTGCCCGGGTCGACGTCGCTGCCGTCCCTGCTGCTGATCGCCGCGATCGCGGCCGTCGCCTCGAACGTCCTCAACAACCTGCCCGCGACCCTGCTGCTGCTCGCCGCGCTCACCGGCTCCGGCGCCGCCTCGGTCCCGGCCCTGCTGGCCCTGCTGATCGGGGTCAACCTCGGGCCGAACCTGACCTACGTGGGGTCGCTGGCGATCATGCTGTGGCGCCGAGTCGCTCGCGCCGAACGGGAACCGGTGAGCCTGCGAACCTTCACCGCGCTCGGGGTACTCACGACTCCGGTGACCCTCGTGGCCGCCACGCTCGCACTCTGGGCCGCCCTTCGGGTCTGACGAGCGGGTCGCGCCGAGTGTCCTCGGCGGCCGTTCTACCCGCCGAGGAACGACGTGTCGTTGACCAGCCGCACCGATGCCGCGTCGTCGTCGTAGAAATCGACGACGCTGACGGACGCGAGGTCGAGGTGCAGCCGGTAGAGGATCGACGGGCCCACGTCGAGCCCGAGTTGCAGGAGAGTCTTGATCGGGGTCACGTGGGACACCACCACCACCGTCCGCCCGGCGTGCTCGCGGCGCACCGTGGCCAGCGCCCGCTCGACGCGGGCGCGCACGGCGTCGAAGCTCTCGCCCTCGGGTGGCGCGATCGACGTGTCGCCCATCCACCGGCGGTGCGCGTCGCCGTCGCGGGCGGACACCTCGGCGAAGGTCAGCCCTTCCCAGGTCCCGAAGTCGGTCTCGGTCAGATCGTCGAGCACGCGCACCGACACCCCGACCCGCGCGGCGACCGCCTCGGCGGTGTCGCGGGCGCGGGCGAGCGGTGAGGAGACGATCGCGTCGATCGGTCCGAACCGTGCCACGCGCTCGGCGGCGGCCGCGGCCTGCGCTCGCCCGACGTCGGTCAGATCGGGGTTGCCGCGTCCGGAGTACCGCTTCTCCACCGACAGCGGAGTCTGCCCGTGCCGCAGCAGGATCAGCCGAGTCGCCGCCCCGGACACGGACTGCCACGCGGGACGGTCCGTCGTCGCCGGCTGGCTCGCGGACCCACTCGTCGACCCACTCGTCGACTCGGACAGGGCCGCACCGGTCAGCAGGGCCGGTTCCCCGTCCATCGCCTCGTTGGCCAACCGGTCGGCCCGAGCGTTCTCGGCGCGGGGAATCCAGGTCCAGCTCACCGAGTCGAAGCTGCGCGCCGCCTCCGCCGCCCGCCGCTGCAGCGGAATCATGTCCGGGTGCTTGACCTTCCAGCGCCCGGACATCTGCTCGACCACCAGTTTCGAGTCCATCCGGACCGCCACCTCGGCCGCGCCGAGCTCGCGCGCGGCCTCGAGCCCCGCGATCAGTCCGCGGTACTCCGCGACGTTGTTGGTCGCGGTACCGATCGACTCACGGCGCTCCGCGAGGACCGACCCGGCGTCGTCGAGCACCACCGCGCCGTACCCGGCCGGGCCGGGATTGCCGCGCGACCCGCCGTCGGCCTCGACCGTCACCCGACCGTCGCGACCGGTCGTCACAGACCGGATTCCTTGGTCCGCACCAGAATCGCGTTGCATTCCGAACAGCGGACGACGGCGTCGGCCGGGGTCGCGGCAATACGCGCGATCTCGCCGCGGTCGAGTTCGATGCGGCAGGCCCCACAGCGGCGACCCCGCAGCAGAGCCGCGCCGACACCGGACCGTTCGCGTTGCTTCTCGTAGACCGACAGCACCTCGTCCGGCAACGACGACGCCAGCTCGGCGCGTTGACCGGTCCGCGTCTGCACGAGACGGTCGACGTCGGCGAGGGCGTCGTCGCGTCGTCGGGTCACGTCGACCAGGTCGTCCTCGGCCTTCGACAACCGCGCACCCGCGTGGTCGTGATCCGCGGCGAGGGCCTCGCGCTGCTCCATCACCTCGAGCAACTCGTCCTCGAGGATGCTGCGGCGGCGCTCGAGGCTGCCCAGCTCGTGCTGCAGTTCGGTGAGCTGCTTCGCGGGCGCGGCGCCGGACTCGAGTGCGGCGCGATCCTTGTCCTCGCGCTTGCGGACGGCGTCGATCTCGCCTTCGAGCTTGCGGATGTCGCGGTCGATGTCGTCGAGCTGGATCTCCACGCCGACGGCGGCGTCCTTGCGCGCCACCCGCTCGCTCTCGAGCGCGTCGAGTTCCGCCTGCTCGGGCAACGTCCGTCGACGGTGGGCGAGCTGAGCGAGTTCGGTGTCCATGGCAGCCAGGTCGAGCAACCGCTCCTGGATCTTCGGGTCGACGTTCACCGGTGTCACGCTACCGTCAGCGGCCGGTGTCGACGGCACCGATCGTCCAGGGATCGGTCCGCTCCCCCAGGACCGCACTCGACCACCCGGGCCGCTCGCCGAAGGCACGGTCGAGCACGCCCCGGGCCTGAGCGCACCAGGGAAACTCCCCGGCCCAGTGCGCCACGTCGATAAGAGCGGGGCCGCCGCCGCGCAGGTGCTCGTCGGCCACGTGGTGGCGCAGGTCGGAGGTGACGTAGACGTCGGCGCCGGCGGCGCGGGCCGCGCCGAGGTACGAGTCGCCCGATCCCCCGCACACGGCGACGCGCTCGACGCGCAGGTCCGGATCGCCCGCGGCGCGTACGCCCCACGCCGTGGCGGGCAGGCGTTCGGCGACCCGAGCGGTGAACTCCCGCAACGTGACCGGCGACTCCAGCCGGCCCACCCGTCCGAGCCCCAGCGGCCCGGGCAGACCCACCTGAGCGAACACGTCGAACGCCGGCTCCTCGTAGGGGTGCGCGGCCCGCAGAGCCGCCAGGACTGCGGCACGCGCCGAGCGCGGCGCGACGGTCTCGACCCGGTGCTCGTCGACGTGCTCCAGCGATCCGACCGACCCCAGCGCGGGAGTCGCGCCGTCGACAGGCCGGAACTGTCCCACGCCCGTCGTCGCCCAGCTGCACTCCCGGTAGTCGCCCAGCGACCCGGCGCCGGCGGCGAACAACGCGTCGCGCACCGCGGCCGCGTCGGCGTCCGGCACGAACACCACCCACTTGTCCAGCGCGCCGACGTCTTTCGGATCCAGCGGTGCGGTGTCGACCAGTCCCAGAGCGTCGGCCAGCGCGTCGGATACGCCGGGACGCGCGGAGTCGGCGTTGGTATGAGCGGTGAACAACGCACACCCGGAGCGCACGAGCCGATGAATCAGAGCGCCCTTCGGAGTGTGCGCCCCCACGGTGTCCACCCCGCGCAGCAGCAGTGGATGGTGGACCACCAGCAACTCGGCACCGTCGGCGATCGCCCTGTCTACCACCGCCGTGGTGGCGTCGACGGCGAACCGCACGGTGCGCACCTCGTCCGCCGGATCCCCGGCCACCAATCCCACGGAGTCCCAATCCTCGGCCAGCGCAGGCGGATACACGCGATCGAGCTCGGCGATCACGTCGGACAGGAGCGCGGGCCGAGGGGAGGTCATGAGCCCAGGGTAACGGCGTGCCACGCCGTCACGAGAGGGCGTGCCACGCCGTCAGAAGCCGGTCCACGGCCGCGCCGTCGCGCACGGCCAACCGCAGCTGATCGCCGTGTCCGGGGAACGTGTCGCACCGCCGGACCGCGACACCCCGCGCGCGCAGCTCCCGCCGAACGCGCTCGGCGTCGGGCACGTCGACGAGGACGAACGACGCCGACGGCGCCGCGGCCGGCCGCACCCCGACGGTCGCCAGCCGGTCGATCAGGTACGCGCGCTCCTCCGCGATCACCGCGGCGTCGCGCTCGACCCAGCGCACCGCCTCCGGGCTGCTGCACGCGGCGATCGCGTCGAGTTGCAGCGTTCCCAGCGGCCAGTGCGCCCGGCCGCGCGTCAGGCGGGCGAGCACGTCGGGATGTCCGAGGGCGTAACCGCATCGCAGACCGGCGAGGGCGAAGGACTTCGTGAGACTCCGCAGGACCAGGACATCGTGGAGCGACTCACCGGCGAGCGACTCCGGCTCCCCCGGCGTCGTGTCCGCGAACGCCTCGTCGACCACCAGCAGCCGCCCGGGGCGACGCATCGCGAGGACGTCTCGACGCGGGTGGAGCACCGACGTCGGATTGGTGGGGTTGCCCACGACCACCACGTCGGCGTCCTCCGGAACGGTCGCCGCGGCGAGGGCGTACGGCTTCGGCAGGATCACCCGCGCCGTCGGCACACCCGCCTCGCGGAACGCGAACTCGGGCTCGGTGAAGGACGGGTGGATCACGGCGGCCCGCCGGCGGACCAGCCGCGGCAGCATCGCGAACCCCTCCGCGGCACCGGCGAGCAGCAGCACCTCGTCGGGGTGTCGCCCGTGCCGGGCGGCGACGATCTCCCGCACCGCGCGGTCGTGCTCGGCCGACGGATAGGACCCCACGCGGTCCAGCGACTCGACCAGAACCGCGCGCACCCACCCCGGCGGCCGCGTGCCGCGAACGTTGACGGCGAAGTCCTCCATCCCCGCACCGGCGTCGACGTCGCCGTGATGACGGAGGTCGTGGTCGTGGACGTGCGGGTCGCTCACGGGAGTGAGACTGTCACGGGCCCGGCTCGACGTCGGACCCCGCCCGTAAACTGGGCGCATCATGCCTGCCACCGCACCCGACCCTGCCGACCGCGAGCCCGCCGATCTGATCCTGTTCGACCTCGACGGCACGCTCACCGATTCCGCGTCCGGCATCCTGGCCGGGTTCGACCGCGCGCTCACCGCGGTCGGGGTGCCGCTGCCGGGTGACGACGTCCGCGCGCACGTGGTGGGTCCGCCGATGATCGACACCTTCCGGTCCCTCGGCATGACGCCGGACCAGGTCGACCGTGCGCGGGCGGCGTACTCGGAGTACTACGAGGATTCCGGGTGGGCCGAGAACCGGGTGTACGACGGTGTCGTCGACGTCCTCGAGGCAGTGGCCGCGGCGGGTGTGCCGATGGCCGTGGCCACCAGCAAGAACGAGCGCGTCGCCACCCGCATCCTCGAGCACTTCGACCTCGCCCGGTTCTTCGGCGCGATCGCCGGCGCCAGTGACGACGGCTCCCGGCGGGCCAAGTCCGACGTCGTGGCCCGCGCCCTGGGGCTGATGGGCCGCGAGCCGCGGGCCACCGCCGACGGCGGCACGCCCGCGGTGCTGATGGTCGGCGACCGTGACCACGACGTGTTCGGCGCCGGGCAGTGGGGCATCCCCGTCGCGTTGGTCGAGTGGGGATACGGGTTGCCGACCGAGCACGCCGCCGCGTCGTGGTCCGTCGCGACGCCGCAGGCGCTGACCGATTTGCTGGCCACGACGACGGTGGCCGCGTGAGCGTCCACGTCACCTTCGTGTGTACCGGCAACATCTGCCGTTCGCCGATGGCGGAGAAGATCGCCGCGCAGGCGCTGGAGCGCGCAGGACTGTCGGACCGAGTCCGTCTGACCAGCGCGGGCACCGGCAGTTGGCACGTCGGGGACCCGATGGATCCGCGGGCGGCCGCCGAACTCGGTGCGCACGGTTACTCCGAGCAGCACCGCGCCCGCACCGTCGACGAGGACATCCTCGGCGCCGATCTGGTCGTGGCCCTCGACGACTCGCATCGGCGCGCGCTCGTCCGGCTCGGCGTACCGGCCGACCGGCTCGTGCTGCTGCGGTCGTTCGACCCCGCGGCCGATCCGGACGCCGAGGTGGCCGATCCGTACTACGGCCCGGAGTCCGGGTTCACCGAGGTCCGCACGCAGATCGAAGCCGCCGTCCCCGGTCTGGTCGACCGCGTCCGGACCCTGCTGCCCGGGTCCGACGACTACGCTGTGTAGTTGTGCGTCGCCTGTCGTTCCTCCTGCGCCCCGGGTGGTTGGCGCTCATGGCTGTGGTGCTGCTGTTCGCGTACCTGTGTTTCTCGGTGCTCGCGCCCTGGCAACTGGGCAAGAACTCGTCCACGTCGGCGCGCAACGAGCAGATTTCCCGGTCGTTCGACGCCGACCCCGTGGACGCCGCGACGCTGATCGGCGACGGCGTCGTGTCCGGCGACGACGAGTGGCGACGCGTCGGCACCTCCGGCACCTACGTGCAGGACAGTGACGTCGTCGTCCGGCTGCGCAGTGTCGGCGACACGCCGGCCTTCGAGGTCCTCACCCCGTTCCGCACCGACGAGGGCGCCACCCTCATGGTGAACCGCGGCTACGTGTTGCCGACGCAGGGCGTCGAGGTCCCCGAGATCACGCCGGCACCGTCCGGTCCCGTCTCGCTCGACGGGCGCCTGCGCGTCGCCGAACCGCCGGTCGACGGCAAGCCCCCCGTGACCGGCCCCGGGTTGCCGCAGGTCTACACCATCACGCCCGGTCAGGTCGGCGAGCTCACCGGCACCCGGCCGATCGACGGCTATCTGCAGCTGGCCGAGGATCAGCCCGGCGGCCTGGGCGTGATCGCCCTGCCGCAACTCGACGCCGGGCCCTACCTGTCCTACGGACTGCAGTGGCTCGCGTTCGGCCTCATGGCGCCCCTCGGACTCGCGTACTTCGTCCGCGCCGAGATCAAGGAGCGACGACGCGTGCGCGGCGAGACGGACGAGACGGTGGATCCCGCATCCGACGAGCCCGTCGGCCCCGCCGATCGGGAGGCGACTCCGGAGTACGACGACGGTCTGGACGCCCTGCTCACCCCGCGCCGGAAACGCCGCAAAGCCACCCCGGCCGTGTCCGACGACCGTCTCGCCGACCGCTACGGCCGTCGACGCTGACCGACCCTGCCCGCCGCGCCCGCGGTGATCTGCGCCGCCGCGGCTGCCGTGACCAGCGCCGCCGCAGCCTGGACCGCGGCGGACAGTCGTACCGCGCGCCGCAGGTCGTCGGTCGTCGGAGCCGGACCGCGTCCGAGCCGAGGCCGCTGCTCCACCCCGTGTCGGTAGGCGGTCTCCCCGCCGAGACCCACGCCGAGCGCACCCGCCGCCGTGGCTTCGGCCACGCCCGCGTTGGGGCTCGGATGTGCCCCGGCGTCGTCGCGCCAGGCGCGCAGCGCGCGCGACGGTGAGCCGCCGATCACCGGCGCGAGTCCGACGGTGAGCAGCCCGGTCAGTCGCGCGGGGACCAGGTTCACCGCGTCGTCGAGGCGCGCGGCGCACCACCCGAAGCGGGTGTAGCGGTCGTTCCGGTAGCCGATCATCGCGTCGAGGGTGTTCACGGTGCGGTAGCCCACCGCCCCGGGCAGGCCGGCGACCGCGGCCCAGACCAACACGCCCACCGTGGCGTCGGAGGTGTTCTCGGCCACCGATTCCACTGCCGCGCGCACCACCCCGGCCTCGTCGAGCAGCGACGGGTCGCGTCCACAGAGCGAAGGCACGATGGCCCGCGCGGCGTACAGGTCGCCAGCCGCGACCGCGTCGGCCATCGCGGCCCCGGTGCGTCCGAGGGTCGTGCCGCCCAGACACGCCCAGGTGCCGGCGGCGGTCACTGCGGTGTGCAGCCATGGCCGCGAGCGCACCGCCCGGTCGATCACGACGGCCGCGCCCACCACGGTGGCGACGACGACGGTCGTGTGCACGACGCCCGCCGCGCGCGTGTCGCGGTAGGTGAGGGTCTCGAGCCGGGCCGCGGCGGACCCCACCGCCGCCACCGGGTGTCGACGCTGCGGGTCGCCGAGAACGACGTCGGCGAGCCACGAGAGGAGCAGGGCGGAGGACCGAGTGCGCACCGCGCGAGCCTACGGACCGACGCGATGATTGGACGTCCACGTATCGGCTATCCTGGCTCGCATGACGGAGCTACGGGCGGCGGACTGGCACATCGGCGAGGACGGCGAGACCTACCCGCCCGAACCCTGGTACCTCGGGGGAACCCTGCTCGTGTCCACCTTCCTCGTCCCCACACGGGAGTTGCCCGCCCGGATCACCGACACGGTGCGCGACGCGGCCGTTCGACCGGTCACCGTCGGGGGCCGCGCCGTGGTCGGTGCGGCGTTCGTCCGCTACACCTCGGGCGGTGTGCTGACCTACGACGAACTGATCGGGTCGATCCTCGTCCGCCGCGGCGCCTCGATCATGGCCACCATTCCGGACATCTGGGTGGACAGCGCGCAATCCCGCACGGGTGGACGGGAACTGTGGTCGATCCCCAAACATCTCGGGGACTTCCGACGCGAGAGTTCCGGCCGCCGCGTCACCGCCTCCATGACGAAGGACGGTGCCGCCGTCGCGTCTCTCGACGCGACGGTCGGCCGCGCGTCGTTACCCGGCTCGATCGCGATTCCCCTCACCACGGCGCAGGCGCTGGACGGACGACGCGTGATCTCCCGCAATCGCCTCTACCCGCGCATCCGCACGCTGGGCGCCACCTGGACCTTCGCGCCCGACGGACCCCTGGGCCACCTGCACGGACGTCGTCCCGCGATGAGCGTGGCGCTGACCGACGCCTCCATCGTGTTCGGCGCCCGGGTGGTGCGGTCCGGTCAGAATTCCCACCCGCGGAACAAGTAGGAGATGCGGGTCAACAGGTCGACGATCGTGATTCCCACCGACATCGGACACCCCTTCGGTCACCGGCTCGTACTGTGACCGAACACTAAGCCCCCAGCTCGGGCCGTGGGGCTGCTACGACCCAAGCGGTCGACGACCCCGATCAGTACTCCGAAGTCGGTCGCGTTCCGGTTCCTCCGCGCGGGTCGACGCGTCGATCCGCGGCGCGTCCCGAGCCACCGAGGCCGGCCCACGGCGCGGCCCGCTCGAGTTCGAAGGCCAACTCCAGCAGAGTGCGATCGTCGCCCTGTCGCGCCGAGAACATCATGCCCAGCGGAGCCGGGGACGGCGGGCCCAGCGGCAGGCTGATCGCCGGCGCCCCCACCACGTTGTGCAGAGGAGTGAAGGCCGCGACGTCGGTCAGCCGCTCGAGCAGCAGATCGAACGGCACCCGGGGCGACAGGTAGCCCAGCGGCGGGGTGGCCTGTCCCGTCACCGGGGAGAGCACCACGTCGACGGACGCGAACATCGTGGCGTAGTCCGCGGCGGCGCGACGCAGTCGACGGATCACGGCCGGAAGCCGCCACGCGTCGCGACGGAAGCGGTCGGCCAGACCGACGGTGAGCGGATCGAAGTCCCGGAGGGTCGTGCCGGGTGCGCGCGGCGTCGAGTGCTGCAGCGCGAAGGCCAGGAAGGACCAGTACCGCACGAAGTCGTCGGGGAACCCGGCGTCGATGGGCAGTCGATCGATCGGCTCCACCCGATGACCGAGCGACTCGACCAACGCGGCCGCATCCTCGGCGGCGCGACGGGTGGGGTCGTCGATGCCGTTGCCCGCGAGCGAGGACAGGACCAGCCCGACGCGGAGCCGCCGCGCCGACGGTCCCGTCACCGATCCGATCGGCCGCAGCGATCGCGACGAGTGCCGGTCGGCCTCCGCCCAGAACCGTGCGGTGTCGCGCACGCTGCGCGTGACCACCCCGTCCGCGACGATGGGCACCGGCAGCATCTTCTCGACGGTCGGCAGCACGAACCGCCCGCGCGACGGTTTGAGGCCCACCAGTCCGCAGCATGCGGCGGGGATGCGAATGGACCCGCCGCCGTCGTTGGCGTGGGCCAGCGTCACCGCCCCCGCGGCCACCAGAGCGGCCGACCCGCCCGACGACGCCCCCGACGAGTAGCCGGTGTGCCAGGGATTACGGGTGGGCGGACGCGTCGGGAACTCGGTGGACGCGCTGAGTCCGAACTCCGGCAACGTGGACTTCGCGACGATGGTCATGCCCATCCGCAGCAGCTCGCGGGCCACCGGGCCGTGCGCCGACGCCGGGGACGCGCGAACGATCTCCGATCCCTGGCCGGTCGGAACGCCGGCGAGGTCGCTGTTGTCCTTGAGCAGCGTCGGGACGTCGCCGAACGGTCCGGCCGCGCGCCCGGCGACGGGCGTCTCGAACGCCGGCCCCACCAGCGCGTTCAGCTCGGCTGCCGCCGCCAGCCGATCGCGGGTCGCCGCGAGCACCTCGGCCGGCGAGACCTCCCGCCGCCGAATCGCGTCGGCCAGACCCACCGCGTCGTGTCGGCCGAGCGCATCGTCGGCGAACACCGACACCCGACGCCCGGTCGGCGCGCCTGCCACCGATTCCGATCGCGTCGTCTCCATCGCTCCCCCGTCCCTGCTGCCCGCGTCCGTTCTGTCCGGTGTTCCCGCAGCGTACGACGCGGGTACTCGCTCGGGTCGGTACCCGTCCTCGGCATCCACGGTCCGACGGTTGTCGGTGTGCCGAATCAGGCTAGGCAAGTTGTTCCCTGTGCGAAAGGTTTCGAGGGTGTCCACCAGTTCTCCCGCGTCGTCGTCCACCTCGGACGCGTCCGCTCCCGCCGTCTCCCGGCGCGCCTGGCAGTCCCTGATGGTGCTGCTCATGGGCATGTTCATCGCCCTGCTGGACACCACCATCGTCAATGTCGCGCTCCCCACCATCCGCACCTCGCTGGACGCCGGTGAGGCGACGCTGTCGTGGATCATTTCCGGGTACGCCCTGGCCTTCGGGCTCGCGCTCATCCCGGCCGGCCGGGTGGGCGACCGCATCGGGCACAAGTGGATCTTCGTCACCGGCCTCGCGATCTTCACGGTCGCCAGCCTCGCGTGCGGCCTGGCGCAGAACGACGTGCAGCTGGTGGCGGCGCGGATCGTCCAGGGCCTCGCGGGTGGCATCTTCGTCCCCGCCGTCACGGCCTTCATCCAGCTGCTCTTCCCGCCGCAGCTGCGCGGCAAGGCCTTCGCCATCATGGGCGCCGTCATCGGTGTCTCCAGCGCCCTCGGCCCCATCATCGGCGGGCTCATCATCGAGGCCGTCGGCCCGGACAGCGGCTGGCGCCTGGTGTTCCTGGTCAACCTGCCCTTCGGCATCGCCGGGGTCCTGCTCGCGGCGAAGATCCTGCCGACGCACGACGAGGTCGGCGCCGGAGCCGCGGACCGCGGTATCGACTGGGTCGGCTTGCTCCTCGTCACCGCCGGCCTGGTCGCGCTCCTGGTTCCGCTGATCGAGGGGCAGGACACCGGCTGGCCGGCCTGGACGGTGGTCACGCTCGTGGTCGGCGGTCTGCTGCTCGCGCTCTTCGGCGCCTGGGAGGTGCGCTACACCCGCAGCGGCCGCACTCCCCTGGTCCCGCCACGGCTATTCACTCGTCCGGCGTTCACCGGCGGCGTGATCCTCGCGTTGGTCTACTTCGCCGCCTTCACCTCCATCTTCTTCACCATCTCGATCCTGTGGCAGACCGGTCTGGGCAACACCGCGCTGGCCTCGGGTGTGGTGTCCATCCCGTTCGCGATCGGCAGCATCGTCTCGTCCTCGCAGTCGAACCGACTGGCGGAGCGGCTCGGGCGACGCGTGCTTCTGCTCGGCGCCGGGCTCGAGAGCATCGGCCTGATCGCGGCCTGGCTGATCCTGCTCACCACCGAGGCCGCGGACCTCACCAACTGGAAGCTGCTGGTTCCGCTCTTCGTCGCGGGCCTCGGCAACGGTGCCTTCATCGCCCCCAACGCGCAGTTCATCGTCGCCACCGTCGACCGCCCCGATGCCGGAGCCGCCAGCGGTGTCATCTCCACGATGCAGCGCATCGGCAGCGCCATCGGCATCGCGATCATCGGCAGCGTCCTGTTCGGGTCGCTCACCGTCGCCGGCCCCGGACCGGACGCCCTGGCCACCGGCTTCACCGACGCCGCCGCCCACGCGATGGGTGTCAGCGCGGCCTTCGCCGTTGCGGCGTTTCTGTTGGTGTTCGCGCTTCCGAAGCGGGCACACTGAGCCGTATGGCGACCAGTTCATCGAGCCGCATGGCGACCTCGCTCTCGTTCCCTCGATTTTTGCGCGTCGGTTCCGGGGCACTGGACGACATCGGTGCGGTGCTCACCGATCTGGACGTGCGCCGCCCGCTCGTCGTCACCGACGCCTTCCTGGTGAGCACCGGCGCCGCCGGACGAATGATGGACCTCGTCGCCGCCGCGGGCATGGACGGTGCGCTGTTCTCCGACACGGTGCCGGACCCCACCACCGACTCGCTGACGGCCGCGGTCGAGGCGGCCGTCGCGCACGACGCGGACGTGGTGATCGGCTTCGGCGGGGGCAGCCCGATGGACACCGCGAAGGCCGTCTCCGTCCTCGTCCGCGGTGGGGGTCGGATGAACGACTACCGCGCCCCCGGCCCGTACACCGGACCCGCGCTGCCCATCGTGGCCGTGCCCACGACGGCCGGATCCGGTTCCGAGGCAACGCAGTTCACGGTCATCACCGACAGTGCGACGGACGAGAAGATGCTGTGTCCGGGGTTGTCGTTCCTGCCGATCGCCGCGGTCGTCGACCCCGACCTCACGGTCAGCATGCCGGCGCGACTCTCGGCCGACACCGGCGTCGACGCCCTCACCCATGCCATCGAGGCGTACGTGTCGGCGAAGAACAACCCGATCGCGGATGCGTTGGCGCTCAACGCCATGCGCACCATCGGCCGCTACCTGCTCCGGGTGTACCGGGACGGCGAGGACCGTGAGGCCCGCGGCGCCATGATGGTGGCGGCGACCCAGGCCGGAATGGCGTTCTCCAACTCGAGCGTCTGCCTGGTGCACGGAATGAGCCGGCCCATCGGCGGCAACTTCCATGTGGCGCACGGACTCTCGAACGCCATGCTGCTGCCGGCCGTCACCCGGTTCTCCGTGTCCGGCGCCGAGGCCCGCTACGCCGAGTGCGCCCGTCAGCTCGGGGCGGCTGCCGCAGGTGACGACGACTCCGTTGCGGCGGCGCAGCTGGTCACCTACCTCGAGCAGCTCTGCGCCGACGTCGAGGTCCCCACGCCGTCGAGCCACGGCATCGACCGGGCCGAGTGGGACCGCCTCATCCCCACCATGGCGCAGCAGGCCCTGGCGTCGGGCTCGCCGAACAACAACCCCGTCGTCCCCACCGCCGAGCAGATCGAGGACCTCTACCGCGAGGTGTTCTGAGGCGAGCGGCTCCCCGGTTACGGCCCGGCGCCCCCGATCCGGGGAGCCACTCCTGAACCGGGGAGCCGCTCGACCCCGCCCCCTCGCGCGGTGCGCAGCAGCGGGAGCGGAGGGCAGCAGGAGAGTGGGCGCAGAGGGGTTCGAACCCCCGACCGCTGGTGTGTAAAACCAGAGCTCTACCGCTGAGCTATACGCCCTCGCGTGCCGGCTCGAGAACCCCCGGCGAACGCGGTCAAGACCCTAACGTGGCGAGCGCGTTCTCCCAAGCGCCCTGGTCACGGGCTTCGCCCGGTCCCATCATCTCCGCGAACCGGATGACGCCCTCGGTGTCGACGAGGAAGGTCCCGCGGTTGGCGAAGCCCAGCTTCTCGTTGAACACCCCGTACCGCTGCGCGACCTCGCCGTGGGGCCAGAAGTCGGACAGCAGGGGGAAGAGGTAGCCCTGCTCGGCCGCCCAGATCTTGTGGGTGGGCGGCGGGCCGACGGAGATGGCGACGACGGCCGTCTCGTCGTTCTCGAACTTCGGGAGCTCGTCGCGGACTCGGCACAGCTCGCCCTGGCAGGTGCCGGTGAAGGCGAGCGGAAAGAAGATCAGCAGCACGTTCTTGCGTCCGCGATAGTCGGACAGCGAGACGGGCTGATTGTTCTGATCCTTGAGCGTGAACTCGGGCGCCTGCGCGCCCACCTCGAGAGGCATCAGCGCTTGGTGGGGCGAGCCTTGGGCTGCACCAGGCGGCTGCCGATCCAGGACCCGAGGTTGGTCGACGACGTCTGCGTCAGACCGGCCGTGGGGGCGGACTCGGCAATCTCGCTGGGTTCGACGTGCCCGGACTGTCCGGTCTTGGGCGTGAGCACCCAGACGAACCCGTCGTCGGACAGCGGCGTGATGGCGTCCATGAGTGCGTCGACCAGATCGCCGTCGCCGTCACGCCACCACAGCAGCACGACGTCGACCACCTCGTCGGAATCCTCGTCGACGGTCTCGCCACCGATGGTCTCTTCGACGGAGGCCCGCAGGTCTTCGTCGGTGTCCTCGTCCCAACCCAATTCCTGCACGACCATGTCGTGGGTGATTCCGAGCTTGTGGGCGTAGTTCCGATCGTCCGCCGCGGCGACCACGGTCGTGTCCTCCTCATGGGTGGGGTGGTGAAGCAGGGCCGTGCAGGTCCGAGTTGGCCTCGGCCCGTGAAGAAAGTGTGCAGTAGACAAAGCGAACATGCTCGGGCGCCCCGGCGCAAGCCGACGCACCCGCCAACCGTTGCATTGATTTCACGGGTACCCATTACCAGACCACCTGCACCGGACGGGGGTCGATGGGGCAGGATTGACCACGATCACCATGAGACCGAAAAGCGAGTCGGCGTCACAGGACCGACCCGCGATGGAACGGGGCACCACCACGCACCCGCCAGATCGAGGAGAGACGTTGTCGGAAGCGACCAAGGAAGGGCGCGACGGGGCTGCGGCCGACGTCGGCGCAGTGGCTCGGAGTGCGAACTCGGACGGCCGGGTGCGAGTGATCCGAGAGGGGGTGGCCTCGTACCTCCCGGACATCGACTCGGAGGAGACCTCGGAGTGGATGGAATCGTTCGATCAGCTCCTCGAGCGGTCCGGTCCGCAGCGTGCTCGGTATCTGATGTTGCGGATGCTCGAGCGGGCCGGTGAGAAGCGGGTGGCGATTCCGTCGCTGACCTCCACCGACTACGTCAACACCATTCCCACCGAGAACGAGCCGTGGTTCCCCGGCGACGAGTCGATGGAGCGTCGGTACCGCGCGTGGATCCGCTGGAACGCGGCGATCATGGTGCACCGCGCGCAGCGCCCCGGCGTCGGCGTCGGCGGCCACATCTCCACCTACGCGTCCTCGGCGGCGTTGTACGAGGTGGGCTTCAACCACTTCTTCCGCGGCAAGGACCACCCCGGCGGCGGCGACCACATCTTCATCCAGGGTCACGCCTCCCCCGGCATCTACGCCCGCGCGTTCCTCGAGGGCCGCATCCCGGCCGAGCGGATGGACGGATTCCGCCAGGAGTACAGCCACGCCGATTCCGGCGGCGGTCTGCCGTCGTACCCGCATCCGCGGCTGATGCAGGACTTCTGGGAGTTCCCGACGGTGTCGATGGGCCTGGGCCCGATGAACGCGATCTACCAGGCGCGGTTCAACCACTACCTCGACGACCGCGGCATCAAGGACACCTCCGATCAGCACGTGTGGGCGTTCCTCGGCGACGGCGAGATGGACGAGCCCGAATCGCGCGGGTTGGCGCACGTGGCGGCCACCGAGGGTCTGGACAACCTGACCTTCGTCATCAACTGCAACCTCCAGCGCCTCGACGGCCCGGTGCGCGGCAACGGCAAGATCATCCAGGAACTCGAGTCGTTCTTCCGCGGTGCGGGCTGGAACGTCATCAAGGTGATCTGGGGTCGCGAGTGGGACGCGCTGCTGCACGCGGACCGCGACGGTGCGCTGGTGAACCTGATGAACACCACCCCCGACGGTGACTTCCAGACGTACAAGGCCAACGACGGCGGCTACGTCCGCGATCACTTCTTCGGCCGCGACCCGCGGACGAAGGAGTTGGTCAAGGACCTCTCCGACAGCGACATCTGGAACCTCAAGCGCGGTGGGCACGACTACCGCAAGGTGCACGCGGCCTACGCCGCGGCGATGGCGCACAAGGGTCAGCCGACGGTGATCCTGGCCCACACCATCAAGGGCTACACCCTGGGCAAGCACTTCGAGGGCCGCAACGCCACGCACCAGATGAAGAAGCTGACCCTCGACGACCTCAAGGCGTTCCGCGACATCCAGCACATCCCGATCTCCGACGAGGAGCTCGAGAAGGACCCGTACCTGCCCCCGTACTACCACCCGGGGCCGGACGCGCCGGAGATCCAGTACATGCTCGATCGCCGCAAGGCGCTCGGCGGGTTCGTCCCCGAGCGGCGCACGTCGGCCAAGCCCCTGCCGATGCCGCCGGACTCGACGTACAAGTCGATCATGAAGGGGTCCGGCAAGCAGGAAGTCGCGACCACCATGGCGTTGGTGCGCGTGATGAAGGAACTGCTGCGCGACAAGGAGATCGGGCACCGCGTGGTGCCGATCATCCCCGACGAGGCCCGCACCTTCGGGATGGACTCGTGGTTCCCGTCGCTGAAGATCTACAACCGCAACGGCCAGCTCTACACCTCGGTCGATGCGGAGCTGATGCTCGCCTACAAGGAGAACTCCACCGGGCAGATCCTACACGAGGGCATCAACGAGGCCGGGTCGACGTCGTCGTTCACCGCCGTCGGCACCTCCTACGCCACCCACGGCGAGCCGATGATCCCGCTGTACATCTTCTACTCGATGTTCGGTTTCCAGCGCACCGGCGACGGCCTGTGGGCGGCGGCGGACCAGATGGCCCGCGGGTTCGTCCTCGGCGCCACCGCCGGCCGCACCACCCTCACCGGTGAGGGCCTCCAGCACGCCGACGGGCACTCGCTGCTGCTCGCGTCGACCAACCCGGCCGCCGTGGCGTACGACCCGGCGTTCTCGTTCGAGATCGCGCACATCGTCAAGGACGGTCTGCGACGGATGTACGGGGGCACCGTCGGGTCCGATGGAGAGCTCGAGCCGGGGTTCGGTGGGGAGAACATCTTCTACTACATCACCCTCTACAACGAGCCCTACCGTCAGCCGGCGGAGCCGGAGAACCTCGACGTCGAGGGTCTGCTCAAGGGCATCTACCTGTTCCAGAAGGGACAGGACGACGGCCCCAAGGCGCAGATCCTGGTCTCGGGAGTCGGCATGCCGTCGGGTCTGCGGGCGCAGGAGTTGCTCGCCGAGGACTACGGGGTGTCCGCCGACGTCTGGTCGGTCACCAGCTGGGGCGAGCTGCGCCGCGACGGTGTCGACGCCGAGACCGAGGCGCTGCGCAACCCGGGCGAGAACCCGCGGGTGCCGTACGTGACGCAGAAGCTGCAGGACGCGCAGGGCCCCTTCGTCGCCGCCTCCGACTGGATGCGGGCGGTGCCCGATCAGATCCGCCAGTGGGTTCCCGGTGACTACGTCACGCTCGGCACCGACGGTTTCGGGTTCTCCGACACCCGCACCGCCGCGCGTCGACACTTCAACGTCGACGCCGAATCCATCGTCGTCGCCGTGCTCTCCGCGCTGGCCAAGGCCGGACAGGTCGACGCGGACAAGGCCGTCGAAGCCGCCGAGCGCTACCAGATCGACGACGTCCTCGCCGCACCGATCTCCACCTCCGACCCCGGCGTCGCCTGACCGTCGCGGCGGGGGGCGGGGCGTAGGTTCGATCCATGACCGACGCCTCCCCCGCGCCCGACGCGCCCGCGTCCGGCGGGGACACCGAGTCGGCGCGGGACGCCGAGCGCATCCGGGAACGTCGTGAACTCCGCAGGGCCGCTGCCGAGGTGGGAACACCCGGCGCGGCCCTGCGGCGTGCTCGGCAGGAACGTGTGCCGCTGCCCGACGCCCTGTTGCGCCGGGTCAAGCAGTTCTCGTCCCGTCTGTCGACGGAGGCGTTGACGCAGATGGAGGGGCAGCTGCCCTTCGTGCGCGACCTGGATGCCTCGCAGCGGGCCAGTGTGCAGTTGCTGGTGCAGACGGCCGTCGTGAACTTCCTCGAATGGCTGCAGAATCCGGAGAGCGACATCCGGTTCAGCCTCGACGCGTTCCAGGTGATCCCGCAGGACCTGGCGCGGCGCCTGACCCTGCGTCAGACCGTCGACATGGTCCGCGTGGCCATGGAGTTCTTCGAGCAGTGGCTGCCGGCGCTGGCCCGAAACGACGAGCAGTTGGTGGCGCTCACCGAGGCGGTGCTCCGGTACGGGCGTGAGCTGGGTTTCGCGGCGGCGTCGGTGTACGCGAGCGCGGCGGAGTCCCGCGGTGCCTGGGACACACGCCTCGAGGCGCTCGTGGTCGACGCCGTGGTGCGGGGGGACACCGGGTCGGACATGCTCTCGCGCGCGGCGACGCTCAACTGGGACGCGACGGCCCCGGCCACGGTGCTGGTGGGGTCGCCTCCGCCCGATCAGGGCGTGTCGGTGGTCGGCACCGTGCACGCGGTGGCCAGCCGCCACGGCCGCGCGGCCCTGGCGGTGGTGCAGGGCACGCGGTTGGTGATGGTGGTGAGCGGCTCGATGTCGGGTGACGCCGCCTCGGCGGCGTTCCTGGACGATCTGATGGCGAACTTCTCGACCGATCCGGTGGTGGTCGGTCCGACCACGCGCACGCTGGGCGCCGCGCATTCGAGTGCAGTGGAAGCGTTCGCCGGCATGCAGGCGGTGGTCGGCTGGCGCGGTGCGCCTCGGCCGGTGCACGCGGGCGAGTTGTTGCCGGAACGAGCGTTGCTGGGTGATCCGGCGGCGGTCGCCACGCTGAACGACGTGATCGTGACCCCGCTCGCGGCGGCGGGCGGCGGCCTGTCGGACACGCTCGACGCCTACCTCGACTGCGGTGGCGCGGTCGAGACTTGTGCAAGATCACTGTTTGTTCATCCAAATACTGTCCGCTACCGACTGAAGCGCATCGCCGACGTCACCGGCCGCGACCCCACCAACGCACGGGACGCGTACGTGCTTCGTGTCGCTGCAACAGTGGGAAGACTGGCGCAATCGCATAACGAAAGTCCATCACCGATAACAAGCGTCACAGCGGGAACATTTGGAAACCTCATACGGTAACGAATCTTGCGCTCCGAGCGATGCGACGCTCTCTGCAGGGGGTTTGTAGGGTTCCGACAAATGGAGGCGAGAAGGTTCATCGCGGACGACATCTCCTCGAGAGGGCCTCACAGTGTTCTCTTATGTCCGTGATTGCGTTGCTCTCGCCCGGACAGGGCTCTCAGAAACCCGGCATGCTGACGCCGTGGCTCGAACTCCCCGGAGCCGCCGACCGTCTCGCCGTGTGGTCGCAGGCTTCCGGACTCGACCTCGTTCGCCTCGGCACCACCGCCGGCGCGGACGAGATCACCGACACCGCGGTGACCCAGCCGCTGGTCGTCGCGGCAGCCCTGCTCGCGTTCGAGGAGTTCGATCGCACCCACGGCCTCCCCGAGAACCTGGTCGTCGCCGGCCATTCGGTCGGTGAGCTCGCCGCAGCGGCCGTCGCCGGTGTCATCACCGCCGACGAGGCCGTGCGCCTGGCGGCCGTCCGCGGCGCGGCGATGGCCGAGGCGTGCGCGCAGGCCCCGACCGGCATGTCCGCCGTGCTGGGCGGTGACGAGGACGCCGTGCTCGAGCGCCTCACCGAGCTGGGTCTCGAGGCCGCCAACAGGAACGCCGCCGGCCAGATCGTCGCGGCCGGCCTGCTGACCGGTCTCGCCGAACTCGCCGAGAATCCGCCCGAGAAGGCCCGGATCCGTCCGCTCCCCGTGGCCGGCGCCTTCCACACCCGCTTCATGGCTCCCGCGCGCGACGCCGTCGACACCGCCGCTGCCTCGATCCGACCGGCCGACCCCACTCGTCGGCTGCTGTCGAACTTCGACGGTCGCGAGGTCACCACCGGCGCCGAGGTTCTCGCCAAGCTCGCCGCGCAGGTCACCCGGCCCGTCCGGTGGGATCTGTGCACGGCGTCCCTGAAGGCGGCCGAGGTGTCCCACCTGGTCGAACTCCCGCCCGCGGGCACCCTGGTCGGCATCGCCAAGCGCGAAATGCGCGGCACGCCCGCCACGGCTCTCCAGACTCCGGAGGACATCTCCGGCCTCACCCTGCCGGTCTCGGTCGGCTAGGTTACTGCGCGCGGCGAACCCTGCCGCGCGTCCCGGTTCGCCGGGGCCCACCCGGTCGACGTCCGTCGGCCGGAACCCGGTCGGCACGCGCCGCCGGGACGAGATCTGCTTCCGATCGGTCGTCCGCGGCCGATCGGGGAACGACGCAGTCACAACCAGAAGGGAGCCACCTACGTGGCCACGCAGGAAGAACTCATCGCCGGACTCGCCGAGATCATCGAAGAGGTCACCGGCATCGAGCCGTCCGAGGTGACCGTCGAGAAGTCCTTCGTCGACGACCTGGACATCGACTCGCTGTCGATGGTCGAGATCGCCGTCCAGACCGAGGACAAGTACGGCGTCAAGATCCCGGACGAGGACCTCGCGAGTCTGCGCACCGTCGGTGACGCCGTGTCCTACATCCAGAAGCTCGAGTCCGAGAACCCCGAGGCGGCCGAGGCCATCAAGGCGAAGTTCGAGGGCCAGAGCGGCACCGCAGGCGAGTGAGCCAGGCCGTGACCACGCCCAACACAGCCAACGGGGGCTTCCGCAACGTCGTCGTGACCTCGCTCGCGGCCACCACCTCGATCGCCGGTGACGTCGACGCCACGTGGAAGGGTCTGCTGAACGGCGAGAGCGGTATCGACGTACTCGAGGACGACTTCGTCACCGAGTACGATCTTCCGGTTCGCATCGGCGGTCACCTCGCCGTGAACCCGTCGTCGCTGCTGTCCCGAGTGGAACAGCGACGGATGAGCTACGTCGAGCAGATGGCGTTCGTTCTGGGCAAGGAAGTCTGGAAGAACGCCGGCAGCCCCGAGGTCGATCCGGAGCGCCTCGGCGTCTCGATCGGCACCGGTCTCGGTGGCGGCGACGCACTGCTCGATGCGGACAAGAAGATGCGCGAGGGCGGGTACCGCAAGGTGTCTCCGCTCTCGGTCCAGATGATCATGCCCAACGGCCCGTCGGCCGTCGTCGGACTCGAACTCGGCGCCCGCGCCGGGGTGATCACGCCCGTGTCGGCGTGCTCGTCGGGATCCGAGGCCATCGCACACGCGTGGCGCATGATCGTCATGGGCGATGCCGACGTCGTGGTCACGGGTGGAGTCGAAGGACACATCGACGCGGTGCCGATCGCGAGCTTCTCGATGATGCGTGCGATGAGCACGCGCAACGACGATCCGAAGGCCGCCTCGCGTCCGTTCGACGTCGATCGGGACGGCTTCGTGTTCGGTGAGGCCGGCGCGCTCATGGTCATCGAGTCCGAGGAGCACGCCAAGGCTCGAGGCGCGACCATCCACGCGCGACTGCTCGGTGCCGGAATCACGTCGGACGGCTACCACCTGGTGGCCCCCGATCCGGCCGGTACCGGAGCGGCGCGTGCGATGCGTCGCGCCATCGAGACCGCGGGCCTCACCGCGACGGACATCACGCACGTGAACGCCCACGCCACGGCCACCCCCATCGGGGACACGGCCGAGGCGGCGGCGATCGGTGCCGCCGTCGGCAAGCACGCGTCGGTGTACGCGCCGAAGTCGGCGCTGGGCCACTCGATCGGCGCCGTCGGCGCCCTCGAAGCGGTCCTCACCGTCCTCAGCGTCCGGGACGGCATCGTTCCGCCGACGCTGAACCTGGACAACCAGGATCCGGAGATCGATCTCGACGTCGTCAAGGGCGAAGCCCGTCGCGGCGAGATCGGGTACGCGCTGAACAACTCGTTCGGCTTCGGAGGGCACAACGTCGCCCTCGCCATCGGTCGAGCCTGACCGACGGCGAGAGCAGCTCGACCCCCGGGTGGGGGCGGGGCGCACGGTGAGCGATCACCGTCGCGCTCCGCCCCGACCCACCACTCCCGGCCCGGATCGCCACGCGGACCGACGGCAGAAGGAGAAGTTCCGTGACCGTTCTCGCTCCCCACGCGCGCGGCGCGGCCGACGTCGATCCCCGCGATCCGCTGGCCCGTCTCGAACGACTCTTCGACTCCGCCTCCATCGCGCTCCTGCACCCCCGTGACCGATCCGGGGTCGTGGCCGCGCGCGGTGAGATCGACGGAGTCCCCACCATCGCCTACTGCTCCGACGCCACCGTCATGGGCGGCGCCATGGGTGTGGACGGCTGCAAGCACATCGTCTCGGCCATCGACACCGCACTCGACGAGAACGCGCCGATCGTCGGCATCTGGCATTCCGGCGGAGCCCGCCTCGCCGAGGGCGTCGAGGCGCTCCACGCCGTCGGTCTCGTCTTCGAGGCCATGGTGCGCGCGTCGGGCCGCATCCCGCAGATCTCCGTCGTCCTCGGCTTCGCCGCCGGTGGCGCGGCGTACGGTCCGGCCCTGACGGACGTGGTCGTCATGGCCCCCGAGGGCCGCGTGTTCGTCACCGGTCCCGACGTGGTCCGCAGTGTCACCGGCGAACAGGTCGACATGGCGTCGCTGGGCGGTCCCGACACCCACTACAAGAAGTCCGGCGTCTGCCACATCGTCGCCCGGGACGAACTGGACGCGCTGGCACGCGGCCGGCGCCTGGTCTCGATGTTCTGCGATCAGGGGACGTTCGATCTGGGTGCGGCCGAGCACGGCGACACCGACCTCCGCGCCCTGCTTCCGGACTCCAACCGCCGCGCGTACGACGTGCACCCGGTGATCCACGAACTGCTCGACAACGTCGAGGGCGAATCGTCGTTCGAGGAGTTCCAGGGTGGCTGGGCGCGCAGCATCGTGACCGGCCTCGGTCGCCTCGGCGGCCGCACCGTCGGTGTGATCGCCAACAACCCGATTCGACTCGGTGGCTGCCTCAACTCCGAGTCCGCGGAGAAGGCCGCACGGTTCGTCCGACTCTGCGATGCGTTCGGCATCCCGCTCGTCGTCGTCGTGGACGTGCCGGGATACCTCCCCGGCGTCAGCATGGAGTGGGAAGGCGTCGTCCGCCGCGGAGCGAAGCTGCTCCACGCGTTCGCCGAGGCCACGGTCCCCCGCGTCACGCTGGTCACCCGCAAGATCTACGGCGGCGCGTACATCGCGATGAACTCCCGCGCGCTGGGCGCCACCGCGGTGTACGCCTGGCCCGAGTCCGAGGTGGCCGTCATGGGCGCGAAGGCGGCCGTGGGCATCCTGCACAAGAAGGCCCTCGCCGCGGCACCCGAGCACGAGCGCGAGGCTCTGCACGATCGTCTGACGGCCGAGCACGAGGCCATCGCCGGCGGCGTCGATCGCGCGGTCGGCATCGGCGTGGTCGACGCGGTCATCGATCCCGGCACCACCCGCAGCACGCTCACCCGCGCCCTGGCCGAGGCCCCGGCGCGACGCGGGCGGCACAACAACATCCCGCTGTAGCGGCCCGCCGGGGGTCGCCCCGACGGGTCGAGCCGGGTCAGCTCGCGAGCCAGGTCACCTCGGCGCCGGTGCCGCCCAGCCGGAACTGCTCGAGCTCGTCGTCCCAGGCCGTGCCGAGGGCGTGATCGAGGTCGGCGGCGAGGTCCGCGCCACCGCCGGCGAGGATCGCCTTGAGGCGCTGCTCCCCCACGACTACGTCGCCGTTCGCGGCGGTGATGCCGTGCCACAGGCCGAGTCCGGGGACGTGCGCGAAGCGTTCGCCGTCGACGCCCTCACTGGGGTCCTCGGTGACCTCGAAGCGCAGCATGCGCCACGAGCGCAGGACCGCGGCCAGGCGCGAGCCGGTGCCGACGGGCCCCACCCACTCGGTGGTGGCCCGCAGCTGACCGGACTGCGCGGGCTGCGCGGTCCACTTCAGGTTGGCGCGCGCGTCCAGCGCGTCCGACAGTGCCCATTCCACATGCGGGCACAGCGCAGCCGGAGACGAGTGGATCCAGACCACACCCGTCGTCGCGTCCGCGAACTGATTTCGTGCGTTCACCGTTGCCTCCAGCCTCGACGAGGGACGTCTTCCCCAACGGCCCGACGAGTCGACTGCGCAATGGCTGCATACCAGTGTGCCTCGAGTTACCGCTGTTACACCAGTCGTCCGGAGTGTCGCGGCAGATCAGTCGGCGAGTCGGCGCAGAACCCGGTCCGAGAGCTCGGTCCACACCGGCTTGGCCCAGTCCCCGAACGCGCGGTCGGCGAGCACGACCACGGCCAGGTCCGCATCCGGATCGACCCAGCAGAAGGTGCCCGCCTGGCCGAAGTGCCCGACGGTGCGCGGGGAGTTGCCGGTCCCGGTCCAGTGCGGCGACTTGCCGTCGCGGATCTCGAAGCCGAGGCCCCAGTCGTTCGGTCGCTGCGATCCGTAGCCCGGCAGAATCCCGGCCAGGCCGGGGAACTGCACGCCGGTGGCGTCCCGCACCGTCTCGGGCGCGAGCAGGGTCGGCACGAGCAGTTCGGCCGCGAACGCGGTCATGTCCGCCGCGCTCGACCGCGCGCCGTGCCCCGCGGACCCGACCAACACGGTCGCCGTCATCCCCAACGGCGCGAGCACCGCGTCCGTCAGGTACTCCGGGAAGTCGATGCCCGTGCGTGCGGTGACGTGCTCGGCCAGCAGCTCGAAGCCGGCGCTGGAGTAGATGCGCTTCTCCCCCGGCTCGGCGCTCGGCGTCCGGTCGTCGAACCCGACGCCCGACGCATGCGCCAACAGGTGCCGGACGGTCGACCCGGGCGGCCCGGCGGGCTCGTCGAGGGCGATGGCTTCCTCCTCCACCGCGACGAGGGCGGCGTAGGCGACGAGCAGTTTGGTGACCGAGGCCAGTTCCTGCACGCGGTCCGCATCGCCGTGGCGGGCGAGCACCCGGACACCGTCGTCGGAGCGTCGCAACACGGCCGCGGAGACGGCCGGGACGGGCCAGTCGCCCAGGGGTGCCAGCAGGTCGTCGTCACCGTCGTGAGGAGTCACGAGGCGAACTTAGCCGACGGGCCGGTCCGCCCGTCGGGGCGTGCGGACAGCGTCGGCGGACTAGCGTCGTGGTTCATGACGACCGACGCCGCCGGCACGCGCACCGCGTACGGCACCTGCGCCCTGTGCGAAGCCATGTGCGGACTGGAGTACACGGTGGGACCGACGGGGGTCGAGTCCGTTCGGGGCGACAAGAAGGACCCGCTCTCGCGCGGTCACCTCTGCC
Source organism: Rhodococcoides corynebacterioides NBRC 14404 (assembly GCF_001894765.1). Classification (GTDB taxonomy): domain Bacteria; phylum Actinomycetota; class Actinomycetes; order Mycobacteriales; family Mycobacteriaceae; genus Rhodococcoides; species Rhodococcoides corynebacterioides. Next base: position 400,309 of record NZ_BCWV01000004.1, read on the forward strand.
CGAAGGCCACCGCGCTGGTCGACATCGCGAACGATCCGGACCGGCTGCGCCGACCCGTCCGTCGCACCGCGGACGGCTGGGCGGAGATGGAGTGGGACGAGGCGATCGACCTCGTGGCGCGACGGCTCTCGGAGATCAGGGACACCCACGGCCGCAACGCCGTCGGCGTCTACGTCGGCAATCCGAACGTGCACAGCCTCGGCGCCCTGACGCACGGTGTCCCGTTCCTGTCGATGCTGCGCACCCGCAACCGCTACTCGGCGACGTCGTTGGACCAGCTGCCCCATCAGCTGACCAACATGCTGCTGTTCGGTCATCAACTGCGGCAGCCGATCACCGACATCGACCACACGCAGTTCTTCCTCGTCCTCGGCGCCAATCCGATGGCCTCGAACGGCTCGATGATGACCGTGCCCGATATCGGGCGCCGGGTGAAGGACCTGCAGGCCCGCGGCGGTCGGATGGTGGTCGTCGATCCGCGGCGGACCGAGACCGCGGCCGTCGCGGACGAGCACGTCTTCGTCCGGCCCGGCTCGGACGCCTTCCTGCTGCTGTCGATGATCCACGTGATCCTGGGCGACGGTGCGGAACGTCCCGCGGACTACGTCGACGGTGTGGCCGAGGTGCGCGCTGCGGTCGCGGACTTCACCCCGGACGCGGTCGCCGAGGTGACGGGGGTGCCCGCGGAGACCGTCCGTCGACTGGCCCGCGAGCTCGCCGCGGCCGAGTCCGCCGCGGTGTACGGCCGGATGGGGGTGTCGACGCAGCAGTTCGGCACGGTGTGTCAGTGGGCGATCCACGTCCTCGACATCCTCACCGGCAACCTCGACCGCGTCGGCGGCAAGCTGTTCACCGAGCCTGCGGTCGACCTGGTGCGTCAGAAGATCACGGGCAAGGGTCATTTCGATCTCTGGCGCAGCCGGGTCCGCGACCTCCCGGAGTTCTCGGGTGAGTTGCCGACGTCGACGTTGGTGGACGAGATGACCGTCGACGGTCCGGATCGGATTCGCGCCATGGTGGTCGCTTCGGGCAATCCCGTCCTGTCCGCGCCCGGGGGACGACGCCTCGACGACGCGTTCGCCGATCTCGACTTCATGGTGTCCTTCGACATCTACGTCAACGAGACCTCCCGCCATGCCGACGTGATCCTGCCGTCCACCACCGCCCTCGAACGCGACCACTACGACCTGATCTTCTCCTCGTTCGCCGTGCGGAACGTCGCCAAGTTCTCCCCCGCCGTCCTCCCGAAACCCGACGGGACGCGCCACGATTGGGAGGTGTTCCGTGACCTGGCGCTGCGCTACGCCGCACTGCGTCGCCGGACCCCGCGCGAGCGCCTCACGCGGGCATCGCTGGTGCGCGAGGTGCGTTTTCGTCTGTCCCCGGCGCGCAGTCTCGACGTCCTGCTGCGCCGTGGGCGCCGTGGGCTGTCGCTGCGCGCGCTGCGCCGGGCGCCCCACGGGGTCGACCTCGGCCCGCTCCGGCCGCGTCTGCCCGACGCCCTGCTGACCCCGAATCGCCGCATCGACCTCGCCCAGCCGCTGGTGCTGGACGACGTCGCACGGGTCCGGGCCGCGCTGACCGGCACCCCCGTGGCCGACGGCGGACTCACCCTCGTCGGGCGACGACACCTGCGCAGCAACAACTCCTGGATGCACAACGCGCCACGCCTGGTGAAGGGCAAGCCACGCCATGCGCTGCTGATGCACCCGGACGATCTCGCGCCGCGACAGCTCGCGGACGGCGACACCGTCGAGGTGCGCTCGGACGCCGGGTCGGTCCGCACCGTCGTGGCCGCGTCGGAGGACGTCATGCGCGGCGTCGTGAGCATGCCCCACGGGTTCGGTCACGAACGCGACGGCGTCCGACTCTCCGTGGCGCGCACCGTGATCGGGCCCAGCGTGAACGATCTGACCGACCCGGATCGGATCGAGTCCGTGGCCGGCAACGCCGTGCTCAACGGCGTTCCGGTCACCGTCACCCGCGCCGCGGAGCGGTAGTCGGCGGGTCGACCGCGCGCGTCGTGGCGCAAAGTGCGTCGTCGGACCACGGACCGACGGCCGCACCGCGGGCCGGGCCGTAGCCGAGCTCGAGCAGCGTGCGCACCGCCTCGGGCGTGTCGACGCCCGTCGCGACCGCGTCCAGGGACATCTCCTGCGCGACCGTCGCCAGGGCCGCCAGCACCGCGCGATCCCCCGCGTCGCCGGCGGCGTCGCGGACGAAACGGGCGTCGACGGTGAGCACGTCGAGGGGCAGCCTCTTGACGTGGAGCAGGGAGCCGAACCCACTGCCGACGTCGTCGAGCGCGATGCGGACGCCCGATTCGCGCACCGCGGCGAGAGCGTCGGCGGTCCGGGTCACGGAGTCGACCACGCCCACCTCGGAGACACCGACGCAGAGCAGTCGAGGATCGACACCGCACCGATCCAGGGCGGCGGCGACCGCGTCGGGAAACGCGGCGGAGGTCACGAATCCCGGCGACAACGTCACGTGCACGCGGAGATCCGACCGTCCCGTGCGGCGGAGCCGCTCCGCGTGGGCGCGGCAGGTCTGCTCCACGATCCACCGGCCCAGTTCGGGCGCGAGATTGGACATGTCGGCCACCGGCACGAAGTCCGCGGGCCCGAGCAGTCCCCGCGTGGGGTGCGGCCAGCGCACCGACGACTCCACCGCCGTCAGGCGACCGGTTCGGAGATCGACCTCGGGACGATGGTGCAGCACCAGCGAGTCGGTCGCGACGGCGTCAACCAGGCTCAGTTCGAGACCGTTGCGGGAGAGCACCTCGTCGGCGGTACCCCCGGCGTACTCGACCACCGCGTTGCCCCCCGACGCCTTGGCGCGCAGGGCCGCCCGATCCGCCCGACGAAGCAGCTCGTAGGGGTTCTCCGCGCCCACGCTGACCCCGATGCTCGCGGTCCGCGTCACTCGGTCCTCCCCGATGGACATCGGCTCGGCGATCGTGCGCCGCACCTGCTCGCCCAGAGCGACGCCGTCGGCCGCCGTCGCCACGTCGCCGACGACGAGGACGAACTCGTCGCCGCCGAGCCGAGCGATGGCGGCGCTCGGCAGGCGGTGGGTGAGTCGGTCGGCGACGGTCCGGAGGAACCGGTCGCCGATCCCCTGTCCCAGGAAGTCGTTCAACGCGGACAGCCGATCCACGTCGGCGAAGAGGACGGCGATCGGCTCGTCGCCGCGCAGGCGCGTGCGCAGTTCCTCGGACAGGCCGCGGCGCGCGAGCAGACCGGTCAGCTCGTCGTGCAGCGCATGACGTCGCAATTCGTTCTCGGCGGCGACGCGCCGATGGACCTGGGCGAGCATCGCGCCGACGGCCGTGACGGCGTCGATCTCCTCGGTGCTCCACACCCGGTCCCGGAACGAGACGAACCCGAGCACGCCGAGCGTGCGTCCCTCACCGACGAGCGGCACCGAGACCATCGTGGTCGACGGCTCCCCCGAGCCGGTGGTCACCCGCTCCCGGTAGGGACGCGGCTGATCGCTGGGGCGGTAGATCATGACGGTGGTCTGGTCGCGCGTGGACGCGAAGACCGGATCGGCATCGCGGAAGGGGACGACGCCGAGCGGGTCCGGATCCGGAATCGACGGTCGCGGCGGCCATTCCGCCACCAGGACGGAGACGTCGAGATCGTGATCGTTGTGACGGAGGAAGCAGGTGTCGGTGCCGAAATCGGTGCTCAGGTCACGCAGCAGCGTGGTGTAGACCCGTTCGACGTTACGGGCATCCGCGTCGATCAGGCCGGTGGCCAACTCGACGACGAGCGCGTCCAACGGACGGCGGCGCGATACCTGGTCGTCGCCCATGAAATGTCACCGAATCCTCCCCGGCTCACCACACCCCGCGAGACACTGATCAGCCCGTACACCGAGCGACACTCCGAACCTGTCACACCGTCTGTGACACCCGACAATAGCGTGCCGTCGGTCCGATCCGGAGACGTCCGCCGTCCCCGCGCATCGTATCCGGCTGTGCCACCATCGAGCCATGTCCGCTACTCCACCTACCGGTTCCGAGGGCGACGCACCGACCGACGGCGGGGGTCTGCCGTCGCTGTACTACGGCATCGCCCGCTCCGACGACGCCACGACGGTGCACGACGAGTCCGGCGCCCTCACCTTCTTCAACGCCGCGTGCTCGCGGTTGCTGGGGTACGACGCCGACGAGCTCGCCTCGCTCACCGGTGACGGCATCGTGCATCCGGACGACGCGGCGCTCCTCGCCGACGCCACCGACCGCGCGACCCTCTCGCCCGGCGGGGCGGCGGACACGCAACTGCGGCTGGTGCGCAAGGACGGTTCCGACGTTCTGGTCCACCTCGGCCTGTCCCGGGTCGAGGTCTCCGGCCGTCGCTACCTCGTCGTCGAGTCCGTGCCGGCCTGACGGCCGCGCCCGCCGTGGTGTCGACGCTCGACGCGTGTCCCGAGCTGTGCGTGGCCCCCGCACCGCGGTCCGATCGGCCGTTCGGCTACTACGTCGACCGAGTCTTCCGCTACGCGGTGACGGTCGGGACCCCCCGGTCCGACCCCGCCCTCTGGCGCCGCTTCCTCGACGGCGCGCGCGCGAGCTACGCCCGGCACGGCGTCGACGCGGCGCTGGAGTTCGACCGCATCGCGGACGGCCGATCGACGACCCTGTTCTTCTGCGCGCTGGACGACGCCGGCCATCCGGTCGCCGGCGCCCGGGTGCAGGGTCCGTACGAGCGGCCCGATCAGACCCACGCCGACCGGGAGTGGATTCCCCGCCCGGCGGGTCGGGCCGCGCTGCGCGACCTGGTCGCCGCCCGGCTCGCGGACGGGGTGGTCGAACTCAAGACCGGCTGGGTGGACCCGGCCGTTCCCCGTGATCGACGCCTGGCCGACATGATCGGATTCTCCGGACCGCTCGCCGGAGAGGTCCTGGGTGTCCGCCACACCCTGGTGACCGCGGGCGACCACGCGCTCGGTCTGTGGGAGCGGGCGGGCGCCGTTCTCGTCGACGAGGTTCCCGCCACGCCCTACCCCGATGCTCGGTACCGCACCCGCGCCCTCTTCTGGGATCGGACGACGTACACCGACCGGGCGCTGCCCGATCATGCTCGCCGGATCGAGGTGGCGGCCGATCACGTACGCCGCACCGCCCTGCGCGCCCCCGATCGTGCCCGCGCCGCAGCCACGGCACACTCCCCAGCCGGACAGAGGACCCCATGACCGACGCCACCGCCACCGTCCTGGACCCGCGCGATCCCGACGACCTGCGCACCCTGCACCGTCTGCGGCGCAGTCCCGGCATCACCGTTCTCGACACCCTGAGCCGACAGCTCCGCACACTCGCCGAGGTGGTGCCGACGCCCGACAGGGCGGTGCTGGACGAGGCACCCCGGTGGGTCCACTACCCGTGGCGACACACTCTGGTCCACCTCCTGGGTCCCACCGGTTTTCGGCTGCTGCGGCTCGACCGCAACCGGAACAAGATCACGACGGCGGAACAGGACCGGCTGCGCCAGGTGCGCATCGGCGTCGTCGGCCTGTCCGTCGGGCACGCCGTCGCCCATACCCTCGCCCTGGAGGGTCTCTGCGGCACACTGCACCTCGCCGACTTCGACACCCTCGACCTGTCGAACCTCAACCGGATCCCCGCCGGGATCCTCGACCTCGGCGAACGCAAGACCGACGTCGCCGCCCGGCGCATCGCCGAACTCGACCCGTACCTCGACGTCCGGTGCCGGCCCGACGGCATCACGGCCGACTCGGTGGACGACTTCGTCGCCGGCGTCGATCTCGTCGTCGAGGAATGCGACTCCCTCGACGTCAAGGTCCTGATCCGCGAAGCCGCACGCCGACACCGTGTTCCGGTGATCATGGAGACCTCCGACCGTGGCCTCCTCGACGTCGAGCGGTTCGACCTCGAACCCGAGCGGCCGCTGTTCCACGGCGCGGCCGGGGTGGTCACCTCCGACCGAGTCGCCGGACTGAGCACGCACGACAAGGTTCCGTACGTCATGGCCATCCTCGGTGCCGATCAGGTGTCCGCGCGCTTCGCCGCGTCGATGGTCGAGGTCGACCGCACCGTGTCGACGTGGCCGCAGCTGGGCGGCGACGTCGCGCTCGGCGGCGCCACAGTCGCCGCGGCCGTGCGCCGATGGGCACGCGGCGACGCGCTGCCGTCGGGACGCGTGCGGATCGACGTCGACGGCGTCCTGGACGGGCTCGCCGAGCCGGCGAGGGGTCCGGCCGTCGATCGGACCGACGACGCGGTGAGCGGGGACGACGGGCAGGTGGACGACGCGGGGCAGGTGGACGACGCGGGGCCCGACCGCGCGGTGGACCGCATCGCCGGGTGGGCGCGCCGCGCGCCGTCGGGAGGCAACGTGCAGCCCTGGTTCGTCGAGACCGCCGACGAATCGCTGACGGTCACACTGGATCCGGATCGGACGTCGGGTCTCGACGTGCGGCGCCGGGGCAGCGCCGTCGCCGTCGGGGCCGCGCTGCTGAACGCACGGATCGCCGCGGCGCACGAGGGCTTCTCGACCACGGACACGGTGGTCGACCTCGGCGACGACGTCGTCCGAGCGGAGGTGACGTTCGGCGACGGCGCGGTGTGCCGCGAGGAGGCCGACCTGTTCCCGGCGATGTCGACCCGCGTCACCAATCGTCACCACGGCCGTCCGCAGGCAGTGGAGGCCACGACGGCGGCGGCACTGCGCGGCGCCGCGGAGGCGGAAGGGTGCCGCTGGGTGCTCACCGACGACCGGACCGTGCTCACGGAGATCGGCGAGATCCTCGCCGAGTCGGACCGAGTCCGGTACCTCACCCGGCATCTCCACGCGGAGATGATGTCGGAGCTGCGGTGGCCCGGAGACGCGGACCCGGACACGGGAATCGACGTCGCCACACTCGGGCTGGACCGAACCGATCTGGTGAAGTTGGACGTCGCCCGACGGCCGGAGGTCATGCGCCATCTCGCGGAGTGGGACACCGGAGCGGCTCTCGGGGACGACTCGCGGGACCGGCTGGCCGCCACATCGGCCGTCGGCCTGGTCCTCGTCGACGGAGACCGTCCCGTCGATTTCGTCCGCGGTGGGCGCGCCGTGCAGCGCGTCTGGATCACGGCGGAACGGCACGGCCTCGCCGTCCACCCGGTCTCGCCGGTATTCCTGTACGCCCGAACCGATTCGGAGTTCCGGGCGCTCTCCCCGCATCACGCCGAGCACCTCGCACGACTGCGAAGGGAACTGACGGGTCTGCTCGCCGTGGATCCGGCGACGTCGATCGCTCTGGTGGTGCGCCTGTCGCATGGGGCGGCCCCGGCGCCGAGAAGCCGTCGCAGACGGGTGTGAACAGGCCGTTCGCGGTATTGTCACGCCGGGACCGGAACGTTCCGATTCCCGAACGCGCCGTGGCGGATGCGTTCGCGGCGCGCGAGGAGGCATCGACGGTGGAGTTGTCGCCGAGCCTCGACGTTCTGGTCACTCGGGTCGCCACGCACCTCATCGGTGCGGACGCGCCCACGGCTCCGTCGGCCTACCGGGCCGGACTGCGCGACCTCCGTGACTGGTTCGGGGTCGACACCGTCTTCCTCCGCCACCACGACTCCCACCATCGCATCACCACGCTCGTCGCCGAATGGCCGCAGCGCGAACACGTTCCGGATCCGGACCCGCTCGGAGTCGTGGGGTTCGCCGATGCCGATCCGGTGTTCGCGGCCACCGAGCACCTGCAGGAACCGTTGGTGTTCCGGCCGGGGTCACCCGCGCGGGCCTACGCCGAGCGGGTCGAATCGGCGTCGGGCATGAGTTCGGTGTCGATGGTGGCCGTGCCGCTGCTGTCGGGTCCGGCCACCACCGGGGTTCTCGGGTTGGTGGCGGCGGGCGACCGCCAGTGGACCGAGGAGGAGCTCGGCGCACTCAAGGCCACCGCTTCCCTCTTCTCGCAGGTCCAGGCACGAGTGTCCGCCGAGGAACGTCTGCGATGGGCCGCGCGGCACGACGCGCTCACCGGCCTGCTGAACCGGCGGGGGATGACGGACGAGCTCTCCGCCCGGCTCGCGGACGGACGTCCCCGCTTCGCGGTGCTCTACTTCGACCTGGATCGCCTCGAAGCCCTCAACGACGTACTCGGTCACACCGCCGGCGACGAGTTCCTGCGCACCGTCGCCGAACGCCTGCGCCGGTTCACCGACGACGACTCCCTGCTGTGCCGCTGGGGCGGAGACGAATTCGTGCTGCTCCTCCCCGGTGCCTCGACCGAGGACGAGGCGTACGTCGAGGCGTGCAGCCTGCTGATGTCGGTGACCGCGCGGGTCGAACTCGCCGGTGACGTCGTCTCGCGCACCGCCAGCATCGGTGTGGCCGTCGCGCGACCCGGCATCGACACCGTCGATTCGGTCATCGCGGGTGCCGATCAGGCCGCGATCGCGGCGAAGAGCGCAGGCGGCAACGCCGTCTCGCTGTTCACCGACGAGATCCGCGAACGCACCGCCCTGCGCAACGACATCGAGCTGCACCTGCGCGCCGCTATCGAGAACGACGCCCTGCTGCTGCACTTCCAGCCCGAGATCGACCTCACCACTGGGCGCATCACGGCCGTCGAGGCGCTCGTGCGGTGGCTGCACCCGACGCGCGGCATGATTCCGCCCGCCGACTTCGTCGGCATCGCCGAGTCGGTCAACCTGGCGACCGAGCTCGGTCGATGGGTGTTGAACGAGGCGTGCCGGACCTACGCGTCGTGGCGGCAACGGCTGGGTGGGTCGACCATCACGCTGCGGGTGAACGTCTCCCCGGCCCAGTTGGTCTCGCGCGACTTCATCCGCGTCGTGGAGACCACCCTCGCCCGACACGCGATGTCCCCCGCGGACCTCTGCATCGAGATCACGGAGGTCGCCGTCGTCCACGACGTCACGCTCGCCGCTCGCGCGCTCGCTGCCGTGCGCGCGTTGGGGGTTCGCGTGGCCATCGACGACTTCGGCACCGGCTACAGCTCGCTCTCGCACCTCAAGACGTTGCCCGTCGACGCGGTGAAGATCGATCGGGAGTTCGTCGCCCACCTGGACACCGACGCCGACGACCGCGCCATCGTCGGCGCCGTCGTCACCCTCGCCAAGGCCTATCGACTCGACCTCATCGCCGAGGGCCTCGAAACCGTCGAGGCCCGCACGGCGCTGCTCGATCTCGGATGCACCCGCGCGCAGGGTTACCTCTACGCGCGCCCCGAGCCGGCGGAGACCGTCTACGACATGTTGCGCGTCGGCACCCTGACACCGTCCTGACGCGCGGTCACTCCCCTTCTGCCTGATCCGGCTGGTTGCCGGCGGCGTCGTCGAGCTCGGTCGGATCGGCGTCGGGATCGCGCGTCGAATCGTAGGGACGCTCGGAGGTGTGGGTCGGCTCGTCCGACACGGGAGACCCGGTGCCGTCCGTCCGGCCGTCGTTCTCGCTGTCGTTCCGGTGATCGCTCATGCCGGTCGCGTACCCCGGCATCACCGCGGGAACCGTGCTCGCCCGACCGGGTAACGTATGCCGCGCGCCGCGACGGGTCCGTCGGCGGCGTACCGGGGCGGTAGCTCAGTCGGTCAGAGCCGTGGACTCATAATCCATTGGTCGCGGGTTCGAGCCCCGCCCGCCCCACGTCAGGCCCGGTTCCATGGAACCGGGCCGTCGTATCTTCACCGCTTACTGTGGTAGCTGGTCCCACAGCTCGGATCTTCACGACGCCGCTCCCCTGACGTCGTCGACATCGACGCCGGCCAACGGTCCGCAGATGTCGCCGCGTGGCTCGAAGAGGAGAACCGTTACACCCGCGCGGGTGCAGGACTGGTTCGAAACCGAAAGTTCTACCGGGTCGCCGGGCCAGCACGCACGCCGACCGAACGAGAAGGTCGTGAGCTCGGCGCGTCGACGTGATTCGCCTACGCCGGCACCCTGCCCGACGACAAGCGCGGAGCCGTGCAGTTCTACACCGGCAACGGCTACGAAAACGTCGACGAACGACTGCGCGCCGGCACACCCATCGACGGCGCTCGAGTAGATCCTCTGATCGACGCTGCCTTCGCCGCGGCGACGACCGCGCCCACAGCGATCGCCGTCGGACTGCGCACACTCGCGGAGAGGGGTCGCGGCACGCGGCGGAAACGCTGAGTGGAAGTCGGTCGCCTTCCTCAACGGCGGGGTCTGACTGCGCCCTACTCCTGCCGTCTATCAATGTTCCTAGGGGATTCTCACTAGGGGATTCTTACCCCGAAGGAGGTCAGTGAATTTCATCGTAGCTACCGACGAATAGCTGTAGCCCTTCGTCGCCAAGCATCGAGAGTTCGATGCCGTACCGCTCGTTGGCGCTCACAACCTCCCTGTATGCGAGGTGCTTACCACGTCATTGGCGGTCACGGGCAATATGGTCGAGTCTGCTCTGCCGAACTTAAGGTCGCGATGGGCGGAAAGCATCCTCGGATACTGCTACCGGTAGCGGTGCGTTTGCCCCGCTACCGGGCACGGACGGAGGTCTGCGTCTCACCCCACCGATCCAGTCACGTCGATCATGTTCGCCGTGAACTTGGGGACCGTCGTGCTGCCGCCGATTTGGGTGTCGTAGGAGAACGACCCGTCGACGCTAACGAACATTGTCACGTAGTCGTCTTCGACCACGTTCGCGGCCACCACTGAGTCATACCCCTCAACCACCGAGTTGACGTCGTAGTCAAACTGGTAGTCCTGCGGCTGCGAAGCCGTGTTCGCGCGGAAGGTGTCGCTGCCGGTCGCGGCGTCGAACTGCGTGACGACTCCGTAGATCACGAACTTGCGCCCGATGTACCGGTCCGGCGTCTTCGCCAGGAGCGCGAACTCCCGAGCGTCGATCGGGGAATAGGCGCCACGATCCAGGCGCGCGGCTTCCTGGGCTGCCGCCGCTTCGGCTGCCGCCCGAGACCGTTCGGCTGCCGCAGACGCTTCGGCTGCGCTCGTCGTTCGAGGCGCTGCCGCGGCCGACCGCGGCGAGGAGCTCGACGACGATGACGATGACCGCGAGGTGGAGCGTTCATCGTCGGTACCGAAAGATGCCACGACACCCATCAGCACGAAGACTGCGATGACCCCGCCCAACCACTTCCAGTTGATCCCCTTCTGCACAGGGGGACGACCCGGCACCCCCGGCCCGGTGGGAGGAAGGTTCTTCGGCATCGGCCGTGTCTCGTTCGTCCATTGGCGGCCGTCCCACCACCGGAGATGCGGTGCGCCTTCGGGATCAGGGAACCACCCGGGCGCAGGAGTCTGCGTCATGGATAGAAATGGTGACAGACCAGGCGGTTCGTCGCCACGCATTCCCGATATCGTCCGGCAGCCACGCCTATGCCCCGGCTTCTGAGTTCTTTGCGGGGTCGGCGTCGTCCAGGATCTTCTCGGTTGCCTGCAACACAGCCTTGTTTCGCCTCTGCAGCGACCGAGCGGACGGTGGACCCTTCATGATCCATCGAGAGCATTCGGCTCGCGATCTCCGAATGGCAGACAATGCAGCGGGAGGTGTTCCTCGCCCCGGCTTGCCCGCCTTTGCCGCAATTGCGTGTTCAAGCGCCATGCTGGTGAGGGTCGGCATCAACTCCAGGGCAATCACGTTCGCGGGCGTACCTTTCGGGGGCGGGTCATCGTTCAGAACCGCCCGATACTCCGCGATCAATTGGGTCATCGCTTCGTCGGACGTAGCGGTCGCAGGGATCGCCTCGCCGATCTCGACCATCCTCTTTAGGCGGTCGTTGAGGTTTCGGAGCGCCTCGGTGCGCAGTTTGTTGCGTTCGGTCCTGCCGGCTAGTCGATAACCCACGTAGCCACCTACCAGCGTGACGAGGCCGCCGCCCAACCCCTGGCCGATCGCGAGCCACAAACGAAACCACTGGTCGGGATCCATGGGCGAGATTGTGCCTCAGCGCTCCGTGGCCTCACGCCCCCACGCGTCGGGCTCCGGTCCTTCGTCCCATCCGTGGCCAAGCCAGGCGGCGACCGATTCCTCGAGGTCGAGTGCGATTTCGCCGCGGCCGTAGCGCGCCTTATGCTTCCGGGCCGGCGGTCCACCCGCCGTCGGCGATGTGCGCGCCGTTGTAGTCCGCGGCCGGCCTTCGCCGCTGCGCGCACAGCAACGGCTCCGCGCGGCCCCACCGCTCACCGTCCGTCACCAGGCGGACGCTACCCCGCTACCAGGAGCGGGCCCGACGATCATGAGTCCGACTAGAGCCTCGTCGCCGAATCGAGCGAGCTGACTCACCTCAGCGATTTCAGGCAGTCTCGCTGCGGCGGAGTCGGTGTCTGCCAGGTGAGCCGCACCTTGAGTGTCGAAGCCTTGATCCCCACCTCGCCGCCCGGAACCTTGCCAGGGGGCGACGGGAGGTTCGCCGCGGGATGGTCTCCGCTTTACACAATGACGGCCCGGGCCTCCTCCTTCGGAGAGGTTCCGTAATCCGTTCGTGAACCGGAACCGTTGGCTGCCGAGATGCTGCATCGACCACAGCTTTCTGTTCTCGATGCCGCGCAAGGTCGGTATGACTCCGAACTCGGGCACGTCGATCGAATCACCGACTTCGGGATACGTCATTGCCAGAAAAGGTACCGCGCGGTCTCAGGGCGCCACGCAAAGCATTACGTCGAGTCGCGTTGGGCACTCGACCTCGCTCCTGCGCTGTTCATCGGCGATGATGAGGCATCGACGGGTAGCAGCGGGACCAAAGGACTTCGAATCCATTGGTCGCGGGTTCGAGCCCCGCCCGCCCCACCACCACGCTCCTGCGTCCGCCGCCGCGCCCGATCCCCGTCTCCGGTCGCTGCGTCCGGCTTTCTGCTACATTCTGTACTTCCAGTTTGTTTTGTCGGCGTTCGGCCGTCGCGTCGCCTCGTCCCGGCAGGTGATCGGACGGGGGGACGTCGCAGGTCGAGGGGCGCGGGAACGGTCAGTGACGTCGATCGAGCGAGAACCGGAGGACGGACCCACCGCCCTGGTCCGGGCCGTCGGGGCCGCGGTGGATCGTTCCGCCGTGCCGGTTCTTCTCGTGCGCGCGGACGGTCGGGTGGTCCGGGCCAACCCGGCGGCCCGCCATCGCCTCGGCGACGTCGCGGTGTCGGCCGACCGCGCCTGGACGCTCGAACTGCCCGGAAGGGCGGGTCCGCAGGACTCGCCGACCATCGTCCGGGCAGGTGGTACGTGGTTCGGCCGCGCCGAGCTGGTGCAGTCGACCGGAGAGAGGGTGCCTGTGTCGACATCGGCGTTCGCTGTGCACGATCGGGACGAGGATCCGCTGATCGTCGCCACCCTGCGCACTCCCGAGCTCACCCTGGATCCGCCGTGCGGCGTCGCCGACGAGGTCCAGGCCGTGCTGCGCGCCTCGCGCGATGCCGACGAGCGTCACGATCTGCTGGCAGAACTGTCCCGTCTGGCGTTGCGGGGACGCATGGCAGATCTGCTCGCCGCGTCGGCGGACACGGTCGCGTACCTGCTCGGGGCTCGACTCGCGACCATTTCGCGCGTGCATGCCGACCCGACCACGATCGAGACGGTCGCCACCACCGACGGCGGCGACTCCGCTCTCACCCGCGGTAGCGACACGGTCCCGGCGTTCGTGGGGACGACCGGCACGCCGTTGCTGTGGCGGGGCGAGACCCTGGATCACCGAATCGACGCCGAGTCCCTGCGGAACGCGGGATTCGAGAACGCCGTCGCGGTGCCGATCGAGGGCGGCGGGCGCCCGTGGGGTGTGCTCGCCGTCTTCGGTGTCGACGTGGGCCGCTCCACCGACGGGCCCGCGGCTGCGGTGTCCGGATCGGACGCCGTTCCCGAGCCGTCGATACTCGACGAGGTCGCCGACATCGTCGGTGCCGCGGTGCACCGTGTCGGGGTGGAACGGGAACTGCGCTACCGCAGTCTGCGGGATCCGCTGACCGGACTACCCAACCGCGCCCTGGCGCACGACCGCATCGGCTCCGCCGTGGAACGCGGCCTCGTCGCCGGCTCGTGCACCGCGGTCATGCTCATCGATCTCGACGACTTCAAGTCCATCAACGACGGACTCGGCCACGAGGCCGGGGACACCGCCCTGGTCGCGGTGGCCACCCGGCTCGCGCGCGCGTCGCGGCCCGGGGACACGGTCGCGCGGCTCGGGGGCGACGAGTTCGTCGTGGTGTGCGAGAACCTGCGCGACGAGGACGACGCCGTGGCGGCCGCCGCGGTCTACGGCGACGCCGTACGCGCCCCCGTCTCCGTGGAGGGGAACGATCTGGTCATCACCGCGAGCATCGGGGTCGCGATCACCACCACCGACGTTCCGGTCAACGAGCTCGTCCGTCGGGCCGACGTCGCGATGTACCGGGCGAAGGAGACCGGACGGGGCCACGTCGCACTGTTCGACCGTGACGACCGTGACCACCGCCGCCTCCAACTGGCACTGTCGGCGGATCTGCGTGCGGCACTGGAGAGCCGGTACCTCACGCTCGCCTACCAACCGATCTTCGACATCGGCACCGGCCGCATCACCGCCGTGGAGGCCTTGGCGCGGTGGGAGCACCCGACACTGGGGTCGGTCAGCCCCGAGACGTTCGTCGCCATTGCGGAGCGAACCGGTCAGATCGACCGGCTGGGCCTCTGGGCGCTGCATTCGGCGTGTCGGCAGGCCGCCGAGTGGCAGGCCATCGCCGACGTGGGTGTTCGGGTCAACGTGTCGGCGCTGCAACTGCGCCGGCCCGGGTTCGTCTCGGCCGTCGCGCGCGTGCTGGCGGAGACGGGACTGCCGGTCGGTCGGCTCGGCCTCGAGATCACCGAGACCGTGTGGCTCGCCGACACCGCCCAGGTACGCGACGCCCTCACCGAGCTGCACCGCATGGGGGTGTCGATTCTTCTCGACGATCTCGGCAGCGGGCACAGTTCCGTCACCTACCTCAACCGCTACCCGGTCATCGAGGCCTTCAAGATCGACCAGAGCTACATCCAGGCCATGCCCGGCAAGCGGCCGGAAGCCATCGTCTCGGCCATCGTCTCCCTGGCGCACGCGTTCGACGTCACCGTCGTGGGCGAGGGCGTGGAAACGCAGGCGCAGTTCGACCGGCTGCGGGACAGCGGATGCGATCTGGCGCAGGGATTCTGGCTCGCGGAGCCGACCGACGCCGCCACCATGACGGACATGCTCCGCGAGCGACGGGCCGGCTGAGAGGCTCGATCCGCGGGAGACCGCGCGCCGAGTTACTCGGACCGGTCGTCGGCGTCGTCCCGAGCGGTGGACGTCCGACGGACGAATTCGGCGGCCACGTCGCGCACCCGCAGTCCGCGGCGCTGTGCCTCGTCGGAGAGAGCGGCGAACGCGGCCTCGGCGTCGACGCCGTCCATCGCCATCATGATGCCGCGGGCCTGCTCGATGGGTGCGCGCTGTTCCATGGCCTCGCGCAGGGCGCGGACGGCCGAGGCGGCGTCGCTGTAGCGGGTGTGCTCCCCGATCGCGCGGCCCACCGTCGTCGTGATGCCCTCGAGGACGTCGGTGTCGATGTCGTCGAACGCGTGATCGCGCAGACCGTAGAGGTTGAAGGACCCGATCACGCCGTCGAGCGTCCGGATCGGCGACGCGAGCACCGACAGGATGCCCTCCGCACGGGCGGCGTCCGTGAAGTCCGGCCACCGATCGTCCCGCTCGGTGCAGTCCACCACCACGCTCTCACCGGTGCGTGACGCCTGCAGGCAGGGTCCGGCCCCCGCGTCGTACTGGTGTCGGTCCACCGTCAGGGTCAGCAGGTCCGTGTACGTCGCGGTGTAGGTAGAGCCGTCGAAATCGATTGTCACGCCGCAACTGTCGGCACCGGGGATGATGTCGTGCGCCAGATCGACGGCCTTCTGCAGCAACTCGACCACTTGGTCGGTGTCCTCGATTCTTCCGCCCAGCGCTCCGAGAATCTCTCCGAGCCGCCCGGGCGTCAGGCTCGGTCCGGCCTGCCCCTCGGTGTCCATGGGGATATTCGACCACACGGGCCGTGAACCGGCCGGAACACGTGGCTTCCGGCTGCGTAGGCTCGTGCTCGGTCACGACCCGTTTCGACGACGAACGGGTCGGGTAGCCGTCCCGTCGGTGCCGGGTTGCTCTCGTCCGGTCTCGGGGGGCGGGCCGTGTGGCCGGTGGAGGGCGATAATCGGGCGGTCGGCGATGACGGAGGAACTGTGGATCCGGAAGTGCAGCACGAGCCCAGCGAGATCTCCTACGACGAGAACTTCTATCCGGCGCGGCCGCGGCCGCTGAAGCCGTCCGTGCGGCGGGCCTACCGGACGGCCGGCGACCTGCCTCGCGGCGACGCGGAGGCGGACAACCCGGAGTACGTGTCATGGCTGGTGCAGCGGTCCATGCTGCAGGACGCCAAGCTCATCGCCGAGCAGCTGTCCGGCAAGGGCAGCATGTGGCAGAACCCCTACGCCTCACCGGATCCGCGCGGCGCCGTCGAGCGTGCTCCCGTCTGGTTCACGGCCTACCCCATCTCGCTCATCGCCTCGCCGGGCCAGAGCTTCCTGGCCACTCTCGGCGACGAGTCGCTGTGGCAGCTGTTCTCGGACATCGGCATCACCGCCGTGCATACCGGCCCCGTCAAGGAGGCCGGCGGGCTGCACGGCTGGCACGCCACGCCGTCGGTGGACGGCCACTTCGACCGCGTGAGCATGCAGATCGACCCGGCGTTCGGGTCCGAGGAGGAGTTCCGCCGCCTCTGCGTGGTCGCCTCGGCCTACGAGGGCATCGTCATCGACGACATCGTGCCGGGCCACACCGGCAAGGGTGCGGACTTCCGCCTCGCGGAGATGGCGTACTCCGACTACCCCGGCATCTACCACATGGTGGAGATCGAACCGCAGGACTGGCACCTGCTCCCCAAGGTCGGGGCGGGGCGGGACTCGGTGAACATCGACGCCGACGCCGAGGCCGAACTGGCCCGCGCCGGCTACATCGTCGGCCAACTCCAGCGGGTCATCTTCTACGAGATGGGCGTGAAGGAGACCAACTGGAGCGCGACGCCGATCATCCGGGGCGTCGACGGCGTGGAACGCCGGTGGGTCTACCTGCACTACTTCAAGGCCGGCCAGCCGTCGATCAACTGGCTCGACCCCTCGTTTGCCGGCATGCGCCTGGTCATCGGCGACGCGTGTCACTCCATCGCCGACCTCGGCGCGGGCGCTCTGCGTCTCGACGCCAACGGCTTCCTCGGTGTCGAGCGGCGGACCGAGGGCCCCGGTTGGTCGGAGGGCCACCCGTTGTCCGAGGCCGCGAACCATCTCATCGCGAGCGTGGTGCGCAAGATGGGCGGATTCACCTTCCAGGAGCTGAACCTCACCATCGACGACATCAAGGCGATGGGTGGCAGCGGTGCGGACCTGTCCTACGACTTCATCAACCGGCCCGCTTACCACCACGCGCTGGTCATGGGGAACACCGAGTTCCTCCGCCTGACGATGAACCTCGCGCGTGACCACGGCGTCGACACCGGATCACTGGTGCACGCTCTGCAGAACCACGACGAGATGACCTTCGAGTTGGTGCATTTCGCGACGTTGCACCGGGAGGACGAGTTCTCCTACGGCGGCGAGGTGATCAAGGGCGGTGATCTCGGCGACCAGATCCGTGCGGAGCTGTGCGAGCGACTCACCGGCCGGTGGGCGCCGTACAACCGCACCTTCACCAACAACGGCATCGCCTGCACCACGGCCTCGGTGATCACGGCGTCGCTCGGCATCCGGGACCTCGACCGGATGGACGAGACCGACATCGAGACGGTGAAGAAGGCGCACCTGCTCCTCGCGATGTACAACGCGCTCCAGCCGGGCGTCTTCGCGCTGTCCGGATGGGACCTCTGCGGTGTGCTCCCCGTCCCGGCCGAGGAGGTGTCCGACCTCATCGCGGAGGGCGACACGCGGTGGATCAACCGCGGTGCGCACGACTTGATGAACTACGCCCCCGACGCGACGCGCTCCGACTCGGGCATCCCGCGGGGCCGGAGCCTGTACGGATCGCTGCCGGAGCAGATGAAGGACGGGTCGTCCTTCGTCCGGCAGCTCTCGCGCATTCTCGACGTCCGGAACCGCTACGGCATCGCCACCGCCACCCAGCTCGACGTGCCATCGGTGTCCCACAAGGGGCTGCTGGTACTGGTGCACCAGCTCGCCAACGGTCTCGTCTCCGCGACGGTGCTGAACTTCACGGGGGACGAGATCACCGCGACGGTGCAGTCGAAGCACCTGCCGGGTGGGGCCACGGTCGTCGACCTGTTCACCGACCAGGAGATCGGCACGGTCGACGAGTTGGGCAGCTTCCCGTTGACACTCGGTCCCTACCAGGGTGTTCCCGTGATGTTGAAGGGCTGACCGCCCGGCCGCGCCCCGGCCACGCCCGGAACAAAGGGTAGGCTAATCTATGTCGCATGCGCGTTGCGATGTTCGGGTATCAGACCTGGGGTCACCGCACCCTGCAGGCCCTCCTCGACTCCTCCCACGAGGTGGTCCTCGTGGTCACCCACCCGCCGAGCGAGCACTCCTACGAGACGATCTGGTCCGACTCCGTCGAGGACCTCGCCCGGAGCCACGGCATCGCGGTCCACCTGGCCCAGCGCCCGGACGACGCACTCGCGGCACGGGTGCGCGAGGCGGCACCGGACATCCTCGTCGCCAACAACTGGCGCACCAAGCTGCCGCGGGAGATCTTCGACGCTCCCCCGCACGGCACGCTGAACCTGCACGATTCGCTGCTGCCCCGCTTCACCGGCTTCTCCCCCGTCATCTGGTCGCTGATCAGCGGCGCCGCGGAGACCGGCCTCACCGCGCACCGCATGGACGACGACCTCGACACCGGCGACATCGTGGTCCAGCGCGCGGTGCCGATCGGTCCGCGGGACACCGCCACGGAGCTCGTCCAGGCCACGATCGACCTCATCCCGGAGATTCTGACGGACGCACTCGCCGCCATCGAGAACGGCACGGCCGAGTGGACCCCGCAGGACCTCGCGCAGCGCACCTTCTTCCACAAGCGCTCGGACCTCGACAGCCGGATCGACTGGACCTGGCCCGCCGAGGAGATCGACCGCCTGATCCGCGCCCAGTCCGACCCCTATCCCGACGCCTGGACCCACTACCGCGGCGAGCGCATCGGTATCACCCGCGCCCACGTCTCCACCTGCTGCTACGGCGGTACCCCCGGCCGCGTCTTCATCCACGAGGGCGACGGCATGGCCATCGTCGCCGGACCGTCGGCTCACCTCGGTCGGGGCCGCGCCCTCGTCGTCGACGAAGTCCGGACCGCCGACGGCCGTATCGTTCCCGCGGCCGAGTTCTTCCCCCACGGCGGCGGGTACCTGACCGACCGACCCTGACCCGTTTCCGCGTTCCCCTCGCGAGTACCGCAGGCCGACCGCACCGGGGGGCCGCGCGCGGTTTCCACCCTCGGCTGCGAGGGAAGACGGTCGGTATGACCACCACGCGACCGACCGCCGCCGACCCGTCGATGTCGCACGATCCGGACGACGATCGCAAGCCGGATTCGCCCACGGATCTGACCAAGCCGTCGTTCTTCTACGTGGTCCGCAAGACCGCGCGGGAGTTCTCCAAGGACCAGTGCACGGATCTGGCCGCCGCCCTCACCTACTACGCGGTGCTGTCGATCTTCCCCGCCCTGCTGGCCATGGTGTCCCTGCTGGGCGTCTTCGGTCAGGGCGAGCGCACGGTGAACGCCGTCCTCGACATCGTCTCCGACCTCGGACCGTCGTCGGCCGTCGACACGTTGCGGGACCCGATCTCCCAGTTGGTGGCGACGCCGACGGCCGGCCTCGCGTTGATCATCGGCCTCGCCGGTGCCATCTGGTCCGCCTCCGGCTACGTCGGCGCCTTCGGACGTGCGATGAACCGCATGTACGAGGTCGACGAGGGCCGGCCGGTCTGGAAACTGCGCCCGGTCATGCTGCTGGTGACGTTGATCGGTCTGATCTGCCTCGCCACGGGTGCGTTGATGCTCGCGGTCAGCGGCCCGGTCGCCAAGGCGATCGGCGACGCCGTCGGCCTGGGCGACACGACCCTCATGATCTGGAACATCGCGCGCTGGCCCATCATCCTGATCCTGGTGGTGATCGCGGTGGCGGTGCTCTACTACGCCACGCCCAACGTCAAGCAGCCGAAGTTCCGGTGGGTCAGCACGGGGGCCGCGCTGGCCATCGTCACCTGGATCGTCGCCTCGGCGCTGTTCGGGTTCTACGTCGCGAACTTCTCGAGCTACAACGCGACCTACGGCTCGCTCGCGGGCGTCGTCATTTTCCTTCTGTGGCTCTGGATCACCAATCTCGCACTCCTGTTCGGCGCGGAACTCGACTCCGAACTCGAGCGGGGGCGCGAACTGCAGGCAGGACTCCGGGCCGAGGAGCACCTGCAACTGCCGGAGCGGGACACGCGCGTGTCGCAGAAGAACGCCGAGAAGGACGCCGAGCACGTCGAACGTGGCCGCTCGCTCCGACTCTCGCGCGGCAAAGACGACTCCACCTCGCGGTAGTCCACCGCGTGGACCCGCCACGAACTCCCTGTGTCACCGCGACACCCTTCGGCCGCGGATACCGGCGTCCAGCCCTCGGCGCTCCTGCTTCTCCCATCTCGGTGCGCCCTCCGCGCACGTCTGCGAGGCATCATGTCGTCCACCCGTTCGCCCGGCGCCGGCCGTTCCGGCCCCGGCACCGCTCTGATCACCGGCGCGTCCAGCGGTATCGGCCGCGCCACCGCCCACCTCTACGCCGAACGCGGCTGGTCCCTCGCGCTCTGCGCCCGTGGGCGCGAAGGCCTCGAGGACGTCGCCGACGAGTGCCGTCGGCGCGGCGCCGGTGACGTGGCGGTCAAGCCCGTCGACGTCGCGGACGGCACCGAGGTCCAGAAGACCGTCACCGAGACCGTCGAACAATTCGGCCGCATCGACGTGTGCGTCCACAGCGCCGCCGTCATGTCCTACGGCACGTTCCTCGACACCCCCGCCGAGGTCTTCGACCACGCGATCTCCGTCGATCTGATCGGCGCTGCCAACGTCGCGCGCTCGGTCCTGACCGTCTATCGCGACCAGGGGCACGGGCACCTCGTCGTCATCGGATCGCTCCTCGGTCGTATCGCCGTGCCTTGGATGGGCACCTACGTGACGGCCAAGTGGGGGCTGCGCGGCCTCACCCGGACGCTGCAGCAGGAAATGCAGCAGTACCCCGGCATCCACGTCAGCTCGGTCGCGCCCGGTGCCGTCCGCACCCCGATCTACGAGCAGGCCGCCACCGTGGTCGGCCGCGCGGGCTCGCCCCCGCCGCCGGTCACCACGCCCGAGGTCATCGCCCGCGCCGTCGACCGCGTGGTGCGCAAGCCCCAACGCGAGCGTGACGCGGACGCGGTCTTCGGCTACGTCAACAAGGTCGCGGCCGTCGGCTACACCCTGGTTCCGGCGGTGTTCGACCGTCTCGTGGGTCCCCTGATGTGGCGTTTCGGCATCTCGCGTGAACCCAAAGACGATGCGGAGGGCAATGTATTTCGCTCCCGAAGCCCCTATCGGCAGTGATTTCCCGTCGTCGGACCGATCCTGAGTCAGACTGACGGGTATGGCTTCCCGACGCCTCGCCCCCCAGCACCTCGGATCGCTGATCGGTGCGGTGTTCGGCCTGGTGTTCGTGCTCGTGAACTCCGCGAGTTCACCGACGGTCGTCCGCATCGTGCTCGTCGTCGCTGCGGTGGCGGCCGCCGTCCTGGTCCTGGTGGGCATCGCGCGCGGCCCGGAGCCGGCCACCCCGCCGTCGGTGCGGCCCTTCGGGCGGGGGTACTGGGCGGTGGTCGCGGCGGAGGTCGTGGCCATCGTGGTCGGCGTCCGCGTCGTCGCGGCGGCCGGGCACCCACAGGCCGGGGTCGCGTGGGTGGCCACCGTCGTCGGCATCCACTTCGTCGTGCTCGCGGTGCTGTGGCGATTGCGGCTCTTCCACGTGCTCGGCGGAGCCATCACCGCTCTCGGCGTAGCGGGGCTGGTGCTCGCGTTCGCGGGCGCACCCACCGTCGCGACGGACCTGACCGCGGGTGTCGGATCCGGTGTCGTGCTGCTCGTCTTCGCCCTGGTCGGAGTGTGGGGAACCGGTGGTACCAGGCGATTTGGCAGTGCACGGGTGCTATGAGTTAGAGTCTCTTCTCGGCCGGTCTCGTACCGGTTGCTGCATTCCCCCATAGCTCAATTGGCAGAGCATTCGACTGTTAATCGAAGGGTTTCTGGTTCAAGTCCAGATGGGGGAGCCCCAGTGAGCCCCGGATCGCGCGTCATCGATCCGGGGCTTTCTCGTGTCCCGGCACGAACGGACGAGGGGTGGGGTGCGCGCACCGGGGTATGTCATCGGGCAGGATGGACACCCCGTCACCCGACCACCGAGAGGACCGCTGCACTCATGATGCGTTTGTTGGTCGGCGTCGCTGCCGGATACGTGCTCGGCACCAAGGCCGGCCGCGGTCGCTACGAGCAGATCTCCCGCGCGACCAAGGCCGTCGCCTCGAGCCCGGCCACCAAGAAGATCGTCACCGCGGGCCGACAGAAGCTGTCCGATTCGCTGAGCACGCAGCCCAAGCTCGAGCCCATGAAGCAGTACGACGACACGCAGGTCTTCGTCCCCCGAGACCAGCTCTAGATCGCGGGGAACTCCGCGTCGGTGGTGCTGCCCACGGCTTGTTCGAGCAGGCTGCGGCGGTACTGCTCGAGCGCGATGAGGTCGCCGAAGAGCGCGTTGTAATCCTCCGGCTTCTCGATCGGCGACATACGCTGCAGCTTCGACTTCAGCTCGGCGACCTGACGGCCCACCCAGACTTCCTGCAGGCGGGCCAGCACACCCGAGATGTAGCGCGGGGTCGCTTCCTCCGAGATGGGCATCGGCTCCACCGCCAGTTCGGTCACCAGGGAACGGAGGCCCTTCGCCTCGGCCTTCTTGCCGACGGCGTCGAGCCACTCCCCTCCTCCGAGTCCCGCCGCGGTGCCCCCGGCCTCGCGGACCGCGTCCGAGACCGCGGCGTAGGCGGGATGTCCGAAGGTCTCCGGGGGCAGTGAGTCGAACACCGATCCGGCGATGCCGGGGTGCTGCATCACGGCTTTCAGCGCTTCGCGTTGCGGCCACAGCGTGGGGTCGTCCCGACGTGGATGCGCCGGTCCGGCCGGTGCCGCGGAATCCTCGCTCGGTCGCGACGGGCGGCGCAGCGGGGCGGGTGCCGCACCCTTGGCGATCTTCGCGGCCTCCTCGCGGACCCGGCCGACCACCATCCGCTCGTCGATCCACCCCACCCAACCGGAGAGGCGCGCGGCGTAGTTGTCCCGGAGCGCGCGGTCCTTCATCTGCGCGACCATCGGGACGGTCCGGCGCAGCGCCTCCACCTGACCCTCGGCGGTGTCGAGGTTGCACTCGGCGAGCGCGCCGCGAATGGCGAACTCGAACAGCGGAGTACGACGCGCGACGAGGTCGCGCACCGCGGCGTCGCCCTGACGCAGTCGCAGATCGCACGGGTCCATTCCCTCGGGCGCGACGGCGATGAACGTCTGGCCGGCGAGCTTCTGGTCACCGGAGAACGCCTTCATCGCCGCGGCCTGCCCGGCCTCGTCTCCGTCGAAGGTGTAGATGATCTCGCCGCGCCAGAACTTGTCGTCCATGAGCAGCCGACGCAGCAACGCGAGGTGGTCGTCGCCGAACGCGGTGCCGCACGAGGCGACGGCGGTGGTGACGCCGGCGAGGTGCATCGCCATGACGTCGGTGTACCCCTCGACGACGACGGCCTGGTGGCCCTTCGCGATGTCCTTCTTGGCCAGGTCCAGACCGAAGAGCACCTGGGACTTCTTGTACAGCAGCGTTTCCGGGGTGTTGACGTACTTGCCGGGCATGGTGTCGTCGTCGAAGATCTTGCGGGCGCCGAAGCCGATGACGTCGCCGGCCAGGTTGCGGATGGGCCACAGGAGTCGGCGGTGGAAGCGGTCCATCGGACCCCGCTTGCCCTGCCGCGCCAGACCCGCGGCTTCGAGCTCGGCGAACTCGAATCCCTTCTTCAACAGGTGCTTGGTCAGCGTGTCCCACCCGCTGGGAGCGAACCCGCAGCCGAACTGCCGCGCCGCGGCCGCGTCGAAGTTGCGCTCGGTCAGGTAGTCCCGCGCGGCCTGCGCCTCGGGCGATCCGAGCTGCTCGGCGTAGAACTGCTGTGCCGCGGCGTTGGCCGCGACCAGCCGCGCACGCGTGCCGCGGTCCCGTTGCACGGAGGTGCCGCCGCCCTCGTAGTCGATGCGGTAGTTCAGCCGGTCGGCGAGCTGCTCGACCGACTCGACGAAGCTGATGTGCTCCATCTTCTGCAGGAACGTGTAGACGTCCCCGCCCTCGCCGCAGCCGAAGCAGTGGAACGTGCCGTGATTGGGCCGCACGTGGAACGACGGGGTCTTCTCGTCGTGGAACGGGCACAGGCCCATCATGGAATCGCCGCGCGGCGCCTTCAGGGCGACGTACTCGCCGACGATGTCCTCGATGCGCGTCCGTTCACGAACGGCCGCGATGTCTCGTTCGGGTATTCGGCCGGCCACCGGGACAGTCTAGGCGTCCGGTCCGACGGCCCCGCACGGGCGAGCGGGCCGCTCTCGCTCTATCCCACGAGCGGGCCGCTCTATCCCACGAGCGGGCCGCTCTAACCCCACGACGCCTGCGCGCCGAGGCTGGCGGCGTCGATCCGTTCGAGCCGGGACTCGGTGCAGGACGCGATCTGGTCGACGACGACGCGGGTGCGGGCGGCCTCGTCCTCGGCGGCGGACCAGGCCGGCAGGAACATCGGGTCGAGCGAGGCGGGCGCGGAGTGCAGCAGCCACGCGGCGACGCGGTGGATGCGGTCGCGTTGGCGGTCCTGGCGTCGTCGGTGGCCGTCGTCGGACATGACGTACCGCAGTGCCATGGTCTTGAGCAGCGCCACCTCGGCGCGCACCAGGTCGGGGACGGCGAGGTCGGCGTCGTAACGCCGGACCGGCCGTCCGTCGGCGGCCTCCCGAGTGGACGAGACGGCGGCCGTGGTGAAGCGCCCGACCAATTCGCTCGTCATGCGCTTGAGGGCGACGGACCGGACCAGGGTGCCGTCGTAGCCGGCGGCGTCGGAGACCACCGGCAGCTCGGAGAGTCGCTGCGCCGCATCGCACATGAGGTCGCGGTCCAGGCCACGGAACTCGCGGATCGCGAGGTCGGCCAACGCGTCCTGCTCGGCCCGGTCGGCGAGGGAGCGCAGGTCGATACGCCCGGCGATGACGCCGTCCTCGACGTCGTGCACGGAGTACGCGACGTCGTCGGCCCAGTCCATGGCCTGCGCTTCGAGGCATTGCCGCCGTTCCGGTGCGCCGGCGCGCACCCAGGCCAGGGTGGCCGCGTCGTCGTCGTAGGCGCCGAACTTCGCCCCCGGTGAGGGCCGGGTCCACGGGTACTTGATCGCGGCGTCCAACGACGCGCGGGTGAGGTTGAGCCCGGCGCTGCGACCGTCGTCCCCGAGCACTTTCGGTTCCAGGGACGTGAGGATGCGCAGGTTCTGCGCGTTGCCCTCGAAGCCCCCGCAGGACGCGGCGACCTCGTCGAGCGCGCGCTCGCCGTTGTGGCCGTAGGGCGGGTGACCGATGTCGTGGGCGAGACCGGCGAGCTCGACGAGGTCGGGATCGCACCCGATACCGTCGGCGATGCTGCGGCCGATCTGCGCCACCTCGAGCGAGTGGGTCAGCCGCGTTCGCGGCGTGTCGCCTTCCCGCGGACCGGTCACCTGGGTCTTGTCCGCGAGGCGGCGCAGCGCCGCGGAGTGCAGCACCCGCGCGCGGTCACGGGCGAACGCGCCGCGCGATTCCGCCGTCGACTCCGGCGCGAGGCCGGCCGACTTCGGTACCTCGGGAACCCGGCGGTCGACGTCGGCGGCGGTGTAGGTCTCGGTGGTGGGCAGGTCGGCGACCATCACTGTCCTGCCGTGTAGGCGAAGTCCGCCGAGTGGTGGGTGAGCTGGTACCACAGCAGAGCCGCTGTCTCCCGGCCGATTCCGTGGATCTGCGACTCACGGGTGTAGACGGCGGGACCCTGCCGGGTGGGCGAGGTCCACGCGTCCAGGCCGGCGTCGTGCGCCATGGTGCGGGTCCGCAGAGAGTGCCAGGGATCGCTGACCAGGGTCACCCGGTTCAGGCCTCGGCTCTGCAGTTCGGCCGCCACCGCCTCGATGCTGCGCAGCGTGTCCGACCCTTCCTCGACGGCGACGACGTCGTCCGCGGGGACACCCTGATCGATCAGATAGGTCCGACCGGACGCGGCCTCGGTGTAGTTGTCGCCCACTTGCTTGCCGCCCACGGTGACCACCAGCGGCGCGATACCGGCCCGATACAGCGCCGACGCCTGCGCGAGCCGCGCCTCGAACACCGACGACGGCACGCCGTCGTATTGCGCCGCTCCCAGCACCACGATGGCGTCGGACGGCGTGTGGTCGTCGATCCGCGCCACCTGCCACACGCGGACGGCCGTGCCCAGCACCACCAGCAGTCCCACCAGGACGACACCCGCGATCAGCCGCCGGATCCACCGCGCCAGCGTGCCCCCGAACCCCAGTCGGGGTGGTCGGCCGGCCGTGTCGCGGTATCCGTCGCGGTCGTCGTAGTAGTAGTCCGTACTCATCGCGGACCAGTTTGCCAGCCGCACCTGTGACGGCCGTGTGCGGCGCGCGAGGCGGTCAGAGCCACCCGTTGTCGAGCGCCACTCGCACGGCCTCGGCCCGGGTGGCGGCCCCGGTCTTGCCGATCGCGGCCGAGAGGTGGTTGCGCACGGTGCCTTCCGACAGATGCAGCTCCCGCGCGATCGCCGACGCCGTTCCGCCCGAGCGCGCCGCGATCAGGACGTCCCGCTCGCGAGCGGTCAGAGGGGACGTCCCGGCCGTCAGCGTCTCCGTGGCGAGCGTGGGGTCGACGACGCGCAGGCCCGCATGGACCCGCCGGACCGCGTCCGCGAGGGCGCGCGCCGGAGTGTCCTTGACGACGAATCCACTCGCGCCCGCGTCGAGCGCGCGACGGACGTAGCCGGGTCGGCCGAAGGTGGTGACCACCAGCACCCGGCAGTCGGGGACGGCGGCGCGCAGGGCGGCGGTGGTCTCGATGCCGTCGCCGCCGGGCATCTCGACGTCGAGGAGCGCGACGTGCGGGCGGTGCATCCGCGCGGCCGGCACCACCTCGTCGCCGCGGCCGACCTCGGCGACGACCTCGAGGTCGTGCTCGAGTCCGAGCAGGGCGGCGACCGCACCGCGGACCAACGACTGGTCGTCCGCGAGCAGCAGCCTGATGGAGTCGGTCACTCGCGCACCTCCGCCGTCACCCGGAACCCGCCGCGGGTGCCGCGGGCGATGGTCAGTGTCCCGCCGGCGTCGCGCACCAGGTCGGCCAACCCGCTCAATCCGGATCCGGTGGACCCGTGCTCGCCTCCCGCGCCGGGTCCGATCCCGTCGTCCTCGACGGTGATGCGCTCTCGTCCCAGATCCACCGTGCAGGTCGAGGCGCCGCTGTGGCGGACGACGTTGGTCACCGCCTCGCGCAGTACGCGGGCGAACAGTTCGCGTCGATCCTCGGGGACGTCGTCGACGGTTCCGTGGCGACACAGCTCGATCTCCGCCGCGTCGAGGGCGCTGTGCGCGCCGAGCAGCTCCTCGTCGAGCCGCAGGTGTCGGAACCCGCCGACGGTCGATCGGACGTCGGCGAGGGCTTGCCGGGCGAGGACCTCGATGTCGGCGACCTCCGCGGCGGCGCGTCGGGGATCGTGATCGATCAGGCGCCCCGCCAGCTCGGCCTTCACGGTGACGACGGTGAGCGAGTGGCCGAGGATGTCGTGCACGTCGCGGGCGAGGCGTTCCCGTTCCTCGACGACGGCGAGGTCGGCGAGGCGGCGCCGCACCTCGAGCAGTTGGGCGTTGCGCTGGATCAGCGTCTTCACGCCCCAGGCGGCCATGGCCGCCGCGACCACCGTGATGGCGGCGGAGTTGTCGGGGGTCCATCCGTCCACGACCCGCGGAAGAATCTCCACGGCGGCCGCGACGACGGCGACCACCGCGACACCCGTGCGGCCCGGCAGGGTGATGATGCCGAACACCGCGAGGTACACCGACCCGGTGAGTACGGCGTCCCCGGCCGCCGGAACCACGGGGACGAGCAGTGCGGTGAGGAGCAACAGGGTGGTCCACGCGCGCCGGGTCTGCTCGGGCCGCCGGTCGTCGTCGTGCAGGCGGCGGCGGAAGTCGCGGAAGCCCAGGAGGAAGACCACGGCGAACAGCACGAGCGACACGTATCCGGCGACCGTCCACGGCCACGGCCCCCGGTACTGCAGGATCCGCTCCAGCGGGTAGAAGAGGAACGCCAGCCAGATGGCGCTGAACAGCCATCCCCGGCGCTGCCGCTGCTCGACCTCTCCGCCCGCGAGCGTGGCGACGATGTCCGTCATCGTCGCCACGCTAGACGCGTGCCGTCGGTCACGCCGGGTCAACCGCGGGCGGTGTCGCGCCGGAACATCGCCCGAGCGCCGAGGACGAACACCGTCGTCCACACGACGACGTTGACGATCGCCTCGCCGAGATTCGCCGCCGTCACCTCCCCGATCGGAGCGCGGGCGATGGTGGCGACGCCCCACGTGGGCACGACCTTCGCCACGTCGGCGAACCACCCACTGGCGGGGACGAACAGGCCACCGGCGAAGGCGAGCAACGCCAGACCGGGCCCCAGGATCTGCATGACGTTCTCCGAGGGCAACACGTACCCCATGAAGAGGCCGAAGGCGGCGAAGACGACGGAGGTCACCCAGGCCAGCAGGAAGCACGACACCCACGCCGCGGCGGTGAGGTGCGCCCCCGTGGCGGCGCCGACCGCGAACACCGTGGTCACCGACACCAGACCCAGGGCCATGGCGACGAGGACCTTGGTGGCGACGTAGGCGACGGGGTCGAGGGGGGTGAGCCGTAGTTGCCGACTCCACCCCACGCCGCGCTCGATCGAGACCATGGCGCCGCCGCTGGTGGTCGCGAGCATCGCGCCGTAGAGCGCCATGCTCACCATGATGTAGCCGGTGAGATTGGCCGATCCCATCGTCTGCGTCCGATAGTCGCCGGACAGTCCGAACACGGCGAAGAAGATCGGCGGGACGAGCACGGTGAAGACGATCGTGCGGCGATTGCGCAGCATGCGGCGCAGCTCCAGGCCCAGGAAGAGCAGGCTGAAGCCGCCATGGGCGGGCACGGACCGAGGACGGTCGACAGTGGTGGTGGTCATGCGGGGCTCCCGGCGGTCGTGAGGGTGTCGGTGGTGTCGGTGGTGAGACTCAGGAAGGCGTCCTCGAGGCTGCGCGGGACGATCTCGAGATCCCGCGCGTCGGTGGTCGTCAGCAGGTGGCGCGCCACCAGGTCCGATCGCGTGCTGTGCACGACGATCCGGTCGCCCTGGCTCTGCACGTCGTCGACTCCCGGAATGCTCAGCAGCGCGGCACGATTGACGTCCGTGACGACGGCGGTGATGCGCCGACCCGCCGCGAGGTTCTTGATCTCCGCGGCGGTCCCGTCGGCGACGATGCGGCCGGCACGCACGAGCACGATGCGGTCGGCGTAGGCGTCCGCTTCCTCGAGGTAGTGGGTGGCGAACAGGACGGTTCGCCCGCGGGCGCTGTCGGCGCGCATCGCGGCCCAGAAGTCGCGGCGCCCGAGGGTGTCCATGCCGGTGGTCGGCTCGTCGAGCACCACCAGGTCCGGGTCCGGCAGCAGAGCCAGCGCGAACCGGAGCCGCTGCTGCTGACCGCCGGAGCACTTCCCCACGAGACGGTCGGCGATGTCGGTGATGCCGGCGCGTTCCAGGACCTCGTCCACGGGACGCGCACTCGCGTGGAGAGCGGCCACGAGCCGCACGGTCTCGGCGACGGTGACGTCGCGCAGCAGGCCCCCCGACTGGAGAACGGCCGAGATCCGACCCGACGCCACCGCCTCGCGCGGCGTCGCGCCGAAGACGCGAACCGTGCCGCGGTCCGGCCGGGTCAGCCCGAGCAGCATGTCGAGGGTGGTGGTCTTCCCGGCGCCGTTGGGGCCGAGGAAGGCGACGATCTCACCGGGGTGGACGGTCAGGGACAGACCGTCCACCGCGGTGACGGAGCCGAAGCTCTTCTGCAGGCCGTCGAGTTCGACGGCCGGTGTGATGTGCGGGTTCGATGTCATGGGAACGACGATGCTCGCCGCGGCGGCCTCGTCCCTCGGCCGAGCGTCACGTCTTCGCCATGACGACTGTCACGGGTCCGATCGCGGTAGGTTCCCCCCATGACTCCGGCCTCGACGCGAACGGCCCGCTGCGTGCTCGCCGCGCTGATCCTGCTGACCACCCTGCTGGGCGGCGGTGTCGCGAGCGCCGAGGAGCCGTTCCGTGTTCCGGAGCAGGTCACGGACCTCGCCGGGGTCCTCGACGACGGCGACCGCGCCGAGGTCGAGGCCGCTGTCGACCGTCTCTACACCGATCAGGGCCTGCGGCTGTGGGTGGTGCTCGTCGACGACTTCTCCGGCGTCCCGTACGCGCAATGGGGTGAGCGCACCGCCGTCGCCAGCGACTTCGGCGACCGCGACATCCTGCTCGCCGTCGCCACCGTCGCCCGGTCCTACACCCTGAACGTGCCGCAGGCGCAGACCGCCATCTCGAACTCGGAGATCTCCGACCTCGAGCAGAGCAGCATCGAACCCGCCTTGCGCGAGGAGCAATGGGCCGGGGCGGCCACCGCCGCGGCCACCGGCCTCGCGAAGGCCGTCTCGACCACCGGCTCCGGATCGGCCGGACTGTGGGTCGCCCTCGCCGTCCTCGTCCTGGTGGTCGTCGGCGCCCTCGCCTTCGGACGCATCCGGACCGCCCGCCGTCGTCACGCGGCGGCCGAGGCGGCGCGCACGGTCGACGGCAGCGATCCGGCGGCGCTGGCCGCGCTGCCCGCGGACGTGCTCGACGAGCGGGCGCGCGAGATCCTCACCGAGACGGACGAAGCCGTGCGGGCCAGCGCCGAGGAATTGGCCGCGGCCACGGGCGAACTCGGCGAGGCCGGCGCCCGCCCCTTCACGACGGCGCTGGCCGACGCCCGTCGCGCGCTCGCCGAGGCCCACGAGCTGCGCCAGCGTCTCGACGACGCGATCCCGGAGTCACCGGACGAGCGTCGCCGGATGGTCGAGCGGATCATCACCTCGTGCGCCGAGGCGGACCGCGTGCTGGACGAGAAGGTGGCCGAGTTCGACGAGATCCGCAACCTGCTGATCGACGCCGGCGCGCGGCTGGACGCACTGACCCAGCGGCAGGTCGAACAGACGGCGCGCCTGGACGGCTGCGCGGCCACGCTGGAGTCGTTGCGGTCCCGGTACGACGCGTCCGTGCTCGCCCCCGTGGCCGACAACGTCACGCTCGCGACCGAACAGCTCACGCTGGCCGAGTCGGCGATCGACGACGGTCGGGACGCCGCCGCGCAGCCGGTCGGTCGGCAAGGGCCCGTGGTCGCCGCGGTGCGCACCGCGGAGAGTGCACTGACCCGCGCCCGCACGCTGCTCGACGCGGTCGATCACGCGGACGAGGACATCGTCGCGGCCGTCGACCAGCTGCCCGCCGCGATCGCCGACGCCCGCGAGGACGTGGCGACGGCGGACCGGCTGGCGACGCACGGCGGCGAGGCGTTGGCGTCGGCGCGGTCGGCGACCGTCGCCGCGATCGACCGGGCCGAGCGGTCCGGCACCACCGATCCGCTGGGGGCGATGCACGCTCTCGTGTCCGCCGACGCGGCGCTCGACGACGCGCTCGCCGCGGCGACGGAGGCGCAGCAGCGCGACGAGCACGCCCGCGCGCGTCTCGCCCGCGATCTCGCGGCGGCGTCCGCGCAGGTCCGGGCGGCGAACGAGTTCGTCGCCTCGCGCAGCGGTGCCGTGAAGGTGCAGGCCCGCACCCGGCTGGCGGAAGCGGAACGGCACCTGCAGGCCGCGCAGCAGCTCGCCGAGTCCGACGCGCCGCGCGCACTGCAGCACGCCGCGGCCGCCCTGTCGTTGTCCGCGCAGGCCTCGCACGCCGCGCAGGCCGACGTCGCCGACTGGGAGGCGACGCAGCGGCCGCGGCACTCCGGCGGCTACGGCGGCGGGTCCGCGGCCGGCGGCGTCCTCACCGGAGTCCTGATCGACAGTGTGCTGCGCGGCGGCTTCGGCGGCGGCCGCACCTACGGAAACCGCCGCAGCGGAGGCTACGGCGGTTTCGGTGGCGGGCCCCGGTCCTTCGGTGGGTCGGGGTCCTCGGGGCGGATAGGCAGGAGCTCCGGAGGCCGGTTCTAGCTCCCGATCAGCCGGGCGGCGAGGTAGCCCTCGACCTGGTCGAGGGCGACCCGCTCCTGCGCCATGGAGTCGCGTTCGCGGATGGTCACGGCGTGGTCGTCGAGGGTGTCGAAGTCGACCGTGATGCAGAACGGGGTACCGATCTCGTCCTGGCGGCGGTAGCGGCGACCGATGGCGCCGGCGTCGTCGAATTCGACGTTCCAGTGCTGACGCAGCGTGGCCGCGAGATCCTTCGCCTTGGGCGTGAGGTCGGCGTTGCGGCTGAGCGGGAGCACCGCGGCCTTGACCGGGGCGAGGCGCCGGTCGAGGCGCAGCACGGTGCGCTTGTCCACGCCGCCCTTGGCGTTCGGGGCCTCGTCCTCGTGGTACGCGTCGACGAGGAACGCCATGAGCGATCGGGTCAGTCCCGCTGCGGGTTCGATGACGTAGGGGGTGTAGCGCTCGTCGGCGGCCTGGTCGTAGAAGCTGAGGTCCTGGCCGGAGTGCTTGGCGTGCGTGGAGAGGTCGAAGTCGGTGCGGTTGGCGATGCCCTCGAGCTCACCCCATGCGCTGCCCTGGAACTCGAAGCGGTACTCGATGTCGACGGTGCGCTTGGAGTAGTGCGAGAGCTTCTCCTGCGCGTGCTCGTAGAGGCGCAGGTTCTCCGGGTCGATGCCGAGGTCGGTGTACCACTTCATGCGGTAATCGATCCAGTACTGGTGCCACTGCTCGTCCTCGCCGGGCTTGACGAAGAACTCCATCTCCATCTGCTCGAACTCGCGGGTACGGAAGATGAAGTTGCCGGGCGTGATCTCGTTGCGGAAGCTCTTGCCGATCTGGCCGATGCCGAACGGCGGCTTCTTGCGGGACGTGGTGAGCACGTTGGCGAAGTTGACGAAGATGCCCTGGGCGGTCTCGGGGCGGAGGTAGTGCAGGCCTGCCTCGTCGTCCACGGGGCCGAGGAAGGTCTTGAGCAGCCCGGAGAACGCGCGGGGTTCGGTCCACGAGCCGGGCTCACCGGTCTCGGGGTCGCGGATGTCGGCGAGGCCGTTCTCCGGCGGGTGACCGTGCTTCTCCTCGTACGCCTCGAGGAGGTGGTCGGCGCGGTAGCGCTTGTGGGTGTGGAGCGATTCGACCAGCGGGTCGGAGAAGGTCTCGACGTGCCCGGACGCCTCCCAGACCTCACGCGGGAGGATGACCGAGGAGTCGAGGCCGACGGTGTCCTCGCGGCTGGTGACCATGTTGCGCCACCACTGCTTCTTGATGTTGTCCTTGAGCTCGACGCCGAGGGGGCCGTAGTCCCACGCGGACTTGGTACCGCCGTAGATCTCGCCGCACTGGTAGACGAGTCCCCGGCGTTTGGCCAGGTTGGCGACGGTATCGATCTTGGACTTCGGAGCCACGGGGCCAGTTCTCCATCTCGGGTCGTGAGTCGGTGGTGGCGGGGCGCGGACGTGGTGTGTCCGGCCGCGACACATCAGACTATCGGCCCGGTGGGGGTTCGCGGTCCACCGCGTCCGCGGAGCGCCCCGGTTGACATGCGCCGTCGCGCATATCACAATGATTACGATTTCCAATAACGACGACTGGACGACGGGGTGTTCTCTCCATGAGCGTGCCGCACGCGGTGCCGGATTCCGGCCCGACCCTCCCCCACCCGGCGACGGATCTGCCGCCCAAGGACGTGCTGACCGGCGCCGGGGATCTGCTGCGCGCGCTCGCCGCGCCGGTGCGGATCGCGATCGTGCTCCAGCTGCGTGAATCGGCGCGGTGCGTACACGAGCTGGTCGGCGCGCTCGGCGTCACTCAGCCGCTGATCAGCCAGCATCTGCGCGTGCTGAAGGCCGCCGGGGTGGTGCACGGTGAGCGGTCCGGGCGTGAAGTGCTGTATCGGTTGGTGGACGACCACCTGGCGCACATCGTGGTGGATGCAGTGGAGCATGCGACCGAAGGATCCGAGCATGCGACCGAACGATCTGCGCATGCAATCGAAGGATCTGCGCAGGCGACCGACGGATCTGCGCAGGCGACCGACGGTACCGATCGATGAACGTGGCGAAGACCGTCGGCCTGCGGTCGACCAAGCAGCGCAGCGCGATTTCCGAGCTGCTCGACACGGTCGACGAGTTCCGGTCGGCGCAGGACCTGCACGACGAGTTGCGACGGCGCGGCGACGGCATCGGCCTGACCACGGTCTACCGCACTCTGCAGGCGATGGCCGACGCGGGCACCCTGGACGTGCTGCGCACCGATTCGGGCGAGTCGGTATATCGCCGCTGTTCCGACGGTCACCACCATCATCTGGTGTGTCGAACCTGCGGATTCACCGTGGAGGTCGAGGGCGCCGCGGTGGAACGGTGGACGAAGTCGGTGGCCGGTGAGCACGGCTTCTCCGACGTCAGCCACACGGCGGAGATCTTCGGCCTGTGCAGCGAGTGCGCGGCGAAGGCCTGATCTCGACGGTGCGGCGCGTCAGGGCACCAGGCCGACGCGCGCCTTCTCGACGCCGGACAGCACCAGGACCAGCATGGTCATCAGGGGCTCGTCGTCGAGTCCGGTGGCCGGGAAGGTGTAGCGCAGGATGACGTCGGCCTGCGATCCGTGACCGATCACCGAGATCGACCCGAACTGCGATTCGGCGTTGCGCGCAGCGACTTTCGCGCGCAGCCCACCGGACGACGGTCGATCCCAGGCGAGGACCGACGTCAACGCGAGCACCTCGAGGCCCGGTCCCAGCGCGACCGCCCGCAACGAGCAGAGGGCGCCCGCGTACGTGAAGCCGAGCGATCCATCGTCGGCCACGGTGACGTCGGCGAACTGGCCGAGAACCACCCGGGCCCGGTCCTGCAGAGCCGCGACCACGTCGTGCTCGCTCATTTCACTCCCCCGAATCGTCGGTCCCGCGAGGCGAACTCGACGCACGCGGCCCACAGATCGCGGCGGTCGAAGTCCGGGAACAGTTTCTCCTGGAACACCATCTCGGCGTAGGCCGACTGCCAGAGCAGGAAGTTCGACGTGCGTTGCTCGCCGGACGGCCGCAGGAACAGGTCGACGTCGGGCATGTCGGCCTCGTCGAGGTAGCGGGCGAACGACGCCTCGGAGATCTTCTCCGGATCGAGCTGCCCGGCCGCGGCCCGCCGCGCGATCTCCCGAGCGGCGTCGACGATCTCGGCGCGGCCGCCGTAGTTGACGCACATCGTCAGCGTCATGACGGTGTTGTCCCTCGTCAGCTCCTCCGCGATCTCGAGCTCGCGGATCACGCTGCGCCACAAGCGCGGTCGTCGCCCCGCCCACCGCACCCGGACGCCCATCTCGTGCATCTCGTCGCGACGTCGACGGATGACGTCGCGGTTGAAGCCCATGAGGAACTTGACCTCGTCGGGACTGCGTCGCCAGTTCTCGGTGGAGAACGCGTACGCCGACAGCCAGCGCACGCCGACCTCGATGCAGCCCTCCACGGTGTCCATGAGCACCGCCTCGCCGCGTTCGTGGCCGGCCGTGCGAGGCAGTCCGCGGTCCTGCGCCCACCGTCCGTTGCCGTCCATGACCAGCGCGACGTGTCGCGGGATCAGCTCGGGCTGCAGGATCGGCGCCCGCGCCCCCGACGGGTGCGGGCTCGGCGGACGCACGGCACCACTATCGGACGGGGTCGGCTGCTCGCGACGACGGATCACGGGTCTCATCCTGCCCGACGGCCCCGGCCGCGGGGGCACCGCGCTCGACCAGCGGCAAGGTCCGCAGTTGCCGTTCGAGGTGCCATTGCAGATGTGCGGCCACCAGACCGCTCGCCTGCGTCCGCACCGACTCCGACGTCGCCACGGCCGCGGGCCAGTCACCGCTCTGCAGGGCGGCCATGAGATCGAGGACGCCGGTTCCCGGGGTGGCCGATCCGGCCGGCCGACACTGCGTGCAGACCGCACCGCCGGCCGCCACGTGGAACGCCCGCAGCGGGCCCGGCGCAGAGCACGTCGCACACTCGGTCAGCGACGGGGCCCACCCGGCGAAATTCATGGACCGCAGCAGGAAGGCGTCGAGAACCAGTTCCGGCGGTCGCTCGCCGGAGCCGAGGGTCCGGAGGGCACCGACGGTCAGCGAGTACAGCCGCGGGGCCGGGGCATGTTCCTCGCCCGCGAGCCGCTCCGTCGTCTCGAGGATCGCGCACCCGGTCGTGTAGCGGGCGTAGTCGGCGACGATGTCGGCGCCGAAGGCGTTCACCGTCTGCACCTGGGTGACGATGTCGAGGTTCCGGCCCGGATACAACTGGACGTCGATGTGCGCGAACGGACCGAGCCGCGCACCGAATTTCGACGTCGTACGCCGCACGCCCTTGGCCACGGCGCGCACCAGACCGTGGTCCCGCGTCAACAGCGTGACGATGCGATCGGCCTCGCCGAGCTTGTGCTCACGCAGGACGACGGCGTGATCCCGGTAGGACCTCACGACTCACCCACGTGGTCCAGTGTGGCACGTCGGCGCGTCCCGACGGGACGGCCTCAGGGTGCGCCGAGATCCTGCTGCAGCGACGCGAGCGTGCGGGCGATGTTGCGGCGTTGGAAGTCGGCGAACAGGCTGCCGCGCGTCGCCACCTTGTCGAAGGCGGCGGCCAGGGCGTCCGGCCACGGACGGTCGTCGGTCCAGGTCTCGGTGACCCGGGTGCCGCCGTCGACGGGCTCGAATCGGTACTCCCACGACGCGATCGGCGTCGGGAGGATCGGCCGGCCCACCCCGATCGCCCGGACGGCGAATGCGAAGCGTCGGCCCGGCTCCGCCGCCGTGACGACGCACCGCGTCGACCACCGCGCTCCCCCACGCCGGTTGGTGCCGACGAACGTCATCCCGACGTAGGTTCCGCCGCGTCGCGGGTCGGCGACGACGGCGCCGGTGTTCTCCGGACTCCACTGCGCCATGCGGGTGGGGTCGGCGAGAGCGGCGTAGACCTCGTCGGGCGAGGCCGCGACGACGACGGAATCGGAGACGGTTCGAGTGCGCACTCCCGACACGGTATCCGGGCGCTCCGACGGGTACACGAACCGCGAACACCCCGATCGCCGATGTCGAGTCCGACGTCACGGTTACTGTCGAGTGACGTCCGATGCGGGGGGACGAGTCGAAGAGAGAGTGTGGCCATGAGTACACGCGGAGTGCGTGATTACGACGAAGCGGATCTGTCCGTCGAGAAGCCCAAGACCCACGCTGCCGGGCCCACCGCCGTCGCGGTGTCGATGTACCGGTCGCTCGACCGAATGGGTCCGATCCGGACGGCGAAGACGCTGCTGGACCTGAATCAGGCCGAGGGCTTCGACTGCATGAGTTGCGCGTGGCCGGATCCCGACCCCGGCCATCGACACACTGCCGAGTTCTGCGAGAACGGCGCCAAGGCAGTCGCCGAGGAAGCCGACACCCGTCGCGCCACCCCGGACTTCTTCGCCCGTCACTCCATCGCCGAGCTGGACTCGCACAGCGAGCACTGGCTGGGCCAGCAGGGCCGCATCACGCACCCGATGGTCAAGCGGCCCGGCGGAACCCACTACGAGGAGATCGACTGGGACGAGGCGTTCGACCTCATCGGGGCGCAGCTGCGTGCACTCGATCCGGACGAGGCCGTGTTCTACACCTCCGGCCGCGCGTCCAACGAGTCGGCATTCGTCTATCAGCTCTTCGTGCGGGCCTACGGCACCAACAACCTGCCGGACTGCTCCAACATGTGCCACGAGTCGACGTCGATCGCCCTGCAGGAGTCGATAGGCATCGGCAAGGCCAGCGTCACGCTCGACGACGTCTACGACGCCGAGTTGATCGTTCTGGCCGGGCAGAACCCGGGCACCAACCACCCGCGCATGCTCTCCGCCCTCGAGAAGGCGAAGAAGAACGGCGCCAAGATCCTCGCGATCAACCCGCTGCGCGAGGCCGGTCTGATCAACTTCAAGAACCCGCAGACACCGCGCGGAATGATCGGTCCCGGAACCGATCTCGAGGACATGCACCTGCCGGTGCGCATCAACGGCGACCTGGCGCTGTTCCAGGCCTTCGGGCATCTCCTGCTCGAGTGGGGCGCCGTCGATCACGAGTTCGTGCGCGACCACACCACCGGGTTCGACCTGTGGAAGCAGCACATCGAGACGCTGGACTGGGCGGAGGTGGAAGCCACCACCGGGCTGACCCGAGCCGTCATCACCGACGCGGCCCGGATGCTCCGCGACTCCTCGGCCACCGTCTTCTGCTGGGCCATGGGCATCACCCAGCACCACAACGCGGTCAACACCGTCAAGGAGATCACCAATCTCGCGTTCCTGCAGGGGAACATCGGCAAGCGTGGGGCCGGGCTGCTGCCGGTGCGCGGGCATTCCAACGTCCAGGGCGACCGCACCATGGGCATCTGGGAGCGCGCGCCCCAGCACTTCCTCGATGCGATCCAGAAGGAGTTCGGCTTCGACCCGCCGCGGGCGAACGGGTTGGACACCGTCGATTCCATCCGGGCCATGCGTGACGGCAAGGCGCACTTCTTCCTGGGACTCGGCGGCAACTTCGCCCAGGCCGCACCGGATTCCGACGTGACGTTCCAGGCGCTGCGCAACACCCGGATGACGGTGCACATCTCCACCAAGATCAATCGATCGCACCTGGTGTGCGGGGACACGGCGCTGATCCTGCCCACGAAGGGACGGACCGAGAAGGACATCCAGGCCAGTGGGCCGCAGTGGATCTCGGTGGAGGACTCCACCTGCTCGGTGCACTCCTCGCGCGGCCCACTCGAGCCGGCGAGCCCGTACCTGAAGTCCGAGGTGGAGATCCTGACCCGCATCGCCGAGGCCACCATCGGCGACCGATACGGGTTGGACTGGAAGGGTTTCCGCGACGACTACCGGAACATCCGCGAGCACATCTCGCGCGTCGTTCCGGGGTGCGCGGGATACGAGGTGAACGTCCGCCGTCCCGGCGGCTTCGTCCTCCCCCACCCGCCGCGGGATTCGCGCACGTTCCAGACCGAATCGGGTCTCGGCCAGTTCGCCGTCTCGCCCATCGAGGCGTTGCAGGTCCCGCCGAAACACCTGCTGCTGCAGACGTTCCGGAGTCACGATCAGTTCAACACCACCATCTACGGACTGTCCGACCGCTACCGCGGCATCGAGGGTGGTCGCCGCGTGATCTTCATGCACCGCGGCGACATCGCCGAGTTGGGCTTCCGGAACGGGGACTTCGTCGACATCACCACCCGGTGGGACGGCGACGACAGGGTGCGCT
Source organism: Rhodococcoides corynebacterioides NBRC 14404 (assembly GCF_001894765.1). Taxonomy (GTDB): domain Bacteria; phylum Actinomycetota; class Actinomycetes; order Mycobacteriales; family Mycobacteriaceae; genus Rhodococcoides; species Rhodococcoides corynebacterioides. The sequence continues at coordinate 439,864 of NZ_BCWV01000004.1, forward strand.
GCGCGGAGAACTTCCGCATCGTCGAGTACGCCACGCCCAAGGGTTCGGCGGCGGCCTACTACCCCGAGACCAACCCCCTTGTGCCGCTCGATTCCACGGCAGCAGAGAGCAACTGCCCCACCTCCAAGGGCATCGTGGTGTCCCTGACCCCGGCTTCGGCGGGGCACGCGGCGTCGGGTGACGGGCAGGACAGCGTCCGGTCGGACGAGGGGCACAAGTCGCACCCTCAGCCCGAACACCTGTCCTGACCCGAGCAGTCCTCGAGGTGCACCGGTTGCAGCCACCCGCTCGGGTTGCAACCGGTGCACCCGACCAGAACCCGCGCACCTCGCCACCTGCTCAGGTTCCGGTCACCCTCACCGGTTGCAACCTGTGCATTCGGCTACAACCTGCGCAGCTCGCTACTTGCTCCGGTTTCCGCAACCTGCTCCGGTTTCCGCAACCTGCTCCGGTCGCAACAGGAGCAGGTTGCTGGAACCGGAGCGACTTCGTCGCGGCCATCACCGGCACGAGCCTCGGACGCCGCGCCCCAACCACACCCGCTCAGGCTCCAGCCACCCGCACGGGTTGCAACCGGTGCACCCGACCACAACCCGCGCAGGAATGCCGTCAGAAGCCGAGCTTGCCCATCTGCTTCGGGTCGCGCTGCCAGTCCTTGGCCACCTTGACGTGCAGGTCGAGGTAGACCCTGGTTCCCAGGAGCTTCTCGATCTGCGTCCGGGCGGCGGTCCCCACCTCGCGGAGTCGCGCGCCGCCCTTGCCGATGACGATCGCCTTCTGCGACTGCCGCTCGACGTAGAGGATGGCGTGGACGTCGAGCATGTTCTCGTGGCCCTCGCGGGGCAGGACTTCCTCGATGACCACGGCGAGGGAGTGCGGGAGCTCGTCGTGCACGCCTTCCAGCGCGGCCTCGCGGATGAGCTCGGCCATCATGGTGTCCTCGGGCTCGTCGGTCAGCTCGCCGTCGGGGTAGAACGCCGGGCCGGGAGGCAGCACGGACGCGAAGACGTCGACGACCACCTCGACCTGCTCCCCCGACGCCGCGGACACGGGCACCACCTCGGCGTCTCCGCCCAGGAGGTTCGAGACGGCCACCAACTGCTCCATGAGCCGCTGCTTGGACACCTTGTCGATCTTGGTGACCAGCCCGACCACCGGAGTACGCGGCGCGTTGGCGCGCACCTGCTCGAGGATGAACCGGTCACCGGGGCCGATCTTCTCGTCGGCGGGGATGCAGAAGCCGATGGCGTCGACCTCGGAGTAGGTGTCCCGAACCAGATCGTTGAGCCGCTGCCCCAACAAGGTGCGGGGACGGTGCAACCCGGGCGTGTCCACCAGGATGAGCTGTGCGTGCTCTCGGTGCACGATGCCGCGGATGGTGTGGCGCGTGGTCTGCGGGCGTGACGACGTGATCGCGATCTTGCTGCCCACCAGCGCGTTGGTCAGAGTGGACTTGCCGGTGTTCGGCCGGCCCACGAAGCACACGAAGCCGGATCGGAACTCCGTCTCGTCGCCCTGATCGGTTCCGGTCATCTGCGATGCTCCTCACGCTGCGTCTCGGCGCCGTCGGCCGATCCGGGGGACTGTCTGTCTCGACTCGACCCGCCGTCGGTGGGGTCCTCGTCGTCTCGGGCGAGCTTCTCGGCCAACACCGTGTGCACGTGCACGCGCCCACGGGCGTCACGCCCGCCCTCGGCGATCAGCCGTAGGCCGTGCGCCTCGACCACCGAGCCGGGCAGGGGCACGCGGCCGATCTCGTAGGACAGCAGACCACCCACGGTGTCGACCTCGTCGTTGTCGATCTCGACGTCGAACAGCTCGCCCAGATCCTCGAGCGGGAGCCGCGACGACACGCGAATCCGACCGTCGTCCAGCGGGTCCACGGGCGCCACCTCGTCGGTGTCGTACTCGTCCGCGATCTCCCCGACGATTTCCTCGAGCACGTCCTCGATGGTCACCAATCCGGCCGTGCCGCCGTACTCGTCGACGAGCACGGCCATGTGGTTCCGGTCGCGCTGCATGTCGGCGAGCAGGCCGTCGAGCGGCTTCGAGTCGGGTACGAAGACGGCCGGTCGCATGATGTCGTCGACCCGAACGCTGCGTCCCCCGTCCGACGACGTGTAGGTCCGCTCGACGAGGTCCTTGAGGTACACGACGCCGAGGATGTCGTCGACGTTCTCTCCGATGACGGGGATACGGGAGTGTCCGCTGCGCACGGCGAGAGTGGTGGCCTGGCCGGCCGACTTGCCGCGTTCGATCCACACCATTTCCGTGCGGGGCACCATGACCTCGCGCGCGGAGGTGTCGCCCAGCTCGAAGACGGACTGGATCATCTGGCGTTCCTCGGCGGCCACGACGCCGCGTTCCTGCGCGAGATCGACCAGTTCCCGCAGTTCGATCTCGGAGGCGAACGGCCCGTTACGGAACCCGCGGCCGGGCGTGAGGGCGTTGCCCACGAGGATCAGCAGTCGGCTGATCGGACTCAGCAGCACCCCGAGCGCCCGGAGCGGGTAGGCCGCGCCGAGCGAGAGGGAGTACGCGTGCTGGCGACCGAGCGTGCGGGGCCCGACGCCGATGACGACGTAGTCCACCACCACCATGACCGCCGCGGCGACGCCCAGTGCGACGGCGGGGTCGAGCAGATCCAGCAAGGCACCCGCGAACACGACCGTCGAGCCGATCTCGCACAGGATGCGCAGCAGCACCATGAGGTTCACGTAGCGGGGCCGGTCGGCGAGCACGCGCAGCAGTTCGACGGCGCCGCCCCGCTGGTCCTTGACCATCTCCTCGACGCGTGCCGAGGACACCGTGTTGATGGCCGAGTCGACGGCGGCGAACAGGCCTCCCAGCGGTACCAGCAGCACCGCCAGCACGATGAGGGCCGGAGCGTCGGTCACCGGGCGGACTCACCACCGGGCGAGGTGAAGCCGGTCTTGCCCAGGAGCCGACTGTCGCGCTCGGCGGCAGCGGCCTCGCGCTCCGTGCGACGCAGGCTCTCGTACCACTCCTCGAGCAGACTGTTCTGGAGACCGAACATCTCCTTCTCCTCGTCCGGCTCCGCGTGGTCGTACCCCAGCAGGTGCAACACACCGTGCACGGTGAGCAGCGCCAACTCGTGCGCCAACGAGTGCCCGGCCTTCTCCGCCTGGTCGGCCGCGAACGACGGACACAGCACGATGTCGCCCAGCATGGACGGACCGGGGTCCGGAGCGTCCGGCCGACCACCCGGCTCGAGCTCGTCCATCGGGAACGACATCACGTCGGTCGGTCCCGGCAGGTCCATCCACCGCATGTGCAGATCGGCCATGGTGGGGGAATCCACCAGCACCATCGACAGCTCCGCCGCCGGGTGGACGTCCATGCGCGCGATCGCGAACCGCGCCACGGAAATCAGGTCCTCCTCGCCGACGTCCATTCCGGATTCGTTGGAGACCTCGATGCTCATGCGATCACCGTAAACGACCGTCGGGGTCTCACCGGAATCACCGGCGACGAGCAGCGCGATTCGGTCCGTCGTTGCCGCGTGCCGCGTCGTGGCGGTCGTAGGCGTCGACGATGCTCGAGACGAGGCGGTGACGCACGACGTCCGACGAATCGAGCCGGGCGAAGTGGATGTCGTCGATGTCGGTGAGGATCTCCGTGGCCGCGCGCAGACCCGACGTCGAACCGCCCGGCAGGTCCACCTGCGTGATGTCGCCGGTGACGACGATCTTGGAGTTGAAGCCGAGCCGGGTCAGGAACATCTTCATCTGCTCGGCGGTGGTGTTCTGCGCCTCGTCGAGAATGATGAACGCATCGTTGAGCGTGCGGCCACGCATGTAGGCCAGTGGCGCGACCTCGATGATCCCGGCCTGCATCAACTTCGGAATCGCCTCGACGTCCATCATGTCGTGCAACGCATCGTGCAGCGGGCGCAGGTAGGGATCGATCTTGTCGTGCAGCGTGCCGGGCAGGAACCCCAACCGCTCCCCCGCCTCGACCGCGGGCCGAGTCAGGATGATGCGTGAGATCTGCTTCGCCTGCAGAGCCTGCACGGCCTTCGCCATGGCGAGATAGGTCTTGCCGGTACCGGCCGGACCCACCCCGAAGACGATGGTGTTCGCGTCGATCGCGTCGACGTAACGCTTCTGGTTCAGCGTCTTCGGACGGATCGTCTTGCCGCGTCGCGACAGAATGTCCAGGCTGAGCACCTCGGCCGGCGTCTCGCTGACCCCACCGTGCAGCATCGCGACGGTGCGCCGCACCGCGTCCGGCGTGACCGGACCACCGGCCGCGACCACGCCCGCGAGCTCGGTCAGCACCCGCTTGCCGACGACGATGTCGGACGGTGCTCCGTCGAGCGTCACGACGTTGCCGCGCACGTGCACGTCGGCGGACAACACCTGCTCGAGAGCCCGCAGGTTCTCGTCGGCCGACCCCAGCAGCGGGAACATGACGGCCGGGTCGAGTTCGAAGGATTCCGATGTCGCGGGCACGGCGGCCTCGCTGAGCAGCGGGCGGGCCGAGACCCGAGCCGACCGGGCGGCCGAGGAACGAGAAACGTTGTCTGTCACGTGTGCGGTATGGCCTGCTTTCGGTGCTCGTGAACTACGGTGTCCGGACTGACATCGAGTCTAACCGCGCCCACCGACAGCGCATTCCGATTACTCCGTGGGCTGCTCCGTGGGCGAAATCGCCAGGGGCGACCCACCCGACCATCGGTCGGTCAACACCCCGATCGCCCCCAGGGCCACCGACGCCGCCGTGGACGTCCGCAGCACCGTCGGCCCCAGAATCGTCGGGCGGGCGCCGGCCTCGGACAGCACCGCGAGCTCCTCGTCGGACAGCCCGCCCTCGGGCCCGACCACCAGCACGATCCGGGACGCCGATCGCAGCCCGGCGTCCGCCAGGGGCTCCCGCGCCGATTCGTGCAGCGCCAGCGCCACGCCGCCGTGCTGCACACAGTCCGCGACGAGGTCCAGGACGTCCGCCGTCGAGGCGAGGTCGGCGACCTCGGGGAACAGCGCGCGTCGCGACTGCTTGGCCGCGGCCAGCGCCGCGTGGCGCCACTTGGTCACGCCCTTCTCCGCCTTCGGACCGGACCACCGCGAGACGCACCGCGACGCCTGCCACGGCACGATCACGTCGACACCGGCCTCGGTGGCCGTCTCCACGGCGAGTTCCGCCCGATCCGATTTCGGTAGCGCCTGCACGACGGTGACGGGCGGCGTCGGCCCGGGCACCGTCCGTACCTCGTCGACGACGAAGTCCAGGGAGTCGCGCGCCGTCCCGACCACCTCGACGGTGGCCAGCGTCCCCCGCCCGTCCGAGAGCGCGATGCGCTCCCCGGTCACGGTGCGGCGCACGGTGACGGCATGTCGACCCTCGGGGCCGTCCAGCACCCCGCGCGCGCCGACCGCCGGCACGTCGGCGAGGTGATAGACGCTGGCGACCACGGGTCAGCGGGAGAACGCGTCGCGCAGGCGCGAGAACAGACCGCCCGTGTGCTGGGACGAGGTGGTGACCACCTCGGCATGGTCGCGCTCGCGGTGCTTGCGCAACTGCTTGAGCAGCTTGGTCTCGGTGGAGTCCAGGCGGGCGGGAATCACGACCTCGAGGTGGGCGTGCAGATCACCCCGGACGCCGCTCCGCAGCTTCGGCATGCCGTGGCCGCGCAGGACCTGCACGGCACCCGGCTGGGTCCCGGGCTCGATGGAGATCTCGGTGGGTCCGCCGAGGATCTCCTCGATGGTCACCTGCGTCCCCAGCGCCGCCTCGGCCATCGGCACCCGGATGGTGCAGTGCAGATCGTCGCCGTCGCGCACGAACGTCGAGTGGGTCTTCTCGACCACCTCGGCGTAGACGTCTCCGGCGGGTCCACCGCCGGGGCCGACCTCGCCCTGGCCCGCGAGGCGGATCCGCATGCCGCTGCCGACGCCGGCGGGCACCTTCACCGCCAGGTCACGACGGGCACGCACCCGGCCGTCGCCTGCGCACTTGCGGCAGGGATCCGGGATGGTCTCGCCGGCGCCGCGGCAGGTGGGGCACGGACGCGCCGTCATCACCTGGCCGAGGAACGACCGCTGGACCGACTGCACCTCACCGGCGCCGCCACAGGTCTCGCAGCGCACGGGCTTCGAGTCGCCGTTGGTGCCCGATCCGGTGCACACGTCGCAGAGGATCGCCGTGTCCACGGCGATGTGCTTGGTCACGCCGGTGGCGCACTCCTCGAGGGTCAGCGTGGTGCGCAGCAGCGAATCCGAGCCCGGCTGCACCCGGCCACGCGGACCGCGGGTACCCCCGCCCCCGCCACCGAAGAACGCCTCGAAGACGTCGCCCAGACCGCCACCGAAGCCCGCACCGCCGAAGCCGCCCGCGCCCCCGCCGCCGCTCTCGAGCGGGTCGCCGCCGAGGTCGACGATGCGGCGCTTCTCCGGGTCGGACAGCACCTCGTACGCCGCGCTGATGTCCTTGAACTTGGACTGCGCGGCCTCGTCGGGGTTGACGTCCGGGTGGTACTCCCGCGCGAGCTTGCGGTAGGCGCGTTTGATCTCCTGGTCGCTGGCCTTGCTGTCGACGCCCAGGGTGCCGTAGTAATCGCGTGCCACGTGAGTGCTCATGTCCTCTGTGTAGTGATCGTCGTCGTACAGGTGCGTGCAGTGGTCGTACAGGTCGTGGTCGGGTACCCCGCGCGGGTCACCGTTCCGCGAGGACTTCCCCGATGTAGCGGGCCACCGCCGCCACCGAGGCGATGGTTCCGGGGTAGTCCATCCGTGTCGGTCCGAGAACGCCGAGACCCCCGAGAATGTTTCCCGCGGAACCGTAGCCGGTGGACACCACGGACGCGCCGCGCATCTCCTCCACCTTGGTCTCCTCGCCGATCTGCACCGTCACCCGGCCCGTCTCCTGGGTCGCGGCGAGCAGTTTGAGGACCACCACCTGCTCCTCCAGCGCCTCGAGAACGGACCGCAGCGAGCCGGGGAATCCGCTGAGCGCGGCGAAGTCGGCGGCGTTGCGGGTCAAATTCGCGGTTCCGCCGAGCACCAGGCGCTCCTCGGGGTGCTCGACCAGCGTCTCGACCAGGACGGTCGCGGAACGAATCACGGCGTCGCGCAGATCGTCCGGGGCATCGTCGGCCAGTTCCGACACGGCGATCGACGCCTGCGCCAGACGCTTGCCCTCCAACGCGCCACCGAGCAGCGCCCGCAGGCGGGACAGATCCTCGTCGTCGATGACGTCGCCGAGTTCGACGATCCGTTGGTCCACGCGACCGGAATCGGTGATCAGGACCAGCAGCAGCCGCGCCGGCGTCAACGCGACCACCTCGAGGTGGCGCACCGACGACGCCGACAGCGTGGGGTACTGGACGACGGCGACCTGCCGGGTCAGCTGGGCCAGGAGCCGGACGCCCCGACGCAGGACGTCGTCGAGATCGACGCCCGAATCGAGGAACTGCAGGATGGCCCGCCGCTCGGCGGCGGAGAGCGGCTTGATGTCGGAGATGCGGTCGACGAACTGTCGGTACCCCTTGTCGGTGGGGATGCGGCCGGAGCTGGTGTGCGGCTGGGTGATGTACCCCTCCGCCTCGAGTACGGCCATGTCGTTGCGCACGGTGGCGCTGGACACTCCCAGGTTGTGGCGCTCGACCAGCGCCTTCGATCCGATCGGCTCCTGGGTGGCGACGTAATCGGCCACCAGAGCACGGAGGACCTGGAAACGTCGATCCTCGGTCGTCGACACTCGTTCCTCCCTCACGCTCGTCCTGCCCGACCAGCCGATTCTAGTCGCCGACCGGCGGCCCTACCCCGTGTGGCCGACCACCTCTACTGTGACGGGAGTGATCTTCAAGGGAGTGCGCGACGGCAAGCCGTATCCCGAGCACGGTCTGTCCCTGCGGGACTGGTCCAAGATCCCGCCGCGGCAGCTGCGACTCGACGAGATCGTCACCACCACGAAGGTGCTCGAACTCGATCGGCTGCTGTCCGAGGACAGCACGTTCTACGGCGACCTGTTCCCCCACGCGGTGCAGTTCCGCGGCGTCGTCTACCTCGAGGACGGTCTGCACCGCGCGGTGCGCGCGGCTTTGCGGAACCGGACCGTGCTGCACGCCCGGGTCTTCGACTACGACGCCATCGTGAGATAGCTCACCGACAGCCCGCTCAGTCGAGCACGTCCCGGACGACGCCGTCGGCGAGAAGTCGGCCGCGGTCGGTGAGGACGTAGCGGTCGCCGTTCCGTGCGAGCAGTCCGGAGCGGACGGCGTCGTCGGCGCGGTCGCGCTCGGCCGGGCGGAGGTCCTTCGCCGCGACGCCCGAGCGCAGCCGCACCGTGAGCATCACCCGCTCGAGGTGACGTTCGTCGTCGGTGAGCACTTCGCTGTCGGCGACGGGCAGCAGGCCACCGGACACGATGTCCGCGTAGCGGGCCGGGTGCTTGACGTTCCAGAACCGAGTGCCGCCGACGTGACTGTGCGCTCCGGGCCCGATGCCCCACCAGTCCCCGCCGTCCCAGTAGCCGAGGTTGTGCCGGCAGGCGGCGTCCTCGCCGCGTGCGAAGTTGGACACCTCGTACCAGGCGAAGCCGGCCGCACCGAGCGTCGCGTCGATGCGTTCGTAGCGGGCCGCGAGGACGTCGTCGTCGGGAAGCGGAATCTCGCCGCGCCGCACGCGTCGGGCCAGCGCCGTCCCGTCCTCGACGATGAGCGCGTAGGCCGAGACGTGGTCGACGCCCGCCTCGAGCACGGCGGCGAGCGACGCGTCGAGGTCGGCGTCCTCCTCACCCGGCGTCCCGTAGATGAGATCGAGGTTGACGTGCGCGAATCCCGCGTCGGCGGCTTCCCTCGCCGCGGCGACGGCGCGACCGGGCGTGTGGGTCCGATCGAGCGCGGCGAGAACGTGCGGTGCCGCGGACTGCATGCCCAGGGAGACACGGGTGTAGCCCGCGGCGCGGATGCCGTCGAAGAACGCCGGGGAGGTCGACTCCGGATTGGACTCGGTGGTCACCTCGGCGTCCGGCGCCAGGTCGAAGGCGGCCCGGGCCGCGTCCAGCAGGTCGGTCAGACCGCTCGCGCCGAGCAACGACGGCGTTCCGCCGCCCACGAACACCGTGTCCACCGTGGGCACGCTCCCGGCCTCGCGGTCGAAGACCGCCGCAGCCGATTCCAGTTCCCGGCGGACCCCGTCGAGCCACGACTGCGGAGACGCCGAGCTGCCGAGCTCACCCGCGGTGTAGGTGTTGAAGTCGCAGTAACCGCACCGTGTCGCACAGAACGGAACGTGGAGATAGAGCCCGAACGGGTGGGCGGGCCGCGAGAACGCCGCGCTCGGCAGCGGGTGTGCCGACGCGGTGGCGAGGGGTGGAGAGGTCACCGCGTCGATTGTCCTCCCCGCCGGTCGGGTCGATCGCCCCGGTCGGTCCGGTCGGATCGGTCCGGTCGGTCCGGCCATCGAGAGCCGACGAGGCCGCACGACGGGAGCGTCCGCCCGCCGTGGCAGAATGTGGCGCATGACCGTCGTGGAGATCATGCTGGTGGCTCGCCGCCACGTCGATCTCGCGCGCGTCTGCAGCTGTCTGGGGCCCATCGTCTGACCTTCCCGCCAGCCCGCACACTCCCGGCCGGTCGGGGACGAGGTGTGCGGACCAGCCCGCCGGACCCTCTCGCTCCCGCCCGCGCCCCGACTCTTCTGGAGCGCGAACTTCGTGACGACACCTGAGACCGCACCCCCCGCACCGTCCGCACCCCGGGCACGATCGCCGCGGCCGGCCAAACGCCGCTCCGAGGGCCAGTGGGCGCTCGGCTATCGGGAGCCGCTGAACCCGAACGAGCAGAACAAGAAGGACGACAACCCGCTGAACGTGCGGGCGCGGATCGAGAACATCTACTCCAAGCAGGGCTTCGACAGCATCGACAAGAGCGATCTGCGAGGCCGGTTCCGCTGGTGGGGTCTCTACACCCAGCGCGAGCAGGGGTACGACGGCACGTTCACCGGCGACGAGAACATCGATCTCCTCGAAGCGAAGTACTTCATGATGCGCATCCGCTGTGACGCGGGCGCCCTGACCGCGCAGCAGCTGCGCACTCTCGGCGAGATCTCCACGGAGTTCGGCCGCGACACCGCCGACCTCTCCGATCGGGAGAACGTCCAGTACCACTGGATCCGCGTCGAGGACGTGCCCGAGATCTGGCGTCGCATCGAAGCGGTCGGTCTGAAGACCACCGAGGCGTGCGGCGACTGCCCCCGCGTCGTGCTGGGTTCCCCGCTCGCCGGGGAGTCTATCGACGAGGTGCTCGATCCCACCCCGGCCATCGACGCGATCGTCGAGCGCTACATCGGCAAGCCCGAGTACTCGAACCTGCCGCGCAAGTTCAAGACCGCGATCTCCGGTCAGCAGGACGTGGTGCACGAGGTGAACGACGTCGCGTTCATCGGCGTGAACCACCCCGAGCACGGCCCGGGCCTCGACCTCTGGGTCGGCGGCGGGCTGTCCACCAACCCCATGCTCGCGCAGCGTCTCGGCGTGTGGGTGCCGCTCGACGAGGTGCCCGACGTGTGGGAGGGCGTGGTGTCGATCTTCCGCGACTACGGCTACCGCCGCCTGCGCAACAAGGCGCGGCTGAAGTTCCTGGTCAAGGACTGGGGCGTGGAGAAGTTCCGCGAGGTTCTCGAGACCGAGTACCTGAAGCGGCCGCTGCTGGACGGGCCGGCGCCCGAGAAGCCCACGCGTCCCATCGACCACGTCGGCGTGCAGAAGCTCCGGAACGGGCTGAACGCGGTGGGACTCGCCCCGATCGCCGGTCGCGTGTCCGGCACGATCCTGCAGAAGGTGGCGGACGCCGCCGAGCGGGCAGGGTCGGACCGCATGCGCTTCACCCCGTATCAGAAGCTGATCGTCCTCGACATCGCCGACGAGAAGCTCGAGCAGTTCATCGTCGAGATGGACGCGCTGGGCCTGCCCGCGCGCCCGTCCGCCTGGCGCCGGAACCTCATGGCGTGCAGCGGGATCGAGTTCTGCAAGTTGTCCTTCGCCGAGACGCGCAAGCGTTCCCAGGTGCTGGTGCCCGAGCTCGAGGAGCGACTGGCGGACATCAACGCGCAGCTCGACGTGCCGATCACCGTGAACATCAACGGCTGCCCCAACAGTTGCGCGCGCTCGCAGGTCGCCGACATCGGATTCAAGGGCCAGCTGGTCGACGACGGGCAGGGCGGACAGGTGGAAGGATTCCAGGTCCACCTCGGCGGCAGCCTCGGCTTCGACAGCGCGTTCGGCCGAAAGTTGCGGCAGCACAAGGTCACCAGCGCCGAGCTCGGCGACTACATCGACCGCGTGGTGCGCAACTTCGTCAAGCACCGCACGGAGGGCGAGCGCTTCGCCCAGTGGGCCGTGCGCGCGGACGACGCGGATCTGCAGTGACGCGCGTCGGATTGCACCACCCCACCACCTCCTCGCGAAAGGGTGTGTCATGAGCGTTGCCACGCACCGCCATCTGTCCGAGCAGCAACTCCGGGAGATCGCCGAGCGCGGCGCCCGCGATCTGGTCGACGCCTCGGCCGAGGACCTGCTCCGGTGGACCGAGGACACGTTCGGCGACGATTACATCGTCGCCTCCAACATGCAGGACGCGGTGCTGGTGCACCTCGCCGCGCAGATCCACCCGGGCGTGGACGTGCTGTTCCTCGAGACCGGCTACCACTTCCCCGAGACCATCGGGACCCGTGACGCGGTCGAGCAGGTGTACGGCGTCAACGTGATCGACGCGGCCACCACCGTGTCCGTCGCCGAGCAGGACCGCCTCGAGGGCAAGGATCTCTTCGCGCGCGACCCCGCCCGCTGCTGCGCGTTGCGCAAGGTGGTGCCCCTGAAGCGCGAACTCGCCAACTACAGCGCCTGGGTCACCGGAATCCGTCGGGTGGAGGCGCCCACGCGTGCCAACGCGCCGCTGGTGTCCTTCGACGAGGCGTTCGGTCTGGTCAAGATCAACCCCATCGCGGCGTGGTCGGACGACGACATGCAGGACTACATCGACCGCCACGGCATTCTCGTCAATCCCCTGGTGGCGGAGGGCTACCCGTCCATCGGGTGCGCGCCGTGCACCGCAAAGCCCGCGCCCGGAGCGGATCCGCGCAGCGGGCGCTGGGCCGGAAGCACCAAGACCGAGTGCGGCCTGCATTCGACCGAGGAAGGAACGCGATGACCGCGGCTGCCGAACGGGTCGTCGACGTCACCCACGTCGACGAGCTGCGCGCTCTCGAAGCGGAGTCCGTGCACATCATCCGAGAGGTCGTCGCCGAACTCGAGCGCCCGGTCCTGCTCTTCTCGGCCGGCAAGGACTCCATCGTGCTCCTGCGGCTGGCGGAGAAGGCGTTCCGGCCGTCGCCGGTGCCGTTCCCGGTCATGCACGTCGACACGGGCCACAATTTCCCGGAGGTCATCGAGTTCCGCGACCGGCGGCTCGCCGAGGCCGGCCATCGTCTGGTGGTCGCGTCGGTGCAGGAATCCATCGACTCCGGGCGCGTGCGCGAGGTCGGCGGTCCCAGCGGGTCGCGCAACCGTCTGCAGACCCGCACGTTGCTGGATGCGTTGGAGGCCAACAAGTTCGACGCGGCGTTCGGCGGCGCCCGCCGCGACGAGGAGCGCGCTCGCGCCAAGGAACGCGTCCTGAGTTTCCGCGACGAGTTCGGGCAGTGGGACCCCCGAGCCCAGCGGCCGGAACCGTGGTCGCTCTACAACGGTCGCATCAAGCGGGGCGAGCAGGTGCGCGTGTTCCCGCTGTCCAACTGGACCGAACTCGACATCTGGCGTTACATCGAGCTCGAGCAGCTGGAACTGCCCTCCATCTACTTCGCGCACGAGCGCGAGGTCTTCGAGCGCGACGGCATCCTGCTCGCCACCTCGGAGTTCACCTCCCCGACGGAGCACGAGCAGGCGCGCGTCGAGACCGTGCGCTACCGCACGGTGGGCGACCTGACCATCACCGGTGCCGTGCGATCGCAGGCCACCGACATCGCCGGCGTGATCCGAGAGATCTCCGCCGCCACCGTCTCCGAGCGCGGGGAGACCCGCGCCGACGACCGCACGTCCAGCGCCGCCATGGAAGATCGCAAACGCGAAGGGTACTTCTGATGACCGTCACCGACGTTCGGCCCGGTGCCGACGCCTCCCCCGACTCCGGCGGTGTGGCCCCGCGCCAGTTGCTGCGCATCGCCACGGCCGGGTCGGTCGACGACGGCAAGTCGACGCTGATCGGACGGCTGCTGCACGACACCGACAGCCTTCCGCTCGACCACCTCGAGTCCGTGACGGACGAGGACGGCGTCGCGGACCTCGCCGCGTTGTCGGACGGCCTGCGCGCCGAGCGCGAGCAGGGCATCACCATCGACGTGGCGTATCGATTCTTCTCCACCCCCACCCGTAGCTACGTCCTGGCGGACACCCCGGGCCACGAGCGGTACACCCGCAACATGTTCACCGGTGCGTCCAACGCCAACGTGGCCATCCTGCTGGTCGACGCGCGCGCAGGAGTGCTGCGCCAGACTCGACGCCACGCACGCATCGCGACGCTCGTCGGGGTGGACCGCCTGGTGGCCACCGTCAACAAGATGGACATCGTCGGGTACGACGAGGCGCGCTTCCGCGCGGTCGAGAAGGAACTGGCCGCCCTCGGCGCACGTCTGGGTACGGAGATCCTCGTCATCCCCATCGCCGCGAAGCCGGGCGACAACGTCGTCCACCGCTCGGCGGCGATGCCCTGGTACGACGGTCCGACCCTGCTCGACCACCTCGAGGGCATCGACCTCGCCGCGCCGGCTCCGGTCGCCACCGAGCTGCGTTTGCCGGTGCAGTGGGTCTCACGTCCCACGGTCGGCGAGCGCCGCCGCTACACCGGCCGCCTGTCCGCCGGCACCTTGCAGGTGGGTGACCCCGTCGTCGCGCTCCCCTCGGGCTCGCGCAGCGTCGTCACCGCCCTCGACACCCTCGACGAGAACCGCGACGTGGCGGTCGCACCCCTGAGCGTGTCGGTGGAGTTGGCCGACGACATCGACGTCGCCCGCGGCGACGTGCTCGTCAGCGGCCGCGACGGTGCGCATCTGCCCGTGCTCGCCCGCGAGATCGACGCGACGGTCTGTTGGCTCGGTGAGCAGCCCATCGCCGTCGGCGATCGCGTGGCACTCAAGCACACGACGACGACGGTGCGCGCAACCGTGCACCGCATCCACTCGCGCCTGGATCCCGAGACTCTCGACGAGTCGCCCGGCCCGGCAGCGTTGTCCCTCAACGACATCGCGCGGGTCACGGTGCGGACCAGCGCGATCGTCGTCAGCGATCACTACGTGGACAATCGTGACGCCGGGGCGTTCATCCTGGTCGACGAGCACACCAACGACACCGTCGCCGCCGGCATCGTCGAAGGCGCGCGGGACATCGCGGCGAGGGGTGAGGGCGTCGCGTGGACACCGTCCGCCCTGTCCGCAGACGACCGTGCCGCGCGGACGGGTCAGCGCGGCGCCGTCCTGCTGGCATTGACCCCGGACGACGACACCACCGCGTCGACCGCGAGCATCGAGGATGCCCTCACGGCGCGCGGACGCAACGCGTACGCACTCGACGGCGCGGCACTGCGCAGCGCTCTCGACCTGTCCCCCGACGTGCGCTCCGCAGCGATTCATCTCGCGCGCATCGCACGATTGCTGGCCGACGCCGGCGTCGTGGCCGTCCTCGCCCTCGATGCCGTGGATCCCGCCGTCCTGGCTGCCGTCCGTGGAGAGCTCGACGCCGCGGGCGTGGAGCGGCACGACGTCGCGGACGCGGACGCGGCGGTGGGGGCACTGGGACTCGCGTAGAGATCGGCCGCCCGGCCGTCAAGACCGCGTCAGCGCGGTGACGGCCGGGCCGACCGAGCGGGCAGTCTCGACGGGTGACCTTGCGTGAGACACTGCCCTCGCTCCTGCCGGACACTGCGGACCCGGTGTGGCCCAACGATATCCACTACCGGTCCGGCGTCCTGGCGGCGCGGGCGGTGGATGGCGACCACCTGCTCACGGATCTGTGCGACCGCGTCGGCGATGCCGTCGTGGTGCGGACGGAGTCGGGCGCCCGGGTGGCCGTCGTCCGCGTGGTCGCCGTCGAGCACGACCACGGATTGCTGCGCGTGGTCACCACCGGCACCCCCAGCGGCGTCCGACCGGCGCGGGCACGGGTGGCCTCGCGTCACGCCCTCGTCCGACCCGTTCCGGTCCGCCTCTGCACCGCAGGAGTCTGCCTGTGCCCGGCCGTCGACCTCGCGGCGGACGTGCGGGCCGGCGACGTCCTGGCCCTGGTGTCCGCCGCCGGCGCGGCCCCGATCGCGGGCCCGATGATCGACCTCGGCGTTCAGTCCGTGCCGACGGAGGCGGAACCGGCGATGGCGGGGACGCGCGTGGCGCGGACGTACACCGTCTCCCCACTGGTCAGGCCGAGAGCCTCGTTGTCGCCGCGGGTGATCTGAGCGAAGAACGGCTCGCCGGTCGCCGCGTTGCGCAACTCCACCCGCACCTCGAACCCGAGGTGAACGACTCGCTCGACGGTGGCACGCAGCACACCGGCGCTCTCGGCAGTGCCTTCC
The DNA here is from genome assembly GCF_001894765.1 of Rhodococcoides corynebacterioides NBRC 14404. Taxonomy (GTDB): domain Bacteria; phylum Actinomycetota; class Actinomycetes; order Mycobacteriales; family Mycobacteriaceae; genus Rhodococcoides; species Rhodococcoides corynebacterioides. The sequence continues at coordinate 455,444 of NZ_BCWV01000004.1, forward strand.
GCCTGCGCCCGAGCGAGATCCGGGGTCCGACCGACCCGGATGTCGTGCGGACGCACCATCTGACCGTTCACGCGCGAGACGTCGCCGAGGAAGGACATCACGAAGTCGTTGGCAGGCCGGTCGTACAGATCGCGGGGCGTACCCACCTGCTCGATACGCCCGGCGTTCATCACGGCGATCCGATCGGCGACGTCGAGCGCCTCCTGCTGATCGTGGGTCACGAGCACCGTGGTGACGTGGACGTCGTCGTGCAACCGGCGCAGCCAGGTCCGCAGGTCCGCGCGAACCTTGGCGTCGAGGGCACCGAAGGGCTCGTCGAGCAGCAACACCCGGGGGTCGACGGCCAACGCGCGTGCGAGCGCCATCCGCTGACGCTGCCCGCCCGACAGCTGCGCCGGGAACCGCGTCTGGAAGCCCGTGAGGCCGACGATCTCGAGCAGCTGGTCGACCCGATCGTCGATCTCGGCCTTCGGGCGCTTGCGGATCTCGAGACCGAAGGCCACGTTCTTGCGCACGGTGAGGTGCTTGAACGCGGCGTAGTGCTGGAAGACGAAGCCGATGTCGCGCTTCTGTGGGCTCACGCTCGTGACGTCGTCGCCCGCGATGACCACCGCCCCGCCGTCCAGCTCTTCGAGCCCGGCGATGGACCGCAGCAGGGTCGACTTGCCGGACCCGGACGGCCCGAGCAGCGCCGTCAACGAGCCGGACGGGATGTCGAGCGAGACGTCGTCGAGCGCGACGAAATCGCCGTACTGCTTGCGCGCGTCGCGGACGGAGATCTCGATGGCCGCGGAGGCCGCAGAGGCCGTGGAGGCCGTGGAGGCCGTGGTGGACGCTGCCGAGTCTGTGCTCACAGTGGTCACTCCTTGGTTCGCTTCCGGTCCAGGACCGTCATCAAGAGCAGAACGACGACGGCGACGGCCATCAGCAGCGTCGACGCCGCGTAGGCGCCGGCCTGGTTGAAGTCCTCGTAGCGGGCGTTGACCAGCAGGGTCAATGTCTGCGAGATGCCGGGCAGGTTGGTCGAGACGATGATGACGGCGCCGAATTCGCCCAGCGCGCGGGCGACGGTGAGGACGACGCCGTAGGTCAGACCCCAGCGGATGGCGGGCAGGGTGATGCGCCGGAACGTCTGCCACGACGTCGCGCCCAGCGTCGCCGCGGCCTCTTCCTGTTCCTGGCCGATCTCGTGCAGCACCGGTTCGACCTCGCGGACGACGAACGGCAGAGTCACGAAGATGGTGGCCAGCACCATGCCCGGCAGCGCGAAGATGACGGTGATGCCCCATTCGGCGAGCGCGCCGAACCATCCGCCCGCTCCCCACAGCAGGATGAGGGCGACACCCACGATGACCGGTGACACCGCGAACGGGAGGTCCACGACGGCGTGCAGGAGTCCCTTGCCGCGGAAGGTGCCGCGGGCCAGGGCGAGCGCCGTGACGACACCGAACACCACGTTGAGCGGAACGACGATCGCCACGATGAGCAGCGAGAGCTGCAGGGCCGACTGGGCTGCCGGCGTGGTGATCAGCTGGACGAACTCGAGGACGCCGTTCTCGAACGTGCGGTAGAGGATCGCGGCGAGCGGGAAGACGACGAGGATGCCGAGGTAGAGCAACGCCACCGTGCGCAGCCCGATGCGGGTCCCGGGTGCGAGCTTCATCGCCGAGCCTCCCGTCGAGCGAGGCGATTGCCGGACACGCGCAGGACGAACAGCACCACGAACGCGATGGCCAACAGCACCACCGAGATGGCGGCGGCGTCGACGGGCTGGTCCGTCTCGATCTGCTCACGGATGAGCTGCGAGGCGATCTGGGTGTCGCCGGGGATGTTGCCGCCGATGAGAACCACGGACCCGAATTCGCCGAGCGCTCGGGAGAACGCGAGACCCGCACCCGAGAGGATCGACGGCAACAGCACGGGCAGCACCACCCGCCGGAAGACGACGAGGTTGCTCGCCCCGAGCGACGCGGCGGCTTCCTCCACCTCCCGGTCGAGTTCGATCAGCACCGGCTGCACCGCCCGCACCACGAAGGGCAGCGTGACGAACGCGAGCGCCACGATCACGCCCGCCTTGGTGGCGTTGAGGGTGATGCCCACCGGGCTCATCGGCCCGTACAGCGAGAGCAGAACGAGGGACGCCACGATGGTCGGCAACGCGAACGGCAGATCGATCAGGGCGTTCACGATGCCCTTGCCGGGGAAGTCGTCGCGGACGAGCACCCAGGCGATGAGCGTGCCCATCACGACGTTCACCACCGTCGCGGCGACCGACACCTGGACCGTGACGCGCAACGTCGCCAGGGCTCGGGGGTCGGTCACCGCGTCGAGGAAGGCGCCCGGTCCGTCGGCGAGCGAGCGGCTCGCGACCGCGGCGAGCGGGAGCAGAACGATGATCGAGAGCCAGAGGAGGACGGTGCCGAGCGTCAGGCTGCCCCCGGGCAGGCCGGAGGCCGGTCGCTTGCGCGCGGGCAGGCCGGAGGCCGGTCGCTTGCTCCCGGGCAGGCCGGAGGCCGGCCTGCGTCGGGTGCGTGTCGTCGGTGGCTCGGTGAGGCTCATGGTCAGTTCGACGCCTTGTAGATCGCGTTGATGGCACCGTTCTCGCCGAACAGGTCGGCGTCGACCGCGGTCCAGCCGCCGAGCTGATCGATGGTGTAGAGCGTGCCGGGCGTGGGGAACTTGTCGGCGAACTCGGCGGCGACGCCGGGATCGACGGGCCGGAAACCGGACTCGGCCCAGATGCGCTGTCCCTCTTCGGTGTACAGGAACTCGTTGAGGGCGTTGGCCTGCTCGAGGTTGGCGCTCCCCTCGACCACGGCGACGGGATTGTCGATGCGGAACGTCTGCTCGGGGACGAAGTGTTCGACGGCCTGACCCTGACTCTCGAGGAGCAGCGCCTCGTTCTCGTAGCTCAGCAGGACGTCACCCTGCCCCTGCAGGAAGGCTTCCGATGCCGAGCGGCCGGAGTCCGGCTGGACCGGGAAGCGCTCGACCAGTTGGGTGATGTAGTCGAGGCCGGCCTGCCGATTCTGTCCCCCGTTGCTCACGGCGGCGTAGGGCGCGAGGAGGTTCCACTTCGCCGAGCCGGAGCTGAGCGGGCTGGGGCTGATGACCGACACGTCGGGACGGATCAGGTCCTGCCAGGTGCGGATGTTCTTCGGGTTGCCGGGCCGCACGACGAACGAGACGACGGAGCCGAACGGGACGCCACCGGTCGCGCTCGCGTTCCAGTCCTCGCTCACCTTGCCCGCCTTGACCAGTCGCGTCACGTCGGGCTCCACGGAGAAGTTGACGATGTCGGCGGGCGCGCCGTCGGCGACCTTCCGGGACTGGTTGCCCGAGGCGCCGTAGTCGGCGTTGATGGTGACGTTCTCGCCGGACTCGGTGGCGCGGAACGCTTCTCCGATGGCGTCCCACCCGTTCTTGGGGACGGCGTAGCCGACGAGAGTGAGCGACGGGCCGGACGTGGTGGCGGCGGTCTCACCGACGGTGTCCGACGAGCCGGCGGAGCAGGCGGTGAGGGTCAGGGCGGCCACGGCAGCGGTGACGGTGAGCAGGCGAACGCGACGAGATCGGAACACGGAGGGAGGGCCTCTCGGGGACGGCACGGGGCGCGCGGACGGCGACCACCGTGGGGCACGACGGGGAGGGAGCGCAGGCTGGCGAGGGGGCGTCGGCACGGAGACGGCCGAACGCGAAGGGACGTCAGCGACAGTCGACGTCGGCGACGGCGAGCATGCCGACAGCGATCAGCGCCAACTCGTGGCGGATCGGTGCGGGCGCGGCGTCGAACACAGCCGAGAATCTAGCAGAGGTCACCGACGTGCCCGGTCCCGGCGTGATGCAGCCACGCGGTCGACGCCCTGCCCGGGCGCGCCGTCGTCACCGCGTGAGGAGCCAGGCCACCAGGACGAGCAGCACCAACACGATCAAGGTCAACGTCACACGCGAGCGGGGCACGCTTCTCACTCTCGACTCTCGGTGGCCGCGGGGGCAACACCGCTGGGGCGGTCCTCGCCGACGACGCGGCCGGGCCGATCCGTGCCGACGACACGGCCGGGCCGATCCGTGCCGACGACACGGCCGGGCCGATCCGTGCCGACGATGCGGCGCCGGGCGTCGAACACGGCCGACAACACCACGTCGGCGACCACGGCGACGACGACCGCGGCCGGCACCACCACGGCGAGCACCACGGCGACCTGGGGGACGAACGAGAGCCCGGCGATCCAGAGTTCCACTCCGTCCCACCACGAGGCCACCGCGTTCATCGGTCCGAGCCTAGTCCCCGCAGCACGAGGAGAGGATCGCCCCTGCGCGTCACCTGGACGCCCGGCCCCCTCGCACCGATGATGTGTCGATGAGCCCGTTCGACGAACAGTCCGCCGTTCCTCGCGTCGCGACGGCCGGGGAGGCGGTGTTCGGTCCGGCCAGTCCGGACGGCGGCGACGAGGGCGGGGCGCTCGACGCTGTTCCGCAGACCACCGCCGGCTGGGCACCGCACCGGTCGGCCTTCCCCCCGATCGACGACTACGCATTTCTCTCCGACTGCGAGACCACGTGTCTGATCGCCCGGAACGGGTCGGTCGAGTGGATGTGCGTGCCGCGCCCCGACTCCCCCAGCGTCTTCGGCGCCGTTCTGGACCGGGGAGCCGGCCACTTCCGCATCGGCCCGTACGGGCAGAACGTGCCGGCCGCGCGTCGTTACCTGCCCGGGGGCCTGATCGTCGAGACCACCTGGCAGACGGAGACGGGCTGGCTGATCGTGCGCGACGCGCTCCTCATGGGGCCCTGGCACAACACCGACGAGCGCTCGCGCACCCACAAGCGCGCGCCGTCGGACTGGGATGCAGAGCATTGCCTGTTGCGCAGCGTCAAATGCGTGAGCGGCACCGTGGAACTCGAGATGAGCTGTGAGCCCGCCTTCGACTACCACCGCAAGCAGACCGTCTGGGAGTACACCGGCGACGTCTACGAGGAGGCCACCGCCACCGCTCGCCCGGAGGACGGCGACCAGCCGACGCTGAAGCTGTCGACGAATCTGCGCATCGGGATCGAGGGCCGGGAGGCCCGCGCCCGCACCCGAATGAGCGAAGGCGACAACGTGTTCGTCGCGCTGTCGTGGTCGACTCTCGAGCCGCCGCGCACCTTCGACGACGCCGCCGACAAGATGTGGCAGACCGCGGAGTGCTGGCGCCAGTGGATCACCATCGGCCGCTTCCCGGATCACCCGTGGCGCGGCTTCCTCCAGCGGAGCGCGCTGACTCTCAAGGGTCTGGCCTACGCGCCCACCGGGGCGTTGCTCGCCGCCAGCACGACGTCGTTGCCGGAGACGCCCGGCGGTGCCCGCAACTGGGACTACCGCTACGCGTGGGTGCGGGACTCGACGTTCGCCCTCTGGGGGCTGTACACGCTCGGGCTCGACCGCGAGGCGAACGACTTCTTCTCCTTCATCTCCGACGTCACCGGCAACGCCGACGGCGAACCCGTTCCGCTGCAGGTGATGTACGGCATCGGCGGGGAGCGCACCCTCGAGGAGGAGGAACTGAACCACCTCTCGGGTTACGACGGCGCCAGCCCCGTCCGCGTCGGCAACGGTGCGTACAACCAACGCCAGCACGACATCTGGGGCACCATGCTCGATTCGGTGTACCTCCACGTTCGCTCGCGCGAGCACGTTCCCGAGTCCCTGTGGCCGCTGCTGAAACGTCAGGTCGAGGAGGCGAAGAAGCACTGGCGTGAACCCGACCGCGGCATCTGGGAGGTGCGCGGCGAACCCCAGCACTTCACGTCGTCGAAGGTCATGTGCTGGGTCGCGCTCGACCGCGGAGCGAAACTCGCCGTGCTGCACGGTGAGCGGGCCTACGCCGAGGAGTGGAGCGCCGTCGCCGACGAGATCAAGGCCGACATTCTCGAGCACGGCGTCGACGACCGCGGAGTCTTCACCCAGCGCTACGGCGACGACTCACTCGACGCGTCGCTGCTCCTCGTCGTGCTGCTGCGGTTCCTGCCCGCGGACGACGAGCGGGTCCGCGCGACCGTGCTCGCCATCGCAGACGAGCTCACCCAGGACGGCCTGGTGCTGCGGTATCGCGTCGACACCACCGACGACGGCCTGTCCGGGGAGGAGGGCACCTTCACCATCTGCTCGTTCTGGCTGGTGTCGGCGCTCGTGGAGATCGGCGAACTGCACCGCGCCAAGCGCCTCTGCGAGCGGCTGCTCGGGTACGCCAGCCCCCTCAAGCTCTACGCCGAGGAGATCGACACCACCACCGGCCGCCACCTGGGCAACTTCCCGCAGGCCTTCACCCACCTCGCACTGATCAACGCGGTCGTGCACGTCATCCGGGCCGAGGAGGCAGCGCAGTCGGGCCAGTTCCAGCCCGCCCACGGCCACTCCTGACCCCCTCCGGCCTTCCCGCTGATTCCCGACCGGCCTCCGGCCTTCCCGCTGATTCCCGACCGGCCTCCGGCCTTCCCGCTGATTCCCGACCGGCCTCCGGCCTTCCCGCTGACCCCTCCTGCGCTCACGGACGGTGCACCGGCCGCCTCGCGGTCCACGCCGCGATGACCGGCCGCACGCAGTCCGTCGCCAGCCACGACAGTGCGGCCGCACTGCTGCGTCTGCCGGTGCTCGCTCCGCGCCGCGATCGGGTGCACGTCACCGTCGACGGTCGCGGCGGCGGGAAGACCACGGTGTCGACGGTCGAACACCGGGTGCCGTTGTCCGAGGTCGACGTGATCGTGGTCGACGGCGTCCGCGTGACCACACCGGCCCGCACCGCCCTCGACCTCGCCTGCGTTCGGCCGGCCGTGCACGGACTGTGCGCGGTCGAGTCGTCGCTCCGACTCGGCGCCGTGGACGTACCGGGCGTTCTCGAGCGAATGGGGCGCCGCCACGGGATCGAGCTCGCGCGCCGCGCGGTGGCGCGGGCCAGTCCGCTCACCGAGAGCCTCGGCGAGTCCTTCTCCCGCGCACTGTCCTCGGCTGGCCCGACATACCGGAGCCCCGCCTGCAACACGCGTTCCACGACGAGCACGGACGGTTCGTGGCCCGCACACGCAGGAACCGCCCGCGGAAGCCGGACTACTTCTTCGGCTTGTCCGACGCCGCGTCCGAGGACAGCGCGGCCACGAACGCCTCTTGAGGGACGTCCACGCGACCGATGGTCTTCATGCGCTTCTTGCCCTCCTTCTGCTTCTCGAGCAGCTTGCGCTTGCGGCTGATGTCGCCGCCGTAGCACTTGGCCAGCACGTCCTTGCGGATGGCGCGGATGTTCTCGCGGGAGATGATCTTCGAGCCGATGGCCGCCTGGATGGGCACCTCGAACTGCTGGCGCGGAATGAGGTCCTTGAGCTTGCCGGTCATCTTGTTGCCGTAGGCAGCGGCGGCGTCCTTGTGCACGATGGCGCTGAACGCGTCGACGGCCTCGCCCTGCAGCAGGATGTCCACCTTGACCAGAGCAGCGGCCTGCTCGCCGGACTCCTCGTAGTCGAGCGAGGCGTAGCCACGGGTGCGGGACTTCAGCGAGTCGAAGAAGTCGAAGATGATCTCCGCCATCGGCATCGTGTACCGCATCTCGACGCGCGTCTCCGACAGGTAGTCCATGCCCCCGAGCTCACCGCGACGGCTCTGGCAGAGCTCCATGATCGAGCCGATGAACTCGCTCGGCGAGATGATCGTGCACTTGACGATCGGCTCGAAGATGTTGCGCGCCTTGCCTTCCGGCCAGTACGACGGGTTGGTGACGACGTGCTCGCTGCCGTCCTCGAGCTCCACGCGGTAGACCACGTTGGGCGAGGTGGAGATGAGGTCGAGTCCGAACTCGCGCTCGAGCCGCTCGCGCGTGATCTCCATGTGCAGCAGACCCAGGAACCCGCAGCGGAACCCGAACCCGAGCGCCACCGACGTTTCCGGCTCGTAGGTCAGAGCGGCGTCGTTGAGCTGCAGCTTGTCCAGCGCGTCCCGCAGGTTGGGGTAGTCGGACCCGTCCACCGGGTAGAGCCCGGAATAGACCATCGGACGCGGTTCGCGGTACCCGGTCAGCGGGTCGGTCGCGCCGTGCCGGGCGGTGGTGACGGTGTCACCGACCTTCGACATGCGCACGTCCTTGACGCCTGTGATGAGGTAGCCCACCTCACCGACGCCGAGACCCGTCGTCGCCTTCGGCTCGGGCGAGACGATGCCGACCTCGAGCAGTTCGTGCGTCGACCCCGTCGACATCATCTTGACCTTCTCGCGCGGCACGACGCGGCCGTCGACGACGCGCACGTAGGTGACGACGCCGCGATAGGTGTCGTAGACCGAGTCGAAGATCATCGCTCGCGCCGGACCGTCGGCGTCGCCCACCGGGGCGGGCACGCGCTGGACGACCCGATCGAGCAGGGCCTCGACACCCTCGCCGGTCTTGCCGGAGACGCGCAGCACGTCGTCGGCCTCGCAGCCGACGATGTGGGCGATCTCGGCGGCGTAGCGATCCGGATCGGCGGCGGGCAGGTCGATCTTGTTCAGGACCGGGATGATCTCCAGATCCTTGTCCAGCGCCAGGTACAGGTTGGCCAGGGTCTGCGCCTCGATGCCCTGCGCGGCGTCGACCAGCAGAACCGCACCCTCGCACGCTTCGAGCGCACGCGACACCTCGTAGGTGAAGTCGACGTGGCCGGGCGTGTCGATGAGGTGCAGCACGTGCTCGGTGTCGCCGACCTTCCACGGCAGACGCACGTTCTGCGCCTTGATGGTGATGCCGCGTTCGCGCTCGATGTCCATGCGGTCGAGGTACTGGGCACGCATGGACCGGTCGTCGATCACGCCCGTCAGCTGCAGCATCCGGTCCGCCAACGTCGACTTGCCGTGGTCGATGTGAGCGATGATGCAGAAGTTGCGGATGCGGGCGGGATCCGTGAACGTCGTGTCCGAGAAACTGGCGATGGGGAACTCCTAAGACGAGCGTGATCCGCAGGTGGCGGACGGCGCACCGCCCAGAATATCCGCAGTACGCCCCGCGGCGGACGTCGGTGGTCACCGATGCCCGCCGCGAGCCGACTCAGGCCGGCGCGGCCGTCACGATCAGGCCGGCGCGGCCGTCACGATCAGGCCGGCGCGGCCGCTGTGGCCGGCCCGTCCCCGGCCAGCGCCGACGACAGCGCCGGCACGAGCGCGTCGAGCAGATACGGCAGCGACAGCGGCGAGGTGAAGTAGATGGCCCCGGCGACGACGCCGTCGGTGAAGACCACCCGCTTCTCGCGGACCTCCTGCAGCGACGCGTACACCGGATCGGCTTCGAGCGCGGTGCGGTCGTCCGCGTTCTCCGTGCCCCAGATCAGGACGTCGGCGGCGTCGAGGACGGACAGGTTCTCGAGCGGGATGGAGGCCTGAGCGTCCTGCGCGGTGACGAACGCGTCGAGTTCGTCCGGGATGGTGAGGCCGAGCGAGGTGAGGAAGTCGGTGCTCAGTCCGTCCTGGTAGGCGATGGCGTTACCGTCGTAGAACGCGTTCTGCAGGAACACCGCCTTCGTGTCCGCGAACTCGGGGTGCTGCGCGGCGGCCTCGCGGTAACGCTCCTGCACGCCGCGGACCAGCGCGTCGGCCTCCTCCGGCTTGCCGACGGCGGCGCCGATCGTCCGCACCTGTCGATCCCACGGCTCGAAGTACGGCGAGTCGGGATCGCTGTGCGCGATGGTGGGCGCGATGGCGCTCAGGCGCGCGTAGTCGTCGGCGCTCATGCCGGCGTTGGTGCCGATAATGAGGTCCGGCTCGAGCGCGGTCACCTTCTCGAACTCGATGCCGTCCACCTGGCTCAGCACCTCGGGCGTGGCGTCCCCGAGCAGGTCCTGCGCCCACGGCCACGTGGCGTAGGGCTGATCGCCGTACCACTCGGTCACGCCGACCGGCACGATTCCGAGCGCGAGCAGGGTGTCCTGCTCGGTCAGCCCCACCGACACCACACGCTGCGGGTTCGTCGGGACCACCGTGTCACCGAACGCGTGCGTCACCGTCGTCTCCCCCACCGCGTCGTCCGAGTCGCCGGACGAGCAGCCCGTCAGGACGAGCAGGGCCGCGGCCGCGACGGCCACGAGCACTCGACCCCGTCGCCGCGGTCGATGGTCGGTCGTTCTCATCGTCTCTCCCTCGATCGCCCGGATCGTCCGGGACGGAGTTAGGGTAGCCGAACCTAACCTCTCGTGGGTGAGTCACGATCGCCGGACTCGGTAATCTGGTCCCCATGCCAACGCTGGGACAGATCGGGAAGAAGCTGGGCCGCCTCGCCGTCGCGGAAGGGCCGCGCCTGTTCCGTCAGTTGCAGCGATCCGGCGCCCTCGACCGCGTTCAGGAACAACTCGCGGGCCGCCGCACGACCGCGCCGTCCGCACCCGCCGGGCGTCCGGTGAGCACCACGTCCGCCCCGACGGCGGCGCGGGCCCGCCGCATCGAGTACGCCCCCGCACTCGACGGTGCCGCGGACCCGGGCGAGATCGTGTGGACCTGGGTCGCCTACGAGGAGGACCCGTCGCAGGGCAAGGATCGGCCGGTCCTCGTCGTCGGCCGCGACGGCGGAACGCTGCTCGGCCTCATGCTCTCGAGCAAGAACCACGACGGCGACCGTGACTGGCTCGCCGTCGGGTCCGGCCCCTGGGATGCACAGGGTCGACCCAGCTGGCTGCGTCTGGATCGCGTCCTCGACGTGCCCGAGGCCGGCATCCGCCGCGAGGGCGCGATCTTCCCGCGCGAGAAGTTCGACACCGTCGCGTCTCGGCTGAAGTCGGACTTCGCCTGGCACTGACCCCGGTCAGGCGAGCCGGGTGATCTCCACGACCACGTCCAGCTCGGTGGAACCGCCGCCGGAGAAGATGCCCTTGAGCGGCGGCACGTCCGCGTAGTCGCGGCCGATTCCCACCGAGACGTGCTGTTCTCGCACCGGCACGGCGTTGGTCGGGTCGTAGCCCCACCACGATCCCGTCCAGGCCTCCACCCACGCGTGGGACTGCCCTTCCACCGACTCGCCCACCACCGCGTCGGCGGTCGGGTGGAGGTACCCGGACACGTACCGCGCCGGAATCCCGATGCTGCGCAGCATGAGCAGGGTCAGGTGGGCATAGTCCTGGCAGACGCCCTTCTTCTCCGCGTACGCCTCGACGGCGGAGGTGTGCACGCCCGTGGTGCCGGGGACGTAGGCCATCTCGGCGTGGACCCACTCGGCCACCGCCGTCACGGCCTCGTAGGGCGTGCGGTCCTTGGCCAGTTTCTTCGCGACGGACGCCAACTGACGGTTGGCGGGCACGTAGGTGCTGGTGCCGAGGAGTTCGTCGAACCGGTCGGTCACCGAGTCCGCGTGCAGTTCGCCCCACTCCGAGGGTTCCGCAGGCGGGGTGAAGGCGTCGGTCTCGACGACCGAGGAGCCCACCACCTCGAGCGACGTGTGCGGGGCGTGCAGGTCGAACGCCGTGACCGCGGTCCCCCAGTAGTCCGTGTAGCGGTAGGAACGCGTCGCAGGGTCGGTCTCGACGCGATTCAGGATGACGTTCTGGCGGTTGTCGCTCCGCGGCGTCAGACGCGCCTCGTTGTACGACGACGTCACCGGGGCGTCGTAGTTGTAGCCCGTGGTGTGCACCACGCGCAATCGCCAGCTCACAGCTCTCCCTCCACCTGCGCGACGTCCGTACGCGCTCCGGCATCCGTCCACGCCACCCAGGGCGCCGCGTGGAAGTACTGCGTCGAGATCGCATCGCCGACGTCGCTGCACACGGACTGCAACGCCATCAGTCGATCCTGCAGGTCCTCGAGCAGGGCTCCCGGCTGCAGGAACTCGAGCTCGCTGCGGGCCCGACCGAGCAGTCGCTGCGCCTCCGCGGTGGAGCCCACGCGACTGTCCGGGCGGTGGTCGAGCTCGTCGAGCGACGCCTCCGCCTGGCTCAGCGCGTAGAAGATCGACCGCGGGAACAGTCGATCGAGGACCATGAACTCCAGTACCCGCTGGGCGTCCAACGCGCCCCGGTAGGTCCGCAGGTAGGTGTCGTGCGCCCCGGCCGACCGCAGCACCGTGACCCAGGCCGGCGACGAGGGCCGGTCACCGGCGCGCGCGAGCAGGAGTCGGACCGTCATGTCCACCCGTTCGACGGACCTCCCCAGCAGGAGGAAGCGGTAGCCGTCGTCGCGGCTGAGCGTGGAGTCCGCCAGGCCGGCGAACATCGCGGCCCGCTCCTCGATGAAGCTGAAGAACTCGTGCGGCCCCAGTCGCTTCGACGCGCGGATGCGATCGTTCAGTGCGTTGTAGGTGGTGTTCAGACACTCCCACATCTCGCTGGACGTGACTTCCCGTGCGCCGCGGGCGTTCTCGCGAGCACTCGACAGCGAGTCGACGATCGACCCCGTCCCGTTGCGCGAGAAGGCGACCAGTTCGGTCAGCGACCAGACGTCGAGTCGCTCACTGGGGAGCTCGAAACCCAACACGCGCAACAACACTCGTGACGCGTGGTCGGGATCGACGGTGGCATCCTCGAGCAGCTGATGCACCGTCACGTCGAGAATGCGAGCCGTGTCGTCGGCCCGCTCGACGTAGCGCCCGATCCAGTACAGCGATTCCGCGTTGCGAGCCAACATCACTCGGCCCCCGTTCCGGTGGTGTCGATGCGCCCCTGCTGCTGCTGTTGGATCTGCGACGACGTCAGCTCGGGGCCCTGCGGCGCGGTCGGTGACGACGGCGGCTCGCTCACGATCTCCTGCCCGCCGAGTTCCCGTTCCTCCGAGGAACTCCGGCTCGCGAGGACCCAGGTGTCCTTGCTGCCGCCGCCCTGGCTGGAGTTCACCACCAGCGAGCCCTCGGGCAGCGCGACACGGGTCAGTCCACCGGGCAGCACCCACACGTCGTCGCCGTCGTTGACCGCGAAGGGCCGCAGGTCCACGTGACGGGGCACGAGCTGATCGCCGATCTTGGTGGGCACCGTCGACAGTTGCACCACCGGCTGAGCGATCCACCCCCGCGGATCGGCCTTGATCTTGCGCGAGATCGCGTTCAGTTCCTTCGGACTGGCGTCGGGACCGAAGACGATGCCGTAGCCGCCGGAGCCCTCGACCGGCTTGATGACCAACTCGTCCACGCGATCGAGGACTTCCTCGCACTCCTCCGGGAGCCAGCACCGGTAGGTGTCGACGTTGGCCAACAGCGGCTTCTCGTGCAGGTAGTACTCGATGATCGTGGGCACGTACGTGTAGGTGAGCTTGTCGTCGCCGACGCCGTTGCCCACCGCGCTCGAGATGACGACGTTGCCCGCGCGCGCGGCGTTGACGAGCCCGGCCACCCCCAACACCGAGTCGGGCCGGAACTGCATCGGGTCCAGGTAGTCGTCGTCGATGCGGCGGTAGATGACGTCGACCTGACGCTCGCCCTCGGTGGTCCGCATGTAGACCACGTTGTCGCGACAGAAGAGGTCTCGGCCCTCGACGAGCTCCACGCCCATCAACCGGGCGAGCAGCGAGTGCTCGAAGTACGCGGAATTGGCGACGCCCGGGGTCAGGACGACGACGGCCGGGTCGGCCTCGTTGATCGCCGCCGCCGCACGCAGGGCGCGGAGCAGATGGGTCGCGTAGTCGCCGACCGCGCGGACGCGGTGGCTGGCGAACAGGTCGGGGAAGACCCGCGCCATGGTGCGGCGGTTCTCCATGACGTAGCTGACGCCCGACGGCGAGCGCAGGTTGTCCTCGAGCACCCGGAACGTGCCCTCGGCGTCGCGCACGAGGTCGATGCCGGCGACGTGGATGCGGACCCCGTTGGGCGGCACGATGCCGAACGCCTCGCGGTGGAAGTGCTCGCAGGAGGTCACCAGCCGCTTGGGCACCACCCCGTCACGCAGGATCTCCTGGTCGCCGTAGATGTCCGCGAGGAACATCTCGAGCGCCTTCACGCGCTGGGTGATGCCGCGTTCGAGCTTGTTCCACTCGGCCGCGGCGATGACGCGGGGCACCAGGTCCAGCGGGAAGGGCCGCTCCTGGCCGGACAGCGAGAACGTGATGCCCTGGTCGACGAAGGCGCGGCCGAGCGCGTCCGACCGTGCCGCGAGTTCACCGGCGTCCGACGGAGCCAGCGCCTTGTGGATGCCCTTGTACGGTCCGCGCAGACCACCGTCACCGTCGAACATCTCGTCGAACGCGAGGCCGTAGCGGCCGATGTCGCTGTAGCCACCGAACACCCCGTCGGTCGTCGACGTGCGCGCGGTCGACCGGGACGACCGTGCTGTCGACTTCTGCGACTGCGCGGATTTCTGCGTCGTCTTCGCCGGCTTGTCCGGCTTCTCCGTCGCGGTGGACCGTGGGCTCATGGCGTCATGGTGCCTCACCGGGTGCGTCCTGGCACGGGGGACACGACAATTACCCTCGGTCACAACAGCCTCGGCCGTCACACGCGTCGCGCGGCGGCGTCCCGGGGCGGCGGGCGAATTGGGTTCACCGACCGTCGCTGGTAGTCTCGACCGTCGGGCGTGGGCACGTCATTCGTGCCCGCCGCATGCTTAGCACGAGCACAGCACGTCACGGCCAGGATCGTTCCCCGGAGCCAGCCGTCCCGGACCGAGAAGAAGCGAAGGATATTTCAGCGTGGCCAACATCAAGTCCCAGGTGAAGCGCATTGCCACCAACGAGCGTCAGCGTCTGCGCAACCAGTCGGTGAAGTCGTCGCTGCGCACCGCCGTTCGGTCGTTCCGTGAGGCGGCTGCTGCCGGCGACAAGAACAAGGCGGAGACCCTCCTGCATGCGACCAGCCGTCAGCTCGACAAGGCTGCCAGCAAGGGCGTCATCCACAAGAACCAGGCCGCCAACAAGAAGTCGGCGCTGTCCCAGGCCTTCAACAAGCTCTGATTCGCGCCACGGTCCGCTCTCCTTTGGGAGCGACGAGCCGTGCCGTGCCTGCCTCACCCCGGTCGCCCTCGGCGGCCGGGGTGTCGTACGTTCTCCGGCCGAACGTCGGCCGGCCTATCGGGCCGCGGCCAGCCCCGCCACGACGGTGACCGCCCGCTCCACCGCGTAGTCTGCATCGGCGGCCTGCCCTTTCACGTCTGCGTTCAGCGCGGCCACCACCTGCAGCGCGGCGGCGATGCGATCGGGATCCCAGTGGCGGGCCTGCGCCTGCGCCTTCTTCACCTTCCACGGCGGCATTCCGAGCTCCGGCGCCATCCGGAAGGGGTCTCCGCGGCCCGCCGACCCGACGCGGGCGACCGTGTGCACGGCATCGGCCAGGGCGTCGGCCAGCAGGACGTGCGGGGCGCCGCCCAGCATCGCCCAGCGCAGCGCCTCGAGCGCCGCGGCCGTGTCCCCCGCCACCGCCTTGTCCGCGATGTCGAACCCCGTGACCTCTGCCCGCCCCGAGTAGTACCGACGCACCGCGGCGACGTCCACCTTGCCGCCGGTGTCGGAGACCAGCTGCGAGCACGCCGCCGCCAGCTCGCGCAGGTCCGAGCCGACGGCGTCGACCAGAGCCGCGATGGCGTCCGGCGCCACCCGCACGTCGTGCCGACGGAACTCGCCACGCAGGAAGTCGATGCGATCCGAGGCCTTGGTGAGCTTGGCGCAGTCGTGCACCACCGCACCCGCCTTCTGGAGGACGCCGACCATCGACTTGGCCCGTCCCCCACCGGAATGCAGCACGATCAGCACCACGCCGTCCACGGGTGACGACGCCGCGTCCTGCAGGAGCGTGACCGCGTCCTTGCCCGCCTCGGCCGCGGCCTCGAAGATCACGGCCCGATCCTCGGCGAACAGCGACGGGCTGAGCAGCTCCGCCAGCTCGGCCGTGGTGGTGTCCCCGGCACGGATGGTGTCGACGGGCAGATCCGCACCGCCACCGGCCGATCGACGCAGGTCCGACACGATGGACGAGACCGCACGCTCGACGAGCAGCTCCTCGTCACCCAGGACGAGATGAAGGGGCTCGGGGCGGGTCGCTGCAGTCACCGGACGATCGTCCCACGGGCGGCCGACAGCCCGGACCCTCCCGGCCCCCGGGAATCCGCGGCGCCCGCAGCCACCACCACACTCCGGTCGCACCGACTGCGACGCCGCCCACCACCAGTGCCCCGGCGAGCCCCTCGGTAGTGGGTATCTGCGCGCCGGGTGCCGACGCGGAGACCCGCGCGACCTCCACGAGCCAGGTGAGGGGTAGCCGCGTCACCCCCGCCACCAGCGCGCCGATGTCGACGTCGACCACCGCGACCAGGGCCGCCGCGGCGCCCACCACCGTGACCGGCCCGACCACCGGTGCCGCGAGCACGTTCGCGACGACCGCATAGAGACTCGAGCGGCCCGCCATCGCCGCGACGATCGGCGCGGTCACCAGATGCGCGGCTACCGCGACCACGACGGCGCCCCGCACGGGTGACCGAACCGGAGTGCCGTCCGGCGCGTCGGGGTCGCCGACCCACCAGCGCAGGAGGACCGGCGCCAACAGCACCAGCGCCGCGGTCGCCGTGACCGACAACGCGAACCCCCACGACACCGCCAACGCGGGGTTCACCGCCAGCAGCACGATCACGGCGGTGGCGAGCGCCGGCATCGCGTGGCGACGACGTCCCGTCAGCAACGCGAGCAGACCGAGCACCCCCATGACCGCCGCCCGCAGCACGCTCGGCGACGGACGTGCGATCACCACGAACGCCACCAGCGCGAGACCGGCCACCAGCACCGTCGCCCGGGGACCCAGTGTGCACGCCCGCGCCAGCACCACCACGGCACCGACCAGAAAAGCGAAGTTGGCGCCCGACACCGCGGTCAGGTGCGACATCCCGGCCTCGGTGAAGTCCTCCTCGACCTCGGGCAGCAGCCCCGACCGGTCCCCCACCACGATGCCCGGGAGCAGGCCCGACGACTCGGGTGGCAACGCGCGGTCCGACGCCGCGGCGAGCGCGGACCGGACCGAGGTGGCCGCGGTGGCCCACCACGGCGGGGTGCCCGGGCTCGGCGGGCCGGTCGGGCGCGCCACCGCGGCGACGAGGCCCGGTCGGTCCGGCACGGCCAGGCGAGCCCGGAACGTGACGGGCGTCCCGTACGCCACCCGCATCCACTCGGCTCCGGCGGCAAGGACGGTCAGGTCCGCCGGGCCGGTCACCGCATCGCGGCCCGATGCCACCCGGTGCGCCCGCACGGACAGCACCACGAGAGTCGCTGCCGCACCACGGATCTCGCGAGGATCCTCGCTGACGACGCCGTCGATGCCGACGAACCGCCCGGCCTCGGCGTAGGCGCGGACCGGCCCGGACGCGACGGCGTCGACACGCAACGCGGTCGTTCCGGCGAAGGCGGCGGTCACCACGAGAGCGGCCGCGGCGACCGTGACGATCCGCCGACGGGAACCCGTCGCGGCAGTCCACAGTCCGCACCCGGCGACCACCGTCACGCACGCGACCGCCAGCACCACCGCAGCGGACGTCCCCGCCGCCACGCCGAGCCCACAGGCCGTCCACGCCCCCACCGCCGACGGCACCAATCGCAGATCCGGCACGGTCGAATCCTGCTGCTCCGCAGAGTCCTCGGCCCCGCCCGAGTCGCGTGTCACGGCACCACCAACTCCGTCAGCTTCTGCAGACGTGCGGGCCCGATGCCGGTGACCTCGGCCAGCTGATCGACACTCGCGAAGGGTCCGTTCTCCTCTCGCCACGCGACGATCGCGGCCGCGGTGACGGGCCCGACGCCCGGCAACGCGTCGAGGTCGGATTCGGTGGCGGCGTTCAACGAGACGCGCCCCGCTGCGGCGATCCCGCCCGCCGATCCGGCGGTCGGCGGCGTGTCGCCGGCCGGCAGCACCCCGGCGACCGGCGACGCAGCACCGGCGACCCCCACCACCACCTGCTCCCCGTCGGCGACGGGCCTGGCCCAGTTCAGGGTGAGCATGTCGGCGTCGGGCCGATGTCCCCCGGCCGCGGCCACGGCGTCCGCCACCCGGGACCCGGGCGGCACGGTGACCAGTCCGGGCCGCACGACGGCACCGACCACGCTCACGACCACCGACGCGGGCGGGTCGGGCTCGGCAGAGGGAGCCGACTCCACCGCCGGTCCCGCCACGGGCGGCAGCGGCGGCACCGCGACCACCTCGGGCGCGTCGCGCATCAGCAACCCGGCCGTTCCGAGAACCAGCACGACCCCCACCACCAGAAGCGCGCGGAACCCGCGCGAGCCGAGGTCGAGTCGCACCGATCGCGGCCGCCGGGCCGGACCGGCCGGGGGTGCGTCGAGGTCCGCGTCCGGCTCGGGTGAGGTCATGCCCGCGACGGTAGGTTCCGCCCCCGACGCGACGGCCTCGTCGACATCGACCCGGGGACAACCTCAGCACTGGGGATGAACGAGCTAGGGACTGCGCAGCACCCGCAGCATCGCCTCGGCGACCCGCTCGTGCGATGCCCAACCCCAGTGGATGCCATCGGGATTCGTGGTCCCGGCGCGGAAATCGTCGACCACCGCGGCCTTGAGGTCGACCACGGGAACACCCGTCGAGCGAGCCCACGCGGTGGTCGCGCGCACGGCGGGTTCCCGGCCCGCATGCACCCGCCCGTAGGCGTCGCACTCGTGGACGGACGGCAGGGTCGCCACCATCGGCAGGTCCGGCCGCACCGCGGCCGTCGCGCCCCGGATCTGCTCGAGGTAGTCGACGGACAGGGCGGGCGGCAGCGCCACCGGACGTCCGAGTCGCGACAGTCGGGGTTGTGCCCACCCGTATCCGGCGCGCACCGCTCGGCGCAACGCCGGCGGCCGGACGTAGCGGATCTGTTCGCGCAGGGCGGTCGGCAGCGGCGAGGGCAACGAGTCCATTCCGCCCGTCCCCACCACCAGCGCCCCGGCGCGCGGGATCGCCGCCCAGACGCGCGGATCCTGCGTCAGGGCCCACCAGGCATCGCGGCAGGTCCAGCCGATGCGAGCGACCAGTTCGACGTCCCATCCGAGTTCGCGCCCCACGAGCGACGGCCAGATGCGCGGGTGGTCGGCGGGCAGCCCACCCTCGGGCCCGTAGTACGACAGCGAGTCGGCCAGGACCAGCAACACGGGCCGATCGGTCACAGCACGTCCCCGGCGACGGCCGCGGTGGCGTTCCAGATGTCGAGGCGCCACGGTGGCTCGGAGTCGTAGCGCGACAGCTGAACCCAGCTCGCGTTGCCGAGCCCGCCGAGCACGGGCCAGGACTCCACCGCCAGTCCGAGCAACGACGCCGTCAGCGCGGCGATGGTGCCGCCGTGCGCGACGAGCACCACCGGATCCGCGGTCCACGCCGCGTCGGTCAGCAACTCGTCGACGAGCGGGCGGGCGCGGGCAGCGACGTCCAGGCGCGATTCACCGCCGGGCGGCCGGAACTCGGAGTCGCTGCGCCAGGTCTCCCGGATACCGGGGGCCGACGCGTCGATGTCGGTGTGCGAGAGACCTTGCCAATCCCCGAGATGCGTCTCGCGCAGCCGCGCGTCGGTCTCGACCGACACGGCGGCGTGCGTGCCCAGGGCGCGGGCGGTGTCGTGCGCGCGGCGCAGATCGGAGGTGACGATGCGATGCGGGCGCAGGGTCGCCAGTTCCCGCGCCGCGAGGTCGGCCTGCCGGCGTCCCAGGTCGGTGAGGTCGGTGTCGAGGTGACCCTGCATGCGCCCGGTCGCGTTGTACTCGGTCTGGCCGTGCCGGAGCAGCACCAGCCGACGCACCGGAAGCGGAGCGCTCACGCCGTCGGGGCGCTTCCGTTCGGCTCGTCGTGGCCCTCGTCGCTGCCGTAGGTGGTGCGCGCCTCGGAGCGGACGCCCTCGACCTCGAGGACGGGGCAGTCCTTCCACAGCCGCTCGAGTGCGTAGAAGTGGCGCTCGTCGTTGTGGAGCACGTGCACGACGACGTCGACGTAGTCGAGCAGCGCCCAGCGGCCCTCGCGGGTGCCCTCGCGGCGCACCGGCTGGTGACCGGCCTCGCGCAGCTTCTCCTCGATGTTCTCGACGATCGCGTTGACCTGACGCTCGTTGGGCGCGGAGGCGATGACGAAGCAGTCGGTGATGACGAGCTGCTCGGAGACGTCGATGACCATGACGTCGGCAGCCAACTTGTCGTCGGCGGCGCGGGCGGCGACGGTCGCGATCGCGACGGCGTCGGATGTGGCACTCACTGCGGAACTCCCGGGTGTTCGGTGGACGACGGTGCGGCCGGTTCGGAGACGGTGTCTCGTCCCGCGGCTCCCGCCGAGCGGTAGAGGTTGCGTTTGGAGATGTACTGCACGACGCCGTCGGGCACGAGGTACCAGACGGGTCGCCCCTCGGCGGATCGCCGACGGCACTCCGTCGACGAGATGGCGAGGGCGGGGATCTCGACGAGCGTGAGCACGTCGCGGGGCAGCCGGGCGAGGTAGTCCGCCAGGTGGTCCGCCTCGAGCTCGTAGCCCGGCCGGGACACCCCGACGAAGCGCGCGAGGCCGAACAGCTCCTGCCAGTCCTGCCAGCCGAGAATGCTGCCCAGCGCGTCGGCCCCGGTGATGAAGTAGAGCTCGTCCCCGGGGTGCTGACGCGCGAGGTCGCGCAGCGTGTCGACGGTGTACGTCGGCTTGCCCCGATCGATGTCGACGCGGCTGACGGAGAATCGCGGATTCGACGCCGTGGCGACGACGGTCATCAGGTACCGGTCCTCCGGCGGGCTCACGCTGCGGTCGTTCTTCTGCCACGGCCGACCCGTGGGCACGAAGATCACCTCGTCGAGGTCGAACCGGTCCGCCACTTCACTGGCCGCCACGAGGTGGCCGTGGTGGATCGGATCGAACGTGCCGCCCATCACGCCGAGCCGCCGCGGCTCGGATGCGGACGGCCCGTCCGACGGGTTCGGCGCTGGGTGCACGAGCGTCGACTCTACGTGGCCGGGAGCAGGCGTCCGACCACGTCCGCCAGTTGCGACGCCGACCGGCACTCGTGCATGGGGATCACCCGGCGGTAGACCTCGGCCGCCGAATCGCCCGTCCCCCATTGGGCCCGCGGCTCCGGGTTGAGCCAGTGCGCGTGCCGGGCGACGGCGACCGCACGGGCGAGCGACTCGACCCGGGGGTCCCGGAAGTTGGTGCGCGCGTCGCCCAGGACGAGCACCGACGACCGCGGCGTCACGACGGACAGGTGCCGCATCGCGAACGACTCGAACGAGTGCCCGTAGTCCGAGTGGCCGTCGTAGCTGACCAGGTCGGCCTCGGCGATCATGCGGCTCACCGCGTCGGTCACCCCCGCCGACGCGGGCCCGGAGAAGAACCGGGTGACCTCGTCGACGGTGTCGACGAACGCGAACACGCGAACGCGCGAGAACTGCTCCCGCAGGGTGTGCACCAGCGACAACGTGAACTGACTGAAACCGGCGACGGACCCGGACACGTCGCAGAGGACGACGAGGTCGGGTCGGGCACGGCGCGGCGCCTTGGTCACCAGCGTCACCGGGACCCCACCGGTCGACATGGACCGTCGCAGCGTGCGTCGCAGGTCGATCGACCCGGCGCGGGACCGTCGGCGACGCACGGCCAGCCGCCCGGCGAGGATGCGGGCGAGCGGGACCATCTGCCGTCGCAACGCGGCGAGTTCGGCTTCCGACGCGCGGAGGAAGTCGACGTCCTCGGCGGCGCGGGGCACGCCGTACGACGCCACGCGCTCTCGACCGAGCACCTCGGCGGTCCGGCGTCGGACCTCCTTCTCGATCATCGATCGGAACTCCGCGACCCGCACGGCGGCGGTGCGGCGGACGAGTTCGCTCTCGAAGTCGCCGGACGTGGGTGCGCCGGGGTCGCGGCTGCGGCCGCGCAGGCCCTCGACGATGCGGGCGAGCAGGGTGTCCGGGGCGACCTCGCGCAACGTCTGGTACTCGGAGAACGAGTCGCCGCGTGCGGTGGAGTACTTGCCGTACGTCTCGACGACGTCGCCGACCAGTCGTCGCACCTCGGCCATCGCCTCGTCCGACCCGTCGGCGAGCAGGTCGGCCAGCACGTGTTTGAGGGCGTCGAGGTCGATGCTCCCGTCGTCGCGTCGCGGCGGCGTGACGACGGCGTCCTCGTCGGCCGTGCGGGCCCCGATCGCGGCGGGGAACCACAGGTCGAAGAGGGCGTCGAACGCGGGCCGGTGCGACGGCCGCCGCACCAGGGAACAGGCCAGTCCCTCGCGGACGGCCTCGCGATCGAGCAGATCGAGTACCGAGAGCACGGCGCCGGCGTCGACCGTCTCGGACGGGCCGACCGCGATACCGCGGCGGCGCAGAGCCTCGACGAAGCCGATTAGGTGCGCCGGGATCCCGGCGACGTCGGCGGCGGCCGTCATCAGCCCAGGCGCAGTTCGGCGACGGCCCGCTCGGTGTCGGAACGGTGCTTGAGCACCACGCCCAACGTCGACTTCACGACCGCATCGTCGACCGAGTCGGCGCCCAGCGCGAGCACCGTCCGACCCCAGTCGATGGTCTCGGCGACCGAGGGCACCTTCTGCAGCTGCATGTCGCGGAGCACCTGGACGATGCGGACGATCTGCTCGGCCATCGCGTCGGGCAGCTCGGGGACGCGGCTCGCCAGGATGCGGCGTTCGAGTGCGGCGTCCGGGAAGTCGAGGTGGAGGAACAGGCACCGGCGCTTGAGCGCCTCGGTGAGCTCACGGGTCGCGTTGGAGGTGAGCACGGTGAACGGCCGGCGGGTCGCGGTGACGGTGCCGAGCTCGGGAACGGTCACGGCGAAGTCGCTGAGCACCTCGAGCAGGAGGCCCTCGATCTCGACGTCGGCCTTGTCGGTCTCGTCGATCAGCAGGACCGTCGGGTCGCTGCGGCGGATCGCGGCCAGCAGCGGCCGCGGCAGCAGGAACTCCTCGGAGAACACGTCGTGCCGTGTGGCGTCCCAGCCGGAGCCCTGGTCGGCCTGGATGCGCAGGATCTGCTTGGCATGGTTCCACTCGTAGAGCGCGCGGGCCTCGTCGACGCCCTCGTAGCACTGCAGCCGCACCAGTTCCGCGCCGGTGGCCTGCGCGACGGCCCGCGCCAGCTCGGTCTTGCCGACACCCGCCGGCCCCTCGACCAACAGCGGCTTGCCCAGCCGGTCGGCCAGGAAGACCGCGGTGGCCGTGGCCTTGTCGGCGAGGTAGCCGGTGGTCGCGAGCCGGGCGACGACGTCGTCGACGTCGGTGAAGACCGGGACGATGTTCGCGGTACCGGCGGGGGTCTGGAGCGCAGGGGTCACGAGGAGCCTTCGGGTGAGGGGCGAGTCGGGGTCAGGCCGGGCGGACGTGTCCGTCGCCCCACACGATCCACTTGGACGAGGTGAGCTCGCGGAGTCCCATCGGGCCGCGGGCGTGGAGCTTCTGCGTGGAGATGCCGATCTCGGCGCCGAAGCCGAACTGCTCGCCGTCGGTGAAGGCGGTCGAGGCGTTGACCATGACGGCGGCGGCGTCGACGCGCGCGGTGAAGGTCCGGGCGGCCGCGACGTCGCGCGCGACGATGGCCTCGGTGTGGCCGGTGCCGTAGCGGTCGATGTGCTCGATGGCCCCGTCCACCCCGTCCACCACGGCGAGCGCGATGTCGTGCGAGAGGTACTCCTGTTCCCAGTCCGCGTCGGTGGCCGGAATCAGGCCGGGCAGATCGCCGTGCACGCGCACGTCCTGCGCCTCCAGCGCCGCCACCAACCGCGGCACCGCCGCGTCGGCGACCGCGCGGTCGATCAGGACGGTCTCGGCGGCGTTGCACACGCTGACGCGACGGGTCTTGGCGTTGAGGACGATGCGCTCGGCGACGTCGAGGTCCGCCGAGGCGTCGACGTACACGTGGCAGTTGCCGACGCCGGTCTCGATGGTCGGCACCGTCGCGTCCCGCACGACGGCGGCGATGAGGCCCGCTCCCCCGCGCGGCACGACGACGTCGACCAGCCCGCGCGCCCGGATGAGATGCGTGACGGTCGCGCGGTCCTCCGACGAGAGCAACTGGACGGCGTCGGCGGGCAGACCTTCCGCGGTGAGCGACGCGCGCAGCACCTCCACCAGCGCCGCGTTGGTGCGCGCGGCGGACGACGAGCCGCGCAGCAGCACGGCGTTGCCGGACTTCAGCGTGAGACCGAAGGCGTCGACCGTGACGTTGGGCCGCGCCTCGTAGATCATCCCGACGACGCCCAGCGGCACGCTCACCCGACGGGTCTCGAGTCCGTTGGGCAGGGTGGTGCCCTCCAGGGTCACGCCGACCGGGTCCGGCAGCCCGGCCACCTGCCGCAGACCGGAGGCGATGCCGTCGATCCGGTCGGGCGTCAGACGCAGCCGATCGAGCACCGAGTCCGGGGTGCCGTCCGCCGCAGCGGTCGCGACGTCCTCGGCGTTGGCCGTGAGCACGGTGTCCGCCGCGGCGAGCAGGACGTCGGCCGCGGCGTGGAGCGCCCGGTCCTTGTCCGCCGTGGTGGTCTGCGCGAGGACGCGCGCCGCGAGCCGGGCGCGCCGGGCCGCGGCGTGGACGGCCTCCTCGAGAGAGACGGATGCGGGAGAGACAGCGGTCACGAACCCAGGGTAAACGCCGGGAATAGTTCGCCGCCGAGCCGGTTGGCCACGAACGAGAGAGGGAGTCGAGACGAGGAGTGAACCGATGAGCGTGCTGTTCGAACCCCTGACCCTGCGAGAGCTGACCGTCCCCAATCGCGTGTGGATGTCGCCGATGTGTCAGTACTCGGCCGACGCGGAGGGACCGCAGGTCGGGGCCATGACCGCCTGGCACCGCACGCACCTGGTCTCCCGCGCCGTCGGCGGCGCCGGGTTGATCGTGACCGAGGCGACGTCCGTGTCGCCCGAGGGGCGGATCGGCCCGTGGGACCTGGGTCTGTGGACCGACGAGCAGGAGCGGGCGCTCACCGACGTGGTCGCCGAGATCGTCGCGCACGGCAGCGTGCCGGCCGTCCAGCTCGCACACGCCGGCCGCAAGGCGTCCACCGACGCCCCGTGGCGCGGCGGCAAGCCGTTGTCGTCGGAGAACCCGCTGCACTGGGAGACGCTCGGCCCGAGCGCGGTGCCGTTCGGGCACTACCCGCCACCGCGCGAGATGTCCGTCGCGGACATCGACACCGTCGTCGCCGACTTCCGGGCGGCGGCGACGCGCGCCCGTCGCGCGGGAGTCGAGGTCGTCGAGATCCACGCGGCCCACGGGTACCTCCTGCATCAGTTCCTCTCCCCCGCGAGCAACCACCGCACCGACGAGTACGGCGGCGACTTCGACGGCCGCGCCCGGTTCCTGGTGCGCGTGGTCGACGCCGTGCGCGAGGTCTGGCCGGCCGATCGCCCCGTCTTCGTGCGCGTCAGCGCGACCGACTGGACCGGCGAGGAGCGTGGCATCGACTCCGACGCCTGGACCGCCGACCAGACGGTGCTGCTCACCGAGCGGCTGCAGGATCACGGAGTCGACCTGATCGACGTCTCCACCGGCGGCAACGTCGCCAAGGCCGATATTCCGGTCGCGCCCGGCTATCAGGTGCCGTTCGCGCGGCGGATCCAGAGCGAGACCACCGTGCCCGCCGCGGCCGTCGGGCTGATCGACGAGGCCAAGCAGGCCGAGGACGTCGTCGCCTCGGGGGACGCGGTCGCCGTCCTGCTCGGCCGGGCACTGCTGCGCGACCCGTACTGGCCGCGCCGGGCCGCGCAGGAACTCGGGGTCGCGATGACGCCCGCGACGCCGCCGCAGTACGAGCGGGCCTACTGATCTCGCACGGGGCGTGATCGATCCCAGACGATCGCCGCGACGAGCTCGAGGGCGAGCCGTCGCGGCGCGGGATCGTCGGGTTCGATCATGGCCTGCGACATGGCCCCGTCGTACACGGCGACGACGCTGCGTCCCAGGGTGTCCTCGTCGACGGCGGGTTCGCGCCCGAACGCGGCCAGCACGCGCACGATCATGGGCAACAGCGCGTGACGCAGGGCCGCGCGGTGCTCGACGATCACCGCGGCGAGCTCGGGACGGCGGGCGGCGTACGCGGAGAACTCGGCCGTGAGGACGTGCCAGGAGACGTCCGCGGTGAGTCCGGACAACCCGTCGACGACGGTCTCGGTGAACGCCCGGACGACGGACGTGCCCGCGGGAGCCGTCACGTGGACGTCGTCGACCGCCGTGCGGAGTCGGTCGACGAGGGCGTTCGCCTGACGTTGCCAGAGGGCGAGGAACACCTCGTCCATCGAACCGAAATTCGAGTAGAACGCGCCGCGGGTGAATCCCGCACGTTCGCAGATCTGCTCCGGAGTGGACCGTCCGAATCCGCGCTCGGCGAAGACGGCCAGGGCGCCGTCCAGTACGCGTTCGCGCGTCGCGGCGCGGCTGCGTTTCGGCCGGGTCGTCTCGGTGCTCACAGGGGTCGGTCCTTGTCCGTCGACAGTTCGATGCATTACTGTATCGAACTGCCACTCGATACAGAAGTGCATCGAGCACGGCCCACCGACGTCGTCGAGAGGGAACTGCCATGCCCACCGTGATCGCACCGCGTCCCTCGGCGTTCCGCCGACCCCTCACCTGGGCGGTCCCGGTGGTCGTCGTGTCGGTGCTCATGTCCCTGCTCGCCGCGCTCTATCTCGGCGGCGTGGCGGACCCGCAGAAGAACCTGCGCCACTTTCCCCTCGCGCTCGTGCAGAACGACGAGGGCGACGTCCTGCCGAACGGACAGCAGGCCAATCTCGGCCAGTCCATCGCCGACGGCATCGAGAAGGGCCTCGACCCCGACCGGTTCGACCTTCGCGTGGTCGGCATCGCGCAGGCGCGGGAGATGCTGGCGAACGGTGACGTCTACGCCGCCGTGACCATTCCGAGCGATTTCACCAAACGCGTCACCGTGCTCGCCGAGGCCGCGGCGGTTCCGGGCGACGTCGAGAAGCCGATCGTCACCGTCACGACCAACCCCCGCGCCGGCACGCTGGGGTCGACGCTCGCGAGCACCGTCGCCGATCGCGCTCTCGCCGAGGCGAATACGACGGTCGGGTCGCAACTCGTCGACCAGGTCACCGCCGGTCTGCCCGAGGGAACCGCCCTGACCGGCACCGCCGCACTCACCCTCGCGCAGCCCATCGACGTCGTCGTCGCGCCGTACGACCCCCTGCCGGGCGGCACCGGGCTCGGTCTGTCCGCGTTCTACTACGCCCTGCTGCTCGTCCTCGCCGGCTTCACCGGCGCCACCATCGCCAATGCACTCGTCGACGGGGCCATCGGCTACCTCCCGCTCGAGTACGGACCGTTCTTCCGACAGAAGCCGGCGGTCCCGGTGAGCCGTCTGCGCACGCTGGTCGCGAAGTGGCTGACCATGGTCGTGGTCGGAGCCGTCGTGTCCGCGCTGTACCTCGCCATCGCCGCCGCTCTGGGCATGCCCACCCCGCACGCTCTGCTGCTGTGGCTCTACGGGGCGCTCGCGATCAGCGCCGTCGGCATCACGGCCATGTCCGTCGTGGCGGTCCTCGGCACGCCGGGCCTGGTGATCAACCTCGTGCTCTTCGTCATCCTCGGACTGCCGTCCGCCGGTGCCACCATTCCCCTCGAGGCCACTCCCCGACTGTTCGGGTTCCTCGCGACGTTCGAACCGATGCACCAGGTCTACCTCGCCGTCCGCGCGATCCTCTACTTCGACGGTCGGTGGTCGGCCGGGTTGGCACACGGCCTGACGATGACGCTGATCGGTCTGGCGCTCGGCCTCGTCGTCGGCGCGGCGGTCGCGGCGCTGTACGACCGTCGAGGGCGTCGTCGGGCGGTCACCGCGCCGTCCGCGCGAGACGAGGCTGTCGGCGCCGACGGTTAGTGTCGGCGTCGTGGCCCCTCCGGAACCCCCGCGCATCACCGTCGTCGGCAGCATCAACATGGACGTCTCGGCGCGGACGTCGTCGCTGCCCGCCCCCGGCGAGACGGTCGCGGGCACCGAGCTGGTCCTCGGCCGCGGCGGCAAGGGCGCCAACCAGGCCGTCGCCGCGGCGCGGGCCGGCGGGAGCGTCCGGTTCGTCGGCGCGGTCGGGGACGACGCCTTCGCTCCCGAGCTGCGGGCGAGCCTGCAGGCCGACGGCATCGACACCGACACCCTGCGCACGACGCCCGGCGCCAGCGGCGTCGCCGTGGTCACGGTGGACGACGCCGCCGAGAACACCATCGTCGTCGTCGCCGGCGCCAACGACTCCCTGACCGAGCTGGGCGCGGACGACGTCGCGGCGATCGAGGGCGCCGACGTCCTGCTGCTGCAACTGGAGATTCCGGTGCCCACCGTCGTCGCCGCGGCCGAGGCCGCGCGCCGCGGCGGCACCACCGTCTTCCTCAATCCGTCGCCCGTCCGGTCGGTGCCCGACGCCCTGTTCGACGTCGTCGACGTCCTGGTGGTCAACGAGAGCGAGCACCACGCACTGGGCGCCGCCGTCGAGCGGACCCCGCACGTCGTCACCACCCTGGGCGCGCGCGGAGCGCGGCATCGCGGACCCGACGGCGCCGTCACCGAGGTCCCCGCACCTCGCGTGCAGGCGATCGACACCACCGGCGCCGGCGACGCGTTCACCGGCGCGCTCGCCGTCGCCTGGCGGGACGGGCCCGAGACCGCGGTGCGCCGGGCGGTCGTCGGCGGCGCGCTCGCGACCACCCGAGCGGGCATCGCCGCCCCGACCGCAGCGGAGATCGACCACGCCGCACAGGAATTCGCGTGAGTACGCGCGAGCGCGCGCAGGAACTGCTCGCCGATCTGGCCGGCCCGTCGGCGGTGCTGCGGGACGATCAGTGGACGGCCATCGAGGCACTCGTGGTGCACAAACGCCGCGCCCTGGTGGTCCAGCGCACCGGGTGGGGCAAGTCCGCCGTCTACTTCATCGCCGCGCGGTTGCTACGCGAGCAGGGTCTCGGGCCGACGGTCATCGTCTCGCCGCTGCTGGCGCTCATGCGCAACCAGGTGGCCGCGGCCGAGCGCGCCGGGGTCACGGCGGCGACCATCAACTCGGGCAACGTGACCGAGTGGGACGACGTGCACGCGCGCGTCGCGGCCGGGGAGCTCGACGTACTCCTCGTCAGTCCGGAACGGTTGAACAATCCCGATTTTCGCGATCAGGTGCTGCCCTCGCTGTCCGCCGACGCCGGCCTGGTGGTGGTCGACGAGGCGCACTGCGTCTCCGACTGGGGGCACGACTTCCGACCCGACTACCGCCGCATCCGCTCGCTGGTCGCCGAGTTGCGTGACGGGG
This sequence comes from Rhodococcoides corynebacterioides NBRC 14404, assembly GCF_001894765.1. GTDB lineage: Bacteria > Actinomycetota > Actinomycetes > Mycobacteriales > Mycobacteriaceae > Rhodococcoides > Rhodococcoides corynebacterioides. The sequence goes on from NZ_BCWV01000004.1 coordinate 484,583, forward strand.
TTCCCGTGCTCGCCACGACCGCCACGGCCAACGACCGGGTCGTCGCCGACGTCGCCGCACAGTTGGGGGTGGGCGGAGCCGACACCGAGGTCCTCCGCGGCGGCCTCGGCCGCGACTCCCTCCACCTCGCCGTGGTGCGCATCCCGGACCCCACGGCCCGGATCGCATGGTTGGCCGACCGGCTGGAATCGCTCCCCGGCTCGGGCATCGTGTACTCGCTGACCGTCGCGGGCGCCACCGACCTCGCGGCGTTGCTGTCCGAGCGGGGCATTGCCGTGGCCGCGTACACGGGCCAGACCGATCCCACCGAACGCGAAGCGGCAGAACAGGATCTGTTGCAGAACCGCGTCAAGGCCCTGGTGGCGACCTCGGCCCTCGGGATGGGGTTCGACAAGCCGGATCTCGGGTTCGTGGTGCACGTGGGAGCACCGTCCTCCCCCATCTCCTACTACCAGCAGGTCGGCCGTGCCGGCCGCGCCACCGACCGCGCGGAGGTGATCCTGCTGCCCGGCCCGGAGGACCGGGAGATCTGGAGCTACTTCGCCTCGGTCGCCTTCCCGCGCGAGCACGTCGTGCGCCGCGTCCTCGAGGTCCTCGACACCGAGCGGCCCCAGTCCACCCCGGCGCTCGAACCGCTCGTCGAACTCGGCCGCACCCGTCTCGAGATGGTCCTCAAGGTGCTCGACGTCGACGGCGCCGTCCGCCGTGTCAAGGGCGGCTGGCTCTCCACGGGCGCCGAATGGACGTACGACCGCGAGCGCTACGAGCGCCTCGACACGGCCCGCGCCGCCGAGCAGCAGGCCATGCTGGACTACCAGACCACCGACGAGTGCCGCATGGCCTTCCTCCGGCGGCAGCTCGACGACCCGTCGCTCACCGGCGACGCCGACGTCGATCGCTGCGGGAAGTGCGACAACTGCACGGGCACCCCGCTGTCACCGGACGTCGACGCCGAGGCCGTCGATCGCACCCGGACCCGGTTGGACCGCCCCGGTCTCGACCTCGCCCCGCGCAGGCAGTGGCCCACCGGCCTGGCGAAGGTGGGCGTGTCCTTGTCGGGTCGCATCACCGACGGGCCCGAGCCCGGCCGCGTGCTGGGCCGACTCACCGATCCGGTGTGGGGACCTCGACTGCGGGCCCTCGTCGACGGCGACGACGCTCCCGCGCCCGACGCGCTCGAGCAGGCCTGCATCGCGGTACTCGCCGGCTGGACCTGGACGGAGCGTCCCACCGGCGTCGTGGTGATGGAGACGTCGCGGCCCGCGCTGATGGAGGACCTCGGTGCCCGCCTCGCGCGGATCGGCCGGCTCGCGCCACTGGGCACCCTGCGGCGCCGCCCGGACGCCCGGCCGGCGTCCGGTGCCAATTCGGCGTTCCGGGTGGCGAGTCTGGTCGACGCCTTCGACGCCCCGGACCTCACGGCGCACGACGGGCCGGTCCTGCTCCTCGATCTGATCACCGACACCGGATGGACCACCACGGTGGCCGCCCGTGCCCTCCGCGCGGCCGGGGCCGACGCCGTCCTCCCCTTCGTGCTGGCAGCACGGGCGTGACCGATCGCGCGCCGCTGCGGTGGCCCAACCTGCGCCTGCTGTGGACGTTCGTCCGGCCGCACCGGCGCATGTTCGTCGGCGGGTTGCTCCTCGGCCTGCTGGCGACCGGGTCGTCGCTCGCCACTCCCCTGGTGACCAAGCGACTGCTCGACTCGTTCGGGGTGCCCGGCGCCACCGCGTCCGCGGTGACGGTGCTGGTGGTCCTGCTCCTGGTGGGCATCGTCGTCGGGTTCGCCCAGCGGCTGCTGCTCGGCACCATGGCCGAGCGGGTGGTCCTGGAAGCCAGATCATCGATGGTGCATCGGTTCTTCGGCGCCACCGTGCCGGCCGTCACCGCGCGCCCGGCGGGCGAGATGCTCACCCGCGTCACCTCCGACACGGTGCTGCTGCGCGAGGCCTCGTCGTGGGCGCTCGTGGAGATCGTGAACGGCACCATCGCGATCGTCGGCGTGGTGATCCTCATGGCCACGCTGGACCTTCCCCTGCTCGGCACGGCCCTGCTCGGCATCGCCGGCATCGGCGTCGCCGCCGGCCTGCTCATGCCGAAAGTGGCTGCGGCGCAACGCGACGCCCAGGCCGCGATGGGACGTCTCGGCGGCATGCTCGAGGGCGCGCTGCGTGCGGTTCGCACCGTCAAGGCCAGCCGGGCGGAGGACCGCGAGAGCGATCGCATCGTGAACGAGGCGCGGGTGTCGGCATCGTTCGGTATCCGCTCCGTCCGACTCGAAGCGTGGGCCTGGACCATCACCGGCAGCGGAATCCAACTCACCATCATCGCCGTGCTCGGCGTGGGCGCCTACCGCGTGTCCTCCGGTGCTCTCGCGGTGTCGTCGCTCGTGGCCTTCCTGCTCTACGCGTTCCAACTGGTCGGGCCGGTGGCTCAGTTGACGTTGTACGTCGCCCAACTGCAACGCGGTGTCGCGGCCGCCACCCGCATCCGCGAGGTCCAGCTCATGGAGCCGGAACCCGACGCGCCCGCCACCGTCGCCGTCCTCCCCGCCCGCATCGAGGACGCCCCGTCCGCGCTCGACCTGCGGGGCGTCACCGCCGGGTACGGCGACGACCGGTCGGCCGTGCACGCGATCGACCTCACCGTGGCGGCGCGCGGCCACACCGCGCTGGTGGGTCCGTCCGGCGCGGGCAAGACGACACTGTTCTCCCTGCTGCTCCGATTTCTCGAACCGCGAGCCGGCGAGCTCGTCCTCGGCGGTGTGCCGTACTCGGCGCTGTCCCACCGGCAGATCCGCCAGCGCATCGGCTACGTCGAGCAGGCCACTCCGACGCTGCCGGGGACGATCGCGCAGAACCTGCGCCTGACGCATCCCGACGCCTCGGACGACGAACTCTGGGCGGCGCTGCGCCGTGTGCGGCTCGCGGAGAAGATGGAATCGTTGCCCGACGGCCTGGACACCGAGTTGCGGGACACCGCGGTGTCCGGGGGCGAGCGTCAACGCATCGCGCTCGCGCGGGCCATCGTGCGGCCGCCCGACATCCTGTTGCTCGACGAGGCCACCGCGCAGGTCGACGGCATCACCGAGGCCGCGATCCACGAGGTGATCCGCGACCTCTCCGCTCGGGGCGCCGTGGTCACCATCGCGCACCGGTTGTCGACGGTGATCGACGCCGACACGATCGTCGTCCTGGAGCACGGACGGGTCCGCGCGCAGGGTTCGCACACGGCGCTGCTGACGTCGGACACCCTGTACCGCGACCTGGTGGAGGCGCTGCGCATCGCGACGTGACCCGCGTGCACGGCCGGAGGAACTCAGACGGCGGCGAGCGTCGGATCCCCACCGGTGACGGCGTCCACCACGCGGCGCCCCACCTCCGCGGCGTCGTCTCCGACCGCCTGTTCGAGGTCCACGGCGCGCACCGTCACTCCCGAGGCCGCGAGCTGTGCGGCCAGCTGCTCGGCGAGACGATCGAGCAACGCCGCGGCCAGTGATGCGCCGTCCAGACCGGCGGTGACGGCCGCCCGGTGCGGCACCAGGATGATGCCGGAGTGCTGACACATCATGTGCCGGGCGGCGGCGCGGGCAGTGATGAAATGCGAGCGGAGCGCACCGAGAACGGGACCCTCGAGCTCGGCGAGTTCGGTGTAGTCGACGCGCCGGTGGGGATGGTCGGTCACGGGCGTGGGACCCACCAGGTCCACCGAGATGTCGATGCTCCCCGAGCAGGCCGCGACGACGTCGACGTATTCGTCGACATCCACCTCGTCGAGGACGTCGAGCACCTGCGCCTCGGCGTGCCCACCGAGATCGGTGATGCGCCGCACGACGGCGTCCAGCCGGGTCCGCGATCGACCGGCCAGATGCACGCGCGCACCGCCGCGGGCGAGGGCCGACGCGACGGCGCTGCCCACGACACCACCTGCGCCGTAGACCACGGCGTTGGCACCGGACAGCAGCACGTCGCCTCCTCGCACCCGCTCGCCCGACACGGACTCTCGCGGATCGTGGCCTCAGGTTACTGAGACGACGTCCTCGTCGTCGGCCTTTTCGGCGGCCGGACCGTCGGGGTCGTCGGATTCCGTCGCCGTCCGGACCTCACCGGGGGTCTCGGCTCGCCGGACCGCGACCGACGCCACCGCCAGGGTCGCCACTGCCGCGAGCACGGCGATCAGGGTCGGCAGACCGGGCCCGCCCACCGCATCGGTCAGCGCCCGCACCATCTGCCCGACCGGGGTGACGTCGGCCGCCCGAGCGAGCAGACCGCCTGCGCCGCGTAGTACCGCTCCGCCGAGGATCACCTGCACCAGGCCGAGCAGCGCGAGCACCGCTGCCCCGGCCACCGGACCGAGGATCAGTCGCACCGCGCGGCAGGCGGTGACCACCGCGGCGACCCAGAGACCGACGGTCACGGTGGCGAGGATCGATCCCGCCAGGGAGGCACCGGTGTCGACGAACGTCAGCGCCAGGACCATCGTCGCGGCCGCCCCGACGGCGCCGATCACGGCGGCCCGCGCCCGCGGAACCAGGAAGCCGACCAGCGCGGCCGCCAGGACGGCGAACACCGCGGTCAGGTACGGCCAGTTCTCGACCGCAGGCCGCACGACGAAGGACGAGCCGGTGGGATCCACCTCGGTCGACGCCGCGGCGGGCAGCGACGAGGACGCCTTGTCGACGTTGGAGCGCAGGGTGGTGAACATCCCTTCCATCGGTCCGACGCCGTCGCGCAGACGGGTCGTGCCGTCGACGAGCAACACCCCACCGTCGTCGAGTTGCACCAGACCGTCCCGCAGTTGCGCCGACCCGTCGGTGGCGCGAACGATGCCGTCGACGAATGGCGAGGACGGATCCGACAACTGGTAGGACACCTGCCGCGCGCCGTCGCGGAGCCGTTCGAGATCGGACAGGACCCCGCCGTTCAGGCCCTGGGTCCGCAGCAGGTCGAGGACCGTGCGCAGCTGATCGGCCGTGGCCGCCGCCGCCGGGTCGGTGGACGTGGCGAGCGAGTCGAGCGTCTGCTGGACGATGACCTCGATCTGACCCTGGGCCGCGCCGACCCCGGTCAGCGCGCCGACGACCCGGTCGACGCCGCCGCTGACCTGAGTGGACCCGTCACCGAGTTGCCACAGTCCCTGCCGCAGCTGGGTCATGCCGTCCGCCAGCTGGTCGCCACCGTCGCGGGCCTGGCCGAGCCCGTCGGCCAGTCGGTGTGCCCCGTCGTCGAGTTCGACACTGCCGTCGGTCAGTTCCGTCATGCCGCCGGTGAGGATCTGCAGCGGAAGCGCCGTGTTGCCGAGCGCACCACGGGTCGCGGCGAGGGGGTCGCTCGCCTGCGACGCGGGCACGACGCGCGTGGGTCCGGTCGCGGACCCGTCGTCGCCGGACGTCGTGGCCGCGACGACCCCCGCGGCGAGGGTGGGGACCATCAGCGCCAGCAGCACTCCGGCCGTGGCGCGGCCACGCCCCGGACGCCCCGAACGCGCCGGGACCAGGCGGGACAGCGAGGACGACACGCGCATCATGGCCGGACGATAACGAGAAATGGCTGGAAAAGGTGGGTGCCATGCCGCAGCACCGGTCCCGAATCGAGGTCGGAGCGTCCGCGCGACGCTGTGAGCACCTTCACACAGCCGCCGCACACTGGGGATTGACGGGGGTCTCGGGGTCGACCTCGACCGACGCACCTGACTTCTCCGGACCACCTTGTTACGTTCGATTGCCATATGACGCCCGTGTTACAGAGTGCGACCTCGACCCCGCCCGATCTCGACTCCCGACACGAGTACCGTCCACCGACGGTCGACGACGGTGTCCGCCTCTGGGAAATGGCCCGGGACTCCGACGTGCTCGACGTCAACTCCAGTTACTCGTACCTGCTCTGGTGCCGTGACTTCGCGGCGACGTCCGTCGTGGCAGTGGACGAGGACGATCGTCCCGTCGGCTTCGTGACCGGCTACCTCCGACCGGGCGCCCCCCACACCGTGTTCGTGTGGCAGGTCGCCGTCGACGCCGCCCACCGCGGCCGGGGACTCGCCCGCGGCATGCTCGAGGCGCTCGTCGATCGCGTCGCCGTCGATCACGGAGTCACCACCCTGGAGACCACGGTCAGTCCCGACAACGCGGCGTCGATCGCCACGTTCACCTCGCTCGCGCGCCGACGCGGCACCGGCATCGTCCGATCGGACCTGTTCGCCGCCGGGTCCTTCCCGGACGCGCACCAGCCGGAAGACCTCTACACCGTCGGCCCCTTCGCGGCCCCCACCAACGATTCGCAGGAGACCTCATGAACCAGATCGCCCCCACCCCGGACGTGTTCGAGAACCACGAGTCGCAGGTCCGCAGTTACAGCCGCCAGTGGCCGGCCGTGTTCGACACCGCGCAGGGTTCCTGGATCACCGACGAGAGCGGCAAGCGCTACCTCGACTTCTTCGCCGGCGCCGGTGCGCTGAACTACGGCCACAACCACCCGGTCCTCAAAACCGCGCTGGTGGAGTACATCCTGCGCGACGGCATCACCCACGGCCTCGACATGTCCACCGTGGCCAAGCGCGACTTCCTGACCGCCTTCACCGAGAAGATTCTCGCGCCGCGCGGACTGGACTACAAGGTGCAATTCCCCGGCCCCACCGGCACGAACACCGTCGAGGCCGCCCTCAAGCTCGCGCGCAAGGTGACCGGCCGATCGTCGGTCATCAACTTCACCAACGCCTTTCACGGAATGACGCTCGGCGCCCTGTCGGTCACCGGCAATTCCATGAAGCGCGCCGGGGCCGGCATTCCCCTGGTGCACGCGACCCCGATGCCGTTCGACAACTACTTCGGCGGCGCCACCGACGACTTCCAGTGGATGGAGCGGGTGCTCGACGATTCCGGCAGCGGCATCAACCGTCCTGCCGCGGTCATCGTCGAGACCATCCAGGGCGAGGGCGGCGTGAACGTCGCCCGCGCCGAGTGGCTGCAGGCCCTCGCCGAGCTGCTGAAGCGCCGCGACATCCTCCTCATCGTCGACGACGTCCAGATGGGCGTCGGCCGCACCGGCCAGTTCTTCTCGTTCGAGGAGGCCGGCATCGTGCCGGACATCGTCACGTTGTCGAAGTCCATCGGTGGTTACGGAATGCCCATGGCGCTCACCCTGATTCGCCCCGACCTCGACGTGTGGGGACCGGGTGAACACAACGGCACCTTCCGCGGCAACAACCCCGCCTTCGTCACCAGCACCGCGGCGATCGAGCACTTCTGGTCCGACGACACCTTCGAGAAGGAGATCCTCGCGAAGGGCGAGCGCATTCGTGCCGCGTTCACCGACCTCGCCGATCGCTACGAGGGCGTGAGCACCCGCGGCCGCGGCATGGTGCACGGCCTCGTCTTCGCCGACGGTGACCTCGCCGGCAAGGTGACCTCCATGGCCTACGACCAGGGTCTGCTCGCCGAGACGTCCGGCCCGTCGGACGAGGTGGTCAAGCTTCTCCCGCCGCTGACCATCTCCGAGGAGGACCTCGACCACGGTCTGTCGATCCTGCGCCAGGCCACCGAGACCGTCTGCTCCTGACCCCGCGTCGACCCCCAGCGAAAGGAACCGACTTCCATGATCGTGCGCACCACCGACGAGATCACCGGCACCGAACGGGACATCGCCAGCGAGGACGGCCAGTGGCGGTCCAAGCGCATCGTCCTCGGCGGCGACCGGGTGGGCTTCTCCTTCCACGAGACCACCATCGAGCCGAACACGGTGAACAACTTCCACTACGCCAACCACGTCGAGGCCGTGTGGCTGATCGAGGGCGAGGGCACGCTCACCGATCGTGAGACCGGCGAGACCTACCCGCTCGGCCCCGGCAGCATGTACCTGCTGAACGGTCACGAGCGGCACACCGTCGAGACCACCACGCGCATGCGCATGCTGTGCGTCTTCAACCCGCCCGTCGTCGGCGACGAGCGGCACGACGAGAACGGCGTCTACCCCTTGATCGAGGTCCCTGCCTGACCCTGTCCGACCCCGGCATCGCCGAACGAGACCGCGCGTGCGACCTATCCTGGACGAGGTGACCACCGTTTCCCCGTTCTCACCGTCGCAGCGCGGTCTCGTCTCGTTGGACGACGTCCTGTCCCGCGGGCGCGTCGTCGCTCTCACCGGTGCGGGCATGTCCACCGACTCGGGAATCCCCGACTACCGCGGCCCGGACTCGCCGCCCCGCAACCCCATGACCTTCCAGCAGTTCATCGGGGACGACGAGTTCCGTCGGCACTACTGGGCCCGGAATCACGTGGGATGGCGCCACATGGATGCGACCCGGCCGAACGCCGGCCACCGTGCGCTCGCCGAACTCGAGCGGCGCGGCGTCGTGTCCGGCGTCATCACCCAGAACGTCGACATGCTCCACACCAAGGCCGGCAGCCGGAACGTCATCGACCTCCACGGCGTCTACGGCCGGGTGCGATGCCTGTCCTGCGAGACGCTGATCTCCCGCGTCGCCCTCGACGAGCGGCTCACCGCCGCCAACCCCGGCTTCGTCGAGTCGGTCGTCGGTGCGGACGGCGTCGAGATCGCACCCGACGCCGATGCCGAGATCTCCAGCACCGCCCACTTCCGCATGGTCGATTGCGACCGGTGCGGCGGCATCCTCAAGCCGGACATCGTCTACTTCGGCGAGAGCGTGCCCAAGCCCCGTGTCCGGGCGGCGTACGACATGGTCGACGACGCGGCGGCGTTGGTGGTGCTCGGATCGTCGCTGACGGTGATGTCGGGACTGCGCTTCGTCCGGCGCGCGGCCAAGCACGACAAGCCCGTCGTCATCGTGAACCGCGGCGCCACTCGGGGCGACGAGTTCGCCGACGACACGGTGCACGCCGGGTGCTCCGAGGTGTTGACGTCGTACCTGTGACGCGCCGCCGCGCCGCGGCAGTGTACAAAAGCCGCGCCGCGGCGGTGTCGACGAGCCGCGCCGCCGCGGTTGCGCTGATCTTCTTCGTCAACGGCGCCGTCCTCGGCAACTGGGGTCCGCGCATCCCGGCGATCGCCGGTGAGCTCTCCCTCGATGCGGCCACGCTCGGCCTTGCGCTGGCCGGCATGGGCACGGGCGGGCTACTGGCCACTCCGCTGGCGGCGCTGGCCATTCGCGCGCGGGGCAGTCGGGTGACCACTCTGGCCTCGGCCACACTGCTGTCCGTCGCGATCGTTCTCCCCGCCCTGGCCGGCACCTGGTGGTCCCTCGGCCTCGCGTTGATGGTCCTCGGCGCCGCCGACGCCGTGATGGACGTGGCGATGAACGCGCAGGGCGTCCTGGTCGAGAACCGCAGTGGCCGTTCGATTCTCAACCGTCTGCACGCCGGATGGAGCGCAGGGGCCGTCACCGGCGGACTCGTCGGAGCGGGCGCCGCAGCACTCGCCGTGCCCGTCGAGCTCCACTTCGCCGTGGTCGCCACCGTCCTGCTCGCCCTCACCGTCGTCACCGCGCGACACCTCGAACCCGACGCCGGCCGGCGGGGCCCCGACAGCAGGGCACAGCCGGATGGGTCCGGCCGACAGCGTCGATCCGCCGCGCGTCGTCGGTCGGGCACCGCCGCGGCTCTGGCGCTGCTCGGCGCCCTCGTGTTCGTCTCCTCGCTCGTCGAGGACCTCCCCCAGTCCTGGGGCGCGCTGTACGCGACCGACCTCGGGGCAGCACCCGGACCCGCCGGACTCACCGTGGTCGCGTTCTCGACGGCAATGTTCGTCGGCCGTCTCGTCGGCGACGCCGTGGTGGATCGCGTGGGACGCCATCGCGTCCTGATCGGCGGGGCCGTGGCCATCGCGCTGGCCTTCCTCGCCGCACCGTGGGTCACCTCCCCCACCGTCGCGGTGGTGATGTTCGCGGTGGCCGGCCTCGGCGCCGCTCCGATCTTCCCGGCTGTGTTCGGCATGGCCGGTGGGCTCCCCGGCATCGCGGCGGGCACCGCGCTGTCGGTGGTCTCGCTGGTGGCCCGCGTCGGCATCCTCGTGGCCCCGCTCGGGTTCGGCACCCTCGCCGGGCAGGTCGGATACGGCTGGGCGCTGTGGTCCATGGTGGGAGCCGGACTCGCCGTCGCTGCCCTGGCCGCGGTGCTGCGAGCGCGCACGTCAGCTCACCTGCCGCAGCGGTAGCGGCTGGGCCGGCGGTGTCGACCGGTAGGTGTGGCCGGTGGGGGTGCGGAATTCCACCGTGTGCACGTCGGGGTCCTCGGTTCGGGTGGTGGTCCACCCGTCGCCTTGCTTGGCGAGGTTGCAGGCGGCGCAGAGGCCGAGGCCGTTGTCGGCGGTGGTCGGTCCGCCGTCCTCGTGCGGTCGGATGTGGTCGTGGTGGCGGATGGGGGCGTCGCACCACGGGGTGCGGCAGGTCCGGTCGCGCAGGTCGATCAGCCGGGCCAGGCCGGTGGGGAAGCAGCGGGCGACCGATTCGACGGCGGTGAGCTGCCCGTCGGTGGGGCGGGCGTAGAGCTTGCGGAGGGTCACCGCGGTCTCAGAACCGACGGCGTCGGCGATCCACGCCCGTGCTGCGGCGGCGGGGATCGGCCCGTATCCGGGCACCTCGGCGGCAGTGTCGCTGCCGCCGAGCAGGGCCTGGTCGGAGATCACGATGTGCACCGCCACCGGTGGGTTGATGGGGTGGGCGAGGCCGGTGGTGCGTTCGACGAGCAGGTCGGCCATGATCTGGTCGCGGGTGCGGCCGTCGGCGGCGCCGGTGGCGATGAGGGTGTCGGCGTCGCGGCGCAGGGTGGCCCAGACGCACACGGCGCGGTCCATCGGCAGCAGGGCGCCGAGGTGGGCCATGACGTCCGGGGCGGGGCGGACGGTGACGCGGCGGTGCCGGGCGCCGCGGGCTTTGCGGCGGACCACGGCGGCGGCGTCGAGTTCGGCGGCCAGCCGGGCGGCCATGGCGACGACGGTGCTGTCGCCTTTCCCGGTGAGGGTGGTGGGGTCGGCGCAGAGGCGGGCGTCGACGAGGCGGCGGTCGTCGGCGGTCAGGCACGCGGTTTCCCGGACCAGGAGGGTGGCGCGCCATTCGGAGAGGTCCCCGCGGCGCAGTTGGGCCAGGGTGTGGGGCATCTCGGCGGTGAGGGCTCGGGCGAGGCCGAGGTGGGTGGTGCCGCGGTGGGGGGAGTCGCGTCGGGCGAGGCCGATCTGGGTGGCGATGCCGGTGTTCCAGCGGGCGGCGGGTCGGCCGGCGTCGCGGCGCTGCCCGCGGATGGTGTCGGCCACCCGGGTGGTGAGCACGGCCTGCGCCCCCGCCGCGGCGGCCTTGAGCTCTTCCAGCGCGGTGATGGTGTCGATCGCCGCGGCGGCCCCGTCCTGCACTGCTTCGCTCACCGCGATGGCGGCGATGCGGGTCAGGAATCGTCGAATGTCGTTCGGCGACAACTCGTCACCGCTCAGAAGTGTGTCCACGTGAATCCCCCCGAATTCGTGTCACCGACACCATGACACAGGGGTACGACACGAATCTCCGGGCCGATGCCGCACCCTCCGGTCAGACCGCCACGAGGTCGTCGGCATGCACGACGGGCCGCCGCGCGTCGGGCGCCAGGTCCGAGGTCGACTTCCCGAGCATTCCGGCCAGCTCGGCCGAGTCGTACGCGACCACCCCACGCGCGACCGGAGTGCCGTCGTCGGCGTGCAGCGACACCACGTCGCCGGCGTCGAATGTTCCTGTCACCGAGGTGATTCCGGCGGACAACAAGGAGCGCCGCCGCCCGACGACCGCCTCGACCGCACCGGCGTCGAGCGTCAGCCCCCCGCTGGTGTCGGCGGCGTGTCGCACCCAGAACCGTCGCGCGGACAGCCGGGTCGGCCGCGCCGCGAACACCGTGCCGGTCGGCCCACCGGCCAGGGCCGAGGCGGCGTCCGACGCCGCCGCGAGCAACACGGGAACTCCGGCGTCGGCCGCGAGCCGCGCCGCGGACAGCTTGGAGGCCATGCCGCCGGTGCCGAGCGCGCCACCGGAACCCGCGACCACGCCGTCGAGATCCTCGGGTCCGTCCACTTCCGGGATCAGGCGCGCGGCGGGGTCCTTGCGGGGATCACCGTCGTACAGACCGTCGACGTCGGACAGCAGAACCAGCGCGTCCGCGCCCACGAGGTGGGCGACCAGCGCCGCGAGCCGGTCGTTGTCGCCGAAGCGGATCTCGGTGGTCGCCACGGTGTCGTTCTCGTTGACCACGGCCACCGCGCCGAGCGACCGCAACCGGTCGAGCGTCCGCTGAGCATTGCGATGGTTGGCGCGACGGGCGATGTCCTCGGCCGTCAACAGCACCTGCCCGACGGTCCGACCGTGGCGGGCGAACGACGTGCCCCACGCGTGCGCCAACGCCAACTGACCCACGCTCGCCGCAGCCTGCTTGGTGGCCAGATCCCGCGGGCGACGTCGCAACCCGAGGGGGGCCATGCCCGCCCCGATCGCACCCGACGAGACGACCACGACGTCCGAGCCGCGACGCATCCGCGCCTCGATGGCGTCGGCCAGGGCGTCGAGACGCCCCACGTCGAGCCCCTCTGCCATCGAGGTCAGCGCCGACGATCCGATCTTCACCACCACGGACCGTGCGGCCGCGATGGTCTCCCGCGTTCCGGTCACTGCTCGTCGGTGTCCAGCCCTCGGCGGACCCGACGCGCATGCTTGCGCTCGGCCGCACCGATGCGGTCCACCTGGTCGATACGCGAGTCGGTGCCGCGCCCGGTAAGCGTGACCTCGACGCCCGCGGGAGTCTGCGGCTCCCAGTCGAAGCTGACGTCGCCGATGGTGACGGGTGCGCCGGGCTGAGCACCCTGCTTGACCAGCTCGTCCTCGACCCCGAGTCGCGCGAGGCGGTCCGCGAGGTAGCCCACGGCCTCGTCGTTGTCGAACGCGGTCTGCTTGACCCACCGCTCGGGTCGCTCGCCGCGCACGATGAAGCCGCCCGGCTCGTCGGGATCGGCGATGACACTGAAGCCCGCGCGATCCGTCGCGACCGGCCGAATGACCTGACGACGCGGGGCCGCCTTCGGGTGGTCGCGACGGTACTGCGCCACCAGCTCGGCCAGGGCGAAGGTCAACGGCCGCAGGCCTTCTCGGCTGACGGCCGAGATGGTGAACACCGGCCATCCCTTGGCCTCGAAATCGGGGCGCACCATCTCCGCTAGTTCCGCGGCCTCGGGCACGTCGACCTTGTTCAGCACCACGATGCGGGGCCGGTCCGCCAGGTCACCCAGGCTCGCATCGCCCGACAGCGCGGGCACGTACGCCGCGAGTTCGGCTTCGAGTGCCTCGACGTCCGACACCGGGTCGCGACCGGGATCGAGGGTGGCGCAGTCGACCACGTGGGCCAGCACGGCGCACCGCTCGAGGTGACGCAGGAAGTCGAGACCGAGCCCCTTGCCCTGGCTCGCACCCGGAATCAGACCCGGCACGTCGGCGACGGTGAACGTGGTCTCGCCGCTGGACACCACCCCGAGGTTCGGCACGAGCGTCGTGAAGGGGTAGTCCGCGATCTTCGGCTTGGCCGCCGAGAGCACCGACACCAGCGACGACTTCCCGGCGCTGGGGAACCCGACCAGGCCGACGTCCGCGACGGACTTCAGCTCGAGAACCAGATCGCGTTCCTCGCCGTCCTCGCCGAGCAGCGCGAAGCCCGGCGCCTTGCGGGCGCGGGACGCGAGCGCCGCGTTGCCGAGGCCACCGCGGCCGCCGGCCGCCGCCTCGAACCGGGTGCCCTCTCCGATCATGTCGGCGAGGATCCGGCCGTCCTTGTCCAGCACGACGGTGCCGTCGGGCACGCGCAGAATCAGGTCCTCGCCGATGGCCCCGTCGCGGTTGCTACCGGCGCCCTGCGTGCCGTTGCCGCCCCTCGCGTACGGGTGGAAGTGGAAGTCGAGGAGGGTGTGGACACCCGAGTCGACGACGAGCACGACGTTGCCGCCGCGCCCGCCGTTACCGCCGTCGGGGCCGCCGAGCGGCTTGAACTTCTCCCGATGCACGGACGAGCATCCGTTGCCGCCCTTTCCTGCACTGACGTGCAGAGTGACGCGGTCGACGAAGCGCGACATGGGAGAGGTCCTTCCGAGCGGGTGACGCGAGTGGTGACTGGTGGGGAAAAGCCGACAGGGGCGGCCGGAGAGCACAAGCCCTCCGAGCCGCCCCTGTCGGGAACGTGTCGGTCAGCGGGAAGCACGGCTTCCCGCGGTGCCGCAGGAGGATCAGACCTCTGCGGCGGCCGGAACGATGTTGACGGTCTTGCGGCCGCGCTTGGTGCCGAACAGGACCGAGCCCGCAGCGAGGGCGAAGAGCGTGTCGTCGCCGCCACGGCCGACGTTCACGCCGGGGTGGAAGTGCGTGCCACGCTGACGAACCAGGATCTCGCCTGCGTTGACGTCCTGGCCGCCGAAACGCTTGACGCCGAGTCGCTGAGCGTTGGAATCGCGACCGTTGCGTGAGCTGGACGCGCCCTTCTTGTGTGCCATGAGAAACCCTCCGGGGTCGGTAGAGAGATCGAGAACGTCGGACGACGTCAGTTGATGCCGGTGACCTTGAGGACGGTCAGCTTCTGCCGGTGTCCCTGACGCTTGTGGTAGCCGGTCTTGTTCTTGAACTTGTGGATACGGATCTTCGGGCCCTTGGTGTGCTCGACGATCTCGCCGGCGACCGACACCTTGGCCAGCTTGTCGGCGTCGGTGGTCAGCTCCGCGCCGTCGACGACGAGAACCGGGTCAAGCGAGACGGCCGTGCCGGGCTCTCCCCCGATCTTCTCGACCTTGACGAGGTCACCCACTGCGACCTTGTACTGCTTTCCGCCGGTCTTGACGATCGCGTACGTTGCCATCGGACGGCCACCCCTTGCTTGTCGAACGTGCTCGCTCCCCTGTGTGGGGGCGACTGGTCTCTCGGCGCGACACGACCTCCGGCGAACCGGGGGGCGTCGCATCCAGTGATGATCTGCTGGTCGGCACAGCGAGCGGGACCCACCCGAGAGATGGGCACGACACGACCGCGTCGCCGACAGCGACCGTCCAAGATTACGGGAGAGCGTCGTGCCGGGTCAAACCGGCGACGCCCCACCCCTCGGACATACCTCTCCCTAATCCTCCACCGGCGGACCGGCGGGCCGACCTGCGGCGCGACGACGCGGACGACGCACCGGTGCGGCCGCCGACGCGGACGCCACTCCTCCGGTGGTGACCGAGGTGTCGGCCACGGACTCCGCGGACGCCGCTGCAGTCGTACTCTCGGGCGCCGAGTCCTTCGACGACGAGTCGCCGGACAAGTCCCCGGACGAGTCCTGAGCCGGAACGACGATCACCGTGCCGGCAGCATCGCCGGCCGGCGCGGCGGCCGCACGGGCGACCCGTCGCGCACGACGCGGCCGTGCCGCCGGCTGGGTCGGCTCCACCGCGGGTTCTTCCGGCTGGGCTGCCGCGTCCACGGTGCTCGCGGCCCACACTGCCTCGACGGCTGCCTCGGCGTCGGCGACGGGGTCGCCCGCCCCCTCGGCGACGGGGTCACCGGTGACGTCGGCGTCGGCGGAACTGTCCTCGTGGTGGTGAGTCGCCATCGCGAGGGCGACGGGATGCGGCTGACGCGGAGTGCCCTTCGACTCGGCGGTGGCCGACGCGGCGGAGTCCGGGGCCGCCCCGGACTCGGTGTCGACCGTGGTCTCGGTTTCGGTGTCCGACGACTTGTCGCGGTCGGCGGATCGCCCGCCCCGCTTCCGTCGCGACCCACTCTGCTGATCGCGCGATCCACGCCCGCCGTCGTCCTTGGCCGTCTCCACGGGGAACTGGTGGACGACGATGCCGCGGCCGTGGCAGTGCTCGCAGGTGGTCGAGAACGCCTCGATCAGCCCGGTGCCCATGCGCTTGCGCGTCATCTGGACCAGGCCGAGCGAGGTCACCTCGGACACCTGGTGGCGCGTGCGGTCCCGGCCGAGCGCCTCGGTGAGACGGCGCAGCACCAGGTCACGGTTGGATTCGAGAACCATGTCGATGAAGTCGACGACGATCATGCCGCCGATGTCGCGCAGCCGCATCTGGCGCACGACCTCCTCGGCCGCCTCCAGGTTGTTCCGCGTGACCGTCTCCTCGAGGTTGCCGCCCTCGCCGGTGAACTTGCCGGTGTTGACGTCGACGACGGTCATCGCCTCGGTGCGGTCGATCACCAGGGTGCCGCCGGACGGCAGCCACACCTTGCGATCGAGCGCCTTGGCCAGCTGTTCGTCGATGCGGTACGCGGCGAAGACGTCGACGTTCTTGGACGTCGATTCGTAGCGCGTCACCTTCGGCAGCATGTCCGGCGCCACGGCCTCGATGTAGCTCTGCACGGTCGACCACGCGCGCTCGCCCTCGATGACCAGGCCCGAGAAGTCCTCGTTGAACAGGTCGCGCACGACCTTGACCAGCAGGTCCGGCTCTTCGTACAGGGTGACCGGCGACGATCCCTTGCTCGACTCGGCGTTCGAGGACCGCTCCTGGATGGTCGCCCACTGCGCCTGCAGCCGGGTGACGTCGCGCTCGAGCTCCTCGGCACTGACACCTTCGGACGCGGTGCGGATGATGACGCCGGCGTCGGCGGGGACGATGTCGCGCAGGATGTCCTTGAGCCGCTTGCGCTCGTTGTCGGGCAGCTTGCGACTGATGCCCGTCGACGACCCACCCGGCACGTACACCAGGAAGCGGCCGGCCAGCGAGATCTGCGTGGTGAGACGTGCGCCCTTGTGGCCGACGGGGTCCTTGGAGACCTGCACCAATACCTGGTCGCCCGACTTCAGCGCCTGCTCGATCTTGCGGCTGTTGCCGCCCAGACCGGCAGCGTCCCAGTCCACCTCGCCGGCGTAGAGCACGCCGTTGCGGCCCTTGCCGATGTCGATGAACGCCGCCTCCATCGAGGGCAGCACGTTCTGGACGCGGCCCAGGTAGATGTTGCCGACGATCGAGCCCGACGACGTGCTGGTGACGAAGTGCTCCACCAGGACACCGTCCTCGAGCACCCCCACCTGCGTCAGATCGGGGTGACCGGCCAGCGACTTCTCCCGGACGACCATGGTGCGGTCGACCGCCTCCCGACGCGCGAGGAACTCGGATTCGGTGAGGATCGGCGGGCGGCGCCGTCCGGCGTCCCGGCCGTCCCGACGTCGCTGCCGCTTGGCCTCGAGTCGGGTCGATCCCGAGATGCCCTGCACCTCGTCCTTCTTGGCGCGCTGGCGCGGCTCACGCTCGTGCACGACCGTGTTCGGCGGATCGTCCTCGCCGGTGGTGTCGTCTCCGTCGCCACCGCCGCTCTTCCGGCGACGCCGACGACGCCGACGACGACTGGCCGACTCTCCGCCGGTCTCGTCGGAGTCGGTGGCGCCGTCCTGCGTGTCGTCGGACTCGTCGGACTCCGCCGACGTGTCGGCGGCCTCCGAGGTGTCGGAGGTGTCGGGGGTGTCGGCGTCGGTGCCACCGGTCGACTCCTCGGCCGTGTCGCCGCTGTCGGCGCTCTTCTGTCCGCCGCGGCGGCTCCGACGGCGACCACGCCGGGGAGCGTCCGTGGAGTCGGCACCCTCGGCGGCGACGTCGGGGGCAGCCGCCTCGCCGGACGCAGAGTCGTCGGTGGCAGCGTCGTCGGTGGTGGCCGACTCGGTAGGGGTGGCCGTGTCCGGACCGTCGGCCGAGGCCGTACGCGACGATGCGGTCGTCGACGCGTCCGCGTCGTCGCCCGACTCTGCGCCGTTCTCGCCGGTCTCGTCGCCACCGGTGTCACCACGGCCGCGGCCACGGCCGCGTCGTCCGCGACGACGGCGACGCGGACCGTTGCCGGACTCGCTGTCGTCCTGGTCGGACTCGCCGCGGGGGGAATCGTTCTGCGCTGTCTCGCTCTGCGCTGTCTCGTTCTGCGCCGACACGCTCTGCGCGGGGTCGGCCTGCGCGGTGTCGCTCGCTGCGCCCTCGGTCGCGTCGGCGGCCGACGTGTCGCCTGCGGGCTCGGCCGGAGCGGCCTTGCGCGTCGAGGCGCGACGCCGGCGCGGCGCCTCGGGTGCGGGCTCGGGCTGGAGGAAGAGCGGCACCTCGGCGGGCCGCGAGTCCGGGGCGGGCGCCTCGGACTCGTCCGGCGCGGTCGTCGCCGGAGCCGAAGTGAAGAGGTCCGGCTCGGTCGCGGACACAGGGCTCTCGTCGGCGGTGGACGCTCCGGCCTGCTCCTCGGCGGGGATCTCGACCACGTCGGGACCGGCGGTGGCGAGAGCATCCGCCACGGGGACGTCGAACGCGTCGGCCACCGTCTCGGCGTCCACACGCACGACGCTGGACTGCACGCTGCGCACGTCCTTGCCCATCTCGGCGAGTTGGGCGACGACCTGCTTGCTGGTCACTCCCAGCAGCTTGGCCAGGGCATGAACGCGGATACGTTCGGGGAAAGTTCTGGGGGCCTCGTGATCGGCCACGTGTTCTCCTCGGGGCCCCGGGCGCGGTCGTCGCGAACGGTCGGCCCCTGGTGGGGGCTTCGTCCGTCGACACGACACGCGGCCACGCGGGTGCCTTGGTCTGTTCGCGGAACCCGGGCGGGTTCGACGAGGTCGGGTTGCATCTCGGCCCGTCGCCGACCGGAACGGTCGCCGACGGGTACCGCGAATGCCTGGGCGGATGGCCGGTCCGATCGCCTCGTCCTCAGCGTCGGCGTCCGTCGAGGTGCCGGGGCACGACGACCGACGCGCGGTCCGCGATGACGGGCACCGGGTGCCGTGGATGTCATCCGGTCGCCTGCGCGTGGTGCGCGCCGCGACCTCCGTCAGTATCCCACACGGATGCGTTCACCCACGCCACCCGTGGCCGGGAACGGTCGCCCGAGGTGTCGACCGTTCCCGGGCGGACGGCATCAGCCCAGTTCGGGGAACCAGATGGCGATCTCCCGGGCGGCGGATTCCGGCGAGTCCGATCCGTGCACCAGGTTCTGCTGGCCGTCGAGTGCGAGGTCGGCGCGAATCGTGCCGGGCACGGCCTTGGCCACCGGGTCGGTACCGCCGGCGATCTGTCGGAATGCCGCGATCGCGCGCGGGCCTTCGAGCACGGCGGCGACCAGTGGGCCGGAGGTGATGAACTCGAGGAGTTCGGGGAAGAAGGACTTCTCGGCGTGCTCGGCGTAGTGCTGCGTCGCGTCCTCCTCGGACACGGTGAGCATCTTCAGAGCGACGATGTCCAGGCCCTTGCGTTCGACCCGGCCGAGGATCTCTCCGACGAACTTGCGGGCGACGCCGTCGGGCTTGATCAGTACGAGAGTGCGTTCGGTCACGCGGCAGAGCCTAGCGTCCGGGTCACTCGCGCTGACTGGGCAGGCGTCCCTCCGCGATGCGCTTGCGCAGATCGCGGCGAAGGTAGATCAGGTACGCCCACACACAGGAGAAGAGCAGCCCCACGATCGCGATCGACGGATGGGCCAGGAATCCCACGATCACCAGCACCTGCAGAGCGACGTCGAACTGCAGGGCCCACGGCCGCCCCTGCAGACCGGCCCCGAGAAGCATGACGAGTCCGAGTCCGACGATGTAGGTCCCGCTGATCCAGGACAGACCGCCGCCGACGGTCGCGACGACGGGCAACGCCAGGAAGACCACGATGGCCTCGAGAACCAGGGTGCCGGCGCAGACGCCGCGAAACCCTTTCCACGGGTCACGGGCGGGCGGCGGAACGGACCCGCCGTCGGGGGTCGGAGCGGTGGTCATGCGGGGTCCTTCCCGAAGAGGGTGCGTGCGGCGCCGGCGGTGACCACCGACCCGGTGACGACGACGCCCGCACCGGACACCGCCTCTCCCTCGTCCGCGACGTCCTCGGCGATGCCGATGGCGATCTCGAGCGCGTCGGGCAGGGTCTCGGCGACCACGACGCGCTCGTCACCGAACTTGGCGACGGCGGCATCGGCGAGGGCGTCGACCTCGAGGCCGCGCGGCGACCCGTTGGTGGTGACGACGATCTCGTCGAAGACCGGCTCGAGGGCGGTGAGAATGCCGTCGACGTCCTTGTCCTTCATCACCGCGACGACGCCGACGAGCTTGCGGAAGTCGAACTCCTCGCCGAGGGTCGTCGCGAGCGCCGCGGCGCCGTGCGGATTGTGAGCGGCGTCGACGAAGACGGTGGGCGCGTTCCGCACGCGTTCGAGCCGCCCCGGATTGACGACGCCGGCGAACCCCTCGCGGACGGTGTCGAGGTCGAGGCCGCGGTCGGCGCCCGCCCCGAAGAACGCCTCGACGGCCGCGAGGGCGACGGACGCGTTCCGGGCCTGGTGGGCACCGTGCAACGGCAGGAAGATGTCGTCGTAGACCCCGCCGAGCCCGCGAAGGTCGAGCTGTTGTCCACCGACGGCGACGCGGCGCGAGAGCACGACGAACTCGGACCCGGCCCGCGCGACGGCGGCGTCGGACTCGACGGCCCGGCGCAGGATCACCTCCATGGCCTCGGGCTGCTGCTCGTCGACGATCACGACGGTGTCGACGGGGTCGAGCCGCTCGGGCGCACGCTTGACGATGCCCGCCTTCTCCCCCGCGATGGACGCGAGATCGTCGCCGAGGTACTCGGTGTGGTCCATCCCGACCGGGGTGATGACGGCGACCTGCGCGTCGACGACGTTGGTGGCGTCCCACGTGCCGCCGAGTCCGACCTCGACGGCGGCGACGTCGACGGGAGCCTCGGCGAACGCGGCGAACGCCATCGCGGTCACCACCTCGAACTTGCTCATCGCGGGTCCACCGGCGGCCTGGCTGCGCTCGTCGATCATCTCGACGTACGGCAGGACGTCGCGGTAGGTGTCGACGTACTCACGCGGCGTGAGCGGCACCCCGTCGATCGCGATGCGTTCGGTTGCGAGCTGCAGGTGGGGACTGGTGGTGCGGCCGGTCCGGCGATGGAACGCCCGGAGCAACGACTCGATCATGCGAGTGACCGACGTCTTGCCGTTGGTGCCCGCGACGTGGATGGCCGGGTAGCTCGCCTGCGGCGACCCGAGCAGATCCATCAGGGCCCGGATGCGGGTGAGCGACGGCTCGATGGTGGTCTCGCCCCACCGGCGGTCCAGCTCCGACTCCACCAGGGTGAACTCGGCGAGATCCACCGGCGACGGCGCGGCGGAGGTTCCGCCCGCCGCGCCGTCGACCGGGCCGGTCACGCGGAGCCCAGGTCGCCGAGGCGCTTGGTCAGCCGCTCGACCTCGTCGCGGGCCAGCTGCTGCCGGGCGGTGATCTTCTGCACGACGGCCTCGGGAGCCTTGGCGACGAAGGCCTCGTTCCCCAGCTTCGCCGTGGTGGTCTCGAGTTCCTTGCGCGCCGCCGCGAGGTCCTTCTCCGCGCGCTTGATCTCGGCGGCGACGTCGACGGTTCCGGAGGTGTCGACGGCCACCGTCACGGTCGCCCGCGACAGTCGCACCTCGATGGACGCGGACTCGCTGAACCCGGTGTCGGGTCCGTCGGGGCCGTCGGGATCGGTGAGGAAGGCCAGCGCCTGCACGGCCGGCACCAGCGCGGTCAGCTCCGCGTCGTCCATGCCCACAAGACGTGCGGGCACTCGCTGCTTCGGCTTGACGCCCTGGTCGCTGCGGAAGCGCCGCACCTCGGTGATGAGCTTCTGGGCGTCGGTGACGCGCCGCTGCGCCACCGGGTCGGCGCCCACGCCGGTCTCCTTGGGCCAGTCCGCGACGACGACGGACTCACCGCCGGTCAGGGCGGTCCACAAGGTCTCGGTGACGAACGGAATCACCGGATGCAGCAGGCGCAGAACGGAATCGAGCACGGAGCCGAGCACGAGGCGGGTCGCGGCGGCCCGGTCCTCGGTGTCGTCCCCGTCCCCGGCCGGCGCCGAGAACTGCACCTTGGCCAGTTCGAGGTACCAGTCGCAGACCTCGTCCCACACGAAGTGGTAGAGCGCCTCGCACGCCTTGCCGAACTCGTAGCGGTCCAGGGCGTCGTCCACCTCGGCGCGCACGATCGCGAGCCGGTCGAGGATCCAGCGGTCGGCGTCGGTGAGCGTGTCCCGCGCGGGCAGCTCCCCCACCGTCGCACCGTTCATGAGTGCGAACTTCGTGGCGTTGAACAACTTGGTGGCGAAGTTGCGGGAGGACTGTGCGTTGTCCTCGCCGACGGACAGGTCTCCGCCGGGGTGCGCGCCGCGGGCGAGCGTGAAGCGCAGGGCGTCGGCGCCGAACCGTTCGACCCAGTCCAACGGGTCGATGCCGTTGCCCTTGGACTTGCTCATCTTCCGGCCGTGCTCGTCGCGCACGAGCCCGTGCAGGAACACGTCTCGGAACGGCACGGGGCCCGGCACCGAATCCGCGATCGCGGTGCCGAACATCATCATTCGCGCCACCCAGAAGAACAGGATGTCGTAGCCGGTGACGAGGACGGAGGTCGGATAGAACTTCTCGAGGTCCGGGGTCCGCTCGGGCCATCCCATCGTCGAGAAGGGCCAGAGTCCCGACGAGAACCACGTGTCGAGAACATCGGGATCCTGCGTCCAGCCCTCGGGGGGCGTCTCGTCCGGACCGAGGCAGACGGTCTCGCCGTCCGGACCGTACCAGATGGGAATGCGGTGCCCCCACCACAATTGGCGCGAGATGCACCAGTCGTGCATGTCGTCGACCCACGAGAACCAGCGCGGTTCCTGGCTGCTCGGGTGGATCGTGGTCTCGCCCGAGCGCACGGCGTCACCGGCCGCGGCGGCGAGGGAGGACACGTCCACCCACCACTGCAGGGACAGACGCGGCTCGATGGGTTCACCGCTGCGCTCGGAGTGGCCGACACTGTGCGTGTAGGGCCGCTTCTCGGCGACGACGCGACCCTGCTCGGCGAGCGCCTCTCGGACCTTCACGCGGGCCTCGAAGCGGTCGAGACCGTCGAACGGCGTTCCCGTGCCGGTGATGCGGCCCTCGGTGTCCATGATCGACGGCATGGGCAGCGAATGCCGCACGCCCATCTCGAAGTCGTTGGGATCGTGCGCGGGGGTGATCTTCACCGCGCCCGTACCGAACTCGGGGTCGACGTAGTCGTCGGCGATGACCGGGATCTCGCGATCCAGGAACGGATGCGGGAGCGTGGTGCCGACGAGGTCGCGGTACCGCTCGTCGTCGGGATGCACCGCGACGGCGGTGTCACCGAGCATCGTCTCCACGCGGGTGGTGGCGACCACGACGTGCGGCTCGTCGTCGCTCAGCGAGCCGTAGCGCAGCGAGACCAACTCACCGTCGACGTCCTCGTACTTGACCTCGATGTCGGAGATAGCGGTCTGCAGCACTGGCGACCAGTTGACCAGCCGCTCGGCGCGGTAGATCAGGCCACGATCGTGCAGTTCCTTGAACATGGTCTGCACGGCACGCGAGAGGCCCTCGTCCATGGTGAACCGCTCACGGCTCCAGTCGACGCCGTCGCCGAGTCGGCGCATCTGCTCGCCGATGGTGCCGCCGGACTCGCGCTTCCACTGCCAGACGCGCTCGATGAACGCCTCCCGGCCCAGCTCGTCGCGCGTGGTGCCCTCGGCGGCGAGCTGCTTCTCCACCAGCGACTGCGTGGCGATGCCGGCGTGGTCCATACCGGGGAGCCACAGCACCTCGTAGCCCTGCATCCGCTTGCGTCGGGAGAGCACGTCCATCAGCGTGTGGTCGAGGGCATGACCCATGTGCAGGCTGCCCGTGACGTTGGGCGGCGGCAGCACGATGGAGTACCCGGGCCGGGCGCTGTCCGGATCGGCGGTGAAGTATCCGGCGTCGACCCAGCCCTGGTAGAGGTCGGCCTCGACGTCGCCGGGGTTCCACGCCTTCGGCAGGCGGTCTGCGGGAGTCGGGTCGGGCGTAGTCGACGCAGTATCGGTCACTCGGTCGATTCTAGTTCTCGTCCGATGCGCCGGTTCTGCCCGGTCGGACGCCCAGGGCCGCGGGCATCGGCAGCTCACGACCCAGCACGTGTGTCGAGAGGAAGGCCAGGACCGCGCCGTACCAGACGGCGATGTGGGGTGGCGTCAGGATCCAGTGGTTCTCGTCCGGGAAGTACAGGAAGCGGTGCACGGTCTCGCCGTTCGCGTCCGCGGGCGACGCCGACTCGGACAGCAGCTCCCACCACAGTCGGAGCGATTCGCCGATCGGGACCCGGAAGTCCTTGTCGCCGTGCGTGATCAGCATGGGTGTGACGATCTCGGACACCGACAGGTGCGGGGAGTTCTCGAAGGCCATCTCCGGGGTCATCTCGTGGGCCCAGTACGACGCCTCGTCGGTGGTCGGGCCGAACTGGTCGAGCGCCCACAGCCCGGCGTGCGAGACGATGGCGCGGAACCGATCCGTGTGGCCCGCCATCCAGTTGGCCATGTAGCCGCCGAACGAGCCGCCCATCATGGCGGTGCGGGTGCTGTCGATGTCCGGCCGGTCGGCCACCGCGTCGGTGATCGTGGTCAGGTCGGTGTAGACCTCGGCGCCCCAGCGGCCCCACCCGCGCTGAACGAACGCCTGCCCGTACCCGGTGGACAGGGCCGGATCGGGCATCAACACCGCGTAGCCGGCGGCGACCAGCATCCAGGGGTTCCACCGCCAGGACCACGTGTTCCAACTGCCCAGCGGGCCGCCGTGGACCCACAGGACCAACGGCGCCTGCCAGTCCGGGGACGTTCCCTCCGGCAGTGCGAGCCAGGCCCGAACCCGGGTGCCGTCCGCGACGAGGACGTCGACGTCCTCGAGTGTGCCGGGCAGCGACGGCAGCGGCGCGGGCGCGTTCAGTGCGGTCACCGTGCCGTCCGCCAGCGAGATGCGCACGGGGTGCGGCGGCGCCAGGTACGACGCCCGCAGCGCGAACACGACGTCCCCGGCCGGAGCCACCTGCAGCTCCGTGAACGCGCCCTCGTCGGTCAGGCGCATCGCCGACGTGCGATCGACGCGGAAGACGGGCGCGTGACCGTGATCGTCCGCCGTGGCCAGCAGCGCCGACGAATCGGCGGTCCACGTCAGGGCGGTGGGCCACCGGTCCCAGTCCCCACCCCAGCGTTCGCTGCGACCGGTCGCGAGGTCGAGCACCTGCGCGGTGACCCGCGGGGCCGCGTCCGGTTCCGGATGCTCCTCGCGGAGGTAGGCGATGCGGGTGCCGTCCGGCGAGATCCGGGGGGACGACTGGTCCGCGTGCGGGTCGTCGACGAGGGTCTCGGCACCCCTGGCACCCTCGGCACCCACGGCGCCGTCCCGCAGATCGATACGGACCAGGACGTGGCGGGTCACGCCGTCGGCCCCGGGGACGCGTCGCGTCGCGACGACGGTCGCGCCGTCCGGCGAGACGTCGAACCCCGTGTCGCGGTAGACGCCCCCGCCGGACGGACCGGCGGCGTCGGGCGTCACCGAGGTGAACACGCCGTCGGGCCCGCCGATCCCGCCGCCGCTCACCACGTCGAACAGGTGGGTGACCGCCGGCCCGAGGTCCGCGTCCCAGTGCCGCATCGGATAGCCGGCGTGCAGGATCGCGGTGACACCCTTCTCCCGCAGCGCCCGCACCTGCTCGTCGCGCTCGGGGTCACCGAGGACCGGGCCGGTGGCCACGATGCGGTCGGAGCCGACGGCGCAGCGCACGGTGTCCACCCCGCCCGCCCGGTACGCGATCCGCTGCGGTTCACCGCCGCGGAAGTCCAACGCCCACAGCGCTTTCGATGCCTTCGGGGAGGAGTCCGTGGCGTCGGCCACGCGGCGGAACAGCAACCGGCCGTCGGCCGCGAACACCGGATCCGACGCCGACGCGCCGTGGGTCAACCGCCGCGCGGGTTCCGCACCCGTCGGGTCGACCGACCAGAGCGCGGTGTCGAATCGCGTGCGGTCCTCCGACAGCGTCGACTGGGCGGTGACCAGCCGCGTGCCGTCCGGCGACAGCGCCAGTCCCGCCGTACGCGGGGTGTCGAGGTAGGTCTCGGGATCGGCGAACGGGTGCGCGGCAACCATGCCCGTGAACCTAGACGCTCACCCCGACACCGCGGGGATCGGAACCCCGGGACGGTCAGCGCACCAGCGGTGCCAGGCGGCCGGGAATCTGGTCGAGCGCGAAGGGCAGCGAGAGCACCGTGCTCCAGGCCATCGCCTCGGCGGCCTCGTCCTCGAGAACGATCACCCGGCCGTCCTGCACGACCGGCAACTGCTGGTAAACCGGCGTCACGGCGAGTTCGGCGCGCAGCTTGTCCCCGAAGCCGCCGCCCGCGTACCAGACCAGCAGGTCGACGTCGGCGAGGGAGAGCTGCTCGGTGCTGATGGCGGCGAAGTTGGCGTCCCCCACCTGCGCGGCCACCGGCGGGTTCACGAAGCCGAGGTCGTTGAGGAACCGCACCTTCGGGTCCTGCGCGCCGTAGACACCGAACTGTGCGGGGCCCTGCAGAGCGCCGACCAGCACCGTCTTCCCGGCGAACGACGGGTTGGCGGTGACCACCGAGGCGAACTTGTCCTCGACATCGGCGATGCGCGTATCGGCCTCCGCGGACTTGCCGACGGCGGCGCCGAGCAGGCGGGTCTGGTCGCGCCACGCGATGCCGAAGTCGGCGACCCCGGGCGGCGCGGTGACGGTGGGGGCGAGGGCCGACAGCTGGTCGTACTCGCCCTGCGTCACGCCCGCATACGTACCGACGATCAGATCCGGGCCGACGGCGGCGACCTTCTCCACGTCGATCCCCTCGGCGGCCGTCCCGACGATCTCCGGCGTGGCACCGCCCAGCAACGACTGCGCCCACGGCCAGGTCGCCCCCGGGTAGTCGCCGTACCAGTCGAAGACCCCGGCGGGGACCACGCCGAGCGCGAGGAGGGTGTCCTGATCGTTGTAGCCGACGCTGACGACGCGCTGCGGGTCGGCCGGCACGCCGATTTCGCCGTACTTCGTGTCGACGGTCGCGCCGGCCTCGTCGGTCGACCCGCCGTCGGAACCCGAGCCGCAGGCGGCGACGCCGAGCGTGACGAGGGCGCCCGAAGCACCGAGGAGGAACGTCCGACGTGACACACGGGGCGACGAGGTCATGGTGAAGCAGTCCCTTCGGGAGACGGTCGTGAGCGCCACGACCGATGCAGTAGGCAGGTTAGGCTAACTTGTGTTGCCCGGGCCCGCGACGCGGGGTGACGGACGTGCGTGGCCGTCACGACGGACGCGGGTCCACTATGGAGTCATGCCCAGCGCCTCGCCACGCCCTCGCTGCTCGTCCGGACGTTCCTGATGGGCCGCGCATCGGTCCGTCGTCCGGTCCTCCGCATCCGGGGACCGCACCACTCGTCGCGACCGGACACGCTCGTCGTCGAGGAACCGCTCGAGATCCGTGTCGGCGGTCGGGCCCTCGCGGTCACCATGCGCACGCCGGGGCACGACGTCGACCTCGCCCACGGCTTCCTGCTCACCGAGGGCGTGATCGCCGGCCGTGCGGACGTCGCGATCGCGCGGTACTGCGACGGCGTCGACGACGAGGGACGCAACACGTACAACGTGCTCGACATCGCACTCGCGGAGGGTGTTCCGGCGCCGGATCCCGGGGTGGAGCGGAACTTCTACACGACGTCGTCCTGCGGCGTGTGTGGGAAGGCGTCGCTCGACGCGGTACGTCTGACGTCCCGCCACGCACCGGCCGGGGACCCGGTGACGGTGGACACCGCCGTCCTCACGTCGCTGCCGGACACGCTGCGCGAACACCAGCGCCTGTTCTCGACCACCGGCGGACTGCACGCGGCGGCACTCTTCGACGCCGACGGCCGACTGCTCGTCGCGCGGGAGGACGTCGGCCGGCACAACGCCGTCGACAAGGTCGTGGGCTGGGCGGTGTCCGAGGGCCGGGTTCCGCTGACCGGCACCGTTCTCATGGTGAGCGGCCGGGCGTCGTTCGAACTGGCGCAGAAAGCCGTGATGGCCGGGATTCCCGTGCTGGCCGCGGTGTCCGCGCCGTCGTCGCTCGCGGTCGACCTGGCCGACGAGACGGGTCTGACCGTGGTGGGGTTCCTGCGCGGTGACGGAATGAACGTCTACAGCCACCCGCACCGGATCACGGTCACGGAGCCGGCTGCACCCGCGGAGAGCGTCGCGCGGTGACGGCACCGACCACCGCGAGCCCGGCGACCACGACCACCATCGCGAGAACCTGCTGTCGAGCCGCCGCGTCGGTCAGCATGAGCACGGTCAGGCCGGCGAGCAGGATCAGGGCGAACCAGCTGAGGTAGGGGAACCCCCACATGCGCACGGGGAGCGGGCCGGCCGCCTCGAGGCGGCGCCGGAGGCGGAGCTGCGCCGCCGCGGTCATCGCCCAGATGGCGAGAAGCGACGCGCCCACCGCGTTGAGCAGGAAGGTCAGCAGCCCGTCGAGATCGAGGTAGTTCAAGGCGACCGCGACGAAACCGAAGAACACCGACACCAGGAGCGCCGCGCGGGGGACGCCGGATGCGGTGACCCGCGCGAGCACGCGGGGGCCGTCGCCGCGGTCCGCGAGCGAGAACATCATCCGGCTGGTGGCGTAGATCTGGGCGTTGAACGCACTGAGCAGCGCCAGCACGATGATCGCCTCCATGAAGCCGACCACCCCCGGCAGATTCGCCTGCTGGAGCACCAGCGCGAACGGGCTCTGCGCGGCGGACTCGGCGGGGCCGAGCGAGTTCCACGGCAGGAGCAGAGTGATGACGAGGATGGACCCGAGGTAGAACACGCTGATCCGCCACACGACGCTGCGCACCGCCCGCCCCACCGACAGGGCAGGATCGTCCGATTCCGCCGCGGCGATGGTGACGATCTCGATGCCGCCGAACGCGAACGCGACCACCAGCAGCCCCGCCGCGATGCCGGAGACACCGTTCGGCGCGAAGCCACCGAGCCCGGTGAAGTTGCTCCAGCCCACCGGATCCGACGACGGCAGCAGGCCGAAGACGAGCAACCCACCGATCACGAGGAAGCCGACGATCACGGCGATCTTCACGGCGGCGAACCAGAATTCGAACTCGCCGAAGTTGGCGACGCGGGCCAGGTTGACCGCGGCGAAGAACACCATCGCGATCAGCGCGGGGATCCAGGGGTCGACGCCGAACCACCGGCCCATGAACGCGGCGGCGCCGGTCATCTCCGCGCCCATCACCATGATGAGGGTGAACCAGTAGAGCCAGCCGATCGCGAAGCCGGCGGTGCGTCCGAACGCCATCTCGGCGTAGGTCGAGAACGATCCCGACGACGGGGAGGCCGCCGCCATCTCCCCCAGCATCCGCATGACGAGGACGACCAGCAGCCCGGCCAGCGCATAGGACAGCAGCACCGCCGGGCCCGCGGCGACGATGCCCGCGCCGGTGCCGAGGAAGAGTCCCGCGCCGATGGCGGAGCCCAGGCCCATCATCGTCAGGTGGCGGACCTTGAGTCCGGTGGAGAGGTGCGACTGCTCGGGCGTGCTCATGATGGTGCGAACGCTAGCGCCGATCGGGATGTGACCTGCGCCGGGGTCGGATCGCGCAGCGCGGGAACGGAGGGGACGGGTCAGCGCACGATCAGGTCGGCCTCGGTGGCCGCGCGGACCTCGTCGACGGTGACGCCGGGCGCGGTCTCGACCAACACCAGGCCCTCCGGCGTCACGTCGATCACGGCGAGGTCGGTGACGATGCGCTGGACGCAGGCCGCGCCGGTGAGCGGAAGGGTGCACTCCCGCAGGATCTTCGGGCTGCCGTTCTTCGAGACGTGATCCATCATCACGATCACCCGCCGGGCGCCGTGGACCAGGTCCATCGCGCCGCCCATCCCCTTGACCATCGAGCCGGGGATCATCCAATTGGCCAGGTTGCCCTGCGCGTCCACCTGCATCGCGCCGAGCACCGCCACGTCCACGGCGCCGCCGCGGATCATGCCGAAGGACTGCGCGGAGTCGAAGAACGAGGCTCCGGGCAGCACCGTGATGGTTTCCTTGCCGGCGTTGACCAGTTCCGGGTCGACGTCGTCCTCGAGCGGGTACGGCCCCACCCCCAGCACGCCGTTCTCCGAGTGCAGGACCACCGTCACGTCGTCGGGAATGTGGCCGGGAACCAGCGTGGGCATGCCGATGCCGAGGTTGACGTACTGGCCGTCCTCGAGTTCGGCGGCGACACGGGCCGCCATCTGATCGCGCGTGAGTGTCATGACCGCACCGTCCGTCGTTCGATTCCTGTGGTGACCGGCCCCACGGGGACCACGCGCTGGACGTGGATGCCGGGGGTGTGGATATCCTCGGGGCGCAGCTCACCGGGCTCGACGAGGTGCTCGACCTGCGCGATGGTGATGCGGCCGGACTCGGCGGCGGGTGGGTTGAAGTTCCGCGCGCTGGCGCGGTAGACCAGGTTGCCCATCCGGTCGCCCTTCCACGCGTGGACCAGGGCGAAGTCGGCGACGATGCCGCGCTCCATCACGTACGTGGCGCCGTCGAACTCTCGCGTCTCCTTCGGCTGCGACGCCAGGGCCACGCCACCGTCGGCGTCGTAACGCTGGGGCAGCCCGCCGTCGGCGACCTGCGTGCCGACGCCGGCCGGGGTGAAGAAGGCGGGGATGCCCGCGCCGCCCGCGCGCAGACGCTCGGCGAGCGTCCCCTGCGGCGTCAGCTCCACCTCGAGTTCGCCGGCGAGGTACTGCCGCGCGAACTCCTTGTTGGAGCCCACGTAGGAGCTGATCGTGCGCCGGATGCGCCCGGCCTCGAGCAGGATGCCGAGGCCCGTGCCGTCGGTACCGCAGTTGTTGCTCACCGTCTCGAGACCCCGCGCGCCCTGCTCGAGCACCGCGGCGATGAGCACGTTCGGCACTCCGACGAGCCCGAACCCGCCGACGGCGATCGACGCCCCGTCCGGGATGTCCGCGACTGCGTCGGGTGCCGACGCGACCACCTTGTTCATCATGTCCACCACTGTAGCGCGGTGTACGCTTGACGGACAATAGTCCGCGATGCGGACACCGATTCGCCCCCGATACGACCCAGGAGCGCCCGATGACCGTCCCGCTCGCCCACGACCTCACCCCGGCCCCGAGGCCCGACGCGCCCACCGTCGTCTTCCTCGGCTCGCTCGGGTCGGACCGCTCCATGTGGTCCGCGCAGGTCGCCGCCCTCGCCGACGTCGCGTCGGTGCTCACGGTCGACGTCCGCGGCCACGGCGGCAGCCCGGTCACCGACACCGGGGCGCCCGACGACGTGACGGTCGACCACCTCGCTGCCGACGTGTTGGCCCTGCTCGACGACCTCGGCCAGGGTCGCGTGCACGTGGTCGGCCTGTCCCTCGGCGGTGCGGTCGCGCAGACCCTCGCCGCGCAGCATCCGGATCGAATCGCGTCCCTCACGGTCCTCTGCTCCGCCGCCCGGTTCGGCGATCCCGACGCATGGACCAGCCGCGCGCACACCGTGCGCCGCGACGGCGTCGCGTCGATCGCCGGCTCCATCGTCGAACGCTGGTTCACCGCCGAGTACGCCGCGGCGCATCCCGACGTGGTCGACCGCTGCGTCACCATGGTCTCGGCGGTGCCCGACGAGGGCTACGCCGTGTGCTGTGAGGCCCTGTCGCGCTTCGACTCCCGCCCACTGCTCGGCACGATCACCGTTCCCACGCTCACGATCGCCGGTGACCGGGACCCGGCCACGCCACCGGACTCGCTGGCGGTGATCGCCGACGGGATCGCGGGTGCTCGACTGGAAGTCCTCTCCCCCGCAGCGCATCTCGCCGCGATCGAACGTGCGGCCGAGGTGTCCGCCCTCGTGCGCAGCCACGTCACCACGCACTCGTGACCGAGCCGCGTGCCACCTCGCCGGACCACGTGCAGTCGCTCGCGCGCGGACTCGCGGTGATCCGCTGCTTCGACGCCGCCCACCCGCAGCGCAGTCTCGCGGACGTCGCCCGGGCGACCGACCTGAGCCGGCCGACCGCCCGCCGATTCCTGCTCACCCTCGTCGAGCTCGGCTACGTCCGCACCGACGGCGCCACGTTCGCGCTGACCCCCGCGGTGCTGGAACTCGGCTACTCGTACCTCTCGTCGCTCGGGCTGCCCGAGGTCGCGCTCCCCCACCTCGAGGCTCTGTCCGCGGAGGTCGGTGAATCGTCCTCGGTGTCGGTGCTCGACGGCGACGACGTCGTGTACGTCGCGCGAGTTCCGGTGCGGCGCATCATGACCGTCGCGATCACCATCGGGACTCGATTCCCCGCCTACGCCACGTCGATGGGTCGCGTGCTGCTCGCCGCTCTCCCCGACGACGACCTCGACGCCTACCTCCGCCGGACCGACTTCACCGATCTCACGGGCCGCACCACCGTCACACCGGAGTCGCTGCGCGACCGCATCCTCGCGGCGCGGGCCGACGGGATCGTCGTGGTCGACCAGGAACTCGAGGTCGGCCTGCGCTCGCTCGCCGCCCCTGTTCACGGGCCCGACGGCGCCGTCGTCGCCGCCCTCAACATCAGCACCCCGGCCGCCCGCTACACCGACGAGGACCTGCACTCCGTTCTCGTTCCGGCACTGCGCCGCACCGCTGCCGCCATCGACGCCGATCTCACCCGAGTCGGCGTGACCACCCAGCCCTGACAACCCAGCCCTGACAACCCGGAGGACCCCATGCCCGACGCCGTCGTCTGCACCCCCCTGCGCACCCCCGTGGGCCGCTTCGGCGGAGCGTTGAAGGACGTCACCGCCCCGACGCTCGCCACCACCGTGATCGCCGAGATCCTCTCTCGCACCGGCTTGTCCGGGTCGGACGTCGACGACGTGATCCTCGGCCAGGGCTCACCGAACGGCGAGGCTCCCGCGATCGGCCGCGTCGCGGCTCTCGACGCCGGCCTCGGCATCGGCGTCCCCGGCCGTCAGGTGGACCGCCGCTGCGGCTCCGGCCTGCAGGCGGTGCTCGACGCCGCCATGCAGGTGCAGTCCGGCGCGAGCGAGCTCGTGCTCGCCGGTGGCGTGGAGTCGATGTCGCAGACCGAGTTCTACTCCACCGGGATGCGGTGGGGGGTCCGCGGCGACGCGCTCGCCCTGCACGACCGACTCGCCCGTGCCCGAGTCACCGCCGGCGGCACCGCATTTCCCGTGCCCGGCGGCATGATCGAGACCGCCGAGAACCTGCGCGCCGAGTACGGCATCTCCCGCGCCGACCAGGACGCGCTGGCCGTGCAGTCGCACCGACGTGCCGTCGCGGCGCAGGAGAGCGGAGTCTTCGCCGAGGAGATCGTGCCCGTCACCGTGCCGAACCGCCGCGGTGACGTCGTCGTCGATCGGGACGAGCACCCCCGCGCCGACACCACCGCCGAATCCCTCGCCCGACTGCGCCCCATCCGCGGCGCGATCGACCCCGAGTCCACGGTCACCGCCGGCAACGCCAGCGGACAGAACGACGGCGCCGCGCTCTGCGTGGTCACCACCGCGGAGAAGGCCGCCGCACTCGGGCTCGAGCCGATGGTGCGCCTCGCGGGCTGGGCGGTGTCCGGCGTCGCCCCCGCCACGATGGGCATCGGACCGGTGTCCGCCACCGCCACCGTTCTGGGCCGCCTGGGTCTGGCCCTCGGGGACATGGACGTGGTCGAGCTGAACGAGGCCTTCGCCGCGCAGGTGCTCGCCGTCCTCCGCGAGTGGCAGATCGATGCCGACGACCCGCGGCTCAATCGCCACGGGTCGGGCATCTCCCTCGGACATCCCGTCGGTGCCACCGGAGCCCGCATTCTCACGACGCTGGCGCGGGAGATGGTCCGCACCGACGCACGCTACGGTCTCGAGACCATGTGCATCGGCGGCGGTCAGGGCCTCGCGGCGGTCTTCGAGCGAGTCTGATCGGCCGGGGCGGGGTCGACCGGCCCCGCCGTGCGCCGCGGCACCGTCAGGGTGACCGCGGCGCCCACGAGGGCGACACCGGCGAAGAGGTGGAACGCCGTCGCCGACGACACCCCCGCCCCGAGCAGCAGCCCGCCGACCAGCGGGCCGCCGATACCACCGAGGCGTCCGAAGCCGGCGCACCACGCCACACCGGCGGCCCGAGAGGACGTCGGGTAGTAGCCGGAGACGAATCCGTAGATCAGGACCTGCGTGCCGATGGCGCCGATCCCGGCACCCGCCACCGCGACCAGCAGGACGCCCAGCGGCGCACCGGACGTCAGGATCACCAGCGCGAGCGCGGCCAGACAGAACGTGGCCGCGACCACTCGCTGCGGACCGGTGCGGTCGGCCACTCGCGACGCGATCAGACCGCCGACGATGGCGCCGCCGTTGAGCACCAGCAGGAAGGACAGCGAGCCCTTGGCGTTGTATCCCGCCTCCGACATGATCTGCGGCAGCCAGGTGTTGAGGCCGTAGGTGAGCAGCAATCCGCAGAAGCTCATCGACCCGAGGAGAAGGGTCGGGCGACGGAGCGGACGGCGGGCGAGCGCGGCGAAGCCCACCCGATCACCGGGTGCGGACACCTCGGCCTCGGGCAGGGGAATGCCGGTCGACGCGCAGACGGCGCGCGCGTCGTCGACGCGACCGCGGGCCAGCAACCACCGCGGAGACTCGGGCATCCGGAGGATCGCCAGCGGGAGCAGCGTCACCAACGGCAGCGCGCCGAGCCAGAACAGTCCGCGCCACCCGACGGCGTCCTCGGCCACGATCGCCGCGAGGGACGCCAGCACCCCGCCGGCCGGGATTCCGCTGTAGACGATGGCGTTGAACAGATTTCGGCGATCGGCCGGCGCGAATTCCGCGATCATGGCGCCCACGGTCGCCACGAGGGCGCCCACGCCGATGCCGGTCAGGAACCGCAGAGCGCCGAAGGTCCCGACGGACGGGGCCAGTGCGGTCGCGCCCATCCCCACCGAGAACCACACGATGGCGGTGAGCATGGTGCGGCGGCGGCCCATGCGGTCGCCCACGGCGCCGGCGAGAAGCGCGCCGACCATCACCCCGATCAAGGCGTAGGACCCGAGCGCACCCGCGGTGGCGGGGTCGATCGTCCCGAGGGCCGTGGGATCGGCGAGCAGGGTCGGCAACACGGCGCCGTAGACCACGAGGTCGTAGCCGTCGAACACGATGGCGGCCGTCGCGAGCGCGACGATCCAGAGAACGCTGCGGCGGTGGCGATCGCTCGCCCAGCCGTCCGTGCGGGGCACGGCGACCGCGACACGGCCGTCGTCGGCGGAGGTGGTCATGGTGATCCTGACGTCGAAGGGGGGACGTCCTGCGCCGACGAGCGGCACGGACGGTGTAGATCACGATCGTCACTCGTCATGACCTGGATCACACCGGACGATCACCCAGTGCCGACCCGGGCACCGTTCGGACGCCGGAGCCGCCCAATCGACGTCGCGGCGTCGGTCACTCGCCGCCGGCCGACCGAGCGGCGAGCTCGGCGCGCGAGCGGATCCCCAATTTCGCGTACACCCGAGTGAGGTGGAACTGCACCGTCTTCACCGACAGGAACAGCTCCGCCGCCACCTCACGATTCGTCATACCCGTCGCAACCAAGGACGCCACGGCGTCCTCCTGCGGCGTCAGCGCGTCGTGCGGTCGATCCTTCAACACGGCCCGCATTCCGCCCGCCTTGAGCTCTCGTTCGCACCGCGCCACATAGGTGTTCGCGCCCAGCGCGAGGTAGGCGTCCCGCGCGGCGGAGATCACCACGTCGGCTTCCCGCCGCTTGCCGGCACGCCGCAGCGTCTGGCCGTACGCGAACTGCACGCGAGCCCGGTCGTACACCAGCGGCAGATCCGCCAGTGCCCCGACGGCGG
This sequence comes from Rhodococcoides corynebacterioides NBRC 14404, assembly GCF_001894765.1. GTDB lineage: Bacteria > Actinomycetota > Actinomycetes > Mycobacteriales > Mycobacteriaceae > Rhodococcoides > Rhodococcoides corynebacterioides. The sequence goes on from NZ_BCWV01000004.1 coordinate 520,226, forward strand.
ACTCGAACGAGGCACGGGCGGCGTCGAGATCGCCACGCGCGCCGAGCAATCGGCCCCGTGCGTACGCCAGCCGGGCACCGGCCGAGCGATGCCCGCGCAGACGCACGCGTTCCTCGTGGGCGCGGAGAAAGGCATCGGCTTCGTCGAGCCGCCCCTCGACGACGAGTGCGTTGGCGAACACGTCCGGCCACGGCCAGAATCCCGGTTCGGAGATGTCGCCGCGCGCCCAGTCCTCGGTCAGCGGAGCGAGGATGCGCAGCACCGCGGCGTAGTCCGCACGCGCCTCCGCGACCGCCGCTCGCGCGAGGAGCGCCGGAACGCGCATGATCTCGTAGTCGCGGACGCCCGCGTCACCCGCCCGAGCGCTCTCGTCGGCAGCCTCCCAGTCCCCCCGCAGCGCATGCACCTGCGTGACCGTCCACCGCAGCAGGGGAACGATCAGATCGGACCCGGACCGGTCGGCGAGATCGAGACCCGCCGCCGCGACCCGCAGTGCGGCGTCCCAGTCCCCGGTCGCGACGTGGCACCGAGCGAGCCAGGCATGGGCCCACAACGAGATTCGCGTCGATCCGCCCAGAAAGTCCGTCGGCAGTGCCGATTCGAGTTCGGCCCGCGCCGCGTCCGGGCGATCGGTGGCCAGGTGCAGCCATCCCGCCCCCATCTGCACGCGCTGACCCATGGCACCCGACTCGACGTGGGCGAGCAGGTCGTCGTAACTCGCCAGCGCCTCCGCGGTGCGGCCGGTCGACCCCAGGCCGAGGCCGCGAATGGTGCGCGCCTCCACCGCCGTCGCGTCGTCCGCCCCCACCAGGTCGACCGCACGGTCGGCCCACGTCACCAGATCCGCCCCGCGACACCGCGCCAGATTGTGCAGGACCTCGCGGTGGCAGATCGTCGCGGCCGTCCGCGGATCGTGCTTTCGTCGCACGGAGGTCCACGCCCGGTGCAGCCGGACCTCCGCGTCCTGCGGGCGTCCCCGCAGGATGGCGAGGTACCCCAGCACCGCATTCTTCGCCGGGGTGTCGCGGAAGCTCTCGATCTGCGCGCTCCAGCCCGCCGCGGTGGGCACGTCACCCGCCCCGATCGCGGCGTCCACCGCACGCACCAATCGCGCGTCCCGGTCGGCGGGATCCACACTCGACCTCGACGACAGCGCGTAGAGCCGTGCTGCCGTGGCCCATTCGCCACGTCGGGCGCGTTCGGCCGCGACCGCGTCCAGCCGATCGGACACCGCAGGATCCGGCACCGCGCGCGAGTCGACCAGATGAGCCAGTGCGTCGGCCGGGTCCTCGACGGTCTCCGCGGCGACCCGGTGCAGACGCGCCCGTTCGGTCTCGCCGAGGGTCGCCAGGATCGCCGCGCGTGCCACCGGATCGCCGATCTCGACGGTGACGGCGGTGGCCGCGCGGACCACCGAGAGCAGATCCGCGCGGCGTGCCTCCTCCAGCGCCGGCCATGGATCCTCCACCGCGGCAACGGCACACACCGTCCGTAGCGCCGCCCGCTCGCCGAGGATCGCGGCCGCCGTGACCACGGCACGCACCGAGTCCCCGCCCGCGGCGAGGGCGTCTCGGACGCGGCGACGGTCCGCCGCGGGCGCCGGCAGCGCGGGGCGAGGGGTGCGCCAGGTGTCGCTCGGCAGTTCCGCCAGCAGCGCGGCGACGATACCGGGCCGGCCATCCGCGTGCCGCGTCAGGTGTTGAGCCGCCGTGTGCGACAGCGTGATCCCACGAGCGGCCGCCATACCGGCGACGTCCTGCACGGAGAGGCGCGGCAACGCCACCTCGACGTCCGCCGCCCGGGTGAGAACGTCGTGCGACGCCGACGAACCATGATCGCCCGCATGCACACCGCACAGCAGTGACAGACCGCCGTCGCGGTGGCGGCGAACCCTCGTCGTCAGGTCGCGCAGCGATGCGGGATCGGCGTGATGCGCGTCGTCGATCACCATCACCGTGGCGACGGCGTCCGGCGCACCCGGGTCCGCCGGACCGAGTTGCGCGAGCACGCCCCCGGGGGACGTCGTCTCCCACGGAACGGCACGCACGCTGCGAATCTCGACGTCACCGGTCCGCGCCAGGTCCGCGGCGACGCGGGCGAGCGCCGTGGACAGGCCTGCCCCACGCGGACCCCGGACCACCACGACGTACCCGCGCTCGGCGGTGCCGGCGAGGAGAGCGATCGCGTCGTCGCGGCTGCCCGTCGGTCGGGTGGGGCTCACGCGGTCACCGTAGCCGTGTTGCCCCTCCCATCGAGGCGATCCGGGCCGCACGGACTCGCTCAGCCCGGGTCGCCGCCGGCCACCGGCAGGACCGTGGCCGTGATGTACGACGCCTCGTCCGACGCCAGGAAGCAGATCGCCGCCGCCTGCTCGTCGAGCGTGCCGTACCGGCCCATCAGCGACGAACTCGTCGTCTGATCGACCAGGTCCTGGTACCAGCGCCGCTCGCGGTCGTCGGCCGGCCCCGGCCCGCGGGGAATGCGCCGCGGCGGCGCCTCGGTCCCACCCGGTGCCGTCGCCACCACACGGACACCGTGCGGTGCCGCCTCGAGCGCGAGGGCCGACGTGATGGCGTTGACGCCGCCCTTGGCCGCCGCGTACGGCACCCGGTGAATGCCTCGCGTGGCGACCGACGAGACGTTGACGATGGTCCCGCCCCCGCCGTCGATCATGTGCGGCAACACCGCTCGGCACGACCACAGAGTCGGAAAGAGCGAACGACGGATCTCCTTCTCGATCTGATCGGGCGGGTACTCCTGGAACGGCTTCGCCCAGATGGTGCCGCCGACCACGTGCACGGCGACGTCGATGCGACCGTGACGGTCCATCGCCGCGGACGCGAGCGACTCGGCGCCCTCCATCGTCTCGAGGTCCGCCAGCACCGCGGTGACCGGACCACCGGACCCGCCCTGCGCGGTCAACTCGGCGGCCACCGAGTCGACGAGTTCCGACCGGTCCGCCAGCACCAGCGTGCCGCCCTCGGCGGCGATCCGCCGGGCCACCCACTCGCCGATACCCTGCGCGGCGCCGGTGACCGTCACGACCTTGCCCGCGAACCGGCCGGGGCTCACGAACTTCGGACGCTTCGCCGCGAGCGTGTCCGCCATGGCGCGCTTCATCGTGGCCTTCGACCTCTCCGCGTGGTCGGCGATCAGCGTCCTCGCTCGCTCACGGTCGCCCGCCTCGACGGCGTCGACGATGTCGAGGTGGTCCTGAGCGCACTGCGGATCGCACCACGTCGCCCCGCGCAGGACCTCGGCCATCGCCGCCTTCACCCCGAGCGCGGTGTACGCCTGCAGAAGGTGGTCGTTGCCGGTCGCGGTGAACAGATAGTCGTGGAAGGCGGCATTGGTGTCGGTGTACGCCGCTGCGTCGACGAAACGGTCCCCGTCGACGTAGCGAGTGGTCGCCTCAGCCAGCAGTCGGTACCCGGCGATCTGCTGCGACGTCAGTCGGCCGACGACCAGCTCCAGCGCGCCCAGTTCGAGAGCCCGTCGCGCCTCGAAGACCGCGTCCGACTCGTGAACCGACGGGTGCTCCTCGCCGATCTCGTAGGGCGGGGCGGATGGGGCCGGACCTGCCGGGGCGGGCGCGACAAGAGGCCGGAGCCCGTCGCGTCCCGACCGGAGTGACTGTCCCGCCACGGAATTCGCGACGTCGTCGGTGGCGGGTCGGACATCTCGGCCGGGATCGTCGGCCACCACACCGTCGCCGGCGCCCGCGGACGGCATCATCTGCTGTCCCGCCACGGTTCGCGCCGTGGCGAGGTCGTCGCGGGACTCGACCGACGTCGTCAGGGTCGCACCGGCCGTCGTCGCACGGGCGGCGAACACCTCCTGACCGCAGAGACGTCGCGCGGCGGCGTCGGCAGTCGGCGCCTCGGCGGTCTCGGTCTCTTTGACATCGGTGACGTCGGTGCTCTCGGTGACATCGGTGATCGCGGGGACGGGCGCGACGCTCGACTCGGAATCCACCGCGGACACGGTCTCCGCGGGAACGGCCACCGCGGGTGCGGCGCCGTGGGCCGCAGCGGGAGCGGCGGGTGCGGCGGGTGCGGCCTCGACGCTCGACGCCGACGGCGCGAACTTCTCGTAGTAGAAGCCGGTCGGTTCGACCCCGCGCTCGGCGAAGTGCGTGCGCACCGCCTCGACCATCGGCGGCGGCCCGCACAGGTACACCGCGACGTCACCACCGTTGAGGTGCTCGTCCTCGATGAGCCCGGTCACGTAGCCGGTGTGCGGCGCGGTGGTCGCCGGATCCGACACGCAGTGGTCCCAGCTGAAGTTCGGCATCGACGTCTCGAGATCCCGCAGAACGTCGAGGCACACGAGGTCGTCGTCCGTGCTCACGCCGTAGACCAGGTGCACGCGACGGTCGCTGCCACTCTCCCGCAGCGTCCGCAGGATCGCGAGCACCGGCGCCAGGCCCGTCCCGCCGGCCAGCAGCAGAGCGGGCCGCTCGGCCTCGCGCAGGAAGAAGCTGCCGTGCGGACCGGTGAACGACACGGCGTCGCCCACCTGCGCCCGGGACAGCCACGACGACATGAGCCCGCCGTCGATCAGCTTGATCAGGAACTCGAGCTCGGACGATCCCTGAACGCAGCTGAAGGAGTAGGACCGCGTCTCGACCTCGTGGTCGGTCGTCCCGTCGGACCCCGGCACGCGTCCCGGGACGGCGATGTTGACGTACTGCCCGGGCAGGAAGGCGAGGTCGGCACCGGTCGGCGCGGCCACCGCGAGTCGAACGGTGGTGGGCGACAGTCGCTCCACCGCCGTCACCGTCGTGGTGTAGGTCGCGGCACTGGTCTTGGCCACCGCGGACGTGCTCGCGATCTGCAGAACCAGGTCCGACTGCGGTGTCATGCTGCACGGCAGGCAGTAGCCCTTCGCGGCCTCGTCGTCCGACAGGGCGTCGTCGAGATAGGTGCCGCCGTCGAATTCGCCCGACTCGCACACCGCCTTGCACGTTCCGCAGGCCCCGTCACGGCAGTCGAGAGGGATGTTGATGCGCGACCGGTAGGCCGCGTCCGCCACCGTCTGCCCGTTCGAACAGGTGATGAAGCGGGTGACGCCGTCCTCGAAGGACAGCGCGACACGGTGACTCATGAGTTCTCCTCTCGTGTCGTCAGAAGTGGTAGATGTCCACCACGTGGTGGATGTAGTCGTTCTTCAGCACCACCGTCTTGCGACGGATCAGCGGGGAGTCGCCGGAGAAGTCGATGGTGTAGAAGGACGTGCCGTAGTACGGATCCACCGTCTTGTAGCGGAAGTACATGGTGTGCCAGTTGAAGCGCACGTCCACCAGGTCACCGCGCCGGGAGATGACCTCGACGTTCGAGATGTTGTGACTGGTGCGGGGTTCCGGGATCGACGTCGCGCTCGAGCGCTCGGTGCGGATGCGGAACACGCGGTCCTCGAGCCCGCCCTTGTTCTCGTAGTAGACCAACGAGATGTCGGTTTGCGGATCCTCGGTGAGTCGGTCGTCGTCGCCCCAGGACGGCATCCAGTACTCGATGTCGTCGGCGTAGCAGGTGAGCCACAGCTCGAACTCACGGTCGTCCAGGTACCGCGCCTCGCGGTAGAGGAACTGCTCGATGTCGTTCTGAGTGATCGTCTTTCCGGTGGTGGCCGTGTCGGCCGGGGTGCGGTTGTCGACTGGAGTGGTCACGTCACTGTCCTTCGGTGGTGGTGCGGTCGAGAGCGGCCAGCAACGTGGACCGCCAGTAGCCGTGTTGGACCGCGAACAGGCCTTCGTCCTCGTTCTTGACGCCGGCGGAGATGACGCCGTCCATTCCGAGGGCCGTCGCGACGGGATCCGGTCCGGTCAGCCAGTGTTCGGCACCGCGGCTCATGTCGTTCCAGGGAGCGGCGGTCGCCTGGAAGGTCAGCTGGCAGGAGCGGAATTCCTCGAGGTCGTCGGGGGTCGCCATACCCGAGGCGTTGAAGAAGTCCTCGTACTGCCGGATGCGATGGGCACGGGCTTCCTTGCTCTCGCCCTTCGGCGCGATGCAGTAGATGGTCACCTCGGTCTTGTCCGGAGCGATGGGTCGGAAATGCCGGATCTGCGTCGAGAACTGGTCCATCAGATAGACGTTCGGGTAGAGGCACAGGTTGCGCGAGCCCTTCACCATGAACTCGCCCTTGGCGTCGCCGTGCGTCTTCTTGAGCTCGTCCATGCTGTCCCACAGCGGTCGGTCCTGCGGGTTGGCCGCCCACGTCCACAGGCACAGATGCCCGTTCGGGTAGGACCAGTAGCCGCCGCCCGACTTGCCCCACCCGCCGGCGTCGAGTGCCTTGGTGGTGTTGGCCGACTCACCGTTGTTCCGGCGCGACGTGGTGGCCGCGTAGTTCCAGTGGACGGCGGACACGTGGTATCCGTCGGCGCCGTTCTCCGCCTGCACCTTCCAGTTCCCGTCGAAGGTGTAGGTGGACGATCCGCGGAGCACCTCGAGCCCGTCCGGTGACTGGTCGACGAGCATGTCGATGACCTTCGTGGTGTCACCGAGGTGCTCCTCGAGGGACGGCACGTCGGGGTTCAGGCTGCCGAACAGGAAGCCGCGGTAGTTCCCGAACTTCGCGACGCGGGTGAGGTTGTGCGAGCCGTCGACGTCGAAAGTATCGGGGTACCCGGCACCCTCGGGGTCCTTCACCTTGAGCAACGTGCCGTCGTTCCGGAACGTCCACCCGTGGAACGGGCAGGTGAGGGTGGTGCGGTTGTCCGTCTTGCGACGGCAGAGCATCGCACCGCGGTGGGCGCAGGCGTTGATCAGGCAGTGCAACTCCCCCTCCTTGTCCCGGGTGATCACCACCGGCTGGCGGCCCATGTGGACGGTGAAGTAGTCACCGGGGTTCGGCAGCTGCGACTCGTGGGCGAGGTAGATCCAGTTGCCCTCGAAGATGTGCGTCATCTCCAGTTCGAAGATCTGCTCGTCGGTGAAGATCGAACGGTTGGCGCGATACACGCCGGCGGCCTCGTCGTCCACGACGGCGCCGTCGACGCGTGCGCGAACGTTGTCCAGGGTGTCGGTCATCGTCAGGCCCTTCGGGTCGATGCGGGGGATGCCTCGATCCTGACGAGCCGTGGCCGGGGTCACACCAGGGTTTTGCCCAGACCCGACCCCGGTACGGATTGATCAGTCCGAGTGATCAATCCGGCCCGATCATGTCTTTGTCTTCGATGGACCGCGGTCCTACTGTGGTACCGGTCACGACCCGACCGAACCCGAGAGCGAGGAATGCCGTGGAGCTCCGTCACCTGCGCCACTTCGTCGCCGTGGCCGAGACGCGCCACTTCGGCCAGGCGGCCAAGCGGCTCTTCCTCGCCCAGCCGGCGCTGTCGCAGTCGGTACGCCAGCTCGAGGCCGAGCTGGGCGTGACCCTGCTGGCCCGCACCACGCGCCAGGTGACCCCGACCCCGGCCGGCGCCTACTTCCACCGCGAAGCCGTGCGCATCCTCGCCGCCCTCGACGACGCCGTCGACGGCGTGCGCCGCATCGACGAAGGACACACGGGCCTGGTTCGGATCGGCTTCACCGGCACCGCGGCGTTCGACCGGCTCCCCGCGATCGCCCGAGCGGTCGGGCAACGGCTGCCCGGCATCGCCCTGGAGATCCACGGTGATCTGCTCACCCCCGCCCAGGTGGAGGGCCTGCGGACGGACCGACTGGATCTCGCCGTCCTGCGACCGCCGGTGGCGGGAGACGACCTGGTGGTCCGCACTCTCGCCACCGAATCGCTGGTCCTCGCCCTGCCGGCGGACCATCGGTTGGCCGACGAGCCCTCCCTCGAAGTGTCGGACGTGACCCACGACGGCTTCGTGATGTACGCGGACACCCACTCCGCGGTGAACGACGTCGTCGTGCGCAGTTGTCGCACGGCCGGTTTCACCCCTCGCCGCGCGCACGAGGCACCGGACACGTCCGTTCTCCTCGCTCTCGTCGCCGCCGGGCTCGGTGTGGCCCTGGTCCCCGAATCGGTGCGGTCGATGAGGCTCGACGGTGTCGTCTTCCGCGACGTCGCCGGCGCCGAGACCATCGACCTCGCCCTCGCCTTTCCCCGCGACGCCCCCGCCGCGGTCCACTCCCTGATCCGGGCCCTCGAGGAATCCGGAATTCTCCCGCCCGACGCGGTCACCACGGACTCCGCGCCCGAGACCGCCCGCCTTGCCACCCTCGTCGAAGGACCGTTGTGAAAATCGTTGCCGTCGAGGCGATCCCGTACACGATCGCCTATCGCAAGCCGCTCCGTTTCGCCAGCGGCGAGATCCACGCCGCCACCCACGTGCTGGTGCGGGTCCGCACCGACGACGGCGTCGTCGGGATCGCCGACGCCCCACCTCGCCCGTTCACCTACGGCGAGACCCAACGCGGCGTCGTCGCGGTGATCGAGGACATCTTCGCGCCGGCCGTGACCGGGCTGACGCTGCTCGACCGTGAGGTCGTGCACGGTCGCCTGTCTCGGACGGTCGGCAACCCCGTCGCGAAAGCCGCTCTGGACATGGCGATCTGGGATGCGCTGGGCCGCACCCTCGACACCTCGGTCACCGAGATGCTCGGCGGCTGGACCGACCGTATGCGGGTGAGCCACATGCTCGGGTTCGACACCCCCGCCGCCATGGTCGACGAGGCCCGCCGCATGCGCGCCGAGTACGGCATCGAGACGTTCAAGGTGAAGGTCGGCCGTCGGCCGGTATCCCTGGACACCGCCGTCGTCCGGGCCCTGCGCGAAGGACTCGGCGACGACGTCGAGCTCTACGTCGACGGCAACCGCGGCTGGACCGCATCGGAATCCGCCCGCGCGATGGCGGAGATGGCCGACCTCGATCTGTCCCTGGCCGAGGAACTCTGCCCCGCCGACGACGTCCTGGGGCGCCGGTGGCTGGTCTCGCAGCTCTCGGTCCCCTTCGTCGCCGACGAATCCGCGGTGACCCCCGCCGAGGTGACGCGCGAGATCCTCGGTGGTTCCGCCACTGCGGTGAGCATCAAGACCTCCCGCTCCGGCTTCACCGGCGGGCGCCGTACCCATCATCTCTGCGAGGGCCTCGGTCTCGAGGTCGTCATGGGCAACCAGATCGACGGTCAGCTCGGCTCGGCCGCCACCGTCGCCTTCGGCGCCGCGTTCGAGTCCACCTCGCGCCGCGCCGGCGAACTCTCGAACTTCCTCGACATGTCCGACGACCTGCTGACCGATCCGCTCGCCATCACCGGTGGCGAGTTGCAGGTGCCGCCCGGCCCCGGCCTCGGCGTGCAGATCGACGAGGACAAGCTCGCGCACTATCGCACCGACACCTGAGCCCCACACACACGAACACAGCCCACGATCACAGTCCCCACATCGACCGAAGGAACGCCCATGACCACCGCAACAGCCGCCGCCTCCGGCGCCACTGCCACCCAGCGCTTCACCACCGACAAGGCCATGGCGGCCTCGACGCCGCCCGAGCGCGTCAGCCTCCTCGCCCGTGAGGTTCTCGACGCCGTGCACCGCACGGTGCGCGAGCACAAGGTGACCTACGAGGAGTACAACGCCCTCAAGGCCTGGCTCATCTCCGTCGGGCAGGACGGCGAGTGGCCGCTCTTCCTCGACGTGTGGGTCGAACACGTCGTGGAGGAGGTCGCCAGCGAGACCCGGGACGGCAGCAAGGGCACCATCGAGGGGCCCTACTACGTGCCGAACGCACCCGAACTCGGCAGCGACGCAACGCTTCCCACCCGCGAGAACGAACAGGGCACGCCGCTGGTGTTCCAGGGTCAGGTCACCGGAGTCGACGGCAGCCCACTGCCGGGTGCCGTCGTCGAGATCTGGCACGCCGACGCCGACGGCTTCTACTCCCAGTTCGCCCCCGGCATCCCCGAGTGGAACCTGCGCGGCACGGTCACGGCCGACGACGAGGGCCGGCTCCGCATCCGGACGCTGAAGCCCGCTCCGTACCAGATCCCCACCGACGGTGCGTGCGGCAAGCTCATCTCGGCCGCCGGCTGGCACCCGTGGCGCCCTGCCCACCTGCACCTCAAGGTCGGCGCGACCGGCCACGAGCAGATCACCACGCAGCTGTACTTCCCCGGCGACACCCACAACGACGACGACGTCGCCAGCGCTGTGAAGCCGGAGCTCGTGCTCGATCCCCGCGACGTCGAGGGCGGCCAGGAGGTCACCTACGACTTCGTGCTCGACCGCGCCGATCGGGCCTGATCACATGCTCTTCGCCGTGACCATGGACGTCGCGATCCCGCACGATCTCGATCCCGACGTTCGCGCCGACACGCTCGCTCGCGAGAAGGCGTACTCGCAGGACCTGCAACGGGGAGGTGAGTGGGTCAGCATCTGGCGGTGCGTCGGGCAGTACTCGAACCTGTCGATCTTCGACGTCGCCGACAACGCTCGCCTGCACGAGATCCTGTGGAATCTTCCGCTGTTCCCGTACATGACCATCGCGGTGACCCCGCTGGCGCAGCACCCGTCGGACATCGCGGCGGGCTGACCCTCCCGTCACGACACGAGCCCCCGATCCGTGTGGATCGGGGGCTCGCGTCGTGAGTGGGTCAGGCGCTCTTGTTGCGCCGCTCCGGACGGTCGGGCTTGCGCGGAACGATGGTCGGCAGGACGTTGTCGTTCACCGTCTCTGCCGTCACCACCACCTTGGCGACGTCGTCACGGCTCGGGATGTCGAACATCACCGGGTTGAGGACCTCTTCCATGATGGCGCGCAGACCGCGGGCACCGGTACCCCGGTGGATGGCCTGCTCCGCCATGGCGTCGAGCGCGTCCGGCGTGAACTCGAGCTCCACCCCGTCCATCTCGAACAGGCGGGTGTACTGCTTGACCAGCGCGTTCTTCGGCTCCGACAGGATGGTAACCAGGGAGTCCTTGTCCAGGTTGGTCACCGAGGCGACCACCGGCAGACGACCGATGAACTCCGGGATCAGACCGAACTTGATCAGATCCTCCGGCATGACCTCCGCGAAGTGGTCCTGCGTGTCGATCTCCGCCTTCGACCGCACCTCGGCACCGAAGCCGACGCCGCGCTTGCCCACGCGGTCCGAGACGATCTTCTCGAGACCGGCGAACGCGCCGGCCACGATGAAGAGCACGTTCGTGGTGTCGATCTGAATGAACTCCTGGTGCGGGTGCTTGCGCCCGCCCTGGGGCGGAACGCTCGCCTGCGTGCCCTCGAGGATCTTCAGCAGGGCCTGCTGCACGCCCTCGCCGGACACGTCCCGCGTGATCGACGGGTTCTCGCTCTTGCGCGCGATCTTGTCGACCTCGTCGATGTAGATGATCCCGGTCTCGGCCCGCTTGACGTCGTAGTCCGCGGCCTGGATCAGCTTCAGCAGAATGTTTTCGACGTCCTCGCCCACGTAGCCGGCCTCGGTGAGGGCGGTGGCGTCGGCGATGGCGAACGGCACGTTGAGCATCTTTGCGAGCGTCTGCGCCAGGTAGGTCTTGCCGCAGCCCGTCGGACCGAGCATGAGGATGTTGGACTTCGCCAACTCGACCGACTCGCCCCGCGCGTCACGGGCCTTGTCGCCGGCCTGGATGCGCTTGTAGTGGTTGTAGACCGCCACGGCGAGCCGACGCTTGGCGGCGTCCTGGCCGATGACGTAGTTCTCGAGGAAGTCACGAATCTCGGCGGGCTTGGGCAGCTCGTCGAGCTTGACCTCGCTGGACTCCGCCAGTTCCTCTTCGATGATCTCGTTGCAGAGGTCGATGCACTCGTCGCAGATGTAGACGCCGGGCCCGGCGATGAGCTTCTTGACCTGCTTCTGGCTCTTCCCGCAGAAAGAGCATTTCAGCAGGTCGCCACCGTCTCCGATGCGTGCCATGGGAATCGATCCTCACTTGTCGTTCGAATTCGGCTCCCCGCACACGCCGATGCGACGACGGCCGGGGAGCCGAACTTCTGCCTGCGACCGTACCCGTCCACACGCCGCGCGGCAGAGATGTGGCGAGAACGTGTCGGAGTGTCCGTCAGCGACGAGCCGAGAGCTTCCGGTACTCGAACACGGTGTCGATGATCCCGTAGTCCTTGGCCTCGTCGGCGGTGAGGATCTTGTCCCGATCGGTGTCCTTGCGGATCACGTCGGCGTCCTTGCCGGTGTGGCGACCCAGGGTGGTCTCCATCAGACGACGCATGCGCTCGATCTCGGCGGCCTGGATCTCGAGGTCGGACACCTGACCCTGCACGCCGCCGGTGGACGGCTGGTGGATCAGGACGCGAGCGTTCGGCAGCGCCGCACGCTTGCCGGGCGCGCCCGCGGCCAGCAGCACCGCCGCGGCGGAGGCCGCCTGGCCCAGGCAGACGGTGGCCACGTCGGCCCGCACGTACTGCATGGTGTCGTAGATGGCCATCAGCGAGGTGAACGAACCACCGGGCGAGTTGATGTACATCGTGATGTCCCGATCGGGATCGAGTCCCTCGAGCACCAGCAGCTGCGCCATGATGTCGTTCGCCGAGGCGTCGTCCACCTGCACGCCGAGGAAGATGATGCGCTCCTCGAACAGCTTGTTGTACGGGTTGGACTCCTTGACGCCGTAGCTCGAGTGCTCCACGAACGACGGCAGGATGTAGCGGGAATCGGGGCCGACGGGCGAGGTGGATCCCGGCGCGAAGGTCTTGCGGGGGTCGAACAGTTCTGTCATGGAAGTCTCCAGGTGTGAGAACGTGCCGCGAGCGGCGCGAAGGAGGGGTGACGGGTGGAGCCGAGCGTCAGTTGTCGGCTCCGCTGGTGCCCCCGGCCTGCTGCGCACGGGTGATGACGTGGTCGACCATGCCGTACTCGAGAGCCTGCTGCGCCGTGAACCACCGGTCGCGGTCGGAGTCCTCGGTGACCTGCTCGAACGACTGGCCGGTGTGCTGTGCGATCAGCTCGGCCATCTCGCGCTTGGTGAGCGCGAACTGCTCGGCCATGATCGCGATGTCCGCGGCGCTGCCGCCGATGCCGGCGGAGGGCTGGTGCATCATGATCCGCGCGTGCGGGAGGGCGTACCGCTTGCCCTTGGTGCCCGCCGTCAGCAGGAACTGGCCCATCGACGCCGCGAGTCCCATCGCGTACGTGGCGACGTCGCACTCCGCGAAGTTCATCGTGTCGTAGATCGCCATGCCCGCGGAGACCGAGCCACCGGGCGAGTTGATGTAGAGCGCGATGTCGCGGGTGGGATCCTCGGCGGAGAGCAGCAGGATCTGGGCGCAGAGCTTGTTGGCGATGTCGTCGTCGACCTGGGTGCCGAGGAAGATGATGCGCTCGCGCAGCAGACGCTCGTAGACGGAATCGGAGAGGTTGAGTCCGGCGGTCGCGGACGTCATGACCGGAGCGGCCTGGTGGATCGATCCCGCGGGGCCGGACTTACCGACCGGGTTCGTGCTGGTCACGTTACCTGCCTTCTGGTGCTCGGATGGTGCTCGTGGTGTTGTCTCGTCCGACGCGGCGGCGGGAGGTCCCCCGTCCGCCGCACGCCTTCTCGACACCGACACTAACGAAGGACGGCGGCTCCGGAGTCCCGGAACCGCCGTCGTTCGCTGTCAGCGTTATTACTGCTCGGCGGCCGTGTTCTCGCCGCCGTCGTTGCTCTCGCCGCTGTCGTCACCGTCGGGCTCGCCGAAGAGTTCCTTGGTGTCGACGCTCGCACCCGCGGTGTCGGTCACCTGCACGCGATCGACGATCGTCGCGAGGGCCTTGCTCCGGCGGATGTCCGCGAACAGGGCGGGCAGCTGGTTGGCCTGCTGCACCTGCTGGATGAACTGCTCGGGCGCGATGCCGTAGCGCTGCGCCTGGAACACGATGTTCTGCGTCAGCTCGTCCTGACCCACCTGCACCGATTCGGCATCGGCGATGGTGTCGAGCAGGAGCTGCGTCTTCACCGACTTCTCGGCGTTGGCCTTGGCCTCGGCGTCGAACTCCTCGCGCGAGGAGCCGGCCGCGGTGAGCTGCTCGGCGAGCTTGTCCTCGTCGTGGTCCAGCGGGTGGATCGCATCGTGCAGGGCGGAGTCGACCTCGGCCTTGACGAAGGCCTCGGGCACGGGCACCTCGGTCTGCTCGAGGAGCGCCTCGAGCACCTTGTCCCGGATCTGTCCGGCCTGCTCGACCTTCTTCACCCGGCCGACGCGCTCGCGGAGGTCCGCGAGGAGCTCGTCGAAGGTGTCGAACTGGCTGGCCAATTGCGCGAACTCGTCGTCCGGCTCCGGCAGCTCGCGCTCCTTGACCGACTTCACGGTCACGGTCACGACGGCCTCGCGGCCGGCGTGCTCGCCGGCGAGCAGGGTGGTGCCGAATTCCGTCGACTCACCGACGGACAGGCCGACGATGGCGTCGTCGAGACCCTCGATGAGCTGACCCGAGCCGACCTCGTGCGAGAGACCCTCGGTGGACGCCTCCTCGACGTTCTCGCCGTCGACCGTCGCGGACAGGTCGATGGAGACGAAGTCGCCGGTCTGCGCGGGACGCTCGACGCCGGTGAGGGTGCCGAACCGCTGCCGCAGCGAGAGCAACTGCTCGTCGACGGCCTCGTCGGTGATCTCGACCGGATCCACGGTCACGGCCAGCGACGAGAAGTCGGGCAGCGTGATCTCGGGACGGACGTCGACCTCGGCGGTGAAGGCGATCTCCTCGCCGTCCTCGAGCTTGGTGATCTCGATGTCCGGCTGACCGAGCGGCTTGAGCTCGGTGGCGTTCAGCGCGTCGTTGTACTTGCCGGGGAGCGCGTCGTTGACCACCTGGTTCAACACGTTCGCACGACCGACGCGAGCCTCGAGCAGCTTGGCGGGCGCCTTGCCCGGACGGAACCCGGGGAGACGGATCTGCTGGGCGAGCGTCTTGTACGCGCGATCGAAATCAGGCTTGAGCTCCTCGAAGGGCACCTCAACGTTGATACGGACTCGCGTCGGGCTGAGCTGCTCGACGGTGCTCTTCACGGACATGGCTCCTTCGTATGGTTCGTCGGGTGTTCACGGGCCCGAGCCCGGTCGGGGTCGGGATGACAGGATTCGAACCTGCGACCCTCCGCTCCCAAAGCGGATGCGCTACCAAGCTGCGCCACATCCCGTTCACGTGCAGGGGCGCAGGTACGTCGCGCCCGGACACGGCACGCGTCGGACCTCGTCCTCGCGCGGTCGATCCTACGGTGACCACGCACGCTCGGTCGACGCCGGGCCGATTTACGATTCCCGCGCCGGGTTCGGTACAGTCTCCTCGCAGGCGACGGGCCGGCGATCCCGGACTCGCCGTCGGCATGCGGGCGTAGCTCAATGGTAGAGCCTCAGTCTTCCAAACTGATTACGCGGGTTCGATTCCCGTCGCCCGCTCCACGATCACCAACGGCCCCGAACTCCGCGGAGTTCGGGGCCGTTGGTGGTTCGGTCGGGCGGTGCTCGGGGTGGGACGGCGCCCGGGGTCAGCCGACCTCGGAGAACAGCTCGTCGTCCGCGAGGGACGCGACCGCCTCGTCGAGGTCGCCGAACACCGCGATGGGCGAGCAGACGCCGAGCAAGCCCAGCGGTCGACGCACGGCCGGGTGCGTCGCGACGAGAACCATCGGGCGAGCGGCCACGGCCGACGCCGCGTCGAGCAGCAGCACGGCGCCGGCGGATCCGAGGAACGTCACGTCGGAGAGGTCGAGGACGACGGCGTCCTCGCGGCGCGCGGCCAGGCGGATCAGTATCTCGCGCAGTTCGGGGGTGGTGCCGAGGTCGATCTCACCGCCGATGGACAGGACCGCCACGCCGTCGCGCACGTGATCGACGACCGTGAGGTCCGCGGGGCGTGCGACTATCCCCTCCGCACGGTCGGTGGAGACGATGTCGTAGGCGAAGGTCTCGAGTGCGCTCATGGTGTGGCTCCCCTGTCGTCGTGCATTCCGGTCGTGGACCGGTGTCGTGACCGTGTGCGGCGCTGGTCTGCACCGCGTGCGGCGTGGAGTCGTCGGGGGCGGCGAGTGGTTCGCCTCGTCCGGCGGCTGTGTCTTCAGATTCGTCCGCGGACATGTCGAGGCAGCGATCTCAGCGTCTCGATACGGTAACGATGACATCGCTTTCGGATAACTACGTTGCGTTTGCAATCAGCGCGTTTCGCCGCGGCCCGGCCGATCGCCGACGACACTGTTCCCATGACGGACACGGGACCGGACGGCACGACCACGACTCGTCGCGGACCGGTGGTGGTGGGCGTGGACGGTTCGGCCGAAGCGGAGGACGCGGTGTCGTGGGCCGCGGACGTGGCGGGGCGACAGGGACTGGACCTGATTCTCCTCACCGCGGTGGCCCCGGGGGTCCACGTGGCCGCGACCGTCGACAGCCCGCCGGGTTCCACCGCGGCCGCCCTGCTCGACCGGGCCCGCGGCGTCGCGACGGACCGGCTCGGCGACGCCCGCGTCCGCGTCGAGGTCGAATCGGACCACGGCACCCCGGCCGGGGTCCTGGTCGACCGATCCGAGACGGCGTCCCTCGTGGTCGTCGGCACCCGCGGGCTCGGCGAGTTCACCGGGGGCCTGTCCGGATCGGTCAGCACGGCCGTCGCCACTCACGCGCGGTGCGCCGTCGCCGTCGTCCCCGCCGGAACGGATCGAGCGACCGGGTCGGTCGTGGTCGGTGTCGACGGAACGGCCAACAGCATGCCGGCCCTGCGTCTCGCGTTCACGACGGCCGCGGCCCGCGGGGAGCGGCTCGTCGCCGTGCATGCCTGGAGCGACGTCGACCTGCATCTCGAGCCCGACGCCTGGTCTCGCACGGAGGAGGGTGAGCAGGCCGCCCTCGCCGAGTCGCTCGCGGGGTGGTCCGAGGAATTCCCGACCGTCGACGTCGAGCGCGTGGTGGTGCGCGATCGACCGGTCCGCGAACTCGTCGCCCGGTCGGCGTCCGCCTCGACGGTCGTGGTCGGACGTCGCGGCCGCGGCGGGTTCCGGTCCCTCCTGCTCGGCTCGACGTCGCGCGCGGTCCTGCATTCGGTCGAGGTTCCGGTGGTGGTCGTCCCGGCCGGAGACGAAACCAGGTGACGCCGGCTCTGCCGGACGGCGTCGAGGTCCGCTCCCTCTATCAGCCGGTGGTGGATCTGACGACGCGGGCGATGGTCGGCGTGGAGGCCCTCGCCCGCGGTCCGGCGGGCTCCCCGTTCGAGCGGCCGGAGGAGCTCTTCGCGGCGGCACGGGCCGCCGGTCGCCTGCGCGAGATCGACTGGCTCTGCCGGGTCAGCGCACTGCGCGGCGCGCTGTCGGCACCGTTGCCGCCGGGTCAGTTGCTCTTCGTCAACATCGAACCCGGGGTCACGGACGGGTTCGTGCCCCCGGAGGCGGTGGACGTGCTTCGGCGCGCGGAGACGCTGTCCGTCGTCGTGGAGATCACCGAGCGCGACCTGTTGGTCGATCCCGCCGCCCTGCTGCGAGCCGTCGATCGCATCCGTGGCCGCGGGTGGATGATCGCGGTCGACGACGTCGGCGCCGACGCCGCGTCGTTGGCATTGCTTCCCTTCCTGGAGCCGGACGTGATCAAACTCGACATGTCGTTCACGCAGGCCAGAGGCGCGGACGACACCGCATCGGTCATCTCCGCCGTCGCCGCGGAATCGGGCCGGACGGGGGCGCGGGTCCTCGCCGAGGGCATCGAGACCGAGCGACACCTCCGATCCGCCCTCGACCTCGGGGCCACCATGGGCCAGGGCTACCTCTTCGGCGAGCCGGCGCCGCTGCCTCGGCGCGTTCCCGAGCCGTCCGACGTGACCGCTCCGCCCGACACGGCAACGGACACCACGCCCATGGTGTCCGCCGTGGGCATCACCGCGCGTCGCCGGCCGCGGGACACCCCGTTCGCGATCGGTGCGGCCGCGGGGCGGGTTCAGCGGGCCGACGGCGAACTGGTCGTGTCGCTGTCGCGTCGACTGGAACAGCAGGCCCTGGCCAACGGCCCGTCGACGGTCGTGCTCACGACGATTCCCTACTGCTTTCCGCTCGACACCGACGCGATCGCCGGAGCCCGCGGCGTGGCCGGGTCCGGCGCTCTGGTCACCGTGTTCGGTCGCGACGCGCACCGCGCGGCCCTGCCGTCCCTGCCCAACCTGCGGACCAGGGACATCGCACCGGACGACCCGATCGCGACGGAGTTCACGCTCATCGTCGTCGGTCCGCACCTCACGGCCGGGATGCTGGCGCGGGTCGTCGACGACGGCCCGGACCCCGATTTCGACTACCGCCTCACCTACGACCGCACCGTGGTCCTGGACGCCGCGACGTACCTTCTGGATCGGACGTCCCCGGCCCCGGACATGTTCGGACCCCCGGCGAACGGGTAGCCGGACCTGGTGACGTCCACTCTGTCTTCCGCCCCCGCAGGCCACGCCGACGCCGAGCTTCCCGCCCCTCGTGGTCCGCTGTCGCAGTCGGTGATCCGCGCCCTGGCGTCGGAACCGGGTTCGGGATCGACGGCCCTGGCCGACCTCGCCGGCTCCGCCGTCACCGATGCGGATCCGTACGGCGACGACCTGCACCTCGCGCTGTACGTCTGCTACGAGTTGCACTACCGCAGCTTCACCGGCGTCGACGACGCCTGGGAATGGAACCCCGACCTGCTTCGGCTACGGGGCGCGATGGAAGCCCTCTTCCTCGACCACCTCCGGGCCCGGGTGCCCACCGGTGGATCCGTGAACGACGAGATGGATGCCCTGGCCACCGAACACGTCGACGGCAGCGGCCCCTCGTACCACCTCCGCGATCACGGCACGGCCGAGCAGATGCGCGAGTACCTCGCCCACCGCTCGCTCTACCACCTCAAGGAGGCCGACCCGCACGCATGGGCGATTCCGCGGTTGCAGGGGCAGGCCAAGGCGGCCTACGTCGCCGTGGAGTTCGACGAATTCGGCGGTGGACGCGGATCCCGCATGCATCAGGTGCTCTTCCGCGATCTCCTGGACGCCGCCGGCCTCGACTCGTCGTACCTCGGCTACCTCGATCACGTGGGGGCCCCGACCCTCGCGCCGGTCAACCTCATGTCCTTCTTCGGGCTGCATCGTCGGTGGCGCGGCGCCGCGGCCGGGCACCTCGCCGCGACCGAGATCACCTCGTCGCCCGGGTCGTCGCGTCTGGTGACGGCACTCCGGCGGCTCGGCTTCGCCGAGCAGTGCGTGGCCTTCTACGCCGAGCACGTCGAGGCCGACGCGGTGCACGAGCAGGTGATGCGGCACGACGTCGTCGGCGACCTCGTGGCGAACGACCCCGCCCTCGAGGCGGACGTCGTCTTCGGGATGCGCGCACTCGGGTACGTCGAGGACGTGCTCGCCGCGCACCTGATGGAGGCCTGGGCCGAAGCGCGCCCCAGCATCACGCTCTGAGCTACGTCCGGTTCGTCCGTTTCGGGGCCTCCGTACACTGGGGTCCGAAGCCGACGATGGAGGAACGATGGAACCCCTGCTGCTGATCGTCGTCGTCATCGCCCTGGTGGGCGGCGTCGTGATGATCTCCCAGAAGAACACCGGCAAGCGCGAGGCCGCCGCCGTCGACGACGCGAAAGCCGATGCGCGGCAGGCGATCGAGCGGCTCGGCGGGCAGGTATTCAATCTGGTCGGCAGCGACACCGCGTCCAAGCAGGCACTGGCCGACGCCTCCGAGCGCTACACCGCGGCGGGCTCGCAGATCGACCAGGCGCGCACCTCGGCCCAGGCACGGCTGGCGAAGCAGACCGCCCTCGAGGGCCTGTACTACATCCGTGCCGCCCGCCTCGCCATGGGCATGGACCCCGGCCCCGACGTGCCCACCATCGACGGCCAGAAGTCGGCCGGTGAGGTCACCGAGGAGCGCACCGTCGACTTCGAGGGCCGGCAGGTGACAGCCGCACCCGCCCCGAGCGAGAAGACGCCGAACTACTACCCCGGTGGCCGCGTGGCCGGTCGTCCGGTGCCCGCCGGCTGGTATTCCGAACCCTGGTGGAAGCCGGCCCTCGTCGCGGGCGCCTGGGGCGTCGGGTCGATGTTCCTGTTCTCCGCGATGTTCTCGGGCATGGCCGGCGTGGGATACGACGCGCAGGCGTTCGAGAGCGGGTACGGCGACGGCTACGAGGACGGTATGAACGACGCCGGCGACGGTGGAGATGCCGGTGGTGACTACGGCGACGGCGGTGGCGACTTCGGCGATGCGGGCGGCGGCTACGACGGCGGCGGGGACTTCGGCGGCGGGGGCGGCGATTTCGGCGGCGGAGACTTCGGCGGCGGCGGGGACTTCGGCGGGTTCTAGTCCGCCTGGCAGGTCGGGCACCAGAAGAGGTTGCGGCCCTTCATGTCCTGCGTGCGGATCGGCGTTCCGCAGATCCGGCAGGGCAGCCCCGTCCGCTTGTACACGTAACTGCGCGGCCTTCCGGGTCCTCGGGAGGCCGCGCTGTCGTGTTCGGGGCGCAGGGTGACGATGCGCCCGCGCCGCACCCCGAGCTTCATCAGCTCGACCAGGTCCACCCACATGGCGTTCCATCGCTCGGTGTCCAGTTTCTTGCCCGGCAGGAACGGGTCGACGCCGTGGCGGAAGAGCAACTCGGCGCGATAGACGTTGCCGATGCCGGCGATCACGTCCTGCTCCATCAGCAGCGCGCCGATGGCCACCGACGACTTGTGGATGCGGTGGAACGCCTTGTCCGGGTCGGACTCTCGGCGCAGCGGATCCGGGCCGAGCCGCGCCACCAGGGCATCGACGTCGGACTCGTCGTAGATCTCGCACCGGGTGGGGCCGCGCAGATCGGTGCCCTTGTCCCGGCCGACCAGGCGCATCCGCACCTGACCGACCGGGTCCTTCATGGGCACGGGTTGATCGGTGAACTTGCCGTAGAGACCGAGGTGCACGTGCACGATCGCGCCGTTGTCGTACCGATGCAGCAGATGCTTGCCCCACGCGTCGGCACGCAGCAGCACGTGACCGGTGACCCACTCCGCGCCCTCGACGAACCGCCCCTGCGGACTGGACACCTCGAGTTCCTGACCGGCGAAGGACTTCTGGTGCGCGCGGGCCAGACGATGCAGGGTGTGACCCTCGGGCATGAGCGGTCCTGTCCGGTGAGAAGGGTGTGGACCCTTACTGTTCGGAGCCGGCCGGTGCTCCGGGCACTGCCGGTGCGTCGCCCGTGCGCTCGTACTCGGCGAGGATGTCGATGCGGCGCTGGTGGCGCTCCTCGCCGGACCACGGCGTCTCGAGGAACGCGTCCACGATCGCGAGGGCCTCGGGCAGCGTGTGCATCCGGCCGCCGATGCCGATGAGCTGCGCCTTGTTGTGCTGGCGAGCCAGCTGTGCGGTCTCCACGCTCCACGCCAGCGCGCAACGGGCGCCGGGCACCTTGTTCGCGGCGATCTGCTCGCCGTTACCGGATCCGCCGAGCACCAGGCCGAGGCTGTCCGGATCGGCCACCGTGCGGCGTGCGGCCTCGATGCAGAACGCCGGGTAGTCGTCGACGGCGTCGTAGGTGAACGCACCGCAGTCCACGGGCTCGTGCCCGGACTCGCGGAGGTGATCGATGATCTGATTCTTGAACTCGAAGCCGGCGTGATCGGCACCCAGGTAAACGCGCATGGCTAGAGTTTGACAGGTGCGTGGCACCGGCTCGGCCTCCGCTCCCCCGGTCGCCGGGGTGGACGGCGCCGGTGGGCGCTGGGTGGTCGCCGTCCTCGACGACGACGCCGTGCGCCTCCATCTCGCGGACACCCCGGCCGACGTGCTCCGGACCACCGCGGATTGTGCCGTGGTCGGCGTCGACATGCCGCTCGTGGTCCCGGTCGACGGAACGCGGGAGTCGGAGGTGGCGCTGCGCGCCTTCCTCGGCTCGGCGCGCTCGTCGCTGTTCCCCACCCCCGTGGCCGACGCGGTCCGGGCCTCGTCGTACGAGGAGGCCTGCGCGGCGTCGCGCGCCCGGACGGGGAAGGCGATCAGCAAGCAGGCCTGGTTCCTGTGCCGACACATCCTGGACTGGTCGGCGGCACTGAACACGGCACCGGACCGGAATCGGGTGATCGAGGTCCATCCCGAGTCGTCGTTTCGCGCCCTTGCGCCCGACGTGGCGTTCGGGTCGAAGAAGCGAGCCCGAGGTCTGGCGCAGCGACTCGCTGCGCTGGGTGCCGTCGTCGACCCGGCCGACGTGCTGGCGGCCACGGCCGCACTGGACGACGGCCCCGCGCTCGACGACGTTCTGGACGCGGTGGCCGCCGCGTGGTCGGCCCGACGGTGGCGCGACGGGCAAGCGCGGACGTTCGGTCCGTCGTCCGCCGACCGCATCGTGGTGTAGGAAGCCTCGGTGCGGCAGATGCCTCGGGGGCCGACGCCACTGCGCCGACCCCCGCTGCGTGTCGATCGAGAACGCGTGCCGCTCAGTCGAACTGCGGATCCTCGTGACGAGTTCGCTTGAGCTCGAAGAAGTGCGGGTACGAGGCGAAGATCACCGACGCGTCCCACAGCTTGCCGGCCTCCTCGCCCCGCGGAATGCGCGAGAGGACGGGGCCGAAGAACGCGACGCCGTTGACGTGGATGGTGGGCGTGCCGACGTCGTCGCCCACCTTGTCCATGCCGGCGTGGTGGCTCTTGCGCAGCGCGTCGTCGTAGTCCGTGCTGGTCGCCGCGGACGCGAGCTCGGCGGGCAGATCCAGTGCGGCGAGCGAGGACTCGACGACATCGGCGAAGTCCTTGTTGCCCTCGTTGTGAATTCGCGTGCCCATCTCGGTGTAGAGGGGTTCGAGGATCTCGTCGCCCTTCTCCTGTGCCGCCGCGATGGCCACACGTACCGGACCCCACGCCTTCGTCATCAACTCGCGGTACTCGTCGGGCAGGTCACGGCCCTCGTTCAGCACCGCGAGGCTCATGACGTGGAAGTTGGTCTCGATATCGCGGACCTTCGCGACCTCGAGGATCCACCGCGAGGTGATCCAGCACCACGGGCAGAGAGGGTCGAACCAGAAATCCGCCACGTCCTTGGTCTCGCTCACATCTGTCCTTCCGTCGTCACTCCTGTGCGCAGGTGCGCCCCACACCTGTTTGTACCCCCATCCGACGGACGAGACATGATGGGATGTGTCGAGCCCGTGCGGTGAGCACGAGTTCCGTTCACCTCCGCGCATCATCCGCCCACGAGAAGGAAGGGTGCACGTGGTTGCTCCCAATCTGACCAGGGACCAGGCCGAGACCCGTTCGGGCCTGATCTCCGTGTCGCACTACGCCATCGACCTCGATCTCACGGACTCGGCGGGAGGGCCGGGCGAGAAGACCTTCCGGTCGAGCACCACCGTGTCGTTCACCGCCACGCCGGGCGCGTCGACGGTCGTCGACATCGTGGCGGCCGGAATCCACTCCGCCACCCTCAACGGCACCGACCTCGACGTCGCGGACTACGACGAGTCCACCGGCATCGCACTGCCGGATCTCGCCGAGACCAACGAGCTGACGGTCGTCGCCGACTGCGTCTACTCCCACACCGGCGAGGGGCTGCACCGGTTCGTCGACCCCGCCGACGGGTCGGTCTACCTCTACAGCCAGTTCGAGACGGCGGACGCCAAGCGCATGTTCGCCTGCTTCGACCAGCCGGACCTCAAGGCGACGTTCGCGCTGACGGTCACCGCGCCCGCGGGCTGGGCCGTGATCTCGAACGCGGCCGCCGGGCACGCCGGAGACGCCGGAGACGCCGGAGACACGGCCGGGGTGCGCCACGTCTTCGAGACGACGCCCGTGATGAGCACCTACCTCGTCGCGCTGATCGCCGGGCCCTACGCCAAGTGGACCGACACCTACACCGACGACCACGGCACCATTCCGCTGGGCATCTACTGCCGGGCGTCGCTGGCCGACCACATGGACGCCGAGCGACTCTTCACCGAGACCAAGCAGGGGTTCCGCTTCTATCACGACAATTTCGGAACGCCGTACGCCTTCGGCAAGTACGACCAGCTCTTCGTGCCGGAGTTCAACGCGGGCGCGATGGAGAACGCGGGCGCCGTCACGTTCCTCGAGGACTACGTCTTCCGGTCCAAGGTGACGCGGTACTCCTACGAGCGCCGCGCGGAGACGGTGCTCCACGAGATGGCGCACATGTGGTTCGGTGACCTCGTCACCATGCGCTGGTGGGACGATCTGTGGCTCAACGAGTCCTTCGCCACCTTCGCCTCGGTGCTCTGCCAGGCCGAGGCCACCGAGTACACCAACGCGTGGACGACCTTCGCCAACGTCGAGAAGTCATGGGCCTACCGCCAGGATCAGCTGCCCTCGACGCACCCCATCGCGGCCGACATCCCCGACCTCGCCGCCGTGGAGGTGAACTTCGACGGCATCACGTACGCCAAGGGCGCCAGCGTGCTCAAGCAGCTCGTCGCCTACGTCGGACTCGAGGACTTCCTCGCCGGCCTGCGCAGCTACTTCCGCGACCACGCGTACGGCAACGCGACGTTCGACGATCTGCTGTCGGCCCTCGAGACGGCGTCGGGACGGGACCTGTCGGATTGGGGCGCGCAATGGCTCCGCACCACGGGACTGAACACGCTGACCCCGGACTTCACCGTCGGTGAGGACGGCACCTACACGGCGTTCGCCGTCGTGCAGGGCCCCGCGGAACCCGGTGCAGGCGAGCGTCGTGTCCACCGCATCGCGGTCGGGGTGTACGACGACGACGCGGCCGGGAAGCTGGTCCGCACCCACCGCGTCGAACTCGACCTCGACGCGGCCGAGCGCACCGACGTGGCCGAGCTGGTGGGCGTCCCCGCGGGGCGCTTCGTCCTGGTCAACGACGACGATCTCACCTACTGCTCGTTGCGCCTGGACCCGGCGTCGCTCGAGACCCTGACGTCGCGAATCGGCGACATCGCCGAGTCGCTCCCCCGCACCCTGGCGTGGTCGGCGGCGTGGGAGATGACCCGTCAGGCCGAGACCAAGGCCCGCGATTTCGTCGCGTTGGTCGAGCGCGGGGTCGACGCCGAGACGGAGGTGGGTGTGGTGCAGCGGCTGCTGCTGCAGGCGCAGACCGCCCTCGGCTCGTACGCCGATCCGGAGTGGGCCGAGAGCACCGGCTGGCCGGGTTTCGCGGACCGCCTGCTGGAGCTGGCCCGGGCCGCCGAGCCCGGTTCCGACCATCAGCTCGCCCACGTCGGAGCCCTGACGTCGTCGGTGCTCGCCGACCGGCACCTGGAGGTGCTGCGCGCGGTGCTGGACGGTGACCCGACGGAACAGGGCCTGACGGGCCTGACCGTGGACACCGACCTGCGGTGGCGCATCGTCACCGCGCTCGCCCGCAGCGGGGCCGTCGACACCGGCGACGAGACGCCGACGATCGACGCGGAGGCGGAACGCGACAACACCGCGGCGGGAGCACGGCACGCCGCGGCGGCGCGCGCCGCCCGACCGCAGGCCACCGTGAAGGAACGGGCCTGGACCTCGGTGATCGAGGACGACAGCCTGCCCAACATCACCGCACGCGCCATCATCGGGGCGTTCCCCGGCGTCGGCCAGGGCGAACTGCTCGCGCCGTTCGTCCAGCGGTACTTCGACGTCGTCGCCGACGTGTGGGCGCGCCGGTCCAGCGAGGTGGCCCAGACCGTCGTCGTGGGCCTCTACCCGTCGTGGGCGATCTCCGAGGACGCCGTCGCCGCGGCGGACGCGTTCCTGGCCGGCGATCACCCCCCGGCGCTCGCACGCCTGGTCGTCGAGGGCCGGGCCGGCGTGGTCCGCGCCCTGCGCGCTCGCGCCGCGGACCGGGCCTGAGACGCCGAGAGCCCGTCACCGATCGGTGACGGGCTCTCGGGCGTTCGGGGGGAGCGTCAGGCGGACGGACCCGCGATCGCCGCGCTCATGACACGCACGGCCGCGACGAGACCGTCGATGAGGTCGCCGTCACGGAACGGGCTCAGCGCGGCGGTGACGCCGAGCTGCGCGATGCGATCGTCGACCCGGTGCGCGATGCCGCGTCCGGACCGGATCTCGATCACTCGCTGGTTGGGCGAGACCGCGATGAGGACGGAGTACTCGGACTCGGGCGCCGCGGCGAGCGCCTGCTCGGCGCCCACGGCGGGATCCGCGCCGAGGTCACCGACGACGATGCTGAACCGGATGCCGGTGGCGCGGGTCGCGTCGATGAGCGTCTCGTCGAGCTGGATCAGCTCGTCGGCCGCGAAGGGCGACAGATCGGGGTTGGGCGTGCCCACCTGGTGCACGCCGGAGACACGTCCACTGGCCGTGACGACGTGGCCGACGGGCAGGTCCTCCTCGTTCACCGCACGATGCGCGAGTTCACCACTTGCCACTTGCCCGGCCTCCGATCAGTGCCTGCGAGCCCGCGGTGAGCTCGGCGTGTCCCGAGTGCGCAGCACCCGCTTGATGTGTGTACGGCGTGACCTCGTCCGTCGCCGTCCACAGCACCGGTGCGTGCGTCCAGGTCTGCCCCAACCGATAGGGAGCCGGACGCGGCGCCGGTGCGCGGGACGTGATCTTCGCGAAGACGTACAACGCGAGGAAGATGGCGAGCGGGATCAGTCCGAAGATCACCGTGGTTTCGAGGATGCTCACGCCGCTCAGCCTAGTGGACGGGCCCGGGGACGTCCGCTCAGGCAGCACCTTCGCCGAGGTAGGGAAGCCACGTCGGATCGAGTTCCTTGATGCCGGCCAGCAGACGCCAGTGCGGTCCCGTCGGCGGTGTGAGGGCCGCGCGCAGGGTCCATCCCAGCTCCGACAGCAATTTGTCCGCTTTGCGGTGATTGCACGGAGCGCAGCAGGCGACGCAGTTCTCCCACGAGTGACCGCCACCGCGGCTGCGCGGTACGACGTGGTCGATGGTCTCGGCCTTGCCGCCGCAGTAGGCGCACCGGAAGCGATCACGGTGCATGAGCGCGGAGCGGGTCATGGGAATGCGCGCCCGATAGGGCACACGTACGTAGGTGCGGAGTCGGATGACCGACGGAACCTGCAGCGCCAGGTCGACGGAGCGGACCAGCGGTCCCTGGTCGTCGTCGTGCACGACGGTGGCCTTCTCGCACACGAGGAGGACGACGGCGCGGCGCATCGGCAGCGCGGTGAGCGGTTCGTAGGTCGCGTTGAGCAGGAGCACGCGGCGGGAGAGCCAGGCAGGAACGGCATCGTCGCCGGCGGGCAGATCGTCCCGGTGGAGCGGGTCGGCGGTCACCGAGCGCAACGCTCGATGACCGGAACTGGTGTGGGCCCCCGACGACGGCGCGGGACGCGCGTCGGTGGGCGACAGTTGTCGATGCTCGGCGAGGGCTGCGGGCCGGTTCTTCGTCATGCCACCTCCAGTACGCACCACACGCGCGACGATTCCCGTCGAGGCGGAGTCGCTGCGCGTCGGTCGGCTCGCGCCGCCGGAGTGCGGCCGACGCCGACACACGTGACGTCCACAACAGTGCATCACGGATCGGCGCAGGACGCACGGCGTTTCGGGGGGCCGCGAACCGTCCGGTGGGTGAATTCTCGGGGCCCCGGGGGCGGGGCCGATCCGTAGACTCTTCGCCGTGTTCTCGACTCTCGCGCTGTCCGAGACCGGCCGTGACTGGCTGGTCGACCGTCCGCTCCAGATCGTGGGCTATCTCGTCCTGGCGTTGGTGCTCCGGTTCGTGCTGCACCGGGCCATCGATCGGGTGACGCTGCGGCGCCCCGGCGACGGGCGCAAGCCCGCGTTGCTCAGACCTCTGCGTGAACGCACGACCACCAAGTTGCAGGCCGACATCGTTCACGAACGGCGCGCGCAGCGCGCGCGCACCATCGGCTCCGTTCTCAAGTCCGGTGTGTCCGTCACCATTCTGATCTGGTTCGTCCTGTCCGCGCTCTCGATCGTCGGCGTCAACGTCGCCCCGTTCATCGCGTCCGCCGGCATCGTCGGCGTGGCGTTGGGCTTCGGCGCGCAGAACCTGGTGCGCGACTTCCTCTCCGGCATCTTCATGCTGCTCGAGGATCAGTACGGCGTCGGCGACATCGTCGATCTCGGCGAAGCCACCGGCACGGTGGAGACCGTGGGGCTGCGCGTCACCACCGTGCGAGACATCTCCGGCACCCTCTGGTACGTCCGCAACGGCGAGGTGTTGCGCGTGGGCAACATGAGCCAGGGACACGCCGTCGCCGTCCTCGACCTGCCCGTGGCGCACACCGCCAACATCGACACCGCGTGCGAGGTGGCGGAGCGGACCGCGACCGAGGCGATCGCGCACGGCGATTTCGACGACGACATCCTCGAGTCTCCCCAGATGCTGGGTGTCGACGCGGTCACCTCCGACACCGTGACCCTGCGCCTGACCGTCAAGGTCCGGCCCGGGCGGCAGTGGGCGGTGCAGCGGCGCCTGCACCGACGGATACTGGAGGCGTTCGACGAGGCCGGGATCGCCGCGCCGTACCCCAACGGGCGTCCGTTCGGCACCGCCACCAGCACCGTGACCACGTGAGGACTCCACCGATGACACCACGCGGCGACACTCCGTCGACGCAGCCCGCGCAGACGTTCTACGACGCCGTCGGCGGCGCCGAGACGTTCCGCGCCCTGACGGCCCGGTTCTACGAGGAGGTCGAACGCGACGAGATCCTGCGGCGGCTCTACCCGGAGGAGGATCTGGGACCGGCGGAGCGCCGCATGCGGATGTTCCTCGAGCAGTACTGGGGTGGCCCGCGCACCTACTCCGACGAGCGAGGCCACCCGCGACTGCGGATGCGGCACAGCCCGTTCGTCATCGGCCCGTTCGAGCGCGATGCCTGGTTGCGCGCCATGCACACGGCGCTCGCGTCGATCGACAGGGCCACGATGGACGACGAGCACCGACAGCAGTTCGTCGACTACATCGAGATGGCGGCGCAGTCGATGGTCAACTCCCCCATCTGACGACCCGCCGCCCGGGCGATCAGCCCGCGAAGCCGCCGGACCGTGCGCCGCCGCCCCGCAGCTTGCGGGCGACGCGCATGGCGAACCAGATCGGACGCGGGATGTGCGGGCGCAGGATGGCGTGCTTGCGCACGTACTGCGGCACGTGCCAGCGCGCCCAGGTGTCGGCGTGGAAGAGCGCCGCGTCGCCCGCGCGGAGGGTGCGCGGCGGCTGACCGGCGGACGTGACGATCACCTCGCCCTCGATGACGTGGATGGTCTCGTCCTGCTCGAAGTACCAGTCGAAGGTGCCGGCCGTGCAGTCCCACACCCAGCTGGACGTGGTGGTGTCGGGGCTGCAGGACCATTGTCCGCTGCGCGCGACGGGGTTGCCCGCGATGATCCACGAGGGATCGATGGGGGCGGCGGTGAGCTCGACGTCGTCGAGGCGGACGGCCTCGAAAACGGGAGTGGTCATGTGCAGTCCTTTACCGTGGCTTGACGATCGCCCTGAAAATACCCTACGAAACCGACTCGTGGTTGCTTTGTCGTCGAGGGGCCGTCACGTGGACGAGTAGCAAGCCCACTCCGCGACGGCATCCGTCCCCGGCACTGGCACTATGACTGCTGTGAACACGCGCGCCAGCAGAGCCATCGCCGCCCGTCGCGGCGGTGCCGGGGCACCCTGGTGGTCCGACGCGGTCTTCTATCAGATCTATCCGCGCTCCTTCGCGGACGCGAACGGGGACGGTGTCGGCGATCTCGCCGGTGTTCGCGAGAAGTTGGGCTATCTCGAACTGCTCGGCATCGACGCTCTGTGGCTGAGTCCGGTGATGCGGTCCCCGATGGTCGATCACGGGTACGACGTGTCCGACCCTCGGGACATCGACCCGCTCTTCGGCACGCTCGACGACATGGACGGGCTGATCACCGATGCGCATGCACGCGGGATCAAGGTGACGATGGATCTGGTGCCGAATCACACCAGCGACGAGCACCCGTGGTTCCGGGCCGCGCTCGAGGCCGGACCCGGCAGCCCCGAGCGCGACCGCTACGTCTTCCGCGACGGGCGCGGGGACGGCTCCGAACCGCCGAACAACTGGCCCAGCATCTTCGGCGGCCCGGCGTGGCACCGCGTCACCGAGGCCGACGGCACACCCGGGCAGTGGTACCTGCACATCTTCGCGCCGGAACAGCCGGACCTGAACTGGCACAACGACGAGGTGCGCGCCGACCTCGAGGCCACGCTCCGGTTCTGGCTCGACCGCGGCGTCGACGGCTTCCGCATCGACGTCGCACACGGCATGGCCAAGCCGGCCGATCTGCCGGACATGGACCTCACCACCAACGAGCTGATGCGCAACGCCGACGGCGACCCGCGGTTCGACCAGGACGGCGTCCACGAGATCCACCGGGCCATCCGCCGGGTCGTCGACGAGTACGACGCCATGACGGTCGGTGAGGTCTGGGTGCGCGACAACGAGCGCTTCGCCCGCTACCTCCGTCCCGACGAGCTCACGCTCGGGTTCAACTTCCGGCTCGCCGAGGCCGCGTTCGACGCCGACGAGGTCAAGGACGCCGTCGACAATTCCCTCGCCGCGGTGGCGCTCGCCGAAACCGAGGATGCGCTCGGTGTCCCCACGTGGACCCTGTCGAACCACGACATCGACCGGGAGGTCACGCGGTACGGCGGGGGCGACCTCGGGACCCGCCGGGCCCGCGCGATGGCCCTGGTCACCCTCGGACTGCCGGGGGTGGTGTTCCTCTACAACGGCGCCGAGCTCGGCCTGCCCAGCGCCGACGTGCCCGACGATGCCCGGCAGGACCCGGCGTGGTTCCGGTCCGACGGTGCCGAGAAGGGTCGCGACGGATGCCGGGTCCCCCTCCCCTGGGAAGGCGACACGCCGCCGTTCGGCTTCGGCACCGGCGAACCGTGGTTGCCGATGCCCGCGGACTGGGCCGCCCTGACCGTCGAGGCCCAGCTCGAGGACACCGACTCGATGCTGAATTTCCACCGGACGGCCCTCGAACTGCGGGCCACCCGGCCGGAGTTCGCGCACGCCGGACTCGACTGGTACGGCAGCCCGCCGGGATGCCTGGCCTTCCGGCGACGCGGCGGACTCGTCTGCGCCCTGAACACCACGTCCGAGCCCGTCCCGCTGCCGCCGGGGTCGGTGTTGCTGTCCTCGACCCCCGTCGTCGACGGGATGCTGGCAGGCGACTCCGCCGCCTGGCTGGTCTGATCCCACCCCGCGCTGTGCCGGGGGAATCTGCACGGGTTCCGGTCAGATGCTCAGGGTGCAACCGGTGAAGGTGACCACAATCTGCGCAGGACCGCACCCGAGGACCGTCAGCGCCCCGGCGTCACCATCAGCGGTATCGACGCACCCCGCGCGCGGACGACGGAGCCGTAGCGGGCGTCGAGGCGCACCCATGACCGGTGCAGCCGCACTCGAACCCGGTCGTCCGCGTCCTCACCGGGGACGAACTTCATGGCATTGAGCGCGAACACCATCCGCATGGGGATGTCCACGGACTCGTCGGCGGAGCGGGCCGTCAGCACCGTCTGATCGAGCAGCGAGGTCGGCGGGCCGTGCTCCCCACCGTGTTCCCGAGCGAGGGCGACGCCGCGCTCCGCGAGATCGACGAGAACGGGCCCGGGGACGTCCTCGACGTGAACGAAACCGGCGCCGCTGTCACCCGGAACCGGACCGCGCCAGGCGGAATCCATCGCGAAGCCGGGGTCGAACGGTGCCGATCCTGCGCCGGCGAGCAGCGCACGCAACCCGTCGGCGGCGACCGTCACGTCGGCCGGGTGCACGGAGCCGCGGACCGCGCGGCTGGCCAGGACGTCGAACCCGGTCTCGCACCAGGCGACGACGTGATCGGGCGCCCGTCGCCGCAGCCGGACCACGGCGGCCGCGTCGAGACGCGTGACGTGGCCGAGAAAGGTGGACAGGTCGCTCCGGTCCGACGGCGCCGGGAGGGTCAGGGACCGTTCGGCGAGAGCGCCCGTCACGGGCGACCGGTCGAGTCCGACCGCGTCCAGCGCGCGAGGTACTCCCGCTCGGCGGGCGCGAGTCTGCGCAGTCGCTGGGTCTCGATGTCGAACACGGCGATCTGCGTCGAGGCGACGATGGACGGCGGAGTGGACATGGCGGCCCCGTGCGGGCGCACCTCGTACCCGACGGTGAAGTCCACCGCGCGCAGCTGCTGCGTCCACATCACCACGTCGAGCGGGGAGTCCTCGTGGCGCAGCTGACCGCGGTAGCGCACGTGCAGATCGGTGATCACGGCACTGTTGCGCAGGGTCGCGGTGGGTACGCCGTCGGCCATCAGCCACGGAATGCGCGCCTCTTCGAGCAGCGTCACCATTCGGGCGTGGTTGACGTGCCGATAGGCGTCCATGTCGGACCACCGCACCTCGACGGGGCAATGGAATCCGACGGGCTCGGCAGCAGCGTGATCGGTCACCCGGACAACCTAGCGGGTCCCGGCGCCCGTGCTCGCGGCCCGAACCATGCTGCGGATCTGCCGCGCCGCGACCGACAGGGTGGCGAGATCCACGGTTCCCGATTCGCCGATCTCCCGCAGCGCCGTCCGCGCCCGGCCGAGCCGGGAGGCGTTGGTGGACTCCCAGTCGGCGATCATCTCCTGCGGAGTCTCCCCCGGCGCGCCGCCGTCGACGACGTCCAGCGTGAGTGCCCGCAACGACGAGTAGAGATCGTCGCGCAGCGCGAGACGAGCGAGGGAGTGCCAGCGATCGCCGCGTTCCAGCGTCGACACGGCGCCGAGCAGCCAGTCGATGCCGAGGTGCTCGCTGAGGGCGTAGTAGACCTTCGCGATCTCCACCTCGTCGGCGCCGCCGATGTCGGCGACCTCGACGACGTCGAGGAGGCAGAACACGTCGAGCAGCCGGAACACGCGGTGCGCCAACTCCTCCGGCGCACCGAGGTCGATCGCGCGCGTCGATCGAGCGAGGCCCGCGTCCGCCAGCCGTCCGTCCAACCACTCCGACAACCGCGGGGCCATCGACTGCACCTTGCGGGCGAAGCGGGTGATCTCGGCGCCGACGGCGATCGGTTGCGGCCGGTTGCTCAGCAACCATCGCGACCCGCGATCGAGCAGGCGACGCGTCTCCAGCACGAGGGCGTCGGAGGCCGCGGTGGGCATCTCGGTCCGCGCGATCTCGTCCCACAGGTCGTGGAGGCCGAAGACGGCAGTCGTCGCGGAGTAGGCGCGCACCGCGTCCGTGCTGCCGACGCCGGAATCCTCCGCGAGGCGGTAGGCGTAGGTGAGGCCGGCGTGGTCGACGGTGTCGTTGACGATGCGGGTGGCCACCAGCTCCCGGCGAAGCGGATGCGTGTGGATCGCTCCGGCGAAGCGCTCGCGCAGGGGCTCCGGGAAGTAGCCGACGAGGAGCGGCGCGAAGACGTCGGCGTCCGGCAGCTCGGTCGCCAGCAGGTCCTCCTTCACCGCGAGCTTGACGTGCGCGAGCAGGGTCGACAGTTCCGGGGACGTGAGTCCGAGTCCCTGCTGCAGGCGACGGTCGATCTCACCCGTCGTCGGGAGGGCATCGAGTTCGCGGTCGATGCGGCCGTCCCGCTCCAGCTCCGAGATCTGGCGCGCGTGCACCCCGAGGAGTTCGGGCGCGTGCGAGCGGGAGACACCGAGGACCTCGTTCTGGGCCACGTTGTCGGCGAGCACCAGAGCACCCACCTCGTCCGTCATGGACGACAACAGGTCGGTGCGCTCGTCGCTGCTCAGATCACCGGACGTGACCGCGGAGTCGAGCAGGATCTTGATGTTCACCTCGTGGTCCGAGCAGTCGACCCCGGCGGAGTTGTCCACCGCGTCGGTGTTGATCTGGCCGCCCGCTGCCGCGTACTCGATCCGACCGAGGGCGGTGACCCCGAGGTTGCCGCCCTCGCCGACCACCTTCGCGCGCACGTCGGCGCCGTTCACGCGCACCGCGTCGTTGGCCTTGTCCCCCACGTCCGCGTGGGATTCCGTGCGCGCCTTGATGTACGTGCCGATCCCGCCGTTCCAGAACAGGTCGACCGGTGCGCGCAGGATCGCCCGCATGAGGTCGGGTGGGGACAGCGCCGTCACGTCGTCGTTCAGGCCGAGCGCCGCGCGGATCTCGGGGCCGATCGGCACCGACTTGACCGTGCGATCGAACACGCCGCCGCCGGCGCTGATCAGGTCGGTGTCGTAATCCCGCCACGACGAGCGCGGAAGCTCGAACAGTCGCCGACGCTCCGCGAACGACGCAGCGGGGTCGGGATCGGGATCGAGGAAGACGTGGCGGTGGTCGAACGCCGCGACGATGCGAAGTCGGTCGCTGAGCAGCATGCCGTTGCCGAAGACGTCGCCGCTCATGTCGCCGATGCCGACGACGGTGATCGGGTCCCGTTGGGTGTCGACGCCGAGTTCGCGGAAATGCCGCTTGACGCTCTCCCACGCACCCTTGGCCGTGATGCCCATGGCCTTGTGGTCGTAGCCCACCGATCCACCGGACGCGAAGGCATCGCCGAGCCAGAAGCCGTACTCGGCGGACACCTCGTTGGCCAGGTCGGAGAAGGTGGCGGTGCCCTTGTCGGCGGCCACCACCAGGTAGGTGTCGTCGTCGTCCCGACGCACGACGCGCTCCGGCGGCACCGTCGCGCGGGTCTCCGGATCGAGGTTGTCGGTGACGTCGAGCAGGCCCGCGATGAACATGCGGTAGCACGCCCGGCCCTCGGTCTGCGTCGCCTGCCGGTCCTCGGCCGGGTCGCCGGTGGCGGCCGGGGGACGCTTGACGACGAAGCCACCCTTGGCGCCGACGGGCACGATCACGGCGTTCTTGACGGCCTGCGCCTTCACCAGGCCCAGGACCTCGGTGCGGAAGTCGTCCCGGCGGTCCGACCAGCGGAGCCCGCCGCGGGCGACGGCGCCGAAGCGCAGGTGCACGCCCTCCACTCGCGGCGAGTAGACGAAGATCTCGAACCGCGGACGCGGTTGGGGCAGTACGTCGACCGCTCGCGGATCGAACTTCAGCGACAGGAACGGCCGCGTCGTCCCGTCGGCGCCCCGGACGAAGTGGTTGGTTCGCAGCGTGGCACGAATCAGCCCCAGCAGGGACCGCAGTACCCGGTCGGCCTCGAGACCGACCACCTCGTCGATGAGTTCCGTC
Source organism: Rhodococcoides corynebacterioides NBRC 14404 (assembly GCF_001894765.1). Classification (GTDB taxonomy): domain Bacteria; phylum Actinomycetota; class Actinomycetes; order Mycobacteriales; family Mycobacteriaceae; genus Rhodococcoides; species Rhodococcoides corynebacterioides. Next base: position 555,175 of record NZ_BCWV01000004.1, read on the forward strand.
AGCGTGTCGGCGATCTCGGCCGCGCGCTCGTCGGAGGCCGTCGCCCCGCCGGTCCGGTCGGGGTCGAACTGGGCGTCGAACAGATCGGCCAGCAGGCGCGCGGCGCGCGGGTCGGCCAGCAGCACGCCCTCGACGGTGTACTGACTGTAGGGAAAACCGGCTTGCCGCAGATACTTCGCGTACGCACGGAGCACCACGGCGCGACGCCAGTCCAACCCCGCCCGCAGGACCAGCTCGTTGAAGCGATCGGCCTCGGCCCGGCCGGACCAGACGGCGTGGAAGGCTTCGGTGAATCGGGCACCGAGTTCGGCGGGGTCGACGTCCCCGAGCACTTCGGGTTCGGCGGCGAGTCCGAAATCGTAGATCCAGCACCGCACCCCGTCGGGGCGGACCACGGCGTAGGGACGTTCGTCGACCACCTCGACACCGAGGCTCTGCAGAACCGGAAGCACCTGCGACAGTGACACTTCCGTTCCCGAGACGTAGAGCGAGAAGCGCCAACGGCCACGCTCGGAGTTCTCCGGGCGGTACAGGCACATGTCGATCGCGTCGCCGCTCAGCGAGTTCACGCGGGCGATGTCGCTGAGCGCGCGGGCCACGCCGAAGTCCTGCTTGTAGGCCTCGGACAGCGCGGCGGCGTAGCGCGCCGCCATGTCGGGCGACACCCGAGACGTCGTCGCCGCCGCGGTGCGCAGCGCGTCGTCCCAGCTGCGCGTGGCCTCGGCGATGAGACCGCGGATGCGCTCGGCGTTGTCCTCGGACACGTCGACCGCGTCTGCGGACTGACCGGTGAAGCGCACCGTGAAGTGCACCAGCGCGAGCGGGCTGTCCGTCACCCGCGCCTCGTACTCGATTCCCGTTCCGCCCAACTCCTGCACCAGGATTCGCTGCGTCTCGAGCCGCACCCGGGTGGTGTAGCTGTCCCGCGGCAGGTACACGAGCGCGGAGACGAAGCGCCCGTACCCGTCGCGGCGCAGGAACACCAGCACGTCCCGGCGCAGCCCGCTCCGCTCCACCGCGGTGGCCACCCGGTACAGGGATCGCGCGTCGGCGGAGAAGAGCTCCACCCGCGGCACCGCCTGGATGGACTCGAGCATCACCTGGCCCGACCAGGAGGTCAGGGTGTGGCCGGCGCGTTCGATGACCGACCGCACCCGGTCTCCCACCACCGGGATGTCGAGTGCGTTGCCGTACAGAGCGCTGATGGTGAACAGACCGACGAATCGGTGCTCCCCCACCGTGTTTCCCTCGTCGTCGAGATCGTGGACGCCGACGAAATAGGGATGCACGGTGCGATGCACCGACGTCGAACCCGACGCCTGCGTCAGCACCAGCAGGTCCTCGCGGGCGACCACCCGGTCGGTCGGCAGATCGAAGTCGCCGACCCGCCCGGACCCGTCGGGGTCACCGGACCCGTCGGCGCGCAGGATGCCCAGCGCGCTGCCGTCGATCGCGGTGAGACCGCCGTCCCCCGTGGTGGACGTCGCGGTCGCGGCGTAGCGACAGCTGCCGAGCAGTCGGAAATTGCCCTCGGAGAGCCACCGCAGCAGTCGCGCCGCCCCCACTCGCGCCTCGGGACCCACGGCCCCGTCGCTGCGCTCCCGTTCGAGGCCCGCCGCCAGATCGAGCAGCCGGGTGCGCATCTCCGCGCTGTCGTCGGCGACGCGGCGCACGTCGCGCAGGACGGCGATCAGGGCGTCCTCGAGCGCGTCGAACGTCTCCGGCGACGCCGCGGGGTGGAGCACGACGTGGATCCACGACTCGAGCAACTCGCCGTCACTCGCCGCATGGTCGGCCTCGTCGGTGGGTGTCGCCGACCCGAGTACGCGGCGCAACCGGCCGTCGTCGTCCCGGTCGACACGGAGGATGGGGTGGACGACGTCCATCACGGCGATCCCGACACCGCTCAGCCACGCGGTGACCGATTCGACGAGCATCGGCATGTCGTCGGTGACGATCTGGAGGGCCAGCCCGACGCGGCTGTCCGTGCCGCGGCGCAACGCCAGGACCGGAGTTCCGGGACGACGCGACGACGCGAGCTCGGTGTGGAGCCGCACGATCTCCGCGGGGTCGACGTCGCTCGTTCGGCCGAGCTCGCCCGGGTCGACGTCACCGAAGTAGGCGGCCTGCACCTGCTCCGTCGTCAGGGCGTCCGATTCCGCCATGTGCGTTCCACCTTCCGACCCGCATCGCGACACCGCGACGAGGGGGGCGGTGTGGCTCGACCCTAACGGTGTCGGCCGGTCGCGAGGGGCGCGGGTGGGCGGCGATTCGGAGGCAATCCGGTTACCGGCCAGTACATTCGGGGCGGTTCACGAACGACGACGGCGCCGACGGAGCGAACTCCGTCGGCGCCGGCCGGTCGTGCGGGGGGGTGCGTCAGTCGCGGGTGAGCTTGCGATGCGTGACGCGGTGCGGACGGGCGGCGTCGGGACCGAGCCGCTCGACCTTGTTGGCCTCGTAGCCCTCGAAGTTGCCCTCGTACCAGTACCAGGCAGCCTCGTTGTCGCCGAAGCCGCCTTCCCACGCCAGGATGTGCGTGCAGGTCCGGTCGAGGAACCAGCGGTCGTGCGAGATGACCACGGCGCAGCCCGGGAATTCCTGCAGGGCGTTCTCCAGCGAACCCAGCGTCTCGACGTCGAGGTCGTTGGTGGGCTCGTCGAGCAGGATCAGGTTGCCGCCCTGCTTGAGCGTCATCGCCAGGTTGAGCCGGTTGCGCTCACCACCGGAGAGAACGCCGGCCGCCTTCTGCTGATCGTGGCCCTTGAACCCGAACGAGCTGATGTAGGCGCGGGACGGGAACTCCTGCGTGCCGACGGTGATGAAGTCGAGCCCGTCGGACACCGTCTCCCAGACCGACTTGGCGGGATCGATGCCGGCGCGGTTCTGGTCGACGTAGCTGAGCTTGACCGTCTGGCCGATCTTGACCTCGCCGCTGTCCGGCTGCTCGAGGCCGACGATGGTCTTGAACAGCGTCGACTTGCCGACACCGTTGGGGCCGATGACGCCGACGATGCCGTTGCGCGGCAACGTGAAGGACAGATCCTTGATGAGGATGCGGCCGTCGAAGCCCTTGTCCAGGTGCGAGACCTCGACCACTACGTCGCCGAGACGCGGCGGGTTGGGGATCTGGATCTCGTCGAAGTCGAGCTTGCGCGTCTTGTCGGCCTCGGCCGCCATCTCGTCGTACCGGTCGAGGCGGGCCTTGTTCTTGGCCTGACGGGCCTTGGCGCCGGAGCGGACCCAGGCGAGCTCGTCCTTGAGCCGCTTCTGCAGCTTCTGGTCCTTCTTGCCCTGGACCTCGAGACGCTCGGCCTTCTTCTCCAGGTACGTCGAGTAGTTGCCCTCGTAGGGGTAGAGGCGACCGCGGTCGACCTCGCAGATCCACTGGGCGACGTGGTCGAGGAAGTACCGGTCGTGGGTGACCGCCAGGATGGCGCCCTGGTAGGCGGCGAGGTGCTGCTCGAGCCACAGCACCGATTCCGCGTCGAGGTGGTTGGTGGGCTCGTCGAGCAGCAGCAGGTCGGGCTTGCTCAGCAGCAGCCGGCACAGCGCGACGCGGCGCTTCTCACCTCCGGAGAGGTGCACCACGCTCTCCTCGGGCGGCGGGCAGCGCAGCGCGTCCATGGCCTGCTCGAGCTGCGAGTCGATCTCCCACGCGTCGGCGTGATCGAGCTTCTCCTGCAGCTCGCCCATCTCCTCCATCAACTCGTCGGAGTAGTCGGTGGCCATGAGCTCGGCGATCTCGTTGTAGCGCTTGAGCTGCACCATGGTGTCGCCCAGGCCGTCCTCGACGTTCTCGCGGACCGTCTTGGTCTCGTCGAGCTCCGGCTCCTGCATCAGGATGCCGACGGACGCGCCCTGGGCGAGGAAGGCCTCGCCGTTGCCGGGCTGGTCGATGCCCGCCATGATCTTGAGGATCGAGGACTTGCCGGCGCCGTTGGGGCCGACCACACCGATCTTCGCTCCCGGGTAGAAGCTCATGGTCACGTCGTCGAGAATGACCTTGTCGCCGTGCGCCTTGCGCACCTTCTTCATGGTGTAGATGAATTCCGCCACGGGTTCCTCTCGAAGTGGTCAGATGCGATCGGAGTCTACCGGGACGGCCGTCGCCGCCATAACCGCCGGAGCGGGGTGCCGATCGCCGGCCAGGGGCCCGCGCGACCGGCACCCGCGCCCTAGCCGACCGGCGTCGGAACGGAGTCCCGATGCTCCTCCGCCTCCTCCTCGGCGAGGTCCGGCGGGCCGTCCACCCGATCGGGTTCGACCGGATCGGAGTCGGCCGGCGCGGCGTCGCGGCGCGGTCGCTGCAGTGTGGTCTGGCAGCGCGAGAGGTCCGGCCCGACAGCCGTCGCGGTGATCTCGAGTCCGGACCGACCCACCCCCTCCTTGGTGGTGTACTCGCTGGTGCGGGCGCGGCCGTAGACGATCACCGGGTCGCCCTTCATGAGCGAGGCCCCCACGCCCGCGACCAGCCGACGCCAGCAGGACACCGACGCGTAGAGCGTGTCCCCGTCGATCCAGTCCCCCGTCGCGCGGTCCTGTCGGCGCGAGTTGCTGGCCACGCGGAACCCGAGCACCTCGTCCCCGGATTGCGTGGTCCGCTTGATCGGATCGGTGATGACGGTGCCCACCACCGTCGTCCAGACGTCGTTCATCTCTCCCCCTCCCGTCCGGCGGTGATGCCGGTACGTCGCCGAGGATGCCGCCGCGGGGCGACGAACGGGGTGCGCCGGACCCTGCCCTGTGGACGGTGATCAACAGGGCACGGCGAGGGGTTGACAGAGGTGGTCTCAGCCCACCGGGACGGCGTCCGGTTCGAGGTCGGGCGCGGCGAGCAACGCAGCATAGGCCCCGTCGGCCGCCACCAGCTCGTCGTGCGTGCCCTGCTCGAGAATCCGACCGTGGTCGAGGACGACGATGCGGTCCGCGTGCCGCACGGTGGAGAGCCGGTGCGCGACGACGATGCGGGTACGTCCCCGGCCGAGCTCGTCCATGGCCGTCGCGACCGCGCGCTCGGTGGCGGTGTCGAGGGCACTGGTGGCCTCGTCGAGCACGAGGATCGGGGGGTCGCGCAGCACCGTGCGGGCGATGGCCAGCCGCTGCTTCTCCCCGCCGGAGAAGCGGTACCCGCGTTCGCCGACCAGCGTGTCGTAGCCGTCGGGCAGAGCGAGCACGAACTCGTGGATCTGCGCGACGCGGGCGGCGTTCTCGATCTCCTCGTCGGTGGCCGACGGTCTCGCGAAGCGCAGGTTCTCCCGGATGGTGTCGTGGAACAGATACGTCTCCTGCGACACCACGCCCACCAGGTCGGCGACGGTCGTGAGCGGGAGCGATCGGAGGTCCACACCGTCGATCTCGACGCTGCCGGACTCCGGATCGTGCAGGCGGGCGGCGAGGTAGCCCAGGGTGGTCTTGCCGGCGCCCGTGGCGCCGACCACTGCGAGCGTGCTGCCGGCGGGGACGGTGAGGTCGATGTTCTCCAGCGTCGGCGAGCTCGACCCCGGATAGCGGAAGCTCACGTCGCGGAAGCGCACGTCACCGCGCGCCCGACGAGGGTCCACCTCGATCGGTGCGGCGGGCTCGTCGATGTCGACCGGCAGGTCCAGGTACTCGAAGACGCGGCCGAACAGGGCGAGTGAACTCTGCACCTCCACCCCGGTGTTGAGGAGCGACATCGTCGGTCGGAACAGTTGGGTCTGCAGGGTGGTGAACGCGACGAGGGTGCCGACGGTGATGGTGTTGCCGTGACCGATGCTCACGCCGGCGAACCAGTAGACCAGCGCGGGCATCACCGCGAAGCTGATGGAGATGGTGGCCATCCGCCACTTGCCGGCCATGGTGGAGCGCAGCTCGACGTCGGCAACCTCGGCGGAGCGCGCCGAGAACCGTTCCGTGAGCACGGACCCCGAGCCGGTGGTCTTGCCCAGCAGCACCCCGCTGACCGACAGCGACTCCTCGACCTGGACCGACAGTTCCGAGAGCAGACGCTGACGGACCGAGGAGATGCGACGACGCTCGTCCCCGACCCGGCGCGCGATGCGCACGAACACCGGAAGGATGAGCAGGGAGAACAGCGCCAGCCGCCAGTCGAGCAGGAACAGAGCGACGACCGTGGCGAGCACCGTGGTCGCGTTCTGGGCGATCGACGTGGCGGTGTTGGTGACGACGGACTGCATGCCGCCGATGTCGTTGGCGATGCGGGACTGCACCTCTCCGGTGCGGGTCCGCGCGAAGAAGCCGAGCGACTGCCGCTGCAGGTGCGAGTACACCTGCACCCGGAGCCGGTGCATGAGGGCCTGGCCGATCCCGTTGGACATCCACGTCTGCGCGACGCCGAGACAGTTGGTGACCACGGCGACGGCGATCATGCCCGCGGCGAGGAGTGTGACCAGCGTGGTGTTGCCGTCGGGAATGGCGTGGTCGAGCATCTCGCGCAGCAGCAGCGGCGATGCCAGAGCGACGACGGCGCTCGCGGTGATGACGGCGGTGACGGCGAGGACGCGCCGACGGTAGGGGTGGAAGAGGGCGACGACCCGGCGGAGCTCGGCGGGGTCGGCGCGGAGGGCCGGGGTGGGGGAAGAACCAGCGGGATCGGCGCGGTGCGCCGGGGTGGGGGAAGAACCGGCGGGGTCAGCGCGGAGCGCCGGGGTGGGGGAAGTGGGATGCATGGAACCTCCCGGGTGATCGGTCGGCCTCGTCGAGCGCGGGCCGAATAACAATGAGGTTACCTCACTATGAGGCTGACCGCTACAACGTAGGATGTGGTCCGTGCATTCCTCCGACCGCGATCTCGGCGACCTCACGATCACCGTCGCGCGCGCGCTCCGACGACGCCACCTGGCCGCCCTCGAACCGTTCGGACTCCCGCCCTCGCACGGGCGAGCGCTGAAGGTGCTGGCTCGCAGCGACGGTCCCGTGCGCCCGGGGGATCTCGCCGATCGCCTGCGCATCGCGCCCCGCTCGGTCACCGACGTCGTCGACGCCCTGGCCGAGGCCGGACTCGTCCTGCGCCGTCCCGACGACACCGACCGGCGTGCCGTCCTGGTCGACCTCACCGATGCCGGACGGGACCTCGCCGCGGACGTGGCCCGCGCGCAGCGACGCGCGTCGGCCGGGCTGTTCGACGTGCTCGACGAGGGCGAGCAGCGTGCGCTCGAGGCGCTGCTCGGCCGCCTCGTCGCGGCCGTCGATCCGTCGTGGGGTTAGGTCGGCCCAGAACCGGGAACAAGCCTGTCTCATGAGGGGACGGGTGATCGCCGCCGCGGTGGTGCGGAACGATTCCGTCGTTCCCCAGCTGGTTCGCTTCGCGGCCGTCGGCGCCGTCAGCAACGTGCTGTACGTCGCGGTGTTCGTCCTGATGCAGCCGGAGGGGCGGGTGATCGCGAACGTCGCGGGCGCTGCCGCGTCCACCGTGCTCGCCAACGAACTGCATCGCCGTCTGACGTTCCACGCCGGCGAGCGGGTCCACTGGTTCACCGCGCAGTGGGAGGCGGGCGGGCTGGCGCTGGTCGGCCTCATGGTCTCGACCGCTGCCGTCACCGCACTCGAGGTCGCGGCCCCCGGCACGGGCGCCCTGGCGTCGGCCGTGCTCGTGGTGGCCGTGACGGCCGTCGTCGGCGCGCTGCGCTTCCTCGCCCTGCGGGGCTGGGTCTTCTAACTCCCGTCGCGGTCGCGTCGGGCCAGCTCGGCGAACATCGCGTTGTGAGCGGCCAGGTCGGCGTCGTCGTCGCGGTCCGCGGCACGGTCGGTGCGCACGGCTTCCTTCCGGTCGCTGGCCGACCACTGCACGAGCAGCGCGATCATGACCAGCAGCAGCGGAATCTCACCCGTCGCCCAGGCGATGCCGCCGCCGAGTCGCTGGTCGGCCAGCAGATCCTGGTTCCACGGCAGGCCCAGTCCGCGGAAGAACTGCTCCCCCATCACCGACTCGGTGCTCATCAACGCGACGCCGAAGAAGGCGTGGAACGGCAGGGACCCGAACACCATGGCCAGCTTGGTCACCGGGGACAGCCGCCGCGGCGCCGGATCGACCCCGATCACCACCCAGTAGAAGAGGTAGCCGCTGAGCAGGAAGTGCAGGTTCATGAGCAGGTGGGCGCCGTGCGAGTCCACCGCCGAGTCGTAGATACCGCCCAGGTACAGCGCGTAGAAACCACCGACGAAGATCACGGCGGCCACCAGGGGCTGCGTGAGGAACCGCGACACCGGACTGTGCAGCGCCGCGAGGATCCACTCACGCGGTCCGGGCACACCGGTCTTCCCCGCCGCGGGCAGCACCCGCAGCGCCAGGGTGACTCCGCCGCCGAGCGCGAGCAGCACCGGCGTGAGCATCGAGAGCACCATGTGCGCGCCCATGTGCACGGAGAACATGGCCATGGAGTACCGGCCGATGCCCGACGACGTGGCGACCAGCAGGCTCAGACAGCCCAGGACCCACGCGACGGTGCGGCCCATCGGCCAGGTGTCGCCGCGCCGGGTCAGACGACGCACGCCGATCGGATAGACGACGGCGAGCACGATCGCGGCGGTGCCGAAGATCAGGTCGAAGCGCCAGTCGGTGACGAAGGTGGCGAACGACGGGGGCCGGGTCAGGTCGTAGCCGAGTTCGACCTCGGTGAGGGTGAGCTCCCGTCCGTCGCCCGCGGGCGGCGGGGTGCGTGAGAGTCCCACGGCCAGTCCGACGGTGGCCGCGAACACCAGCATCTCGGCACCGGCGAAGCGGACGAGCGCCGAGCGTGACGACGGGTCGGCGGCGAGGTCCGGCAGCGACCGTCGACGATGGACGTAGCCGAACGTCCCGAGCGCGACGAGTGCCACCACCTTGGCCAGCACCAGGCGACCGTAGGTGGTCTCGATCAGATCGGACGGGGTGATGCGGACGAAGGCGTTGACCACGCCACTCACGCCCATCACCACGAACGCGACCAGCGCGACGGCCGAGAACCGGCGGGCGGCGACATCGGTGTGAGCGCCGCGACGACGAGCGTGCGCGAGCAGAGCGAAGAGTCCGCCGGCCCACAGCGACGCCGCGACGAGGTGGAGGATCAGGCTGTTGGTGGCGACGTCGTGCGACCCGCCGGACGACGAGTGCCCGGTCAGGGCCAACGGCATGAGCGAGGCGAGCCCGATCAGCAGGAGCACCGGCGTCCAGCCCCAGCGGAGCACGCTGCGCGCGGCGACGGTGAGGATCAGGGCGATGATCGCCGTCCACTGCCAGGCTCGCGCCAGTTCCACCTGAGCCAGGCCGGACCACAGATTCGCGGGTTCGAGCGCCTGCCCGAGCGGCTGACCGGACGTGTCCGAGAGGGTGAGCGGCACCAGGACGATCGCGCACGCGGCCCACACGGCGGCGGCGGCGGAGGCCGTGCGCACCGCGCGGTAGCCGTCGACATCGAGCACGCCCGATGTCTGCGGCGGGACGAGGAACGCCGCGAGCAGCAGCGACCCGATCGCGATCACCGCGGCGATCTCCCCGAGCGCCCGCACCGCCGGCAGTCCGTAGGTGGTGACGGGACCCGGATCCGGGATGCCGAGCAGCACCAGGGCCTGCGACGCGGACAGCGCGACGACGAGCGCCGCCACGACCGCCGCGACCAGTCCGGCTCCCGCGGCGACGCCCGACGACCCCGCGCCCCGCTCGGGCGTCGTGACGGGTCGGACCTCGGTGGTTGCCATGCTTCCAGGGTAGAAGCCGATCGGGCCGTATTCGCCGACAGGTTGTAGTAGATGCGCCACACCGGCGGACTCCACCGATGCCGGGGACGCCCCTTGGCTACACTTTCCGTGCGCCTCCGTAGCTCAGGGGATAGAGCAAGGGCCTTCTAATCCCTTGGTCGCAGGTTCGAATCCTGCCGGGGGCACTCCGCGACTCCTGTCCCCCGGGCCGCACCGCCCGTCCCGCTGATCGCCCGTGCGTGCGCGGACGGTGCACCGTCCGTGCACGCAGACAACGCCCGCGGGAACCCCCGCCGCTGTCACTGGCCGGCCCGGTACGTCAGGCCGGCCGCCACGAGTACCACCGCCAGGGCGATCGCCGGCGCCGAGAAACCCAGCAGCCGGTACGCTGCCGCGCCCGCCACGGCACCCAGGGTGAGTGCGGTCCAGAGTGCCAGCGGCTGCAGCCACGTCGCGGTCCCGCGCCCCAGAAGTCGATCGGCCACGCGCAACCCGGCGGTGACGAGCATGCCGGTCATGTAGGTGACGGCGACGGCCCCGCCGCGACGGGCGAACGCGGCGTTCAGCGCGCCCATGCCGGCGGTGAGGACCAGGGCAGACGGCAGAGTGGTGTGCACCAGGAGGTGGACCACCCCGGCGAGGGCCAGCAGCACCGCGACCGTCGCCAACACGACCGAGCGCCGTCGACGGTCCGCGACCGCCCCGACCACTCCCCCGACGATCACGCCGACCACGAACGTCGCCACGATCGACAAGCCGACCGCCACCGCCCCGACGTCGCCCTCGACGAGCATCACCGCGCTGCGCGTCGAGTTGCCGGTGATGAAGGACAGGAAGAAGCCGCCGAGCGCAACGAATCCCACGCCGTCGACGAAGCCGGCCACCGCGGCGAGGCCCGCCACCGTTCGGAATTCGCGCACGTCGTCGATCACGCGGGACATTCCACCATCACCCACCCGGTACCGTCGCTCGGGTGATGCGCCGACTACTCGCCGCCGGGGCGTGCGCGCTGGCGCTCGCCGGATGTGCGCCGGCCGACCCGCCCGCCGAGGCTCCAGCGGCGTCCGACGCGGCACCGGAGACGTCCGCCGACTCGCCCACCACCGAGCCGAGCACCCCTGCCGTCGCAGGTCCCGCGGTCCCCACCGGAGCGGACGCCGTCGCGGCCGACGATCTGTTCGTCGCCGGACTGCGGGCCGGGGCCGTCGAGTTCGCCGACCCCGAGACCATGGTCATCCTGGGCCGCGGCATCTGCGCCGAACTGCAGCAGGGCGCGCCGGTGATCGCCGAGGTGGACGCGGTGACCACCGGCAGCGGCGGCAAGTGGGATCAGGGCGCGGCCGGGGCCATCGTCGGCTCCGCGATCGGGGCGTACTGCCCCGAGTTCCGCGCCCTGCTCCCGAACTAGCGCTTGCGGCGCAACAGGAATCGCTGGATCTTGCCGCTCGGCGTCTTGGGCAGGGCGTCGACGAAGTGCACCGTCCGCGGGTAGGCGTGCGCCGCGAACTTGGTCTTCACCAGCTGCTGCAGCTCGGTCTCCAGCTCGGCCGACCCCTCGGTGCCGGGTGCGAGCACCACGTACGCCTCGACCACCTCGCCGCGGATGTCGTCGGGCTGGCCCACCACGGCCACGTCGATCACCGACGGGTGCTCGACCAGCACGCTCTCGATGTCGAACGGGCCGATGCGGTACCCGGCCATGATGATGACGTCGTCGTTGCGCGCGGAGAAGAAGTAGGAGCCGTCCTCGACCCGTCCCGCGTCACCGGTGAGATACCAGGCGCGGTCCTCGGTGAACCGCTCGGCGGTCTTGTCGGGATCGTCGAGGTAGCCGTCGAACCACATCAGCGGTGAGCCGGCGACGTCGAACGCGATCTGGCCGTCGATCACTCCCGCGGCGAAGCCCGGCAGCGGCGTGCCCATCGATCCCGGGATCACGTCGACACGTACGTCGTCGTGCCATCCGTTGACGATGACCATGCCGTGTTCGGTCTGCCCGTAGTGATCACGCACGGTCACCCCGAGTGCCTTCTCGCCCCAGACGAGGACGTCGGGAGTCAGGGGCTCGCCCGCCGACGACGCCCGGCGCAGCGACAGCCCGCCCACGGACGGATCCTTGCTGAGGCTGCGGTAGACGGTGGGGGCGGCGGCGAAGTTGGTGACCCCGAAGGTGGTCATGACGGCGGACGTCACCGCGGGGGTGAATCCCGCGTGCAGCATCAGGCTGCGCCGACCCATCGCCATCGGCCCGAGAATCGCGTAATACAGCCCGTACGCCCAGCCGGGGTCGGCGGCGTTCCAGAACACGTCGTCCTCGCGCACGTCCAGCCCGTACGTCATGTACGCCACGAACGACGCCAGCGCCCGTGCCGGCACCGGCACACCCTTCGGGCGACCGGTGGTGCCCGAGGTGAAGAGCTGGACGATGATGCCGTCGCCACCCACGGCGACCGACGACGCCAGGGGCTCGTTCTCGGCGACCATCGCGTCGAAACCGGGTCCGGTCTCCACGACGGCGATCCCGTCGATGCCCTCGAGCTTCGGCCGCTGGTCGCTGTCGACGACGACCACGCGCGCTGCCGCGGCCGTCACCCGCATCTCGATCGCGGGCGTCGCGAACGCGGTGAACAGCGGTACGTGCACGGCGCCGAGGCGCCAGATCGCGAGCAGCGCGACGATCAGTTCCTCACGCTTGCTCATCAGGACGCCGACGCGGTCGCCCTCGCCGATGCCCATCGACGCGAGCCCGGTGGCGAACCGCGCGGACTTGTCGGCGAGGTCGCCGAACGTCAGATCGTGGTGGGTGAGGGCGCCGTCGGTGTCGACGTCGACGAACGTGAAGGCGATCGCCGACGGATCGTGGTCGTCGCAGAGCACGGCGGCGACGTTCAGCGACGCGGCGCCGTACGTCGCGACGAGCGCGTCGATGTGGGCCGCGGTGGCGGCGGTTCCGTCGGCGGCGGCCGCGGGGGCCGTGGCAACTCCGTGCACAGTGGTGTCCTTTCACTCGTTCTGTGATTCAGTGTGGTCCACACCACGTGCCGGGCGATACCCTCCGAAGGGGGTGGGTGTCCGACGTGGTTCGGTGAGAAAGACGGAGAGATGATCGCCAGTACGAGTTCGCGCATGGACACCGCTGTCGCCCGGTTGCGGCAGGCCACGGGGGTCTCCCTTGCCTTCGGCGGCACGGTCGGCGCGTCCCGGAAGCTCTCGCTCGCGCACTTCTGCGGCCGGTCGGTCGGCGCTCTCGACGGCGTCGCGCTCGAGCCGGGGCAGGGGCTCGGCGGCCGTGTTCTCCAGATCGGCCGGACGGTGTCGGTCGACGACTACACCACCACCTCCGTCATCAGCCATCGATACGACGCGATCATCGCCGCCGAGGGCCTGCGCGCCATGATCGCGGCGCCCGTCGTGGTGAACGAGCGGCACGTCGGCGTGCTCTACGGCGCGAACCATCGCGTCGGCATCATCGGCGGCCGGGTCCTCGACGCGTTGAGCGACGAGGCTCGCCGCGTCGGCCAGGAACTCGCGGTGGACGAGGAGCGGGCCCGCTCGGACCGGCTGCGTGAGGACATTCGACTGGCGTACGCCAACCTGCGCATGCTCGCGGCGCGGGTGGACGATCCGACCGTGAAAGCCGCCCTCGATCGGGCCGGCGCCGATCTTGCCGGAGCCGTGGTCGGCGGCGTCGAACCCGATACGTCGTGCGTGCTCACGGCACGCGAGCTCGACGTGGTGGCCCTCGTCGCCACCGGCAAATCCAATGCAGCCGTGGCGGAGTCGTTGGGACTGACCGTCGGCACGGTGAAGAGCTACATGAAGTCGATCATGGTCAAGCTCGGTGCCACCACGCGCATGGAGGCCGCCACCTCGGCGCGTCGGGCGGGCCTGCTGCCCTGACTGTCGGTGCAGAAATCCACCGTGCGGGTGGACTACTGCACCGAGGGTGCCGGGCCGGTCCGCAGGTCCTTCTCCAGCGGCGTCGGGAACGACGGCGTCACGGGCGTTCCGACGAGCACGGCGGAGATCCGGACTGCCTCGCGCTCGATCTCCGCGGCTGCCCGCGCGGGAACCTCCTCGACCAGACGGGTAACCACGCCCTCCCCCGGCCGCACCGCCCACCCGCCGACGACGCGGCCGTTCCACCACACGGTGGGGCCCACGTTGCCGAAGGTGTCGAACAGCGCCGGGCGAAGCGCGTCGGGCAGGAACCAGCGCCGGTCCTTCCAGCCCATCGGCGTGGGATCCAGGGCGGGCAGGAGCGCCGCACCTCCGGTGGATTTCTCGATCTCGGTGCCGGACAGCATGATTCCCGGCGCCGAGTCCAGCTCGACCTCGCGGACGTCGAGGGCCGTCACGGCTTTCTGCGTGTGCCCCTTCGACCACCCGGTCCACCACTGCAGGTCGTCGACGGTCGCGGGCCCGAACACCTCGAGCCACCGCCGCGCCACCTCGACCCGCGCCTCGGCCTCGTCGATCTCGGGCAGTCCGTCCGGCCACCAGTAGTCGACCGGCGCCCACGTGTGGTGCCGGGACGACCACGACCCCCGCGGCTGCACCCGCACCATGCGCCCCTCGGCGGACAGCAGGGCGAGCAGCGAGGACGTGACGTTGCGACGCACGTCGTACTTCTTGTCCGTCGTCGGCAGGAAGGCGGTGCGCAATGCCGGTACGGCGGTGGACAACTCGGCGCCGGTGGCCGTTCCGGCCGCGCGCAACGCCGCGTCGACGTCGGCCTCCACCCCGGAGAGCCAGGCCTCGGCGTCGTCGATCACGGGGTCGGTCGGCTTGGTCGACAACTCCTTGAGCAAGCGGGTGCGCAGCGTGCGCGCCACCCCCGCACTCGCCCCCGCCTGCACGACGGGCATGAACGGCTTCTCGACGACGAACAACGTCCGGCGCATGGCGAGAACGCGGACCAGCGTGCGGGCGTCGTACATGGCGGTCGCGATGTCGGCGAGCGTGGCGGTGCGCGACCGGGCGATCACCTGCAACGAGACGCTGGCGGGATCGGTGGCGTGGAGCGCCAGGACGCGGGCGGTCACCTCGTCGGGGGTGAGCGACTCCCCCGTCCCCACCGCATGGCGGGAGATCAGTCGGGCGCGGCGCTGGGCGTCGGTGATTCTCACGAGGACAGTGTCGTGTACGAAGACCCGTGGCGACAGGGATAGTGAACCTTCAGCCCCGGTATCCGGGGCCGGAACGTCACGATCCACCCCCACCCACGACGAACGCCCCACCCCCGAGGATTCGGGGGTGGGGCGTCGTCGATCGGTCTACTTCTCGGCGACCTGCTCGAACTCTCCGTCGATCACCTCGAAGGATCGGTTGTCGCGCTGGGCGCGCCGGGATGCTTCGCGCATCTCGATGCCGTCGGTGACGAGGTCGCCGATCTCTCGGGTGACGTCGCGGACCGCCGTGGCGATGATGACGGCGATCCGGCCGACGTGCATGGCGGCGGACTCGGTCATCTCCTGCACGGTGTCCTTGTTGCGTTCGAACTTGCCGACCACGAAGGTCCTCCTCAGGCTGCGGCCTTCTCGCGCTCGATGATCACACCGGTGACGGTGTCCGGACCGGTGAACCGGTTCGGCAGCGCGAGCTTGAAGATCTTGCCCCACACAGTACCGATCTGGTGGAAGAAGCCGCCGGTGTTGTACGGCAGGCCGTACTCCTCGCACAGCGCCCGGACCTCGGGAGCGATCTGCGGGTACCGGTGTGCGGGCAGATCCGGGAACAGGTGGTGCTCGATCTGGTGCGAGAGGTTGCCGGACAGGATGTGGAACAGCGGGCCGCCCTCGATGTTGGCCGAGCCGAGCATCTGCCGGACGTACCACTGGCCGCGGGTCTCCTGAGCGGTTTCCTCGGCGGTGAACGTCTGCACACCCGTCGGGAAGTGGCCGCAGAAGATGATCGAGTAGGCCCACACGTTGCGCACGATGTTGGCGGTCGCGTTGCCGACGAGCGTCGGGACGAACAGCGGACCGGTCAGCGCCGGGAAGACGATGTAGTCCTTGAGCACCTGGCGGCCGGCCTTGCGCCACCAGCCCTGGACCAGCGGCTTGACGTCGCTCCACTTGCGCTTGCCCTGCACCACGTTCTCGGCTTCGAGATCGTGCAGCATGACGCCCCACTCGAACAGCATCATCAGCAGGAACGCGTACACCGGGTTGCCCAGGTAGTACGGGTTCCACTTCTGGTCCTTGTCCATGCGGAGGATGCCGTACCCGATGTCCCGGTCCATGTCCAGGATGTTGGTGTACGTGTGGTGCATGTAGTTGTGCGAGTGCCGCCACTGGTCGGCGGGGCACGCGGTGTCCCACTCGAACTTCTTGGAGTTCAGGCCCGGCTCACGCATCCAGTCGTACTGGCCGTGCATGACGTTGTGGCCGATCTCCATGTTGTCGAGGATCTTCGACATCGACAGAGCGCCTACGGCCGCGATCCACGCCGGCGGGAAGAAGCCGAGGTACATCAGGCCGCGCCCGGCGACCTCGAATCCCCGCTGCGCCTTGATGATCTTGTAGATGTAGTCGCGATCCTCCTGGCCGAGGTCGGCGACGGTGCGCGCACGCAGGTCGTCGAGCTTGCGGCCGAGTTCCTCGACGGCTTCGTAGGACAGGACGACGGGGCCGTCCGTGCCGGGCCGATCGAGGGCGCTGGACGCCGGCTCCGGCTTCGAGCCGGAGCCGATGAACGGGAGGAAGGACAAGGACAGTCCGAACATGATGCCTCCTGCTGGTGGTGGTGTGGTCAGACGTCGATGTCGACGTCGCCCACGGGGACGGAGACGCACAGCTGGATCTCGGTGTCGGGATCCGAACTCGTCTCGCCGGTCTTGACGTTGCGGGTGCATCCGGACTTCTTGACCGAGGTGCACGTGAAGCAGATGCCCATGCGGCACCCGTATTCCGGGGTGAGCCCGGCGTTCTCCGCCTGCTCGAGCAGCGTGGCGCCGTCGTTCTCGGACGTGGTGCCCGAGGCGGAGAACGTGACGGTGCCCGTGGCGTCGCCGTCCGCGACGGGGGTGGCGGTGACGAACTCCTCCTTGTGGAGGGCGTCGGCGAGCCCGAGCTCGTCGTACACGCCGGTGACGCCCTTCATGAGCCCGGGAGGGCCGCACAGGAAGGTCTGCGCGGACTCGTACCAGGGCGCGGCGGTCGCCAGGTGTTCGGCGTCGAAGAAGCCGTGGAGATGACCACCGTCCTGCTGATCGGTGTACGCGTAGACGACGTCGACGTTGTCGTTCTCGGCCGCGATGCGGTCGAGTTCGGCGCGGTAGCAGACGTCCTTCTCGGTGAACGCGTAGTGCAGGAACGCGACGCGTCCGGTGTACCCCTCGTGCACCAGTGTGCGCAGCATCGACATCACCGGGGTGATGCCGCTCCCGCCACTGATCAGCAGGACGTGGCTCGGCCGAGGCGACGGGAGCTCGAACGTGCCGGTGGCGGGCGCGAGGCTCACCACCAGTCCGGGCTCGGCCGCGTCGACCAAGTAGGTGGAGACGATGCCGTCCTTCTGCTTCTTGACGGTCAGCTCGATGGTGCCGTCGGCACCTGCCGCGCCCACGGGCGAGTAGCAGCGGGTGTGCCGGATGCCGTTCACCACGACACCGATCTGGACGAAGTGGCCGGCGGTGTGGCCTTCCCACTGCCAGGTCGGCCGCAGAGTCAGGGTCACCGTGTCCGCGGTCTGCCGACGCACGGCGACCACCTCGGCCCGCATCTCGTCGACGGTCACCATGGGGTCGACCAGCTCGAGGTAGCGGTCGACGGCGTGGGGCGTGGTGAGGGTCTCCAGCAGGCGCGGACGCAGCTTGGACAGCAGGGACGGACGGCGGCGAGCGGCCGGTTCGGCGATGCTCATCGTGTCTCCTTCGATGTCGGTGGGATGCGACGTCGGATCCGCACCCGCCAACAGTGCACATCCGTTCACTGGAAACGAGTGTGACAGCCCGGACCAGGGACGTTCAAGGCCAATGTGACGACCGACACGTCTGCTCACCAGCAGTGATCCGGACACCACCGGTATCGGCGGAGTGCACACGCATACACGCAGGTGAGTTACTGTGACCTCATGTCCGACCGATCCGGGACCGCGACGGCCAGCCGGGCCGAGCGCAAGGAGCGCACTCGCCGTGCGCTGGTCGACGGCACCTTGGCCACGATCGAGGACCGCAGTTTCGCCAGCGTGAGCCTGCGCGAGGTGACCCGCGCGGCCGGCATCGTCCCGACGGCGTTCTACCGCCACTTCGCGTCGATGGACGATCTCGGCGTCGCCGTCGTCGAGGACAGCATGCGCACGTTGCGGCGCGTCCTGAGGGACGCGCGTCGACACCCGTCGGCCGAGAACGCGCGCGAGTCCCTGGGTCTGCTCGTCGGCCAGATCCGTGACCACGACGTCCAGTTCCGTTTCCTCCTCCGCGAGCGCAACGGCGGGGTCCCCGAGGTCCGGAGGGCCATCGCCACCGAGCTGCGGCTCATCGTGCACGAGCTGGTGCAGGACCTCGAGCGCATACCGGCGCTGGAGCAGTGGCCCACCGACGATCTCGACATGGTCGCCAATCTCATCGTGAACACCATGCTCGCGGCGGTCGTCGACCTGCTCGACGTGCGGCCGAACAGCGTGGCCGAGCGCGACGTCGTCGAACGCGCCCTCGCGCAACTGCGCGTGGTGATGCTGGGCATGGGCCAGTGGCAACCGCGCACCGCGGTCCGGGAGCGAGGCCCCGCCGCACGCGGCTAGCGTGGGGCCCATGCGCATCCCCGTGGGCGACCTGACCTTCGACGCACGCGAGTACGGCGACCGGGAGAACCGTCCGGCGTTGCTGCTGCACGGCTTCCCCGAAACCGGCGCGAGCTGGGACGACGTGGCCGCCCGCCTGGCCGACGCCGGGCGGTACGTCGTCGCTCCGGACCAACGGGGCTACTCCCCCGACGCTCGACCCGACGGCATCGAGGCCTACCGCATCGAGGAACTCGTCGCCGACGTCGTGGGCATGCTCGACTCCCTCGGGATCGACGCGGTCGACCTGGTGGGGCACGACTGGGGCGCGATCGTCGCCTGGCACGTCGCCGCGTGGCATCCCCGGCGGGTGCGCTCGCTCACGGCCGTGTCCGTCCCCCACCCCGGTGCGTTCGGCTGGGCCCTGCGGAACGACGCGGACCAGAAGGAGCGCAGCGAGTACATGCAGCTGTTCCGTCAGCCGGACAAGGCCGAGGACGTGCTGCTGGCCGACGACGCCCGTCGCCTGATCGCCATGTTCTCCGGCGCGGCGGATCCGACGATCGTCGAGCGCCACCTGCCCGTCGTCGTTGACCGCGCTGCGCTCACCGGCGCGTTGAACTGGTATCGCGCCATGACCCGCGAGTTCGGCGACCTCGGTCCCGTCACGGTGCCCACCACGTTCGTGTGGGGCAACGACGACACCGCCATCGGTCGAGTGGCGGCGGAGCGCTGCGCGCAGCACGTCGAGGGGCCGTACGAGTTCGTCGAGCTCGGGGTGAGCCACTGGGTTCCGGAGGACGACCCCGATCGACTCGCGGACGAGATCCTCGCTCGCTGAACACCTCTCGGGCCGCGTCAGACCACCGCGTCCCGAGCCAGATCACCGCGCGGCGCGGCGACCGGGAGCAACGCGGCCAGACCGGCGGCGAGCACCACCAGCAGGCCGACGATGCCGGCCCGGTCGGAGCCGAACGCGTACACGAAGAACCCGAAGAGGCTCGGCGCCAGGAAGGACACGGCGCGGCCGGTGGTCGCGTAGAGCCCGAACATCTGACCCTCCCGGCCCGGCGGCACGATGCGCGTGAGGAACGTGCGTGACGACGACTGCGCGGGCCCGACGAACAGGCACAGGATCAACCCGAAGATCCAGAACATCGTGGGCCCGGACACCACCAGCAGGACGATGCCGGTGGCGATCATGGCGGCCAACGAGACGACGATGACCCGCTTGGGCCCGATCGCGTCGTCGACGCGTCCCGCGGCGAGCGCCCCCAGCGCGGCGGCGACGTTCGCCGCGACGCCGAACAGCAGCACGTCGGCGGCCGAGATGCCGTAGACGGTGACGGCGAGGACGGCGCCGAAGGTGAACACGCCGGCGAGTCCGTCCCGGAAGAGCGCACTGGCGACGAGGAACCACACCGTGCGGCGGTCGGTGCGCCACAGGTCGCGCACGTCGCGCAGCAGGACTCGGTAGGACTCGAGGTACCCGGCCCGCGCGGCGACGGCGTCGGTGCGCGGCAGTTCGGGGACCGCCAGCAGGACCGGCAGGGAGAAGACGAGGAACCACACCGCGGCGAAGAGGGCGACCAGGCGGATGTTCAGACCGTCCTCGGTGGAGATGCCCAGGAAGCCCCGAGTGTCACCCTCCCCGGCGATGAAGCCGAAGTAGGACACCAGCAGGAGCACGATGCCACCGAAATAGCCCATGGCCCAGCCGAATCCGGACACGCGTCCCAGGTTGTCCGGGGTGGAGACCTGCCGGAGCATCGCGGTGTAGGGCACCTGCGCGAGCTCGAACAGGACCGACCCACCCGCGAGCAGCACCAGCCCCAGCCACAGGTAGTGGTAGTCGTCCTTCACGAAGAACAAGCCGGCCATCGCGGCGACGGTGGCGACGCTCAGCAGGAAGAGCGACCTCGTGCGCCGCCCCCGCGCGTCGCTGCGCTGTCCGGAGACCGGAGCACTCACCGCGATGAGCAGTCCGGCCAGACCCAGCGACCAGCCGAGCCACGAACTGGCCGAGATGCCGCCGGGCAGATCGTCGCCCACGGCGTCGGTGAGGTAGACCGAGAAGACGAACGTCAGGATGACCGCCTGGAAGGCGGCGCCGCCCCAGTCCCACAGGCCCCACGCCGCGATCTGCTTCTTCGACACCGTGCCGGGAGCACCGACCACCACCATCCTCGCAGCATAGGGCGCGGCGGCGACACGTCGATTCCGGTCCGACACCGCACATCGTCCCTACACTCGGCGAACGTGACCGACACCTCGCAGGCGCACCGGTATCCGACGCTGCTCTCCCCCTTCACGGTCGGCTCGGTGACCCTGCGCAACCGCGTCGTGATGGGCTCGATGCACACCGGCCTCGAGGACCGTGCGCACGACGCCGGAAAGCTCGCCGCGTACTTCGCCGAGCGGGCCCGCGGCGGGGTCGGCCTCATCGTGACGGGTGGCTACGCACCGAACCGGCGTGGGTGGTTGCTCCCGTTCGCGGCCAAGCTGACCAACCGGATCGAGGCGCGGCGCCATCGCCGCATCACCGCGGCCGTGCACGACGAGGGCGCGCGCATCGTGCTCCAGATCCTCCACGCGGGCCGCTACGCCTATCACCCCGGCGCCGCGTCGGCGTCGTCCCGCAAGTCCCCCATCTCCCCGTTCCGCCCCTGGCGCCTGACCGATCGCGGCGTCGAGCGACAGATCGACGCCTACGTGCGCTGCGCACGCCTGGCGCAACGGGCCGGCTACGACGGCGTCGAGATCATGGGCGGCGAGGGCTACCTGATCAACCAGTTCCTCGCGCCGGCGACCAACCACCGATCGGACCGCTGGGGCGGCTCGGCCGCGCACCGCCGCCGTCTGCCCGTGGAGATCGTGCGTCGCACCCGCGCCGCGGTGGGCCCCGACTTCCTGCTGATGTTCCGTCTGTCGATCGCGGACCTCGTCGCGCACGGGCAGACCTGGCCGGAGGTCGTCGCCCTGGCCCGGGAGCTCGAGGACGCAGGCGTGGATCTGCTCGACTCCGACATCGGCTGGCACGAGTCCCGCGTCCCCACCATCGTCACGTCGGTCCCTCGCGCCGCGTTCGCCGACGAGATCCGCCGCCTCTCCGACGTCGCGCGGGTCCCGGTGGTGGCCACCAACCGCATCTCCATGCCCGAGGTCGCGGAACAGCTGCTCGCCGACGGCGCCGCCGATCTGATCTCCATGGCCCGGCCCATGCTGGCGGACCCCGACTGGGTGGCCAAGGCCGGCGACGGCCGCCGCGACGAGATCAACACCTGCATCGCCTGCAACCAGGCGTGCCTCGATCACGTCTTCGTCCACCGCAAGGCCTCCTGTCTGCTCAACCCTCGTGCCGGCCGGGAGACCGAACTCGTTCTCGCACCGACCGTGCGGGCACGGGACATCGCCGTCGTCGGCGCCGGACCGGCCGGGTTGGCGGCCGCCGTCGAGCTGGGTCGACGTGGCCACCGCGTGACGCTCTTCGAGTCGAGCGATCGCATCGGCGGCCAGTTCGAGATCGCCCGCCGCATCCCCGGCAAGGAGGAGTTCGCCGAGACGATCCGCTACTTCACCCACTCGCTCGACCGTGCCGGCGTCGACGTTCGCCTGGGCGTCACCGCCACCGTCGACGACGTCGTCGGCGCCGATCACGTCGTCCTCGCGACGGGTGTGGTGCCGCGCGTGCCGACGATCCCCGGCATCGATCACCCCAGCGTCGTCACCTACGCCGACGCGGTCCTCGGCCGCGCTCCGATCGGCGATCGCGTCGCCGTTATCGGGGCGGGCGGCATCGGCGTCGACGTCTGCACGTTCCTCACCACGACGTCCTCGCCGACCCTCGACGTCGCGCGGTGGCGACGGGAGTGGGGCGTGACCGACGACCCGGCCGCGCGCGGCGGGCTGACCGAACGCCGGGTCGAGAGCCCGCGTCGACAGGTGTATCTGCTGCAGCGCACTCCCGGACGCATCGGCACCCGGCTCGGCAAGACCACCGGATGGGTTCACCGCGCGCACCTGGTGGACGGCGGCGTCGAGCAGCTCTCCGGCGTGACCTACCACCGTATCGACGATGCCGGCGTGCACCTCACGGTCGACGGTCGACCACGGACCCTGACCGTCGACACCGTGATCGTCTGCGCCGGTCAGGAGCCCGTTCGCACGTTGCTCGACGCCGTGACGACGGCCGGGATCGGGGTCGACGTCATCGGTGGGGCCGAGCGCGCCGCGGAGATCGACGCGAAGCGGGCCATCGAGCAGGGGACGCGGGTGGCCGCACGTTTGTGACCTCTCCCGGTGCCGGACCCCCGCCGGCTTCGCTAGCCTGAGCGGTCGTGAGCCTCCCCGCACCCACCGCCGATGCCCGTGCCGTCGTGACCGGAGCGTCGTCCGGCATCGGCGAAGCCCTCGCCGCCGAACTCGCCGCCCGCGGTCACTCGCTGATCGTCGTCGCGCGGCGCGGTGACCTGTTGAACGCCCTCGCCGACCGCCTCACCGACGAGCACGGCGTCACCGTCGAGGTGCGGGTGAACGATCTCTCCGATCCCGTGCAGCGGCAGTCCTTGGCCGACGAACTCGCCGACCGCGACGTCTCGATCCTGTGCAACAACGCCGGTATCGCGACCTTCGGCCCGGTGGCGAAGCTCGACCCCGACTACGAGCGCGCCCAGGTGCAGCTCAACGCGGTGGCCGTGCACGACCTCACCCTCGCCGTCCTTCCGGGCATGATCGCTCGCGGCGCCGGCGGCATCCTGATCACCGGCTCCGCCGCCGGCAACATGGCCATCCCCAACAACGCGACCTACGCCGCCACCAAGGCCTTCGTGAACACCTTCTCGGAGTCCCTGCGCGCCGAACTCGCCGGCACCGGTGTGCACTGCACCCTGCTCGCGCCCGGTCCGGTTCGCACCGAGACCCCCGACCCGGCCGACGCGTCGATCGTCGACAAGCTCGTCCCCGACTTCCTCTGGATCGACAGCGCCTACACCGCGCGGCTGTCCCTCGACGGGCTCGAGAAGAACAAGATGCGTATCGTGCCCGGCATCCTCAGCAAGGGCATGTCCGTTGCGGGACAGTACAGTCCGCGGTTCATCACCGCGCCGATCGTGGGCAGCTTCTACAAGAAGCTCGGCGGGGAGTGATCACCGGCGTCGGCTGAATCCGACTGCCGTCACCGCCGGCGGCGGCCCGTCCCGAAGATGCTCCGCGAGATCTCGCGTCCGGCCGCGCTGGCGGCGGAACGCAAGAAGCTCTTCACCGCAGGATTGCTCATGATCCGTTCGGCGGCGGACGGGCCGGACGGCTCGGGAGCCGGGAGCGGCGGCAGGTCGTAGGTCTGTGGCAGCGGCGGGAATTCGGGTTCGGCAGTCGGCGCAGTCGGTGCCGTCGGCGGCGCGAGGCGGGCGGACAGGCGCTCGTACGCCGAGTCGCGGTCGACGGTCTCCGCGTACGTCGCATGCAGCGGACTCGCCGCCGCCGCCGCGGCGATCGCCTCGGTGCCGATGGTGTCCATCAGCGACTGCGGCGGCCGAATCCTGGTCCACGCCACCGGGGTCGGCGCGCCACGCTCGGACAGCACGGTGACCACGGCCTCACCGGTACCGAGCGTCGTCAACGCCTCCTCGAGGTCGTAGTCCTCGCTCGTGGGATACGTCCGCACCGTCTTCGTCAGCGCCTTCTGATCGTCCGGGGTGAAGGCGCGCAGGGCGTGCTGGACCCGCGCTCCGAGCTGGGAGAGCACCGGGCCGGGAACGTCGGTCGGCAGCTGGGTGCAGAAGAAGATGCCCACCCCCTTCGAGCGGATCAGCTTGACCGTCTGTTCCACCTGCTGCAGGAAGGCCTTGGACGCGTCCGCGAACAGCAGATGCGCCTCGTCGAAGACGAACACGAGTTTCGGCTTGTCCAGATCGCCTTCCTCGGGCAGCGTCTGGAACAGATCGGCCAGGATCCACATGAGGAACGTGGAGAACAGCGCCGGCCGTGCAGCGAGCGGTCCGAGCTCGAACAGCGACAGCACGCCGCGCCCGTCCGGCGTGACGCGCAGCAGATCCTCGGTACGGATCTCCGGCTCGCCGAAGAAGGTGTCACCCCCGTCCGCCTCCAGGTTGACCAGCGCCCGCAGGATCACGCCGGCCGTCGACGACGACACTCCGCCGATGCCCTTCAGGTCCGCCTTGCCCTCCTCACTGGTCAGGTGCGTGATCACCGAACGCAGATCCTTCAGATCGAGCAACGCCAGACCCTGCGTGTCCGCCCAGTGGAAGATCAACCCCAAGGTGGATTCCTGGGTCGCGTTCAGTCCCAACACCTTCGAGAGCAGAATCGGTCCGAAGGAGCTGATCGTGGCGCGGACGGGGATCGCACCGCCCTCGGTCCCGAGGGAGAGGAACTCCACCGGGAAACCCTCCGGCGCCCATCCTTCGGCGGCGGTGTCGACGGCGCGAGCCCGAATCTTCTCCGAATCCTCGCCCGCCCGTGACAGTCCCGACAGGTCGCCCTTGACGTCCGCGAGCACCACGGGAACGCCTGCACGGGAGAGCTGTTCGGCGATCACCTGGATCGTCTTGGTCTTACCGGTTCCGGTCGCGCCGGCCACGAGACCGTGGCGATTCATCGTCGCCAGCGGGAGACGCACGCGCGCCGAGGCGTCCGCCGCACCGCCCAGCACCACAGTCCCGAGTTCGACGGCCGCACCCTCCGTGGCGTAACCGGCGGCGATGGCAGCGGAGCGGGATGCGGCATCGGTCATGAGACGACCCTAGCGCCGAGGTCTAGGGTGAGCAGGACAACGGCACCGAACGTGAGGCACGACGTGAGCAAGGATTTCCTGGTCTGGATCGACTGCGAGATGACGGGTCTCGACCTGGCCTCGGACAAGCTGATCGAGATCGCCGCGCTGGTGACGGACAGCGACCTGACCGTGCTCGGCGACGGGGTCGACATCGTGATCCATGCGGACGACGACGCGCTCGCGAACATGCCGGACGTCGTCACCGAGATGCACGCCAAGTCCGGACTGACCGAGGAGGTCCGGCGGTCCACGGTCACCCTCGAGGAGGCGCAGGAGCAGGTCCTGGCGTACATCCGGGCGCACGTGCCGGAAAAGGCCGCACCGCTGGCGGGCAACTCCATCGCGACCGACCGCGGATTCCTGGCTCGGGACATGCCCGAGCTCGACGACTACCTCCACTACCGGATGATCGACGTCAGCTCCGTGAAGGAACTGTGCCGTCGCTGGTACCCGCGGATCTACTTCGGTCAGCCGCAGAAGGGGCTCGCGCACCGGGCCCTGGCGGACATCGAGGAGTCCATCCGCGAGCTGAAGTACTACCGGCGGACGGCCTTCGTCGCACCCCCCGGTCCCACCACCGAGCAGATCGGGACGGTCGTGCGTTCCCTGACCGGCGGCGACGCCTGAGACCGACCGGCGGGCGCGCCCGGGACCGACCGGCAGGACCGGGACCGATTGGCTTCCGGCCGCGGGGTCAGGCTAGTATCGAACGCGCTGCGCGCCCGGTGGGTGCGTCGCGATGGTGGGCGTAGTTCAGTTGGTAGAGCACCAGGTTGTGATCCTGGCTGTCGCGGGTTCGAGTCCCGTCGTCCACCCCGACGAGAAGGGCCCCGGTCATCCGACCGGGGCCCTTCTTGCATTCCGCCTACTTATTGGTGGTCTGCGCCTGCGCCGATTCCTCGAACTGCGGGGTGTCGAACACCTCGCCGCCCAACGGATCCTGCGGCTCGGCGTCGGCCACGTACTGCGCATCGCCGGTGGCGGCGTCGACGTCGATGGCCGATTGCGGAACGTCCTGGATCGCGAGGACCACGTGATCGCCCGCCGGCGCCGAGGTGCCGTTCTGCTGCGTCGGCAGCGAGAGTCCGGCGAACGTGGCGGACACTCCCCCGCGGCGGACGGTGCGCGCTCCCGTGCGGGTCACCCGCGTGTCGGCGGTGGGCGTGATGCGGACGTATCGCGGCGTGGTCGCCACGTCGTACCGGAACGCCTTGAGCATCGACACACAGGCCAGCACGAGGACGACCGAGAAGGGCACCGCCGTCGCGATCGATGCCGTCTGCAGGGCCGTCAGTGACCCGGACCCGCCGATGAGCAGCAGGACCGCTGCCGCGATGCCTTCGAGCACACTCCAGAACACCCGGGTGATCTTCGGGGTCTCGAGGTCGCCGCCCGTCGAGAGGATGTCGATGACGAGCGACCCGGAGTCGGAGGACGTGACGAAGAAGAAGACGATCACGAGGATCGCGAGCACGCTGGTGATGGTGGCCAACGGCAGCCCGTCGAGCAGTTGGAACAGCGAGGTGTCGACGTCGACGGCACCGTCGGCGTTGGTCATGGACCCGTCGCCCCGCTGCCGCAGGATGGCGGCGTCACCGAAGATCGTGAACCACAGGGAACCGATCACGGTGGGGGCCAACAGAACACCGAAGACGAACTCGCGAATGGTGCGGCCGCGGGAGATGCGGGCGATGAACATGCCGACGAAGGGCGCCCAGCTCATCCACCAGCCCCAGTAGAAGATGGTCCACGCGCCGGTCCAGCCGTCTTCCGCGAACGGCGAGGTCCGCAGCATCAGCTCGGGGAACGACTGGATGTACCCGCCGAGGTTCTGCACCCAGGACTGCAGAAGGAAGAGCGTGGGGCCGGCGATCAGAACGAAGAGAGCCAACGCCGCGGCGAGGCCCATGTTGATGTTGGACAACCACTTCAGGCCGCGCGAGACGCCGGAGACCACCGAGAAGGTCGCCATGCCGGTGACCAGGACGATGAGACCGATCACCAGCCAGTTGTTCACCTCGAACCATCCGAGATAGCCGAGTCCGGCGGAGATCTGCTGCACACCGAACCCGAGGGACGTCGCCACTCCGAACAGCGTGCCCACGATGGCGACGACGTCGATCGCGTGACCGATACCGCCCTCGATCCGCGTGCGGCCGAGCAACGGTTCCAACAGCCATCGCACCGAGAGCGGCCGGCCCTTGCGGTAGGTCATGTAGGCCAGCCCGAGGCCGACCACGACGTAGATCGCCCAGGCGTGCAGACCCCAGTGATACAGCGTGAGCTCGAGAGCCTGATTCGCCGCGGCGTCGGTGGAGCCGGGGACCCCGCCCGCCACCGGCGGCGTGACGTAGTGCGACAGGGGCTCGGCGACGCCGTAGAACACCAGGCCGATGCCCATTCCCGCGCTGAAGAGCATGGTGAACCAGGACAGCACGCCGAACTCGGGCGTCTCGTCGTCCCGCCCGAGTCGGATGTTGCCGATACGGCTCACGCCGCAGTAGAAGGCGAACGCGACGAACACGGTGGCGACCAAGATGTACCACCATCCGACGCCGTCCGTGATGGCCGAGTTGAGGCGCTCGAAGGCGTCCTCGGCGGTCTTGGCGAACAACACCGAGAAGCCGATCATCAGGACGATCAGCAGTGTGGCAGGGACGAACACGGGCTTGCGGAGCCCGCGCCACGCGGTCGTGAGGGACGACATGACGGGAAAGGACCTCGGTTCTCATCGCAGGATCGGGAGCGTGTGGGCCCGCTGGGCACGGGAACGCTATCCCCTGTCGATGCAGTGTGGCCAATCCACAGACTGGGCAAACCGGGCGGTCGGACAGCGCGTCTCGCCGACGACCGGTGCGACGTCACCGCAGCGCGTCGAGGTCCGTTTCGAGCAGGAGCACCTGGTAGGACGAGTACTGGGACGCGGTGAAGTACAGCTTGTCGCCCGAGGAGCGCGGAAGGACGAACGGCGCGTAGAGACCGCCGCCGGGGTAGTTGCCGACGTCGTTGTTGGTCACCAGGGTGGTCGGCGCGGACCACGGACCTTCCGGGGACGGAGCGGTCCGCGCGACGATACGTCCCTCGACGTCGTTGCCGTAGAGCATGACGAATCGGCCCAGGTAGTCGTTCCACGTCACCGACAGCTCACCCACGGGCTGCTCGACGACGGGGGCGGCGGCCGCGACGTCCGGGGACCACCCCGACCCGTTCCAGTACTCGAAGCGCCGCAGGTCCAACAACCCGTCCGGGGCGACGCGACCGAGGTACGCCGCGCCGAGGCGACCGTTCGGGGTGCCGTACTGGTAGACCATGCCGTCTCGGCCGCGCACGAAGGCGGACTGCTGGAACTTGCCGTCGAGCTGCTCGGCGCCCGGCAGGGTGACCCCGGTGTTGTACCGGGTGGTGCTCGGTTCCGGCGTCCAGGTCTGGCCGTTGTCGCGCGAGGTCGCGGTGAAGGCGTAGTTGGTGGACCAGACCGACCCGTTCCAGCCGCGGACGGACATGAACTGCAGGTACTGCACCCCGTCCACCGCGATACCGGCGGTCGGGACCACCGTCTGCTCCACCGGGGCGAGTCCCAGCGCGGAGACGGCCTGCTGGGCGACGCGGGGTTCGAGCGCGGTCACGGCCGCACCCGATCGCACGTCGCCGGGAACGGCGTCGGGCACGGTCAGGCCGTCGGCGAGGTTCGCGTCGTCACTGCGCAGGATCACGTTGTGCCGCCACTGCCCGCCGGGCACGACGCAGCTGCCGAAGGTGTCACCGAAGGCGAGAAGGGTCTGGCCGGCGCCGTTGTCCCACGAGACGCCGAGGTCGGTTCCGGTGATGCCGAACCGATCGAAGGTGCGGTTGGGGCCGGCCTGACCGCTGACCCAGTCGACGATGCGGGTGTTGGGTCCGGCGTAGCGAGGCGGCGCGCCCTGGGGGCCGGCGGCCTGCTGCCCGAGCCCGCCGATCCCGGTGATGCCCGTGCCGGAGATGCCGCCGCACGGTTCGGCCGAGGCGACCGCCGGCCCGACCACCGCCCCGGTGACCAGCGTGCCGACCACCGTCGCCGTCGTCGTCAGAGCAGCAGCCAGCTTGAAATACCCGCGCACCGTCGGTCGTCCCCCACGTTCGTCCCCTCCGCGGCTCGGGTCGAGCCGCGGTCCTGCAGCACGAATGATGGCACGTCGGGCGTGCGCACCTGTCGCCGCCCCCGTTTCGCGGTGATCGACCGCATGGCATGCCGGTTACGGGCCGATCACGCCGACCGCGCGAATTACGGTGATGTAATTGTTAATTGGTGTGACCGCGAGATACTTCTGTGACGTAAAGTGGCCGCTGGCGCTCTTGGGGAAGGTGCGCCGCACAGATACTCGTGTTGTTCGTGAGACCTGTCGATCGTGGATGTCAAGGGAAGGGCATCGACGTCGACCGGCCTCGTGCGACCGTCGGCCGTCCCGGCCCGACGGTCGTCGGCGACGTCTGCTCGGCTCACCTCCTCCGTCTGCGCCGGTCAGATCGACGACGCCCGCATCCGGGCGCAACCGGAGGTAGCACGTGCATCACGAACTCGACACGTCCACTCGGGAATCGGGGTCCCGTTCCGTCACCACCCGCCGGGGAAGGCGGGTCATCGGGGGCGCCGTTCTCGGCGTAGCGCTCACGGGCAGCCTCGTTCTGGGGGCCGCTCCGGCCACCGCGGCACCCGCTCTGCCGCCCCTGCCCGCGATCCCCGGCCTGCCGGCGATTCCGGGTCTGCCCCTCACCGCGAAGCAGCAGGCCGCGATCCTGGCCGCTGTCTTCGACGCCACGGGCGTCCTGGTCCAGGAGGTCGCGGGCCTGGTGCTCGGCGATCAGTTCCTGACGCCGCCCAGCGGATCCGCCGGCCCCGGCACCTCGCCGGCCGTGCCTCCGTTCACGTCCACCCCCGGTATCGGGGGGTCGCGCCTCCCGCTCGCACCGGGATCGTTCGAGGTGACCTCGGGCTTCGGCGGGCGGGGCAACCCGACGGGCGGCGGTTGGCAGAACCACCAGGGCATCGACTTCGCGGCGCCGTCGGGCACCACGATCTTCGCCGTGACCGGTGGCACCGTCACCCGCGCCGGTGACAACGGCGACGGCTACGGCAACCTCGTGATCATCAAGAAGGGTGACACCGAGGTGCTCTACGGCCACCAGAGCCGCATCGACGTCTCGGTGGGCGACACCGTCGCACCCGGCCAGGCCATCGGCGCGGTCGGCAGCACGGGCGACTCCACCGGTCCTCACCTGCACTTCGAGGTGCGCCGCGGCGGCGAGGCCGTCGATCCCGTCGGCTACCTGACGGCGCTGGGCCTGCGGGTCTAGAACCCAGTTCTCACCGGCTTCAGACGGACTGGGCGTTCCCGGCCTTCCATTCCTCCCACGGAATGTTCCAGTCGCCCAGTCCGTCCGTGCCCGGCAGCGTTCCACCCACCGTGTTCTTCACGATGGTGATGTCCCCCCGCTTGGTGTTGTCGTAGACCCACTTGGCGTTGGCCGGGCTCAGGTTCAGGCATCCGTGGCTGACGTTGGTGTAGCCCTGCGATCCCACGGACCACGGCGCGGAGTGGAAGAAGATGCCGGAGTACGACATTCGCGTCGCCCAGTCCACCGGAGTGCGGTACCCCTGGGCCGAGTCGACCGGCACGCCGTAGGTCGACGAGTCCATCACCATCGAGGCGAACTTGTCGCCGATCGTGTAGACCCCGTTCGGGGTGGGGCTGCTGTTCTTGCCCATCGACGTCGGCATCGTCATGACCTGCTCGCCGTTGACGGTGAAGGTGACCTGCTTGGTGGCGTCGTCCGCCACCGCGATCACCGCGTCGCCGATGGTGAACGACGACCGGGCGTTCTCCTGGCCGAACAGTCCGTCGCCGAGATCGCGACCGAACACGTCGACGGCCACGTCGACGGTGGTGCCGGGCACCCAGTAGTTCTGCGGCCGCCAGCGCACCTCCTTCTGGTTCACCCAGTAGAAGGCACCCTCGACGGGCGGATTCGTGGTGACCGTGATGGCGTTCTGCGCCGCCACCTTGTCCGGCACCGGCTCGTCGAACTGCACGGCGACGGGCTGACCCACGCCGACCACCTCGCCCTCCGAGGGCAGCAGGTACGGCTTGGTGAGATTCCCGGGTGAGGTGGTGGTGAACGAGGTCGTCGACGTCGCCTCACCGCCGAGCCCGTAGGCGCGCGTGTCGACCGTGTAGGTCTCGTTGTAGTCCAGCGGTGCCGTGGCGATCCACGAGGCACGGTCGGCAGCGAGGGCACCCTCGACGGGTTGCCCGGCGGAATCGGTGAGGGTGACGCGCGACAGGCTGCCGTCGACCACGGACACCGTCACGGGAGCGGAGGGAGAGAAGCCGACCGACGCGTCCGGGGCCGGCAGCGTGACCTTCGGCTTCATGAGTTCCGACAACGGATTGGAATCGATCGGCGCGGGCGGGGCAGCGGCGTCGTCACCGGCGCCCGCAGTGCAGCCGGTGACGACGAGCGACATCACGGCGGCCGACGCCACGAGCACGACACGCCCGCGAGCAGCGGCGACGGACGAGAACACCTTCACGAGAACCCCACTTCGACACGCACGACCACCGACCCGCTGCACATGATGCCAGCCACCAGCGGAAAGTCACCACTCCCGCGGCGAAATCGGGGGTCACGGTCCGATACCGAACCGGCAGTGGCACTTCACAGGGCGCATCACAGCCGCCACTCGACCGGCCGAGTGAGAGAAGGGTGACGGCGCCGGCCGTGCGCCTCTCGGCAGAAGGCCGCTCGCAGCGGCAAAAGGGGTGGTACCCGGGGCATGGATCCGGCGCCGTCGACTTCCACAACGCGCCGTCCCCGCCGATCATTCCCGCGCCCGCGATCGTCACTAGGGTGGGTCTGGTGAGAGCACGAGCGGCGTGGGGACCGTGAGGACACTGCCCCGGTGGGTCCTCCTGCCCGCTGCGGTGGGCCTCACGCTGGTGGCCCTGCCGCTGCTCGCCATCGTCCTCTCGGTCGAGTGGTCTCGCTTTCCGTCCCTCGTCACCAGCGACTCGTCGCGCGCAGCGATGCTGCTCAGCTTGCGCACGTCCGCGGCCGCGACCGGCCTCTGCGTCCTGCTCGGCGTTCCGTTGGCGCTCGTTCTCTCACGGTCACGGGGACGTGCTGCCGCGATCACGCGCGCGGTGGTGCTGCTGCCCCTGGTCCTGCCGCCGGTGGTGGGCGGACTCGCGCTGCTCTACGCGTTCGGCCGGCGCGGTCTGCTGGGCGAGCATCTGAATGCCCTGGGTATCGACATCGCGTTCTCCACCACGGCGGTGGTGCTCGCGCAGACCTTCGTCGCGCTGCCGTTCCTGGTGGTGGGCCTCGAGGGTGCGCTGCGTACCGCCGGAACCCGGTACGAGCAGGTCGCGTCGACGCTGGGCGCCCCACCCACCACCGTCCTGCTGCGGGTCACCCTTCCGCTGGTTCTCCCGGGGCTCGCGTCCGGGGCCGTCCTGGCGTTCGCGCGGGCGCTCGGCGAGTTCGGTGCGACGCTGACGTTCGCAGGCTCGCTGCAGGGTGTCACGCGCACGCTCCCGCTCGAGATCTACCTGCAGCGCGAGACCGACCCGGATGCCGCGGTGGCGCTGTCGGTCGTCCTCGTTCTGGTTGCGGTCGCCGTGGTGCTCGCCACCGGCGCCGGGCGGCCCCGGACGGTCCGGTGAGTTCCATGACCGCGGACGCGGGGACCGACACCACGATCACCGTTCGCGCCCGAGTGCCCGTGCGCGGTCTGGACCTGTCCGTCACCGTGCCCAGCGGGTCCGTTCTCGCACTCCTCGGGCCCAACGGTGCGGGCAAGTCGACGCTGGTGCACGTCGTCGCCGGACTCGTGCGTCCCGACGACGGAACGGTCCGGGTGGGCGCCCGCACGCTCACCGACACCGCGAGCCGAGTCCACGTCCCGCCGCACCGCCGCGGGATCGCCCTGCTCGCCCAGGACCCACTGCTGTTCCCGCACCTCACCGTTCGGGAGAACGTCGCCTTCGCGCCGCGCGTACGACACGATCGGCGGCAGGCGAGGGCGATCGCCGACGACTGGCTCGAGCGAGTCGACGCTCGCGACCTCGCCGACAGGCTGCCCCGGCAGCTGTCGGGCGGTCAGGCCCAGCGGGTGGCCCTGGCCCGTGCGCTGGCCGCGGATCCCGACGTACTGCTGCTGGACGAGCCGTTCGCCGCGATGGACGCCGACGCGACGCCCACACTGCGCCGCCTGGTCCGAGACGTGTTGAGCCACAGCCGATGTACGACGATGGTGGTCACCCACGACCGCGTGGACGCCCTGTCCCTCGCGGACGACGTGGTGGTCCTCGACGGCGGACGGGTGGTCGAGGAGGGTCCGGTCGCCGCCGTCCTCGCGACTCCGCGCAGCACCTTCGCCGCGACCCTCGCCGGCACCACGCTGATCCACGGCACGTTCGAGGACGGGGACACCCTCCGCACGGAGGACGGCACCGTGGTGCACGGGCACGCGATCGACCACCCCGGCGCGGGCCGACCGGGCATCGCCTCGATCGCGCCGACCACGGTCTCGGTGTTCGCCGTCCGACCGATCGGCAGTCCCCGCAACGTGATTCCCGCCCGGATCGACCAGGTGGACGCCGTCGGCTCCGGCGTGCGGGTGACGGCACGCGCGGCACTCGGCGTGCTCGCCGCCGACATCACCTCGGTCGCGGCCACGGACCTGGACCTGCAGCCGGGGTCCGAGGTGTTCCTCACCGTGAAGGCGACCGAGGTGCGGCTGTACCCGACGCGTCGGTGACGGGTCGCGTCAGACGCTCTGCAGCAGCGTGAACGAGCGGTCTCGCACCAGCAGCGTGGTGGGGTTCTCCCCCACCTGCTGGTCGGGGTCGCTGGAGAGGGCGAGTGTCCACGACTCGTCCGGCAAGGTGAACTCGACGGGCGTCTCGGCGGCGTTGAGCAACCACAGGAACACGGTGTCCTCGGCGGACGACTTGTAGAGCACGGCGAGGGACTTGCTCGCGCCGTCGTTCCAGTCCTCGTCACCCATGGCCACGCCGTCGGCCCGCTGGAAGTCCACGGTGTCGCGATCCCCGTCGGACTCGGCGTGGCGGTACCAGACCGGCCGCAGGCCCGGGTGTTCCCGACGCAGCGTGATCAGCGCGGTGGTGAACGCGACCAGCTCGTCGTCCGCCTTCTCCCAGTCGTACCAGGAGATCTCGTTGTCCTGGCAGTAGGCATTGTTGTTGCCGCCCTGGCTGCGAGCGAGCTCGTCGCCGCCGAGGATCATGGGGACACCCGCCGAGAGCAGGAGGGTGCCCAGGAAGTTCCGGCGCTGGCGGTCGCGCAGCGCGTTGATCTCCGGATCGTCGGTGGGACCTTCCGCCCCGCAGCCCCAGGACCGGTTGTCGGATTCGCCGTCCTGGCTGTCCTCGCCGTTCTCCTCGTTGTGCTTCTCGTCGTACATCGTGAGGTCGGCGAGTGTGAAGCCGTCGTGTGCGGTGACGAAGTTGACGCTGGCCAGGGTGGGCCGGCGGTCGTTCTCGTAGACGTCGGGGCTGCCCGAGACCCGCTGCGCCAGAGCGGGAAGCGCGCCCTCGGTGCCGCGCCAGAAGTCCCGCACGTCGTCCCGGAACTTGCCGTTCCACTCCGACCACCGTGCCGGGAATCCGCCCACCTGATAGCCGGCGGTGTCCCACGGCTCGGCGATGAGCTTGACCGGTGCCAGGATCGGGTCCTGGTGCACCATGTCCAGGAACGCCGAGTGCCGATCCAGGTCCTCGTCCTGACGGGTGAGGGTGCTGGCGAGGTCGAAGCGGAAGCCGTCGACGTGCATCTCGGTGACCCAGTAGCGCAACGAGTCCATGATGAGGGCGAGCGCGGCGGGGTGTCCGACGTTGAGGCTGTTGCCGGTGCCCGTGGTGTCGAAGTAGGCGCTGCGCTCGTCCGGCACCAACCGGTAGTGGGAGCCGTTGTCGATCCCCTTGAGGGACAACGTCGGTCCCAGGTGATTGCCCTCGGCCGTGTGGTTGTAGACGACGTCCAGGATGACCTCGAGTCCGGCTGCGTGGAGCGCCTTCACCATGGCCTTGAACTCGGTGACCTGCCCACCCGTGTCACCGGTCGAGCTGTACTCGTTGTGGGGTGCGAGGAACCCGATGCTGTTGTAGCCCCAGTAGTTTCGGCGTCCCGCCTCCAGCAGGTGGGAGTCCTGGACGAACTGGTGGATCGGAAGCAGTTCGACCGAGGTGATACCCAGCCGGGTGAGCTTCTCGATCGCCGCCGGGTGCGCGAGTCCGGCGTACGTCCCGCGGATCGACTCGTCGACATCGGCATCGAGCGCGGTGAACCCCTTGACGTGGGTCTCGTAGATCACGGTCTCCGACAGCGGCACGCGTGGCGACTCGTCGTCGCCCCAGTCGAAGTCGTCGTCCACCACCACCGACCGGGGCATGAACGGAGCCGAGTCGGCGTCGTTGCGGGTCTCGGGCTCGTCGTGGTGATGGCCGAAGACCGCCTCGTCCCACTCCACGGCTCCCGTGATCGCCTTGGCGTACGGGTCGAGGAGCAGCTTGGCGGGGTTGTGCCGCAGTCCCTCGGCGGGATTCCACGGCCCGTCGACCCGCAGGCCGTAGCGGGTGCCCACCGTCATCGGCACGAGTCCGTGGAAGACGTGGCCGGTGTACTCGGGGAGCGGGGTCGACTCGAGCTCGGACCCCGACTCGTCGAACGTCACCACCGTGACGGACTCCGCCGTCTCGGAGTACACCGCCACGTTGGCCGTGCCGTCGGGCCGGAGGGAGACACCGAGGGGATACGGGGTGGAGGCACGGGAGGAGCGAACAGCGGAACTCACGGGGATTTCTCGATTCATCGACGACAACAGCGTGGTGGGACCGCAGGCTTCTACCCGCGACCGGGCAACCCGAAACGGTTGACCGACCGTACGGGCGGGTAACGACAGGCCATGCCCCGCGCCCTGACCTTCGCGAGCGTGTGGCCGGAACTGGTGCGGTCACACGTGGTGATCCGGGCCGGCATGCGGCGTCGGATGGCATCGCGGGACACGGCCCTCGTCGCGGCGGGGGTCACGTTCTACGGAGGCATCGCCGTCGTACCGATGTTGCTGCTCGGCCTGAAGGCGACCGCGGTCGTCCTCGGCAACCCGACGGTCCTGCGCTACGGCGACGCGATCGCGTCGCTCCTCCCCGACCCGGCGGCGGCACCGGAGGCCGTGCGCGCCCTGTTCCTCGCGGGGACGTCGATCGGGTGGATCGGCGTCGTGGTGGCGATCCTCCCGGCCACCTTCTACGGCGAGGGCATGCGTCGCGCCCTCCTCGTCTACGCACCGCACGAGGAGACCTACATCGGGTGGCGGGGTCGCGCCCTGTCACTCCCGGTGCTGGTGATCACGCCACTGCTGACCGTGCCCGTGCTCGTGGTCGGGAATGCGCTGGCGTCGATCGACGGCGGTGTCGCCGGGGGCCTGTTCCGGGTCTGGCTGGGCTTCGTGACCGTGTGGCTCGTGCTGTCCGTGCCCCTGGGGTGGACGTTCCGCGTGGTCGCCCCGATCACCCTGTCCCGGTTGGCCGTCGTCGTGGGCACCCTGACCACGGCGTCGTTCGTCGCCGGCTTCCTGCAGGGGTACGTGCTGTTCCTCGCGATTCCCCTGGACTGGTCCGGGCCGTTCGGTGGCCTCGAACCGGTGGGCGCCGCCGTCGCGACGGTGTTGTGGCTGTTCCTGCTGCACATCATCGTGTTGATCGGATGGGTCTTCACCCTCGAGTGCGACCGACTCGTGGCGCGTCGTGACCCCGCAGCCGCCGACGCACGGTGAGCGCCAGCTGACCGAATCCGATCAGGGCCAGCACGGCGGAGACGGCGGTGCCGACGGCGGCGAAGAGCGCCGTGTCGCCGACGAAGACGCAGCCGATCAGTGTCACGGTCACCGCGATGATCCGCGAGGGCCGTTCCCAGACCGTGACCACGCCGATGTCGTTCATGCCGGCGGACACGGCCCGAGCGCGCAGGGTCTCGTGGAGCAAGGTGAGCGCCGCGACCGCGAGGACGGCGGGAACGGGCCCGCCGAGCACGAGCAGGATGCTCAGTGCGGCGAGATCGGAGATGCGGTCGGCCACCGAGTCGGCCACGTAACCCAGCGCGCTCGATCGACCACGCAGCAGCGCCACTGCCCCGTCCAGACTGTCGGTCAGCGCGCTGAGCACGAGCAGGACTGCCGCGAGACCGGCCGACCAGGGCCCGCCGAGCGCCGCGATGCCCAGTGCGGCCGACGCCAACACCACCCCGACGGTGGTCACCGCGCCGGGAGTGATGCGGCCACGGACGAGCGGACGCGCCACGCGGTACGTCAGGCCGAGCCAGCCGCGCACCAGCACGGAGGAGTCGACGAGATAGTCACCGTGCAGGGCCGACCAGGCCCGGAGATAGGAGTCGCGGTCGGTCGGGGTCGGCTCCACGGGGACGCGACGGCCGGAGAGAGAGCCGGACCCCGGCGCACCGGGGCCCGAGATCGCATCGTGGTCAGTGACCACCGGGATCCAGGAGGGACTTGCCCTCGGCGGCCTTCACACGCTTGCGTTCGAGCAGCACCACGGCGAGTCCGGCCAGCAGCAGCACCGGCGAGGCGATGCCCGTGATGAGCACCCAGCCCTCGAAACCGCCGCCTGCAGCCGTCAGGGCCAGGCCCAACGCCGCCAGACCCAGCGCCATCAACACGTATCCCGGCCAGTTGCGGCTGTCGGTGATGGCCTCACCGGCGTGCGCCCGGATGGTGCGCACGTCGTCCTGGGGGTGCTCGTTCTCGCGCTCGTAATCGGGCACGACACTGTCCCTTCGTCTGGTGATCACCGCAACGCCGTCGGCTGCGGGGTGCCCCGGCCCCGGTGCCGGGAAACTCCGCGTCGTGAGAAGTTCACCGGCCTCGGGGGGAACGCACACGCACTATTCGGATCCGGTCCGGTCGGCGTCGCCTTCCCGGCCGGTGGTTGTGACGCCGACGACAGACGACGAGCCACTCACACCCGTCGGTTAGGGTCGGCTAATGGCGATCAGCGGCGGAGGGGTCCTGCGCCGTGCGCTCGTCCGGAACCGCGCTCGGATGATCGGTTCCTCGCTGCTGTTCTGCCTCCACCAGTTCTGCGAGACCATGGTTCCGGTCGCGATCGGCATCATCGTCGCCCGCGCAGTCGAGACGGGTGACGTCACGGCGATGCTGCTCTCGCTCGTCGGGCTCGCGGCGTTGTTCGTCGTGCTGTCGTTCGCGTACCGGATCGGCGCCCGCATCATCGTCGTCGCCATCGAGCGCGAGGCGCACCTCCTGCGCGTCGAGGTCGCCCGCACCGTGCTCGATCCCCGCGGCATCGACAGCGACTTGTCCGCGGGGGAACTGCTGACGGTGGGTACCTCGGACGCGGAGAAGACGTCGTGGATTCTCGACGTGGTGGCCCGTTCGGCGTCGGCGACGACGGCGCTGGTGGTCACGGCCGTGGCGCTCCTCGTCGTCGATGTGCCGCTGGGCCTGGCCGTGGTGATCGGCACTCCCCTGCTGCTCCTCGTCCTGCAGTGGTGTGCGCCCGTGTTGACGCGGGCGGCGACCGCGTCACAGACCGAGATCGCCCGCGTGTCCGGTCTCGCGACCGATCTCGTCGGGGGTGTGCGCCCCCTGCGCGGCATCGGCGGCGAGGGCGCCGCGGCGCGGCGCTACGTCGAGGCGAGTCGACGCGCGCTGGACGCCACTCTGCGCCTGGCCCGGGGCAACAGCGCCTACCTCGGACTGTCGGCGACGGTCGGGTCCCTGCTCGCGGCGGGAGTCGCGGGCGGCGCCGGCTACCTGGCCCTCACCGGACGGCTCACTCTCGGCGAACTCGTCACCGTCGTCGGACTCGCCCAGTTCCTGGTCGAGCCGTTGTCGTCGCTCTCCCGGTTGCCCGGGGTCACGGCCGTCGTGCGCGGGTCCGCGGACCGCATTGCCACGGTCCTCGGGGCGTCGCCCCTCGTGGACGACGTCGTGACCGCCGTGGACACCGACGGCACCGGAGACGCACGTGCCGCGGACCCCCGCCCGACGGTCCGCGAGGCCCGACTCGACCTCCACGCGCTCGCGCACGGTTCGCTCCGCGGCGTCGATCTCGACGTCGCGCCGGGTGAGGCGGTCGGGGTGGTCGCGTACCGCCCCGCCGACGCGGAGTCCCTCGTCGCGGTGCTCTCCGGCCAGGTTCCGCTGGACCCGTCGGCGGGCCGAGTCGGCGTCGGCGGCATCGACGTGCGCTCACTTCCGCTGGCCGAGGTCCGTCGCACCGTGCTGGTCGAACCGCACGCGGCCGACCTCTTCGCCGGGACGGTCCGGACCAACATCGTGACCCGCGCGGCGGACGACGCCCGTCTGGAGGCCGCCGTGGCCGCGTCCGCGGTGACCGATCTGATCGAGTTGCACGACGCCGGGCTCGATCACCCCGTCACCGATCGCGGCGCCAGCCTGTCCGGTGGTCAGCGTCAACGCGTCGCTCTCGCCCGCGC
This sequence comes from Rhodococcoides corynebacterioides NBRC 14404, assembly GCF_001894765.1. GTDB lineage: Bacteria > Actinomycetota > Actinomycetes > Mycobacteriales > Mycobacteriaceae > Rhodococcoides > Rhodococcoides corynebacterioides. Next base: position 594,902 of record NZ_BCWV01000004.1, read on the forward strand.
CCTCGCCGCCGATCCCCCGATTCTCGTGCTGCACGATCCCACCACCGCCGTCGATTCGGTGACCGAGCACGCCATCGCCGACGGCATCCGCACCCTCCGGGCGAGGCCCGACCGCGCGACCGTCGTCGTCTCCACCAGCCCGGCTCTGCTCGCGGTGACCGATCGCGTCGTCGTCATCGACGACGGCCGGGTCGTGGCGCGCGGAACGCACCGGTCGCTGTCGACGACGGACACGACCTATCGCGAGCGGGTGCTGCGATGACCGGAACCGATCTGCTTCCCATCGCGTCCGGCGGCCGGTCGGGCCGGTTCCTGCTGCGCGAGTTGGCCGGACATCGCGCCGCGACGCTCGGCGCCGTCGTCCTCGGCATCGTCGCCGCAGCGGCGACCGTGGTTCCGGTGTACGTGTTCGGCGTCCTCGTCGACCGGGTGACCGAGGGTGCGCCGGCGTCGACGATCATCGGGGTCGTGGCGGTGATCGTGGTCGCCGCCGTCGTCGGTGGCGTGTTCACCGGCCTCGGGGCATACACCGTCGCCCTGCTCGGCGAGCGCATTCTCGCCTCGTTGCGCGAACGCGTCGTCGCCCGCGCGCTCACCCTGCCCGTCGACCGACTCGACCGTGCGGGCCGCGGCGACCTGCTCTCCCGCGTGGGTGACGACGTCGCGGTGATGGCCAAGTCCCTGAGCGAGGTGGTTCCGCAGATCCTCGCCGCCGTTCTCCTCGTGGTGGTCAGTATCGCCGCGATGCTCGGGGTGGACTGGCGACTCGGCCTGGCCGGAATGGTGGCGATTCCGCTCTACGTGATGGCCCTGCGCTGGTACCTGCCCCGGTCGGCGCCGCTGTACGCGAGCGAGCGGGTCGCCATGGGTGAGCGGGCACAGGCACTGGTCAGCAGCATGCAGGGCGCGCGCACCGTCCGCGCCTACGGCGTGGAGTCCGAGCATCTGTCGCGCATCGACGCGGCCTCGGCCGGCGCCCGCGACATCGCCGTGACGGTGTTCCGACTGTTCACACGGTTCGGATCGAGGAGCAACCGCGCCGAGTGCGTCGGACTGTCGGTGGTACTTCTCGCCGGATTCCTCCTGGTGAGAGACGGATCGGTGACCGTCGGCGAGACCACGGCCGCCGCGTTGCTCTTCCATCGCCTGTTCAACCCGATCGGCATGCTCATGTACTCGTTCGACGACGTCCAGTCCGCCGGCGCGTCGTTGGCCCGCCTGGTCGGCGTCCTCGACCTGCCCGACGCGCCCCGCACCGTGACCGGCCGCGAACCCGGTTCCGGCCGAGTCGAACTCGTGGGCATTCGCCATTCCTACGACGGCGTGCACGAGGTGATTCACGGGCTGGACCTCACCGTCGCGAACGGCGAGACGGTCGCCCTCGTGGGGTCCACGGGCGCCGGCAAGTCGACGCTCGCCGCCATCGTCGCGGGATCGACCGAGCCCACCGCCGGGACCGTCCGCATCGGCGGGGTCCCCCTCACCGAGCTCGCCGCGGACCGAGTCCGTCGGCACGTCGCCGTCGTCAGCCAGGAGGTGCACGTCTTCGCCGGCCCGCTGATCGACGACCTGCGTCTGGCCGCACCCGACGCCTCGGAAGACGAGGTGCAGGCGGCCCTGGACCGGGTCGGTGCCGGGTGGGTCGCCGACCTGCCCGACGGGGTGCACACCGTGGTCGGCGAGGGTGGCCTGGCCCTCACCGCCGCCCGGGCACAGCACGTGGCCCTGGCCCGGCTGGTCCTGGCCGATCCGGCCGTCGCGGTGCTCGACGAAGCCACCGCCGAGGCCGGGAGTGCCGGTGCCCGCGATCTCGAGGACGCGGCCCGCGCGGCCACCCGTGGTCGCACGACGATCGTGGTCGCCCACCGCCTCACGCAGGCCGCGGCGGCGGACCGCGTGGTGGTCCTCGAGCACGGACGGATCGTCGAGCAGGGGTCGCACGACGATCTCGTGCGAGCAGGCGGCCGGTACCACGATCTGTGGTCGGCGTGGAGCCGATCCCTCGCGGACCGTTAGCTTTCCGATCCGCCTTCGGGCCCGCCGATCAGGACGGCAGGGCGCCGGGCGTGCGCACCACGATCGGCACACCCGGGAAGACCGCGGCCATCTCGGACCGCGACTTGCGCAGCGCCGCAGTCCCGTATCCCTTCTTGCGGTGATCCGGGTGGATCCAGACCCGCAGGTCGATCTCCCCGTTCTTCAGTTCGCCGAACACCAACCCGACGCTCTCCTCGCCCTCGCGCGCGACGAACCAGGCGGCCTGCTCCGAGTCGGAGCGATCCCGAGCGGAGGTGATCTCGGAGTCCAGATCGCCGGCCGCGCCGCCGGACCCGTCCCCGGCACTGCCGACGTCGGCGAGGCGGGCCGCGAACAGCTCCCGGTCGGTGTCGTCGGAGAACGCCCGCAGGGTGAGTCCCTCTCCCGCACTGGCGGGTCGCTCGGCGAGCGTGAACGTCAGACGAGCGTCCAGGTCCTCGAGCTCGGCGGCGTTGTTGCGCCGGGCGTCCTTGGTGAGCTGGTCGAACGCCATCCCCATGACGGCTTCTCCGCCGAGACGAGACGTCTCGAGCAGACCGGCGATGGCGGCCACCGCCTGATCGCGGTCGTCGGCCTCGACGATGGCGTCCAGAACGTCGTGGCGGCGGTCGAAGGCAGCCAGCAGGGCCGCGGTGATCTCGCGGCGGGCGGCGGCACGGTCGTGATCGGTCACGGCGTGATCGTATGCGCTGCCGCGCCGAGTTCCACCAGGAGCACGCCCACCACGATCAGTCCGATACCCGCGAGCATCCGCCGAGTGAGCGGTTCGGCGAACAGGAACCGCGACGCGACCGCGGTGAGGGCCACGCCCGCCGCTGCCCAGATGCCGTAGGCGACCCCGAGCGCGAGCCCGGCACGCAAGGCCCCGAGCAGCGACGCGAACGCCACGACGTAGCCGACTGCCACCACGACGTAGAGCGCGCGCCGTCCGCCCACCGCACCGCGCAGGGACAGAGTCGCGGTCACCTCGAACAGGATCGCGGCGACGAGGAAGGCGTACTGCATCAGGAATCCACCGTCGACGGGCGTGAACCCGTCTCGACCAGCAGTACTCCCGCGATGATGAGCGCGATGCCGCCCGCCATGACGAGTGTGAAGGTCTCACCGAAGATGGCCCACGCCAGCACCGCGGTCAGAGCGACACCGCCGGCACCCCAGATGCCGTAAGCGACACCGATTCCCATGCCACGCTTCAACACCTGCACCAGCATCACGAACGCCGTCGCGTAGCCGATCACCACCACCGCGTACAGGGCCGGAACGTTCTCCGACCCCTTCATCGACAACGTCGCCGCGACCTCGGCCACGATCGCACCCACCAGGAACCACCACGCCATGGGCGGAACGCTAGCCGGTCGAGGCGGCCCGGTGGCGCACCCACACGTTCGCTTCGACGTACACGGCCGTGCCGTGGACGACATCGCAGAGCACCGGGGAAAGAGCGCCCGGCACCTCGATGGGGCCGGATCGATCGAACGGAAGTCCGGTCCACCGACGCCACTCGTCGAGCGTGCCGGCGATCACCATCGACCGTGGGGCGACACCTGCGATGCGTCCGCCCGCACGAACGTGAACCCGGAGCCAGGGGTCGACCGGCAAGCCGTCGTCACGCACGCGCGAGGCGTACGCGCTCATCGGGACGCCGGGGTCGACCGGCCCGCTCGGCCGCACGGGGACGATCACCTCCGGCAGGCCCGCCCGTGCGGCGCATCGCCGGACCGCGCCCAGCAGGAGTGACGACAGTCCGTCCCCCTGCCGGTCCGGTCGCACCGCGATCTCGAGCGCGCACAGCACCGTCGGGGCCACTCCCGCGAAAAACTGAGTGACGCCGAGGCGGATCGCGGCGTCCCATCCGTCGGCGGGAAGCGCATCCGGGTCGAGGCGCAGTGGCAGCGCGTACCCCTTCCCCACCACCTCGTCGCCGTCGAGCGCGATCACCACGTGGTCGGCGACGCGGGTCACGACGTCGGGCCGGTAGTAGAACGACGACACGGGGTCCTGCAGCATGAAGTCCGGCCACGAATCGGGCATCGACCACATCGCGTCGAACAGGTCGGGACGATCGGCCAGGGTCACCACCGACACGGTCATCGCATCATTGTCGACGGCGCCGGTTGGAGGCGATCGCCCCGGGTATGTCGCACCGATGAGCGAGGAGCGACGAGGCCCTGACCGCGACGACGCCGTGTCGGCGGATCGGTCCGGCGTGCTACCGCCGGTGCTGCCGGCCGACCCGATCCGGGCCCGCGGGCGCCGATTGGTCGAGGTGTCCCGACTCGGCGACCACCGCGTGGTGGAGGTGCGGACCGAGGACGGCGTGGACCTCGCGGTCGGCATGCTTCCCGACGGCACCCCCTTCGCCGTGGGCAACGTCTGCCGGCACCAACTGGCCAAGCTCGGACGGGGACGGGTCACCGACGATGGTTGTCTCGAATGTCCCTGGCATCGAGCCGAATACGATGTTCGGACCGGGAAGATGGTCACCGGCCCGCAGGGCATGCTGTTCGGTTTTCCGCCCTACTCCGCCGCGGTGCGGGCCATCGGGTCGCTGGTCCCGCTGTCGACGCGGCGGGTCTCGCTGCTGGACGGGTGGATCTGCCTGGTCGACGGCTGAGCCTCGATGGGTGGGGCAGAACGACGGGCGAGGTCCCCGATCGGGTGCGTGCGCGGACGGGCGAGGCCGTCGGCGCACGCGCCCCGTCGAGTCGCGATCAGGACGCGATCTTGAGGAAATCCGTCAACGGCAACAGGTTGCCGAAGCTGAAGTTGAGGAAGCTCAGGCCATTGAGGAAGCTGAACACGAATGTCTCCTTCTGGTGATGTCGCGATTGGTCTCGCGTGCGCCCAGTATGGACGGATTCCATTGCGTGACTTCATTGTTCCGCATTGTGAGTGATCACCGACTCCATTGTGGGCCTGCACACCGGCAGGCCGCCCGATGTCGGGACATCGGTCGATCTACCCCACGTCCGGCGGAGCGACGTCGAACCAGGGCTTCGCCTCCTCCAACTCACGGGCCAGGCGCAGGAGTCGTGTTTCCCCGCCGGGTGGGGCCACGAAGTGCGATCCCATCGGCAGCCCGGACGCGGTACGGAACAACGGCACGCTCAGGGCGGGCCGCCCGGTCAGATTGGCCGCCTGCGTGAACGGCACCGCGGACAGATTCCGCATCACGCCCGCCTCGACGGCCCCCACGCGGGCCAGCACCGACCCCAGACGCAGCGCGAGTGCCGCACGCGCCCCGAGCCGTTCGAGCCGAGTGGTCGCGAATTCGCCGACTCGCGGCGCGGGCGTCGCGGTGGTGGGGGTCAACAGCAGGTCGAAACGACGGTGGAAGTCGGACAGAGCGCGAACGTGGTCGTGCCACCGGCTCAGCGCCGCGTCGTGATCGACGGCCGTGGTGCGTCGGCCCAGTTCCGCCATCACCATCGTGTCCAGCTCGACGTCCGCAGCGCGCGCCGATCCGATGGCTGCGAGCTCGCTCGCGACGTTCACGAACCAGGGCAGCAGGAAGTCCCGCGCCAACGCCTCCTCGTCGACCGGCGGAGGCACGTCCTCGACGACGTGTCCCAGGTCGACCAACAGTGAGCGGGTGCGGTGCAGGGCGTCCAGCACCTCGGGGTCCGGCGCATCGCACAGGGCCGACGTGCTCTGCATGCCGATGCGCAGACGCGGCCCCGGAGTGTCGAGTGCGGCCAGATGACTCTCCGCGAGGGTCGGGGTGACGTACGGCGCCGCCGGGTCCGAGCCCCGCAGCACGTCGAGCATGGCCGCGGAGTCCCGCACCGAGCGGGTGAGCACGCCGGTCACCGCGCCGCCGTGGAAGAACTCGCTGGAGCGGGGTCCGCAGGGCACAACCCCGCGACCGGGTTTGAGCCCGAGGAGACCCGAGTAGGCGGCCGGGATGCGAATGGACCCGCCGCCGTCGTTGGCCCCGGCGGCCGGCACCACACCTGCGGCCACCGCGGCCGCGGACCCGCCCGACGATCCCCCCGGCGAGCGGGTCGTGTCCCACGGATTACGGGTCGGCCCGAAGAGGTCGGATTCCGTGACGCCCTTCGCCCCGAATTCCGGGACTGCGGTCCGTCCGATGACCACCAGGCCGGAGTCCAGCCAGCGCTGCACCACGGTGTCCGTCGCCGCGGCCCGCGTATCTCGATATGCCCGCGATCCGGCCGTCTCGACCACACCCGCCTGGGCCTGCGCCAGATCCTTGAGCAGGAACGGCACTCCTGCGAACGGGCCGGACAACGCGGACCGGGAGCGGGATCGGGCGTCGTCGTCCTGCCACTGCACGACGGCGTTCAGCGCGGCGTGGGTGCGATGCGCACGGTCGAGGGCGACCTCGACCAGCTCGCTCGAGGTCACCTCGCCGTCGCGCACCAGTGCGGCGAGACCCAGGGCGTCGTACCGGCGATAGTCGTCGAAGTGCACGCAGCCGACCCTAGGGGTTCGCGGGCGGCCGCGGCGTCGCCTCGCTGCCGCCCGGGATCGGTCCCCACGTCGTCGGCCCGTTCTGTGACGGCGCCGAACCGTTCGGGGACGAGCCTGCCCGCGGCCGCGCCTTGCTATCGTGCCGGGCGTCGGTCGGGGGGCGGCCGACGTTCATCGTCTCGGGGGGCGACCATGACACACGACGAACCGACCAGCACGTCGCCGTCGACCGCACGGATCGGCCGACGCCGACTCGTCCAGGCGATCGCCGCGGGCGGGGCACTGGCGCTGTCCGGCGGGGGAACGGCACAGGCGACCCCGGCCGGCGACACCCCGGCCTCGTCCGGTGCCGCCGGTCGGCGGATCGATCTCCACGGGCACATGATTCCGCCGGACTACCGCGCCGCCGTCCTGCGTGCCGGCCTCCTCGCGCCCGGTGGTCTGCCGTTCCCCGCCTGGTCGCCGGAGAGCGCCCTCGACTTCATGGACCGGTTCGGCATCGCCGCGCAGGTGCTGTCGGTGTCCGATCCGGGGGTGCGCTTCGTCTCGGGCGGAGACGCGATCCGATTGGCGCGGGCGTGCAACGACTACGCCGGCGATCTTCAGCGTCGGTGGCCCACCCGGTTCGGTTCGTTCGCCACCGTTCCCCTGCCGGACGTCGCGGCGACGCTCGCGGAGATCACCTACGCCCTCGACGTGGTACGGATGGACGGGGTCACACTGTTGTCGTCGTACGACGGTGTGTACCTCGGAGACCCGCGGTTCGAGCCGGTGATGGCCCTGCTGAACGCCTACTCCGCCACCGTGTTCGTCCACCCCGGCGAGATGCCTGCGCCGTCGAAACCCGAAATGCCGCTTCCGGATTTCCTGCTCGAGTTCCCGTTCGACACCACGCGGACCGCGACGAGTCTGATCCTGTCCGGAACCCTGGATCGGTACCCGCGCATCCGATTCGTCCTCGCGCACGCCGGGGGCTGCCTGCCGTTCCTCGCGACCCGTCTGTCGACGCCCCGCACGGTGGTTCCCGACGCGGTGCCGTCGGTGTCCCTGCTCGGTGTCGGCGAAGCCCTCCGCCGCTTCTACTACGACACCGCACTGTCGGCCTCGGCGTCCTCGATGCGCAGCGTCCTCGAGGTCGCGGACGTCGGCCAGATCGTCTTCGGCACCGATTGGCCGTTCAGCGGCGCGACCTTCGCCGTGGCCGAGACGACCGATCCCGCGCCGGGCCTGTCGGACGTCCTCGACGGCGCGCAACGGGCACTGGTCGAGAACGCCACCCCGCTCTCGCTCGTCCCTCGGCTGGCCGCCGCGATCGGGTGATCAGCCGCCGATGCGTTGCGCGAACATTACGATGATGCCGCTGGGACCACGAAGATAGGTCAAGCGAAAGATGCCGTCGTACTCCGCGACACCGCGGAGAGGCAGACAGCCGTGACGCGCTGCGATGGCCAGCGAGGCCTCGATGTCGTCGACCTCGAATGCGACCCTGTGCATCCCGATCTCGTTCGGCCGGGTCGGTTCCGTCTCGATCGGCTGCGGGTGCCGGTAGCGGAACAGCTCGATCCGGCTGTGACCGTCCGGCGTCTGCAGCATTGCGATGTCCGCGTGATTCCCGTCCAGGCCCACTGCCGTGTCGGTCCACTCGCCCTGCACCGTGTCGCGGCCGACCACCTCGAGGCCGAGGTCGGTGAAGAAGGCCACTGCGGCGTCGAGGTCACGCACCGCTATTCCGACGTTGTCCATGCGGATCGGCATGACAGGCACGGTAGTCGGCTGTCGCCGTTGCCGGCGCAGTACTCAGCGCCGTACGAACGACTCGACGGCATCGGCCGCGACGTCGACGCCTCCGTGCGCCCTGACGTCCGCGCCGACCTCGGCCGCGCGGGGCCCGAGGTCGACGGCCCGTTCCACGGCGGCCCGGAGCGACTCCGCCGTCACCTCGTCGAAGGGGAGGTGGACTCCCGTCCCGATCTCGTCGAGCATCGCCGCGTTGGCGAACTGATCCACTCCCTGCGGGATCGCGACCGTCGGCACTCCGAACCACAGCGACTCCGTGCATCCACCCATGCCGGCATGGGTGACGAACACTCGCGCCGACGCGAGCACCGCCAACTGCGGAACGTGCTCGTGGACCTGAACATTGGGCGGGAGCGACCCCAGGACGGCGGGGTCGACTCGGCGCCCGATCGACATCACCACCTGCCACCGCGTGTGGCCGAAGGTCTCGATGCACAGTCGATAGAAATCGGGTCGGTCGTTGTAGCCGGTGCCGAAGGAGACGTAGAGCACGGGCCCCGCCGGAGCCGTCCAACTCCGATCCGCCAGGCGAGTCGGATCCGGACAGGGGCCGACGAAGCGCACGGACTCGCGGACGCGATCCGCGTGCGGTTGCATCGTTCTCGGCACCAAGGACAGGCAGTGTTCGGGATAGGTGATCCAGTCCCAGGGATCGGCCTCGATCCCGTTGTCCCGCAGCCACTCCGCGTACGCGTCGCGATAGGCGACGCCCGTCGCCGACGTCCGCATCGGGGTGAGAACGTCGGCGAGATCGTCCTCGTACCCGTTCCACGCGACGTACGCCGGCGACAGCTGGACCGCCGGGACGCCGTAACGGACGCCCAGGACCGGCGCGGCCAGTCCGCCGATGTCGTAGAGCAGCAGGTCCGGACGATCGTCGTCGTACGCCGTCGTCAACGTGGGAAACGCGGCGATCGCCTCGTCGAGGAACACGTGCATCGCCGCCGCCGGATCGTCCGGCCAGGACTCCTCGCCTCGAGGGAGCAGGGAGTCGAACGGCACCACCCGCGCACCGGTCGGCTCGACGAGAGAGGCCAACGACTCACCGACCGCATAGGTGACCCGGTGACCTCGCCGCACGAGCTCCGCGATCACGGAGAGCGACGGGTAGATGTGACTCGGGGCGGTGGTCCCGATCATCGCGATGTGCAGCGGCGCCGCCTCGGCCGGACGGGAGGGGTGGACGACCATCGGGAACCTCGCGCGGTGGGGGAACGGACGCGTCGACCCTAGAGGTGACCGAACCCCGGTCGCACGCGAATATTTCTGCGCACGTGGACGATCGACCGCTCAGGACTCCTCGGCGCGACGCCGCTCCCGCTCCACGCGACGCTGCTCCTCGGCCCGCGCGCGGCACTGGCGCAGGAATTCGGCGTCGGCCTCCGGACTCTGCGCGACGGCGCGGCCGGGGCGGACGTCGTATTCCGCGAAGCCCGAGCGCGGCCGGGACGGCTCACCACCACCCCAGAGTCCGGCACCGATGGGCCGGCCGACCGTCAGCCACAGCAGCGATCCGATCAGCGGAAGGAGCAGGACGACGACGAGCCACGCCATCTTCGGCACGTGGCGCACACCGCCCTCGTCGGCGGTGATCACGTCGATCAGGCAGAAGACCAGCAGGGCCATCGTCAGCAGACCGAGATACGGCACGAAGTCACCTCGTCGATTCGGAACGTTCGGTACGGAACCGCTCGCACTATACGGGGGATGTCGTGCACTCGGGACGTCGTTCGCGACGTCGTCAGGCCTCGTCGAGATTCTCGGCGATCGGGACGAGCGTCTCCGCCACCCGGCGCAGCAGGTCGAGCACGTGCGGTGACAGGAAGACCTCCCACGGCACGGGCGGACCCGACTGCGACTCGATGTAGCCGGCGAGGTCGGCGATGGTGCCGGCGAGCGCCGCAGCGACGACGGCGCTCTCGGACAGTGCGCTGCCGCAAGAGCAGTCGGACACGGCCAGGACCTCGCGAACCTCGGCAGCGACGGCGTGCGCCTCCCGGCGGGCACCGTCGACGGTGACTCCGAGTTCGTCGAACCAGGAGGCCGCGGCGCAGTCGACGGCGTCCCCGGCCGCGGAGATCGCCCTCGACAGTGACGATGAATGCTCCGCGGTTCGACGCACCAGGCCCAGAGCCGCTGCGAGGGTGAGCAGGTCGCGCGGGCCGGGGTCGCGCCACGGTATCGACAACAACGACGCCGACGCGGCCGCGAACGGCACGGTCGTACAGGCCGTGGACGCGCGGCAGCCTTCGGAACGCCGGGTGGTCATCACCGCATTCGTGCGCGCCAAAAGAATGGATGGGTGCCGTTGTTCGGGTCACATTCCGTGACCGCTCGCGGTGGGACACGCTTCCCGCGGATCGCCCCTGCTCCTACGGACGGTGCATCGTCCGCGAGGGTGTGCGCCCTCCGCGGAAACGACAACCGGGCCCGAGTCCACGAGTGGCGGCGCACGGGTTCTGACCTAGGCTCACGGGCGTGACCGCGCCCGACTTCTATTCCGAACTGCGGGCCCTGCGACTCGAGCGGGTTCTCGACGCCTCGGTGGAGATCATCACCGACCGGGGCTGGGACGCCCTCAGCATGACCGAGGTCGCCAAGCGCTCCGGGGTCCCTCGTCAGAGCCTCTACAAGGAGGTGGGCACCCGCACCGACCTCGGCCGCGCCGTGGTGGATCGGGAGGTCGGCCAATTCCTCGAGCAGGTCGGCGACGGACTCGCGGCGCACCCCGACAGCTTCGAGGACGGCATCTCCGCGGCCGTGCGGAGCGTCCTCGCACACGGCCGCTCCAACGCCGCTCTGGCCGCGGTCCTGCGACCGGGGCACGATTCGGGCCTGCTCGCGATGGTCACCGTCAACCCAGACGCCGTGCTGGGTCAAGCGAACGCTGCCGTGGGCGCGCTCGTCGGCGATCGGGCGTCCGAGGCGCTGGTCGACTGCGTGGTCCGGCTGACGCTGAGCCACCTCCTGCAGCCCACCGTGGACATCGACGAAGCCGTCGACCGCATCGATCGGGTGGTACGCAGCTTCGAGTGAGCCGGCCCCGGAGCCACTGCTGCGCAACGCGATTCGGATCCTCAGAGGTCGAGGACCAGCTTCGAGGACAACGACCTCGAGACACAGGTCATCACGGTGTCACCCCGTTCGCGCTCGGCGCGGGAGAGCACGGAATCGCGGTGGTCCGGGGTGCCGCTCAGGACGTCGGCCTCACAGGTTCCGCAGATGCCCTCCATGCACGATCCGATGACGTCGGCGCCGGCCTGCTCGACCGCGTCGAAGATCGTCGTGCCCTCGGGAACGGTGACGGTGACCCCCGTCCGCGCACATTCCACGTCGAACGACTCGAGTGCGCCGTCGGGCGCAGCGACGGTCTGCGCCGCGAAGCGCTCGAGGTGGAGGGCCTCCCCCGGCCACGCGGCGCACCGCGTCTCGACAGCGTCGAGGAGGGCAGCCGGTCCGCAGCAGTAGACGAGGGTGTCCGAGCGCGGTTCGCCCAGCACCGTGTCCAGGTCGAGGCGTCCGCCGCGCTCGTCCTTCGCCCACACGGTCACCCGATCGTCGCCGTCGAACTCGTCGAGAAATGCCATCGACGACCGGGACCGGCCGACGTAGATAAGGTTCCATTCCGCCCCGGCCGAGCGCGCCGCGGCGATCATCGCGCGGATCGGAGTGATGCCGATGCCGCCGGCGAGGAACAGATAGCGCGGCGCGGGGACGAGCGCGAAGTTGTCGATCGGACCGCGCGCCCGGAGAGTCGCGCCCTCGGCCAGTTGATCGTGCACGTGCGCCGAGCCGCCACGGCCGTCCGGTTCTCGCAGAACGGCCACCGTCCACGACGACCGGTCGGCGAGGTCCCCGCACAGCGAGTAATGCCGGACCAGTCCGGGCTTCACCGTCAGTTCGACGTGGGCGCCGGGGGTCCAGGGCGGGAGCGATCCACCTCCGGCGTCGGCGAGGGTGAGTTCGACGACGCCCTCCGCCGCCGTGCGCCGCCGGGTCACGCGCAGATCGAGCTGGGTCCGCTCGGCACCGCGCCGAGTGCGGGGGGCGTCGGGTGCGCTCGTCGCGGACGCGCTCGTGTCGGGCGTGGTAGCGCCGGGTGTCGCGGCGTCGGACGTGGCGCCGCCGGGAGTCGTGGCGTTCTGCGCGCGCCAGGTGCCGTGCTGCCGACGCTCGCCGCCCTTCGGCGTCAGGACCACCGGCATCGAGCCGTAACCGCGCACGAAATTGGACTGCACCCGCGTCGGCTCCCCCACCACCTCGATGTCGTCGAAACGCGCCAGCAGTTCCTCCCACAGGATGCGTAGCTGCATCTCGGCCAGGCGGCTCCCCATGCACCGGTGCGTGCCGATGCCGAACGCGAGGTGGTGGCGGGCGTTGCGCCGGTCGATCACGAAGTCGTCGGGGTTCTCGAACGTGCGCTCGTCCCGGTTGGCCGAGGCGTACCACATGACGACCTTGTCGCCCTTCCGGATGAACTGTCCGTTCAGGACGGTGTCGCGGGTGGCGACACGACGCATGTATGCCAGCGGCGTCTGCCACCGCAGGATCTCGTGGACCATCTTCGGGACGAGGGCGGGATTCTCGCGGAGGCGGTCGAACTGCTCCGGGAACCGGTTCAGGGCCAGCAGTCCGCCGGTCATCGAGTTGCGGGTGGTGTCGTTGCCTCCCACCACGAGCAGCACGATGTTGCCCAGGAACTCCATCGGTCGGTCGATGAGGTCCTTCGTGTCCTCGGACAGTTGCATGAGGGTGATGAGGTCGTACCCCGGCTTCTCCCCCGCCGCGAGCCGCGCGGCCTTGTCGTGCCACAGGGCACTGAAGCTGCGCGCCGCCTCCGCCGCTGCTCGGTACGCTGCGTCTGTGTCCGTGGATCCGCCGGTCGCCGACGCGCTCGCCGCCACCAGATCGGTCCACTCCACCAGCTTCCGACGCTCGTCGTACGGGAAGTCCAGCAGCGTGGCGAGCATGCGGGAGGTCAGCTCGATGCTGACGCGATCCACCCAGTCGATGGGCTCGCCCACCGGGAGTTCGTCGAGGACCTCCGCGACGCGGGAGCGGATGAGCCCTTCCATTTCCTCGAGGTTCTGGGGTGCGACGACACCCTGGACCGCGGCGCGTTGCTGGTCGTGGCGTGGCGGGTCCATTGCGATGAACATCTCGATGTCCAGGCCCTCGGGCGGTGCTCCGAGGATGATCTGCGGTTCGGCCGAGAACGTCTCGAAATCCTTGTCGACGCGGACGATGTCGTCGTAGCGGGTCACCGACCAGAACGGCCCGAAGGCACTGTCGGCGCGATAGTGAACGGGCGCCTCGTCACGCAGCCGACGGAAGTAGGGCTCCCACGCCCCCTGACGCCACAGGAACGGGTTGCTGACGTCGATCTCGGTCAGGTCGAGGTCGGTGACGTCGGAAATCGGAGCCTCGGAGAAGTGTGGCTGGCCGTCGTCGACCACGAGTCGCTTGGCGCGCTGCCACAGATGCAGTCCCTGGATCTGGCGTTCCATCGGAACCACTGCCTGAGTCTTCGTGATGATCGTGTCGCGAACGCGCATGACGACTACCGCCTCGGTGGTGAGATCGTACTGTCCTGGTGACAGAACTAAACCACGCGTATCCGAAGATGACAATAGGTGCTTATTTGTCGCACCCCCCTTTCCGGTGCGCAGCGCACCTCACTCTGCGCAGGCTGCAACGGGGGCGCATCGAGGTGCGCTGCGCGGCCTTCACGCGGCCCCGGCGGCCCTTCTGCGCGACGGCCACGTGCGCCACAGTCGACGGAACTCCCGCGCCCTCAGGGAAGAAGCGCGTCGACGAACCCCAAGACGACGGTGGCCACCGACAGGCCGCCCGTCCCGAATGCTGCAGCGACGCAGACCGCGACGAGGACGTCGTCCCTCGTGGGTATCGGCGGCTCGATTGATCGCGTCATGAACCGGAACGGGACGGCCCACGTGATCTCGATGCCGTCGTGCGTTCGGGTCAGCTCGCCGAAGCAGTTCTCGCCGGTGTCCGACGTGCCGTCGAGCAGTCGGCTGTCAGTGAGAGTGCGCGCCGCGAGAGTAAGGACGCGCCCGTCGATCTCGAAGCCGACGCGATAGGTCCGCTTCGACAGTCGGGCGCGCCCCGGAGACAGCGGGACGTCACGGCCGTCGAGAACCGCCTGGAGGGCCGACTCGTCGCGGGTCCCGATCGGGGAGTTCCTACTCCTCTTACCGGTGCGCGTGATCGAGACCTCCGTACTCGGCTCGTCCGTGTACGTGGCGACGATCGCGGAGTCGCGGTAGGTCAACTCGATGTCGCCGAACAGGTGCGTCTCCACGAGGACTGTCCGCACGTGTCCGGGCCTTCCCCTGGGCGACGCTCGAGCCGACTCTGCAGGGAGGCGACACCCTCAGGCTACCGAGCAGCTGGACAGCGCCCAACGCCCGTTGACCTTCGATCGACGAGTTGCGACGATCACGGCATTCGGTCCTGTGGAGGTGTGCGGTGGGCGGCCCGACGTGATGGACTGGCTCGACGCCGCAGAGGCACTCGTGCTCTCCCCGTGGCTCTACGTGATCCTCGTCGTCGTGTCGTTCCTGGACTCGTTCCTGCCCGCGATTCCCAGCGAACCGTTCCTTGTCGTGGCCGGAGTCGCAGCGGCCAACGGCGATGCCAACGTGACGCTCGTCATCGTCGCGACCGCGGTCGGAGCGTTCGGCGGGGACCTCGTGCCCTACTTCGTGGGGCGTGCGCTCGCCGCGCCCGTGTTGCGACGCCTGCCACCCGGCACGCGTCGTCGCCGGTCTCTCGACTGGATCGGAGCCCAGCTCGCCGAACGCCCCGGCCTGATCCTCGTCACGTCGAGATACGTTCCGGTCGGGCGGTATTTCGTGACGCTGAGCGCCGGAATCAGCTCGCTGCCCTGGCGCACCTTCGGTCCGTACACCGCGATCGCAGTGGTCACCTGGAGCATCTACATCGTCATGGCCGGTTACCTGGGTGGACAAGCGTTGCAGGACAACATGATCCTGGCTGTCCTCGTGGGCCTCACGGTCGCGCTGGCCGTCACGCCGCTCACGCAGCTGGTCCTGCGGCGCACCGTCGGCGACCCGGCGCAGTCGCCGCAGGAGTGAGGCGTCCGGGCGCCCGAGTTCACGGTCCCGAGCAGCCGGCGAGGCCGATCGGGCGCCAAACGGCCCGTTGTTGCCGCTATGCTCACTTCTGAGGACATCGTCAGATAGGTGTTCGAAACGCAGCGTCGACGAGGGGGGCTCATGGCAGTCAGGTCGGACCGGGGGACAGGACGGCGCTTGCCCGAGGCAGTCGGGCTGGCCCGCGCAGCCATCGGCATCGCGCACATGGTGGCCCCGACCCGTGCGAACGAACTGCTCGCCGGCACCGACGCCGCGACCCCCACGACGCGAGCCGCGGCACGCACCTTCGGGATCCGCGAGATCTACATCGGCGGCGGGCTGTTCGCCGCGACCTCCTATGCCCCTCGTGTCGTGCGCACGCTGCTGCGCGCCGGCGTGGCGGTCGACGTCTGGGATACCGCGGCATTCGCGCTCACGGCGGACCTGCCTCGTCGCACGCGCGTCGCCGGATGCCTGATCGCCGGAGGGTTCGTCGTCGCCGGCATCGCCGCCGAGACACAGTTGGACCGATAGCGGGACTGTCGTGAACACCATCGCCCGGATGCTGCGCTCGGCGTCCATCACGACCCTGCGGCTCTACAACCGCCTGAGCGTGTCGATTGCCGAGCCGATCCCGGACAGGCCGGTGCTGTTCGTCGCCAACCACGGATTCGGCGGGATCGTCGACCTCAACGTCTTCGCTTTCGCCGCCGCGTACGACGAGATGGGGATCGACCGAAGCCTGATCACCCTGACCCACCAGATCGCCTGGACTCTGCACGCGGAGAGGCTGATCGAGCCGTTCGGCGCTCGGCCCGCGAACAAGGACACCGCCCTGAAAGCGTTCGCCGAGGGCAGCAACGTCCTGGTCTTCCCCGGCGGAGACGTCGACGCATTGAAGGCCTGGTCGAATCGCAACGACATCGTGTTCTCGGGCCGTACGGGATTCGCTCGCCTGGCCCTCGAAGCGCAGGTGCCCGTCGTGCCCGTGGTCACCGCCGGGGCGGGCGAATCGCTGTTGGTGATCGCCGGCGGCAAGCGACTGGCCAAGGCCACCCGCGTCGACAAGCTCCTTCGCCTCAAGGCGCTGCCGCTCTCGGTGTCCATTCCCTGGGGCGTGAATCTCGGACTCGTCGGGCTGCTCCCCTATTTCCCGTTGCCCACCAAGCTCGACACCTCGGTTCTCGCTCCCATGACCGCTCGGCCGGACGAGTCGGCGGAGGACTTCGCCGACCGAGTCGTCACCGTGATGCAGGCCGAGCTGGACAGGCTGACGTCCGGGCGCAAGCCCGTGATCGGTTGACGCACTGGGCGTCTCGACAGAGCGATCGCTCCCCGAACCAACGGGGACGTCGTGGACTCGGGCGGCGACGTTCCCGGCAGCATCACCGTCGATTCGCATGTGAGCAGCGCGTGTGATGCCACTGATCAGCGTGTAACCCATGATGGAGCCATGCTGAAACAGGGCGTCGGGTTCGGCGTAGTGGGGATGATCGCCGGTGTTCTGGGGTCCGCTTTGTCGGGGGCCGCTCTGTCCCCGGGCGGATCCCGAGGCTACGTGGTGGTGGGAACCGCAGGCTTCGCCGGTGATTCGCTCCCGTGGGGCATCTATTCGCTCATCGGTGCAGCCCTTGTGGGGTTTCTGGTCGGGGCCGTGCTGGGGTCGGCCTTGCACGTCCTCGGAATGAGGGTGTCAGGGGATCCGATCGTCCGAGCCGGGTCTGTCGCCGCAGTCGGCGTCCTGGGCGTATCGGTGGGCTTGGCGCCGGCGTTGATCGTGGTCGGCTCCGCGTTCGCGGGTGCCTCGTGGGTCGAGGGCATCGCGACCGAATACGCGACGTTGCCGTTGTACGCGTTCTCCGCGGTGTTGGCGTGGGCATCGACGGTCGTGGCGGTTCGGTTGTTGATGACACGGTGGCGCGACGCGTGGTCGGCCCGCACGGTCAGAGCGACAGCGGTGGCCGCCCCGGTCGGCGGCGTGGGTGCGACGGCCTCGGGGGTGGCGGCGGCCTGGTACCTCGGTTTCGACACGTCGGCACCGACCTGGGTCGTGGTGGTCCTCGTGGTCGCCGTCGTTCTGGCGCTCTCTTTCGGTATCGCCAGGCGGTGGGCGGTGACCGGGTCGGCCCCCGACCTACCTCATCAGGTCGCACCGTGATGACGCCGGAGTAGAAGACTCACCCGTCCGGCGGCGATGAACGCGGCGACGACGGCGCAGCCAAAGCATCCGTACACGAGCACCGTCAGGCCCCAGCCTGGTGCGATCGAGGTGAATTCGCCTGTGTACGAGCTGACGCCGCGGCACGTGAACTCCAGCGGCCACCATGACCGCTCGTCCTCGACCGGGTACGGCGCGATTTCCCAATTCGGACCTCGGTAGCCGAAATGCCGAGGGAATGCCTCGCGGCAGCCGAGTTGGTTGTTCCAGCGGTAGCTACTCAGCGTTAGCGCGAGAGCGCCCACCACCGTCCCGATCCATGCTGCGGCGGTGCAGTTCGAGATGGTCGCGTCGCGCAGGCGGATCGAACCGACCGACATGACCACGAGTACGGCAAGGACGACAATGGCACCACGACTCCAGCGTTCCAGCGTTCGACATTCGGCAACGGCGGCCGGGGTGAGAGTGACAGGACCGAACCCGAACGAGGCCGTGCGTCGGTCGTAGCAGGAAACATGCTCGATGCGGCCTGCGCATAGAGCTCGCGGGCGTCGTCTTGATGGCGTTGACGGGCGGTCGCTGTGGTCTCGGTTCTGCGTGCCCGTCACGTGAAAGTGCGGGCGAAGGACCGGCTGGACGGTGGTTGTCTTCATGCTGTCGGTATCAGGGCCGCTGTTGTGGTTCGCGGTGGGTCAACGCTATCCCTATGGCGTCAACGGGAAGTTGCGACAATGACATTCGCCGGACAGCGGGGCAGAATCTTCCCGGAACCGCTCGTAGTCCGTTCGGCCGACGGAGTACGCCCTCACGCGCCGGAATGCTCCAGCAGTGTCGTACCGTAGCGGACTGGACAGCGGCGGCCGGCGGTGTCGGCACGAACCCAGCAACCTCGCGCGTCAGGGTCGGTAGTGTGATTCCCGTGCCGTCGACCGTCCTCGCCGAGTCCGGCCTGAGTGAATGTCACCTCAGCCCGGACTGCGTCGAGTCTTTCAATCAATTCTTCGTAGATGTCGCCGTCGGTATCGTCGTCATCTCGGCGTGGTTCATCGTGGGAGCGTTCGTCTCGATCGCGGCACAGGGTCGCCTGACGGGGTCGACAAAAGCGTTCGCTGTCGCGTCCGCGTGGGTCCTGCCCGTCGTCGGATCGGCGGTGTACGTCATGCTCCGGAGGCGTCGGAGCACCCGGCATCCCCCCGCTCCCGCATCCGATGGGCGAAGTGCGGACCGGCCTGGGTAAACCCTCCGATGAACCTGCGTGCTGGAAGCCGCACGGGCGGCGGGTCGTCCACGAGCAGGGGAATGTCTTACTGGGTGCGCCCGTCGACCCGAAGGACCGGCAGCCACGTCGACAGCGTGACGGCCAGTGTGCCCACCAGTCTCGGACCGAACACACACAACGACTGCTCCCACGGGTGGCCGAACGTCCCCTCGCTGAAGTCGGGCAGCACGAAGGTGTAGTAATCGCCGTCCGGGTAAACCGGCACCCTCCACACGGCGTCAGGGGCAGACGCATGCTCGGACAGGTCGAGGCGGTAACCAGGATGCTGCCAATCCAGCACCACGACTTCGGGAGTATCCGCGATGCCGAGCAAGCAGCGGACAGTCTCCGCGTTGATCGCCTCCATGCGCGCAGCCCACATCGCGGGCACGAGGGTCGCGTCGAGCCGGAGGTCGAACGTGACCGACGGTGCCGGCTCGGTGATCGCCGGCCAGTCGTCGGCGTGCAGTCCGGGTCGAAGCTCGCCGAGCGCGGCTCGGAACCGAGACCACGCCTCGTCCAGTTGCTCGCGGTCGAGGAAATCCCACCCGGGCGGCAGAGGTTCACCGTGGTCGTAGGTGCGGGGCGTCATGGGCTCGATAGTGACGCACCGCCCTGTTGTCGGGCCCCGTCACCGTTCGACCGCGCGCGCCGCGCGGCGACCGATCACGAATGCGACCGACGCTGCCGTCACACACGCCAGCGCAGCAAGAGTGATCGCACCCGGACTTGCCGGGATGAGCGCGCCCGCACTGGGGAGTTCGCTTGGTTCATCGGTGACCCACATCAGCTCTCCGCTCGGCCGCCTCCCCAATGCCGAAAAACCAAGTACCGCAACCATCACCGGCAGCAGAATCCCCAGGGCCTTGACAGAGGGGTCCGACACCGGCGTCGACAGGAAGGAAAAGGCGGCGGCCGCAGGGAGAACCGCGGCGTAGGCGATCGTCGAGACGGGGTTGTCCCAGAAAAGTCCGGAAACGGACACTGCCGCCAGCGCGCAGCACCCCGGCACCGTCGACGGGATTCGGCGGGCCAGAACGACCCCAGAAGCAATCCCCACCAGAGCAAGCGGTGCCAACCACCACCCACTCCAGATCACGTCGTTGACTGTGGTGGCACCGACCGCCAAGCCGGCGCAAAGGAAGCGACCGTCTCGACCGGACCGGAGCGCGACAACGGCCACTACCGCCACCGTGACGGCGACGGCGACTACCCACCGACCTGCCGACGATGCGCTGTCACCGAACGACACGTACACACCCCAGATGACGACCGCTGCAATCGGTGCGACGGCCCACCGCGATACTGACGGCCGTGTAGGCAACGGCGGCAACGACCTCGACGAAGCCAGAACCACCACACCGACCAGAACGAGCACCGCGATCGGAACCAGCGTGGTCGCTTCGCTGCCGCGAAGACTGATCGACCAGTCCCGCGGTGAACCGAGGTGCGCATCCGCTTCTCGCCGTGCGGGGTCCGCGGACGCCGCACCGAGAACCAGAGCGGTCAGAGCGGATCGTTCCGATCCAGCAGCGGACACCGCGAAACTCAGGAGCAGACCCGCCGCGACCCCCGTCGTCGTCGGCGCCAAACCCGTGGGCACCGAGACCACCGACGGCGCCGCAAGCACCGTGAGTCCGACAACAGCGCCGACAACCGGGGCAGCCCGGTTACCCCCGCTGAACCGGATTGCTACCACGGCCACCACGAGGGCAACGCCCGCAGCCCACGACGGATTCAAGAACAGGTCGGACCAATTGTTGCCGAACGCGTATTCGGAGCGAGTGGCGGTCTCGGCCTGGTACAGGTCGATCGGCCAGGCATTGCTCAAAGCCCATACGGCCACCAGTGCAGTTCCGGCAGTTGCACTGAAGCGGAGAAGGATTGGGAACGAGAACGACACGTGGTCACCCTACGGCCCCGTGTCTCGTCAGCGCGACGTCATTCATTGGAGCCCGTTCGTGCGCGGATCGACGGTGATGTAGAAGCCCGCTGCACAATGGGACGGCCAGCAGAGGCTCACCCGCCCGTGGATTCCGAGCCAGAGCAGGGACCGCACTGTCGTTCACGTGCGCATACCCCGGCTCGCGCTTACGGTCATCACCATGGGCAATCCGCGCACCGCCGCCATCGGTCTGTACGTACTGGCCGTGATCGTGCGCGTCCTGACGTGGTCGGGGACCTCAGCGGCCCAACGCAGCGCTGACGTCGTCCTGCTTCTCCTGGCCGGCGCCGTCGTCGCGGCGATACTCTCCGTCGGGTACCGAAAGGGTGAATCGTGACCGAATGGGTGGAAGTCCTGCGCGCACTCACCACACCGAACGACGCACCGCTGCACGGGACCATCCGAGAAGACCCCGGTTCCCAGCGTGACCCGGTCACGTTCAAGACCGCCGGGTACCGGTCGATGTTCGTCCGGGCTGTCGACGACTGCATCGTCTGGCTCCACGGTCCCGCAATGCGCGTGGAGTACGACGGTGACCCCGTGTTCATTACCGACGGCACCACCGCCTGGGACTTCACCCCCGATCCGCAGCGCCCACTGGTGGGGCCGACGGATCGGGTGCACTACTTCGGTAAGAATCAGTTCCTGATCAAGCGACGCACGGCCGCGGAATGGGCCGGTGACGACTTCACCAGACCGACCGGGCCCATCACCGAGGAGACGTTCCTCGACCGTCGATGTTGGACAGTCGAACTGGCCCCGCCCGAACGCAAGCCGCACCCGATGCGCATCTGGGTCGACATCGAGACGGGCCGAATACTCGGCTACCGGGTCGACGCGGTCGGCGTGGGCGCGCACTATGTCGACCTGACGGTCGGCCGGCCTATCGATTCCTCGATGTTCGCCTGGAGTGGTCTCACACAGACGCAACGAGAGCGCCAGGACGAACTCCGTCGCCGCAGCGACGACGTGAAGAGACGTCAGGCGGAGTGGTTTGCGGACACCGTGACCGCCGAACCCCTCGTCGCGCCCGTCCCTGTCGACTTCACCCCCGCCACCGTGCCGGTTGCGGACAAAGCAACAGGCGCATTCGAGGGGCACAACGAGCACACCATGCTCGCCCGGAACCCACGGTCCCCCGACGGGAGCTGGGCACCCAGATGGGGCCCGCTGCACTACGTGTGGTCCACACCCGACTGGGACTGGGCGGCCGCGATGAACGAGGTCGACATCGACGACGACACCGTGCACGCGTTGCAGAACATCCTCCACCCGGGCGTCCCCGTCGACCGCCAGCGACGCATCGATCCACCCCGCCGCGGCCGAGTCGATTGATTCTCCCGATCAGCCCCAACGAGCTACCGTTCGCCTTGTCCGGGCCGAGGGACCTGCCCACCAGCGTTCCCAGAGGAACCTCGATCTCGCCGACGCCGCGAGTGCCCAGCCCACGACAAGGCGTGGCCGCATTGCCGGCACCACACGCAGCACCGACGGCCGCCACTGAGTCGTCCTCTGAGTTGAACGCTCCGGGCCATACGTGAGCACGCCGGTTTCGACACGTCAGCATCGACGTGGGCAGCGGCGTTCGTCCTGGCCACCGTTGATTCTCGCGGCATTCTTCGCTGTCGCTAGGCGGCGGGCGAAGATGCTCCTGGCTTCGATCGACGTCACTGGCTCGCGCTGCGGCGACGTCGCACGACGACACTCACCCGTCTTGCAGCGATGAACGCGGCGACGACTGCGCACCCGAAACACCCGTACACGAGCACCGTCAGATTCCAGCCGGGTTCGATCGAAACGAATTCTCTTGTGTAAACGCTGACGCCGCGGCAGGAGAACCCCAGCGGCCACCATGACCGCTCGTCCTGAACCGGGTACGGTGCCATCTCCCAATTCGGACCTCGATAGCCGAAATGCCGAGGGAATGCCTCGCGGCAGCCGAGCTGGTTGTTCCAGCGGTAGCTACTCAGCGTTAGCGCGAGAGCGCCCACCACCGTCCCGATCCATGCTGCGGCAGTGCAGTTCGAGACGGTCGCGTCGCGCAGGCGGAACGAGGTGACCGACATGACGAGGAGTGCAACGAGGACGATCAACGGAACCACGATCACAGCGTGCCAGCAGTCGGCACCCGCCACGATGCCCGGGGCGCCAGCGGAGACGCCTGTCTGACACCGTTCTTTCGCTCGCAGCACCTCCACCACTGCTCGACCGGCGGTCTCCCACTGATCGGCGTGGCCTGTGGGCTCGGCTCGCAATTGCGCCAGGGCGACGGCGACCGGCCCGGTGGTGATCCCCGTGCGAATCACCACCGCGTTCGGTGAGGTAGCGACCATCTCGTCATCGGACTGCGCCCACGACGTATCGGCATCGGAAGCCGCCAGAAAGAACTGATGGTAATCAGCCTCGACTTCCGGGCTCAGGTATGCCACGGATTCGACGCCCACAGCCGTCGTGGCATTGACCGTCGCACGTCCGCATCAGGGTCAGCGTTCGTGTGTGACCCGCTGCCCGACGGCAATCCGCCCTCGGGCGACAGAAGCTGAACTGTCCCGCATGAGCACCCGTAGGGGCACCTGCTTCCCGACGCCGCGTTCGTCGTTCGACGGTCCGCTGTCGGAACGGCGCCGAGTTTGCATGGCAGCGAGAATCGAGCCCAGCGCTGCGACCGCAACCACACTGAACCCGATGCGGCCCAGCACGATCAGTGATCCGACGCCGAGGAGCACCAGTGCTGCCACGCTTCCCCAGCGCGCGGCCGGGCGCGGCCACAGCGCCGGCATCACACACAGCAACGCAGCGCCCACGACGACCGCTATCGCACCCCACCCGACGATGTCGAAAGTGGACATCATGCAGGTGGCGGTGGCGTCGATGATCTCGCACGAGCTCACCTGGTACTCGCGAATCGACCCGGCGACGACACCCACCGCGGCGACAATGGCCACGATCGAGGCCAGCACCAACCACGCCCACCGCGCCGGCGCCCCGTCAGGTGACCTCTCGCCGTGCATCACCGCTGTCATCGCCTCAGCCTAAGCCGGTGGCTGGTCGTCCTCGACCCAGTCGAGCCGCTCCCCGTCGGACTCACTCACCCACAGGCGGACATCGTCGGCGACGATCCTCGCCGCGTCGGTGAACCAGTATGTCTCGTCCGGCGCCCATCCGGCGATGACGCTCGCACAGTCGTCGTCGACCGGAATAGCCGTCGTCGCAGCGGAGAGGTATCCCGTCGTGGTGAGGTGGACACCGTCGTACACCTCGGCCACCCGTAGCCAGTCCGGGATGACCCACCGGCCCGACCGACCGGTGGTGCGGTACCACTCGTGCCGCTTCTGCGCCGTCACCTCGAGGGGGAATCGCCGGCACAACTGCGCCCACGCCTGTGGGCCGTCGACCTCGAACACCCGAGCACCCTCCGCGACGGTGACGCGCCGCGACACGGCTCGCGCCGGGTCCGAGCCGTCCTCGACGAACCACAACCCCGCAGGCGTCCCATCGGCCAACAGGCGAGACGAACACAGCGTCGGCGGGTTGGACCACCACTCACCCCCGACGCTGGCTGTGGGATCTAAGGGCCGTTCCCGCGCCGCGCGCTCCTCCTCCACTGCGGTACGAATGGACCACTCGGACAACACCTCTGCCGCCGGCCGCCCCACCGCGGAATCGTCGAGAAGGCCCGCGTCACCGAAGCTCCGCCCCACCGCCCACTGCTCCGTGAGCACCGCATCGGACGACCACCACTCGGTCCACGGCGACTGCGCGACGTGCTCGGCGACCCGCCGCAGCGCTCCCCGCACGGCTTCGGTCGCGGCGAGAACGTCCGCACCATCCGGTTCCTGCCAGTACTGCGCAAAGTCCATCGACAACTCCATCGTCTGCCGCACCGCTTTCGCGGTGACCTCCGGCAGCACCACGCGGGAGAGTCGGTCCGCGACCTCCTCGGCGGTCACCACCGTCCGCCGCGCCTCCTCCGCACCGGGACCGAACATCACCACCCCGGAGCCCCGATCGACGTCGAGGCGATACGCCGCCAGGAACACCGCCGTGTGAAACGAGTTCTGCGACTGCATCCCCGACAGCCGGTCCGCAGTGAGCGCGTATTCCAGCAAGAGCCGCCGACCACGCGGACCCGCCAACAACGTCTCGACCACACTCATCGGTTCACCTTCTCAGACAGGTGGCGACGGCGACCCACCTATGACCGGGTCACTGGAGTCGCGCGGCGATGCTCGCCACGTCGATCACCTCGGGTTCGGCCATCACGGGGCTGTCCGTGCGGAACCGGCGGACCGCACGGTCGATGACGAACACCTCCCCGTCGGCGCCGGCCGCGACCCTCGGCGCGTGCGTCGAGACCGGCACACTCGTCACCGGCTCGAGGCCGGCCGGATCGTGCACGGTCAGCACCCATGACGGCCGCGTCGGATTCATGACCACAGGTCCCGGCAGAGGCCACGATTCGCCCGTCGTATTGCCCTGTAGCTGTCGACCCACGGTCCACGACACACCACCCGAGATACACCCTCCGAGTTGGCGCTTCGGGAATTCGCGCTCCTCGTGCACACTCAGATCCGGCTGCACCACTCCGACATCGGCACCACGGACCACGCGCAGTGGATCGCCCAACAGGAAGGGGTTGCCGTGTCCGCGCGGCAGCAACGGCACCGCGGGTCCGACCGTGCACTCCCCCGACGCCGACACCCGCACCACCCGCAGGGCCGACTCATCAGAACGAAGTACTACCGCGTAGGCGCCATCGCCCATCGGCGCCATCGAACTGACGTGGCCGGCGATGGCGGGAAGATCGACCGGTTCGCGGCCGGGCATGTACTGCCGCCACACCGCTGTGCCCGTGCATGCCACCAGACTCCCACCGGCCACGGCGCCGGCGACCACCGGCCGATCGTCCACCCGCACCGGATCCGCACCCTCGGTCACCCAGAACGTGCCGTCCTGGCCGGTGACCCAGCATCCCGACGGGGTCGCGTACACCCTCCGCTGTGTTCCGATCGCCCCCGGCAGCATCACGCGAGTCGCGCGGTCGTCTGCGTCGACGCGCAGCACCACCGGCAACGCGGAATCCACCAACCACACCACACCACCCGCGGCACTCACATCGCCGGGCACCAGCGCCGGCCGAACCGGCAGCGCCGGAACATCGTCCAGATCCAGATCGACCACGACACTGGTCTCCACGTCCGCGGTGTCGCCGTCCTGCAGTTCCTCCCCCGGCCCGAAAAACCGCGGCGCCGCGTCCACCTCCCGGAGCCGATGGAAACCGGGCACGGGATACCAACCCCCGGCGCCCCGGCGCTCGTACCGTTCGGACACCATCCGCACCCGCGTCACCCGGCCGCGGAACCGCCCCTTCGTGTCGTAGCCGAACGTCCCCCAGAACACCCCGGTGAGGTCGACCTGCCCGGTCCGCGGAACAGCACCCCGCCACGACGCCGTCCACCCGTCCCCACGCAGCAGCCCCGACCACTCCCACCGCCGCGGCGTTCCCTCGCCGGTGTACTGCCAGATCGGGGGCCGCTCCGACGGCACCAATTCCGCGCGCACACGGACCGCATGGGGGGCGTCGGCGGCGGTCTCGACGAACCGCAACGGCCCAGCCAGCACCTCGCCGCGGCGCGGCACCGCGATCTCCCCGTCGCCGATCACCGACGACTCGATCCGGATGACGATAGTGCGAGAACCGGTCACGACCGCTCACCGCTCACGGACTCGGTGTTCCCACCGGCGGGACTGTCGGGTTCCGGATCGTCATCGGTGTCAGGGGCTTCGGCGAACCAGGCACCGACGGTGATATCGGCCAACAGGGCCGCAGTCGCCCGGTCGTCCTCGGGCCGCGGCTGCACCCACACCGCCGTCCCGACCGCCGCATCACCGACGTCGACGGCGGTCGTCTCGTTGCCCGTGCGGCGCAGGACCCCGCGGCGCCCCGACATCCACTGGACACCGTCGGCGTCGGTCACCACGTCCGGCCGCCGACCACGTCGCCGCACCTCGAACACGGTCTGCCGATCGGTCACCTCCCGCAACGACTGCGTCGCGGGGTCGCACACCCACAACGCCACCGCATCGGCCGGCCAACGAATCAATCCGTGCCGTCGATCAGCCATTAGTCGATCCGACGTCGACCCGAACACGTACACGTGCCCGTCGACGAGGACACTCGGCTGACCGCCGCCGGCGCACACACGCTCGACGGTGACCGTATCGGCACCGTCGACGACGACGCGATGCACGTCGTGCATTCCGACGATCCAGCATCCGTCGTCAGCAGCGTGTACGCGGCGGGTGAAGTCGCCGCTCGGCTCCTCGATCGGCAACGGCAGCAGGAACTCTCGCACCGCCGGCGGATCCTGACGCGGGTCGATGCGCAGCACGGTCGGGTCCGATCGGTGCATCACCCACACCACCCCGGCACCGGCATCGACCGCCCCCGGGTCGAACGGAGTCCGATCTGTCGGAGGGTCGCCCAACTCGAGGTCGACGAGCACGCCGGTCACCCCGCGGTGGGGCAGGCCGTCGTTCGGGAAGGAGAACGGCTCGAACTCGACGGGAACCTCGTCCACCTCGGTCATCGACTCGGTACCACCGACTTCTCGCCGTCCACCACCCTCGAGCGGGTCCAGGCGGAGCTGCACCGACTGCAGGGACGACACCCGGCCGCTCACCGCGACCGGGCCGCCGGGGTCGTTACCCAGAGTCGCCACGAAGTATCCCTCGACCGCCACCCGACCGGAACGCGGCGCATCCGACCACCACCCGGCGCTCCACCCCTCGCCGTAGAGCAGATGCCACCAACGTCGCCTGCCGTCGCGGCTCTCGCGTGGCGCCATCCCGTACGCAGGTACCGCGAACGCAGTCACCCGACGGTTCAGTAGCGACGACGTTCCGGTGATCAGCTCGGCGAAGACCTCGACGTCATCACCGACGGACGCCCGAGGAAAGGACCCGTCTCCGATCACCCACCACGACACGAGAACGCGGAATGGTGGGAGTGGTGGCGAAGATGTTGCCGCTGACAAGGATTCGGACGGTACGGAGTCGTACATGTCGAAGCCCCGAGTAGTAGGAGGAACGCCGCACGACGGCGGCGGACTCGGGGTCACCTCCGACGAGGGTATCCCACCGGTACCGGCAACGACCAGAGATGAACCTCGTGCGAGCGGGACGTGGCCATATCGGATCATCGCTAACGCCGCCGTGCACGATCTTGGGCCGGCGTTCTCTTACTGCTTGACTACGGGAATGGTCCTGCAACTAGTGAAAGACCCCGCACCAGCCGCGTGGCTCACCCATTCTGGAATTGCGTGGGACGTGCTCGCGACGCTTGGGCCCCACACTCTGTTCCCCGCGCACGCCCGCCTGCGCTACATCCCCGACGACGGCGACGCCGCGAGACCGACGATTCCGCCACGTCCCCTCGGCGAGCAGGGCGACGGCCCCGTCGTCGCCGAGCTCTGCGACATACTGGCCGCGGACACCACCACGCCGCAATTCTGCTACTTCTGCCTGTGGGAGGGGTGGCCGGGAATCGATGAGACCATCACGCCGGGTCCACCCGTCGTAGCCATCCCCAATCGCACCTACCATCTGTTCTCCGGCCCGCTCAGCGACGTCGGACAGTGGTGCGCCCAGCCCACTCCCGACATGCCGCCGGCAGCGTTCATCTGGCCGGCCGACCGTGCCTGGTGTGTGGCATCGGACGTCGACCCGACGTGGGCCTACATCAGCGGATCCGAAGCGACGATCCCCCGGCTCGTCGCCCAGACCCGACTCGACATCGTCGCGGCCGACCCACCACGAACGCGTTGAATCAAGCGCGAGCGGGGCTTCACCTACTGACCGACCGTTGCCAGGGTCCCGATCGACACGTCGAGTCCAGACCGATCGCTCCACGTGGCGACACCACTCAGTGATCGCGGTGTGAGAAACCCGCCGCCGTCGGCGTGGGGCCAAGCGACGCCACACTCCGCCAGCGCCGTGGACACCAGGTCCGCCATCGAAAGCAAGATCGTTTCCTCATCGGCGTGCACTTGCGCGCCGGACCCGCTACCGAAGAAACCCGCTCGACCCATCGCCTCCGACGTGACCGCACTGTTGAGCCAAGCGAACCCACCGTCGGGGTCGTACTGCACCACCCACTCGACGTGAGTGACGCGGCCTGCGTACTGACGCACGTGCAGATCGGCGCCCAGCCGCCCGAGCGCACGGACCCACGCGGTAGGCATCTCCGAGGCAAAAATCCCGATCCCGCCGGACGATGTCCACGCCGCGCGCAGACGCGGCTCCAGGTTCGGAAAGAAGACGTTCACGCCTCCAGTTTGCTCACTGGCGGACGGGCTGTCTCGACCGCCTCGTTCACCGCGCCAAATCGATTCTTGCGCTGCGCTTTCGATGTCTGCGTCAGCGAATTCATTGGACTTCGTCTCGTTCTGCGGTTCACTGTGGGCCAGGTAACCTGCGCCACGGCGGCGTCGTCCGCTGTTTCCCCTCACGCGCAGGCTGACGTATGTGGTTGCAAGACGTGGAACGCAACGTCCTCGGCTGGTATCTGATGCGCCCGGAGATCACGATGGCCGACGCCGACGGCATGCGCCGAACAATGCCGACGCACCTCGACTACTTCGACGACTTCCTCTTCCCCGCAACAGCCATGGCGATCGGTGAAGGCGACGGGTACACCCTTGCGCGTGCGTGCCTGGACTACAGGTCGGTCGTGAAAGCCGAACTCGACAGCACACCGCCCCTCGTCCCGCCCGCTGTTGCTGCGGTCGTCTCGTACATCGTCGGGAGGTTCGAGAACCGTGTGCCCGGCGATCAGCGGGTTCGCCACCGCGGCAGTATCACTCGCACACAACTCGACCTCGCCGAGGAGATGTGGATGTCCTCGGTGACGGCTCTCATGCCGCAGGCGCGCGTGTACACAGCAAGATGCTCTCCGCTTGCATCGCCGACGGGTTCGTTCACGCCGTGGTGGGAGCCCACATCTCGTGCGATACCCCTGCAGCACCTGCACTCCGGCCCGGGTCCGGCCACGCCATCACCGTCCTCGACGACATCGACGCCGCTGTCCGCACCTGGGAGTCGTCGCCGATCGACCGGCCCGGCACCGAACGCACCATCCTCGCTGCAACACACACCGTCGGTTGGACTCGCTGAGGCTTACAGCATGTCCGCAGCGCAGCACCGGGCTCGGAAAATTCCGCGCGGGCCGGACGCCGATTGCCTCAAAATAGGGTTGTGACACATGTGCGAGTCCTCGTTCCAGCGGACTACATCATGGATGGGATGGCCCCCATCCCCACCGCGGGCGACCGCGTCGGCTACTGGCTTCGATTCCGCACGCAACACCCATCGGACAACCCCGAGATGATCACCACGGTCGTGGCCCGGGTCGAACCACTCCACGACGGGCGTCTGTCGGCGGAATGGACCGACCCCGGGGGCATCGAGCGCCCCAGGACCTATTCGATGCTCCTCGCCGGTGCAGGCTGGAGCGCGTACTTCACCGGGCCCGAGTTGCTCGACGGCGAACAGCGCTTGACCGGGATCTTCGAAGCGGACTGGTCGGCCATCCTCCCCGTCGCCGAGACCACCGCCACCGCTACCCGGGTTCGGCTCGTGACGCGGACCAGTTACCCCGATGCCGTCGGCAGACACGACGAATGGTCGGACCGCCTTGACCCCGTACCGGAAGGACAAACCGGGTTTCGACTCGGCCTGGAGCCAGTCGAACCACTACCCCCGGGGCAGTCCGGCTGGGTGGAAATGGCCCCGCCGCGACAAGGCCCCTGGGTCCGGGAGGCCGGCGTGCTCATCGACCTCGACACAAATGTCGACACCCCGGTCGAACCGCTCTGACCTACGTTCCTCTGGCTGCGTGTCGCTGACCCGGCCTACTCGTGAGTCGTTCACGCGGTGAGTCCACCGATGGGCGCGACCGACTCTCCAGTGCGCGGATCTCGCCACACTGCCTCGCCTTCGACCACGACCGGCAGCAACAGCCGCTTTTCTTCGATAGGCCACTGAACCCACGGCGGATATCCCGCGAGCTCGGTCTGCACGATGTCCGCGATAA
Organism: Rhodococcoides corynebacterioides NBRC 14404; assembly: GCF_001894765.1. Lineage (GTDB taxonomy): Bacteria > Actinomycetota > Actinomycetes > Mycobacteriales > Mycobacteriaceae > Rhodococcoides > Rhodococcoides corynebacterioides. Next base: position 625,742 of record NZ_BCWV01000004.1, read on the forward strand.
CGACCGTGGCTTCGGCGAGCGTGAGCTCAATGTGCAGGGCCACCGTGTACCGCTGCATCCCCAACTCGCGCACACCGTCCGCTTCGCCGCGGACGCGGCGCCGCGGGCGACGAGAATTCACGCCGAGCTGAACCGCTCCCGTCTCGTGCAGCGACAGCGTCCACTTGAGATGGTCGATGTCGAGCTCGGCCCCGTATCGTCGCCACCGCAGATCCGACCCCACCGCGTAACACGCGTCGACCATCTGCGTCGGCGCACCCAATCCAGACTCCGGCCGCACCGGCAGAGTCCACTCGTCGACGAACTCGAGATCAGGGATGGACACTTCGATCTGTCTACACCACAACGCGACTCCCGACGAGCGAGTCGTGCGCCTCCGGGTGTGCCCTCGCGTGCCGCCCGGCCCCGGGGGCTCCGCCACGACGTTTGATTCCGATGGACTAGACACTCAGCGCTGCAGAGTTATCTGGTGAATCGAGGGCGCGCCGGTCGCGGGACACCGCGACGACCGATACGGCTGTGCAGAAACCCGAGCGACCAATCGTCCACCTGGCCGCTAGGCGGAAAGTGCTGACTTCTTCTCGCGGCGGCCCTGCAGTGCGGCCAACCCGGCACCGACGAGCGCGACAGGAAACCCCACCATGAGCGAGTCGAGGTAGGACGTCTCGGTCACCCTCGTCAGCCCGAACAAGGCCAGTGCAACCAGGATTGCCACCGCCGACCACGCGACGCGTCGCGATGCCACCACTGCAGGCGCCAGACACGGAACCACGACCAGCGCAACGACACCCACGAGATTCCACCAACCGAGAACGTCGACTGCCCTGTCATCGCACCGATACGCAGCTCCGGTCTCACCGATCTTCGCGCACCCCATCGACACGGACATCATCGTTTCCGTCGAACCCGCCAACAGGCTCCAGCCACCCACCGCCACGGCAAGCACTATCCACGCGATCCGGAACACACTGTCGAGCGTAACCAGGTCAGGCGGTCCGACCGTCACCCGCACAGTCGAAAGGGAACTCGGAGAGCCGACGAATTGTCCAGTCACCGATCTCGTGTCGAGGCCGGCTCGGTCGGGAGGCGGATTCACCCTGCCGTCAGTGCAGGACGGATCCGCATGGTTGCCGGTTGCGCGGTCCGAGACCAGGCGGGGGTAGATGGGCTAGGGTGACCGTCATGCACTCGACACGTCGAAAGAATGCCGCCGCGCTCTGACGCCCACGACCGTCCGGCCGACGACCCACCGGACGCCGTCTCCCTCGCCGCACTCGTCGAAGCCCGGTACCGCCGCGACATCGCCGTCTACCGAGACCTGCTTGAGCACACCGCCGCCGATCATCGAGTCGCCGACCGCGGGAACCGCTGGCCGGCTCATGCACGGCTCGTCGAAGGACTCTCGCTCCTCGACCTCGACCTCCGGATACACCTCTTCCACACCCACCAGGACGGTGGTGACCTCGGCTCGTTCCCGCCCGGCACGAACGTCCTCGCTCTCCGCATCCATGTCCAGGCCTTCCCGGCGCAGTTGCCCACCCGCACAGCCGCGCGAGGCCAGTTGGTCGATGCCGTGTCCACCGTCGAAGCCGACGGTTGGGTTCGGGCCCTCCTCGGGAACCACTGGACGGACCACAGCTACGAGATGGTGCTACGCAAAGGCCAGGGCCCACCGACGCTGCGGGGCATAAGGAGCTTGACCCGGTTTCCCGGACACCTGATCTGTAGCGTTGCTGCTGCAGGAGAGGAGTCCGAGCTATGCCCGCTGCCCATCCCGAGGAGTTCCGCCGCCGGGCGGTCGACCTGACACGTCAGCCGGGGGCGAGTGTCATGCGCATCGCGTCCGACCTCGGCATCAGTGAGTCGTGTCTGCGCAGGTGGATGAAACTCGATGACGTCGATGCCGGCCGCGTCGACGGTCTGTCCACGAGCGAACGCGCCGAGCTGGCACAGTTGCGCCGAGACAAGAAGCGCCTCGAGACCGAGGTCGAGATCCTCAAACGCGCAAGCGCCTATTTCGCGCGGGAGAACATCCTCCCAAAATAGGTTTCCGGCTGGTCCACGAATTGGCTGCGGACGGCTTCCCCGCCCTAGGTGACCTGCCGGACCCTCGAGGTGTCGAGATCCGGATTCTACGACTGGCGACATCGACCACCGTCCGTACGTGATATGTCGGATGCACTGTTGGCCAACAGCATCCGTGATATCCACCAAGGCTCACGCGGGTGCTACGGCGCGCCGCGGGTCCACGCCGAACTCCGTCTCGGCGGTGGCATCTCGGTCGGACGCAAACGTGTCGCACGGGTGATGCGGCTACTCGGCGTTGCTGGTATCGGTGCCCGCCACAAGCGTCGCCACCGACCCGCACCAGCGGTGCACGACGATCTCGTCGCCCGCCGGTTCGTCGCCGAGCGGCCCGATCAGATCTGGTGCACCGACATCACAGAACACCCCACCGGCACGGGCAAGGTGTACTGCTGCGGGGTCCTCGACACGTTCTCCCGGCGCATCGTGGGGTGGTCGATCGCCGATCACATGCGTACCGACCTCGTCGTGGATGCACTGCAGATGGCACTGTGGCGCCGCCACCCCGATACCGGGACGATCATGCACTCGGACCGCGGATCTCAGTACACCAGCTGGGTTTTCGGCCAACGACTGTGTCCGTGGCCATGAAAAAGTCCCCACTGGTGGCCAGGTCGAGGTCCCCACTGGTGGCCATGTAGGAGTCCCCAGCCCGTGTTCGTCGTGTCGATCAGGAACTGCTGGCCCGAGCGGTGACGGTGAAGGTGCCAACCACACACCGCACCGCCCGGGGAGTTCCATTGAAGTCTGCGAAGGAACGCATGGACATCATTTCCGCTTACCGCGAAGTCGGGTCGTACCGAGCAGCCGCCGAGCTGTGCGGCACCACCCACAAGACCGTCAAACGCACCGTCGAGAAGTTCGAAGCCGACCAGTCCGGTGAGACGGCTCCACCGAAGGCCGACCGGGGACACAATTACGACGCCGTCACCGACTTGGTGACCGAGCGGGTCGCGAAGTCTCAGGGCCGGATCTCGGCGAAACGGATCCTGCCGATCGCCCGCACCGCCGGCTACCGCGGGTCGGACCGAAACTTCCGCCGGCTGGTCGCCGAGGAGAAGAAGCGGTGGCGCACCGATCATCACCGCGGCCGCCGACCGGCGGTGTGGGCACCGGGCGACTACCTGATCATCGACTGGGCCACCGTCGGTGGGTTGCACCTGTTCTGCGCGGTGATGGCGTACTCGCGGTGGCGGTTCGCCGCCTTCGCCACCGACGAGAAAGCCACCACCACAATGGCACTGATCGCCGAAGCGCTCGCTGCGGTCGGTGGTGTCCCGGCGAAGGTCCTCGCTGATCGGATGGGGTGCCTCAAGGGCGGTGTGGTGGCGAACGTGGTGATCCCGACCCCGGACTATGTCCGCTTCGCGACCCATTACGGGTTTGCACCGGACTTTTGCCACGCCAACGACCCACAATCGAAAGGGGTGGTGGAGAACCTCGTCGGGTTCGCCCAGCGTGATCTTGCGGTGCCGTTGCTCACCGAAGCCGCCGTCGCCGGCACCACCGTCGACGTTCATGCTGCGAACGCTGCCGCCACCGTGTGGTGCGCCGAAGTCAACGCGCGGATTCATTCGGAGATCTGCGCAATACCGAACGACAAGCTCGACACCGAGCGAAAGCTGCTGTCGCCGTTGCCGTCCCTACGACTCGAGATCGGACCACCGCCAGTGACCCGTAAGGTCGACCGGCTGTCCTGCGTGCGGTTCGCCTCGGCCCGTTACTCGGTCCCGAACCGCTTCATCGGCACGACCCTGACGGTGGCGCAGACCAGCGGACGGTTGGTGATCGTCGATCCCGACACAGGTGAGGTCGTCGCCGAACACGACCTCGCCCAACCGGGCACCGCGTCGGTGCTCGACGACCATTACGGCGGGGCACGCCCTGCACCCCATCGCGGTCCCCGGCCCAGAACCACAGTCGAGCACCAGTTCTGTGCCCTCGGACCCACTGCGGACCAGTTCCTGATCGGTGCGGCCGCGATCGGCAACACCAGACTCGCCTCCGAACTCGAGATCCTGCTCGCGCTCGGCGCAGCACACGGCACCGAGGCGTTGACGGCGGCATTGACCCGGGCGGTGGCGTTCCGGCGATTCCGTGCCGCCGACGTCCGGTCGATCCTCGCCGCCGGCGCCGGGGCACCGCAACCCCGCCCCGCAGGGGAGGCGCTGATCCTCGACCTACCGACGGCGCCGACCCGCTCGCTGGACGCGTACGCGATCCGCCCCTCCGCCGGTGATCAGCAGGTGCCGTCGTGACCGCAACCAAGACTGCTGTCCCACAGTCGGTCCCGGAACTCGCCCCCGATCTCGACGCGGGTTTACGTCGGCTCAAACTCGCCGCGATCCGCCGCACCGCACCCGAGGTGCTGATCACCGCGAAGACACAGCGCTGGACACCGGAGGAAGTCCTGCGGACCCTGATCGAATCCGAGCTCGCCGCCCGGGATGCGTCGAACATCGTCACCCGACTCAAGACGGCCGGGTTCCCGGTGACCAAAACGCTGGAGTCGTTCGACGTGGCGGCATCGTCGATCGAACCGAAGGTGTTCGACTACCTGGCCAGTCTGGAATGGGTTCGCACGCAATCGAATCTGGCGATGATCGGCCCCGCCGGGACCGGGAAGTCACACACCCTCATCGCCCTCGGTACCGCCGCCGTGCACGCCGGACACAAAGTCCGCTACTTCACCGCCGCCGACCTCGTCGACACGCTCTACCGCGGCCTCGCCGACAACACCGTCGGCAAGATCATCGAATCACTGCTGCGGGTCGACCTGATCATCATCGACGAGATGGGCTTCGCCCCACTCGACGACACCGGCACCCAACTGCTGTTCCGCCTCGTCGCCGGTGCCTACGAACGCCGATCCTTGGCCATCGGATCGCACTGGCCGTTCGAACAATGGGGACGATTTCTCCCCGAACACACCACCGCCGCATCCATCCTCGACCGACTGCTTCACCATGCCACCATCGTCGTCACCGACGGCGAGTCCTACCGCATGAAAGACGCACAGCACCGAAAGGGCCGCCCCTGAACAACCGGAAACATCAACACGGGCCCGGGGACTTTCACCTGGCCGCCAGCGGGGACTTCATCCTGGCCGTTGACAGACTGCGCACGGCAGGACTGCTCGGGTCGATGGGTCGGGTGGCCTCGAGCGTCGACAACACGATGATGGAATCGTTCTGGTCGACGATGCAACGCGAGCTGCTCGACACCCGATCATGGGACACCCGAGATCAGCTCGCCTCCGCGATCTTCGAATGGATCGAAGCCTGGTACAACCCGCACCGCCGGCACTCCGGGATCGGCTACTCCTCGCCAGTGGACTACGAACACGCCTACCATCGACGGGTCACCCTAGACGTGGCCTGAACACCCAACCCGAACTGTCCGGGAAACCGGGTCAAGCTCCGACGTACTGGTGGGGACCGTGCGATGCAGGGTGGTGTTCCCGGTCGATACGACACAGTATCGATTACTTCAGATTTGAAGGGCACACCCACCCGTCATGTCCATTCGACTCCTCCATCGATCAGTGAAGGCCGCCAAGCGCCGTCGAACAGCGTGCCGGCGTCGAAGCTGGACGCAAGATCCGACAGCATCGCACTGATCGAATTCCATTGCGGACCAGCCGCATCGGCGTCGACCTTGTCGAACAGCGTCACACAGCCAGTAAGTTCGCCAGGACGTGTGTCGACCACAAGGAACGAGCCGTCGAGCCCTGCGATCGGTACGAACTCGGGAACGAACGTCCAGGCGCTCACCCCGGCCTCCAGACTCGGGATGTTCTCGACACCTTCCTCTTCGGCTACCAAGGCCCAGATCTCGACCATCATCGCTCGCTCCGACCGCATACGTTCTCGATCAAACAGTTCGAACGTGGGTAACAGCGACAGTCGGTATATGTCGGGAAGGGTGTCGACTCTGTCGGCGAACTCGATCAGCTCGCGAGGCCAAGTTCCGTCGCCCAAGTTTCGTTTCTGCCGCACGGGTTCACTCGAAAGAGACAGCCACCCTGCTACTCGCGACCACTGTTCCGGTACCGATGACGCAACGGTGTCGTACCGCACCCCCGGTCGATCTGTGGGAACCGCAGTTGCAGCAAGGATTTCGGCCTCACGAGCCGCCTCGTCGCGCAGTTCGGACACTATGCGGGATGCCAAAACACTGTCGTCGAGTGCCGGATCGTCGAATCCGTGAACTTGTCCGGATTCGAATCCAAGGCCGACCGAGATGCCCCTCACAGGAGCGGTGTTCGGTTGTGGATACACGCTGCGCAACAGGATCCGACCCGCGTCGATGGCATCGCCCATCGCCGCCAGCCGTGAACGCGCAGCTCCGTTCGTACTGACATAGCGAGCGCTACCCGGTACCGAGCAACCAACGCTCCAGTACACGTCACCACTCGATGAGTCGGACTGCCCGGTCACGATCGCATCGTCACGTCCCGACATCTGCCCCGGCATGTTCGAAAGTGACGTCAATTCGAGGAGGTAGCGTTCCGATCCATCATCGACAGTCGAGCGGAAGAGCCGGAATTTCAACTCCGATGGAAGAACAATCTGCGAAAGTGACCCGAAACCTGGGAAGACCTGACCCTCGGCGTTTTCCAACTGCAAGGGGCTATAGGCGTCGAACGTGCCGAAAGCCAGAACAGTCCATCCCTCGGCGAGGCGATTCGGTTGCGGGCGAACGAGAAAGTCGACGCTGACTTCGAGCTCCTGCGAGGACGCCCGAAGGGCCAGTCCTCGCTGCGACGGCTCGCACAGCCCGTCCGCTGCGGAGACAGCGATGTCGATGTTGCCAGCTCCCGTGAGGAAGTACGTCCCGTGGGTGACAGATAGGCGCGCTGTGTCCATGGTGGTCGAATCTACGGCGCAAGGCCAGGCCGGTCGAGAACAGCACGCACTGGACGCGCGTGCCTCCGCGACGCCGGGCGACCTCAGTCCGGCCAGGATCACGATCAACTCGATAAGTACCATCACGCGCGAGGAACGTTGTCATCGCGATTTAGTGGCGCCACGCTGATCAGTCGACTCTCGGCGTGACACGCCTCAGAAAGCCCGCGTGAGCAGCTATCGAATGCGTGGTCCCCTCTGCAGCGGCCCACTTCGCTGTGCGAACGGCTGGCCTTCGTTGTGGGTGGCCTCCAGGTAGTCGACGTAACGCTCCACAGCCTCTGCAGCGAGGTCAGACGGGCCGCGCGGTGCACCCGGTGTAGCCATCAGTGCCTCGGCTACATTCAAGAGCCGCTCACTGGTCTCGACGTAGAAGTAAAAGGTGCGCTTGGTCTTGGCAGGCTTGTCCCCCGCTGGCGGCTGAGGACCGGAGACGGACGCACTTGATGCCACCACGGTGACCGGATCGAGGGGGCTGGAGTTGCCCAAGCTGCTCTTCAGTCGTTCAGGACGCGCCAGGTCCGACTCCCTCCATAAGCAACCCCGATGTGCGGCGGTAGATGCTGGCCAGATTGCGGGCGTCCGTCGTCCCCCACTCGAGGAGACTGGTCTGCGCCTCGGAGGAATCCTTCAGCACGACCCGCTTGGGTATGGGGTCGCCGATGATCGTGATGCATGCGGCGATCTCCGCCAGCTGCTCGCGACCAGCGATGGTGTTGCGTTCGTGAAGGTTGATGATCGCGCCCACCAGCTCCAGCGTCGGGTTGTAGCTGCGGCGCACCACGTCGATGGTGCGTCGTAGCCGTGCGAGACCATTCGCGGAGAAGAGCGCGGACTGACTGACCACGAGCGCTCGCCGGGCTGCCACCAGAGCGTTGATCGTCAACAGGTCCAGACTCGGCGGGCAATCGATCACCACCAGTCCATACTTCGGAGCGAGTGACTCCAGCGCATCGCGGAGTCGCCGCTCGCGTCCTGCGCCGCCGAGAATCAACTCATCCCGCACGAAGGCGAGGGATTCCGAGTTCGGGTCGGTGGCGACCAGGTCCACACCGTCCCAGATGGACGGCGCCACGACGTCGGCGAGGGTGGCGGCCGACCGGTCCGATAACGCGTCCGCCATCCCCGCGTCACCGGGTGCCGGCTCACCGGCACTGAGGACGGTACTCAGGTTGCCCTGAGGGTCCATATCGAGTGCCAGAACGCGGTGGCCGGCGCGACGGGCGGCATCAACGATGTGAAAGGTGGTCGTCGTCTTACCTACGCCACCCTTTTGGTTGCAGAAGGCGATCACGTTGTGTGACATGTGTGTCCTCTCATGTGTCGGAAGTTCGAAGAAAGAGACTTCCCGTACCCGCAATACCTGCAATACGGGTGCAGGAAGAAAAGCAAGTGATGGCTGTATCGGACGAGTGGCGGCACATACCTCCATACGTGCCGCCCCGGTGAAGAGTCCGATACCGGTAATGACCGACTGGGACGTGACACCCGCACGGGACGCAATACCAGCGATGCCACCATCACTGGGGTAGCGGTAGATGCTGTCAACCCCGCCGATACTGCGATCACTGGTAACTGCCAGCGTTGTCGATGAACCCGCAACGGGGCCGGACCCACAGACTCCGTCTTCGAGCATCGAACCTGAAACCTGTTGGCACGGAGAGTGGTCCCATCTACTGCATCGGACTACGTTCTGCTTCACCCGGACCCCCCAGGGGTGACCCCCATTGTCCGCACCCACGTTGTCCGCTCCACGCCCTCTGGCCCCGCGCCCGGGTGGGCGCGCGGCTTTCGGTATCGCCACGTCATCAATGATCAGTCGACGGCATGGTGCCCCGGGGCCGGTCTCCGGAGATCGCTAAGGGTGCACAGGCAACGGCGGCAGGCTGGTTATCGTCGGGCTCTGCCTGAAAACGACGCACATGCCGACATCGCTCGCATCAGGTCATGTGATGATGCGAGCTAGTCGATCGACAGTGAATGTTGTGATCGCGGGATTAGTCACCGCGTCAGGAGTCGATCCCAGGAATGGCAGAAGGCCCTTGATGGGAATCGATCAGTGATCTAAAGTCAGTCGTCGAAGCCTCCGTCCTCGCGGGTGGTAGGCCTGGTGCCCTCGGCTCCGGTGCTCGACACACCGGGTTCAGCCGAGGGCACTTCCGTTTCGTAGGGATCTGGTGTCAGTGTCACTCAGGCGACGTCCGCGTCGCCGGTGCTCTGAGACTCCAGGCGTTCGATGTACTCGTCGATGGCGGTGTCAGGTATCAGGCGGCGCTTGCCGACCTTGACGCTTCTGATCTCGCCGGACGCGATCTTGTTGAAAAAGTTGGAACGACCGAGCCCAGTCCGGGCCATGCCTTCCTGTACCGAGAAGAGCTGCCTGCTCATTGCATCCCCCTGTCGTGAATCACCACCAGCTTTCCGCTTTTGCGGTTGAGTCTGAGTGGTTCCACCACAACGTACCGCTGTCGTCGATTCACCGCAAGAGTCGCAATGAAATGCCGTAACATGCGTGCACATGACGCAGGAGTGGAGCCAGCAGATCGTCGACAGGGTGGGGAAAGAGGTGAGGCGCGCGCGAACGGCCGCCTCGCCGCCCCTGTCTGGGCAAGCACTCTCCGACCGTACGGCCGAGCTGGGCCACCCGATCTCACGCGCCGTCATCTCCGACCTGGAGACAGGTCGGCGCCGCGGTCTGGACGTCGCGGATCTCATCGTGTTGGCAGCGGCGCTGCAGATCGCACCGGTGCAGTTACTGTTTCCCGATCTGCCTCGCGGCCCAGTGGACGTCCTGCCCGAACGACCGCACGAGTCACACGACGCAGTGCGATGGTTCGCCGGCGAGACCGGCCTCTTCGCCTCGTCGCCAGGATGGCAAACAGGTGAGGGCGAGGCGGTTCCTGTATGGACACGCCAGGACTTCGCACCAGAGCTCGACAGGGTCACACTCACCCGCCAGTGGCTGAAAGCCATTCACTCCATGCGCAGCGCCAGGATCCACATGCGCAGCGCGATCTCGGCGCGCGAGACACCCGATCAGCTCGAAGCCCTCGAAGTGATCTACGAGGAAGCGCGCGAGCGCGCACAACGTTTGGGTCAGCAGATGTCCGATCTCGGACTCGACCCCGGTGAGGAACATCCCCGTGCCTAGACCTCGCATGGAACCCGGTGAGTGGGGCGCGATCACCAACTTCAAGCGCGGCGATGCGTTCTACGCACGTTCGTACATCCGGGACGACGACGGTCGGCGGCGCCCGGTCGAATCGCGGGGCACGTCACCTGAGGACGCGCGAAGGAAGTTACTGCGAAAGCTTCGCGAACGTATCGCGCCGACTTCAGGTCGATCGCTGACCAGCGCATCGAAGGTGAGTGATCTCGCTGCCTACTGGCTGGAGGACAAGCAGGCGAGCGTCTCCGAGCAGACCTTCAACGGGTACCGAGACATCTGGAGTCGCATCTGCGCGCCCGCATTGGGCGAGTTGCTCATTCGCGAGGTGACCACCGGCACGCTAGACGCCTTCTTCAAACGCACGTCGCGATCTGCCGTCAGCCGAGCGCGCGCGGCTCGGGTGGTGTGTTCCGGCATGTTCTCGCTCGCGGTGCGCCTCGATCTGAGAACGACGAACCCGGTCACGGACGCGCGGGTGGTCGGTCGAAAGACTCGAGCACCGATTCGGGCGCTGACGCCGGGCGAGTTCGCGGAGGCGCGCGACGCGATCGCTCGGTACTGCCGAGGCGCTTCCAGGGATGGTTCCGGGCACACGATGGGCCCTCAGCCCGCGAAGGTGCTCGAGGACATCTTCACGATTTTGATCGCCACAGGCGCACGCATCGGTGAGGTACTGGCTCTCCGGTGGGAGGATCTCCATCTCGAGACCGATCCGCCGACACTCGTCATCGACTCCACCCTCGTCGTGCCTCGCTTCAAGGGCGATACCTTCCGGCGCCAGAACTTCCGGAAGGGCAATGCGCCGGCCCTGACGGTGACGCTTCCTGCTTTCGCTGTCGTCAGTTTCGCGCGACGCTGGGCATCCTTCGACCTTCCCCCGCGCGCGACGGATCCGGTCTTCGTCACCTCCACCGGGAACTGGGTCTCCCCCTCGAACGTCCGTCGAGCGTGGCGCACCGCGTTGGGTGAGGACTTGGCATGGGTCACGCCACACACCATGAGGAAGACGGTGGCCACTGCTATCCGGGCCGAATACGGAGTCGAGGGAGCGCAAGTGCAGCTGGGTCACTCGAACTCACGTGTCACGGAGGCGCACTACATCCAGCGCACCAACGTGGCACCCGACATGACCTCGGCACTCATGACTTTCAGCCCCGTTTGGGCCGAAAGTCATGAATAAGTAGTGAGTGAGCGCCGGAGTGTCAGGTACAGAAAGAGCCCCCGGCCAGCGTATCCGCTGATCGGGGGCCCTTTTGCTGTGCGCCCACAGGGACTCGAACCCCGGACCCAGTGATTAAGAGTCACTTGCTCTACCAACTGAGCTATAGGCGCCGGAGCGGTTGCCCGCTCCGTGGTGCGAGAAAGACACTAACACCTGCCGGCGCGCGGAGTGAAATCGGCGCCCTGATCAGGCGAAACGGGTCAGCTGACGATCTTGCGGACGACGAGGATCGCGACGACCACACCGACTCCGATGAGCGAGAACTTCACGGCCGGCTCGTTCAGGGTGGCGACGGCGCTGCGCTTGGTGTTCTCGGCGAGGCGCTTCGGGTCCACCCGCACGCTCAGTTCGTCGAGGGTGGCGGCCAACTGGTCGCGTGCGGCCTCGATGTCCCGCTCGATGTTGTCGGTGTTGCGTGCCACGTGGCCCTCCACAGGTGATCGTTGCGCGGTCGAACCTCGAGCCTAGAGCACGGCCACCGCGCTCTTCTCGACTAGGTTTGCCGGTGTGACCGACTCGAGACTCTCCCCCGGTGATCCCGCGCCCGCACTCTCCCTGCCCGACGCCGACGGCACCACGGTGTCGCTGGCGGACTACCGGGGCAAGCGGGTGGTCGTGTACTTCTACCCGGCGGCCGGAACGCCCGGCTGCACCAAGCAGGCCTGCGATTTCCGCGACAGCCTGGCGCAGCTGAACGACGCCGGTCTCGAGGTCCTCGGCGTCTCGCCGGACAAGCCCGCAAAGCTGGCCAAGTTCCGGGACGAGGAGGAGCTGACCTTCCCGCTGCTGTCCGACCCGGACAAGACGACGCTGGAGGCGTGGGGCGCGTTCGGCGAGAAGACCATGTACGGCAAGACCGTTCGCGGTGTCATCCGGTCGACGTTCGTGATCGACCCGGACGGCGCCGTGGAGGTCGCGCAGTACAACGTGCGCGCGACCGGCCACGTCGCCAAGCTCATCCGCGATCTGAAGCTCTGACCACCCGCTCCAGAAACAGCGCTTCCGCGACGGCGAGGTTCTCGATCTCCGTTGGATCGACGCTCTCGTTCGGGGCGTGGATGCGGCAGAGGGGTTCCTCGACGCCCATGAGCACGATCTCGGCGTCGGGGAGCGCCTGCTGCAGCGCGGTGCACAGCGGAATCGACCCGCCCTGCCCCGCGACGGCCACCTCGCGTCCGTAGGCATCCCGCAGCGACTCGGTGAGTGCCGCGTAGGCCGGTCCGTCGGTGCGCGCCGCGAACGGCTGCCCGACGGCTTCCTCCGCGACGGTGACCCGCGCGGACCAGGGCACCCGCGCGCGCAGGTGCGCGATCAGCGCGTCCCGGACAGCGGCCGCGTCGGCGCCCGGCGGGACGCGCAGGCCCAGTCGCGCCGACGCCCTCGGCACGACGGCTGCCGCGCTCCCGACGACGGGCGGGCAGTCCATCCCCATGACCGTCACGGACGGGCGTGCCCACAACCGGTCGGCGATGGATCCTTCGCCCGCGAGCCCGACTCCGTCGAGGACACCGGCGTCGGCGCGGAACCGGTCCTCCGGATAGTCGGCGCCGGACCAGGTTCCGGACGCGTCGACCCCGTCGATCGTGGTGTTCCCGGCGTCGTCGTGCAGCGTCGCGAGCATGCCGATCAACGCGACCAACGCGTCGGGAGCAGGCCCGCCGTACATGCCGGAATGCACGGCTCCGGTGAGGGTTTCGACGTCGACCCGCACGATGGCCATGCCGCGCAACGACGTCGTCACGGTCGGCTCGCCCACCGCGACGTTGCCCGCGTCGGCGATCACGACGGCGTCGGCCGCGACCAGGTCGGGGCGCTCGGCCACCAGGTGCTCGAGGCCGCCGGTGCCGGTTTCCTCGGATCCCTCGCACACCACGACGACGCCCACCGGCGAGTCCCCCACCGCACGCAGCGCGGCCAGGTGCACCACCAGGTTGCCCTTGCAGTCGGCCGCACCACGGCCGTACCAGCGACCGCCGCGCTCGGTCAGCTCGAACGGGTCGCTCTCCCATACCGATTCGGGACCGGCGGGCTGAACGTCGTAGTGCGAGTACAGCAGAACGGTCGGCGCACCGTCTCGCGCGGGCCGCCGACCGACGACGGCCAGCGAGCCGTCCGACGTCTCGTGCAGTGCGACGTCGGGAATTCCCGCATCGACGAACGCTCGGCGCACCCACTCGGCGGCGTCACGGTTGTCCTCGGCGAGCGACGCGTCGTCGGCCACCGACCGGAACGCGACCACGGCGGCGAGTTCGTCCCGCACCCGAGGCATGTCGGCGGACACGGATGCACGGAACCGGTCGGGAGAAGCAGTCATGCCATCCGAGTCTGCCTCACTCGGTCAGCCGCCGAACTCCTGGTTCAGCCACTCGCCCGTCTGCTCCCAGTGCCGGGCCCACGCCTCGTCCTGCAGTTGCTGCGGGGACTTGTTCGGATCCTGCTCGGGCACCGGAACCGCGAACACCGGCGGCGGCACGGTCGAGGTGCGCGGCGGCGGGGACCACGTGGTCTGCGGCGGGACTCCCGGCGACGTGTCCGCGGTGGGCGACGCCTCCGTGGTGGGCGTCCACTCCTCGGTGGTCGGCGCGGCGGACGACGACGGCGCCACCGGTGCCGGAACTGCGGCGGCGTCGGTGCCGGCGGGCGGGACGTCGGCGACCGGTCGGGCGGCGTCGCGCACGCCCTCCGTCACCGCTGCCCCGTCGGGCGCGGTGCCGGTGGCTGCCGACGACGGCGCATCGTCCCCCGGCCCGCCGACGACGACGGCGGCACCGGCGATACCCGCCGCCACCAGGAGCGCTGCCGCCGACGCGGCGACGAGAGTGCCCGCACGTCGGGTTCGACGTCCGTCGGTCGTCGACACGGGTGCGGCAGCCGGCTCGTCGTCGACGACGACGGCGAACGCCTCGGTCGCGTCGTCCGTCTCCGGGACGAGAATGTCGTCCGCCGGTGCCGGGGTGGCGTCGATCGGCGTCGGGGGAACCACATCGTCCGCGGACGTCGACGCTGCGTCGTCCTCGGGCGCCCCGGACGCCACGGACGCCCCGGACGCCGCGGACGCCGCGGAAGCCCCGGACGTGAGGGCGGCGGACGCCACCCGGCCGGGCCGGGACGCGTCGGAGGCCGGCACGGACGCCCGCGTCGGCTCGACCGGTCGACGACCGGGCGCGGCGGGCACGGGACGCACCGGGCGCAGGCGCTGCGGCGCGCTGCGATCCCACGGGGCGGACCCCCGAGAGTCGACGACGACCGTCGGCGACGGTGCGCGGTGCACGGGCACGTCGAGGGCCAGCTCGAGGATGGGCGGCGCGGCATCGACGTCCGCGGCGACTCCGGTGACGACGACGCAGGTGAGGGTCACGGCCGCGTCGTCGACCAGGCTCCACAGCGAGGGCACGGAGAGGCCGATCTGCTCGGCGGTGAGACCGTCCAGCGTGACGACGGCCGGCGGGCCGACGACCGTTCCGTCGGCCGCGGCGAGCAGTTCGGCGGTCACCGTGCTGCCCTGTACGTGGTAGGCCAGCAACGCAGCCGGCGTGGAGTCCTTCATGGCGAGCCCTCCCTGGTCTCGACGCGTGTCGGGTCGGTGCCGCCACGGGCCGCGCCGCCACCAGCAGGAATGTGCGACGCGGGCGCAACGCACCCGGAACCTCACGCAGTCCGAACCACCCCCGTCGATCCGGGGCGCGAGGGCGAACGAGAGGGACTTTTTCGGTCCATCTCCCTCTCAACGCTCTCCAAACATACCGGATGTTCACAAACGGCGGGCCCGATCGGGGATGCTCGGTGGTGACGACGCGCCGGACCGATAGTCTCGATGTCGTGGATTCCACCGCCGGGTCACCGTGGCAGCACCAGCCGAGCACGCCCGACGATTCCGACACCCTCGACGAGTCGGACGTCCGCGACGGCGCCGACACCAGCGAGAACGCGGACACCAACGAACCCGTGGAGCTGCTCCCCCGACGTCGTCCCACGCAGGAGCGGAGCAAGCGCAAGTTCGACGCCCTGCTCACCGCGTCGCGCGAGCTTCTGGTCGATGTGGGCTTCGAATCGTTCACCTGCGAGGAAGTGGCGTCCCGCGCGGGACTGCCGATCGGCACGCTCTACCAGTTCTTCGCCAACAAGTACGTGATCGTCTGCGAACTCAACCGCGAGGATCTCAAGGGCGTCCAACGCGAGCTGGCGGAATTCGACGGCGAGATTCCGTCGATCGACTGGCTGCGATTCCTCGACGACTTCCTCGACCACATGTCCGGTCTGTGGTCGTCCGACCCGTCCCGTCGAGAGGTGTGGCTGGCGATGCAGAGCACGCCGGCCACGCGGGCGACGGGCGTGATCCACGAGCGGGCGTTCGCCGCGCAGATCGAGCGGATGCTCGCACCGCTCACCCCGCGGACACCGCGGGCGCGCCGCAACCTCATGGCCGAGGTGCTGGTGCACGTCGTCTACTCGATGCTGAACTTCTCCGTCCAGGACGGCCAGACGCACGCCGACGCCGTGGTCGAACTCAAGCGCATCATGGCCGCGTACCTGTCACTGGCAGAAAAAGAGAGCCGGCGCTGATCGCGCCGGCTCTCTCCCCCGAGTCACTCGGTACTCACTCCTCCAGAATCGCCACCGCGGCGGCCATGTCGCCGTCGTGCGTCAGCGACAGGTGGATCTTCACCGACGGCAGGAACTCCGCCGCCATGCCGTGCAGCTTGATCGACGGGCGACCCCAGGCGTCGTTGACCACTTCGATCAACGGGTAGGGGTTGTCGCCGATCTGCGGTGCGCGGGCGAACCGGGACCCGGCCCAGGCCTTCAGCACCGCTTCCTTGGCCGCCCACCGCGCGGCGTAGTGCCGCGCGGGATCGCTGCTCTTGGTGGCGGCGTGGCGGCGCTCGCCGGCAGTGAAGCTGTCGCGGACCATGGTGGTCCCGACGCGCTCCATCTGCTCGGCGAACTCCGACACCGACACCAGGTCCAGTCCGACTCCGAGGATGCTCATTCGGTCACCGTGCCATCCTGCGCGGCGACGCGGTAGACGTCGTCCGCACCGAGTCGGGTGGCCTCGCTGAGCAGCAGGTCGGCCTCGAGCTGATGCTTGACGGCCGACGGTGTGCCGTCGTGACCCAGCCGGCGATCCTCCGGACGCCGGTACAGCGCGTCACCGCCGCACATGGCGTCGGCGAGGCGTCGGCGTCCGGCGACGACGCGCTCCCGCGACGTGCGCAGGTACTCCTCGCGTCGATCGGCCGGAATCGCGGCGACGAACGCCTGCGGGTGCACCACCGCGATCAGCCCGGACACGTGGCCGAACCCGAGGCTGGTCAGCAGACCGGCCTTGAGCGGCAACGAGTTTCCGAACGTCAGCGGCCGGCGTGCCCACACCAGGTGTTCGAACTCGGCCATCTTGTCGTCGACGCAGTCGAGGCTGCGGTTCGGCGGCACGACGCCCTGCGCGAGCACCTGGCACAGACCGATCAGCTGGAAGGCGGCGGCGCCGCCCTTGCTGTGACCCGTCAGCGACTTCTGCGACACCACGAACAGCGGGTTGCCCTCGCTGCGGCCGAGTGCCCGCGCCAGACGCGTGTGCAGTTCGGCCTCGTTGGGGTCGTTGGCGTTGGTGGACGTGTCGTGCTTGGAGATCACGGCGATGTCGTCCGCCGCGACGCCGAGCGCCGCGAGCGAGAGCGCCATGGCCGAGTCCCGGCCACCGCGACCCACACCGAGGGCGCCGAGGCCCGGGGCGGGAATCGAGGTGTGGACACCGTCGCCGAACGACTGCGCCCAGCCGACCACACCGAGGACGGGCAGACCCATCTCCAGGGCCAGGTCGCCGCGGGCGAGCAGAATCGTTCCGCCGCCGTGCGATTCGACGAATCCGCCGCGCCGGCGATCGTTGGCCCGCGAGAACCGCCGATCACTGATGCCCTGGGCCCGCATGGCCTCGGTGTCCGCCGTGGCGGACATGTCGCCGAAGCCGATGATGCCCTCGTTGCTCAGGTCGTCGAAGCCGCCGGCGACCACGAACGTGGCCTTGCCGAGACGGATCTTGTCGACGCCCTCCTCGACCGACACCGCGGCCGTGGCGCAGGCAGCCACCGGGTGCACCATCGCGCCGTACGAGCCGACGTAGCTCTGGACCACGTGCGCCGCCACGACGTTCGGCAGGGCTTCCTGCAGGATGTCGTTCGCCCGTGCGTCGCCCAGCAGCGTGTCGATGTACAGCGAGCGCATCGACTCCATGCCGCCCATGCCCGTGCCCTGCGTGTTCGCCACCAGAGACGGGTGGGTCCAGCGCATGAGCTCCGACGGCTCGAAGCCCGAGGTGATGAACGCGTCGACGGTGCACACGATGTTCCACAGTGCGACGCGGTCCACCGAGCTCGCCATGTCCGGCGAGATGCCCCACTTCACCGGATCGAAGCCGGTGGGGATCTGGCCGCCCACGCTGCGGGTCAGCTTCATCCGGCGCGGCACGCGAATCTCGGTGCCCGCCTTGCGGGTGACCTGCCAGTCGCCGTCGGCGTTGGTGTTCACCACGGTCCGGTCCGGATCCGCCGAGACGAACGCGCGGGCCTCGGCCTCGCTGCCCACCACGAAGGTCAGGTCCT
This sequence comes from Rhodococcoides corynebacterioides NBRC 14404, assembly GCF_001894765.1. Lineage (GTDB taxonomy): Bacteria > Actinomycetota > Actinomycetes > Mycobacteriales > Mycobacteriaceae > Rhodococcoides > Rhodococcoides corynebacterioides. The sequence goes on from NZ_BCWV01000004.1 coordinate 643,724, forward strand.
GGTCGAGGAACACCGAGGACATCAGCGGCGCGGTGTTGTTCACCATGGCGCCGTCGTCCTCGTACCGGCGAATGCCGCACCGCTCGACCACCACGTCGTGGTAGCGGTCCGCGATCTCGGCCTCCGGCACCAGATCACCGGACTCGACGTCGTACCAGCCCGGCTTGGGATCGTTCTCCCAGACCACCAGGCCGGTGCTCCATGCAAGCTCGAGAACGCCTGCCGCCGAGAGCTTCTCGTCGACCTCCATCTCGAAGCGCGTCCGCGCACTGCCGTACGGTCCGAGCTCGCCGGCACCGACGATGACGACCAGCTCCGACGGGTCCACGTCGAGCTCCGGCCACGCCGGGGCATCGAGCTCGCCGGTGATGCGCGGCGGCTCGGGCAGCGCGTCGACGGTGGCCGGCGCGGGGGCCGGAGCCTCCTCGGCGACGGCCGCGTCCGCGGCGTCCTTGGCCAGCGCGGCCAGATCGAGCCCGGCCTCGGCGAGACCACCGGTGAGGTCGGCCTCGAGCGGAGCGTCGACCGCACGGCGGCGAGAGTCCTCGTCGCACAGGGCGATCAGCTGCTCGGCCATCTCCTGCGTCGACCACGTCCGCACGCCGGCCGCCTCCGCGGCCTCGGCGACCACGTCGTTGTGGCCCATGAGCCCGGTGCCCCGGACCCAGCCGATGCGGGCGTGCGCCAACGTCACTCGCTCGGCCCAGCTGCGCTCGGCCTTCCAGCGGTTGGTCACGGCGTCCAGCGCGGCCTTGGCCTCGCCGTACGCGCCGTCGCCACCGAAGAGGCCACGGTTCGGCGAGCCCGGCAGCACCACGTGCAGTCGGCTGTCGACGTCGCGGTCGTACCCGATGGCGGACAGTCCGCCGATGAGACGCTCGACCGACCAGAGGAGAACCTTCATCTCCATCTCGGCGCGGGCGCCGGCGTCGGACAGCTCGCCCGCCACGCGCGGCGCGGCGAACGGGAACAACATGGTCGGCGTCATCGCCGGCTTGACCAGCTTCTTGGCGCCACCGGCCGAATCGATCCGGTCGGTGCCGACCCACTCGACGAACGCGTCGACGTCGGCGTACGACGCCATGTTCGCGGGGACCACCCAGAGAGCGGCACCGGTCACGGCGTGCGTGCGGTAGAGCTCGCGGTAGAACCCGACGCGCTCCTCGTCCAGACGCGACGTGGTCAGGAAGACCGTCGCCCCGCCCGAGAGCAGCTCGCCGGTCACCGCAGCGGCGATGGAGTTCTTGCTCGCTCCGGTCACCACGGCCACCTGATCGGCCCACTGCCCCGGCGTCTCGGTCGCGGTCGCGGCCGTGGCGATGGCGGCGTACGACGACGCCAGGTCGGCCAGACCCTGTGCGTCGGCACGGCGCTGCCACCACGCCGCCTGCGCGGCCACGGCCTCGCCGGCGCCGGTGAAGGCGTCGACCGCCAGGGCGCGAGCGGCCTCGTCGCCGATCCACAGGCGAGCGAGATCCTCACGCGCCGTGGCCCATCGGTCGTCGATCAGGACCGCACGACGGGCGTCGAACGACGGCGCCACGAGACGCGGCCAGTCGCTGCCCAGTTCGGACGAGACGAGATCGATCAGATCGGACTCGGCGGTATCGGCCTCCGGCAGCGTCTCCGCGTCCGCGAACCCGAGCTGCTCGAGCACCAGACGCGCCGCCGAGGCGAGCACGCCACTCCGGCCGGTGATGTTCTCGGTGAACTCGCCGAGCGCGGCGGCGTCGACGGTGCCCCCACCGCCGCCACCCCCGCTGGACGGCATGGAGACCTGCACCCCGCGGCGCTGACCGACGGCCGTCACGGCGGCGTCGATCAACGCGTCGACGGCGGCGCCGTCCGACGGAGCGGTCTCGCCGAGACCACCGAGCGCCCCGCCGCGGACGGACTGCCCGTCACGGGTGCCGAGAGCGACCTCGGCGGTGACGTGGTGTGCCCACCCGTCGCCGAGCTGCCAGACCTTGGTCACCCGCTCGGCGACCGCGCCGGGACGACGTCCCGACGGGCCGAACACCTTCCGCAGGTGGTCGTTGATGGAATCGCTCAGCACCGGGCCGTAGGGCCGGTAGGTGCGGGCGAGCTTGTTGACGGTGCCGGCCAGAGCGCCCATGTCGGCATCGGCCGCACCGTCGATCGCGCCGAGCGAGAGCTCGGAACCGAGATCGACCAGCAGCTGGTTCCGACGCGAGGACACGCCGTCGCACAGCGCCTCGATGGTGTCGGCGGGGCCGATCTGGTCGAGGCGGAGCTTGGTCCACAGGCCGATGAGCACGGTGGTCGCGTCCGACGCGGTGAAGGCGATGTCGTCGGGACGAGGCCCGCCCGCCGGTGCCGCTGCAGGCGCCGGCGCCGCGGGAGCCGCGGCCGGGGCGGTGGCGGCCGGGTCGGCCGCCGGGGTCTCCTCCGGCTCGTCGACGATCTCCGGGTCCGTGTCGGTGGAGAACACCACGGCGGCGTCGCGCTCGATGTTGAGCACCTCCACCGGATGACCCACGCGGCCCGGCAGTTTCAGCGTGTTGGTCGCCAGGTTGGCCACCGTCGGCATAGCGCCGAGACCCACCTCGACGAACCGCTCGATGCCCAACCCGCCGTCGGCGGTGTCGGCGAACAGCAGATCCTGCGTCTCGATCCACCGCACCGGGCTGGCGAACTGCCACGCGAGCAGCTCGGTCAGCACCACGCGGCACAGGTCGGACGGGCGAGCGGCCCAGTCGTCCCACGCGCCGAGCACGTCGACGAGCGGTGCGGACGGCACCAGGTCGGCGATCTCCTGCACGAACGCCTTCTCGAGCGAGAACAGGCGCGGCACCAGGTTGGGGATGTAGCGCCCCACCAGGATCGACGGATCGATCGTCTCCGGCAGCAGGTCCAGCAGACGGTTGCGGAAGTCGTCGACTCCGCCGCGCAGGACCGTGGAGTGGAAGGGCACGTCGATACCGGGCACCAGGATGAAGGCGCGCTTGCCGCCGAATTCCGCACGGCGACGGTCGATGTCGCGCTCGAGCTCCTCCAGCCCGGCGACGGTGCCGGCGATGGCGTACTGCGACCCGCGCAGGTTGAGGTTCACCACCTGCAGGAACTCGCCGACGCGGGCGCCGATGGACTCGACGTACTCGATGACGTCGTCGTCGGCCAGGCCGATCTGCGACGGACGGATGGCGGCCATGCGGTAGTCGCTGCGGCCCTGCGCATCACGCGGAACGAGCTGGTGCATGGCGGACCCGCGCTGGAAGACCACCTCGAGAACGGCCTCGAGCGGGAGCACACCGGCGACCGCCGCGAGGGCGTTGTACTCGCCCACCGAATGGCCCGCGAGGAACGAGTCCTCCACGAACGCACCGGACTCGCGGAGCTCGGCCACCTGGACCACACCGAGGACGGCCATGGCCACCTGGGTGAACTGCGTCAGGTGCAGCACGCCGTCGGGGTGCTTGTGGGTGACGCCGCGAGCGCGGAGCTCGGTCGGGTTGTCCCGCACCACCGCGAGGATGGAGAAGCCGAGCGCGGACCGGGTGTGCTTGTCGGCACGCTCCCAGATCTCGCGTGCGGCCTTGGACCGGCTCCGCGCGTCGAGACCCATGCCGCGGGTCTGGATGCCCTGACCGGGGAAGGCGTACACCGTCTTCGGCGCCGCGATGCGGCCGGTGGCCTGCATGACCAGGTCACCGTCGACCTTGCAGGAGACCTCGACGACCTCGCGGCCGGCCTCGAACCCGATGCGGTCCACGCGCACGTCGATCGACGCGCCGGGGCGCACCATGCCGAGGAACCGGGTGGTCCATGCGGTGAGGCGACGCGGCGGGGTGGTGGCCGACGGATCGACGGCCGTCACCACCTGCTGCGCGGCGGCCGAGAGCCACATGCCGTGGACGATCGGGCTGCCCAGACCGGCCAGACGCGCGGCGGCGTCGGAGGTGTGGATCGGGTTGTGGTCGCCGGACACCTGAGCGAAGGCACCCATGTGGCGCGGCGCGGTGACCGTGACGTCCCGACGACGTCGACGCGGCGTCTCCACCAGGGCGTCGGTGAGCGACCCGCCGGCGCGCGGCGGATCGGTCAGGGTGCCGGCACCGGTGCGCCCGCGAATGGCGAAGCGCTCCACCAGGGTCGCGACGGCGGGGGCGTCGAGGCCCTCGCCGAGCATCGCGCCGATCTCGACCGAGACCTCCACGACGCGTCCGAGATCGGTGTCGATCACCTCGCCGGCGGTCGCCTTGACCACCAGGATGCTGTGGTGATCCGGCAGCTCGCCGACCAGATCGATGCGGTGGTCGAGGTGGACCAGGTCCAGCATGCCCTCGATGACCGAGCCGGCGTCCGCGGTGCGGGCAGCGCCCAGCACGGCGAAGACGGCGGGCCAACAGGCCCCGACGAGCACGTCCGGCACGATCGACTGTCCGACGCCGTACTGCGCGGGCAGGCCGGAGCCGGTGACGCCGGCGTGATCGGCGGTCAGATCGGGCGACCACGCGATGTTCAGACGCGCGGTGCCGTTCTTGACCGTCGGAAGATCCTGTCCCGCAGCCACTCCGAGGAGCGCGGACATGGCGGTCTCGGCGTCGGCGTCGGTCACCAGCGGTGCGCCGCCGTCGACCGCGGAGGCCGGGACGGTGATCCGGATGTCGACCGAGCGACCGGCGGTCAGCGGCACCGAGAGCAGCACGGCGTCGTCGCCGGACGTGGTCAGGGTGGCGCCGGTGCCGGGGTGCGTCGCCTGCTCGTCGGAGGTGACCTCCCACTCGCTCACCGCACCGAGACGACGAACGGGGTTGGGCGCCAGGCGCGATGCCCAGGTGATGTCCGGCGCGGCGAGCACGACACCGATGGCGCCACCGGCCACCTCGGGGTGGCGGCGCGTGGCGACGGCGACGGGCTCGGCACCCTCGGCGAGCAGCCGGTCCGTGGTGGCCTTCTCGAAGCGGTTCAGCAGGTCACCGACGGGCTCGTCGACGCGGTCGATGCCGGCGACGGCGACGGTGCCGGGGATGATGCAGACCTGATCGGCGCTGTACCGCGGATCGTGGGCCTGCCACAGGGAATCACTGCGCCACCAACGGCGCACGTCCTTGTCGACGACGGGCACGAAGTTGACCGGCTTGCCCGGCAGGCGGCACAGCGAGACGAAGAACGGAACGTCGGCCGGGTGCAGGCGCACCGACTCGGCGTCGGGGTACGCACGCAGCAGCGCTGCGACGGCGTCGGCCGGACGCTCGAGCAGATCCTCGTCCTCGAACAGCGTGGGGACCGGGCCACGGTCGGCCGGGTGCAGCCGAGCCTCGCTGCGCTGCAGCATGTCCCGGAAGCGCACGCGCCACGTGATGTCGAGCCACGGGTTCTCCACGCGCGGGTCGTCGCCCACGGCGAGCTCGACGTAGCGGTTCAGCCACTGCAGGTACGTCATGTCGGCGACGTCACCGAAGTACGGCTTGGCCGTGGCGTCCAGCGCGGCGACGATCTCGTCGCGACGCGCCGCGACGGCGTCGTCGTCACCGGCGACCTCGTCGAGCAGGCGGCCGGTGCGCGACGCGGCGTTGTCGATCTCGTGGATGTCCGCGCCGAGCTGGCTGCGGCCCGAAGCCATTCCGCCCGTGGCGGTTCCGGCGCCCACCCAGTCCGGGCATCCGGGGGTGTCGACCAGGAGCTGCTTGACCTCGGGAGCCGTGGTGGCCTCGAGGGTCGCCATGGCGGCGGTGCCGACGAGGATGCCGTCGAGCGGCATCGCCGGGAACCCGGCGTCGACGGACCACTGGCCGGTGAGGTACTCGGCCGCCCGCTCCGGGGTGCCGATGCCGCCGCCGACGCAGATGACGATGTTGTCGTGCGCACGCAGCTCGGCGTAGGTGGCGACGAGCAGGTCGTCGAGGTCCTCCCACGAGTGGTGGCCGCCGGCGCGCCCGCCCTCGATGTGCACGATCACCGGGTAGTCGGGCACCTCGGTGGCGATGCGAATGACGCTGCGGATCTGCGCGACGGTGCCGGGCTTGAACGCGACGTGGCTGATGCCGACCTCGGTCAGCTCCTCGATCAGCGCGACGGCCTCGTCGAGCTCGGGGATACCGGCCGTGACGACCACACCGTCGAAGGGTGCGCCCGCGGTGCGGGCCTTCTGCACGAGGCGCTTGCCGCCGAGCTGCAGCTTCCACAGGTACGGATCGAGGAAGAGCGAGTTGAACTGCACCGAGCGGCCCGGCTCGAGCAGCTCCTTCAGACGGTCGACGTGACCGGCGAAGATCTCCTCGGTGACCTGGCCGCCACCGGCGAGCTCGGCCCAGTGGCCGGCGTTGGTGGCCGCGGCGACGATGGCCGGATCGACCGTCGTCGGCGTCATGCCGGCGAGCAGGATCGGCGAGCGACCGGTGAGCTGGGTGAAGGAGGTCTCGACGACGGTGCGGCCGTTCGGCAGCGTGACGACGCGCGGCGCGAAGTCGGTCCACGGGCGGTCGACGGCGGGAGCGGCGCCCGGCGTCAACAGGTTTCGGTGACCGGTCCTGGTCGACGCGGCGACGACACCGACGCCGTGGCCGCGCATGTTCGAGGCGGTCAGGCGGGTGAGGGCGTCACCGGGGCCGAGGTCGAGGACCCAGGCGGCACCGGCGGCGACGACGGAATCCACGGCGGCGACCCAGTCGACCGGCTCGACGAAGATGGCGGTGGACAGCGCCCGCGCACGGTCGACGTCGAGACCGCAGCGGGTGGCCCAGCCTTCGACGATCTCGACGGCCTCGGCGAGCTGCGGGTGATGGAAGCCGACCTCGATGGCGAGGGGCTCGAAGACGGGCGAGAACACGTCGCCGCCACGCTTCTTGGCGTCGCGCTCGCGGCTCTCGCGGTCCGCGATCTCCTCGCACCGCTGCTGGATGCGAACGAGGGCGGTGTAGGGCCCGCTGAGGACGACACGACGACGGCCGTTGCGGATCGCCACGACGGCGGACGCCGCGGCCTCGTCGCCCGAGAGCTCGTCGACGACGGCCTGCAGGCGAGCCGGGTCGATGTTCGACACCGAGACCATCGGGGCGCGATCACCGGCACCGATGAGGCCGCGGCGGCGGCCGACCAGCCCGGCGGCAGCACCGATCAGCTGGGCGAGGGCGAGGAGCTCGACATCGCTCTCACCGCGGTCGGCGACGACGGCTTCGGCGAGGACACCCTGCGAGTGACCGATGACCGCGACGGGCGGGGTGGTGGTGTAGTCCAGACCCTGCACGGCGAGGGCGCGCAACGCGGCGATCTGCGTGAGCAGCACGCCGGGCACCGACACGGCGGCCGACAGCAGAGCCGCATCCGACGGGCCGGCGGCGGGGTCGTCGGCGAGTTCCTGCTCGAGCATCCACGCGATCGGGTCGAAGCCGAGCGGGCGCACTACCAGCAGCTCGGCGGCCACGGGCGCGAGCACCCGGGCGGACGAGTTCACCAGGTCGGTGATCTGCGGCTCCAGCGCGCAGTCGCGGGTCAGTTCGTCCAGCGTCGGCAGCCACGGGGCGCCCTGCCCCCCGAAGGCGAGGGCGTACGCCTCACCGTCGACCACGCGCTCGGCGAGCGAGCTGCTGCGGTCTCCGGACCGCGGGCGGGATGGTGTGCTCTCGTTGATCGTCACGCGTGCGTGTCCTCTCCTACCTCGGGTGCGAGGCGATGGGGGTCGGGGCCGCTGGGGGCGGCGACCTCGGTTCTCGTGGATCCGGTCGGTCGAACGAGTCCGGTGAGACGACGCGCGCTCGATCCCTGGCGGGGAGCCGTCGCCTCGTGCGGACCAGCGTGACACAAAATCATGAGGAAATCCTCACGTTCTGTTTGACGTCCTAGTGCTACCCGCCGGTACGTCGTGACGCCGCCCCGACCGGCGGCGGGAAGTGACCGGCGAGTAGCGAAAGTCGTCGCAGACCAGGGGGTATCTCCGCGGCTCGGAACTCGAGGAAACCCTCGGATTCAGGTGTGGGCGTGGGTGATGCATGTCACGACCTGCAGGTATCTGTGACCCGGCGTCCGGTGTCGCGCCGACTCCGTCCGCGCTGTCGGACCTCGCGGCTACCGTCCGCGTCGCACGGCGCCCGCCGTGCCCCACACCGGCACCACGCGTGCCGCACGTAGATCCGGGGGGAATCTCGTGACCGCATCCATCACCGCCGACCTCGCCACCACCACCGCCGCCGTCGCGCCGTCGGACCTCACCGCGTCGGTCCTGCGCGCCGTTCCGCGCGAATCGTCACCGTTCTGGTTCCCGGGGTGGCGCGACGCCGAGGCGGCCCTGCTCGACGCCGTCTTCTCCGCCCGCGCGTCCTACGGCGGGCCGAACACGGGTGTTCGAGGCGTCGTCGCCACGTGGCGGGCCCATCGACAGGGCCGGACCGACGATCTCGCCGGTTTCGCCGCGTGCGACGGGGACGGACTCGCCGCACTGCTCGGCAACCGACAGCGGGTGCCCGGCAACCGCACCACCAAGGCCGCTGCGGTGGTGGCCGCAGCCGCCGCCCTCACCGAGGCCGGCGTCCGGAGCGCCGCGGACGTGACCGACACCGAGCAGCTGCGACGCGCCGTCGTCGACGTCCCCGGCCTCGGCGACCGCACGTGGCAGTGCTTCCTCGGCGCCCTCGGAGTGGTCACGGACGACGCCGCGGCGCTCGTCGCGTCGTTCCTCCGAGAGGTCACCGGGGCGTCGGACGATCTCGACCCGACCGCGGTCGACGGCATTCTCGCCGTGATCGCCGACGAGCTCGCGGTCGACGTCCCCACGGTCCGACACTCGCTGTGGCGTCATCAGCGCGTCGCCACCGGCCGACGCTCCCCTGCGCCGCCCCGCGAGGCGTGAGGTCGGACGCCCGCGTCACCTCACCATCCGGGGGTGACGCGGGCGTCTAGACTCGGCCCGCACGCGCGAGTGGCGAAATGGCAGACGCGCCAGATTTAGGTTCTGGTGTCCGAAGGACGTGGGGGTTCGAGTCCCCCCTCGCGCACCGAATCGGAGCCCACCGGGAAGTACGACGTCGCGTCGTTGACACACCGGCGCTCCGGTAGCCTGGCCGTGTGGATCGACACGGCGACGGAACCCGGGCCAGGAGTCGACCTGCCCTGATTCTGCTGGTCGTCGTCGCGGCCGGCGGCTGTCTGGCGCTCGGCTGGTGGCAGTGGGAGCGCTTCGAATCGTCGACCGGCTCGGGGCAGAACCTCGGGTACGCCCTGCAGTGGCCGCTGTTCGCCGCGTTCGTCGTCTTCGCCTACCGCCGGTTCGTGCAGCTCGAGGACGCTCCCGAGGAGCCGGAGCCGGATCTCACCGCCGAGCCGACCGAGATCCCTGCGGATCTGCTGCCGCAGCGGCCCACGGTCACTCCCGCGGAGACGCTCGGCTCCGACGCCGAGTCCCGCAGCCTGCAGGAATACAACCGCTATCTCGCGGAGCTCGGCCGCGAGGACAGGAGCAGTTCGTGAGCACCGCCGATTCCGGACCCGCCGCCCCCACTCGCACGAAGGATGCGCGCGTGGCGCCCGCGCTGCTGCGGTACCGCGTGCTCGCCTACGCCACCGGGCTCTGGCTGTTGGTGCTGACCGCGGAGATGGTGGCCAAGTACGGCTTCGGCGTGCAGGACCTGCCCGGGTGGATCGCCGTCGTGCACGGGTGGGTGTACTTCGTCTACCTCCTCGTGACCCTGGACCTGGCCGTCAAGGTGCGCTGGCCCGTCGGTCGCACGGTGGGCACCCTTCTCGCGGGCACCGTGCCGTTCCTCTCCTTCGTCATCGAGCATCGGCGGACCCAGCAGGTCAAGCGGGACTTCGCCGTCTGACCTGCGCCACGGCACACAAGTCGCCCCGACTGCCGGGAACCCGCCCGATCGCCCCACCTGTGTGCACTCAGGCACGGGACTTCCGCCGCTTCCGTACCACCGCGAGGATCTCGTCGACCACCTCGTCCGTGTGGGCCAGTGCCCGTACCGCGGAATAGCGCAGCACGAGCCAGCCATCGAGTAGTAACTCGTTCTGGCGGATGCGGTCGCGGGTGAACGTGTGCGGGTCGATGTGGAACTCCCGCCCGTCGATCTCCACGATCACCCGCGCACGCCGACACACCAGGTCGCCGTAGTACTTCCCCACCTCGGCGTTGATCTCCATGCCGGCGTGTCTCGCGCTGAGCGCACGGGCGACCTGCCGTTCCGCCTCGGACAGCGTTCGCGGGCACGCAGTCCGCAACTGCCGCCGCACCGCCGCGACGCCGTGCATGCCCCGCGCCGCGTCGCAGAGCGCGGCGACCGCCCGCCACCGAACCCGATGCGACAGGGCCTGATCGACGAACCGTTCGAGAGCCTCGGCATCGAGCGTGGTCGCCACGTCGATGAAGCACTGCTCCTGCGTGACCACCGGCAACAATGCGCGGTACACCACCGGTTCCACCACGCGCCGGTGCAGACGGAACCCCGGCGGGCACCGCGACGAGGTGGACATCGGGACGGTGGCGTGGACCACCTCGGGCTCGGGGACGAGCAGGCCCCAGAGCCGGGCCGCGGTGTCGTGGCTCAGGACCGCCTCGGGTCTCCAGGCCACGACCGCACGGCATCGATCCTCGTAGGTGGGTGGGCGGGTGCAGTACACCGCCGGCAGCACGCGATGGAGTCTTCCGGTGCGCACGCGATGATTCAGGGCACCCCGCCCGATACCGCTGCGCAACAACTCGTCTCGCCGATACACCGTCACGGGCCAAGCTTCACCGCGACGGCCGCCCGGACAGCCCCGCGGACACCGACCTGTGGATGGACCTGCCGGAGTGTCCACAGGACGCCCCGAGTGCCGGGAACCCGTCGATTCGGTCGACCTGTGTGCTGTCGCGCAGGGGACGCCTCACGACCCGCCATCGTGCGCCCCGGCGGCCGACCATGCCTCCCTGCACACGAATCGCCCGGAATGCCGGGAACCCGCCGATCCGGTCGACCTGTGTGCAACCAGGCAGGTCGAGCGCGTTACCGCAACGCCGCGATCGCCGGCACCAACGCACGCAGGGCGATTCCCCGATGCGAGGCGGCGTCCTTCTCCTGCGGGCTCAGTTCCGCGGCGGACCGGTCGGACCCCTCCGGCACGAACACCGGGTCGTAGCCGAAGCCGCCGGAACCTGCCCGCTCCCGGGCCACCGCACCGCGCCATTCGCCGCGGGTGACGGTCTCGGTCCCGTCCGGCAGCACCAGCGCGCAGGCGGACACGAAGCCCGCGCCGCGTCGCTCGTCCGGCACGTCCGAGAGCTGCGCGAGGAGCAGGGAGGTGTTGGCCTCGTCCTCGCCGTGTCGGCCGGACCAGCGAGCCGAGAGCACCCCGGGCATGCCGTTCAGCGCATCGACCGCGATCCCCGAATCGTCTGCGACGCAGGCCAATCCGGTGGCAGCAGCACCGTCGCGCGCCTTGATCAGCGCGTTCTCCTCGAACGTCGCGCCGGTCTCGGGTGTCTCCGGATACTCCGGCACTTCGTCGAGCCCGACCAGGTCGATGCCCTCGACGGCCGCGCCGTCGAGCACCCGCCGCAACTCGGCCAGCTTCTTCGGGTTCCGGCTGGCGACCAGCAACCGCACCGAATCAGGCACCGGGAAGCTCACCCGGGTACGGCGCGTCCAGAGCCTCCCTCTGCACCGCGAAGATGCGCTCACACCCGGCCAGCGCACTGTCGAGCATCGCGTCGAGCGTGGATCTAGGGAACGTCGCACCCTCCCCCGTGCCCTGGATCTCGACGAGCGTGCCGGTGTCGGTGGCGACGACGTTCATGTCGACCTCGGCGCGCGAATCCTCCTCGTACGGCAGGTCCAGACGCACCCGACCGTCGACGACGCCGACGGAGACGGCCGCGATGGCGCACGAGATGGGCTGCGGGTCGGCGAGACGACCGTGGGCACCGAGGTACGTCACGGCGTCGGCCAGCGCCACGTAGGCGCCGGTGATCGCCGCGGTGCGGGTGCCGCCGTCGGCCTGGAGCACGTCGCAGTCCAGTGCGATGGTGTTCTCACCGATGGCGGCGAGGTCGATGCAGGCCCGCAGCGAGCGACCGACCAGTCGACTGATCTCCTGGGTGCGGCCGGACACCTTGCCCTTCACGGACTCTCGGCTGTTCCGGGTGTGGGTGGCGCCGGGCAGCATCGCGTACTCGGCGGTGAGCCAGCCGAGCCCGGAACCCTTGCGCCAGCGCGGCACCCCCGCCTCGACACTCGCGGTGCACATGACCCGCGTGTTGCCGAACTCCACCAGCACCGACCCGGCCGGATGCGAGGTGAAACCCCGCGTCAGGGTGATGGGGCGCAGTTCGTCGTCGTCTCGTCCGTCTTCGCGTGTGGCCACCGGCCCACCCTATCGGGTGACGCGGCCGGTCAGAGTTCGACGACGTACCCGGGCGAGACCGCGTGCACGGGACCGTCGAATTCGGCCTTGGCCTCGGCGATCACGTCCTCGCGGGACGTCCAGGGCGGGATGTGGGTCAGGAGGAGCTCGCCGACGCCGGCCGTGGCGGCGAGGCGCCCGGCCTCGGCTCCGGAGAGGTGGACTCCGAGCGGCCGATCGGCGCCGTCGGTCCAGGACGCCTCCGCCAGCAGGACGTCGGCATCGCGCGCGAGAGTCTCGACGGCGTCGCACATCCCGGTGTCCCCGGTGTAGGCGAGGACGGTGCCGTTCTCGGTGGTCACCCGCATGCCGTAGGACTCCGGCGGGTGGTAGACCCGGCGGGTCTCGATGGACAGCGCACCGAACTCGATGACCCCGCCGTCGCGGAGATACCGGAGGTCCAGAGTGTCGGACATGTCGTCGATCTTGCCGCCGCTCTCGGCCGACGCGACCCCCAGCCGGAACGCCATGTCCGACGGGCCGAACACCAGCGCCCGCCCCTCGGCCGGCACCGGGTGGTAGCGACGCCACACGAGCAGGCCCGGTACGTCGAGGCAGTGGTCGGCATGCAGGTGCGAGAGCAGGACGTGGACGTCGACGGGATCGGCGTACTTCTGCAGTGCCCCCAGCACTCCCGGTCCGAAGTCGAGGACCAGCGGCGGGGTGTCGGGCGCCTCGAGGAGATATCCGGATGCCGGTGAGTCGGGACCCGACACGCTGCCCGAACAACCCAGGACCGTGAGACGCATGGGGGTCATGCTGCCATGTGATCGCGCCGCTCCGGACAGGATCGGGCCCGGCCGGTGTCGTGTCCGATCCGAGGATTCATCGACCGTGCGGTGACGGCGCCCGGGTCGGATCGGTTCGGCGGCGTCCGGACGCGAACATCCACGCCGCGAGCACCCCCGCGAGAGCACCGAACAGATGCCCCTGCCAGGACACCCGTTCCTCGGTGGGCAGCACGCCCCACAGCAGACCGCCGTAGACCACGAGAACCACGAAACCCAGTGCCATCTGCCCGATGTCACGGGTGAACACCCCGCGCACGATCAGGTAGGCGAGCCAGCCGAACACCAGGATCGACGCCCCGATGTGGATGGATCCCGATGCCCCGGTGAGCCAGGTGCCGAGCCCGCCGACGATCCAGATCACCGCCGTGACCGCGACGGCTGGTCCGATGCCGGACAGCAGCAGCACGAAGCCGAGGACGAGCAGCGGACCGGTGTTGGCGAACAGGTGATCCCACCCGTCGTGCAGGACCGGCGCGAACGCGACGCCGCTCAGGCCGTCGACGTCGCGCGGCCGGATTCCCGCCGTGTCGAGGCGTTGTCCCAGCGCCACGTCGACGGCCTCGACCACGTAGAGCACGGCGAGGAAACCGAGAATCCCGATCGCCGCGGCACTCCACCGCGACCGGGCGCTCGGGGGCGTCGAGCCCGGTGTGCGGGAGGGAGTCACGCTCATGGTCGCCGTCCTGGTCCGTCGGGAGGTTCCCCTGCCACGGTACCGGCGCGGGTCAGACGCGAGCGGAAGCGAAGACGTCCCGATAAGCGGGAATCCCGGCGATCGACGTGGCCGTGAGCACGGCGCGCGCGATCGCCCGTTCCGTGACGACGGCGGCCAGGGCGCACAGGGCGTCGAGGACGGCGAGGTCCGGCATCATGCGCGCGTCGACGGGAACGGCCTCGCCCCGCGGCGTCGCCCGGCCCGTGGCGAGGGCGAAGAACGTGTCGCCGTCGAGCGGCGAGTGCGCGGGACGGATCGCGCGGGCCAGCCCGTCGTGCGCGGCGACGGCCAACCGACGGCAGCCCGACGCCGTGAGGTCGGCATCGGTGGCGACGACGCCGATGGTGGTGTTCAGCGAGGTGTCCTTGGCAGCGAGCGCCGCGGCGGCCGCGACCTCGTCGGCGGTCGGGACGGGCAGGGTCACCCCCGGGTCGCCCCACAGCACACCGGTGCGGGGGTCGAAGGCCGAGCCGACGGGATTGGCCACGACCAGTGCACCGACCGTGAGTCCGGCGGCGGGGCCCTCGGTGGCCGTCGCGGACGCCGTCCCGATGCCGCCCTTGAGCACGCCGGCACGTGCGCCGGTCCCCGCACCCTCACTGCCCTGCGCGACGTCCGACGACGCGGCCGCCGCTGCGGCGTGGCCGAACGAGGCGTCGGGTCGGGATGTCCAGGCGCCCAGCGGAAGATCGAAGATCACGGCCGCGGGGACGATCGGGACCACGCGATCGGGACGCCCCATCGCCACGCCGCGGCCGTGCTCCTCCAGGTACCGCATGACGCCGTCGGCGGCGGCGAGTCCGTAGGCGCTGCCGCCGGTCAGCACGATCGCGTCCACCCGTTGAACGGAGTGCGAGGGGTCGAGCAGATCGGTCTCGCGGGTGCCCGGTCCGCCGCCCCGCACGTCCACCGCGGCGACGGCGGGCCCGTCGGCCAGCACGACGGTGGTGCCGGTGGCCCAGCCGACGCCGTCCCGGTCGTCGGTGGCCACCGTGACGTCGGGCGTCCACACCCGGTGGTGACCGACGGTCAGACCGGCGACGTCGGTCAGGCGGTCCTGCATCAGGCCATCATGACCTGAACCAGCGAGTCCTGCATCCAGGTGAGCCAGTGGTAGACGTCGAGGTGCGGCGCGCGGGGGTCGTCGGCGGGCAGTTCGTCCGGGGTGTCGGCATCGATGCCCAGGGTGGTGCCGAGGGCGAGGCGGACGTCGTTCAGCCCGGTCAACCACGACTCGGCCTGCTCGGGCGTCAACGTGATCCGACCCCCGTCGGCGGGCAGCGACTCGAGAATCACCGTTCCCGCGGCGCGCTTGGCGTCGATGATCTCGGGCTCGTGGATTCCGCGCAGGGCCCCGTTGAGGTCCGCGCGCTGGGCGAGGGCGTCCGGCGTGTCGGCCGCGTCGGCTCCTTCGGGCCGATGGAAGTCCGGCAGCAGCCGCGCGAGGGTGGCGTCCTCGGGCGCGCTCGTGTTGCCCGAGCGGATGCCGGTGAGGGCGGCCAGATCGTCCGTGGGCGCCTGCGCGCTGCGCTCGTCGAGCAGCCCGACCACGGACTCGACGAGGGAGCGGAGCACCGCGACCTCCCGCGAGTCCATCTCGGACCGGAACTTGACCCCGCCCAACGACGATTTCCGGGTCCACACTCGCACTGAAAGGTCTCCCTGCTCTGTCGTGGGCAACTGCGCCGTGGTGAAGGAACTGCGTCAGACGTCGTGCTGCATGGTGGCCCACAGGCCGGCCGCGTGGAGCTTCGAGACGTCGCTCTCCATCTTCTCGCGGGGACCGCTGGACACCACGGCCTTCCCCTCCGAGTGCACCTGCATCATCAACTCGGTGGCCTTGTCCTTGCTGTACCCGAAGACCTTCTGGAACACGTAGGTCACGTAGTGCATGAGGTTCACCGGATCGTCCCAGACGATCGTGACCCACGGTGTGTCCGCGGCGACGTCCTCGCGTACCGCGACGCTCTCCTCCGGGTCGGCCTGCGGGAGCGTCGCGAGCGGCGCGAGGGTGGCGGTCGAGGCGGTTTCGGAGGCACCCATGACCATCAGAATACGGATGGACCGCGCGCGGTTCACCCACCACGGCGTCCGAGCGCCCTACTGTTCCACGATGTGACCCCCACTGCCTCCGACGGCGTGACCCACCCGCCGCGGTCCACCGCGCTCTTCACCGACCGGTACGAGCTGACGATGCTCTCTGCCGCCCTGCGCGACGGAACGGCCGATCGCTCCTGCGCCTTCGAGGTGTTCGCCCGTCGCCTCCCCGGCGGTCGGCGCTACGGCGTCGTCGCGGGTACCGGCCGATTCCTCGAGGCGTTGACGCGGTTCCGATTCACCGACGACGAGGTGGCGTCGGTGGCGGAGTTCCTCACCGACGAGACACTCGACTGGCTGCGGAACTACCGCTTCTCCGGCGACGTCGACGGCTACCGCGAGGGCGAGCTCTACTTTCCCGGCTCGCCGATCCTGTCGGTGCGGGGCACCTTCGCCGAGTGCGTGATCCTCGAGACGCTGGCGCTCTCGATCTTCAACCACGACAGTGCCGTCGCGTCGGCGGCCGCGCGGATGGTCAGCGCCTCGGACGGGCGTCCCCTGATCGAGATGGGGTCCCGACGCGCGCACGAGGAGGCCGCGGTCGCCGCGTCACGGGCGGCCTACATCGCCGGATTCTCGGCGACGTCCAACCTCGAAGCGACTCGGCGACACGGCATTCCGGGCGCGGGCACCAGTGCGCACGCGTTCACGCTGCTGCACACCGACGCCGACGGTCCCGACGAGGCGGCGGCGTTCCGCGCTCAGGTGGACGCGCTCGGGGTGGGCACGACGCTCCTGGTGGACACCTACGACATCACGGCGGGCGTCGAGACGGCCGTCGCGGTCGCCGGTCCCGAGCTCGGCGGTGTCCGCATCGACTCGGGCGACCTGGGCGTGCTCGCCCGCCAGGTCCGCGCGCAGCTCGACGACCTCGGGGCCCCGAACACCCGCATCGTGGTGTCGGGGGATCTGGACGAGTACGCCATCGCGTCGCTGCGCGCCGAGCCCGTCGACGTCTACGGCGTCGGCACGTCGGTGGTCACCGGCTCGGGCGCCCCGACCGCCGGCATGGTCTACAAGCTCGTCGAGGTCGACGGTCGGCCCGTCGCGAAACGCAGTGCGCACAAGGAGTCCCGCGGCGGCCGCAAGCGTGCGGTGCGTCTGGCGCGTCGCACGGGCACGGTGGTCGAGGAACTCGTGACGGCGGCCGACGCACCCGTGCCGTCCACGGACCCGTACGACGCGCGCGAGGTCGCCGTCCCGCTCGTCCGCGGCGGCGACGTGGTCGCCACCGGCACCGTCGCCGACGCGCGGGACCTGGTGGCGGCGGGCCTCACCTCGCTGCCGTGGGAGGGCCTGGGTCTGTCCCGCGGAGACGCGGCGATCCCGACGGTATTCTCCTGACTCGTGACCACCGCGCTCGTCGTCGTCGACGTCCAGAACGATTTCTGCGAGGGCGGCTCCCTCGCGGTCCAGGGAGGCGCCCGCGTGGCGTCGGCGATCAGCACGCTGATCCAGGGGTCGGACTACGACGTCGTCGTGGCCACCCGCGATCACCACATCGATCCGGGTGATCACTTCTCCGAGACTCCCGATTACGTCGACAGTTGGCCCCGACACTGCGTGTCGGGCACACCGGGATGCGAGTTCCATCCGGATCTGGACACCACCGCGATCGAGGCCGTCTTCTCCAAGGGCGAGTACGACGCCGCCTACTCGGGTTTCGAGGGGGTCGACGACGCCGGCGCTCCCCTCGCGGACTGGCTCCGCGCCCGGAACGTCGACGCGATCCACGTGGTCGGCCTGACCACCGACTTCTGCGTCCGCGCCACCGCCCTCGACGGTCTGCGGAACGGGTTCGACGTCACCGTCCTGGTGGACTACACCGCCGCCGTGACGCCCGAGAACGTCCCCGGCGTGCTCGCCGCGATCACCGAGGCGGGTGGCCGCACCACCCGCTGACGGCCCGCCGTCGTAACCTTCTCCGGTGCCACCGAAGACCGATCTGCCGACCGTCCCGTCCCTGCTCGGTACGGCGGTCCAGGCGCTCGGCGGCACGGAACGCACGGCGCAGCTGACCATGGCCTCGGCCGTGGCCCACAGCATCGACACCGGTGAGCACCTCGCCGTGCAGGCCGGCACGGGCACCGGAAAGTCGCTGGCCTACCTCGTTCCGTCGCTGCGGCACGCCGTCGAGAGCGGGCGCACCGTGGTGGTCTCCACCGCCACCATCGCCCTGCAGCGCCAGCTCGTCGACCGCGATCTGCCACGGCTGAGCAAGGCCCTCACGCCCGCCCTGAATCACGAGCCGCAGTTCGCGATCCTCAAGGGCCGCGGCAACTACCTGTGCCTGAACAAGCTGCACGGCGCGCCCGTGGACGACCCGGCCGAGGAGCTGTTCGACGCGTTCGCCGTCTCCCGGCTCGGCCGTGAGGTCAAGCGCATCACCGAGTGGTCGTCGGACACCGAGACCGGGGACCGCGACGAGTTGACCCCGGGCGTGTCCGATCAGGCGTGGCGGCAGATGTCGGTCACCTCGCGCGAATGCCTCGGCAAGTCCCGCTGCCCCTACGGCGAGGACTGCTTCGCCGAGCGCGCGCGGGTCGACGCGGCGAAGTCCGACGTCGTGGTCACCAACCACGCCATGCTCGCCATCGATGCCATCACCGGGATCGCCGTGCTCCCCGAGCACGACGTGGTGGTCGTCGACGAGGCTCACGAACTGGTGGACCGGGTCACCTCGGCCGCGACGGCGGAACTGTCGTCGTCGTCGGTGAGTGCGGCCCTGCGTCGGTGCGGGAAGTTGGTCGAGGAGGAGATCCTCGACCGGCTCGCCGGCGCGGGCGACGGCCTGGCCGACCTCATCGAGGACCTGCGCGGTGGCCGGTGGGAGGAACTCCCCGGTGGCGCCGGGTCCGTCCTCGCCGGCGTCCGGGACGCGGCGTGGGCCGTCCGCAGCGCGATCGGTCCCGCCGAGCGCGGCGCCGCCGCGTCGGATCCCGACGCCGCCGCGGCACGCACCGCCGCCCTCGCCGCGATCGACGACGTCCACGACACCGCCGTCCGCATCCTCGAGACGTTCCAGGAGACCGACCCCGCTGCGCGACGGGATGTCGTCTGGCTCTCGGTCGACGAGTTCCGCGGCGTCGTGCGGCGGGTCGTGCGGGTCGCCCCGCTGTCGGTCGGCGGCCTGCTGCGCACGCGCCTGTTCGCCGAGTCCACGGTGATCCTCACGTCGGCCACGCTCACGGTCGGCGGCAGCTTCGACGGTCTGGCCGTGACGTGGGGTCTGCCGGCGGCGAACCCGTCGCGCGTGGACGCCGCGCTGGCCACGGGCAGCGAGGCGCCCTCGGACACCGGAACCGTGCGGTGGAACTCCCTGGACGTCGGCTCGCCCTTCGACCACGGCCGCGCCGGCATCCTCTACATCGCCAAGCACCTCTCGGCGCCCGGCCGCGACGGCGCCGCACCGGCTCAGCTCGACGAGATCGCCCAGCTCGTGGCCGCCGCGGGTGGCCGGACGCTCGGCCTGTTCTCCTCCATGCGCGCCGCGAAGGCCGCAGCCGCGGAGATGCGCGAGCGCCTCGACACTCCCGTGCTGTGCCAGGGCGACGACGCCACCGGCGCGCTGGTCGATCGCTTCGCCGCCGACGAGGCGACGTCGCTGTTCGGAACTCTCTCGCTCTGGCAGGGTGTCGACGTTCCGGGTCCGTCGCTGACGCTGGTGTTGATCGACCGCATCCCGTTCCCGCGACCCGACGATCCCCTGCTGGTCGCCCGCCAGCGCGCGATCGAATCCCGGGGCGGCAACGGCTTCCTGGCCGTCGCGGCCAACCACGCGGCCCTGCTTCTCGCACAG
Source organism: Rhodococcoides corynebacterioides NBRC 14404 (assembly GCF_001894765.1). Lineage (GTDB taxonomy): Bacteria > Actinomycetota > Actinomycetes > Mycobacteriales > Mycobacteriaceae > Rhodococcoides > Rhodococcoides corynebacterioides. Next base: position 663,468 of record NZ_BCWV01000004.1, read on the forward strand.
GGCGTCGGCCGCCTGCTGCGCAGCACGGACGACCGCGGGGTGGTCGCCGTCCTCGATCCGCGACTGGCGACGGCCGGATACGGCGGTTACCTCCGGGCGTCGCTGCCGCCGTTCTGGGAGACCACCGATCCCGACGTCGTCCGCCGGTCGCTGCGGCGGCTCGCCGAGCGCTGAGGGCCGGCTCGGCCGAGCGCCGAGGGCCGGCCCGGCCGAGCGCTGGGGGCCGGCCCGGCCGTCGTCGGACGACTGCCGAGCCGCCGCGTCAGACGATCGCCGGCCCTGCCACCTTGCCGAGCTCGGCGTCACCGGCGAGCAGCTCGTGGTGCGGCAGCACCCGGACGGTGTACCCGACGGCACCGGAGAGCGGCAGCTCCGTCTCCGCCGCGAACCGATCGACGCCGTCCACCGGCCCGCGGTGGGTCATCGGCACGGTGACCACGTCGTGCAGGTGCTCGTCGGAGTCGACGCGGCCGAACACCGCTTGCACGGTCACGTCCGCGGGGGTGAGCCCACCGAGGTCGATGCCGGCCGACAGGGTCAGGGCCGAGCCGAGCACCGGGGTGTCGGGGAGGCCGTCCGCCTCGACGTCGCGCACGGTGACCGCAGGCCAGGCGGCGTCGACCCGTCGTCGATAACCCGCGAGGGCGCGCGCCCCGGCCCAGCCGTCGGCGGCGACGGCGTGGCCGGCCCGCGAGGCGGGTCCGTAGTACTGCACCGTGTAGTCGCGCACCATCCTCGACGCCAGCACCTTCGGCCCCAACGTCTCGAGCGTGTGCCGCACCATGCCGACCCAGCGTTCCGGGACACCGTCGGTGCCGCGCTCGTAGAACGTCGGCAGGACGGACTTCTCGAGCAGTTCGTACAGCGCAGCCGCCTCGAGGTCGTCACGGCGGGTGTCGTCGACCCCGTCCGCGGTGGGGATCGCCCACCCGTTGCGACCGTCGTACATCTCGTCCCACCACCCGTCGCGGATCGAGAGATTCAGTCCGCCGTTGAGCGCGGACTTCATGCCGGACGTTCCGCACGCCTCGAGCGGGCGCAGCGGATTGTTCAGCCAGACGTCGCACCCCCAGTAGAGGTAGCGCGCCATCGACATGTCGTAGTCGGGCAGGAACACGATGCGATGACGCACGTCGTGTCGGTCGGCGAAGCGCACGATCTGCTGGATGAGGGCCTTGCCGGCGTCGTCGGCCGGATGCGACTTGCCTGCCACCACCAACTGCACGGGGCGGTCGGGATCGAGCAGCAGCGCACGCAACCGCTCGGGGTCGCGCAGCATGAGCGTGAGGCGCTTGTAGGTGGGGACACGACGAGCGAAACCGACGGTGAGGACGTCGGGCGAGAAGGCCTCGTCCGTCCACGCGAGTTCCGCCTCCGTCGACCCGCGCTCGAGGCACGAGGCGCGCAGCCGGCGACGGATCTCGGTGACCAGCTCGTCGCGGAGGGCGTTGCGCGTCGCCCACAGTTCGCTCGCGGGCACCTCGTGCAGCTTCTCCCAGCCCCGCGATTCCTCCATCAGCTCGCGGCCGGCGACCCGCTCGGCGAGATCGAGCCAACGCGGCGACGCCCAGGTGGGTGCGTGCACGCCGTTGGTCACCGAGCCGATCGGGACCTCGTCGGCGTCGAAACCCGGCCAGAGTTCGTCGAACATGCCCCGGCTGACCCGGCCGTGCAGCAGCGAGACACCGTTGGCGCGCTGCGCGGAGCGCAGTCCCATGTGAGCCATGTTGAACAGGGCGGGATCGCTCTCGCGCCCGAGGGCGAGAATGCGATCCATGTCCAGACCCGGTAACAGCGACGAGCCGGCGCCGCCGTCGCCGAAGTAGCGCCGCACCAGGTCCGCCGGGAAGCGGTCGATGCCGGCGGGGACCGGTGTATGGGTGGTGAAGACGGTCGAGGCCCGTACCGCCGCCAGGGCGTCGTCGAAATCGAGGCCGTCCGTCCGCAGTTCGCGGATGCGTTCGAGGCCGAGGAACCCGGCGTGGCCCTCGTTCATGTGGAAGACCGACGGCGCCGGGAGGTTCTCGTACTGCGTGAACGCGCGCACCGCCCGCACACCGCCGACGCCCGCCAGGATCTCCTGCTTGATGCGGTGGTCCTGGTCGCCGCCGTACAGGCGATCGGTGACGCCGCGCAGGTCGGCGTCGTTGTCGGCGATGTCCGAGTCCAGCAGCAGCAGCGGAATCCGGCCCACCTGGGCGATCCAGATGCGGGCCCGCAGCACCCGGCCCGCGGGCATGGCGACGTGGACCAGCACGGCGGCCCCGGCGTCGTCGGTGAGCAGGCGCAGCGGCAGGCCCTGCGGATCGAGCGACGGGTAGCGCTCGGCCTGCCACCCGTCGGCGGTCAGGGACTGGCGGAAGTATCCGGAGCGGTACAGCAGGCCCACCCCGATGAGCGGGAGGCCGAGGTCGGAGGCGGCCTTGAGGTGATCGCCCGCCAGGATGCCGAGGCCGCCGGAGTAGTTGGGCAGCACCTCGGAGACACCGAACTCCATGGAGAAGTAGGCGATCCCGGAGGGCAGATCGGCACCACCGTCGACCTGCTTCTGGAACCAGCGCGGCCGGTCCAGGTAGGAGTGCAGATCCTCCACCAGTTCGTCGACCCGGCGGACGAACGCGTCGTCCTCGGCCAGTGCCGAGAGCCGGTCCGGATCGACCTCGCCGAGGATGCGGCCGGGATCGCGCTCGCCGCTCACCCACAGGGCGGGGTCGATGCTCTCGAACAGCTCGAGGGTGGGGGTGTGCCACGACCAGCGCAGGTTGACCGAGAGTTCGGCCAACCCGGACAGTCGGGCCGGAAGCTGCGCACGCACGGTGAATCGACGAAGAGCTTTCACGATTCCGAAGCCTAGCGGCGCGGGCGCGCTCGCACGCGGGTTCGCGTTTGCCGACGGGCCGGACGGGTATCGCTTCGGACGAGACCGCGGGCGGCTCGGGTATCCGGCGTGCGCTCGCTCGTCTACGGTTGGACCTCTCAGCCCGTGCACCTGCGACATCCATCAGAAAAGGGGATCCGGTGACAGGCCGTATCGGCATCGACGACGTATCACCCAACACATCGTCCGGTAAGTACCCCGCGAAGGCCGTTGTGGGAGAAGCCTTCCCGATCACCGCCGCCGTGTGGCGCGAGGGACACGACGCCGTGAACGCGACGCTCGCGGTCCGCGGCCCCGGCTCGAGCACCTCCGTCCACATCCCGATGACTCCCGGCACCGAGCCCGACGTCTTCCACGCCCTGTTCACCCCCGATCGCGAGGGGTACTGGATCGCGCGTGTCGAGGGGTGGGGAGATCCCATCGCGACGTGGTCCCACGCCGTGGAGGCGAAGCTCGGCGTCGGTCAGACCGCGTCGGACCTCGCCAACGATCTCGAGGTCGGAGCCCGGCTGTTCGACCGCGCCGCCGCGAAGGCGCGCAGCGCCGACCGTCCCGTGCTCACGGCCGTCGCCGCCGCGCTGCGCAGCGACGCCCACCTGCCCTCCCGCGTCGCCCCGGCGTTCACCGACGAGGTGCGCCGCATCCTGCGCGAGACGCCGCTCCGAGAGTTGGTCACCCGCGGCGAGGCGATCAACGTGTGGGTGGACCGGCGCGCCGCCCTGGTCGGCTCCTGGTACGAGCTGTTCCCGCGGTCCACCGGCGGCTGGAACGAGGACGGCACACCGCGCCACGGCACGTTCGCGACCACCGTCGGCGCGCTCCCCCGCGTCGCCGCCATGGGCTTCGACGTCGTCTACTTCCCGCCGATCCACCCGATCGGTCGGGTCAACCGCAAGGGCCCGAACAACACGCTGACCCCGGGCCCGACGGACGTCGGCTCGCCGTGGGCGATCGGCGCCGAGGAAGGCGGTCACGACGCGGTCCATCCCGAGCTGGGAACCGAGGCGGACTTCGTCGAGCTGGTCCGCGCCGCGGAGAAGCTCGGTCTCGAAGTGGCGCTGGACCTCGCGTTGCAGTGCGCCCCCGATCACCCGTGGGCGCAGGCGCACCCGGAGTGGTTCACGGTCCTTCCGGACGGCACCATCGCCTACGCGGAGAACCCGCCCAAGAAATACCAGGACATCTATCCCGTCAACTTCGACAACGACCGCAAGGGCATCTACGCCGAGGTTCTCCGGGTGGTGCGGCACTGGGTGTCGTTGGGCGTCAAGACCTTTCGGGTGGACAACCCGCACACCAAGCCGCCGGACTTCTGGGAGTGGCTGATCGCCGAGGTCAAGAAGACCGACCCGGACGTGCTGTTCCTGGCCGAGGCGTTCACCCGCCCCGCGCGCCTCTACGGTCTGGCGCGACGCGGCTTCACGCAGTCCTACACGTACTTCACGTGGCGCGTCGCCAAGTGGGAACTGACCGAGTTCGGCACCGAGATCGCGGCGAAGGCCGACCTGGGGCGCCCGAACCTCTTCGTCAACACACCGGACATCCTGCACGAGAGCCTGCAGACGGGCGGGCCCGGCATGTTCGCCCTGCGCGCCGCACTCGCCGCCACGATGTCCCCGCTCTGGGGCGTCTACTCGGGATACGAACTGTACGAACACGTTCCGGTGCGGCCGGGCAGCGAGGAGTACCTGGACTCGGAGAAGTACCAGCTGCGCCCGCGCGACTACGAGTCCGCCCGCGCTCGCGGTGAGTCCCTCGAGCCGTGGCTCACCACTCTCAACGCGATCCGCAAGGCGCACCCGGCGCTGCAGCAGCTGCGCAACATCCACTTCCACCACGTCGACAACGACGCACTGATCGCCTACTCCAAGTTCGACGCCGTCTCGGGCGACGCCGTCCTGGTCGTGGTCAACCTGAACCCGTTCGGCGCGGAGGAGGGCACGGTCTGGCTCGACATGCCCGCCATCGGTCGCGACTGGCAGTCACGCATCACGGTGACCGACGAGGTCGGCGGTCAGCAGTTCGAGTGGGGTCAGGCCAACTACGTGAAGCTCGAGCCCTGGCGGCAGGTCGCGCACATCCTGGCCCTACCGCCCATCGCCGAGCCCGAGCGCACCACGCTCGCCTTCCGGAAGGAACCGTCATGACGACCCCGAAGGACACCGTCGGAGCGCCGTCCGAGGCGGATCTGTCGCGGCTCGCCCGTGGCCACCACCACGATCCGCACTCCGTGCTCGGTGCGCACTCCGTCGCCGGCGGCACCGCCATCCGGGCCCTGCGCCCGAATGCTCTCGAGGTGACCGCACTCATCGGTGGCAAGGAGTACCCGCTCACCCACGTCGCGCAGGGCATCTTCTCCGTCGTCGTGCCGATGGAGGACCCGGCCGACTACCGCCTCCGGGTGCGCTACCCCACCGGCGGCGACGCCGTCCACGAGGTGACCGTCGCCGACGGGTACCGCTTCCTGCCCACCCTGGGCGAGTTGGACCTGCACCTCTTCGGCGAGGGCCGCCACGAGCGCCTGTGGGACATCCTCGGAGCCCACCCGCGCTCGTACACCCTGCCCGACGGCGACGTCCACGGCACGTCGTTCGCCGTGTGGGCGCCCGGCGCCGTCGGCGTCACCGTCGTCGGCGAGTTCGACGGGTGGGGCGGTCAGACGTGGCCGATGCGCGTCCTGGGTTCGACCGGAGTCTGGGAACTCTTCGTGCCGGACATCGGCGACGGCACGCTCTACAAGTTCCGCGTGCACGGCAAGGACGGCTCGGTCCGGGACAAGGCCGATCCCATGGCGTTCCGCACGGAGGTCCCTCCGTCGACCGCGTCCGTGGTCACCACCAGTGCCTACACCTGGAACGACGACGCCTGGCTGGCCGCCCGCGCCGACGCCGAGCCGCACCGTGCGCCCATGAGCGTCTACGAAGTCCACCTCGCCTCCTGGCGGCCGGGACTGACGTATCGCGAACTGGCCGAACAACTCTCGGCCCACGTCCGCGAGACCGGCTTCACCCACGTCGAATTGCTCCCCGTGGCCGAGCACCCCTTCGGTGGCTCGTGGGGCTACCAGGTCACCTCCTACTACGCGCCGACCTCCCGATTCGGCACACCCGACGAGTTCCGCGCGTTCGTCGACCGTCTGCATCAGGACGGCATCGGCGTCATCGTCGACTGGGTGCCGGCGCACTTCCCCAAGGACGAGTGGGCGCTCGCCCGGTTCGACGGATCGCCGCTCTACGAACACGCTGACCCGAAGCGCGGCGAGCAGCTCGACTGGGGCACGTACGTGTTCGACTTCGGCCGCACCGAGGTCCGCAACTTCCTCGTCGCCAACGCGCTGTACTGGATCGACGAGTACCACATCGACGGGCTCCGGGTCGACGCCGTCGCCTCGATGCTCTACCTCGACTACTCGCGTCCCGAGGGCGGCTGGTCGCCGAACATCCACGGCGGCCGCGAGAACCTCGAAGCGGTGGCCTTCCTGCAGGAGATGAACGCGACCGTCCACAAGCTCCATCGGGGCGTCGTCACCGTGGCCGAGGAATCCACGTCGTGGCCCGGCGTCACGCGGCCGACCTCGCTCGGCGGCCTCGGGTTCTCGATGAAATGGAACATGGGCTGGATGCACGACACGCTCGGCTTCATCGGGCGCGACCCCATCCACCGCTCGTACCACCACCACGAGGTCACGTTCTCCCTCGTGTACGCCTGGAGCGAGAACTTCGTCCTTCCCATCTCCCACGACGAAGTGGTCCACGGCAAGGGCACCCTGTGGTCGCGCATGCCGGGCGACGACTGGCAGAAGGCGGCCGGACTGCGTGGCCTGCTCGCCTACATGTGGGCGCACCCGGGCAAGCAGTTGCTCTTCATGGGCCAGGAGTTCGGGCAGACCGGTGAGTGGTCGGACGAGCGCGGGCTGGACTGGTGGGAGATCGGCACCGAAGGCGTCGGCAACCTCCACCGAGGCGTGCAGCAGCTGGTCGGCGACCTCAACCGCACGTACGTCGCGAGCCCCGAATTCTGGACGCAGGACCACACGCCCGACGGGTTCTCGTGGATCGACGCGAACGACACCGCCAGCAACGTGCTGTCCTTCCTCCGCTACGGGGACGACGGCAGCGTGACCGCGTGCCTGTTCAACTTCTCGGGGTCGGTCCACGGGACGTATCGTGTGGGACTGCCGGAGCCGGGGCGTTGGATCGAGATCCTCAACACCGACGCCGAGGCGTACGGAGGATCCGGCGTCGGCAACCTCGGCGAGGTCACCGCCACCGACTACTCCTGGCACGGACGGCCCGCCTCGGCGCAGGTCGCCCTCCCCGCCTACGGAGCGATCTGGCTCAGACTGGAGAAGTGATGGACGGGGCTCGTCGACACCGATTCACGAGCCCCGTTCTCCTGGCCTGCAGCCTGGCACTGGCCGCGTGCGGGTCGGTGGTCACCGGCACGCCCGTGTCGATCTACGAGGACCCCTTCACCGTCGCCGGCCTCCCGGTCACCGACGGTCCGTCCGGGCCCCGGCCCGGGGTGGCGCATGCGCAACTGGACGTCGACGGGTTCTCCGGCTCCGACGTCGACGTTCTCGCGACCGACGCTCTCGACGACATCCAGAAGTTCTGGCGTCGGCAGTATCCGATGCTCTTCCGGGGCGAGTTCACCCCCGTCGGCCGACTGGTCTCCTGGGACGCCGGGGCCGAACCCGGTGCCGGGCCGGTGTTCTGCGGCGATCCGACGGACGGATTCGTCAACGCCGGCTACTGCTCGCTCGACGACAGCATCGGCTGGGACCGCGGCATCCTCATGCCCGCCATGGTCGACGCCTTCGGTCCGATGTCCGTCGTGATGGTGCTCGCGCACGAGTACGGCCACGCCGTGCAGACGCAGTCCGGTGCGCTCGGTGACGACGACCCCACCATCGTCGCCGAGCAGCAGGCCGATTGCTACGCGGGCGCCTTCATGCGCCATGTCGCCGAGGGCGACTCCACCCACTTCTCGCTGAACACCTCCGACGGACTGAACGACGTGCTCGCCGCCACCGTGGCCGTCCGCGACGAGGATCCGGGAGACCCCGATTCCGTGCACGGCTCGGCGTTCGAGCGCGTCACCGCCGCCCAGATCGGATTCACCGACGGCCCCGCGGCGTGTGCGGCCATCGACCTGCAGGACATCGAGACCCGACGGTCGACCCTGCCACGGGAGTTCGACAACCCGCTGGACACGGGCGAGCTGCCCGTGACCCGCGAGACCCTCGAGGCGTTCGCGACGACCTTCGTCGACATCATGCCCACCTCACCGGCGCCGACCGTCGACTACTCGGGCGCCGACACCGATTGTCCCGACGCGACGGCCACGGAGCCGGTCTCCTACTGCCCGGCCACCAACACGATCGGGGTCTCGGTCGACGCCCTCGCCGAGCGCGGCCGACCGGCGGTGGACGACGACGACCGCGTCGTCCCCGTCGACGTCACCGGCGACTACGGGGCCTACGTGCTGTTCCTCTCGCGCTACGTCCTGGCCGTACAGAACCAGGCCGGTCAGGTACTGACCGACGCACGAGCCGGCCTGCGGTCCGCGTGCCTCGCGGGCGTCGTCACCGCGGCGCTCGGCCCGTCGGGAGGCAATCCCGACGCGGCGGTGACGCTCTCCCCCGGCGATCTGGACGAGGCGGTGTCCGGGCTGCTGAGCGACGGTCTCGCCGCGAGCGACGTCGACGGACGCACGGTCCCCAGCGGGTTCGCGCGAGTGGACGCGTTCCGCTGGGGCGTGCTCGGTGGCCGAGACTCGTGCGACGCACGGTATCGGTGACACCGTGCGACGCAGACGGACCTAGAACAGGGCGGACGCCAGCTTGCGTCGCGCCGCCACCACGAGCGGGTCGGCGGGATCGAAGAGTTCGAACAGCTCCAGCAGTCGCGCGCGAACGCGAGCTCGGTCGTCCCCGGCGGTCCGGCGGACCAGGTCGACCAGACGCGCGAAGGACTCCTCCGTGCGCTGCTGGTAGAGGAGCGCGTCGGCGGCCTGGAGGCCGAGCTCGACGTCGGCCGGGTCGGCGTCGGCCTGCTCCAGGACGTCGTCGGGAAGGGACTGCGTGCGCGCGAGGAAGCGCACCTGGCGGACACCGTTGAGGGCCTGCTTGTTCTGCGGCTCCGCGTCCACGATCGCCTGGAACGCTGCTTCCGCCCCGGCCAGGTCACCCTCGGCGAGCGCATTCTCGGCCGCGTCGAAACGCGGGTCCTCGGGTTCGGGAGCGGGGCCGGCCTCGCCGACCGGTCCGGTGAGCTTGCCCTCGGTGGCCTGCGCGATGGCCGACAGCCACTGGCGCAGGTTCTCCTCCGGCTGCGGACCCTGCAGATCGGCCAGCGGCTGACCGGCCGCAACGGCGACCAGGGTGGGGACCGCCTGCACCCCGAAGGCCTGTGCGATGCGCGGACTGACGTCGACGTCGACGTTGGCCAGGATCCAGGTGCCGTTGCCCTCGGCCGCCAACGCTTCGAGCGTGCGCGTGAGTTGCAGCGAGCCCGGCGAACGCGAGGACAGCAGGTTGACGATCACCGGCACCTGGTTCGACCGGACGAGGACCTCGGCCTCGAAGTCCGGCTCCGTCACCGTCACCACGACGGGGACGCCGCCGGCGCCGGTGGGCGCGGGCGGCGCGGCCGCGGCCTCGGCCTTGGCCTTCAGCGCGGACAGATCGACGGCTCCGGACATGGCGGCAGCCGCGGCGGCGGACGGACGAGCGGGCGGGCGGGAACCGGGTCGAGTCACGCTCCGTATTTTGTCACTTGCGCAGAGTCGGCGTGGATGCGGTCCGGGCGTCCCGCACGTCGAGTCGTCCGGTCCGGTTCGCCCAGATCTCGAAGACCACGGTGCCGAACGGCGGGATGCTCGCCAGGAGCGCGACCACCGTCAGCCCCTTGCTCCAACGCAACGCCACGGCGGTGGCCACCGTGACGAGCAGGTACAGCACGAACACCGCACCGTGCGCGGCGCCCGGGTAGCGCACGGCGCTGTCGATGTTCGGTTCGGGGACGTACTTGATCGCCATGCCGATCAGCAGGGCGAGCCACGTGAGGGCCTCGGCGACGGCGACGATGCGGAACCAGCCCACGATCGCCGGGCGAGGCGGGGTCGCCGCCCCGAGTGTGGACGGTTCTCCGGTGGTGACATCGGTGCCGGCTGCGGGCCGAGAATCGGACATACGTGCATTCTGCCCGACGTGCCGTGCCCGTCCGGAGTGTCGTTCCCCACGATGCAACCCCGCGAGGTTTGTGACACAGGACACCATCGTCCCCGGGTCGGAAAAGGTCTAACGTCAAACTATGAGCACCGCAGCCGCCGCCACACCCACGTCCGATGCCGTGGCCGCCGGCCTCGTGACCGCGATCGATCACGTCGGCGTGGCCGTGGCCGACCTCGACGAGGCCATCGACTTCTACGGGTCGCACTTCGGCCTCGAGGTCACCCACCGCGAGGTCAACGACAGCCAGGGCGTCGTCGAGGCCATGCTGGCCGTCCCCGGTGCCGACGCGGGCGCCGCCCAGATCCAGCTCCTCGCCCCGCTCGACGAGTCGTCGACCATCGCCAAGTTCCTCGACCGCAACGGCCCCGGCCTCCAGCAGTTGGCGTTCCGGGTCGCCGATGTCGAGGAGGTCGCGGACTTCCTCCGCGCCCGCGGCGCACGGTTGCTCTACGACACCCCGCGCCGCGGGACGGCCGACTCGCGCATCAACTTCGTGCACCCGAAGGACGCCGGCGGCGTGCTCGTGGAATTGGTCGAACCCGCTCGCTGACGGGCGTCCTGCCGCTCGATCGGCGGTCCCGGCCGGTAAGTTGTCGACCATGGCCCCCGACACCGCCTTCGGCAGCAATTCTCTACCGTTCAGCGTGGTCCGCAAGGGATACGACAAGGACGAGGTCCAGCGGTACTTCGAGCGTTTCGACGCCGAGTTGCGCGTCATCGCCACCGACCGCGACGCGGCCGCCGCGCAGGCCCGCGACCTGGCGGTACAGCTGGAGGACGCCCGGGACGAGATCGACGACCTCCGCAAGGACATCGATCGCCTGTCCGTTCCGCCCACCACCGCGGAGGGCATGAGCGACCGCATCTCGCGCATGCTTCGCCTGGCATCCGACGAGGCCTCCGAGGTGCGCGCCAAGGCCGAGGCCGACGCCGCGGAGATCGTTTCCATCGCCGAGCAGGACGCCACGCGTATGCGCGGCGAGTACGAAGGGCTCGTCGCGGAGCTGAAGGACCGACGCTCCGCACTCGAGACCGAGCACGAGCAGACCATGGCCGAGGCCCGCACCGAGGCCGCGCGCATCGTGGAGGCGGCGCAGGCGGAACGCGATCGACTGGACGCCGAGGCGGAGAAGAAGCGCAGCACGATCCAGGAGGACTTCGAGATCGCGATGGCCGATCGCCGCACCAAGGTGATGAAGGCCGTCGACGACCTCGAAGCCGACTCCAAGGCCGAGGCGGAGCGTCGCCTCGCCGACGCCACGGCGGAAGCCAAGCGGCGTCTGCAGGCCGCCACCGAACAGTCCGAGCGACGGATCGCCCACGCGAAGGAACTGGCCGAGGAACTGCGGGTCCTGCGGGGTCGCGTCCTCGCGCAACTGTTGGGTATTCGCGGTCAGCTGGACTCCGTGCCCGCCATGCTCGCGTCGGTCAACCGGGAGAGCGAGCTTCTGGACGCGCCCCTGGCACCGGACGACCTGGAGATCGACGAGTCGCTGGAGAACGTCGACCCGGCCACGGAGTCCTCGGAATCGGTGGGGGCCGCGGAGTCCTCGGGGTCCGCCGACACCGCGGCCGACGGCTCCACCCGCGACACCGCCGCCGCGCGTTCCTGACGCCGGCCGGGATCAGGACCAGCGCCGGGTGAGGCCGCGGGTCCGGCGGCCGGACCAGCACCCCGTGTGCCAGTGGCGACGATCGTCCGCACCGCCGGGGCGGTCCAGCGGCCACACCACGAGATGCGGAACACCCGGTGCGATCTCGTGGTCGCATCCGGGGCACCGGTAGGGCTTGACCGCGCGGGCACCCGGGATGGATCGGACCGCATAGTCCTCGTCACCGGGTCCCGCCTCGGTGCGTGCCGTCGCGCCGCCGAACGTCGGCGACACGTCGGGCCGGGTCGACCGACGGTGGTGGCGGCGGGGCATGACCCACAGCCTAGCGACCGGCGCTCAGAACAGCCGGAACTCGCTGGTCTCGACGCCGCGCAGGGCGTCGTAATCCAATGTGATGCAACGGATTCCACGGTCCGTGGCCAGCGTCTTCGCCTGCGGTTTGATCTGCTGCGCGGCGAACACCCCGTGCACCGGAGCGAGCAACGGGTCGCGATTGAGCAAGTCCAGGTAGCGCGTGAGCTGTTCGACGCCGTCGATGTCGCCGCGTCGCTTCACCTCGACGGCCACCGTGGCACCGTCGTCCGCCCGGCAGAGCAGGTCGACCGGACCGATGGCCGTCGGATACTCGCGTCGCACCAACGACCACCCGGCGCCCAGCGTGTGGACGTGTTCGGCCAGCAGTTCCTGCAGATGCGCCTCGACCCCGTCCTTGACCAGGCCGGGATCGACACCCAGATCGTGGCTGGTGTCGAGCTCGACCTCCTCGAGCGTGATGCGCAATTCCTCGCCCGCCTTGTTGGTCACCACCCACAGACGGCGGTCGGCAGGCACCAGGTCCTCGTCGGTGGTGGACGGATCCGGCACGCTTTCCTCGAGCCAACAGGGCGGGCTCATCCAGTTGAGGGGCTTGTAGGCACGGTCGTCGGCGTGCACGCTCACCGACCCGTCGGACTTGACCAGCAGCAGACGCTTGGCCCAGGGCAGATGGGCCGTCAGCCGTCCGACGTAGTCGACCTGACACCGAGCAATGACCAGACGCACCGGGCCACCCTATCGAGCGGACGCTTCGCGGCTCGCTGTCGACCCACCCTGCCGACGCGGCATCGCGAGGCGGGTCTCCTCCGCGCGTCCCCGCAGCGTCACGGAATCGCCGAAGCTCCACTCGTCCCCGTCGATGCTCGTCGCGTGCTCGACCGTCCGCGCCGACGCGACCAGGCGCCCGTCGGCACTCTTGGCCAGTTCGGACAGCCGCGCGGCCTCGTTGACCGGATCACCGATGACGGTGTACTCGAACCGTTCCTTCGCACCGATGTTGCCGGCGACGGCGCGGCCGGACGCGATGCCGATGGCCGCCGTGCAGTCGGGCACCTCGCGGTCGAGCCGGTCCATGATGGCTCGCGCGGACCGGAGCGCCGCGCCGCAGTGGTCGTCGAGCGCGCCGGGCGCGCCGAAGACCGCCAGCGCCGCATCGCCCTCGAACTTGTTGACGAAGCCCCGGTGACGATCGACCTCCTCGACGACGACGGCGAAGAAGCGGTTGAGCAGGTCGACGACCTGCTTGGGCGGCTGCGACGCGGCGAGCTCCGTCGACCCGACGAGGTCGATGAAGAACACGGCGACGTCTCGCTCCTCGCCCCCGAGTTCCGGATTCTTCGCCAGGGCCGCCTCGGCCACCTCCATGCCGACGTGACGCCCGAAGAGGTCGCGGATGCGATCGCGCTCGGACAGCCCCTCCGCCATCCGGTTGAATCCGCTCTGCAGTTCACCGAGCTCGGTGCCGTCGTAGACCTCGACGCGAACGTCCAGATCACCCCGCTCGACCTCGGCCATCGCGGAGCGCACGTTGTCGATCGGTGCGGTCGTCGCCAGACCTCCGAGCAACGAGAGCGCGAACCCGAACACCAGCGTGATGCCCCCGAGGGCGAGGATGGCCACGGCGAACTGCGTCGCCGAGGTGTCCTGCCGGATGAAGGACGCGATCGCGATGACCATCAGACCCGCGACCGGAACGCCGGTCCCGAGCAACCAGGTGAGAATCGATCGACCCATGACGCCCGCGATCCGGATGCGCCGCGGGTCGCCGTACTCGAGCGCGCGGGCCGCGGCCGGCCGCAGCGCGAACTCGGTGAGCAGGTAGCTGAACGCGCAGACGGTGGCACCGCCGAAGGCGATGGTGAACGCCACCTTGGGAATCGAGTTGGGGTCGATGATGCCGTCCGCCGTCGTCACCAGAACGAGGCCGACGATCCACAGTCCGATCTGCAGCCGGGTCAACCGCCACGGCATCGCCAGGGTCCGGCGTTGTTCCTTCGGTGTCGGGGGGCGGTCCTCGATCGCCCACCGCAGACCCTGCACGGTGCGTTTGGTCCCCCACCCGACCCCGATGAGGAAGGCCACCAGCAGGTAGGTCGGGATGAGGATGAAGTTCACCCACCAGTACTCCCGCGGCGTGACCACGTTCGGCCCGGGGACCACCACGCTGATGAGCGCTCCGACGATCACCGCGCCGATGGCGTTGGCGCCGAGCAGGAACACCGTCAGCAGTACCTGGACGCGGATTCGGCGGCGGCGCGGCGATTCGTCCGTATGGCCCAGCAACGGGCTGCCCAACGGGGAGATGGAGCGGCGGGGTCTCTGCGGCATGGTGGGGTGAGACTAACCCGAGTCGTTCACGACGGGGCCGGATGAGACCCGCGCGGCGGCGTTGCACGGAACCTCGGACGCCGTGACCTCCCGTTGTCGGACTCCGGTTGTCGGACCCCCGGGCCATGATTCGGGCCATGACCACGTCGCGCGTTCTGCTGACTCATGCGTCCGAGGGCGAGCCTGCTCTCGATCTCAGCTCGGGCGCCCTGTCGTTCGACCGGATGGCCTGGCACTTCCCGGCCGATCTGCGCGACGGCGACGTCGTCCTGCACGTCGCGCGTGGACGACGGACCGCGGTCGTCAGTGTGGCCACCGTCGTCCGGCGCTCGGGCGAGCCCGCCTACTACGCGCGAGAGGAGCTGCTCCGCCGTCCGATCACCGACACGATTCTGTGGCGGGCGACCGGTCGTGCCCTTCCGACCCGATCGGTGGTTCTGCACGACGGCGAGCGTTGGCTGGACGACATCGAGTGCCTGCGGTCCGACCCGGTGCCGTGGCCCGTTCTCGACGCGTCCGCGTGCAGCGATCCCTCCCGTGTCCAGCGCGCGATCGCTCGGGACGACGGAAACGCTGCGACCGGCCGGTGCGCGTGCTGTCGGCGCGGCCTGCGGATCGCACATCCCCATCTCGGCGGTGCCGATCCGTCCTTCGTGTGCGACCGCTGCCACGACACGCTGCACCATCCGTTCGGACCGACCGTCGACGCGCTCGCCGCCCACCACGCACCCGTGTGCCCGCTCTGCGGGAGCCGCGACGTGGTCGAGATCCTGTACGGGATGCCTCCGTATCCACCGCCGGACGGCGTTCCGCTCGGCGGTTGCGTCCTCGACCCCGACGGCCCCGACCTGGCCTGCCGCGCGTGCGACCACTGGTTCCGGTCGCATCCGCTCGACCGGGCGTAGGAGAAGACCCCTCCGGGGTACTCCCGCCCCATGCCGGAGCTGCCCGAAGTCGAGAACGCGCGTCAGGTCGTCGAGAAAGCACTGCATCGCGTCGTCACCGACGTCGACGACCGCGACGAGTTCGAGTGCCGCCCGCACCTGCCCGGAGACATCGCCGGCGCGCTGAGGGGCGGGCAACTCGTGGCCGCCCATCGGCGCGGCAAGGCCATGTGGTGCGACACGATCGACGCCGAGGGGACCGAGGGGCCCACCCTCGGCATCCACCTCGGTATGGGCGGCCGCATCATCGTGACCGCGCCCGACGGCGAGCAGACCTCCCGCTACGGCGGCGGTGATCCGCACGTGGGCGAGCGTGACACCGACAAGCCCGAATGGACGCGCTTCTCCCTGACCTTCGAGGACGGGGGCCAACTACGGCTGTTCGACAAGCGGCGGCTGGGTCGTGTTCGGCTCGACCCCGACGTCGATTCACTCGGACCCGATGCCGCAGAGATCGGACGTGAGGAGTTCCGGGAGCGGATCCAGGCCAGCTCCGCACCGATCAAGGCGCGACTGTTGGATCAGTCCGTGGTGGCCGGGATCGGCAACCTGCTGGCGGACGAGGTGTTGTGGCGTGCCGGCGTGTCCCCGTCGCGGCGATCGAAGACCCTCGACGACGACACCGTCGACGAGCTCCGTGTGGTACTGCGCCGCGCGATCCGGTCCGCGATCGCGAAGGGCGGCGTACACACCGGTGACATCATCCCGTTCCGGAAGTCCGATGCCCTGTGCCCCCGTTGCGGGGCGCCGATGGCGCGCGGAACGGTCGGCGGCCGCACCACCTGGTGGTGTTCGAACGAACAGGCCTGAAACGCACGACACCCCCCGACCGTGTGGTCGGGGGGTGTTGTGGAATGGTTGTTCGGCGGTGTCCTACTCTCCCACACCCTGTCGGGTGCAGTACCATCGGCGCTGGAGGGCTTAGCTTCCGGGTTCGGAATGGGTCCGGGCGTTTCCCGCTCCGCTATGGCCGCCGTAACTCTGTGAAACTGTCACACGTGTGGAACACGGTGTGTTGTTTC
>NZ_BCWV01000005.1 GCF_001894765.1 Rhodococcoides corynebacterioides NBRC 14404
CCCGTAATCCTGCTCCCCGGTGCCGGCGCAACCTCGGCCGTATTCGGGTCTCTGGCTTGGCGATTGGGGCACACGCACCGAGTATTTGCGATCGACCTGATGGGTGACGTCGGCCGAAGTGTTCCCCACGCGGATCGCATCGCGTCGATCGCGGCGCTTCACGGGTGGTTCGACGCAGTGGTCGGTGCCCTGGGTGTGCACGACTTCGACGTCGTCGCCCATTCGTACGGGGCGATGGTGGCAGTTTCGCGGGCTGTCGCACCGGACAGCGGAATTGCCCGCTTGATTCTCCTTGATCCCACGTCGGTGTTCACGGGACTGAGCGCTTCGTATCTCCTGCGTGCGCTCCCGCTTCTCACGATGCCGACAGAACGTCGACAACGTGCGTTCGTCGAGTGGGAGTGCGCCGGCATCGCCGTGGATCCGACGTGGATGTCCGTCCTGGCCATCGGAGCTGCAGATTTTCCACGGCAGCGTCCGGTCGTACCGAAGAAGCCTTCGAAGGTCGAATTCGCTGCGATCACAGCTGATGTGAGCGTCGTCCTGGCAGGCCGGAGCAAGGCTCACTCGGCGTCGAACGTGGCTCGCAGGGTCGACGAGGTTCTCCCGCGAGCGCGGGTAGTCCTCCTCGACACTGCATCCCACCACAGCCTTCCTCTCGAACCGGCCGACGATGTAGCCAGAATTGTCATCGACTGCCTTGCGCACCCGCGTCGGAGCGACTGACGGGCGACGCAGGTCCGGTTCACGCCCGGCAATCAAGAATTATCCTGCGTCGCTGTATCGAGGGAATTCAGCCGGCTGGCCACTTGCCCGTCGGGTACGTGTGCTCTGACACGTAGTGACTCGCGCCTGCGCACTTTTCGGCACCCGATCGTCGGAAATTCTGCCAATCGGCAGAATCGACCACGATCGGGTGGCATGAGATGCGGCCGAGGACCTGCGCCACTGCGGAAATGGGTCGCGCGCGGGGCCGTCGAGCACCTACCGTGCGAGGGCCCGACCGAAAGAGGATCACCCATGCGCGATGTGACGTACTACGTGGCGACGAGTCTCGACGGATTCATCGCGGCTCCCGACGGCACCTGGAGCGCGTTCCTCGACGAGGGCGACCATATGGCGGTGCTCGTGGACGAGTTCGCGGACACGCTTCCCGGACACGTGCAGAATGCGCTCGGGATCCAATCGGACGCAACGATGTTCGACACGGTGATCATGGGGTGGACGACATACTCCGCGGCCCTGGACGTGGGAATCGTCAGCCCCTATCCGCACCTGCGGCAGTTCGTGGCTTCCCGGCACCGTCGATCCGAGTCCGACGACGTGACCGTCACGGACGATCCGGCAGCCACCCTCGGCAGGCTCCGTGAGGAAGACGGCGCCGGAATTTGGCTGGCGGGTGGGGGAGCGCTGGCGGGTGACCTCGTCGACCAGATCGACCGACTCGTCCTGAAGATCAACCCGGTAGTACTCGGTGACGGTGTGCGCCTGTTCGCCGGTGCTCGGTACGCGGACCGACCGTTCACGGCGACCCGGGTCCGACAGTTCGAGTCGGGTGTGGTGATCGCTGAGTACCGACGAGTATCCGGCACTCGTGGGGTGACGCCGTGACGGACACTCGACACACCTATTCCGTCTCGGTCACGTGGACCGGCAACTCCGGCGCGGGAACCGCGTCTCTCCGTTCGTACTCCCGCGACCACGACGTCGAAGCGCCAGGAGTTCCCACCATCGCGGGGTCGTCCGACCCCGCGTTTCGTGGCGACGCGTCGAGGTGGAATCCGGAGCAGTTGTTCGTGGCGTCCATCGCCCAGTGCCACATGCTCTGGTATCTCGGGCTGGCAGCACAGGCGGGTGTCATCGTGACCTCGTACGTCGACGCGCCGATCGCGGTCATGATCGAAGAACCCGGTGGGGCCGGACAATTCGAGTCCGTGACACTGAGACCTGTGGTGCGGATCGACGCGTCGAGCGACGCGGATCTTGCCGAACAGGTGCATCATCGAGTCGCCGACTACTGCGTCATCGCACGCTCGATCACCACGCCGATCGGCTACGAGGTGACGATCGAACGCTAGCGCTTCGTGGACGTGGCGACGGCCAGCCGCTGGTGTAACCGCTCACGCACCTCGTCCGGTTCGTACTGACGACGCTGACGCTCGTTGCGGGCGACGAGGACGCCGGACGCTGCCACGCCGACGGCGCCGGCGAGACCTGCGACCTTCAGCAGACCGCGCACGGAGATCTTTCGGGATCGTGCAGCCATTCATGAAGGCTAGCGCCACGAACTAGGCTCGTCGTCGATGAGCGTCGACGGAGTGTCCTCAGTCAACCTCGCCACCGCCGTGGAGACCACGCGGACAGGCGATCTCTGGATCTTCCGCGGCCGGTCGGCGGCGGATCGAGCGATCCAGACGCTGACGAACAGCCCGGTGAATCACGTGGGCATGGCCGTGGTCCTCGACGATCTGCCGCCCCTGATGTGGCATGCGGAGCTGGGGCAATCGTTGCCCGACATGTGGACCGGGCGCCATCAGCGCGGCGTGCAGCTGCACGACCTCCGCGACGCCGTCACTCATTGGGGCGAGCGCTACGACCAGAAATGCTGGTTCCGGCAACTACAGTCGCCCATCACGCGCGAACAAGAAGACGAGCTGATGCGGACCATCGCGCGGCTCGACGGCACCGCGTTCCCGACCACGGCACGGCTGGCGGGCAGATGGTTCGCGGGGCGGCTCCCGGCAGTGTCGGCCAAGGACGACCGTCGACTCGAGACCGCCTACTGCGCGGAGGTGGTGGCCCTGACGTACGAGGCGATGGGTCTGCTCGATCCGCGCGAATCACCGACGCCGCTGAAGCCGTTCGACCGGGTGGGACTCAAACCGCCGCGTCGACGGGCCAACTGGTACGACCCCGGCAGGTTCTGGAGCGGTGATCACCTGCCGTTGGCGGAGGGCGTCGAGCTGGGGCGTGAGATCGCGGTGGTCCTGGACTAGAGCGTCCTGGACTCGTCCGCCATAACGCGCCCTCCGAGCTCCACCCACCCGTCGTCGGAGAGCGTGGTCGACAGGACCGAGCCTCGGCCCTGCACGATGCTCAGATCGCGCCCGAGCAGTTCGGTCACACGAACGGCGGCCGCGCCCGTTGCTTCGTCCTCCGGGACGCCCATGTCGGGCGCGAACATGCGGGAACGAATTGCGCCGCCTTTCTCGTCCGCCCACGCCCACACGTAGTGGTGACCGTCGGTGAAGTCGGACGGGTCCACGGCGAGGACATCGGCCGGCGAGGCCACCGGATGAAACTCGAACTGCGGCGCCCATGACGGGCGAGCCCGGACGTAGGTGACGCCGTCGGCGAACCGGACGGCAACCTCGCCTGCGGGCACCAGTAACGCATCCACTGGTGTACCGCGATCGGCCAGCCATGCGGCGGTGCCCACCGTGGGGTGCCCGGCGAACGGCAACTCGACGGCGGGCGTGTGGATGCGGAGGGCCGTGGACTGCGCCGCGCCGGCGGGAACGTCGACGAACACGGTCTCGCTGTACTGCAGCTCGTGCGCCACGGACTGGCGATCGGCCGGGGCAACGGACGCAGCGTCGACGATGCCGAGAGGGTTGCCCCACCGACCCTGGTCGTCGGTGAACACCCGCACGACGTGGACGTCGAATGGCATGGTCTTCCTCTCAGCCTGCGGTGACCGTGATGTCGTCGAACACGACCTCGGCCAGTTCGTCGGACTCCTCGACGTCGACGGTGGCGTCGAAGGACCACCCGTGGTCGCCCTCGGGGTCGTCGAGAACCTGCCGCGCGGTGGTCTCGTCGCGGGTCTGGACGAACGAGAACAGGTGGGGTCCGCGCGCGGTCGGTGTCATACCGATCTCGCCGTACTCCTCGAAGTAGGGCTCGAGTTCGTCCTGCCAATCGACGTCGTCGCCCAGCTCCTCGAGGAGGTCCCACCGGCGTCGCGACGCCAGCTCGACGCGTCGGAACAGGGCGTTGCGCACCATGATCCGGAACGCTCGGGGGTTGGCGGAGATGGGCTTCGGTGTGTCGGCTCCGTACGCGACGACGGGCGTGCCCTCCTCGTCGAAGGTGGGGTCGGTGAGGTTCTCCCATTCGTCGAGAAGGCTGGAGTCGACCTGGCGCACCGTTTCGCCGAGCCATTCGGTGATGTCCTGGACGTCCTCGGTGCGCGCCTCCGGTGGAACCGTCTGTCGCAGAGCGCGATACGCGTCGGCGAGGTACCGCAGGACGGACCCCTCCGAGCGTGAGAGCCCGTAGTGCGAGATCAGCTCCGTGAACGTCATCGACTTCTCGATCATGTCGCGCACCACGGATTTGGGCGACAGCCCGAACTCCGACAGCCACGGATGGCCGCCGCGGTAGATCTCGAAGGCCGGCCGTAACAGCTCCTCGAGCGGCTTGGGCCAGGTGATCTCCTCGAGCAGCTCCATTCGCTCCTCGTACTCGAGGCCGTCCGCCTTCATCTGCGCGACGGCCTCGCCGCGCGCCGCGTGCTGCTGCGCCCAGAGAATCTGCCGCGGATCGTCGAGAGTCGCCTCGATGACGGAGACGACGTCGAGGGCGTAGGTGGGTTGCTCGCGATCGAGCAGCTCGAACGCGGCCAACGCGAACGTCGACAAGGGTTGATTCAGTGCGAAATCGCGTTGCAGATCCACGGTGAGACGGGCCCGCCGCCCCTCGGCATCCGGTTCGTCGAGTTGCTCGACGATGCCGGCGTCGCGGAGACCACGGTAGAGCCGCACCGCCTGCAGGATGTGTCGGCGCTGCGCGGCGCGCGTCTCGTGGTTGTCCTCGAGCAGGTGCCGCATGGCGTCGAAACAGCTTCCCGGCCGGGCGATCACGTTGAGCAGCATCGAATTGTTCACCCGGAAGCGCGAGACCAGCGGCTCCGGACTCGCGGCGACCAGGCGCTCGAAACTCGGTTTGCCCCACGAGACGAACCCCTCGGGTGCCTTCTTGCGCTGAATCCGCTTGAGCTTCTTGGGATCGTCACCCGCCTTGGCCACCAGGCGCGCGTTCTCGATGTCGTGCTCGGGCGCCTGCACCATCACCGTGCCGAGCGTGTCGTACCCGGCGCGCCCGGCGCGACCGGCGATCTGGTGGAACTCGCGCGCTCGCAACTGACGGGTGCGGACGCCGTCGTACTTCGTCAGACCGGTGAGCAGCACCGTGCGAATCGGCACGTTGATCCCGACGCCGAGCGTGTCCGTTCCACAGATGACGGCGAGCAGGCCGTCCTGCGCGAGCTTCTCCACCAGCCTCCGGTACCGCGGCAGCATGCCCGCGTGGTGCACGCCGATACCGTGGCGCACCAAGCGGGACAACGTCTTTCCGAACCCGGTGGTGAATCGGAACCCGCCGATGGCGTCGGCGATCGCGGCTTTGGTCTCCTTGGTCGAGACCTGGATCGACGTCAGGGCCTGGGCGCGCTCCAGCGCCGCCGCCTGCGTGAAGTGCACGACGTAGACGGGAGCGAGGTGCGTCGACACCAGTTCCTCGATGGTCTCGACGATCGGGGTGAGGCGGTACGAGAACACGAGGGGGACAGGCCGTTCGGATCCCTCGACCACGGACGTCGGCCGGCCGGTGCGACGGGTGAGATCGTCGCGGAAGAACGAGACGTCGCCCAGCGTGGCCGACATCAGCAGGAACTGGGCGTGCGGGAGCTCGAGCAGGGGGACCTGCCATGCCCAGCCGCGATCGGGCTCGGAGTAGTAGTGGAACTCGTCCATGATCACCTGGCCGATGGAGGAATCCGCACCCTCGCGCAGCGCCATGTTGGCCACGATCTCGGCGGTCGCGCACACGATCGGGGCGGACGCGTTGACCGCGGCGTCACCGGTGATCATCCCGACGTTCTCCGCGCCGAAGATCTCGCACAGGGCGAAGAACTTCTCGCTGACCAACGCCTTGATCGGCGCGGTGTAGAACGATCGGACGCCCGCCGCCAAGGCGGCGACGTGCGCAGCCACGGCCACCATGGACTTCCCGGACCCCGTCGGGGTCGCGAGCACGACGTTGTTGCCCGAGACCAGCTCGATGACGGCCTCGTCCTGCAGCGGGTAGAGCTCGAGTCCACGGTCGGCGACCCAGGTGGTGAAGGCGTCGTACACCTCGTCTGCCGACGCGGAGCGGGGCACCATCTCGGTCAACAGCATCACTACAGGCTACGTAGCGGACCTCTCGTCCGAACCCATGGCACCCAGCACGGCCTGCCGGGTGGCGGGGCTGCCCGTGATCGCGGCCTCGCCGACTCCCTCGATCAGCAGTCTGCGCCATCGGGACTCGTCGAAATCGAGAGGCGTCGTCGTGGCGACGAAGTCCTCGAGGACGCGGAGGAACCGCATCGGATCGTCCCGGTGCGGGAAATGGCCCGCGCCGCGAAAGACGTCGAGGCGCGAGCCGGGCATCGCCGCGTGCGCGAGCGTGGCGTGCTCGGCGGGAATCACCGTGTCGTGTTCACCCCAGACCAGCTGCACGGGAAGGTTCTCGGTGAGGTAGCACCGGTCGAGCATGGTGACCGCCTGGCCGCGCCAGTCGACCACGGCGCGCAGGGTCTTCCGGTAGGCGTCGTACGCCGTCGAGTCGAGCAGGTTGCCCACCACGCGCAGGAGGTCGGGCGTGTCGTGCAGGGCGGGCCCGGGGTGCAGCGGGGTGCCGTCGAGTCGCTGGATCGCGGACCCGGCCACCCGGAGGGCCCGCATGGCGCCGGGCAGGCGCAGCACCTTGAACAGCTCGTTGACCACCGGGAGCGACATCAGTCGCAGCGCCGGATGCACGTCCTTGGTGACTCCGCCGGCCGACACCAGGACCAACCGTTGCACCATCTGCGGGTACTGGTACGCGAACTGCATGGCCACCCCGCCGCCCAGCGAATGGCCCACCACGGTGACCGCGTCGATGCCCAGGGTGACCAGCAGATCCCGGAGACCGTTGGCGTAGGCGGCGACGGAGTAGTCCGCCCGGGGCTTGTCGGACAACCCGTGACCGAGGAGATCGGGTGCGATCACGGTGTGCGACGCCGCGAGGTGGGGGATGAGCTCGAGCCAGGTCTCGGAACTGTCGCCGATGCCGTGGACGAGCAGGAGGGCCGGACCCTCGCCGGCCATCCGGAAGGCGCGGCGATAGCCGTGCACCGTGCGGTGATGGAGGGTCGGGCGGGTGTCCGGCACGGTCCGCAGTGCGCGAGTGCGTGAAGCCGTCATGAGTCGTCGCTCCTCGCCGATGGACCGGACGACGCGGGTGCGTCGACCGGTCCAGTGTGGTCGGGATGTGTGACGGTCACGCTACGTGGGGGTGACGGCTCCGTCAGCGAATCCCGATCGTGTCCGCCGTGGTCGAGTACTCAGTTCCGCTCGTCGGGGTCGACGGGGTCGTCGTCGACCCCGGTCTGCTCGGCCAGGAAACGCTCGAACTCGGCCCCGATCTCGTCGCCGCTGGGCAACTCCTCGTCCGAGGCCAGCAGCGTCGACTTCTGCTCCTGAGCGGTCACGAACGTGTCGTACTGACGCTCGAGCGCCGCAACCACCGAACCGACCTCCGGGTTGCCCTCGACGTGCTCGTCGACCTGCTCCCGCACGCGGGCCGCGGCCGAGGTCAGGGCCGCGAGGGGCAGCTCCAGGTCGGCGGCGTCGGCCACCAGTTCCAGCAGTTTCTCCGCGGCGCTCGGGTAGGCGGTCTGCGCCAGGTAGTGCGGGACGTGCACCGAGAAGCCCATGGACTCGTGTCCGTGCTGCGCCATCCGGTACTCCAGCAACGACGACGCGCTGCCCGGCACCTGCAACTCACCCGACCACTTGTGGTGGTCGCCGACCAGCTCGGAATCGGACGAGTGGGCCGTGACTCCGAGGGGACGGGTGTGCGGGACGGCCATCGGAATGGAGTTCAGGCCGATCGTCCGCCGCACACCCAACTGCTCGGCCAACAGCCGCACGGCCGTGGTGAACTTCTCCCACTTCAGGTCCGGCTCGAGCCCGGAGAGGAGAAGGAACGGCGTACCCACCCCGTCCTGCACGGCGTAGAGGTTCAGAACGGGTTCCTCGTAATCGGAGAAGTGGTCCGCCTTGAAGGTCATCGTGGGCCGCCGCGAGCGGTAGTCCAGTAGTTCGTCGACGTCGAACGACGCCACGAGTTCCGTCTCCAGCGTCTCGCGCAGGTGCGCCGTCGCGAGCTTCACGGCGTGCCCCGCGTCGGAGTACCCCTCCAGACCGTGCACGAGGACCGGGCCGAGGCCGTCCTCCGAGAGCACGCGCGGCGCCGGAAACTCGAGCTCGTACATTCCGGACTTCTCGTCCATGCCGTGTCCTCCCTCGTCGCGCGGGTGCCGCCGAAACGGCTTCCGGTCGGTTACCCAGTTTCCCACAGCACGACGCGCTCGCTCACCGTCGTTCGTGGACCGTCCAACGACGTGCCGCAGTCCGGCATTCCCGGCGTGCCCTCGGCCGGACGCGGACACCTGCCATGCCCGTCTTCGCATGGATGCACCGATAGGGTCGACGCCGTGCCCCGCGGTCCGTCGCGGGCTCGGGACTCACCACCGACGGACCCACGACCGACAGAGGAGAGACACCATGCCACAGCACGTCCGCGGCGTCGTCGCACGAAGCAAGGGCGCCCCGGTGACCACCGAGACCGTCGTCGTCCCCGACCCGGGGCCGAACGACGTGGTGGTCGCGATCCAGGCGTGCGGCGTGTGCCACACCGACCTCCACTACCGCGAGGGCGGCATCAACGACGAGTTCCCGTTCCTGCTCGGCCACGAGGCCGCCGGAGTGGTCGAGACCGTCGGCGACGACGTCACGCACGTCGCTCCCGGAGACTTCGTGGTGCTCAACTGGCGCGCCGTGTGCGGCCAGTGCCGGGCGTGCAAGCGCGGTGAGCCGTGGTACTGCTTCGACACCCACAACGCCTCGAAGAAGATGACCCTCGAGGACGGCACCGAACTCACCCCGGCGCTCGGCATCGGAGCGTTCGCGGACAAGACGCTCGTCCACGAAGGCCAGTGCACGAAGGTCGATCCCGACGCCGACCCGGCCGTGGTCGGGTTGCTCGGCTGCGGCGTGATGGCCGGGATCGGCGCTGCGATGAACACCGGCAACGTCGGCCGCGGTGATTCCGTCGCGGTCATCGGCTGCGGCGGCGTCGGCGACGCGGCCATCGCCGGTGCGCGACTCGCGGGCGCCGGCACGATCATCGCCGTCGATCGCGACAAGGGGAAGCTCGACTGGGCGACGGAACTCGGCGCGACGCACACCGTGGACGCCTCCGCCGTCGACGCTGTCGAGGCCATCCAGGAGCTCACCGGCGGCAACGGTGCAGACGTGGTCATCGACGCCGTCGGTCGGCCCGAGACGTGGAAGCAGGCGTTCTACGCCCGCGATCTGGCGGGCACCGTCGTCCTCGTCGGCGTCCCGACGCCGGAGATGACCGTCGAGATGCCGCTCATCGACTTCTTCTCCCGCGGCGGATCGCTGAAGTCCTCCTGGTACGGCGACTGCCTGCCCGAGCGCGACTTCCCGATGCTGGTCGACCTCTACCGCCAGGGCCGTCTGCCGCTCGAGAAGTTCGTCTCCGAACGCATCGGTCTGGAGGACGTCGAGGCCGCGTTCGATGCCGCCGCGGCGGGTCGCGTTCTGCGCTCGGTGGTGGTCCTGTGAGCGGCGCCCTGCGCATCGACCGGGTCGTCACGTCCGGGACCTTCGCGCTCGACGGCGGGGAGTGGGACGTCGACAACAACATCTGGGTGATCGGGGACGACTCCGAGGTGGTGATCGTCGACGCCGCGCACGACGCCGACCCCATCGTCGACGCCGTGGCCGGCCGGACGGTCGTCGCGGTGATCTGCACGCACGGCCACAACGATCACGTGACCGTCGCTCCGGAACTGGCTCGGCGTCTCGACGCGCCGATCCTGCTCCACCCGGCCGACGACGTCCTGTGGGAGCAGACCCATCCCGGCGTCGGCCACCGGGAACTCGCCGACGGCGACCGGATCGCCGTGGCGGGCACGACCGTGCAGGTGCTGCACACCCCGGGCCACTCGCCCGGGTCCTCGTGCCTGTACCTCCCCGAAGCGGGGGAGCTCTTCAGCGGCGACACCCTGTTCTCCGGCGGCCCCGGAGCCACCGGCCGCTCCTACTCGGACTTTCCGACGATCATCGGCAGCATCCGCGAGCGGCTGTTCGCGCTGCCGCCGGAGACGACGGTGCGCACCGGGCACGGCGACGGCACCACCATCGGGACGGAGTCGCCGCACCTCGAGGAGTGGATCGCGCGCGGCTCCTGATCGGGACCGGCCGGCCGGATAACGAACCGGACACCCCGCGGTGTGGGTGCGGTCGGCAGCCCGGTGCTCTGTGCGATGCTCGCCGGACCACCGGGCTGCGGCCGCACCCGGGTGAGGCGAGATGAGGACACGATGCTGCTGCGCAGGACCCGACTCGGAGTCGCAGGATGCCTGGGAGCCGGTGCCGTTCTGCTCACCGCGGCCTGCGGCGGCAGCACCGTCGAGGGCGTGCCGGAGGCCGCCCGCACCTCCGTGCCGTCGACCGGCTCGACCACGGCGTCGGCCCCGACCACGCCGTCCACGCCGTCGAGCGACAGCGTGACTCCGACGTCGCCCGCCGCCGCGTCGGCTCTCGCGGCCCTGACCCTCGATCCGTCGGTCTTCCCCTCGACGTACCAGGCGGTGGTGTTGCCCCCGCAGGCCGTGGCCCAGGCCGCGCAGGATCTCGACGGTGTCGCCGCCGGGGCCTCCGTGGACCCGGCCGGATGCAAGCCCGACCGGCCGACGGCCGATCCCGACGCGACGTCCCTGGTGGTCGGCACCGACCCGGTGAACCGCGCGACGGTGTCGGTCGAACTCGCTCGGGTGTCCGACACGCTCGAGTCCCTGCGCTCCCGGACCGAGGAGTGCGGCACCGTCCGCACGACGGCCGGCGGGGTCACCGCAGAGGTGGTCAGCGAGCTCGTGCCGCCGCCGCCCCTCGGTGCGGACGACACGCTGGCCGTGCGCCGCACCGTCTCCTCCGGCGGCGGGGCGGACGAGATCACCCAGTCGATGCTCTCGCTCGTCGGGCAGATCGACGACGTCCGCGTCACCGCCACGTACATGTCGTTCGGTGCGGGGGAGCCCGACACCGCGACGCTGGACCTGGTGTTCCGCGAGGCGGTGCAGAAGGTCAAGAACGGCTGATCGAGCGTGATGTTCGACTCCGTGACGGGGACAGCGGATCTGTTCCGAGTCCTCGATCTCACCGGCGTGGTGGCCAACGCGCTGCTCGGCGGGGCGGTCGCCCGCGCCATGCGTTTCGATCTGGTCGGGTTCTCGGTCCTCGCCGTCGTCTCCGGGCTCGGCGGCGGCATCATCCGTGACACCTTGCTGCAGGCCGGTCCGCCGGTCGCGCTCACCGACTACCGCTACCTGACCGCCGCGTTGCTCGGTGCCCTGGTCGCCTTCGCGGTGCGGTTCGAAGGACGCGGCTGGGATCGCGTCTTCCCGTACGTCGATGCTCTGGCGCTCGGCTGCTGGGCTGCGGCCGGGGCCCAGAAGACGCTGGGAGTGGGGTTGGGGTGGCTGCCCGCGATCGGGCTCGGCGCCGTGACCGCCGTGGGTGGGGGAGCGGTCCGCGACATCGCCGTCGGCCGTGTCCCCGCAATCTTCGGTGGGAACACCCTCTACGCGACCTGTGCGCTGGCGGGCAGCGCGACGCTGGTGGTGGTCCAGTCCCTGACCGGCACCGACGCGGGCCTGGTGGCGGGCACGGTGGTGGGGGCCTCGCTGTGTGTGGTCGCGCGGTGGCGCGGCTGGATGCTCCCGGAGGGCGTGCCCTGGTCCAGGTTGCCCAAGCCGACGTTGCCCAAGCCGACGTTGCCGGCCCCCGTGCGGCGTCGGCGGGTGTCGACCCGCCGCCCCGGGCGCTCGACCACGATCCGGCGGTGGTGGAACCGGCTCAGGGGCTCTCGACGATCACGGTGACCGGCCCGTCGTTCAGCCGACTCGACCGCCATGTGCGCGCCGAACACGCCGGTCGCGACGGTGATGCCCCGCGCGCGCAGGGTCTCCACGACCGCCCCGACCAGTGGCTCGGCGACCGGACCGGGGGCGGCGCCGTTCCACGACGGGCGTCGGCCCTTGCGCGTGTCGCCGTAGAGGGTGAACTGCGAGACCACGAGCACGCCCGCCTCGGGTACTTCGGACACCGACCGCTCACCCGGAAGAATCCGCAGCTCGGCGATCTTGCGGGCGACGTGCTCGACGTCTGTGTGTCCGTCGGACGGCGCGACACCGAGGAGGACGAGCACCCCCGGACCGATCTCCCCGACCACGCGGTCCTCGACCCGCACCGTCGCGGACGAGACCCGTTGCAGCACTGCACGCATGGTGACGATCGTGGCATGCCGACCGGTCGCCGCGCGGGCCGGTGTTCTCCCCGGGGTCGCGTGCATCCACAGGTTCGCCCGGGTGGACCCGTCGGCCCAGGTCACGCTCCGACCCCGGTCGGCAGCCCGGCGCAGAGTGCGGCACATGACCAGACATCCCTACGCCGCCCACCGCCGCGACGACCATCCGCTCGATCCTCCGCTGCGCGCCACCGTGGCGACGGTGGGCGACCTCCTCGCTGCCGTTCCGGCCCTGCTGGGTTTCGTGCCCGAGTCCTCGCTCGTCCTGATCTGCCTCGCGACCGGACCGACGACGACGGTGCGCATGACCATGCGCCAGGACCTGACCGCGTCGCCCGACGCTCCGGACCTGCTCGCGGCGATCGAGCGCTGCGCCCTGGTCTGCGACCGCGAGGCCTTCGACACGGTCGTCGCGGTCCTGATCACCGGTGACCGAGCGCCCGAGAGCTACGAGCCCGTGGTCGACGCTCTACGGGCAGCGTTCGACCCGCTCGACATCGACGTCCCGGGCGTACACGCGGTGACCACGCTCGTCGCGGGCGCGACCTGGATCAGCCTGGGCGGCGATCCGCGGCGCGGAATTCTGCCGGATCCGCGCTCGTCGGCCGTCGCGGCGTCGACCGTGATGCGGGGGCGGCCGATCCGGCCCTCCCGGTCCGAGCTGGCGCGACTGCTCGCACCGACGTCGGAGACGGACCGTGACCGGTTCGCCCGCCAGTGCGCCGTCGCATTCGGCGACGTCGTGAGCGAGTACCCGGGCGAGGTGCTCGCCCGCGTACTCGACGACCTCGAGGCCGACCTCGACGCCGACGGGGTGGTCGACGCCGGCGCAGCGGCTCGCGCGATGGCGGCGCTGACCCTGCTGCCCGTCCGCGACGCCCTGCTGGGGCTCGCCGGCGGCCCGTTGGACTCCGTCGCGGGTGGTCTGTGGGTGGAGCTGACCCGGCGAGTCGACGGACCCGACCGGGCGGCACCCGCCACGATGGTGGCGGCGTGGTTCTACCTCCGAGGGGACGGACCGATGGCAGGTGTCGCGCTGGAGGCCGCGCTGCGCGCGGATCCCGGCTATCGCCTGGCCGTCCTGCTCGACACTGCGCTGCAGAACGGATTGAGTCCCGCGGTGGTGCTCGACCTGGTCGAGTCCGCACGGGGCGTCGCGACGAGCCTCGGGGTCACACTGCCGACGGGCGAGTGACGTCGGCCCCGACGGACGAGTCAGGTCAGCCTCGGCGCGCCGAGTGCGCGCGGTCGCCGAGCGAGAGGAGGAATTCCCAGGCATCGGCGACGATGGTGTCGAGGTCGGTGAGCTCGGGCGACCACCCCAGCTCGTCGATGGCCTTAGCACTGGAGGCGACCAGTACCGCCGGATCGCCCGGGCGTCGCGGCGAGTCCACGACCGGGATGTCCCGGCCGGTGACCCGGCGGCACGACTCGATCACCTCGCGGACGGAGAAGCCGGCGCCGCTGCCGAGGTTGAAGATGCGGTGCTGCCCGGGGACGCTCCGGTCGATCGCTCGCAGGTGCGCGTCCGCGAGGTCCCGCACGTGGATGTAGTCACGGACCGCGGTGCCGTCGGGCGTGGGCCAGTCGGTACCGAACACCGAGATCGACGCTCGGTGGCCGGCGGCCACCTGCAGGACCAGCGGAATGAGGTGGGTTTCCACCACCCGGTTCTCGCCGAGACCGCCGTGGGCGCCGGCGACGTTGAAGTACCGCAGGCTGGTCGCGCCGAAGCCGTGTGCCGCGGTGTACCCCGTGATCGCGTGATCGATCGCCAACTTGCTCGCGCCGTAGGGATTGGTGGGGCGGGTGGGGAAGTCCTCGGTGATCGGCGTGCGCTCGGGCTCGCCGTAGGTGGCGGCGGTGGAGGAGAAGACCAGTCGGGGGACGCCGTGCGCGACGATGGCGTCGAGCAGCGCCAACGCGGTACCGACGTTGCCGCGCCAGTACTTCTCCGGCTGCTCCACCGATTCGCCCACCAGCGACTGGGCGGCGAAGTGCAGCACACCGTCCACCCCGCCGCCCGCCAGGACGTCGTCGATCCGGTCGGCGACCGGGCCCTCGACGAACGTCGTGCCCTCGGGCACGCCGTCACGGTTACCGGTGGTGAGGTCGTCGATGACCACCACCTCGTGGCCGGAGTCCGCCAGCACTCCGGCGCACACCGAACCCACATAACCGGCGCCGCCGGTCACCACGTACTTCACGGCACTCCTCGCATGGTCGCGACCCGGACGGTCAGATGGTCTTCACCTGGACGGCGTGCGCCATCTCGACGGACAGGTCCACGTCGTCGTGCCCGGGCACCGTGATGGTCACCGCGCCCGGCTTCGGGCACACCGTGACGCGCGCGTCCGGTACGACGCCGGCGTCGCGCAGCCGCGCGATCGTCTCGGGGTCCGACTGCACGTACTCGGCCAGGCGGCGCACCACGACCGCCGTCGGCGTTCCGCTCGGCAGATCCGACAAGCGCACCAGATCCTCGACCGGGCTGCTGGGCCGCGACGAGCCGAGCTGGTCCAAGCCGGGAATGGGGTTGCCGTACGGGGAGGTGGTGGGGTTGTCGAGCACCTCGACGAGGCGACGTTCGACTTCCTCGCTCATCACGTGTTCCCACCGGCAGGCCTCGGCGTGCACGTCCTCCCACCGCAGGCCGATCACGTCGACCAGCAGCCGCTCCGCCAGCCGGTGCTTGCGCATGACCGCGACCGCGAGTTCGCGGCCCTTCTCGGTGAGTTGCAGATGGCGATCACCGGCGACGAGCAGCAGGCCGTCCCGCTCCATGCGGGCGACGGTCTGGCTCACCGTGGGTCCGGACTGCTCGAGGCGCTCGGCGATCCGCGCCCGCAGCGGGACCACGCCTTCCTCTTCCAGGTCGTAGATGGTCCGGAGATACATCTCCGTGGTGTCCACCAAATCCTTCACAATCACACCCTTCGTCTTCTGTAATTCTACCGGTAGGGAATCGACGTCGTGGGTCGGCCGCGTCGGACAGATCGGACACGTAGGTTGAACCTCATGACCGTGCCGTCGACCACACCCGCGCTCGTCTGGAGCGCGGACTACCTCAAGTACCGGTGGAGCGACGACCACCCGATGAACCCCACTCGGTTGGCCCTCACGATGGACCTCGCGACCACACTGGGTCTGCTCGACGACGCGGACACGGTACCGCCCCTCGCCGCCAGCGACGAGGACCTGTTGCGGGTGCACACGTCGTCCTACGTCCGCGCCGTCAAGCGCGCCCCCGTCGACCTCCCGCTGGGGTCCCGCGCCACCGAACCCGTGCACGGGCTCGGGTCCGAGGACAACCCGGTGTTCACGGACATGCACGAGGCGAGCGCCGTCGTCGCCGGCGGCACGCTCACCGCCGCCCGGGCCATCGCGTCGGGTTCCTCGCGCCGCGCCGTCAGCATCGGGGGCGGCATGCATCACGCGATGGCCGATTGGGCGTCGGGCTTCTGCGTCTACAACGACGCGGCCATCGCCATCTCGTGGTTGCTCGACAACGGGTACGACCGCATCGCCTACATCGACGTCGACGCCCATCACGGGGACGGCGTCCAGGCCGCGTTCCTCGACGACCCTCGTGTCATGACCGTCTCGCTGCACCAGCACCCCGCGACGCTCTGGCCGAACACCGGCTGGTCGAGCGAGGCGGGATCGGGCCTCGCGGAGGGCACGGTGGTCAACGTGCCGGTGCTGCCCGGAACGGGGGATCGGCTGTGGCTGCGGGCCTTCCACGCCGTCGTCCCCGGGGCGGTGGCGGCGTTCCGGCCCCAGATCCTCGTCAGTCAGTGCGGCGTCGATTCCCACCGCGAGGATCCCCTCGCCGATCTCGGCCTGACCGTCGACGGCCAGCGAGCAGCGTTCCTCGCCATGCGTGACCTGGCGGACCGGGTCTGCGAGGGCCGGTGGCTTGCGGTGGGCGGCGGAGGATACGGCCTGGTCCGCGTGGTGCCGCGGGCGTGGACACACCTCATCGCCGCGGTCCTCGACCGCGATGTCGATCCGTCGACCGCACTCCCGGACGAGTGGCGCGAACGTGTGCGCGGCGCCGCCCCGAGCATCGACCTGCCGTCCACCATGAGCGACGACGGGGACGTCGACTACGCACCCTGGGACGGCCCGGGCGGGGCGCCGTCCTCCGGGGTCGCCACGGCGGACCGCGCAGTCGAGCGCGTCGACACCGCGATCATCGCGACGCGTCGCGCGGTGTATCCCGCCCTCGGACTCGACCCGGAGGATCCGCGTGACTGACGAGACCACGGACGCGGCGTCCCCGGCCGACGAACCGCCGGTGTCGGAGGCCAAGGCGCGCGAACGGGCGCAGGCGGAGAACTACCCGAAGCACTGGTCCGCCGACGTGCTCGCGAGCGACGGCCGGGTGGTCCACCTCCGGCCGATCGTGCCGGCCGACGCCGAGGCGATCGTCGCCTTCCACGGCAAACTCAGCGAACGCACCCGCTACCTCCGCTACTTCGGCCCGTACCCGACCATGCCGCAGCGCGACGTCGTCAATTTCACGACCGTCGACCACTCGTCGCGGGTGGCCTTCGTGGCCACTCTGGGTGACGAGATCATCGCGGTCGGTCGCTACGAGCGTCTCCCGGACGGCGACGGCAATTCCGCCGAGGTGGCCTTCGTGGTCGCAGACCACCACCAGGGCCGCGGGCTCGGCCCGATCCTTCTCGAGCACCTCGCCGGTGCCGCCGCGGAGAACGGTGTCCGACGTTTCGTCGCGGAGGTGCTCGCGGAGAACCGCAACATGGTCACCGTGTTCCGGCAGGCGGGTTACCAGGTCAGCCGCACCTTCGACGGTGGTGTGCTCAGCCTCGACTTCGACATCGACCCCACCGACGCGTTGGTGCAGGTGCGCAACTCCCGCGAGCGGGCGGCCGAGGCGCGCAGCGTCCGCAACGTGCTGTCGCCGCGGTCGGTCGCCGTGATCGGTGCCTCCACCGACCCCGAGAAGGTCGGCAACGCGGTCCTCACCAATCTGCTGCGCGCGTCCTTCACCGGGCCGGTCTATCCGGTCAACGCCGAGCACACGTCGGTGCGCGGAGTCCGTGCCTACGCCAGCGTGTCCGACATTCCCGACGAGGTGGACCTCGCCGTCGCGGCGGTGCCGTCCGCGCAGATCGACGCCGTCCTCGACGACTGCCTCGCCAAGGGCGTGCGGTCGCTCGTCGTCGTGTCCTCCGGTTTCGGCGAGACGGGGGAGGAGGGCCGGGCGAACGAGCGGCGGCTGGTGCGCGCGGCGCGCGCGCACGGCATGCGGCTGGTCGGCCCCAACGCCCTCGGCGTCGCGAACCTCGACCCCGCCGTCTCGTTGAACGCGACGCTCGCTCCGGTGCTGCCGGGTCGCGGTCGGGTGGGGTTCTTCTGTCAGTCCGGCGCCCTCGGAATCGCCATTCTGTCCCAGGCCTCGAAGCGGCTGCTCGGACTCTCGACCTTCGTCTCGGCGGGCAACCGCGCCGACCTGTCGGGCAACGACCTGCTGCAGTACTGGGACCAGGACGAGAACACCGACGTCGTGTTGCTCTACCTCGAAAGTTTCGGCAACGCGCGCAAGTTCTGGCGGATCGCGCGGCGCGTGGCGCGCACCAAGCCGATCGTCGCCGTCAAGAGCGGGCGCGGTGCGGTGCCGCCGGCGCTGGCCACGGGGTCGGACGTCGACGACACCGTCGTCCGGGCGTTGTTCGAGCAGGCCGGCGTGATCCAGGTCGATTCGATCACCGAACTGTTCGACTGCGCCGTCCTGCTCGGCTATCAGCCCCTCCCCGCCGGTCCGCGGGTCGCCGTGGTGGGCAACTCGACGGCGCTCGGGGTTCTCGCCGTCGATGCCGCGCGGGACAACGGCCTGCGTGCCGATCCTCCCGTCGACGTGGGCGCGCAGGCGACGCCCGAGGACTTCGCCGCGGCGGTGACCCGCGCGATGGACTCGTCCGAGGTCGACGCCGTGTTGGCGGTGTTCGTCCCACCGGTCGCGGTGCGCGTCGAGTCCTACGCCGAGGCGCTCGGCGGCGCGGTCCGCGGCCGTGACAAGCCGGTGCTCACCACGTTTCTCGCGGCCGAGGGCATTCCCGATCTGCTCGCCGTGCGAGACGACGCCGGCAATCTCGCGCGCGGGTCGGTGCCGTCCTATCCGGATCCGGCGCGAGCGGTGCTCGCGCTCACCCGAGCCTGGCGGTACGCCGCCCGACTCGGCCGACCGGTCGACGACGTCACCCGGCCTGGCGGGATCGACACCGACGCCGCGCGGGCTCTGATCTCGGGATGGATGGAGCGCAGCCCGGAGGGGCGGTGGCTGTCCGACGAAGAAGCGACGCAGTTGCTCGAGTGCTACGGGATCTCCGTGGCGGCGTTCCGCACGGTCACCGACGAATCCGATGCCGTCGCGGCGGCCGAGGAACTGGGCGGACCCGTGGCGGTCAAGGCGACCGGCGAACAGTGGCGGCATCGCCCCGACCTGTCCGGAGTGCGCCTCGACGTCGTGGGCGCGGGCGCCGTGGGCCGGGCGTACCGCGACCTGTTCGCGGTGTCCGGCAATCCGGTGATGGTGGTCCAACGCATGGCGACCAAGGGGATCGGCTGCGTGGTGCGGGTGCAGGACGACCCGTCGTTCGGCGCGGTGGTCTCCTTCGGGCTCTCCGGTGCCCTCCCCGACCTGCTCGGTGATCGCGCCTATCGCGTGCTGCCGCTCGGTGCGCGCGACGCCGCGGAGCTGATCGAGTCCCCACGCTCGGCGCCCATGCTCTCCGGATACCGCACGGCGTCGCCGGTCAACAAGAACGCCCTCATCGACCTGGTACTGCGGGTCTCCACCCTGGCCGACGACCTTCCCGAGGTTCGGCACCTCATCTGCGACCCGGTGCTCGCGTCGGCCACCGGCGCGGACACCACGGACGCCCGCATCCGCATCGGGCCGGAACCGATGCAGGCCGACTTCGGGCCGCGTCGCCTGCGCTGACCGCACGCAGAAGGGCCCCGGCTCGTGCCGGGGCCCTTCTGCGTGAACGATCGGGTGGCGTCGTGAACGATCAGCTGGCGTAGGAGCGCAACCGCTCGGCGCGGTCGCCCTGGCGCAGCTTCCCCATGACCTCGCGCTCGATCTGACGCACTCGCTCGCGGGACAGACCGAACAGCTTGCCGATCTGGTCGAGCGTGCGCGGCTGCCCGTCGTCGAGGCCGTAGCGCAACCGGATCACCTGCTGCTCCCGCTCGTCGAGGGTGGCCAGCACGCTGCGCACGTCGGTGTGCAACAGGCCGGCGATGACGGCGTTCTCGGCGGACGTGGCCTCCGAGTCCTCGATGAAGTCACCCAGTGGCGCTTCCTCGTCGCTGCCGACCGGCATGTCGAGGCTCACCGGGTCCCGGCTGTGATCGAGCAGATCGGCAATCTTCTCGACCGGAATGCCCGACTCCTCGGCCAGCTCCTCGTCCGTGGCCTCGCGACCGAGCTGCTGATGCAGTTCGCGCTTGATGCGGGCGAGCTTGTTGACCTGCTCGACGAGGTGGACGGGCAGGCGGATGGTGCGGCTCTGATCGGCCATGCCGCGGGTGATGGCCTGACGGATCCACCAGGTGGCGTAGGTCGAGAACTTGAAGCCCTTGGCGTAGTCGAACTTCTCCATCGCGCGGATCAGTCCGAGGTTGCCCTCCTGGATGAGGTCGAGCAACGGCATGCCGCGGCCGGTGTACCGCTTGGCGAGGGACACGACGAGCCGGAGATTGGCCTCGAGCAGGTGCGCCCGGGCGGAACGACCCTCGCGAACGATGGTGGCCAGATCACGCTTCTTGGCGGCCGTGAGGCGCTTGCCGGTGGCGAGAACGTGGGCGGCGTAGAGGCCTGCCTCGATCTTCTTGGCCAGCTCGACTTCCTCGGCAGCGGTGAGCAGTGCGGTACGGCCGATACCGTTCAGGTAGACGCGCACGAGGTCCGCAGCCGGGCTCTGGGCATCGAGATCGGCTTCGCTCGGGCGCGGACGAACGGTGGTGGGGCTGGTCATGACGTGCCTCCTGATCGGTGGTGTCTCACCCGCTACAACGTCGAGACACTCCCCGAAAGTTCCCACCGCGTCCGGCCGTCAAACCACCTGGCCTGCGGATTCGTGCCTCGTGCCCTGAGAAGTTGCTGAGAGAAAGGATCGGTCCGCCGACAGCGCGGTCACGGGGAACCGGCCGGCCGAACGAGCCCGTGCATCACCAGTCCGGAGACCAGGGCCACCGCGCCCGGCATCAGCTCGTCGGCGTCGACCCCGCGCGCCGCGGCCAGCAACTCCACCACATCGGCCAGCGGCAGGCCGTCCTCCCGCAACCCGGCGAGCAGCGCGGCGCCGTCCTCGTCGATCTCGTGCTGCCATGCCGGGCCGTCGCCCCGGTGCACCCGACGAACCACCGTCGACCAGCCGCCGTCGGGGTCGGGGAGGGCGACGTCCTCGTACGCGGTCGCAGGGTCCACCGCGAAGCGCTCCGCGGCCACGTCCCGGGTGCGCAGCCAGTCGAGTCGGTCGAACACGTCGAGGGCCTCGTCGCCGAGGGGGTCCTCGAGACCGTGGCGGAGGTCCTCCGCGAGCACGCTCGTGGGACGGTCGGTGCGTCGCAGATAGACGAAGCCGAAGCCGACACCGGTGACGTCGGCGTCCTCGAGGCGTGCCAGCCACCGCTCGGCCAGCGCGTCCGCCGCCGGTGTGCGGGGGTCGAGTCCGCCGTCGCGCAACCAGGTCCCCACGTGCAGGGCAGGATCGGCGACGTCGCGCTGCACGATCCAGGCATCCACGCCGTGATCGGGGAGCCACGACGCCACTCGCGAGCGCCAGTCCTCTCCGTCGACGTGGATCCAGGCAGCGAGCAGTGTGGCGGTCCCGCCGAGTTCGAGGTGCTCCGGCGCGGTGGACACCACCGTCCGGCTCGCGCCGTCGAGGTCGAGCCCGGAGTCGCGGTAGGAGTGGGTCACGTCCCCCGTGCCCACGACGAACGGGGGATTGGCCACGATGCGGTCGAACCGCCGGCCGGCCACCGGGTCGAACCACGGGCCCGTCAGTACCTCGACGTCCAGGTCGTTCAGCGCCGCCGTCACGCGCGCCAGCACGACGGCCCGCGCGGACAGATCGGTGGCGGTGACCCGGGCGGCGTAGTCGCACGCGTGCACTGCCTGCACTCCGCACCCGGTGCCGAGATCGAGGAGCGTCACCGGAGCGTCGGTGCGCGTGGGCGTGGCTCGCACCAGGGACAGGGAGGCGTGACCGACGCCGAGTACGTGGTCGGCGCCGATGGCCACCTCCCGGGTGCTGCCGTCGATGTCCGAGACCACCCAGCGGGTGCCGTGGCCGAGGTCGAGCGGCCGGACGTCGAGGAGAGCGCGAACCGTCGTGGCGTTCGGACGGGCGAGCAGCCCGCCGCGCTCGGCGTCGGCCGGATCGACCGGTGTCAGGGCGTTCCGGGCCGCCTCGGCGTCGACGTCGTCGGCCAGGAGGAACAGGCGCACCAGCGTGCCGAGGTCGCCCAGCGCACGGCAGCGGCGACGTACCGGGGTGGGCTCGCCCCGGCCCAGCGCGTCGTGCACGTCGGAACCCAGCGCGGCCAGAATCCCGTCGGCCGTGAAGCCCGCGCGCTCGAACGCCTCGCGCAGCGGCTGCGCGAGGCGAAGGAGGATGGGCTCGTCGATCGGTGGGGAGTCGGCGGGATGCGTCGGGTCTGCTCCGGTCACGCGCACGAGCGTAGCCAGGGAGCGGACGCCGCTCAGGTGCCGACGGTGCCCGGACGCTTCGCCGTCACCGCCGGGCGACTCGACGCGTCGTCACGGGGTTTCTCGTCGAACTCCGCGTCGACCGTCACCACCGGGTGGCTCGAGGACTCGAGCGCGGTGGTGTTCTGCGCCCGCCAGCCGTAGCGGCTCGGCTCGTCGTCGGTCCGCGGCGGGCGATCGTTCGCGATCAGCACCGCCATCCACGGCAGCGGGATGGACGCACCGACGATCGCCATCGCGATCCACGGGTTCTGCCACGCGGCGTACGCGAGCGCCGCGAGGACCAGCGCCGGGATGCGGAACGACATGATGAAGAGGTATTTGCGGACACGCGCGCGGTGTTGCTCCTCGACCGACGTGTGTGCCTCGGTGATCAGAACCGCCCGGCGAACATCCTCTCGGGCGGCCTGGCGTGAGGTGCCGTCTTGTGCCATGACTCCACTGTGTCACTGTTGAACGAACTGTGCAGTAATCCTGGTCGTGACATGTCCGACGCCCGCGTCGGGAACAACCGTCATAATCGAGGAATGAGCAGCACGCAGACCATCGAACGGCCCGATGTCACCACCGACGAGACCACCGACGACGACACTCCCAAGTTCTTCCACTACGTCAAGAAGAACAAGATCGCCGAGAGTGCGGTCATGGGTACGCACGTCGTCGCGCTGTGCGGAGAGGTCTTCCCGGTGACCAAGTCGGCCAAGCCCGGATCGCCGGTGTGCCCGGAGTGCAAGAAGGTCTACGACGGCTTGCGCAAGGGGGACTGAGCCGGATCCGGCCGCGGGGACCGACCGCGAGTCGCCTCGGGCCGGTCGTCTCCCCGGCCGTCCTGGCGACCGAGCCTGATGGGCCCGGTCGCCAGCCGCCCGAGCGCCCCGGTGGCCGGCTCGACGGCCTTCGTGTTCACCCAGTCCTTCACCTGCTCGAGCCGCGAGGCGCGAGCAGGCCAGAACTCCTGCACGGTCGCGTTGAACTCCGCGCCGAGGACCACGGCGAAGCCGAGGAAGAACGTGAAGAGCAGGAAGGCGATCGGCGTGGCCAGCGCGCCGTAGGTGTAGCCCGTTCCGGTCACCCAGGACAGGTAGGAGCGCAGCACCGCGCTGGCGATCATGAAGAACACGCCGGCGAGCAACGCGCCGCCGAGGAGTCGGTGCCACGGCAGCGAGGTGTGCAACGCCACCTTGTACAGCGTGGTCAGTCCGACGATGAGCAGCAGACCCACGCCGGGGTAGTAGGCGACGTCGATGACGGTGGATCCGATTTCGTACCAGGACGACGGAAGCACGCGGCCGATCATCGCCGGCCCGAGGGCGACGAGTGGCAGCACGAACACCGCCACGATCAGGAATCCCACGTAGAGGAGCAGGGCGAAGATGCGCTGCCACACCGGATTGCGCGCGTCCTGCTGCCCGTGCGCGGCGACGATCGAGTCCACGAACGTGGAGATCGCCGACGATCCCGCCCAGAGCGAGAGCAGGAAACCCACCGACACCACCGGGCCGTGGCCGCTCGCGAGGATGTCCTGGACCGTGGGGCCGATGATCTCGTCCACCACGTTGTCGCTGAACAGCGTGCCGCTGAAGGTGAGGATCTTGGACTCGATGATGTCGAGCGTGTTCGGGCCGAACCAGGCGGCCACGGACGTGAGGCTCCCGAGCAGCGCCAGGATCAGCGGCGGCAGCGACAGCGTCTGCCAGAACGCGGCCGTCGCGGACTCCGAGAAGATCGAGTCGTCCCACGCCTTGCTCGCGGTGCGCGCGACGACGCGCCACGCCGTCGTCAGCGGTCGGCCCGGCACCGGCCCGCGGGCGTCGGCCGTCGCCGTGTCGGGCGAGTCGGTCGGGTTCGGATTCTCGGGCGCGGACATGGTCCTTCCAGCATGACGGACGGCGCGGGAAGATGCGGCGGTGCCGGGCGGCGTGTCACCGCGCGGCCGCGTCGGGCACCTCGACGGGACCGCGTGCTGGGGATTGGTCGGTCCGTCGCGTGGGCCGCTAGGGTTGCCCGCGGTGTGTACGAGAGCGGTGTGGTCGAGAGCGGTGTGTACGAAGCGAGTGAGCCGGACGGGAGTTCCATGCCACGGACGGAGCCGGTTCGCGTGAGGCCGCCCGCAGTGTCGACCGGGGCCGGGGTGGGCCGATGACGGCCGGTGTCGACGACACGCCGCGCGGCGCCACGGGGGTGTCGCTCCCACCGCTGCGCGCCTGGCAGCGACGAGCGCTGACCAAGTACCTGTCCGCGGGTCCCCGCGACTTCCTGGCCGTTGCGACGCCGGGTGCGGGCAAGACCACCTTCGCGCTGCGCGTCGCCCTGGAGTTGCTCGCCGACCGCACCGTGGATCGCGTGACGGTCGTCGCGCCGACCGAGCACCTCAAGCATCAGTGGGCGGAGGCTGCGGCCCGCGTGGGCCTGGCGTTCGACTCCCGCTTCTCCAACAGCACGGGGTCGACGTCGGCGGACTACCACGGCATCGTCGTCACCTACGCCCAGGTGGCGTCGCATCCGGCCCGTCACCGGGTCCGCACCGAGTCCTATCGCACCCTCGTGATTCTCGACGAGATCCACCACGGCGGGGACGCCAAGAGCTGGGGCGAGGGCATCCGGGAGGCCTACGGCGACGCGACGCGGCGTCTGGCGCTGACCGGAACGCCGTTCCGCAGCGACGACAGCCCCATCCCGTTCGTCTCCTACGAGCCGGACGAGGAGGGCCTGCCGCGGTCACGGGCGGACCACAGTTACGGCTACGCGGACGCGCTGGCCGACGGGGTCGTGCGCCCGGTGGTGTTCCTGGCCTACTCGGGCGAGGCGCGGTGGCGCAACAGCGCCGGCGACGAGTTCTCCGCTCGACTGGGCGAGCCGCTCAGCGCCGAGCAGACCGCGCGGGCGTGGCGCACGGCGCTGGATCCGTCGGGGGAGTGGGTGCCGTCGGTGCTGACGGCGGCCAACACTCGTCTGCACCAGTTGCGCGCGGGCGGCATTCCCGACGCCGGCGGCCTGGTCATCGCGTCCGATCAGACCACGGCGCGCGCCTACGCCGGCATCCTCGAGGCACTCACGGGGGAGACTCCCACGCTGGTCCTGTCCGACGACCCGACCTCGTCGTCACGCATTGCCGAGTTCGGGGCCGGCACGTCGGCGTGGATGGTGGCGGTGCGCATGGTGTCCGAGGGCGTCGACGTGCCGCGCCTGGCCGTGGGCGTCTACGCGACGAGCGCGTCGACGCCGCTGTACTTCGCGCAGGCGATCGGACGGTTCGTGCGGTCGCGCCGCAAGGGCGAGACCGCGAGCGTCTTCCTGCCGTCCGTTCCGGTGTTGCTGGACCTCGCGAGCAAGCTCGAGGCGCAGCGGGACCACGTGATCGGCAAGCCGCACCGGGAGAAGGACGGTCTCGACGACGATCTGCTGGCGGACGCGAACCAGCAGAAGGACGAGCCCGGTGAGGAGGAGAAGGCCTTCACGGCCCTGGGTGCCGACGCCGAACTCGACCAGGTGATCTACGACGGGTCGTCGTTCGGGACGGCGACGTTCTCGGGCAGCGACGAGGAGGCGGATTATCTGGGTCTGCCCGGTCTGCTGGACGGGGACCAGATGAGGGCCCTGCTGCGCAAGCGTCAGAGCGACCAACTCGCGGCGCCGGGTCCCGCCGCGCCCACGGCGCCCACGGCGCCCACCCCCGATGCTCCTGCCGGTACGGGGCGCGCGGGCGACGCTGCGAAGCTCGCGGAGCTGCGCAAGGAACTGAACTCGCTGGTGGCGATGCAGCATCACCGCACCGGCAAGGCCCACGGCATCATTCACGGCGAACTGCGGCGCACCTGCGGCGGTCCGCCGACGGCCATCGCGACGGCCGAGCAACTCGCCGAACGTATCGCCGCTCTGCGGTCCTGGTGATGCCGGCCCGCTGACACGGACATCCGTCGCGGGCCCCGGAGACGACGACGGCGGGCGACCACCGAAGTGGTCGCCCGCCGTCGGGTCGTGGGAGTCGGGGCTCAGGCCATCGCGTCGGCGTCGGTGACGATCGTCGCGTTCATCTCGCGAAGTCGGTCCTCGTGCTCGTTGGCGTGGTGGCGGCAGAAGAGAAGCTCACCGCCGGTGGCGAGGACGGCGCGTACCCGTGCGCCTGCGCCACAGCGGTCGCATCGGTCCGCCGCTGTGAGGGTCGTGTCTGTCATCAATCCGGGCATGACGCCTCCGTACTGACCGCGACTCACGGTCCTGGGATCGGTCCTCCGCGCCGGTGCGACGCGGTTCGTTCACTCTGTCAGACGTATAGCCGTCGTGCCTTGTTCCCACGCAGGACACGATGTGTTGTCACTAACACGAAACATGCTGGCCAGGGGCGTCGGCGTCGGACGCGTTCGCTGAGGGCAGAACGTCGGGGCGGGGTCCGGACCCTCGGCGAGGGTCGGCCGCGAGCCCTCGCTAGCGTTCTCGGCGTGGCCCTCGACGTGACGCGCACCGCACCGCGCACCTTTCCCGGGTGGGCGGTTCCGGGTGTCTTCGTCGTCGGTGCGGTGGCGCAGTACCTCGGTGCCGCCGTGGGGGTCTTCCTCTTCGATACGACGTCGCCGACGACGGTCGCGTGGCTCCGCGCCGCCGGCGCCGCCGTGATCCTGCTCGCGTGGCGCCGTCCGTGGCGTACGCGGTGGACCCGGCGGTCCGTGGTCGCCGCGACGGGCTTCGGCGTGGTGACCGTGGCCATGAATCTCGCCTTCTACGAGGCGATCGCGCGCATCCCGCTCGGGACGGCCGTGGCCATCGAGTTCCTCGGACCGGTTGCGGTGGCCGCCCTGGGGTCGCGACGGCCGCGGGACGTGCTCGCACTGGTTCTGGTGGTCGTGGGCGTCGCGCTGGCCGCGGGTGCGACCGGTGACGTCGGCGTCGCGGGAGTGGCCTTCGCGCTCACGGCAGCCGCGCTCTGGGCCGCCTACGTGGTGCTCGGCACGGTGGTCGCCGACGCCGGCCGCGGGCTCGATTCTCTGGCGGTCGGCATGGGAGCTGCGACCGTGCTCCTGGCCCCGATCGGACTCACCCCGCAGCTGCTGGCGGACCCCGGCGTGTTCGCCCACCCCGCGACGTGGCTCCTGGGCCTGGGCATCGGCCTGCTGTCGTCGGTGGTGCCCTACGCGCTCGATCAGGTCGTCCTGCGCTCGGTCGGCCGGGCGCGTTTCGCCCTCCTGCTGGCTCTGCTCCCCACCACGGCGACGGTGGTCGGATTCCTCGTGCTGCGTCAGCTCCCCACCGCAGGTGAGGGCCTGGGCATCGCGTTGGTCGTCGTCGCGGTGGCTCTCGGGGGCGTCGAACGCCGTCCCCGCCCCGAACCCGACCCCTCACCGACAGGACGGACATGACGGATCTTCTGCACCTGTGCAGCGACGACGAGTGGGCGACGTACCGCGCGGCCGGGGAGGTTGCGCCGCCGTCGTTGGCGACGGACGGATTCGTCCATCTCTCGACGCCCGAGCAGGTCCATCTGCCGGCGAACCGACTCTTCCGCGGGCGCACGGACCTGGTGGTCCTCCACGTCGATCCCGAGGCATTGCCCGCCGAGGTGAGGTGGGAGCCGGGAGTGCCCGGCGACCCGGCGTCGATGCTCTTCCCGCACCACTACGGTGCGATCCCGGTCGACGCCGTGCGTCGAGCGGAACCGTGTCCGCCCGGCGACGACGGCCTGTTCGGCGGGTGACGCCGAGCCGTGGTCACCGGGCGGTGAACGGGGT
Organism: Rhodococcoides corynebacterioides NBRC 14404; assembly: GCF_001894765.1. Classification (GTDB taxonomy): domain Bacteria; phylum Actinomycetota; class Actinomycetes; order Mycobacteriales; family Mycobacteriaceae; genus Rhodococcoides; species Rhodococcoides corynebacterioides. The sequence goes on from NZ_BCWV01000005.1 coordinate 27,901, forward strand.
GGTGATCGAGTCGATCAGTCCAGGTAGTCGCGCAGCACCTGGGACCGGCTGGGGTGGCGCAGCTTGGACATCGTCTTCGACTCGATCTGGCGGATGCGCTCACGCGTGACGCCGTAGACCTGCCCGATCTCGTCGAGCGTGCGGGGCTGGCCGTCGGTGAGGCCGAAGCGCAGGCGGACCACGCCGGCCTCGCGCTCGGAGAGCGTCTCGAGCACGGACTGCAGCTGATCCTGCAGGAGGGTGAAGGACACGGCGTCGACGGCGACCACGGCCTCCGAGTCCTCGATGAAGTCACCGAGCTGGCTGTCGCCCTCGTCGCCGATGGTCTGATCGAGAGAGATCGGCTCACGCGCGTACTGCTGGATCTCCAGCACCTTCTCCGGCGTGATGTCCATTTCCTTCGCCAGTTCCTCCGGCGTGGGCTCGCGGCCCAGATCCTGGAGGAGTTCACGCTGGATACGGCCGAGCTTGTTGATGACCTCGACCATGTGCACGGGGATGCGGATGGTGCGGGCCTGGTCGGCCATCGCGCGGGTGATGGCCTGACGGATCCACCACGTCGCGTAGGTGGAGAACTTGTAGCCCTTGGTGTAGTCGAACTTCTCGACCGCACGGATCAGACCGAGGTTGCCTTCCTGGATGAGGTCGAGGAAGGCCATACCGCGGCCGGTGTAGCGCTTGGCCAGCGAGACCACGAGGCGGAGGTTCGCCTCGAGGAGATGGTTCTTGGCGCGGTTGCCGTCGCGGCAGATCCAGTTCATGTCCCGGCGCTGCGCGACGGGCAGCTTCTCGCCCTTCTCGGCGGACTCGGCCATGAGCTGCGTGGCGTACAGGCCCGCCTCGATGCGCTTGGCCAGTTCCACCTCCTCCTCGGCGTTGAGGAGCGCGACCTTGCCGATCTGCTTGAGGTAGGCGCGGACCGAGTCGGCCGAGGCGGTGAGCTCGGCGTCCTTGCGGGCCTGCCGCAGGGCTTCCGACTCCTCCTCGTCCCACACGAAGTCGCCGGACGCCTTGTCCTCCGCGGTGGGCTCCGGCGTGGCCTCGTCCTCGCCGTCCTCACCGACGGCGACGACCTCGACCACGTCGGTCTCGGCGGCGAGTTCGCCCTCCGGGACGTCGAGATCGGCAATGTCGCCGGGGTTCTCGTCGGCGTCCTCTCCCGCGGGCGAGGTGGCCTTCTTGGCCGGAGCCTTCTTCGCTGCCGTCTTCTTGGCAGCGGCGCCGCGCGGGGCGGCCTTCTTGGCGGGGGCCTTACGAGCCGCCTTCTTGGCGGGAGCCTTCGCAGGTGCGGCAACCGCAGCGTCCGCGGTGTCGGTCGCGGTCTCTACGGTCTGACGGATGTCGGTGGCTGCCACGTACGCCCTTTCGTGACGGTGTCGTGCGGCGTCACGCCAGAGTGTTCTTCCGGCGGAGAGGTCTGTCGGATTTCCCGGCGACGAAGCCGGGGCGTGGACCATTGTAACGACCGCGCGGCAGGTTCGAGACCGCGCGAGTCGCGCGGACCGGAACGACCGCTCGGGACCGGTGTCTCAGGGCGCGACGCGGGACGTCGAGGCGAGGGCCGCCCCGACGATGCCCGCCGTGTTGCGCAGGGTGGCGGGCTGCACGGGAGTGCGATTGGTCAGCATCGGGATCCACTTCTCGGCCTTCCGGCTGATCCCGCCGCCGGCGATGAACAGGTCGGGCCAGAACAGGTCCTCGATCCGTTCCAGCACGCGGGACACCTCCTTGGCCCACTGCTTGTAGGAGAGGTCGTTCTCCTCCTTGACGCGGGACGCGGCGCGGTGCTCGGCCTCCTTGCCGTCGACCTCCATGTGCCCGAGCTCGGTGTTGGGCAGCAGGACGCCGTTCTGCAGGATGGCCGAGCCGATCCCGGTGCCGAACGTCAGCAGGATGACCACGCCCTTGGTGTCCCGGCCACCCCCGAACTTGTCCTCGGCGATTCCGGCGGCATCCGCGTCGTTGAGCACGGTCACCGCCCGACCGCCGAGATGTTCGGAGAACAGTGCACCGGCGTCCGTGCCGATCCACGCCTGGTCGACGTTCGCGGCCGTGCGTGCGACGCCGCCCGTCACGACGCAGGGCAGGGTGATGCCGACGTCGCCGGTCCACTCGAAGTGGTCGACGATGGCGCGGACGGTCTCGGCCACGGCCTGCGGCGTCGACGGCTGCGGGGTCTCGATCTTGTGCCGGTCGCCGACGAGTTCACCGGTGGCGAGGTCGACGATGCCGCCCTTGACGCCGCTGCCGCCGACGTCGACACCGAACCCCCGACCCGACGGGGCGGTGCCGGTCCGGTCGGCGATGGACACGGGTCCGGGATCGGTGGGGCCGTTCGACATGCGTGCATCCTCCTCGGGCAGCGGGCGAGCGGAACCGGCGCTCGCGAATCACCCTAGTTGTTCCCGGCGGGTCCGGGACGGGGCGGCGCGTCGGTCGGGGATGTGGTCGGATCGAGCAATGACTTCGTCGATGGAACCCCCCGTGCCCGCCGACCGCCCGCGCGCCGACGACGACCCGGACACGCTGCAGCGCATCGCGGTCGAGGTCGCCCGCGAGGCCGGTCGCCACATCGCTCGTCGTCGACCCGAGGTGTTCGGTCGCGGTGCGACCCCGGCGGCGGCGGACGCCGTGCAGTCCAAGTCGACGCCCACCGACCCGGTCACCGTGGTGGACACCGAGACCGAGCACCTGGTGCGGGAGCGACTCGCCGATCGACGGCCGGACGACGACGTTCTGGGCGAGGAAGGCGGGGGAGCGAGGCAGGCGCCGTCGGGGGTGCGCTGGGTGGTCGACCCCATCGACGGCACCGTGAACTTCCTCTACGGCCTGCCCGCCTACGCGGTGTCGGTCGCTGCGCAGGTCGACGGTCGGTCCGTCGCGGGCGCGGTGGAGGACGTCGTTCGACGCCGGACCTACGCCGCCCGACTCGGCGGCGGCGCGTGGGTCAGCGACGACGGCGGGGACTGGGTCCGCCTGTCCGTCCGCGACGTCGACGACGTCTCGATGGCGTTGGTGGCCACCGGATTCGGGTACGGCGCGGCTCGCCGCCGTCGCCAGGGCGAGATGGTGAGCGCCCTCCTGCCCCGGGTGCGCGACCTGCGCCGAGTGGGGTCGGCAGCGCTCGACCTGTGCATGGTCGCGGAGGGGCAGGTGGACGCGCACTTCGAACACGGACTCTCACCCTGGGACTGGGCCGCCGGCGCGCTGATCGCGGCGGAGGCGGGTGCGCGGGTGCGGACACCGTCGCCGCACTCGCGCAGCAGCGACGGCGAGGTCACCGTGGCGGCGGCTCCGGGGGTAGCGGACGCGTTCTCGGCCCTGCTGGACGGACTCGGGGCCCTGGACCCCATCCCGGAGTAGTCCGGTACCGGGTCAGCAGTCGACGGTGCGCGCCGCCTGCAGCAGATCGAGGTCGAGGGCCGGAGCGGGCTGGCCGGGCGGAACCTCGGCGAGCGTCCGGACCACTTCCTCGGCATCGGTGTTCGGTTGCAGCGCGCGGAAATTCGTCCCGAGCGCGAGATCGACCGTGTCGTCGGCGCGATCGTCGCGCACGAACTCGGCGCACGGAGCGACGAGCGCGACGGTGCCGGCGGCGGCGACCCCTGCCTCGCCGAATCGGATCTGGGCGATGCACTGCATGTTCTGATCGACGTACACCGGGTCGTTGCCCACCTGGACGTCGGGAGCACTGGCATAGCCGTAGTTGTTGAGGTCCGCCGCTATCTCGGCGGCCTGGCCGCCCTGACCGTTGGCGTTGAACACTCGCACCTTCGTCGCCGAGAGCGGGAGCGGTTGCGACTCGTCGACGATGCCGGCGTCGACCACCTCGCCGAGCGCGGCCGCCGTCGGTGCCGCCGGGTCGGACGGCGGCTGGGGCGCGTTGCAGGCCACCGCCTCGGTGCCGGTCTCGGTGGCGGTCAGCACGCGCACCCACACCGCGGCGCCGGCCAACGCGAGTACCACCAGCAGGATCAGGATCGGAGCCGGGCGACGGCGGCGGAACGGCCGGCCGCGGTCGTCGGTGGACGATCCCCCGGTGATGTACGAAACCACGTTGGCGGCTGCCCTTCCGTCGTCGGTCCCTGCCCGCGGCGGGTCCTGGATACGCGGGACCGGCGGGGTGTCGCGCTCACTGTAGTGGCCGCGGCCGGCCGACAGGGCGCAGGACCGAGCGGTGCTTTCGATCCGGTCGGGCGTCGGCTATTGTCTGGCGGCCCGGTCAGGAATGGACGGCCCGTCGGCGCCATCGGCGGTGCAGGTCATCCGCACCGGCCTCGGCTGCGAATGGAGGTCGAACACGGTGCCCGACAGGGCGGCGACGGCCGTATCGGGAACAACTCGACCCGAATGGCTGTTCGGCCACGAACACCGTTCGGAAGCACCGCCCGCGGTGCGACCGAGGATGTAGGCACACGAGGAACGAGTTCGTCGAACAAGAAGCGGTCGACGTCTTGCACATCCCCACGAAGGCGATCGAGAGGATCGGGGCACCCATCCCGGTCCAGCAGGAAGGTAAGGGGACACGGTCATGGCAACCGATTACGACGCACCACGGCGTACCGAATCCGACGACGTGTCGGAGGACTCGCTGGAAGAACTGAAGGCGCGACGCAACGAGGCACAGTCCTCCGTCGTCGACATCGACGAGACCGACACCGCGGAGTCGTTCGAACTGCCCGGCGCGGACCTCTCGGGCGAGGAACTCTCCGTCCGGGTCGTCCCGAAGCAGGCGGACGAGTTCACGTGTTCGAGCTGTTTCCTCGTTCATCATCGGTCGCGACTGGCCGAGGAGAACGGGGGCGCTCCGATCTGCCGCGACTGCGCGGCCTGATCGAACCGTCTCGCTCCGCAGGAATCACGTACCGGGCACCCGACCTCGTCGGGTGCCCGTTGTCGTGTCGGCCGTCTCGGCGTCCCCGGTCTCGTCCGCGCGGGGACGGCGCGGGCGAGGTCAGCTGCCGCGGACGAGGGCGGCGACCACGTCGTCCGGCCGGCGACTGCTGACGAGCCAGTACGGCGTCGGGTCGTCCGCGTCGTCGAGCACGACCAGAACCAGTGTCTTCACCCAGGACCGGTTGAGGACGAACGCCGCGGGATCGAGCTGGCGGCCGAGCGCCGCGCTCTTCGCCGACGCGGGGACCGCGGCCGCCCGCGACACGACGGACGCCGGCAACGTGGCCTTGCCCGCGAGCAGATACCGCTCACCGTCGCGCTCCACCACGCGCACGCGCGTGCGCCCCAGGCGGGCGACGATCCACACCGCGAACGGCACGAGGACCAGGTACGGCAGCCACGCGGGGACTCCGGGAGACCCCAGATGGACCTCGACCGAGAGGATCACGGCCACACCGACACCGGCGAACCAGTACCAGAGCGGAACCCCGAGCCGCTCGTCGTGCAGCACGGTCTCGGCGGTGCCCGCCCTGTTCGGACGCTGCGTGTCGTTCTCTCCCACACCACCAGGGTAGTGCGTGCGATGCGACGGTCCGCCGCGCGCGGGTCGACGGGTAACGTCGTCGTCCGTGACCGACCCCCACTCCGGACCCGACGACGGCGCGTGGGCCGTGTCGTTCCGCCGGCTCGACCCGTCCGTTCCCGTTCCGTCCCGCGCGCACGCAGGCGACGCCGGGGTGGACCTCACCGTCACCGAGGACGTCGTCATCGAGCCGGGCGCGCGCGTGCTGGTGGGAACCGGGATCGCGGTCGCTCTGCCCGTGGGAACGGTGGGGTTGATCCACCCTCGGTCCGGCCTCGCGGCGCGGACGGGATTGTCGGTGGTGAACACACCCGGCACGATCGACGCGGGTTATCGCGGCGAGATCAAGGTATGTCTGATCAACCACGACCGATCGACGCCCATCGAGCTGCGACGCGGCGATCGGGTGGCGCAGTTGGTGGTGCAACGGGTGGAGTTGCCCCGATTCGTCGAGGTGGACACCCTGGACGAGACGACGCGCGGCCACGGCGGATACGGCTCGAGCGGTGGCCACGCGGTGCTCGATCGGGTGCCACCGGTCGACGCGGGCCCCGCGGCGAGCGCGAGCGAGAAGGAGTGAGCATGTTCGGCAGGAAGAAGCGGGACACGACCGAGACCGCGGAGGCCGAGACACAGTCGGCCCTCGATACGGATGCCGGCGAGGATCTCGGCGCCGACGGCGCCCCCGACTCCGTCGACGTGGCCGACGGGACCGCCGATCCGGACAGCGGTCCCTGGTCCATCGAGGACCGGGAGGGCGAGCGCGAGGAGATCGCGCAGGGACGCCTCGATCTCGGCTCCGTGCTGTTGCCCCTCCCGGCGGGCGGCCAGTTGCAGGTCGAGATGACGCAGCAGGGCACGCCGCAGGCGGTGCACATCGTCACCCAGCACGGGAGGATCACGGTGGCCGCGTTCGCCGCACCGAAGTCGCCCGGACAGTGGCGGGAGGTGGCCACGGAACTGGCCGACACGCTGCGGCGGGACAACGCGACGGTGTCCGTCGAGAGCGGCCCGTTCGGTCGCGAGGTGGTGGGCCTGACCGCCGGCGGCGAGCTGCGCTTCATCGGCGTCGACGGCTACCGCTGGATGATCCGTGGGGTCGCGACGGGTCCGACGGGGTCCGTGGGGGCCGACTCACCGCTGGTCCAGCAGGCGCGAGCGGTCGTCGCGGGCACCATCGTGGATCGAGGTTCCGATCCCCACCCGGTGCGGACTCCGCTGCCCGTCACGCTCCCGCAGGCGCTCGCGCAGCAACTCGCGGCCGCGCAGCAGCAACAGCAGGCGGCGGCCCAGCAGCAGGCGGCGGCCCAGCAACAGGCGGCGGCCCAGCAACAGGCGGCGGCCCAGCAGCAGCCGTCCACCGAGGACCCGACCGCCGGTGGCGGTCGACGCGGCCCCTCCGGGTCGGCGATGCAACAACTGGGCTGATCGGCCACCGCCCCGGTCAGCTGTCGGCCGGGGCCAGCGCGGCCAGGGCGTCGCGGGCACACCGTCCCAGCACGGCGCTGTCCCGGCCGACCTCGTCGAGCGTCGTCGTCGCGATCGCGCCGCGTCGCGCCGCTGCCGTCCACGCCCGGGCGACGGACACCGGATGGACGGGGTCGCCGTCGACGCCGACGACGGCCACGGGCACGTCGATCGCCGCGACGTCGTCGTCCGTGGGCGATGCGTAGGCCGCCGCCGAGTCGAGCGCGTCCGGGAGCGACGGCCACTGCGACCGCCAGGACGGTGCCAGGGTGCGCGCCAGCCAGTCCGGACTGGACGCGGCCATGCGGTCCAGGGTGACCTCGAGGCCGTCGCGGCGCAGCATCTCGGCCGAACTCCGCGCCAGAACCGCGGCGGGAGCGGAGTCCGGCGCGCCCGACCAGGCCGGCATCACCGCGACGACCCCGTCCACCACCCGGTTCCCGACGCCGGAGTCGGCGCGGTCGAGGAGCCACCGCGCCGCGACCGCGGCCCCGATCGACACCCCGCCGACGAGCAGACGCCCGCCTCCGCGTCGGGCCGCCCGGACCGCGTCGTCGAGAGCGCGTCGATATCCGGCGATCAGGTCGGACGGGGTCGGATCGACCGCCACCAAGGACCATCCCGCCGCCGCCGACGCGGGGGCGAAGGACGCTCGGACGAACGCGGCGTCCGATCCGGTTCCCGGCAGCATCACGAGCGTGGTGTTCGTCATGAACGGGGCTCCTTCGGGCGCGCCCCGAGCGGTCCGTCGGACGTGACCGAGCAGACGTGCAAGGGGTGTGGTGGGCGGTGCGGCCGGGGTCTACAGTGGCGCTGACAGAAGCGAAACACCAGTCGCGGACCGCCCGCGCGAACGCTCCAGGAGCAACCATGGCACCCGCTGCCGCAGGATACTTCCGCCGGATGGCTCGGAAGTTGACCGAGGACATCGACCAGCTCGATGCCGAGGACATGGAGTCGGAGTCCAGGGCGTCCGGTGCACAACGCGCCTGCGACTGTTCTCGCGGTGACGAGGTCACCATGATCGGTCGCCTCCGCAGCGTCGAGGCGTGCAGCAAGTCCGCCAACGCCGCCGTCCAGGCCGAGTTCTTCGACGGCACCGACACGCTGTCACTCGTCTGGATGGGCCGCCGCAAGATCGCGGGCATCGAGTCCGGCACGCAGCTGCTCGTCCGCGGCCGGGTCGGCGAGCGCGACGGGCGCAAGGTCATCTACAACCCGTACTACGAGCTGCGCTCGGGGGACTGACCCCACCGCACGGCTCGGAGTTCTCCGTCCGGTCTGGCAGGGTGACCGACCATGAGCGACGCTCCGAAGATCGACACCGACGCCCCGCCGCCCACCGTGCTCGCCCAACTCGGTGGCGTCAGCGGCCTCGTGTTCTCCACCCTGCCGGTCCTGGTTTTCGTGCCCGTGAACGCGCTCGCCGGTCTCACGGCGGCCATCTGGTCCGCGCTGGGACTCGCCGTCGCCATCCTGCTCTGGCGCCTCGTGCGCCGAGATCCCGTCCAGCCCGCGATCTCGGGGTTCTTCGGTGTCGCGCTGTGCGCGTTCATCGCCCACCGCACCGGTGATGCCAAGGGGTACTTCCTGTTCGGCATCTACACCTCGCTCGTCTACGGCGGGGTGTTCCTGGTGTCGATCCTCGTGCGCCGGCCGTTGGTGGGCATCATCTGGGGTTATCTCAACGGCACCGCCAAGGAATGGCGGGGGCACGCGCGGGCCGTGCGGGCGTACGACATCGCGACGGCCGCCTGGGTCCTCGTGTTCGTCGCGCGGTATCTGGTGCAATCGCAGCTCTACGACGCCGACGAGACGGGCTGGCTCGCCGTCGCGCGCATCGCGATGGGCTGGCCGCTGGCCGCCGTCGCCTTCGGGGTCACCTTCTGGGCCGTCCGCCGGGCCGACGCGATCGTGGCCGCGGCCGACGAGCCCGACGCGGCGGCACCGGAACCCGCGCCGCGCGCCTCAGGGTCGCGCGAGTCCGAGGCAGGCGCGTAGCTCGTCCTCGACGTCCACGGTGGTCACGAACAGGAGCTCGTCGCCGCCCTCGAGCGGATCGTCGGCCTGCGGCACGATCACGCGGCCCCCGCGCAGGATGGTCACCAGGGCCGCGTCCCGCGGCAGCGTGACCTTCCGCACCGGCTTGCCCGCCAGGGGAGTCGTGGCCGGCAGCGTGATCTCGACCAGGTTCGCCTTGCCCTGACGCAGGGTCATCAGCCGAACCAGGTCGCCGACCGACACCGCCTCCTCGACCAACGACGCCAGCATCCGCGGCGTGGACACCGCCACGTCGACGCCCCAGGACCCGTCGAAGAGCCATTCGTTGCGGGGATCGTTGACCCGAGCGACGACGCGGTCGATGCCGAACTCGGTCTTGGCCAGCAGGCTCAGCACCAGGTTGGCCTTGTCGTCTCCCGTCGCGGCGATGACGACGTCGTACGACTCGATCCCGGCGTCCTCGAGGGTCGCCAGTTCGCAGGCGTCCGCGTGCACCCACTCGGCGTCCGTCACGGACTCGGGGTCGACGTGGTCGAGTTTGCGTTCGATCAGCAACACGTGATGGTCGGAACGCAGCAGCTCGCGGGCGATGGATCGCCCCACGGCGCCCGCTCCGGCGATGGCGACTCTCATACTCGGAATCCGTTTCCTTCTCGGGTCGAGGTGCGACGGTGGGCGGCGGGCGTCATTCCTCGGGGGGCGGGCTGCTCGCGAGCGCGACCGCCTCGGCGACCATGCCGTCGACGGCGGCGACCCACACTTCGTCCTCGGCCTGCAACACGGTCTTCCGGTCGGGGAGCAGCCCACTGCCGAAGCGGATGAGGAACGCCACCCGGGTTCCGGTGGTCTTCTCGAGCACCGTGACGCTGCGCCCGACCCAGCCGTCGGCGAGGTCGAGCCGGGTGACCGCGACGTTGCCGGACGGATCGCGCCACTTGGTCTGCTCGTTGTCGTGGATCAACGTGTGCAGGAAGCGATCAGTCGTCCACGGCACGGTCGCCACCGTGGGGATGCCCAGGCGTTCGTACACACGCGCACGCTTGGCGTCGTAGATCCGGGCCACCACCCGCTCCACGCCGAAGGTCTCCCGCGCGACGCGCGCGGAGATGATGTTGGAGTTGTCCCCGGAGGACACCGCGGCAAGTGCGTCGGCGCGGTCGATTCCCGCCTCCACCAGGACGTCCCGGTCGAATCCCATGCCCGTGACCCGTCGACCGGCGAAGGCGCTGCCGAGGCGGCCGAAGGCCGTGGGGTCGCGATCGATGACGGCGACCTCGTGTCCGAGGCGGGACAGGGCGGTGGCGAGCGACGATCCGACTCGGCCGCACCCCATGACGACGACGTACAACGACTGCTCCGTTCGGGGCGGAAGAAATGCGTGGGCAGGACCGACGCGCTCACGCTATCGGTCACCCTGCCCCCCGGTCGAGTCCGGCACGGCTTACGCTTCTGCCTGTGTCCAAGCTTTCGACGGCCACCAAGAGGCTGCTGCTGGGTCGGCCGTTCCGCAGCGACACGCTCGGCCACACGCTGCTGCCCAAGCGCATCGCGCTGCCCGTCTTCGCCTCCGACGCCATGTCGTCGGTCGCCTACGCGCCGGAAGAGATCTTCCTGGTGCTGTCGGTGGCCGGCATCACGGCGTACTCGTTCTCCCTCTGGATCGGCCTGGCCGTGGCCGTCGTGATGGCGGTGGTCGTCGCCAGTTATCGGCAGAACGTGCACGCCTACCCGTCCGGCGGCGGCGACTACGAGGTGGCGACCACCAACCTCGGTCCCACGGCCGGCCTGACCGTCGGCAGCGCGCTGATGGTGGACTACGTCCTCACCGTCGCCGTCTCCATCTCGGCCGCGGCGTCGAACATCGGATCTGCGGTGCCGTTCGTCGCCGAACACAAGGTGCTGTTCGCCGTCGCGGCGATCGCGGCGATCACGGCGGTGAATCTGCGCGGCGTGCGTGAGTCCGGCACCGCGTTCGCCATCCCGACGTACGCCTTCATGGTGGGCATGTTCGTCATGCTGGCGTGGGGTCTGATCCAGGTCTTCGTGCTCGGGGAGGACGTGGCGGCGGAGTCGTCGGCCTTCGATCTGCAGGCCGAGGACAGTCACCTGTACGGCATCGCGTTCGCGTTCCTGCTCGCCCGCGCGTTCTCGTCCGGCTGCGCGGCGCTGACCGGTGTGGAGGCGATCTCCAACGGCGTGCCGGCGTTCCGTAAGCCGAAGTCCCGCAACGCCGCCACCACCCTGCTGCTGCTCGGGACGATCGGCGTCACCCTGCTCATGGGCATCATCGTGCTGGCGGAGAAGATCGGGGTGAAGTACGCGGCGGACCCGGCGACCCAGCTGATCGGCGCGCCGGAGGGCTACCAGCAGAAGACGTTGATCGCGCAGCTCGCGGAGGCGGTCTTCCAGGGGTTCAGCCCGGGCTTCTACTTCATCACCATCGTCACGGCGCTCATCCTGGTCCTGGCCGCCAACACCGCGTTCAACGGCTTCCCGGTACTCGGCTCGATTCTCGCCCAGGACCGCTTCCTCCCGCGCCAGTTCCACACGCGCGGTGACCGCCTGGCGTTCAGCAACGGCATCGTCTTCCTCTCGGCCGCCGCGATCACGTTCGTCGTGGTCTTCGGCGCCGAGGTGACCAAGCTCATCCAGCTCTACATCGTCGGCGTCTTCGTCTCGTTCACCCTCAGTCAGACCGGCATGGTGCTGCACTGGACGCGGCTGCTGCGGGACGAGACCGACCCCGCGGCGCGACGACGGATGGTGCGGTCGCGGGTCGTCAACGGTATCGGTCTGGCCATGACCGGCGTGGTGCTGGTGATCGTCCTGTTGACCAAGTTCCTCGCCGGCGCGTGGATCGCGATCGCGGCCATGCTGTTCATCTTCGGGCTCATGAAGCTGATCCGGAAGCACTACGACTCCGTGACGGCGGAGCTCTCCGACGTCGAGTGGGACGGCGTGTTGCCCAGTCGCACGCACTCGATCGTGTTGGTGTCCAAGCTGCACAACCCGACGCTGCGCGCGCTCGCCTACGCGCGGGCCACACGGCCGGACACCCTCGAGGCCATCACCGTCAACGTCGACGAGGCGGACACGCGCGCGCTGGTGCGGGACTGGGAGAAGAGCGACGTGACCGTTCCGCTCAAGGTCGTCGAGTCGCCCTACCGCGAGATCACCAAGCCGGTTCTCGACTACGTCAAACGGGTCAAGCGTGACTCACCGCGCGACGTCGTGACCGTCTTCATCCCGGAGTACGTCGTCGGACACTGGTGGGAGCAGGTCCTGCACAACCAGAGCGCCCTGCGGCTCAAGAGCCGCCTGCTGTTCCAGCCCGGCGTCATGGTGACCAGCGTGCCGTGGCAGCTCAACTCGTCCGAGCGGGCCAAACGCGAGAGCTTGCAGAACGCGCCGGGCGGGTCCCGGCGAGGCTACGAGTCGCCGCGCGACGCGGGCCCCGGCGCATGAGCGAGCCCTGGACGGGCCGCGTGCTCGAGGTCGTCGTCGGCACACCGGGGCACGGTGGATTCTGCGTGGCGCGGTACGACGGCCGCGTGGTCTTCGTCCGGCACAGTCTGCCGGGGGAGACGGTGCGCGCCCTGGTCACCGAGGACACCGGGGGCAGCTTCTGCCGCGCCGACGCCGTCGAGATCGTCGAGGCCTCGCCCGATCGGATCGACCGCCTGTGTCCGATCGCCGGACCCGGCGGTTCCGGCTGCTGCGACCTGTCCCACGCGACCGAAGCGGGTGCGCGGGCGTGGGAGGCGGCGGTGGTGTCCGAACAACTGCGACGCATCGCGCACGTCGACACCGACGTCGAGGTCGAGAGCTGGGGTGAGCGGACCGGCTGGCGGACTCGGCTGCGCCTCGGGGTGGGCGGTGACGGCCGCGCCGGTTTCCATCGCGCGCGCAGCGCCGAGCTGGTCACCGACCTCGCCTGCCCGCAGTCGCCTGCCGCCGCTTACGACGGCCTCGCCGATCGCACCTGGACCCCCGGGGCGGATCTCGCCGTGGCGCTGGCGTCCGACGGCGAGCGGCACGTCGTCGAGATCGCCCCGCCGACGGCGTCGCCCGCGACCCGCGGCGGCGCCCGTCGGGGAGCGTCGTCCCGACGGGCCCGCCGGTCCGCGCCGCGCGCCCACCGCGTCGTCGTCGGCTCCGGACGGGCGTCGCAGCGCGTCGGTGATCGCGAGTGGACGGTCGACGCGCAGGGCTTCTGGCAGGCCCACCGCCGTGCCCCGGACCGATACTCGGCGGTGGTGCGAGAGTGGGCCGATGTTCGACCGGGCGACACGGTGTGGGACCTGTACTCCGGCGCCGGGGTCTTCGCGGCCGCGGTGGCCGGCGACGCCGGGAGCACCGGATCGGTCGTGGGCGTCGAGGCCGCGGCCGACGCCGTGCGCGACGGCCGCGCCGCGCTGGCCGACCTCTCGGCCGTGGATCTGCGCGCGATACCCGTGGAGCGGGCGTTCGCGCAGTTACCGGCCGACCCGGCGACCGTGATCCTCGACCCGCCGCGGGCGGGCGCCGGGAAGGCCGTGGTGGCCGCCGTCGCGGACGCCGGGCCGCGCCGGGTGGTGCACGTCGGCTGCGACCCGGCCTCCTTCGCCCGCGACCTCGGCCTCTACCTCGGACACGGCTACCGCCTCGAGCAGCTGCGCGCGTTCGACGCGTTCCCGCTCACCGGCCACGTGGAGTGCATCGCCGCCCTCGTGCGGTGAGCGGTGACTACCTGCGGTTGTAGAGCCGCATCGTGATCGGACCGAAGATCGCGAGCAGCCCCGCCGACCAGATGCCCGTCCACAGCAGAGCGTGGGTGTCCACGGCGCCGTCGGACACGCTGCGCAGGGTGGTCACCAGGTGCGACACCGGGTTGACCTCGACGAACGCCTGCAACCACCCGGGCATGGTGGCCGGGTCGACGAAGATGTTGCTGGCGAAGGTGAGCGGGAACAGCACGAGCATCGACACGCTCATGACGGCGGTCTCGCTGCGCATCATCAGCGCGAACATCGTCCACACCCACGACACGCAGAACGAGAACACCAGCAGCAGCCCCACGGCGACAACCATCCCCGGCAGACCGCCCGCCGGCCGGAAGCCGAGTGCGAACCCGAGCAGCAGCACGATGGTGGACGCCAGGGTGTAGCGCACGACGTCACCGAGGAGAGCGCCCACCAGCGGGGCCGGCCGCCACATCGGCAGCGACCGGAAGCGGTCGAACACGCCCTTCTCGATGTCCCGGTTCAGCGTCATGCCCGTGTACATGGTGATCATCACGACCGTCTGCACCAGAATGCCGGGCAGCAGGAACTGGATGTAGGCCCCCGTCGAGCCCGCCAGCGCCCCGCCGAACAGGAACGTGAACATCAGCGTGAACATGATGGGGAACATCGTCACGTCGAACAGTTGCTCGGGGACGTGCTTGATCTTCAGCAGGGCGCGCCAGCCGAAGGAGAGCGCCGTCGACGTCGCGGTCGGGCGCGCCGGCCTCGGTCCGGACGACGCGAGCAGGTCGGCGACGGACGGGGTCGTGCCCGCCGCGCGGACGCCGGACTCGGTGGTGGTCATCTGGAGGACTCTTCCTGCTCGGTGGGTCGGCCGGTGAGGGCCAGGAACACTTCGTCGAGGCTCGGTTGCCCGAGCGCGTACGTGCCGATCTCGATGCCGGCCTCGTGCAGCGCGGTGAGGCCGCGCGCCACCGCGGCCGTGTCGTCGACGATGGAGGTGAGCGCAGCCGGATCCGGCTCCTCCACCACGTCCGTGCGCAGCGTCTCCCGCAGGATCCGCGCCGCCTCGACGCGGGTGGCGGAGTCGACCACCCGCACGTGCAGGGAGCCCGATCCCACCGAGGCCTTGAGCTGACCGGTGGTGCCCTCGGCGATGACGCGACCGGAGTCGATGACGGCGACGCGGTCGGCCAACTGATCGGCCTCGTCGAGGTACTGGGTGGTGAGCAGGACCGTGGTCCCGCCCGCGACCAGTGACCGCACGATCTCCCAGACCTGGTTGCGGCTGCGCGGGTCGAGGCCGGTGGTCGGCTCGTCGAGGAACATCAGTTCGGGGGTCACGACGAGGCCGGCGGCGATGTCCACCCGCCGCCGCATTCCGCCGGAGTAGGTCTTGACCTGCTTGCTCGCCGCGGCCGACAGGTCGAACACCTGCAGCAGCAGATCCGCGCGCTCGCGTGCGGCCGGTCGGCTGTAGCCGTACAGGCGCGACAGGAGAACCAGGTTCTCCCAGCCGGTCAGATCCTCGTCCAGCGACGCGAACTGTCCCGTCAACGACACTGCCGACCGCACGGCGTCGGGCTCGGTGGCCACGTCGTGGCCGAGGACACGGGCGGACCCACCGTCGATGCTCGTCAGCGTCGCGAGCATGCGCATGGTGGTGGTCTTGCCCGCACCGTTGGGGCCGAGCACGCCGTAGACGCCGCCGCGTGGCACGGCGAGGTCGACGCCGTTCACGGCCACGGTGGACCCGAACGTCTTCGTGAGGGCGGTCGCCTCGATCGCGAGGTCGGTGGGCGGGCCCGTCTCGGTGGCACTGCGCGGGGTTGCAGTGCGCGGGGTGGCGCTGTTCGTCATGGCGCGGTTCATGGTGGAAAGGACTCCCGGGGATACGAAAAGTCATCGCGGACGCCGGCGGGGTGCAGCGACCGAGGCGGACATATCGTGCGCGCCGACCGAGGGACGACGCAACGGAATTGATCCGTACGGGTGCGGTTCCGGTCCGTCCGGCCGTCGGTACCGAATCCCCGATGACGGAACACAGGGGTCTCTGTGGGGGGTGGACCACGACGAGTCGGCGCGGCCGGTAGTGAGGTGTGGACGATGACCACTAGTGTCATGGTCGATGAACGACACATCTTGTTTCGCGTCGGACCGCGCGCGATGAGTGCGGACGAGTCGGACACGGCCGCGTCGAACACGGTCGACTCGGCCTGCGTGGTGCCGACGTCCGACGTGAAGGCCCGGCGGGCCGCCGAGGCGGACGAGTTGCGGTCGCTGCTGTCCGCGGCGGCGACGGGCGATCAGTCTGCCTTCGGTCGGCTGTACGACCTCACGTCCTCCCGCGTCTACGGCATGGTTCTGCGTGTCCTGCGGGACCCGGGGTTCAGCGAGGAGACCACGCAGGAAGTCTTCCTGCAGGTCTGGCGGTCCGCCGATCGCTACGACCCCGCCCAGGGTTCTCCTCTGGCCTGGATGATGACGCTGGCGCATCGCCGCGCCGTCGACCGGGTGCGGTCGGAGCAGTCCGGCACCGATCGGGAGGCGCTCTACGGCAGCAAGGCCCACAGCCCGGCGCACGACGAGGTGCTCGAATCGGTCACGCAGACCCTGGAATCCGAGGCGGTGGTGCGCTGCCTCGGGTCGCTCACCGAGACCCAGCGTGAATCCGTCCGCATGGCGTACTACAACGGATGGACCTACCGCGAGGTGGCCGAGCGACTCGGTGTCGCCGTGCCCACCGTCAAGTCCCGCATCCGGGACGGACTGATCAAGCTACAGAAATGTCTGGGGGTGGACGGCGGTGAGTGACCCTGCCGACCACGGCCGACATCGGAAAGACGAGCTCGACGCCATGCCTTCCTCGCTCTCACCCACGTCGGGCGACGCCGCGTCGCGGGATCTGCTCGACCTCGCGTACGCCTACGCACTGGACGCGGTGGACGACGACGAACGCGCGGACATCGAGCGGCGAGTGGCGTCGGCGCCGGCGGACCAACGGGCCCGCTTCGACGCCGTCGTCGAGTCGGTCCACGTCACCCTCGCGCTGACCGCCGACGCTGACGCCAGTCCCGCGCCCGCACACCTGCGGGACAAAATTCTCGCCGCCGTCGACTCCGGTATCGCCGCCGGGCAGCCGGAACCCGGCGCGGAGCCGTCCCCGGTCGTCTCGCTCGACGACCGCCGACGCACCCGCCGGTGGCGTCTCGCCGCGGCCGCCGCCGCCGCGGTTCTCGTGGTGGGCGTCGGGGGAGCCGTCGTGTCCCAGCAGTTCGGTACCGACCCTGCGTCGCCGACCGCGACCGTCCTCGCCGCCGACGACGTCCAACGCAGCACCGTGCCCGTCGAGGGTGGCGGCTCGGCCACCGTCGCCTGGTCGCCGACGCACGACGCGGCCGTCGTCACGCTCGACGGCGTCGCCGACCCCGGGGACGGGCGGGTCTTCGAGATGTGGCTCATCGGCGCGGACCCCGAGCCCCGGCCCGCCGGACTGATCGACGCCGACAGCGCCACCGCCGACCGGGAACACCTGGTCAGCGGACTGTCCGGCGCCACCACCTGGGCCGTCACCGTCGAACCCGACGGCGGGTCGGACGCTCCCACCAGCCAGCCGATCGTCGCCGTCACCTTCTAGGCGACCCGCCTACGCCGGGCCGCTCCTCCGCAGGGCCCCCACGATCGTCTCCACCTGCTCGTAGGCCCGGTCCAGCAGCGTGATCACCAGATCCGCGGTCGCGGCCGGGTTCTCCACGCGCAGTCGCTCGAAGTCGGCCGGCGCGAGAACGGCCACCGCGGTCTCCTCGACCGCGGTGATCCGCAACCCGAACTCGCTCCGCCTGATCAGCGGAATCTCGCCGAAGCTCATCCCGGCGGACAGCGTGGACACCGGACGCACGACGTCGTCCGCCGCGACGAACTCCACCGACACCCGACCGGAGAGCACCAGGACCAGACCGAGAGCCGGGTCGCCCACGTCCGCGACCACCGTGCCGGCCGCATAGGTCACGGCGCTGGTGAGGGCCATGATGCGATCGCGGTGCGCGGGCGTCGTCGCCGCCAGCACCGGATGTGCGGCCAACGCCACCTCGGTGGCCTGCCGCGGCCCGTCGCACCACCGATCGAGAACGACGTCCTCGGCCCACCGCAGCGCCGAGTCCAGTGTCGCGAACACCCGACCGGAGCCGTCCCGGTCGGCCAGCGTGGACACCGTGTGGGCCATGGTCCCGCGCGGATCGACCAGCCCCGCCGCGCACCCGGCGCCACGGAGTTGCTCGGCCAGCGCGTCGAGCATGGACCGCGCGACGCCGCTGACGTCGTCGACACGGCGCATGTCCAGCACCACGGCGTCCGGCGGGGCCTCGTCCGCGGCCGGGGTCACGGCGCGCACCACCGACTCCGCGGCCGAGAACAACAGATCCCCGTGCAGTTCGTAGACGCGCGCCCGCGACCCACGCTCGGCGAGGGTGCGTTGTTCGGACGCGGTGCGGCGGCGACGCGACGGGGCGTCGACGATGCTGTACCGCGCGCGGACCGCGCTGCGGGCCGCACGTCCGACGTGCAGGAAGTGCAGTTCGAGGCGCCGGGACAACTCACGGCAGGCAAGGACCCCGCGCACGCTGTTGCCGTGCTCGTCGAGGCGGGGGGAGAAGACGGAGATGCCGAGCTGGCCCGGGAGGACGGCCATGACCGACCCGGCGACACCGCTCTTGGCGGGGAGTCCGACGCGGTTGACCCAGTCGCCCGCTCCGTCGTACATGCCGCAGGTGGTCATGACGCTGAGGACCCGCTCGGTCAGCACGGGGTCGGCGGCGATCTCTCCGGTGCACGGGTTGGTGCCGTTGTTCGCCAGGGTGGCGGCCATGGCTGCGATGTCGCGACCGGTGACGGTCAGCGAGCACTGCCGGAAGTACAGGTCGACCGCGGCGTCCGGGTCGGACTCGACCACACCGAAGGAACGCAGCATGTGGCCGATGGCGCGGTTGCGATGGCCGGTGGCGGCTTCCGAGGCATGCACGGCGGCGTTCAGCTCGAGGTCGCGGCCGGCGAACCGGGAGAACGAGCGACGGATGCGGTCGAACTGCACGTCGGGGGTGTCGCCCGTCACCAGCGACGCGGCGGTGATGGCCCCGGCGTTGATCATGGGGTTGCGCGGACGCTCGGTGACGGGGTCGAGACTGATCTCGTTGAACGGTTCACCCGACGGTTCGACGTCGATCTTCGTCGCCACCGCCTCCTCGCCGCGATCGGCCAGGGCCAGGGCGTAGGTGAACGGCTTGGAGACCGACTGGATGGTGAACGGCACCCGCGTGTCGCCCACCTCGTACACGTAGCCGTCCGCGGTGGTGAGGCAGATGCCGAATCGGTCGGGTTCGGCGGACGCGAGCTCCGGGATGTAGTCGGCGACGGCGCCGGACGTGTCCTCGGCGCACAGCGCGTACACGTCCTCGAGGATGTGTTGCACGACGTCGGTCATCGTTCTCGGTGCCTCGTTCCGTCGGTGCTGGTGTGGCCGGTCGTACGGTAACGCGACGCTCGGTGGCACGTAGACTGGCGTGACCGATCGGCGCGCCTCGATCGGACCGTACGAGGGGAGACGATTTCGTTGGGTGTTCTGTCACGTGTGCACGAGCCCGGCGACCTGCGTGCCCTCTCCCTCGACGAGATGACCGAGCTGGCCTCGGAGATCCGGCAGTTCCTGGTGGAGAAGGTGTCCGCCACCGGCGGCCATCTCGGGCCGAACCTGGGTGTGGTCGAGCTGACGCTGGCCGTGCACCGGGTGTTCGAGTCGCCCGCCGACGCCGTGATCTTCGACACCGGCCACCAGGCCTACGTCCACAAGATCGTCACCGGTCGGGCCGACAGGTTCGACACGCTGCGCAAGGACGGCGGGCTGTCCGGCTACCCGTCGCGGGCGGAGAGCGAGCACGACTGGGTGGAGTCGTCGCACGCGTCTGCGTCGTTGTCCTACGCCGACGGACTCGCGAAGGCCTTCGCCCTCACCGGCCGGTCGGACCGGCACGTCGTCGCGATCGTCGGCGACGGTGCCCTCACCGGTGGCATGTGCTGGGAAGCGCTCAACAACATCGCGGCCGGGCAGGATCGCTCGCTGGTCATCGTCGTCAACGACAACGGTCGGTCCTATTCGCCGACCATCGGCGGCCTGGCCGACCATCTCGCCACGCTGCGTCTGCAGCCGGGGTACGAGCGCGCACTCGACACCGGTCGCCGGGTCGTCCGGAACATCCCGGTGGTCGGCTCGCCCGCCTACGCCATGCTGCACGGCATGAAGGCCGGGCTGAAGGACGCCGTCAGCCCGCAGGTGATGTTCACCGACCTCGGCATCAAGTACCTCGGTCCGGTGGACGGGCACGATCAGTCGGCGATGGAATCGGCGCTACGCCGCGCGAAGGCCTACGGCGGACCGGTCATCGTCCACGCCGTGACCCGCAAGGGCATGGGGTACTCGCACGCCGAGAACGACGTCGCCGATCAGATGCACTCCACCGGTGTGATCGACCCGCTGACCGGTCGCGCCGTCGCCGTCGCGGCGCCCGACTGGACGTCGGTGTTCTCCCGCGAACTCATCGCCCTCGCCGCCGAGCGCACGGACGTCGTGGCGATCACGGCGGCCATGGCCGGCCCGACCGGGCTCGCTGCCTTCGGCGACCGATACCCGGACCGCTTCTTCGACGTCGGAATCGCCGAGCAGCACGCGCTGACGTCGGCGGCGGGCCTGGCTCTGGGCGGTCTCCATCCCGTGGTCGCCGTCTACTCGACGTTCCTCAACCGTGCTTTCGACCAGTTGCTCATGGACGTCGCACTACTGAAGCAGCCCGTGACCCTCGTCCTCGACCGCGCCGGAGTGACCGGATCGGACGGAGCGAGCCACAACGGCATGTGGGACATGTCGCTGCTGGGCATCGTGCCGGGCATGAAGGTCGCCGCGCCTCGTGACGCGGCCACTCTCCGGGAGGAACTGGCCGAGGCGTTGGCCGTGTCCGACGGGCCCACCGCGATTCGTTTCCCCAAGGGGGCCGTGCCGGAGAGCACCGTGGCCGTGCGTCGGATCGACGACGTCGTCGACGTCCTGCACGAGACGGACGGGCCGGGCGACGTCCTGCTCGTCGCCGTCGGACCGTTCGCGTCGTTGGCGCTGGACACCGCCGAGGAACTGGCGGCCGGCGGCGTGCGCGCCACCGTCGTCGATCCGCGGTGGGTGCTGCCGGTGCCGCAGTCGCTGACCAAGCTCGCCGCGGACTACCGCCTGGTGGTCACGGTCGAGGACAGTGGCCTGCACGGGGGCATCGGTGCGTCCGTGTCCGCCGCGTTGCGCGCCGCGGGTGTCGACGTCCCGTGCCGGGATCTCGGTGTGCCGCAACAGTTCCTGGACCACGGTTCGCGTGACCGGATTCATCGGGAGATCGGGCTGACCCCGGCCGACATCGCCGGTCGGGTGTTCGGGTGGCTCGGCCATCGGCCGGACGGCATCTGACCGAGCCACCGCCCGCGTCGCGGTCAGGCTGCCTTGCCGGCGGCGTCCTTCAGCTGCGGCAGGATGCGCTCGAGGACCCAGGGCGTCGACACCGGGTTGACGTTGCTGAGTCCGGCGATCACCTGCTGATCGGTCATCGCGATCGCGGAGCCGGACTGCACCGCCGGCAGGGTGGCCAGTGCGGGCACCGAGTCGAAGGTGAAGCCGTCCGGGGTGAAGGCCACGATGACGTCGGCATCGAAGCTCTGGACGTTCTCGAGCGACACGGTGGAGAAGAAGGAACCGGTGGTGTCGGCGTCGGCCAGCGCGGTCACGCCCGGCGCGTTCACGAAGCCCATCTCGTTCAGCACCTGCACGCGCGGATCGGTGGGCAGGTACACGTTGGCCTGACCGGCGTCGGTGTCGAGATTCACGACGGCGACCGTCTTGCCGGCGAACTCCGGGTTGGCCTCGGCCTCGGCGGCGAGCCGTTCGCCCAGACCGTCGATCAGGCCCTGCGCCTCGGCGGGCTTGCCGACGGCCTCGCCGATCATCGTGGTCTGCTCCTGCCACGTGGTCTGCCAGGGGCCGCCGGGGTACGCGACCACGGGGGCGACACCGCTGAGGGTGTCGTAGTAGGTCTGCGAGAAGCCCTCGTACGGAGCGAGGACCAGGTCGGGTGCCAGGGCGGCGAGGGCCTCGACGTCCGGGTCGCCCGCTGCCGGATCCTCGTACAGCGTCGTCGCGTCGGCGTCGTAGAACTCCTGCGCCCACGGCATCACGCCGTTCTCGTCGGCGCCGTAGGTGTACCGCGGCTGTCCCACCGGGGTCACGCCCAGCGCGCCGAGGATGTCCTGGGCGTTCCATCCCATCGTGACGATGCGCTCGGGGGCGGAGGGGATCTCCGTCGACCCGAAGGCGTGCTCGATGGTGACGGGGAAGGCTCCGTCGCCGGTGCCGGCGGAGGTCGATTCCGAGCCCGAGTCCGAGGAGCACCCGGCCACGAGGGCGACAGCGGCGGTCGCAGCGACGAGGGGAACGAGGCGGTTGCGTTTCACGAGGGTAGCCTAACCTATGCAGGTGGGCCGGGGTGATGGTCCGGGGCTCGCCGGTGTGGGCGGCTCGGGTTCTGGTCGGGGCGCAGGGAAGGGTTGCGCAGGTTCCGGTCAGGTGCGCGGGGTGCAACCGGTGACGGTGGCGAAAACCTGCGCAGGAACGACGACACCTCCGGGGGATGCGCGGAGCACCCACCCGGAGGTGTCGGTCGAGCGGCGAACTACAGGCTGGCCACACCCTTGTCGAGGAAGCGGTGCCCGGTGACGGCCTCGGAGGTGCCGGTGCGGTCCAGGTACGGAGTGATGCCGCCGTTCCAGAAGCCGAACCCGCCGCCGAGGATGAGGCACAGGTCGATGTCCTGAGCCGCAGCGACGACACCCTCGGTGAGCATGATGTCGATCTCCTCCGCGAAGGCGCGGCGGGTGCGATCGAGCACCTGCTCGGCCGTGGACGGAGAGTCGCCCTGCGGCCAGAGGTCCGCGACCTCCGGGTCGACGGTCTTGGTGCCGTCGGCGCCGTAGGTCCACACCGCGGACTTCTTCGCGGCGACCATGGCCTGGAGGCCGGGGGAGTCGTGGAAGCGCTCCGGGTAGTACTCCGCCATCGTCTCGCCGGTGTGCAGTGCCACCGCCGGGCCCACCAGGGACAACAGGGTCAGCGGGCTCATCGGCATGCCGAGTTCCCCGATGGCGTCGTCCGCGACGTCGAAGGGGGTGCCCTCGTCGATGGCGTTCATGACCTCGCCGAGCGCTCGGGTGAGCAGCCGGTTGAACACGAAGCCCGGCTTGTCGGCGACGAGCACGGCCGACTTCTTCAGCGACTTCGCCGTGGCGAACGCGGTGGCCAGCGTGGCGTCGTCCGTCTTCTCGCCGCGGATGACCTCGAGCAGCGGCAGGACGGCGACCGGGTTGAAGAAGTGGAAGCCCACCACTCGCTCGGGGTGCTTCAGGTCCGCGGCCATGCGGGTGATGGACAGCGACGAGGTGTTGGTCGCCAGGATGGTCTCCGGGGAGACGTGCTCCTCGAGCTCGGCGAACACCTTCTTCTTGACGTCGAGGTTCTCGAAGACGGCCTCGATGACCCAGTCGGTCTTCGCGAACGCGGCCTTGTCCAGCGAGCCGGACACGAGCGCCTTGAGGCGGTTCGCGGCGTCGGGTGAGAGCCGCTTCTTGCCCTGCAGCTTGTCGATCTCCGCGTGGACGTAGCCGACGCCCTTGTCGATGCGCTCCTGATCGATGTCGGTGAGGATCACCGGCACCTTCAGCTGGCGCACGAAGAGGAGGGCGAGCTGGCTGGCCATCAGTCCGGCTCCGACGATGCCGACGCCGGTGACCTTGCGGGCCGCCGACTTGTCGGGTGCGCCGGCGGGACGCTTGGCCCGTTTCTGCACCAGGTCGAAGGCGTAGAGACCGGCCCGCAGTTCGTCGGCCATGAGGAGGTCGGCGAGCGCCTCGTCCTCGGCGGCGAATCCGGCATCGAGCGACGCCGGGTCGCCGAGATCGGTGTTCCGCGCCAGCTCCAGCAGTTCGACCGCCTTGACGGGTCCCGGAGCATGGTTGCGGGTCTTGCCGGACACGATGCCCTTGGCGCGGGCGATCGCGTCGTCCCACGCCTGGCCGCGATCGATCTCGGGCCGGGCGGGAACGACGTCACCGGCGAGCACCGAGGCGGCCCACACGAGCGACTGCTCGAGGAAATCGGCGCCGCCGAGCACCGCGTCCGCGATACCGATCTTCTGCGCGTCGGCCGGCTTCAGCATGCGGTTCTGGTTGAGAGCGTTCTCGACGACCACCGTCACCGCGGCCGACGGGCCGATGATGTTGGGCAGCAACTGCGTTCCGCCCCAGCCGGGCACGAGACCGAGGAACGCCTCGGGCAGTCCCAGGGCCGCGGCGTTGTCCGCGACGGTCCGGTAATGGCAGTGCAGGGCCAGCTCCAGACCGCCGCCGAGCGCAGCGCCGTTGACGAAGGCGAACGTCGGCACCGTCGATTCGCGGAGACGACGGAACACGGCGTGGCCGCGGCGCCCCATGGTCAGGGCGACGTCCCGGTCGGCGATCTTCGGCACACCGTTGAGGTCCGCGCCGACGGCGAAGACGAACGGCTTGCCGGTGACCGCGACGGCGACCGGGTCGGCGGCGTAGGCCTCGTCGAGCGCCGCCTCGAGCGCGTCGAGTCCGGCCGGGCCGAAGGTGGACGGCTTGGTGTGGTCGAAGCCGTTGTCGATGGTCACGAGGGCGACGGGTCCGTCGATGCCCGGGACGGTGAGGATGCGCGTGAAGGCGTGCGTGACGACCTCGTCGGCGAAAGCAGCCGCGCTGGTGGATTCGGTCATGATGGTCACTTGCTCCCGTCGAAGTTCGGGTTCTCCCAGATGACGCTGCCGCCCATGCCCAGGCCGATGCACATGGTGGTGAGGCCGTAGCGGACATCGGGGCGGGTGGCGAACTGTCGGCTGAGCTGGGTCATCAGCCGAACGCCGGACGAGGCGAGGGGGTGGCCGCACGCGATGGCGCCGCCCCACTGGTTGACGCGAGCGTCGTCGTCGGCGATGCCGAAGTGCTCGGTGAACGCGAGGACCTGGACGGCGAAGGCCTCGTTGATCTCGAAGAGCCCGATGTCGCCGATCGACAGGCCGGTGCGGGCCAGCAGCTTCTCGGTGGCCGGCACCGGGCCGACGCCCATGACGGCGGGGTCGACGCCGGCGAAGGCGAAGCCCACCATGCGCATGCCGACCTTCAGGCCGAGTTCGGCCGCGGTGTCCTCACCCGCGAGGATCGCCGCGGTCGCGCCGTCGTTGAGGCCGGCGGCGTTGCCCGCGGTCACGCGTCCGGCGGGCCGGAACGGCGTCTTCAGCGCGGCGAGGTTCTCGAGGGTGGTGCCGGGACGAGGCGGCTCGTCCTCGGTGGCGAGGCCCCAGCCGGCGGCCGACTTGGTGGCGACGGGGACGAGCGTCTCGCCGATGAGTCCGGCGCGCTTGGCGGCGTCGTACTTCTCCTGGCTCGCCACGGCGTACGCGTCGGTGCGGTCCTTGGTGATCGACGGGTACCGGTCGTGCAGGTTTTCCGCCGTGTTGCCCATGACCAGAGCGCTCGGGTCGACGAGGCGGTCGGCGAGGAAGCGCGGGTTCGGGTCGACGCCCTCGCCCATCGGGTGGCGGCCCATGTGCTCGACGCCGCCGGCGATCACCACGTCGTACTGCCCGAAGCCGATGCCCGACGCGGTGGTGGTCACCGCGGTCATGGCGCCGGCGCACATACGGTCGACGGCGAAGCCGGGGACGCTCTGCGGGAGTCCGGCGAGCAGCGCACTGGTGCGGCCGATGGTCAGGCCCTGGTCACCGGTCTGGGTCGTGGCGGCGATGCCGACCTCGTCGACCCGCTCGGGCGGGAGTTCCGGGTTGCGGCGCAGAAGTTCCCGGATGGACTTGACCACCAGGTCGTCGGCGCGGGTGTCGGCGTACATCCCCTTGGGGCCGGCTTTGCCGAACGGGGTGCGGATGCCGTCGACGAAGACGACACCGCGGGCGGACGAGGCGGCAGCGGGCGAGGACTGTTCGGACATGATTCCTTCCGACGAGCGCGAGGATCGGCTCGGACGGTGGTCCGAGCACCGTCACTGTAGACCGTCTGCTACTCGTCGGTAACTTCGGGCGCGTCCGCGGTGGCCAGCGCCTCCGCGGCCACGGGACCGACCAGCTCGCGCTGCCACGGACGAGCGCCGTGGGCGGCGAGAACCGCGTCCACGTGTGCCGGTAGATCGTCCGTCGCGGGTGGGCCGGGCCACTCCCAACAGAGGCGTCGGAGGGTGTCCGGGGCGCAGAGATTCTCGACGGGCACGTGCACCCGTTCCGACAGCGCTGCGACGGCCTCGCGCACGGCGGCCAATCGCGCCGCGGCGGCCGGGTCGCGCCGGGCCCACCTGCTGATGGGCGGAGGGCCGGTGAACGGCTGGGCGACCGGAGGCAGTACGTCCTCCGGCAGGCCGCGGGCACGCTCGAGCGCGGACATCCACACATGGGATTGACGGCGTTGCCGCGGACCGCCGAACACGGGCAGCGACCGCAGCTCCCCGCTGGTCGACGGATTCTGTTGTGCTGCAGCGGTGATGGCGGAGTCGGGCAGGACCCGGCTGGGTGCGACGTCCCGCTTGCGGGCGAGATCGTCACGCGCGGTCCACAACTCGCGGATCGCCGCCAGGGTGCGGGCGTTCTTCACGGTGTGGATGCCCGACGTCCGGCGCCACCGGTCCGGTTTCGGCGCGGGCGGTGGGGCCAGCCGAATGTGCTCGAATTCCTGTGCGGCCCAGTCGGTCTTACCCTGGCTCGCCAGCTCCTCGGCCATGGCGTCGCGCAGTTCCACCAGGACCTCGACGTCGAGAGCGGCGTAGTTCAGCCACGTGTCGGGAAGCGGGCGCGTGGACCAGTCGGCGGCGCCGTGCCCCTTCTGCAGGGACAGCCCCAGCACCCGTTCGACCATGGCCGCGAGACCCACGCGCTCGAAACCGGCCAGGCGCCCGGCGAGTTCGGTGTCGTAGAGCGAGCCGGGGATCAGGCCCAACTCGGCGAGACCCGGCAGGTCCTGGTCGGCGGAGTGCAGGACCCACTCGAGGTCGCCGATCGCGTCGGCCAGGACGGCCAGGGCGTCGCGGCCGTCGTCGCCGGCCGCGACCACCGGGATGGGATCGAGGAGCACGGTGCCGGCACCGCGACGTCGGAGTTGGATCAGGTAGGCCCGAGCGGAGTATCGGAATCCGGAGGCACGCTCGGCGTCGACCGCGAGTGGCCCGGACCCGGCGGCCAGTGCGGCCGCGACGGCGCGCACCGCGTCGGGCGTGTCCGTCAGCGGCGGCACTCCCTCGCGCGGCGCGAGCAGGGGTGTCGGCTCGGGGGAGACGTCCGCGGCCGGGGAGTCGGCTGCGGACGGGTCGGGCGTGTCGGAACTGTCGGGCACCTCGGCCACTCTAGGCGTCGGCGGTGCCGGTCGACCCGCGTGCTCCCAGGCGGGTGATCCCCGCGGGCGGCAGACCGGCGGCGTAGGCGAGCACCTCGCAGAACGCCTCGACGTGGACGGACAACTCGTCGGTCAGCGCGGTCCACGAGGAGCGCAGTTCCAACTGGTGCGCTCGCGGGGGACCGGCGATGTCGCCGAAGCGCACCGAGCTGGTGGACGTCACCGTGCCGCCCAGGGCGGTCAGCGGCTCGTTCCGGGAGTCGAATGCCTCGACGAGCCAGGACCACGCCACGTCGGGAAGGAGGGGGTCGCCCGCGAGGGAGGCGTCCACGTCGGCCTGGATGTACGCGACCAGGCGCATCGTGCCGTTCCAGGCCTCGTCGCCCTCGGGGTCGTGCAGCAGGATCAGCCGGCCGAAGGCGTCACCCTCGGTCTGCTCCGGAACGCCCTCCGATTCCGGGTGGCGCACCTCGGCGCCGAGGGCGTAGCTGTACGGCGCGAGCCGCTGGGGTGGCCGGATCGGTCCCACCTCGATGCTCGGGTGCACCGTGGCACGGTGCATGGCCTCGATGGCGGCGCGGAACTGCGCGGGTTGCGAGGCATCGGGCGTGGTCACGAAATCGGACGTTAGCCCGGTCACGGGGC
The DNA here is from genome assembly GCF_001894765.1 of Rhodococcoides corynebacterioides NBRC 14404. Taxonomy (GTDB): domain Bacteria; phylum Actinomycetota; class Actinomycetes; order Mycobacteriales; family Mycobacteriaceae; genus Rhodococcoides; species Rhodococcoides corynebacterioides. Next base: position 55,699 of record NZ_BCWV01000005.1, read on the forward strand.
ACAGGAGCGGAGGCGCGCCGGACCGCGGCGTTCTGGCAGCATGGACGCCGATGAACACCACCTCGGCCCCCGCTTCCGGTCACGACGTCGCGCGTCGGACACTTCCCGACGCCCCGTTCCTCGCGGCGGCGACGGGCCGGACGCCGTCGCGGCGTCCGGTGTGGTTCATGCGGCAGGCCGGTCGGTCGCTGCCGGAGTACCGGAAGCTGCGCGAGGGCACGTCGATGCTCGCGTCGTGCTTCGACCCCGAGATGGTCTGCGAGATCACGATGCAGCCGGTGCGCCGACACGGCGTCGATGCCGCGATCCTGTTCTCCGACATCGTCGTTCCGCTCAAGGCCGCCGGCATCGACCTCGAGATCGTCGCCGGCACCGGTCCCGTGGTGGCCGAGCCGGTGCGGTCGGTGGCCGACGTGCGCGCGCTGCCCGCGCTCTCCCCGGACCAGGTCCGGCCCGTCGCCGACGCGATCGGCCGGCTGCTGACGGCACTCGGCGAGACCCCGCTCATCGGCTTCGCGGGCGCGCCGTTCACTCTGGCGTCCTACCTCGTGGAGGGTGGGCCGAGCCGCAACCACGAGCGCACCAAGGCGCTCATGCACTCCGACCCCGAGACCTGGCACGCACTCCTCGGCTCGCTGGCCGACACCACCATCACGTTCCTCACCGCGCAGCTCGACGCCGGCGTCGACGCCGTCCAGCTCTTCGATTCCTGGGCCGGCGCCCTGTCGCTCGCGGAGTACCGCGAGTTCGTCCTGCCGCACTCCACGCGCGTGTTCGACGCCGTGGCCGCGGCGGGCGTGCCCCGCATCCACTTCGGCGTCGGCACCGGTGAACTGCTCGGCGCGATGGGGGAGGCCGGCGCGGACGTCGTCGGGGTCGACTGGCGCATTCCGCTCGACGTCGCCGCGACGCGGGTCGGCCCGGGCAAGGGTCTGCAGGGCAATCTCGACCCCGCGGTGCTGTTCGCGGGTCCCGACGCCGTTCGCCGTCAGGTCGAGCGCATCGTCGGCGAGGCCGACCGCGCGCTCGCGGCGGGAGCGACCGGGCACATCTTCAACCTCGGCCACGGCGTGCTCCCGGCCACCGATCCCGACGTGGTGACGTCGGTGGTGGAGTTGGTGCACTCGCTGTGACCACCGTGGCCGTTCTCGGCGCGGGCATCAGCGGCCTGGTCGCGGCCCACCGGTTGCGACGGATCCTCGGGCCGACGGCCCGCATCCTGCTGGTCGACGACGCCGAGCGGGACGGCGGCAAGCTGCGGACCGTGGACGTCGGGGACGTCCCCGTGGACGTCGGTGCGGAAGCGTTCGTCGCCCGCCGCCCCGAGATGCCGGCTCTGCTGGCCGAACTGGGTCTGAGCGACCTGCTCGTGCGCCCGTCGACGACCGCTCGTCCCCTGGTGCGGTCCGGCGGGTCCCTCCACGCGCTCCCCGTCGGGACGCTCATGGGCATTCCTGCCTCGGCGGAGTCGGTGGCGCACCTCGTCGACGAGGACACCGTCGCGCGGATCGAGGCGGAGGCGACAACGCCGCTCCGGTGGACGCCGGGCGACGACGCCTCCATCGGGGATCTGGTCTCGGAGCGGTTCGGGCCGCAGGTCACCGCACGCAGCGTCGATCCGCTCCTGGGCGGGGTGTATTCCGGCCTGTCCGTCACCACCGGCGTGCGCGCGGCTCTGCCCGGTCTCGCGGCGGCGCTCGACGCGGGGGCCACGAGTCTGACCGACGCGGTGCTGCGGGCGCGCCCCGCGCCGGCGCCGGGCCCGGTCTTCGGTGGGTTGCGCGGGGGCTATCGACCGGTCCTCGAGGCCCTGGCCGACGCGGCCGACGCCGAGCGCGTCGTCACGCGGGTGGGGTCCGTGACGTCGACCGGAGCGGGGTGGACCGTCGACGGCGTGGGCACGGTCGACGCCGTCGTCGTCGCTCTTCCCGCACCGGCCGCCGCCGCCGCTCTCGCGGCCTTCCCGGCCCTCGCGGGACACCTCGGCGCGATCGAGCTCGCGTCGTCCGCCGTCGTCGCACTGCGATTCGACGGGGTCGATCTGCCCGACAACTCCGGCGTCCTCGTCGCGACCGGCGAGCCGCGGCACGACGGGGAACCGTTGCGGGCCAAGGCCTTCACCCTGTCGAGCCGGAAGTGGCCGCACCTCGCCGACCGCGGCGGCGAGTTCGTGCGCGCGTCCTTCGGCCGCTACGGCGACGCCGCGATCGTGGACGAGCCGGACGACGTGCTGATCGATCTGGCGCGGCGCGATCTCGCCGACGTCCTCGGGGTGGACGCCGCCCCGACCGCCGCCGTCGTCCAGCGGTGGCACGGCGGGCTGCCGCAGTACCGTCCCGGCCATCTGCGCGTCGTGGCCGACGTCGAGGCCGCGGCGGCGGAGCTGCCCCGACTCGAACTCGCGGGCGCGTACCTCCACGGGGTCGGGGTGCCCGCGTGTGTCGCGGTGGCGAGCGCTGCGGCGCAGCGCACGGCCGCCGCACTCGCCTGACCGCGGGGTCAGCGCGTGAGGATGCGCTCGAGATCGTCGAGGACCGCCTGGCCGCCCTTCGGTCCGACGCCGGTGATCCACGTCGACTGATCCACCGGGTGAGGGTTCGGGAACACTGCCGGGTCGGCGACGATCGGCGCCGGCAGCGGCGTGTCCGCGCCGGGGTCGACGGTGGTGACCAGCACCAGGTCCGCCTCGGCCTGCGACACCAGTTCGGGGGAGAGGTCGACGCTGATCTCGTCGCTCCATTCGGGGCGGGCCGGGGTGGTGAAGCCGGCGCACTCGAGCGTGCTGCCGGCGAAGGACAGCGGGCCGTAGAGGGTGAGAACGTCGTCGCGCGGGCGGATCAACTGAGCCGTCCGGCCGGCGGTGTCGTGCGCGGCCGCGACCTCCGCGCACCGGGCGGTGTACTCGTCGAGTACCTCGTCCGCGCGGTTCTCGCGGCCGAGTGCACGGCCGACGAGGCGCACGTTGCCCTGCCACGGGTCGGATTGCGACGCCATGAAGACGGTCGGTGCGATCGCCGCGAGCCGGTCGTAGAAGTCCCCGTGCCGGGTGTCGGTGCCCAGGATCAGATCGGGCTCGAGGGCGGCGATGGCCTCGAGACGCGGTTCGGCCACCGTCCCCACCGTGGGGATCTGCTCCGCCTCCGGGCCGAGGTACGCCGGGACGCCGGTGGCCTCGCTCAGCACGGTGGTGCCGACGGGGATGACACCGAGGGCGACGGAGGTGTCGAGCTCGACGGGCTCGAGGGTGATCACGCGGACGGGATCGGCGGGCACCTCGGTGGCGCCGCGGGCGTGGTCGACGGTGCGGGTGGCGTCGGGTGCGCTCTCCTCGGCGCCGGGCGACGAGCATGCGGACAGCACGAGCGAGGCGGTCGCAACGGCCGCGATCACGAGGGCGACGGGGCGCACGGAACTCCTGACGGTCGAGGTGCTGGGCAAGGGCAGCCTAACCTCATGTCGGCCTCCGGTGGGCAGCACGGTCGGTGACACGCCTGACAGTTCGAGCATCGACGCCGGGTGGCACGATGAGGCCATGGCACGTCTCGACTTCGACAAGCTCAACTCGACCCTGCGGTACTCGATGCACTCGGTCTTCACCGCCACACCCGGAGCGCTCGGTGAGGACCGCGCCGAGGCGCTCGCGGAGGCGCGTGCCTTCTTCGACGAGTTGGCCGAGACGGACGTCGTGGTCCGCGGGATCTACGACGTGTCGGGGCTGCGTGCCGACGCCGACTTCATGATCTGGTGGCACGCGGAGAAGATCGAGGACCTGCAGGCCGCGTACGCCCGGTTCCGCCGCGCGACGCGACTCGGCCGCGCCAGCACCGCCTTCTGGAGCAACGCCGCCCTGCACCGTCCCGCGGAGTTCAACAAGTCGCACGTCCCGGCGTTCATCGCGAACGAGGAGCCCGGCGCCTACATCTGCGTGTACCCCTTCGTCCGGTCGCTCGACTGGTACCTGCTGCCCGACGAGGAACGGCGCACCATGCTCGCCGACCACGGCAAGGCGGCCCGCGGCTACAAGGACGTGCGCGCCAACACCGTGCCGTCGTTCGCGCTCGGCGACTACGAGTGGATCCTCGCGTTCGAGGCGCCGGCGCTCGATCGCATCGTCGACCTCATGCGCGACCTGCGCGCCACCGAGGCCAGACGGCATGTGCGCGAGGAGGTTCCGTTCTTCTCCGGCCCGCGCGTGAGCATCGAGCAGCTGGTCGAGTCCCTGCCGTGACGGGCGCACCGGACGCCGTTCTCTTCGACTTCTCCGGAACCCTCTTCCGGCTCGAGGAGGACGAGAGCTGGTTCGCCGACCTGCGTGTCGGTGACGACGAGGAGATCGACGGCCACTACCAGGCCGAGCTGATGCGTCGACTCACCCAACCCGTCGGCGCCACGGTCACGTTGGACGACGAGGGTCACCGGGCCTGGGAGCGTCGGGACCTCGACCCCGCCATGCACCGAGCGGCGTACCTGGCCGTACTGGCGGCGTCGGGCGTGCACCGCCGTGAGCACGCGGACGCGTTGTACGGACGCGTGATCGACCCGGACTCCTGGACCCCCTACCCGGACACCGCCCGGGTGTTGCGCGCACTGGCCGACCGCGGCATTCCCGTCGCGATCGTCAGCAACATCGCGTTCGACCTCCGTCCGGCGTTCGCCCGGCTCGGCGTCGACGACGCCGTCACGTCCTTCGTCCTGTCCTACGAGGTCGGGGCCATCAAGCCGGACCCCGACATCTTTCGGGCCGCTCTGGGCGATGTCGGCGTTCCGGCCGAGCGCGCCCTCATGGTGGGGGACAGTGAGGAGGCCGACGGCGGCGCGCGCGCGGTGGGCGCCGCCTTCGGGCTCGTCGACCCTCTCCCGACCGTCGACCGTCCCACCGCACTGCTCGACGTCCTGGCCGCACACGGACTCGACCTGCGGTGACCGCCCGCGCGACACCCCACGGCGACGACCGGTGCGTTCCGCACATGGCCCACTACGGGCGCTTCTCGGTCGAGACCGACGGCACCGACGTCGTCGCCGTGCGACCCGTCGCGGAGGACGGTGATCCGTCCCCGCTGATCGGCAACGTCCCGGGCTCGGTCACCCACCCGTCGCGCATCCGGCGACCGGCGGTGCGACGCGGGTGGCTCGAGCACGGACCGGGTCCGACGACACTGCGTGGCAACGACTCCTACGTCGAGATGGACTGGGACGAGTTCGTCCCGCTCCTCGCGGGTGAACTCCGCCGGGTGATCGACCGTCACGGCAACGAGGCGATCTACGGCGGCTCCTACGGGTGGGGGAGCGCGGGGCGGTTCCATCACGCGCAGAGTCAGGTGCACCGGTTCCTCGACACGATCGGCGGCTACACGCGGTCGGTGGGCAACTATTCGCTCGGCGCCACCAACGTGGTCATGCCGCACGTGATGGGCAGCCACTGGAAGCTGTTCTCACGCTCCACGTCCTGGGACGTGATCGCCGAGCACACCGATCTGCTGGTGGCGTTCGGCGGCGTGCCGATCAAGAACACCTTTGTCAATCACGGTGGGACGAGCCACCATCCGACCCGCGACGCCCTGCATCGACTGCGGGCGCGCGGTGGGCGGATCGTGTCCATCTCGCCACTGGCCGACGACCTCGAGGGCCCCGCCGAGCGCCTCGCGCCGCTCCCCGGGTCCGACGTCGCGCTCATGCTGGCGCTGGCGTACGTCCTGGCGTCGAACGGGTGGCACGACACGGACTTTCTCGCGCGGTACACGGTCGGGTACCACCGGTTCGAGGACTACCTGCTGGGGAGGGCCGACGGCGTTCCCAAGTCGCCGGAATGGGCCGAGGCCATCACCGGCATCCCCGCGTCGGTCACCGAGGACCTGGCTCGGCGTATGGCCCGCAGCACCACCATGATCACGGTGACGTTCTCGTTGCAGCGCACCCGCCACGGTGAGCAGGCCCCGTGGATGGGCATCACGCTGGCCGCCATGCTCGGCGGAATAGGCGTTCCGGGAGCCGGTTTCGGCCACGGCTACGGCTCGATGAACGAACCCGGCATCGGACCGGTGCCGTACCCGTTGCCGACGCTGCCGCAGGGCACCAATCCGGTGCCGACGTCGATTCCCGTCGCGGCCGTGTCCGACATGCTGTTGAACCCGGGTGCCCCGTACGACTACGACGGCGAGCAACGGGCGTTCCCCGACATCCGACTGGTCCACTGGGCGGGCGGCAACCCGTTCCACCATCATCAGGATCTCGGTCGACTGCGCGAAGCGCTGGGACGCCCGGACACCGTGATCGTCCACGATCCGTACTGGACGCCGATGGCCAAGCATGCGGACTTCGTCGTCCCGTCGACCACGTCGCTCGAGCGGGACGATCTGAGCTGCACGCGCAACGACCCGTGGCTGGTCGCCATGCCGGCCGCGGTGCCCCGCTTCGCCGACAGCCGGGACGACTACGAGACCTTCACGCTGCTGGCCCGCGAGCTCGGCGTCGAGCAGGAGTTCACGGAGGGGCGCACCGCGGCGGAGTGGCTCCGGCATCTGTACGAGCCGTGGCGCGGGTTCGCCGCCGCCGCCGGCCGGGTCACCCCGCCGACGTTCGACGAGTTCTGGCGGGACGGGGCGTTCCGAATGGACACCGAGGACGATCTGACGCTGCTCGAGGACTTCCGGAACGACCCCGAGCGGGCGCCGCTCCGCACCCCGAGCGGTCGCCTCGAGATCTTCTCCGAGACCATCGACGGCTTCGGTTACGACGACTGCGCCGGCCACCCCCGGTGGTACGAGCCTCGGGAGTGGCTGCGAGGAGAGCGCGCGGAGCGCTTCCCGCTGCATCTCGTGGCGAACCAGCCGAAGACCCGCCTGCACAGCCAGCTCGACCACGGTGCGGTCAGCCGGGCGTCGAAAGTCCAGGGACGCGAGCCGATCCGGATGCATCCCGACGACGCGCGGGCGCGCGGACTCGACGACGGCGACGTCGTGCGGGTGTTCAACGACCGCGGCGCATGCCTGGCGGGCCTACGGATCGACGACGGCCTGACGCCGCGGGTGGCACAGCTGTCGACGGGTGCCTGGTACGACCCGCTCGACCCTGCCGACCCGCGGTCGATGTGCGTGCACGGCAACGTGAACGTGCTCACCGAGGACCGCGGCACCAGTTCACTGGCGCAGGGCTGCACCGGCCAGCACGTCCTCGTCGAGATCGAGAAGTGGACGGAGGCACTGCCTCCCGTGCGCGCCCACCGACCGCCGGCGTTCGCGGAACGACCTCAGAAGTAGACGCGGGAGATGACCTGCGCGACCAGCGCGGGCTTGTCCACACCCTCGATCTCGACGGTGGAGTCCACGGTCATCTGCACGGCGCCGTCGGCCAGGGTGTCCGCCGAGCCGAGCACGGCGACCAGACGGATGCGCGACCCCACCGGCACAGGGTGGACGTACCGAACCTTGTTGCTGCCGTAGTTCACTCCCATCCGGGAGTTCTCGACGGCGTACGTCTGCCAGGACAGCATCGGCAGCAGGGACAGCGTCAGGTAGCCGTGGGCGATGGGTCCGCCGAACGGGCTCTCCTTCGTGGCCCGCTCGACGTCCACGTGGATCCACTGGTGGTCGCCCGTGGCATCGGCGAAGGTGTTCACCCGCTCCTGAGTGATCTCGAGCCAGTCGCTGGTCCCGATGGTCTCGCCGACCGCGCCGGTGATGTCGTCTGCCGAGGTGAAGGTACGCACCCCCCGGACCCTAGCGGCCCGGGGTGCGCGGGGTGTCACTTCGTGTCGGGGACCAGGGTCAGCGAGATCGAGTTGATGCAGTACCGCTGGTCGGTCGGGGTCGGGTACCCCTCGCCCTCGAAGACGTGTCCGAGGTGGCTGTGGCAGTTGCGGCACAGCACCTCGACGCGCTTCATGCCCATCGATCGGTCCTCGCGCAGGATGACCGCGTCGGTGTCGGCCGGGTCGTAGAAGGACGGCCAGCCGCAATGGGACTCGAACTTGGTCGTGCTGCGGAAGAGTTCGGCGTCGCACGCGCGGCAGCGGTACACGCCCTCGGTGGTGGTGTCGGTGTACTCACCGACATAGGGGCGCTCGGTACCGGCCTGGCGGAGCACGGCGTACTCGGCGGCGCTCAACTTCTCCCGCCACTGCTCGTCGGTGAGGTCGTAGGCCGGTCGATCGGTGTTCGTGTCACGAGCGGAAGTCATGCGACCACGCTAATGCGTGTCGGCCGCGCTCGCCGTCGTCGCAGGTGAGGCGGTGCGCACCGAGGGGCGAGCGGTGAGGAAGTCGGGGTCGATGCCGTCGGCGAGACGTCCCTCCCGCTTGGCGGTCAGGTACCGGTTCACCAGCACCGCGAAGACCACGACGATGAGCAGCGACCATCCCCACGTCACGCGCAGGTACTCGAGGGTGCGCCCGAACTCGGGGAACCGGCCCACCAGCCAGCTGTCGTAGCTGAGGAATCCGTACGCCGCGAGCCACGCCGGCCAGTTGCGCATCACCGAGTTGCGCAGCACCACCGACATCAGCAGCGGGAACAGCATCATCGAGTAGTACATCTGGCCGAGCGACGCCAGCAGGAACGAGGCCACCAGCAGCAGTCCGCCCGCAGTGACGACGAAGAAGAGTTCGTCGTGGCGGTAGTACTTCCACAGCAGCCAGAGCGAGACCGCGACCATGGCCGCGAACACCACCCGAAGACCGACGACGAGTCCGGCGGGGAGTCCGTAGTAGAGGCCGTTGCCCACGATCGAGCTGTTGAAGTAATCCCGCGTCTCGAGCAGGTAGGGCACGGTGTGCGAGACGAAGGCGAACGGATCGACCGACAGCGGCAGGGCCAGCAGGGTCAGGACCACCGGGACCCCGATCGCGGTGACGACGACGCGCCATTCCTTCCGCACGAGCGGGAGCAACAGCAGCGGTGCCAGGGTGGGTTTCACCGCGATCGTCAGCCCGATCGCCGCGCCCGCCCAGTACTGCCGCTTCCGCAGCAGCAACATCATGAAGAGCACTTCGCCGAGCAGGAGCAAGCCGTTGATGTTGGTGAAGATCAACGTGTTGGTGACCGTCTCCGTGGAGAACGCCGCCAGAAGAACCGCAGGGGCGGCGACGGACGTGACCGACAGATCGAAGAGGCGAAGCAGGAGGTACAGCGCGGCGACGACGGCGACGGCGTTGATGCCGATGTACAGCCAGCGGGCCTTCTCCGGATCGAGGACCGCGATGGGCGCGATCAGCAGCGTGCCGCTGGGCGGGTAGAGATAGTGCGGATCGACCGAGTCGAAGTTCGCCACGTAGACCTCACGCCGGTTGAGGAACGCCAGCGCGGCGTCGTAGACCGGTCGGAAGTCGTCGGTGATGTTGCCGTTGACGGCTTTGACGATCACCCGGTTGACGGCGGTGAGAATCGCGATGGGCCAGAGGGCGTAGGTGAGGACCTGCGCAGTGGTCCGCCCCGTCCTCGGTTCGAGGGCACCCAGTGCGGACGAGACCGGCGATTCACGGAAAGACACGAGGGGGACGGTACCGCGAGCCTCAGGCAGGACAGGCATTCCCGCCCGTCGGCACGTCGCCCGCGGAGAGGTACGTCGTCACCGCCGCGCGTCCGCAGGCCGAGCCCACCAGCACGGGGTGCCCGAGGCCGTCCCAGGTCACGGTGGCCGTCCGGGTTCCGGCCGAGCCGAGGGCACCGGTGACGGTGGGCAGCTGCTCGGTGCCCGAGACGGCGTCGCCCCGGCCGCTCAGGATCAGCACCGGGACGCCGGGTGCCGACGGCACCGGCGGGGGCGGCGACGACGGCCAGGCGGAGCACACCAGGAGCGAGCGGGCCGCCACGGCACCGAACGCGGGGTAGAGCGACGACCACGCCGACGACAACTCACGAACGCGATCCGGCCCCGGCCACTGCTGACCGTCGGTGCAGCGGCCGACGAACACGCCGTCGGTGGCGGTGAAGGAGCGCGCCAGGTCGACCTCGCGGGTCAGCGCGCTGGTGTCACCCGACCGGGCGGCCGCCAGGGTGTCCGACGCAGCGCGAAGGCGATCGACGGCGTCGGCGGTCCGGGGGTAGGAGAGCAGGGTCACGACGGCGTCGCGCACGGTCGCGCCGGACAGCGGCGCGAACTCACCGGCGTCCGCCCGCGCGAACAGGTCGACGACGGCGGACCGGGGGTCCGCACCCAACGAGCACGCCAACGCCGCGCAGCGCGTCGCGAACTCGGTCAACGCACTTTCCCGCGCGCGGACCACCTGCTCAGCGGCCGGCACGGCGTCGGTCACGACGTTCGCGGGGGAGTCCAGCACGAGGCGCGCGACGTGATCGCCGTAGGCCGAGGCGTAGGCCAGCGCGACGAGGGCGCCGTTGCCCGATCCCACGAGGGAGAGTGCGGTCACACCCCAGGCGCGGCGCAGTGCCTCGAGATCGTCCGCGCTGTTGGGGAGCGCGAACGCCAAGGCGTCGGGCTGCAGGAAGTCGGTACAGGCGATGGTCGCGTCACGAGCGAGCGCGGCGGTCGCCTCGACGGGATCGTCGCCGGGGGAGTACTGCCCGAGGTCGACGAGAGCGTTGCGGGTGGACGTCGCACCGGAGTAGCAGTCGAACGGCGCCGAGTTGCCCGTTCCCCTGCGGTCGACTCCCACCACCGGGTGTGCGGCCAGCAGTGCGGTGTCCGGCTGGGCGGCCAGGGCGGCGACGTCGGCGAACGACGGTCGATCCGTTCCCGACGTGTAGACCATGGGAACCGCGTCCGCGGGGGTGCTGGTGGTTCGCACGCGTGTCACCGCCAGCTCGAACGTGCCGTCCGAGGCCACCTCGGTGTCGATCGGCGTCGTGACGGTGGCGCACTCCACCACGGTGTTCGGCGCGGCCGTGACCCCGACGGTCGCGGTCAGGCGGGCGGTGCAGTCGCTCCAGTTCAGCTCGGTCACCGGAGCTTCCAGCGCCCGCGGTTCCGCAGGCGCGGTCGACGACGTGGGAGCCGTACCCCCGTCGGTCCCGCCGTCCACGGCCACGTCCGGTCGCGCGGACGGGCCCGCACCGCACGCGCCGAGCAGGACCGCAGCGACCAGCACCGAGCCGACGGAAGCGGGAAGCCGTCCGGCTCGGCGCGTCTGCATGCACACCAGCGTGCCAGAGACCCGTCCGGTCACCGGGTGCGGTCGCGGACCCACCGAATCAACACGGTGCCGTCGTCGTCCAGCAGAACGTGGGCGGGCGACATCGCGCGCGGTGTGGCGGTGTCGGAGGCCGCGATACGGCCGGCGTCGCCCGCCGCGACCATCGGGCTGGTCGTCAGACACACCTCGTCGACGACGTCGTCGGCGAGCAGGGTGGAGAACAGTCCGGGGCCGCCCTCGCACAGCACCCGACGCAGCCCGAGGCGGTCGAGTACGGCGACGACGCCGTCGCCCGTGACGTCGCCGTCCAGTTGCTCGACCCGAGCGCCCGCGTCGCGCAGGGCGCGCACCCGGTCGTCGTCGGCCGCGGCGGAGACGACGACGACCGGGGGGACCTCGGTGTCGGTGATGACCGACCACCCCGGTTCGACGGACGCCGACCCGCTCACGATCACCACGGGCGGCACCTCGGCCTGACCACGCTCGCGGCGCGCCGCGCGGGTCGACTCGTCCACCTTCACACCGCCGTAGTCCTCGGCGGACACCGTCGACGCCCCCACCAGGACGGCGTCGGTGAGGTCGCGCAGCGTGGTGAAGACGGCGTGGTCGGCGTCCGTGCCGAGGCCGCCGCTGCGCCCGTCGACGGACACGGCCCCGTCGATGCTCGAGACGAAGTTGACGCGGATGCGCACGCGATCGAGCGTGGCCGGATAGGCGTAGAGATCGACGAGGTCGTCGTCGGTCACTGTGAGGTAGGTCCCATTATCGATACGCTGCACAAAAGGCATCCCACCACGTCGTTAACCTCGTCGTCATGCCGATACGTCTGGTCGATCGCAATCCCGTGGTGCCCGCGGACCAGCTGATCGCCAACATGGTTCCGCCCACCATGTTCGACGATGTCAGTTTCGCCTCGTACATCCCCGATCCCGCCGAGCCCACGCAGGCCGAGGCCGTGGCCAAGGCGGAGGAGTTCGCCGGGAAGGTCGGCAAGATCCGATCGGGCGGCAAGCGCGGGCTGTTCGGCAAGAAGACGCAGGCCACCGGGGCCGGGCTCTACCTCGACGGCGGTTTCGGTGTCGGCAAGACCCACCTGCTGGCGTCGATCTACCACGCCACGCCGGAGCCCAAGGCGTTCGGCACGTTCGTCGAGCTCACGCACGTGGTGGGCGCACTCGGGTTCACCAAGGCCCTCGAGGAGTTCTCGAACCACAGCGTGCTGTGCATCGACGAGTTCGAGCTCGACGATCCGGGCGACACCATGCTCGTCTCCCGCCTGTTGACGGAGCTGTCCGGGCGCGGCGTGTCCATCGTCGCCACGTCCAACACGCTGCCGGGTCAGCTGGGCGAGGGACGGTTCGCCGCTCAGGACTTCCTCCGCGAGATCAAGAAGCTCGGCTCCATCTTCGAAGCGGTGCGCGTCGACGGTCCGGACTACCGGCATCGCGACCTGCCGCCGGCGCCGGACCCGTTGTCGGCCGAGGATCTCACCGCGGCGGCCGAGCGCATCGAGGGCGCCTCGTTGGACGACTTCGACGAGCTGGTCAAGCACCTGAGCACGCTGCACCCGTCGCGGTACGGCAAGTTGATCGAGGGCGTCGAGCAGGTCTTCGTCTCCGGCGTGCACGCGGCGCCCGATCAGTCGGTGGCGCTGCGCATCGTCGTGCTCGCGGACCGGCTGTACGACGCCGGCACTCCGGTCACCGTGTCCGGCGCCAAGCTCGACGAGTTGTTCACCGAGGAGATGCTGCAGGGCGGATACCGCAAGAAGTACCTGCGCGCCACGTCGCGACTGCTCGCACTGTCCCGCTTCGCGTCCGTCTGACGCGCGGCGCTCGCGCTACAGGACGCGCTCGTAGACGAAGTCCTCGTGCAGGACGTCGCCGAGGGCGAACCGGCGTTGTCCGACGGGGACGAACCCGCACTTGCGATAGAACGCCTGCGCCCGAGCGTTGACGTGGTTGACGCCGAGCCACAGCGACGCTCGACCTAGCTCGCGCGCGAGGTCCACCGCCGCCTGCATGAGGGCACCGGCCGCACCGCTGCCGTGCGCCGCGGGGTCGGCGTACATCTTGTTCACCTCGACGGCGGGAGTGTCGCGTACTGCGGCGCGCACGTCGGGGTCCTCGGACGGCCGGAGGCCCAGCATCGTGTACCCGACCAGAGTGCCGTCGCGCTCCGCGATAAGAACGCGGCGTTCGTCGTCCGCCAGATAGCCGCGAAAGGCGTTCTCCGACAGCGCCGTCGACACGAAGTGTCGAATGTCGGCATCCTCGGTGCCCGGTGGGCACGCGAGGGGGAAGGTGCGGGCCGCCAGGGCGGCGAGCTGGGGGATCTCCGACGGGTCGGCGGGGCGGACGGTGGCTGCGCCCGTCATGCCGCGCCGCGGTGCCGGGACTTGCGGGCGCCGTCCGTCATGGCGTCGACGGTGTCCTTGGCTTCGCGGAGCGGCATGCCGGTACGCCGACGCAGGAGCGCCATGGCTTCGGCGGTGCGGTGCTCGCCGACGAGGGCGGTGGCCTCCGTCCGCGTCTCGGCGTCGACGGCGTGACCTGGTTCAGGGTTGACCGCGGCGGCCGCGGATCGGTGTCGCAGGGCGAACCACGTGACGACGACGGCGAGGTCGACCACGACCAGGGCGACCACGAACCACACCCAGCTCGACATGGTCTCCAGTGAACCACCTGCAGGGGAGTGCCCGGCGCCGGTTCGGGCGATCGACCCCGACGCGCCGGTGTGAGTCCGCTTTCGTGGTGGGGTACAGGTGGCACAGGCGACAATCAGGCACGCCGACGAAGGAGTGAGATGACGGAGCGCATGACCGAGCAGTGGTTCCTGGCCCGCGCGGATCGGGTGAAGGCCGCGGTCCAGACGGCGGTCGACGAGGCCGGGGCGTACGGCAGCGACCAGCTCGTCGCCGACCACGAGTGGATTCGATACGTGCACGACCACGTGCACGTCGTCGAGGAGGACGGTCAGCGGGTGGTCGACGACCAGGCCACGACGCGCCGGCTCGAGGAGTTGGCTGAGCGTTATCGGGTGTGAACGGTCGTTTTTCTGTCGTCGCGACGCGGCCATAGCTTGAGACGGCCTGAGGGAACGAGGCCCATAGGGCGACTGATCATTTTGCGGGCTCATCCCAATCGGGGGTGTAGGAGTTGGGGTCTGAAGCCGCCGGTCTCGAGCAGGCTTCGGGCGATGTAGTTGGTCAGGTTGCGGAACCCGAGTGCGGAGCCGCGCAGGTGTTCGAGCCGTCCGTTGAGCGCCTCGGTCGGCCCGTTGCTGGTGCCAGGTCGTTCGAAGTAGGCGAGCACGTCGGCGGCTCGCTTCTTCAGGGTCCGGCCCAGGGTGGTGAGCTCGGTGAGCACCTTGGGGACGCCGGCGCTGAGGTCGGTGATCAGCTTCTCCATGAGCTCGCGGCCACGTTGCCGGTCCTCGTGGCGATAGGCGGCGATCATGCGCTGGCAGACACCCCAGGTCGCCTCGACCTCGACGTGAGCGTCATCAACGAACAGCGCGCGTAGCCTGTCGCTCTGCTTGTCGGTGAGCAGGTCCGCGCCGGTGTGCAGCGTGCGCCGTGACTTGTAGAGCGGGTCGTCCCTGAACCCACGGTGCCCGTGGATCGCGAGTTGGACCCGGCGCCGACACCTGTCGAGGGCGTCACCGGCCAGGCGCACGACGTGGAAGGGATCCATCATCGTGACCGCGTCCGGGATCTCCTCTGGCCTCCTCGTGATCGGCCCGTCGGGGATCGTCAACGTGGTGCGGGTGTCGAGGCGATCGGGTCCGACGGCTCGGCGGGGCGCGATCGTCTCGTGCGTTGGCGGACTACGGGAGCTTGGACGCGAGGACGTCGGCCGCCAGGATCTCGGGTGCTGCGCCGAGGAGGTGCTGGTTGGCCATCAGGGCTGCGACGATGGCGCCGTTGGCGTGGGCGTCGCGAGCGGCCTCGTCGGGGAATGCATCGAAGATCCAGAAGGTGTCGGCGTGGGTCCTAGCCGCGAACCAGACAATCGTTCCTACTTCTTCGTTGGCTAGTGCGACAGCGCCGGCGAGCAGATCGGCGAGCGCGTCGTGCTGTCCATCGGCCGCGACGATCTTGGCGACGAAGGCATACGGAAGTGATGCGGGTGTGGACATGAGGGGTTCTCCTTGAAGTCGGGGTTCTTCGTGGGGCGAGTTCAGCGTATGACGAGCGAGGGCCGGTGGGGAGTGGCGTATACGACAGTATTGCTATTGTTCGCGCCATGCGTATCGGACTGATCGCGATCGACGGCTGCTTCGGTTCGGCGGTCGCGTCGGTCATCGACATCGTGCGGGTGGCCGACGGAGCCCGCGGCGATGTCGACCCGCGGATCGACCCGATCGAACTCGCCATCCTCGGACCGAAACGGCGAGTGACCACGACGGCATCGATGACCCTGTCGGTGGACCACCCGCTGTCGGAGTCCGGAGAGTTCGACGTGGTCGTCGTCCCTGCGCTTGGAACCCTCACGGCCGCCGCGACCCACGACGCCCTCCAGAGCCGAGATGCACGTTCGGTCATCGCCTCACTCGGGCGCCTCGACGACGCGACCACCCGGATCGCCGCGGCGTGCACCGGCGTGTTCGCCGTCGCCGAGACCGGACGGATGCATCATCGGCGGGCGACGACCAGCTGGTTCCTGGGGCCGGAGTTCCTGAAGCGCTATCCGACCGTCGCCCTCGATCTCGACACCATGGTCGTGGTCGACGGGAACCTCGTCACCGCCGGCGCCGCGTTCGCCCACATCGACCTCGCGCTCTCACTCGTGCGATCGATCAGCCCCGACCTGGCCCAACATGTCGCCAAGCTCCTCATCATCGACGAGCGTCCGTCGCAGGCGGCCTTCGTCGCCTACGAACATCTCCGGCACGAGGACCCGATCGTCGTCGAGTTCGAACGCTTCGTGCGCGCCCGCCTGGACGAACCGTTCAACGTCGCCTTCGTCGCGCAGTCGCTCGGCACCAGTCGGCGCACCCTCGAACGACGAGTCCGTGCGGCGCTCAACCTCACTCCGCTCGGCTTCGTCCAACGGCTTCGCATCGAACGAGCTCGGCACCTCTCAGCAACCACGGACCTCACCTCCGAGGAGATCGCGCTACGGGTCGGCTACGCGAACGCCGAGACTCTGCGCTCCCTCCTGCGCAGGGAGCGACGCCGTTCCTGACCTATCGCCATGCCTGTAGCCGGTGTCCTAGCGCTCGGTTGGAACCACCTCTCAGCACGTCGCGTCGACGCTCCTGCGTCGCCCCTGGACGACCCACTCGACACGCCCGCAGCACAGGCCATGTGACGTGCCCCGGCTTCCCGGACGGTCGGGGTTGGGTGGCTGTGATGTCGCTGCGTTCTCGTCGAGGGGGTCAGCAGACCCGATCAGGGTCGATTGGGATGAGCCGCGAAGGCGGTCAGGTCAGGGCGGCCGAAGCCGGCCGGCGGGGTAGCGTCGGACACGTCGAGGTCTTTCGGATGGATGGCGTAGGAACCTCCATCGTCGGGAGACCTCGACGTCTATCTGCGGACCGACGCGCCCGGCCGACCTACACCCTCATCTGGGAAGAGCCCGTAAAGGCGTCCCCCAGGGTCCGACAATGCCATGGTCCACACCCGATGAACGGTGGCACAGTTCACGACGAGTTCTCGCAACAAGAAAGGCCCCCTCGAAAGGGGGCCTGACCTGTATTTACCGTGGTGCGCGATACTGGGATTGAACCAGTGACCTCTTCCGTGTCAGGGAAGCGCTCTCCCGCTGAGCTAATCGCGCGGAACCCGGTGGATCACGGACCGGGTAACGAGGTGGAGACGGGAATCGAACCCGTGTGCACGGCTTTGCAGGCCGTTGCCTCACCACTCGGCCACTCCACCGTGGTGACGGGATCCCTGAATCGGAATCTCGATACCCTCGAGCGGACGACGGGATTCGAACCCGCGACCCCAACCTTGGCAAGGTTGTGCGCTACCAGCTGCGCCACGTCCGCACGCTCCTCGGCGGCGTTTCCGCCTCCGTGGTGCGGTTCGAAACATTAGCCCACTGTGTCCGAGAGTCACAAATCGCCTGTTCACGCGGCGTGTGCGGCAGATTCGCGTCGCGTTCTCCCCGGTGCGCCGCGGACCGGGATTCGGGCGTTCGGCGCAGGCACCCGGCGCTTTGGGAGTGGCGATCGGTGCGTGCTAGTGTTCCTCCTCGTTCGAGCGTCCGGTTCCGGCCGGAGGCACGTGCGCGGTCCCGTGGCTCAGTGGAAGAGCGTCCCGTTCACACCGGGGAGGTCGCTGGTTCGAACCCAGCCGGGACCACCGCAGAAGTATCGACAGCAGGCCCGCACCGATCATCGGTGCGGGCCTGTTGCCGTTCGTCGGCCTCGACTCGTCCGGTCCGACGCCCGCGTCGGTACCCTGAACCCGTGAACAGCGACGACACGAGTGTGCGGTCCGCCCCTTCCGCATCCCGCCGCACCCGCGAGCCGAGCAAGTACCGCCGGTGGCGCGACGGTCTCGCGTCCCGCCCCACCGTGGACAGGGCGTACCGCATCGGTGTCGGCGTCGTCGGCACCCTCGTCCTCGCGGTCGGCATCGTCGCCATTCCCTATCCGGGCCCGGGTTGGCTCATCGTCTTCGCCGGACTGGGCATTCTCGCATCGGAGTTCGCGTGGGCCAAGAAGGTTCTCCACTGGGTGCGGGCGCGTTACGACGCATTCATGGCGTGGTTCGAGAAGCAGAACCTGGTGGTCAAGGGTATCGGTGTGCTGTTCACGGCCGCCGTGGTCGTCGCCACCCTGTGGGTGCTCGGCGCCCTCGAGCTCGTCGGGGGCTGGGTCGGCCTGGACTGGGCGTGGCTGCAGAGCCCGCTCTGATTCCGCCGTCGACCGAGCCCGGTGCGGTCGTCGCCGCTGCCGCACGGGCTCTGCCGTGGGCGGCGGCGTCGTTCCACGTTCCGCCCGGATCACCGTTCCTCGGGTCGCTCGACCTCGCCGACGTACTCGATCGCGCCGCCGTCCGGTGGCCGGACGTCTCTCCGGCGGTGCTGGCCACCCTCTGGTGGTACGGCTCCAGTTCGACGCTTGCGACGGTGTCGATCGCACAACTGGCCGTGACGGGCCGGTGCGTCGATCTCGCCCACGAGTCGGCCCGGGTCACGGTGGGGGAGACCGGGACCGTGGCGTCGTCGACCGCGGCGGTGACCGTCGGCGACACCGCCGCGGGGGCGTCGTTCGCCGACGCCGTCGACGCCCTGGTCGAGGCCGTCCGGCGTCGGGTCCCGTCCGTCTCCGGAGCGAGTCTGTGGGCGATCGCCTCGGACAGCGTCGCCAACCGCGCGCTCGACGTCGCGTGCGCGCTGGATCGTGTCGACGATGCGCCGCGCTGGGCGGCACTGCTCACGAGCGAGCGGCGTCGGCACCCCTTCCCGACTCCGCGATTCGTCGACGTCACGGCGAACGGACGGTCGCGGCGCTTCCTGCGCCGCAGTTCGTGTTGCCGCGTGGTCGACGCCGGCGAGGACCTCTGCACGAGTTGCCCACGGCGCACTCCGGCGGACCGCGCCGCGCGGTGGGCGGCCCTGGTCGGGCGCTGACCACCCGCTGCGCGACGCGCGGCGGAACCGGTGTCGCCCGGTGCCGATACGCTGTCACCGATCCATCCGTCCGCCTCCCAGTCCGTCAGTCGAGGAGCACATCACCGTGAGCATCACCGAGTCCGCTGGTCCCGCACCCCGCATCAGCGTGGCGGCCGGGACGACCGCCGGGACGGCGTTGCGTGACGCGGACCTCCCCAACAAGGGGCCGGGAGCCGTCGTGGTGGTCCGAGACGCCGAGGGGCGCCTGCGGGATCTGTCCTGGGCGCCGGAAACCGACACCGTCGTCGAGCCGGTGCGCGCCGACTCCGAGGACGGGCGCAGCGTCATCCGCCATTCCGCCGCACACGTGCTGGCCCAGGCGGTGCAGGAGCTGTTTCCGCAGGCGAAGCTCGGCATCGGCCCGCCCATCGAGAACGGCTTCTACTACGACTTCGACGTCCCCGAGCCCTTCACGCCGGAGGACCTGGCGAAGCTCGAGAAGAAGATGAAGCAGATCGTCAAGAGCGGTCAGCGGTTCTCGCGGCGGGTGTACGAGTCCCTGGACGCGGCGAAGGCCGAACTGCAGGACGAGCCGTACAAGCTCGAACTGGTCGACGACAAGGGCTCGGCGGACGACCCCGAGGTCATGGAGGTCGGCGGGGGAGAGCTCACCGCGTACGACAACCTCAACCCCCGCACGGGCGAGCGGGAGTGGGGCGACCTGTGCCGCGGCCCGCACGTTCCCACCACCAAGTACATCCCGGCGTTCACGCTCACCCGCAGCTCGGCCGCCTACTGGCGCGGCAACCAGGACAACGCCGGGTTGCAGCGGGTGTACGGCACGGCGTGGGAGTCGCAGGAGGCGCTCGACGCCTACCTCGAGCTGCTCGCCGAGGCGGAGCGTCGTGACCACCGCCGACTGGGGTCGGAGCTGGACCTGTTCAGTTTCCCGGACGAGCTGGGATCCGGTCTGCCGGTGTTCCACCCCAAGGGCGGCATCGTCCGCAAGGAGCTCGAGGACTACTCGCGCAGCCGGCACGTGGCCGAGGGCTACGAGTTCGTCTACTCCCCGCACATCACCAAGAGCACGCTGTACGAGGTGTCCGGTCACCTGGACTGGTACAAGGACGGCATGTTCCCGGCGATGCACCTGGACGCCGAGCTCGACGAGAACGGCGAGGTGCGCAAGCCCGGCCAGGACTACTACCTCAAGCCGATGAACTGCCCGATGCACAACCTGATCTTCGACTCGCGCGGGCGCTCCTACCGCGAACTTCCGTTGCGCCTGTTCGAGTTCGGGTCGGTGTACCGCTACGAGAAGTCGGGCGTCATCCACGGCCTCACCCGCGTGCGCGGTATGACGCAGGACGACGCGCACATCTACTGCACGCGCGACCAGATGCGGGACGAGCTCACCCGCACGCTGCAGTTCGTGCTGGGACTGCTGAAGGACTACGGCCTCGACGACTTCTACCTGGAGCTCTCCACCCGGAACCCGGAGAAGTCGGTGGGGTCCGACGCGGTCTGGGAGGAGGCTACGGCGACGCTCGCCGAGGTCGCCGAAGCATCGGGACTGCAGTTGGTTCCGGATCCGGGTGGCGCCGCGTTCTACGGCCCGAAGATCTCGGTGCAGGCCAAGGACGCGCTGGGCCGCACGTGGCAGATGTCGACCATCCAGCTCGACTTCAACCTGCCCGAGCGCTTCGAGCTCGAGTACACCGGACCGGACGGCACGAAGCAGCGGCCGGTCATGATCCACCGGGCGCTCTTCGGGTCGATCGAGCGCTTCTTCGGTGTGCTCACCGAGCACTACGCGGGTGCGTTCCCGGCGTGGCTCGCCCCCGTGCAGGTGGTCGGCATCCCCGTCGCCGAGGCGCACCAGGATCACCTGTTCACCGTCGTCGGCGCGTTGAAGGCCGCGGGCGTGCGCGCCGAGGTCGACGCGGGTGACGACCGGATGCAGAAGAAGATCCGCACGCACACCACGCAGAAGGTGCCGTTCATGCTCCTGGCCGGGGAGCGCGACGTCGAGGCCGGCGCGGTGTCCTTCCGATTCCGCGACGGCACTCAGGTCAACGGCGTCCCGGTGGACACGGCCGTCGCGGCCGTGAGCGCGTGGGTCGCGGAGCGACGCAACGAATCTCCCACGGCGGCACTGCTGTCGGACCTGGTTCCCGCGACGGAGTCGGCGTGAGCGGGCCCGACGACACGATCGTCGACCACGGAGTCGGCGACGAGGACCGCCTGCAACGGCTGTGGTCGCCGCACCGGATGTCGTACATCGCGACGGCACCGGGCAGTGGTGACGACAAGGCCGTGACGGAACCGTTCACCCACATCCCGACGCTCGCCGACGAGGACGGGCTGGTGGTCGCGCGCGGTGACCAGGTCTACGCGGTGCTCAACCTCTACCCGTACAACCCCGGCCATCTCATGGTGGTGCCGTACCGCAAGGTCGCGGCGTTGGAGGATCTGACCGACGCGGAGAGCATCGAGCTGATGCGCTTCACGCAGCACGCGATTCGCACCATCAAGAAGGTCTCGCGGCCGCACGGATTCAACGTCGGGCTCAATCTCGGTGCACCCGCCGGGGGTTCGCTGGCCGAACACCTGCACCAGCACGTCGTGCCCCGGTGGGGCGGCGACGCCAACTTCATCACCGTGATCGGTGGCGCGAAGGTGATGCCGCAGTTGTTGCGGGACACTCGAGCGCTCCTCGCCGACGCGTGGAAGGACTGACCACGTGCTGAGCATCTTCGGGCGGGCGTCGGCCAGCAAGGTCACCGCGCCGCTCGGCCGAGCCCTGAACAGCACCGGCCTGACCCCCGACTCGGTGACCATCATCGGCACCGTCGTCAGCGTGGTCGCGGCCGTCACGCTGTTCCCGAGCGACCACCTGTTCATCGGGACGCTGGTCATCTGGCTCTTCGTGATGTTCGACATGCTCGACGGCGCGATGGCCAGGGCGCGCGGCGGTGGCAGCAAGTACGGGGCGGTCCTCGACGCCACGTGCGACCGAGTGGCCGACGGCGCCATCTTCGCCGGGTTGTCCTGGTGGGCGATCTTCCACCAGAACGATCGACCACTGCTCGCCGCGATGCTGGTCTGCCTGGTGACCTCGCAGGTCATCTCCTACGCGAAGGCGCGCGCCGAGGCCAGTGGCCTGTCCGCCGACGGCGGGTGGATCGAGCGATCCGATCGACTGGTCATCGTGCTGGTCGGCTCGGGCCTGACCGGTATCGGTCAACTGGCGTCGTGGGACTGGCTGCAGTTCGCTCTCCCCGTGGCGACGTACTTCCTGGCCGCCGCCAGCATCGTCACCGTCTTCCAGCGAGTGCTGGCCGTGCGCAATTCCGCGGGGGCGCGTGACATCATCCCCATCCAGCCCGACCGGAACCGGATCGAACCGGGCCAGTCCTCGTGAGCCTCGGCGAGCAGCTCGGCGCCGCGGGTTACGTCGCCGGCTGGCGGGTGGTCAGGGCGTTGCCGGAGGGTGTGGCTCGCAGGCTGTTCGACGCCGGCGCGGACCTGGCCGCGCGTCGCGGTGGTGGCCCGGAGCAGTTGCGGCGCAACCTGGCTCGGGTGCTGGGGACGACGCCGGCGGACGTTCCGGACGAGCTGGTCCGGGCGTCGGTGCGGTCCTATGCCCGGTACTGGCGTGAGGCGTTCCGGCTGCCGTCGATGGATCTCGCCGCGCAGGCGCGCAGCATCGATGCCTCGGTGAGCGGCAAGGAGCACCTCGAGGCCGCTCTCGCCGCGGGACGCGGCGCCGTCCTGGCCCTCCCGCACAGCGGGAACTGGGACATGGCCGGGGTATGGCTCACACAGACCCACGGGCAGTTCACCACCGTCGCCGAACGGTTGCGGCCCGAGTCCCTCTACCGGCGATTCGTGGAATACCGCGAGTCGCTCGGGTTCGAGATCTTTCCGCTCAGCGGTGGTGAGCGGCCCCCGTTCGAGCAGTTGCGCGATCGACTCGAGGCGGGCCGCGTCGTGTGCCTGCTGGGGGAGCGGGACCTCGCGCGGCACGGGGTGCCGGTCACGTTCTTCGGGGAGCCCACGCGCATGCCCGCGGGACCGGCGCGGTTGGCCGTCGACACCGGTGCGGCGCTGCTCCCGGTGCACTGCTGGTTCACCGAGTCCGGGTGGGGTTTCTCGGTCGAGCCTCCCCTCGACGTGTCGGGTGGAGTCGAGGACGCGACGCAGCAGCTGGCCGATCGCTTCGCGGCCAACATCGCAGCGCACCCCGAGGACTGGCACATGCTGCAGCCGCTGTGGTGGGACGACCTCTCCGAGGCCCGTCGGGCCCGGATGACGGGGGACGCGCCGTGAAGATCGGCATCGTCTGCCCGTATTCCTTCGACGTTCCCGGCGGAGTTCAGGCGCACGTCGCGGAGCTCGCCGAGGTCCTGATCCAGCGCGGACACAAGGTCAGCGTGCTCGCCCCCGCGAGCGACGACACCGAGCTGCCGGATTTCGTGGTCTCCACCGGCAAGGCTCTGAGCTTCCCGTACAACGGGTCGGTGGCGCGGCTGGCGTTCGGCCCGGTCACCTACGGCCGGATCAAGTCGTGGATCGACAAGGGGGAGTTCGACGTCCTCCACATCCACGAGCCCAATGCACCCAGCCTGTCGATGCTCTCGCTCAAGATCGCGGACGGTCCCATCGTGGCGACCTTCCATGCGTCCACCACGAAGTCGTTGTTGCTCAGCACGTTCCAGGGTGTGCTCCGGCCGTACCACGAGAAGATCGCCGGCCGGGTCGCCGTGAGCGAACTCGCGCGCCGCTGGCAGGTCGAGGCGCTGGGTACCGACGCCGTCGAGATCCCCAACGGTGTCCACGTTCCGGCGTTCCGCGAAGCGCCGGTGCTCCCGGACTATCCGCGAGAAGGGCGGACCGTTCTGTTCATCGGTCGGTACGACGAACCGCGCAAGGGCATGGCGACCCTGCTCGGCGCGCTCGGCCGGATCGTCGCCGCGCACCCCGACGTCGAGGTGCTCGTGGTCGGACGAGGCGACGAGCAGAAGCTCCGTCAGGAGGCCGGCCCACTGGCCCGGCACTTCCGATTCCTCGGCCAGACCACCGATGCGGAGAAGGCGTCGGCGTTGCGCTCGGCGGACGTCTACTGCGCCCCGAACACCGGCGGTGAGAGCTTCGGCATCGTGCTGGTGGAGGCGATGGCGGCCGGCGCCCCCGTCGTCGCGTCCGACCTCGACGCGTTCCGTCGCGTGTTGCGCGGCGGTACGGCCGGGGCGTTGTTCCCGGTGGGCAACGCCGACGCCCTCGCCGACGAGGTGAACTCCCTGCTCGACGACGACGCACGCCGGACGGCGCTCGTCGCGGAGGCCTCGCGCGTCGTCGTGAACTACGACTGGCCGGTGGTCGCCGAGCAGATCGTGCGCGTCTACGAGGCCGTCGCCGTCCCCGGCCGGGTCGTGGGGGTGGCCGAATGACCACGACGCTCGTGGCGATCGGACTGCTGCTCGCCGTTCTCCTGGTGTTCGCGGCACTGTGGTCGTACTCGACCGCGCACCGACTGGACCGTCTGCACGTGCGGTACGACCGCGCGTGGCAGTCCCTCGAGGCGGCGTTGGCGCGGCGCTCCGTCGTGACGCGCGCGGTGGCCGCCACCCTGGACGGGCCGGACACACCCGCCCGGACGTTGACCTCGCTGGCCGATCGGGCCGAACGCGCGGACCGCGCCGACCGGGAGAGCGCCGAGAACGCGGTGTCGGTGGCCATCGGTCGCATCGACCTCACGCGGCTTCCCCCGCAACTGGTGTCGGAGCTGGCCGACGCCGAGGCCCGGGTGCAGATCGCCCGCCGCTTCCACAACGACGCGGTGCGGGACACGCTCGCGCTGCGTTCCCGCCGGCCCGTGCGATGGCTGAAGCTGGGGGGCACGGCTCCGATGCCGACGTACTTCGAGATCACCGAGCGCGACACGACCACGGCGCCGGTGGCCGCGGCGCGGACGCGCACGTCGGCGCGGGTGGTCCTGATGGACGATCGGGGGCGCGTCCTGCTGCTTCGCGGCCACGACCCCCGGGTGCCCGAGGTCCACTTCTGGTTCACGATCGGAGGCGAGGTCGAGGTCGGCGAGACGCTCCGCGACGCCGCCGTCCGGGAACTGCGCGAGGAAACGGGCCTGCAGGCGTCGGCCGACGATCTGCGCGGACCGATGTGGCGCCGGACGGCGACGTTCACCTTCGACGGCCGGGTCATCAAGTCCGAGGAATTGTTCTTCGCCCTCCGAGCCGAGGCGTTCGAGCCGGTCTCGACCGGTTTCACCGACCTCGAACGTCGAGTGGTCGTCGATCATCGGTGGTGCACGGCGGACGACATCCGTCGCGTCGCGGCGTCGGGCGAAGCGGTGTATCCCCGCGCGATGGCCGAGCTGCTCGACGAGGCGGACACGGTGCTCGCGATGCGAACCGATCCCGACGTGCGCGCCATCGCCTGAGCGGCGAGCAGGCCAGCCGACGGCGACTGGTTACTGCGAAGGGGTCCAGTCGGTCCTACTGTCGGTAGTGTTCCCGGCACTCGCGTGCCGCGTCGACGTGACAAGGAGTTCGTTCGTGACCACCGCAGCAGCCCCCGAGCGCAACGGATCGACCCACCGGGCCGACACCCCGGAGACCGGCACGGCCCGTGTGAAGCGCGGCATGGCGGAAATGCTCAAGGGCGGCGTCATCATGGACGTCGTGACCGCCGATCAGGCGAAGATCGCCGAGCAGGCCGGCGCCGTCGCCGTCATGGCCCTCGAGCGCGTCCCCGCCGACATCCGCGCGCAGGGCGGCGTCTCACGCATGAGCGACCCGGACATGATCGACGGCATCAAGGCCGCCGTGTCGATCCCCGTCATGGCGAAGGCCCGCATCGGCCACTTCGTCGAGGCGCAGGTCCTGCAGAGCCTCGGCGTCGACTACGTCGACGAGTCCGAGGTGCTGACTCCTGCGGACTACGCCCACCACATCGACAAGTGGCGCTTCACCGTGCCGTTCGTGTGCGGCGCCACCAACCTCGGCGAGGCCCTGCGCCGCATCACCGAGGGCGCGGCGATGATCCGCTCCAAGGGTGAGGCCGGCACCGGCGACGTCTCCAACGCGACCACGCACATGCGCACGCTGCGCGATCAGATCCGGCACCTGACCTCGCTGCCCGAGGACGAGCTCTACGTGGCGGCCAAGGAGCTGCAGGCGCCGTACGACCTCGTCGTCGAGGTGGCCCGTGCGGGCAAGCTCCCGGTGACGCTGTTCACCGCCGGCGGCATCGCCACCCCCGCGGACGCGGCGATGATGATGCAGCTGGGCGCGGAGGGCGTGTTCGTCGGCTCGGGCATCTTCAAGTCCGGCAATCCCGAACAGCGGGCGGCGGCGATCGTCAAGGCCACCACCTTCCACGACGATCCCGACGTCATCGCCGACGTCTCCCGCGGGCTGGGCGAGGCGATGGTCGGCATCAACGTCGACGACATCCCGCAGCCGCACCGGTTGGCCGAACGCGGCTGGTGACCCGCGCGACGCGCGTCAGGACTCACGCAACGCCGGGCGATCGGGGTGATCGACCTTCACCTCGACGTCCGGCGTGTCGTCGTGCCGATCGGCGTGGGTCACCAGCGCGTCGACGGTCCAGTGGTCCTCCTCGGGGGTGAGGCGGCGCAGGGCCGCCGGTGACAGGGTGAGCGCCACGGTGAGATCGGCGTGCAGGCCTCGGCCGAGCAGCATCGGGCCGGCGACGATCAGGACCTGATCCGGTCCGGCGTCGACCACCCGGAGCCGCGCCGAGCGGTCGGACTCCGCGTCCCAGATCGCGGGCAGCCACCGACCGCGGTCGCGGAGCGCCCCGACCACCTCGCGGGCCAGGCCGTCGTAGTCGAACCAGGCCGTGCGATAGGACATCTCGTCGGTGTGGCCGTATTCGAGACGGAGCGAGGCCGGCCGGACCCACCCGCCGAGATCGACGACGTCGGCGGCGCGGCCCTCGGTGTGCAGTCTCTCGGACACCCGAGCGGCGAGGTCGACCGGGCGGGCCGCGTCGGCTCCGTCGATCAGCACCACCCGACGACCTGCGAGCGATCGGAGTCGGTCGGTCACGGTCTCGGCGACGCCGTCGAGGGTGATGGGGGAGTAGGTCGGCATCGCCTCGATTGTTCCCCGGGACGGCGGCTCTGGGACACTGTCGCGACAAGCGCTCTTGGGACACTGCCGCGGCAAGCGCTCTGGGACACTGTCGCGGTGCGTCGGTCGGGTCCAGGGCCCGGCCGGTCCGATCGTCAGAAAGGCAGCCATGGCCGGCATCGAAGAGATCCTCGAACTCGAGCGCATCGAGAACGACATCTACCGGGGCAGTTCCATCCCCAGCGAACTTCAGCGGACCTTCGGCGGTCAGGTGGCGGGTCAGGCTCTGGTGTCGGCGGTCAAGACGGTCGACGCCGCCTTCCGGGTGCACTCGCTCCACGGGTACTTCCTGCGTCCGGGCAACCCGAACGAGCCGACGGTGTTCACCGTCGACCGCATCCGTGACGGCCGCTCGTTCGCCACGCGCCGAGTCACCGGCATCCAGGACGGCAAGGCGATCTTCACCATGTCCGCGTCGTTCCACGTCGAGGACGAGGGCATCGAGCATCAGGACCGGATGCCCACGGTGGTCGGGCCGGAGGAACTGCCCGATCTCGCCGACGACGAGTCGTCCGCCCGCAAGCTCTTCTTCCGCGAGTGGAGCCGGTGGGACGTCCGCCTGGTGCCGTCGGAGAAGCTCTCGCGGACCGCGAGTCTGGCCGCGCAGCAACAGGTCTGGATTCGCTACCGCGATCCGCTGCCGGACGATCAGGTGTTCCACGTCTGCGCCCTTGCGTACATGTCCGACATGACGCTGCTCGGCTCGGCGAAGGTTCCGCACGAGGACGTCGCCACGCAGACGGCGTCGCTCGACCACGCTCTGTGGTTCCTGCGCCCGTTCCGTGCCGACGAGTGGCTGCTCTACGACCAGACCTCGCCGTCGGCGGGACTCGGTCGTGCGCTCACCCAGGGGCGGATCTACGACCGGGAGGGCCGCATGGTCGCCGCCGTCACCCAGGAGGGCCTGATGCGCTTCGACCGCACCGCGGAGCACACGCCGGGTCTGGACGCCGGTCGGTGACCGATCCCGTCGTCGGTGTCCTCGCGCTGCAGGGCGACGTGCGCGAGCATCTGGCGGCGCTCACCGCGTCGGGTGCGCGGGCGGTGCCGGTTCGGCGCCCCGCCGAGCTCGCGGCGGTGGACGGCGTGGTGATCCCCGGCGGTGAATCCACCACGATGGGGTTGTTGCTGCGCACGTTCGATCTGCTGGAACCGCTGCGGGCGGCCGTCGCCGGCGGCCTGCCGACCTACGGTTCCTGTGCCGGGATGATCCTGCTCGCGTCCGAGATCCTCGACACGCGTCCGGACGCCGTGCACCTCGACGGGTTGAACGTGACCGTGCGGCGCAATGCCTTCGGCCGTCAGGTGGACTCCTTCGAGGCCGATCTCGACGTGACCGGACTGTCCGGACCGCCCGTGCATGCAGTCTTCATCCGGGCGCCCTGGGTGGAGCGCGTCGGTCCGGGTGTCGAGGTCCTCGCCACCGTTCCCGCGGGTCCGGCGGCGGGCCGCGTGGTCGCGGTACGCCAGAACTCGGTGCTCGCGACGTCGTTCCATCCCGAGGTGACCGGTGATCGACGCATCCACGCGATGTTCGTCGACATGGTGCGGACCGCGGTGCAGCGCCCGGAGTCGGCCGACGGCACGACGCGGGCGGACGGTCGGCCCCCGCTGTCCGCGTAAGCTGGGTCCGTTCTCCGCCGGTACGAAAGGGGCATTTGCCGATGAGCGGCCACTCCAAATGGGCTACGACCAAGCACAAGAAGGCCGTCATCGACGCCCGTCGTGGCAAGTCCTTCGCCAAGCTGATCAAGAACATCGAGGTCGCCGCACGGACCGGCGGTGGTGACCCGTCCGGCAACCCGACGCTCTACGACGCCATCCAGAAGGCGAAGAAGACCTCGGTGCCGAACGACAACATCGAGCGCGCGCGCAAACGCGGTGCCGGTGAAGAGGCGGGCGGCGCCGACTGGCAGACCATCATGTACGAGGGTTACGGGCCCAACGGCGTGGCGGTGCTCATCGAGTGCCTCACCGACAACCGCAACCGCGCCGCCGGCGAGGTGCGCGTCGCGATGACGCGCAACGGCGGCAACATGGCCGATCCCGGATCCGTGGCGTACCTGTTCTCGCGCAAGGGCGTGGTGACGCTCGAGAAGAACGGTCAGAGCGAGGACGACATCCTCATGGCCGTCCTCGACGCGGGCGCCGAGGAGGTCAAGGACAACGGCGACACCTTCGAGGTCGTCTCCGAGCCGACCGACCTGGTCGCCGTCCGGTCCGCGCTGCAGGAGGCGGGCATCGACTACGACTCCGCCGAGGCGAGCTTCCAGCCGTCCGTCAGCGTGCCGGTCGACGCCGACGGTGCGCGGAAGGTGTTCAAGCTGATCGACGCGCTCGAGGACAGCGACGACGTGCAGAACGTCTACTCCAACGTCGACATCAGCGACGAGGTCATGGCGGAGCTCGACTCCGACTGAGTCCGACCGCGCCGTGTCGCTCGCCGGTCACTCCCGCCCCGGGCGTTACAGTATCGAACAACAGTTCGTAGGCGCCCGGCTCGTGGTCGTCCCGGCAGAAGGAGTGCGGTCCGGTTGCGTGTGATGGGTGTCGATCCGGGCCTGACCCGGTGCGGCCTGAGCCTCGTCGAGGGTGGGGCGGGGCGCGCCGTGACCGCTCTCGACGTCGACGTCGTCCGCACGCCGGCCGACCTCGACCTCGCCGAGCGGCTGCTGCTGATCGCGGAGTCGGCGGAGTACTGGCTGGACACCCATCGACCGACCGTCGTCGCCGTCGAGCGGGTGTTCTCCCAGAACAACGTGCGGACCGCGATGGGCACCGCGCAGGCGGGCGGTGTCATCGCACTCGCCGCGGCCCGGCGGGGCATCCCGGTCGCGTTCCACACCCCGAGCGAGGTCAAGGCCGCGGTGACGGGCAACGGATCGGCCGACAAGGCGCAGGTGACCGCCATGGTGACCCGGATCCTGGGGATGCAGCGAGCGCCGCGACCGGCCGACGCCGCCGACGCGCTCGCCCTCGCCATCTGCCACTGCTGGCGGGCCCCGATGCTGGCGCGCATGGCCGCGGCGGAGAAGCAGGCCGCCGCCGCCAAGGCGTCGTACGAGAAGAAGCTGGCCCAGCAACGTGCCGCGCACCGGGCGCGCACCATCACCCCGGGAGCGACGCGTTAGATGATCTCCTCCGTTCGCGGCACCGTGTTGGACATCGCCCTCGACCACGTCGTCGTGGAGGCGGGCGGACTCGGCTACCGCGTCAACGTCACGCCGGCCACCCTCGCGTCCCTCACACGCGGGTCCGAGGCCACGCTGGTGACCTCGATGATCGTCCGCGAGGACTCGATGACCCTGTACGGCTTCACCGACGGCACGTCCCGTGACCTGTTCGGGCTGTTGCAGACCGTGTCGGGGGTCGGGCCACGACTCGCCATGGCGGTGCTGGCCGTGCTGGAGCCCGACGCACTGCGCATCGCTCTCGCCGACGGGAACACCGCTGCGTTGACGCGGGTGCCGGGCATCGGCAAGCGCGGCGCCGAACGGATGGTGGTCGAACTGCGCGACAAGATCGACGGCGTCGTCGCGGCACCGACCACCGCCGTCGGCCCCGCCGGGACGGGCGCGGTGCGAGATCAGGTCGTCGAGGCGCTCGTCGGCCTCGGCTTTCCGGTCAAGCAGGCCGAGAGCGCCGTCGACGCGGTGCTCGCGGACTCGCCCGACTCCACCACCTCCGTCGCTCTGCGGTCCGCGCTGTCGACGCTCGGACGGTCGCGATGACGGACGAGGACCGGCCGGAGGATCCCTCTCCCGTCACCGCCGAGGTCCGGCCCGACGACGGCGACCTCGACGCGAGCCTGCGGCCGAAATCGCTCGACGACTTCATCGGACAACCGCGAGTGCGCGAGCAGCTGCACCTGGTGCTCCAGGGCGCGACCCAGCGCGGCGGCACACCCGATCACATCCTGCTGTCCGGTCCGCCGGGCCTGGGCAAGACGTCGATGGCGATGATCATCGCCGCGGAACTGGGCAGTGCCCTGCGATTGACGTCCGGCCCGGCGCTCGAGCGGGCGGGCGATCTCGCGGCGATGCTCAGCAACCTGGTCGAGGGCGACGTCCTGTTCATCGACGAGATCCACCGCATCGCGCGGCCCGCCGAGGAGATGCTCTATCTCGCCATGGAGGACTTCCGCGTGGACGTCGTCGTCGGGAAGGGACCGGGCGCGACGTCCATTCCACTCGACGTCGCGCCGTTCACCCTCGTCGGCGCGACCACACGATCGGGCGCGCTGACCGGACCGTTGCGCGACCGTTTCGGCTTCACGGCGCACATGGACTTCTACGACCCGCAGGAGCTGCAGCGCATCCTCACGAGGTCGGCCGGAATTCTGGGGGTGCGCATCGACGTCGATGCAGCCGCCGAGATCGCGGGCCGCTCCCGCGGGACGCCGCGTATCGCGAACCGGCTACTGCGCCGGGTGCGCGACTACGCGGAGGTGCGAGCCGACGGGCGGGTCACCCTGGCCGTGGCGCGCGCGGCGCTCGACGTCTACGACGTGGACGAACTCGGACTGGACCGGCTGGACCGCGCGGTGCTCGGCGCACTGGTGCGCAGCTTCGGCGGCGGACCGGTGGGCGTGTCGACGCTCGCCGTGGCGGTGGGGGAGGAACCCGCCACCGTCGAGGAGGTGTGTGAGCCCTACCTGGTGCGCGCCGGCATGATCGCGCGGACCCCGCGGGGACGGGTGGCCACGGCGGCGGCCTGGGAACGGCTGGGCCTGGTACCCCCGCCCGACCTGGCCGTCGGCGGTATCGCCGTGCGCGTCAACGAGCCCCAACGGACCCTGTTCGACGAGTCCTGATCGCCCGAAACGGGCATCGGCGTGGCACACTGGACACGCGGTGGGCAGCCGTTACCCGGTCGAACCCGCCACCATTCACCCCCGATCACGAGGATTGACGTTTCCGATGGAACTGCTGTTTCCCCTTCTCATTCTTGCGCTCCTGGTGCCCATGTTCATGGGTATCCGCCGACAGAAGAAGGAGATGGCGAAGGTCTCCGAGCTGCAGCAGTCGCTGAGCGTCGGTGACCGCGTGATCACCACCGCCGGTCTGCACGGCCTGGTCGACGACCTGACCGAGGACACCGTCGATCTGGAGATCGCCCCCGGCATCATCACCACCTGGTCGCGCGTCGTCGTGCGCGAGGTCGTCGCCGATCAGGACGAGACCGACGAGCTCGACGAGACCACCGCCACCGACTACGACGAGACGGTCGACGCCGGCGCCCGCGTCGACGCGCTGGAGAACGGTCGCACCGCGGACACGGACGCCGCGGCGCCTCGCCTGACCAAGGACTGAGCGGCCCCCACCGACACCACCCACCGCCCCCGAGGACGTCCTCGGGGGCGGTGGCGTGTCCGCGAGAGGGTACGGTCGATCGGGCTTCGGACCGACGTCCGTGTGCCGATCGACCCGAACGACCCGACCGACCATCCCGACCGAACGTCCGAGGAGAAGCAGCAATCGTGGCATCGTCCAGCGGATCGTCGTATCCGGTGCGGTATCTCGCCCTGTTCGGGGCGTTGGTCGCACTGGTTTACGGCCTGGTGTTCCTCACCGGTGACAAGTCGCCCACTCCCAAGCTGGGGATCGATCTGCAGGGCGGTACCCGCGTCACGCTGACCGCTCGGACCCCGGACGGCAGCGCGCCGAGCCAGGACAGCCTGCGTCAGGCGCAGCAGATCATCGAGACGCGCGTCAACGGTCTCGGTGTGTCCGGCTCCGAGGTGGTCATCGACGGCCAGAACCTGGTCATCACGGTGCCCGGTGACGACTCGTCGCAGGCGCGGACGCTGGGACAGACGGCCCGCCTGTACATCCGGCCCGTCATCCAGGCGACGTCCCCGACGCCGCCCGGCACACCCGCGGCCACGGATCCCGCTGCGCCGGTCGATCCTGCTGCGCCGGTCGATCCTGCTGCGCCGGTCGATCCTGCTGCGCCGGTCGATCCCGCCCCGCAGAACCGTCCGTTCCCCGCGCAGGACCCGACCGATCCGGCCGAGCCGACCGACACCGCCCCGACGGAGACGGCGCCGACCGAGGAGCCGAGCGAGCAGGACGCCGGCTCCGAACCGGGCACCGCACCCACGGAAGCGACCCCCGACGAGACCGCTGATGCGATCGCCGAGGCCAAGGCCCTGCGTCAGAGCGAGGACCCGACCGTCCAGCAGCAGGCCGCGGCGACCATCGACTGCTCGGCGCCGGATCCCCTGCAGGGCAACGACGATCCCGCTCTCCCGCTCGTGGCGTGCTCGACCGACGGCACCGCCGTGTACGTCCTCGGCCCCTCGATCATCGACGGCCAGCAGATCGCCGACGCGTCCTCCCAGTTCGACACGCAACAGTCCCGCAACGTGGTCTCCCTCAGCTTCGACACCGCCGGTGGCGACACCTGGGCACAGTTCACGGCGGCCAACATCGGCCAGCAGGCCGCGTTCACCCTCGACTCCAAGGTCGTCAGCGCGCCGGTGATCCAGGGCGCGACGCCGTCGGGCAGCGCCACCCAGATCACCGGAAACTTCACCGCCGACAGCGCGCGGGAACTCGCGAACACCCTCAAGTACGGCTCGCTGCCGCTGTCCTTCGCCGCGTCCGAGGCGGAGACGGTGTCCGCCACCCTCGGCCTCGCCTCGCTCGAAGCCGGGCTCGTCGCGGGCGCGGTCGGCCTGGTGTTGGTCCTGCTGTACTGCCTTCTCTACTACCGCATGCTCGGCATCCTGACCGCGCTGTCGCTGGTGCTGTCCATGGCCGCGATCTACGGGATCCTGGTGCTGCTCGGCCGATGGATCGACTTCACGCTCGACCTCGCGGGCATCGCCGGCCTCATCATCGGTATCGGCATGACGGCGGACTCGTTCGTCGTCTTCTTCGAACGCATCAAGGACGAGATCCGCGAAGGACGCAGCTTCCGGTCCGCCGTGCCGCGAGGGTGGGCCCGCGCCCGGCGCACCATCCTCTCCGGCAACGCGGTCAGCTTCATCGCCGCCGCCGTGCTCTACGTCCTCGCCGTCGGACAAGTGCGGGGCTTCGCCTTCACGCTCGGACTGTCCACGCTGCTCGACATCGTCATCGTGGTGCTGGTGACGTGGCCGCTGGTCAACCTCGCGTCCCGGTCCGAGTTCTGGTCCCGGCCCTCGATCAACGGGTTGGGCGCCGTGCAGGAGATCGCCCGCGCCCGCAAGCGTGCCGCCGCCGCCAAGACCGCCGCCGTCGCCGGCGCCGAGAAGGAGGCCTGAACCATGGCCGACACCACCACCCTCACCGACACCGCGCCCGAGCCCGCCGAGCAGGGACGCGGCCTGCTCTCCCGGCTGTACACCGGCACCGGAGCGTTCGACATCATCGGTCGTCGCCGGCTCTGGTACATCGTCACCGGCGTCATCGTCGCGGTCTCGCTGCTCTCGATTCTCGTCCGCGGCTTCACCCTCGGCATCGACTTCGAGGGCGGCACCCGCGTGCAGTTCCCCGCGGCCGACGGGGTCGAGACCTCCCAGGTCGAGCAGATCTACACCG
The DNA here is from genome assembly GCF_001894765.1 of Rhodococcoides corynebacterioides NBRC 14404. GTDB lineage: Bacteria > Actinomycetota > Actinomycetes > Mycobacteriales > Mycobacteriaceae > Rhodococcoides > Rhodococcoides corynebacterioides. The sequence goes on from NZ_BCWV01000005.1 coordinate 90,062, forward strand.
ACACCCTCGGGGCGGATCCCGTGGCCGTGCAGACGGTGGGGTCCGGCGCCGGAGCCACCATCCAGATCCGTTCCGAGACACTCGACGCCGGGCAGGCCTCATCCCTCCAGACCGCACTCTTCGACGCCTTCGCGCCGCAGAACTCTGCGGGCGAGGCCACGCCGGACGCCGTGACGTTCACCGACGTCAGCGAGACGTGGGGCTCGCAGATCACCGAGAAAGCACTGATCGCACTCGCGGTCTTCCTGGTGCTGGTGAGCATCTACATCGCGATCCGGTACGAACGCGACATGGCGATCGCCGGCATCACGGCGCTCTTCTTCGACATCCTGGTGACCGCCGGCGTCTACTCCCTCGTGGGTTTCGAGGTGACACCGGCCACGGTCATCGGCCTGCTCACCATTCTCGGCTTCTCGCTCTACGACTCCGTCGTGGTGTTCGACAAGGTCGAGGAGAACACCCGCGGCATCCTGCATCTGAACCGGCGCACCTACGCAGAACAGGCCAACCTCGCCGTCAATCAGACCCTCATGCGCTCGATCAACACCACCGTGATCAGCGTGCTGCCGGTCCTCGCTCTCATGGTGATCGCCGTCTGGCTTCTCGGCGTGGGCACTCTCAAGGATCTCGCGCTGGTGCAGCTGGTCGGCATCATCGTGGGCGCGTACTCGTCGATCTTCTTCGCGACGCCGCTGGTGGTCTCGCTCAAGGAACGGTGGGGACCGGTCGCCGCCCACACCCGCAAGGTGCACGCGAAGCGAGCCGAGGCGGCCGAGCGCCGCGCAGCCTCGTCGGGCGACGCCGCCCCCTCGGGTGCCGTGTCGGTCACGAAGGACCGGCCGGAATCCGCGGCCGGGCCGCGCGCGGGCGCGAGGAGCGGCGCCGATGGGCCTCGCGCGGGCGCGCGGAGCGGCGCCGATGGGCCTCGCGCGGGCGCGAGGCCGACGGGCAAGCGGGCCAAGAAGAGGCGCTGACATGACGCGCGGAACGACACGCCTGGTCGCCGGCGCCGCCACGGTCCTCGTCGCGGTGTCCGCGGCGGCCTGCAGCACCGAGAAGGATCGCGTCCCGTCCATCGGCTACGCCGTGAACGGGCCGATCACCACCTACAACGCAGGCACCACCGAGGGCGCGTACTCCGCGGCGCGGCAGGCCTTCTCCCGCGTCCTCCCGGGTTTCACCATGGTCGGGCCCGGGGGAACGGCGGTCGCGGACACCGACATCGGCACCGTCACCGAGGTGCCGGGTCAGCAACAGGTCCTGACCTACGCGTTCGCCCCGGCCGCCGTCTGGTCCGACGGGGTCCCCATGACGTGTGACGACCTCGTGCTCGCCTGGGCCGCGCGGCGCGGGAACACCGAGACGTCGGCTACCGCGTTCGACGCTGCCGAGACCGCCGGGTACACCGACATCGAACGCATCGACTGCGTGCCCTCGCAGAAGGAGGCCACGGTCACCTTCCGCGCCGACCGACCTCTCGTCGACCGCGAATCCCTGTTCGGCCCCGGCACCATCCTCCCGGCGCACGTCGCCGCCCGGACCGCGGGTGTTCCGGACGTCACCTCGACCCTCGCGGGCGGCGACCCCGACGCCGTCGGTCGCCTCGCCGAGGCATGGAACAGCGGATGGACCCTGCCCACCGGCGCGGTCGACCCGGCAGTCTTCGCTGCGTCCGGTCCGTTCCGCGTCGAATCGTTCTCCGCGGACGACGGCCTGGTCCTCGTGCCCAACGACGCGTGGTGGGGCGTGCCGCCCCAGACCGACCGGGTCGTGGTCTGGCCGTCCGGGATCGATCTGGCCGCGAAGGCGAGCACCGGGGACGTCGAGGTCGCGGACCTGCTCGGCGGCGCTGCGGTGCCCGACGGGTTCGCCGCGGCCGCCCAGCCGAGCTTCGGCGTCGAACAGTTGATCTTCGCGACGTCCGGGGTCTTCGTCGACCCGGCCGCTCGCCGCGCCGTCGCGTCGTGCGTTCCCCGCACGGCGTTGTTCGACGCCCACGGACACCCCGGCTACGAGGCCGAGACCGGCCGCGGATCCGGAGTCGTCGACAGCCGGGTCATGCTGCCCGGCACGCTGCCGTACCGCAGCGTCGCCTCGGTGGCGGCCGACCGCTACCGCACCACCGACGTCGCCGCCGTGACCGCCGGTCTCGCACAGGCCGGGCTCACCGAGCCCACGGTGCGCATCGGCTACCGCGGACCCGACGCGCGTCGGGCCGCGATCGTCGCCGACATCGCGGCCGCGTGCGGACCGCTGGGGATCGACGTCGTCGATGCCTCCTCGGACACCCTCTCGCCGCTCGCCCTGCGCGCCGGGGAGGTCGACGTGCTGCTCGCCGGCACTGCCGGCGGGTTCGGCCCGACCGGCACCGCGACGCCCGGGTCCGCCCGGACTGCACTGCTCGGCGGTCAGAACGTGAACCTCGGCGGATACGCGAACGGGCGCGTCGACGAGCTGGTGACTCGTCTCGCCGTGGACGGCTCGGACGCCACGGCGCTGTCGGCCGGAACGGACGTCGAGCGGATCCTCTGGGACGACCTGCCGACGTTGCCGTTGTGGAACGTGCCCGTCGTCACCGCGACGGCGTCCGGCATGCGTGGGGTCGACGCCAATCCGAGCGTCGCCGGAGCAGGATGGAACATGGACAAGTGGGTCTTCGTCCGATGAGTGACGCTGCCGTCTCGCCCGCCGGTCTCGCGGTGGAACGTCTCACCCGGTGGGCCGACGACTTCCCGACGCCCGGCGTCCGGTTCGCCGATCTCACCCCGGTGTTCGCGGACGCGGAGGGATTGCGCCTCGTCATCGACGCGCTGGCGGAAGCCGGTCGCGACGCCGACGTGGTCGCCGGGATCGACGCACGCGGTTTCCTCCTGGGAGCCGGGGTGGCGCTGGCGCTGGACACGGGGGTGATCGCCGTCCGGAAGGCGGGCAAGCTGCCACCGCCCGTCCATCGGCAGTCGTATGCGCTCGAGTACGGCACCGCCGAACTCGAGATCTCGGCCGACGGCATCGCCCTGGCCGGGCGTCGTGTGCTCGTCGTCGACGACGTGCTCGCCACCGGTGGAACACTGGAAGCAGCAGCGGAACTGCTCACCCGGTGCGGCGCCGAGGTGGTGGGCGCGGCCGTGGTTCTCGAGGTGGAAGCTCTGGGCGGCCGGACGCGTTGGAACCACGGACCGCTCACCGCACTGGGCTCCGTCCAGTGAGTTCCGTCTAGGCTGAGCGGGCCGGAACTGCGGGAGGTGCTCGAGATGACGCGCTACATCGGACAAACGCCGACGGACGCCGAGCCCGAGGCTGTCCCGGACACGCCCGTCGCGACGGAGCAGGACCGCGTGGACGCCGACGCACCCGCTGCGACACCGGCCGAGACCTCGCAGGCACCGGCGCCGCAGGCGCCGACCCCGCAGGCGCCGTCGTCCGCCTCGCGGCGAGTCCGCGCCCGGCTCGCCCGTCGTATCACCGCGCAGCGCAGCACGGCGGTCAAGACCGTCCTCGAGCCGCTGGCCGGGACGCACCGCACGCTGTACCCGAAGGCGGACCTCGGACTGCTCCAGCGCGCCTACGACGTGGCCGAGGAACGTCACGCCTCGCAGATGCGCAAGTCCGGGGACCCGTACATCACGCACCCGCTGGCCGTCGCCAACATCCTCGCGGAACTGGGGATGGACACCACGACCCTGGTGGCGGCACTCCTGCACGACACCGTCGAGGACACGGGCTACTCCCTCGACCAACTGCGCGCCGAGTTCGGCGACGAGGTCGCCCACCTCGTCGACGGCGTCACCAAGCTCGACAAGGTGGCTCTGGGCACCGCGGCCGAGGGCGAGACCATCCGCAAGATGATCATCGCGATGGCTCGTGACCCGAGAGTGCTGGTCATCAAGGTCGCCGACCGGTTGCACAACATGCGGACCATGCGTTTCCTCCCGCCGGAGAAGCAGGCGCGCAAGGCCAAGGAGACGCTCGAGGTCATCGCGCCACTGGCCCACCGCCTCGGCATGGCGACCGTCAAGTGGGAGCTCGAGGACCTCGCGTTCGCGATCCTGCACCCCAAGAAGTACGACGAGATCGTGCGGCTCGTCGCCGACCGCGCCCCCTCGCGCGACACCTACCTGGCGAAGGTGCGGGCCGAGATCAACAGCACGCTCGCGGCGTCGCGCATCGGCGCCGTCGTCGAGGGTCGCCCCAAGCACTACTGGTCGATCTACCAGAAGATGATCGTCAAGGGCCGCGACTTCGACGACATCCACGACCTGGTCGGCGTCCGCGTCCTCTGCGACGAGATCCGCGACTGTTACGCGGCCGTCGGCGTCGTGCACTCGTTGTGGCAGCCGATGGCCGGACGGTTCAAGGACTACATCGCGCAGCCGCGCTACGGCGTCTACCAGTCGCTGCACACCACCGTGGTGGGTCCGGAGGGCAAGCCCCTCGAGGTGCAGATCCGCACGCGGGACATGCACCGCACGGCGGAGTTCGGCATCGCGGCCCACTGGCGGTACAAGGAGACCCGCGGCAAGCACTCCGGCGACGCCGCCGAGGTCGACGACATGGCGTGGATGCGTCAGCTGCTCGACTGGCAACGTGAGGCGGCCGACCCGGGGGAGTTCCTGGAGTCGTTGCGCTACGACCTGGCGGTGAAGGAGATCTTCGTCTTCACCCCCAAGGGCGACGTGGTCACTCTGCCGGCCGGCTCGTGTCCGGTGGACTTCGCGTACGCCGTCCACACCGAGGTCGGACACCGCTGCATCGGGGCCCGGGTCAACGGTCGGCTGGTTGCGCTCGAGCGGCGGCTCGAGAACGGCGAAGTCGTGGAGGTCTTCACCTCGAAGGCACCCACGGCGGGTCCGAGCCGGGACTGGCAGACGTTCGTCGCGTCTCCGCGGGCGAAGACGAAGATCCGCCAGTGGTTCGCCAAGGAACGGCGTGAGGAAGCCCTCGACGCCGGCAAGGATGCCATCGCAAAGGAAGTGCGACGCGGCGGACTTCCGTTGCAGCGCTTGATGAACGGCGAATCCATGTCGGCCATCGCGCACGAGCTCCGGTACGTCGACGTCTCCGCGCTCTACACCGCGGTGGGGGAGAACCACGTCTCCGCACAGCACGTCGTGCAGCGGTTGGTGGCGCATCTCGGCGGCGTCGGCGACGTCGAGGAGGAACTGGCCGAGCGGTCGACGCCGTCGACCATCCCCACCCGGCCACGCCGCGTCGGCGACGCGGGCGTCCTGGTGGCCGGGGCGGACGGTGTGGTGGCCAAGCTCGCCAAGTGCTGCACGCCGGTCCCGGGCGACGACATTCTGGGGTTCGTCACGCGCGGCGGTTCCGTCAGCGTCCACCGCACGGACTGCACCAACGCCACCTCGCTGCAGCAGCAGTCCGAACGGCTCATCGAGGTGGAGTGGGCGCCGTCGCCGTCCTCGGTGTTCCTGGTCGCCATTCAGATCGAGGCGCTCGATCGGCATCGCTTGCTGTCCGACGTCACCAAGGCCCTGGCGGACGAGAAGGTCAACATTCTCTCGGCGTCGGTCACCACCTCCGGTGATCGGGTGGCGATCTCGAAGTTCACGTTCGAGATGGGCGACCCCAAGCATCTGGGGCACGTGCTCAACGTCGTCCGCAACGTCGAGGGCGTCTACGACGTCTACCGACTGACGTCGGCGGCGTGACCGACCAGCAAGCCAGGTTCTCGGTCGCGCCGGCCGACCCCGCCGCGGCATGGTGCTGCGGCCGGGACGACGCCGGCGATCGAGCCGTGGTGGGTCCGCTGGTGCTGACGGCGGGGTAGCTCGGCCTCAGACCAGGTCGAGTTGCACGGTGTTCAGCGTCGTGGCGGCCGCGGGCGGGCCGTCCTGGCCGCCGCCCTCGACACCGGCCGCCGCGACCTTGTCCAGCGTCGCGAGCCCCGTCTCGTCGATGGTGCCGAAGACGGTGTAGTTCGGCGGCAACTGGGAGTCTCCGTAGACCAGGAAGAACTGGCTGCCGTTGGTGTCGGCGCCGGCGTTGGCCATGGCGATCGTGCCGCGCGGGTAGAGCACGGGCGACTGCAGGCCGGCGGGATCGTCGCCGTACTGATCGGTGGGGAACTCGTTGGCGTACTGGTAGCCGGGACCACCGGTGCCGGTGCCCGTGGGGTCACCGCACTGCAGCACCTTCAGGCTGTCCGCGGTGGTGAGTCGGTGGCAGGTGGTCCCGTCGAAGTACTGCTGCCCCGCGAGCGAGGCGAAGCTGTTCACCGTGCAGGGGGACTCGGTGGCGTTCAGCGACAGCCCGATGTTGCCCTGCGTGGTCTCCATGCTGACGCTGACGTTCTCGTCCGTCGTGGGAACGTTCTCCGTCTGCGGCGGGGTGTTGGGCTTCGCGGCCTGGCCTGCTGTCGGATACGCGCAGCTCACGGTCTCCGCCAGCGGGGTGGACCGACCGGCGGGCAGCTGGCCCTCGGGCGTCGGGGCGGACGAGGTCTCGGCGGCCTGCGTGGTGGCGTCGTCTCCGCCGCGCGTCACCCCCACCGCGACGGCGATGCCACCGAGGACGACGACCGCCGCCACGGCGATCCCGGCGATCGTGGTCTGCTTGCGGCGGCGGGCGCGGGCGGCGCGATTGGCCAGCTGGCGGTCGAGCTTGCGCTTGGCGGCTTCACGACGCTGTTCGTTGGTCGGCACGAGGCGCGGTCCTACTCTCGTCTGGGGAACGGTCGGGGCAGCAAGAGTCTGCCAAACCCACCTGAGAAGAGCCCGAGGCGGTGCTGAGCCTAGAGTGGAACGACCTCCGTCGCCGACATCAGGAGTCCTGCTCGTGCGCGTCACCGGATTCCCCGCCGGTCTCTTCCAGACCAACTGCTACGTCGTGGCCCTCGACGGGTCGAGCGACTGCCTCGTCGTCGATCCCGGTCAGGACGCGGCGGGTCCGCTGATCGATTTTCTCGCCGAGTCCGCGTTGACCCCGGCGGCGGTGCTGTTGACGCACGGGCACCTGGACCACATGTGGGATGCCACGCCGATCTGCGAGCGCTACGACGCTCCGCTGTACGTGCATCCGGGGGACCGGCACCTGCTCACCGACCCGGCCGCGGGGATCGGGCCGACTCTGTCGCCGCTGATCGCGGGTGTGCAGTTCACCGAGCCGACCGTGGTGCACGAGCTCGAGCACGGCCGCGACGTCGAGGCGGCGGGTATCGCGGTGTCCGTCACGCACACCCCGGGTCATACGCAGGGATCGGTGGTCTTCGGGGTCGACGCCGGCTCTCAGCGCCTCGTGTTCTCGGGCGACACGCTCTTCGCCGGCTCCATCGGCCGCACCGATCTCCCAGGCGGTGATCACGGACAGTTGCTGCGGTCCATCGCGGACCGGCTCCTGCCGCTGGCCGACGACGTCGCCGTTCTGCCCGGGCACGGCGAGGCGACCAGCATCGGCGCCGAGCGCGCGGGGAACCCGTTCCTGATCGGATTGCGGACCGAGCACGCGTGAGCGTGAACCGTTCTCCGCGCCCCCGGCGCACCGCACCGACGCGCCCCCGGCGCACCGCACCGACGCGCCCCCGGCGCACCGCACCGACGCGCCCCCGGCACACCGCACCGACACGAGGACACCGATGAGCAAGAACGACCGGACCTTTGCCGCCCCGAAAGGCGTACCGGACTACCTCCCCCCGGACTCGGCCACCTTCGTGGCCGTGCGCGACGGCCTCACCGCCGCGGCACGGGCCGCCGGCTACGGGCACGTCGAGTTGCCGGTGTTCGAGGACACCGCCCTGTTCGCACGCGGCGTCGGCGAGTCGACCGATGTGGTCAGCAAGGAGATGTACACCTTCGCCGACAAGGGTGATCGCAGCGTCACTCTCCGGCCGGAGGGGACCGCGGGGGTCATGCGCGCGGTCATCGAGCACGGCCTCGACCGCGGGGCCCTGCCGGTGAAGGTCGCCTACTCGGGCCCGTTCTTCCGCTACGAACGGCCTCAGGCCGGCCGGTACCGCCAGCTGCAACAGGTCGGGGTGGAGGCGATCGGTGTCGACGACCCGGCGCTCGACGCCGAGGTCATCGCCGTGGCGGACGCGGGGTTCCGGAGCCTCGGACTCACCGGGTTCCGGCTCGAGGTCACCTCGCTGGGCGACGACACCTGCCGGCCGCAGTACCGAGAGCTGTTGCAGCAGTTCCTGTTCGACCTGCCGTTGGACGAGGAGACCCGTCGGCGGGCGGAGATCAATCCGCTGCGGGTGCTCGACGACAAGCGTCCGCACGTGCGCGAGATGACCGCCGATGCACCGCTCATGGTCGACCACCTGTCGGACTCCGCGCGCGAGCACTTCGACACCGTGCTCGCCCACCTCGACGCGATGGGTGTCCCGTACACGCGGAACCCGCGCATGGTGCGCGGGCTCGACTACTACACCAAGACCACCTTCGAATTCGTGCACGACGGCCTCGGTGCGCAGTCGGGCATCGGCGGCGGCGGCCGCTACGACGGGCTCATGGCCCAACTGGGCGGGCAACCGCTGTCCGGCATCGGGTTCGGCCTCGGCGTCGACCGCACGGTGCTCGCCCTCGCGGCGGAGGGCGTCACGCCGGTGGACACCGCCCGGTGCGAGGTCTACGGCGTGCCGCTCGGCAGCGAGGCGAAGGTGCGCCTGGCCGTGCTCGCGCAGCGACTCCGCGCGACCGGAGTGTCGGTCGATCTGGCCTACGGCGACCGCGGAATGAAGAGCGCGATGAAGGGTGCCGACCGGTCCGGCGCACGGGTCGCGCTCGTCCTCGGCGACCGCGACATCGAGGCCGACGAGGTCGGAGTGAAGAACCTCGCCACCGGGGAGCAGGAGGCCGTTCCGACCACGGACGTCGTCGCCCGCGTGACGGCCCTGCTCGGCCGAGGCGCCTGAGCGCCGTGCCGGACCGGAGCGCGGTCGCCCTCGACCTGGTGCCGCCCGAGTTGATCCTGCCGCGTCTGCGGGTCGCCGCCGGCATCTTCGCGGGATTCGGGCTCGTGCTCGGGCTCGTCGCGGCGATCCTGCTGACCCCGGAGGTCGGTCTCGCGCTGGCGCTCGCCCTCGTCGCATCGGCGGTGTGGGCGGTGATCTCCGGTGGCCGTCGACGGCTGTGGATCGACCACGGCGTGGTCTCCCGGCGTGGGGCGCTGCGCACCCGGCGGGTGAACGTCACCGACGCGACGACCGTGGAACTGGTGGTCCGGGTCGCTCGGGTCAGTCAGGTGGTGCTGCGGGTGGGCGACGACGGCACCACGGTGACGGTGCCCCTCGCGCTCTACACCGGCGACAGCGGACGCGAACTGGGGCCGGTGGCCCTCCGCGCGATCGCCGACGCGTTGGCGCGGTCCTCGACGGCCCCCGCGGTCGCGATGGCGTCGGTGCTGATCACGCAACTGCGCGCCGAGGCCCGCGACGCCGGAGCCGCCGAGCGGCCGTTGCATCGCGCCGTCGGTGTCATCGAGCGGGCCGGCCGTACCCCGCTCGGAACCCTCACCGACGCCGAGGTCGCTCGTCTCGTCGACTGACCCACCGCGACCGACCCTGCCTACGTGGCCGGGTAGCTGCCTACGTGGCCAGGTAGGCGTCGAACACCGTGTCGGAGCCGTGCCGTGCACCGGAGGTGACCACGAGAGCGCGGTTCAGATATCCCAGGGTGCGTGACGCCGTCGACACGTCGAGGGTCCCGCGAAAGTAGTAGGTGGCCGAGTCCACCTCGTCGCCGCGATCGAGAGCGCCGATCACCTCGGCGGTGCCGAAGAGGAACCCCCGCAGCGTCAGGCGCATCACCTCGCTGCCCTCCTCGGCCGCGGCGACGAGATCGATGGCGTAGGAACTCGAGCCGTCCGCTCGCACGAGGCGGGACTCGGTACCGACGGGCTGTACCACCGCATCGATGCCGGGTCCCGTCAGCAGCCCGCCGGACACGGCGGCCACCGTGTGCGCACCGGACGGTGTCTCACCCACGGACACCGGATCCGCGGTGCGGATCACGAGGCGGAACAGCGGTTCGAGGGTGGGGGAGACGGGATCGAGCGGCGAGGGGGCGTCGGCTGTGGTCACGCGCCCGACGCTAGCGGACCTCGATGGCTGCGGCGCCACGCGCTGAAGGAACGCACCGACTCGGTGCTCGGCCGGACGAGCCAGGGCCAGGGATGGACCTCGACGGGCGCGAGCGTCGCGGCACGTCGCGCGAATCCGGGCACCGGCGCGTGCGTGACGGCCAGGGACCGCCCGGCCAGTTCGTCGGTCACCGCGCCGCGCCGCACCTCCAGCGGGCGGGTGTCGCCCAGTTCGCCCAGCGTCTCGGCGAGGAACACCAGCCGCTTACCGGACAGGCGCAGCCGACGGAGCAGCGGTTCGTCGAAGACGAACACCGCCGGACGGGCGTCGTCCGCGGCGAGCGCGGGGTCCTGCTCACCCAACGATTCCGCGGTGAGCCACACCTGCTCGGCGGAGCCCCCGTCCACCTCGGCCGGACCGGCCGGCACCGGACCCGACCCGAGATCGGGCCCGTCGACGCGCGGACCGGCGTCGGCGTCGGGCCAGTCCTCCACGGGGCAGGCGGCGTTCAGGGCGCAGTCCCGACACAGCGACGGGGCCCGTTTGCGCACCTGCCAGCGACTGAACCCGTAGACCTTGCCGCCGCCGGTGCCCACCGTCCACTGCCAGCCCAACCGGTTGGCGGCGCGGGATCCGTCGAGCAGGTGCGAGAACATGCGGTCCTCGCCGTCACGCCAGTCCGCACCCGCTCGCACGGCCCACTGCGACGCCAACCACATGCGGGTCTGATTGACCAGCCACCCGTCGTCGTGCAGCTCGCGCACGGTCTCGTCCATGCAGCGCATCTCGGTCGGCCAGGGATCGTCCGCCCACACGTCCGTCGGCCGACGCGGCGGGCGGGGTTGCTCGCGAACCAGCGTCGAGCCCAGCGTGGTGCCCACTCGGGCGTAGAGATGCCGGGCGAATTCCTGCCACAGCAGCTCGTCCCGGTACTTGCCGCGATCGCGCGCCGGGGCGTCCGCGACGGCGTCCCACACCTCCCGCAGGGAGAGCAGTCCGTGCCGGATGTAGGGCGACAGACGGCTCGCACCGCGACGGGCCCGCGGGAGCACGGTGCTCCGATCGCGGGCGTAGCCGGTGACATCGAGCAGCGCGAGGGCGGAGTCCGCCGCGCTCTGCCCGCCACGGGCGACCCCCGCCGCGATGTCGGACGGATCCTCGAGGGCGAGGTCGCCGAGGTGCTCGGCCACCCACCGGACGACATCGGCGGGCTCCGCACCGGCAGCGAGGCTCGGTGGGGTGGGAAGGCGCGTCATGACTCGACAGTACGGGTCGGCCGACGACGGCGAACGAACATCTGTTCGACGTCGTCGGGGGATGCGAGGTAGGGTTCGCTTCGACCATATGTTCGGACGGGAGGGCTCGGATGCGGTGGGACGCGCAGACGCTCGACGCCCCCGACGGTGCACTGCCGGGGCTGGAGCGCTCCGGCCTGGTGCGCGCGGGCCTGATCCGCACCGTGCGCACCCCGCAGTTCGAGGGCATGACCTTCCACGAGGTGCTGTGCAAGAGCGCCCTGAACCGGGTGCCGGAGCAGTCCCGGTTGCCATACTCGTGGACCGTCAACCCGTTCCGCGGATGCACGCACGCCTGCGCCTACTGCTTCGCTCGGCCCACGCACGAATACCTCGAACTGAACGCGGGACGGGACTTCGACTCGCAGATCGTGGTGAAGACCAACGTGGTCACCGTGCTGCGCCGCGAACTCGCGCGAGCGTCCTGGAAGCGCGAACCGGTGGCGCTGGGCACGAACACCGACCCCTATCAGCGCGCCGAGGGTCGGTACGAGCTGATGCCCGGCATCGTGCGCGCCCTCACCGAGTCCGGCACACCGTTCTCGATCCTCACCAAGGGCACGATGCTGCGGCGGGACCTGCCTCTGCTGGCCCTCGCCGCGCAACAGGTCGACGTCCGGGTCAGCGTGAGTCTGGCCGTCCGAGACCCGGATCTGCAGTCGTCGCTCGAGCCGGGCACGCCGTCCCCCCGAGCGCGTCTGGATCTGGTGCGGGCCATCACCGAGGCGGGGCTCGGGTGCCACGTGCTCATCGCCCCCGTCGTGCCGTTCCTCACGGACAGTCCCGCGCACCTCGACGCGCTCATGGCGGACCTGCGCGACGCCGGCGCGACCGGCGCGACGGTGATGCCGCTGTACCTGCGGTCGAGCACGCGCGAGGTGTTCCTGGCCTGGTTGGGGGAGAACCACCCCGCCCTGCTGCGGCGGTACCGGACGCTCTACGGGCGCGGCGCCTATGTCAGCGACGAGTACACGACATGGCTCCGCGGCAAGGTCGAGCCGTTACGCCGCAAGCATCACCTGACCGGGGTCGATCCACTGGCGGCCCGGCCGAGGCCGGCTCCGCGCCGGGCGGCCGACACACCGCAACCCACCTTGTTCTGACCGGTGGCGCCGCGCGGTCGGGCGTCAGAAGTCGGGCGTCAGACCGAGGTGTTCGAGGTACCGCCGGGCGGAGCGCACCACGGCGCCGCGACCGTCGGACTCGACCACCTTGCCCCACCAGGCGCCGTGGACGGTCTCGAACTCGAGGTCCCGCAACAGGCGGACGGTGCGGCGCACCGTGTCGGGATGCTCGGGAATCAGGTTGGGGTAGCTGTACATGAACGACACCCACCGCCGGTCCGCGACCACCTGCACGATGTCGCCGGAGCAGAGATCCCCACGTCCGTCCGGGCCCGGCCAGTGCAGGACGGTGCCGCCCGCGAAGTGCACCCGCGTGTTGATCAGCGTGCGGCCCGGCAGGATCTCGAGGGTGTCCCCGTCCCAGGTCCGGACGGATCCGCGGCGAGGGATCCACTGCCGGTCGCCGGCGTGGACGTAGATCGGAGCGCCGTCGAAAGCGTCGCTCCACTCCACCATGGCGCTGTAGTAGTGCGGGTGGGACAGGGCGATCGCGGCGACGCCGCCCAGCTCGGTCACGCGGGCGACCGCGGCATCGTCGATGCTGGACACGCTGTCCCACAACACGTTTCCGCCCTCGCCGGGGACGAGGAGGGCGCGCTGGCCGATGGCGAAGCCGGGCTCGCTGCCGATGCCGGTGAGGCCGGTGGTCTCCTGTCGCACCACCGTGCGGTGCTCGGCGGAGATCTCGGCGACGGTGGTCCACCGCTGTCCGCCCGCACCCACGTACTGCCGATCGTCGGTGCAGATCGGGCAGACCTCCGGGTCCACCTCGTCGTACTGGACCCCGCACGTGACGCAGACGGGCAGGCCCTCGCGGGTGGAGTCGCCCGGCGGCGTCATCGGATGGACGACGGGTCGTCGAGGTCTCGTGCGGAGTAGGTGTCGCACGCGGCGACCTGCCCGGTGCGGTAGCCGGCGGTGAACCACGCCTGCCGCTGCGCGGACGAGCCGTGCGTCCATCCCTCGGGGTTGACCCGGCCCGACGACGCCTGCTGGATCCGGTCGTCGCCCACCGACGACGCGGCGGACAGCGCATCCGCGACGTCGCGATCGGTGAGCGGCTCGAGCAGCGGTTCCGAGCCGCCCGGTGCGGGCTCGTCGTCCGCGCGGTTGGCCCACACACCGGCGTAGCAGTCCGCCTGCAACTCCGTACGGACGGCGCCCGACTCGGCACCGGCGGGATCCGCCTGAGCGCGGCCGATGTCGCCGAGCTGGTTCTGGATGTGGTGTCCGAACTCGTGCGCGACCACGTACTCCTGCGCCAGGGGACCGCCGCTCGAGCCGAACCGGTCGACGAGCACCTGGAAGAAGTCGGTGTCGAAGTACGCCGTGGAGTCCGCCGGACAATAGAACGGACCCACCTCCGAGGTGGCGTTCCCGCAGCCGGTGGAGACGGACCCACGGAAGATCTGCACCTCGGGCTGCACGTAGGCGACGCCGGTCTGTGCGGCGAGCTGGGCGTCCCACACCTGGTCGAGACTCTGCACGGTGGCCGTGACGCGGCAGTCGACGTTCGCGTTGGCGTCGGCACCGGTCTCGCAGTTCTCGATCGCTCCGGCCGCTCCGGCGTCCTGCGTCGTGCCGGCGTCGCCCCCGAGTCCACCGAGGACCTGCGACGGGTCACCGCCGAGCAGCAGCGCGATCACCACGACGACGATGCCGCCGAGCCCGCCGCCCACGGCGATGCCCTTGCCGCGACCGCCGGAGGACCGCTGGACACGGGAGGAATCGATCCGCGCATCGGGGTCGAAGGTCATCGGTCACCACTTTCTCGAGGCGTGTGCGAGTCACAGCTTCGCACGTGACCTCCACCGACACGGTGCCGTTTCCCGCGGCGCCGTTTCTCCCGGCGTCGAGGTCACCGCGCGTGGTCCGTAGGATCGTCCCCTGTTCCCGTTCATCCCCGGAAGGACTCCAGTGCTGCGCACGCACCTCGCCGGCTCGCTTCGAGCCGAGCATGCGGACCGACAGGTCACACTCACCGGATGGGTCGCGCGTCGCCGCGACCACGGCGGGGTGATCTTCATCGATCTCCGCGACGCGTCGGGTGTGGTGCAGGCCGTGTTCCGCGACGGCCCCGCGGCCGAGCAGTCGCATCGCCTGCGCGCCGAGTTCTGCGTCCGCATCACCGGCACCGTCGAGATCCGCCCCGAGGGCAACCAGAACTACGAGATTCCCACCGGCGCCGTCGAGGTGAACGTCACCGAGCTCGAGGTGCTCGGCGAGAGTGCGCCGCTGCCGTTCCAGCTCGACGAGAACCCGGGCGAGGAGGCGCGTCTGAGGTACCGCTACCTCGACCTGCGCCGAGAGGGGCCGGGCAAGGCCATCCGGTTGCGCTCGAAGGTCAACGCCGCCGCCCGGGAGGTGCTGGCGCACCACAGCTTCGTCGAGGTCGAGACGCCGACGCTCACGCGGTCCACGCCCGAGGGTGCCCGTGACTTCCTGGTCCCCGCCCGCCTGCAGCCGGGCAGCTTCTACGCGTTGCCGCAGAGCCCGCAGCTGTTCAAGCAACTGTTGATGGTCGGTGGCATCGAGCGGTACTACCAGATCGCGCGCTGCTACCGCGACGAGGACTTCCGTGCCGACCGGCAGCCGGAGTTCACCCAGCTCGACGTCGAGATGTCGTTCGTCACCCAGGACGACGTGATCCTCCTGGCCGAGGAGATCCTCACCGCGCTGTGGAACCTGGTGGGTCACGAGATCGACGGTCCGATTCCGCGCATGACCTACCACGAGGCGATGCGCCGCTTCGGCTCCGACAAGCCCGACCTGCGATTCGGGGTCGAGCTCGTGGAATGCACGGAGTACTTCGCCGACACGCCGTTCCGGGTGTTCCAGGCGCCCTACGTCGGGGCGGTGGTCATGCCCGGCGGCGCCGCGCAGCCGCGTCGGCAGCTCGACGCGTGGCAGGAGTGGGCCAAGCAGCGCGGCGCGAAGGGACTGGCGTACGTCCTGATCCAGGAGGACGGCACCCTGGGTGGACCCGTCGCCAAGAACCTGTCCGACGCCGAACGCGATGGGCTGGCCGCGCACGTCGGCGCGCAACCGGGCGACTGCGTGTTCTTCGCCGCCGGTCCCGCCAAGGCGCAGCGAGCCCTGCTCGGCGCGGCGCGCGGCGAGATCGCCCGCAAGCAGGGCCTGATCGACGAGAACGACTGGGCATTCGTCTGGATCGTCGACGCGCCGCTGTTCGAGCCGACGTCCGAGGCCACCGCCAGCGGCGACGTCGCCGTCGGGTCCGGGTCCTGGACCGCCGTGCACCACGCGTTCACCTCGCCGAAGCCGGAGTCGATCGACACCTTCGACACCGACCCGGGGTCCGCCCTGGCCTACGCCTACGACATCGTCTGCAACGGCAACGAGATCGGTGGCGGCTCCATCCGTATCCACCGCAAGGACGTCCAGGAACGCGTGTTCGCGATGATGGGCATCGATGCGGAGCAGGCGCAGGAGAAGTTCGGGTTCCTGCTCGACGCGTTCGCCTTCGGAGCGCCCCCG
The DNA here is from genome assembly GCF_001894765.1 of Rhodococcoides corynebacterioides NBRC 14404. GTDB lineage: Bacteria > Actinomycetota > Actinomycetes > Mycobacteriales > Mycobacteriaceae > Rhodococcoides > Rhodococcoides corynebacterioides. The sequence continues at coordinate 106,015 of NZ_BCWV01000005.1, forward strand.
CACGGCGGCATCGCCTTCGGCTGGGACCGCATCACCGCGCTGCTCGCCGGGGTCGACTCCATTCGCGAGGTCATCGCCTTCCCGAAGTCCGGCGGCGGCGTCGATCCGCTCACCGACGCTCCGGCGCCGATCACCGCGCAGCAGCGCACGGAATCCGGCATCGATGCGAAGCCCGTCGTTCGCGGCGAGAAGGGCACCGCCGCCACGTAGGGTGCGGCATGCAGAACCTCCGGGTGACCAGTCCCGCCGACCGCACTCCGGACGTGCTCCGGACGCTCGACGACACCGCGGGCGTGGCGACCGTCTCGGTGATGCGCGGCGCGTCCGTCACGCCCGCCGGCGACGTCGTCGACGTCCTGCTCGCCCGCGAATGCACCGACGGGGTGATCGCCGCACTGCGTCGACTCGGCCTCACCCACGATGGTGCCATCTCGTTGACCTCGGCCGAGACGGTGCTGGCCGACGCGGCCCGGGAGGCCGAGAGACGAGCTCCCGGCGAACCCGACGACGCGATCGTCTGGGACGAGTTGATCGCCCGCACTCGTGAGGAATCGAGTCTCAACGCCACCTTCCTGGCGTTCCTCACCATCGCGTGTCTGCTGTCGGCGATCGGGGTGGTTCTCGACTCCCCGGTCACCATCGTCGGCGCGGTCGTCGTCGGCCCGGAGTTCGGCCCGCTGGCCGCCCTCGCCGTCGGGCTGGTGCGCCGGCGAGGGTCCATGATTCGGCGGTCGCTTCTCGCCCTGACGGTGGGCTTCCCGGTGGCCATGGTGGTGACCGCTCTGGGTGCGCTGGCCGCGGAGGCCGTCGGGTGGGTGCGTTCGGAGTCGATCGACGACCTCGAGCAGGTCGACTTCATCTATCAGGTGGGGCCGTTCTCGCTGGTGGTCGCGCTGCTGGCGGGCGCGGCAGGAATGCTCGCCCTCGTCTCGTCGAAGTCCGCCGCCCTGGTGGGTGTCTTCATCTCGGTGACCACCGTCCCGGCGGCGGGATTCGCGGTCGTGGCGGCGACGGTGGGGTCGTGGCGCATCGCCATGCTCTCGGCGGGGCAGCTCGGCATCAACCTGGTGGGCATCGTGGTGGCGGCGTCGCTCGTGTTGTTGCTCCATCGACGATCTCGTCGACTGCGAGTCAATTAACATGCGGGCATGGACGCCGTGCCGAAGCGCATTCTGGGGACCGCGGTCGCCGTGGCCCGCCTCTATCACCGGATGGAGACCGATCGACGTGCACCGCTTCCTGCCGGCCCGGTTCTCTTCGTCGCCAACCACGGGTTCGGCGGCGTGTTCGATCTCAACGTCCTCGCGTTCTACTCCGCCTACGAGCGCATCGGTGGTCGCCGCACGGTGACCGTCCTGACGCACCAGATCGCGTGGACCCTGAAGGTGGGACGGCTGGTCGAATCGTTCGACGCCACCCCGGCCAACCATCGCAACGCCGTGAACGCCTTGCGATCGGGCAGCCACGTGTTGGTGTTCCCGGGCGGTGACATCGACGGCTTCAAGCGGTGGAGCGACCGCAACCGGGTGTTGTTCGAGGGTCGCACGGGTTACGCGCGGGTGGCCGTCGAGGCGGGGGTGCCCATCGTTCCGGTGGTGACCGCCGGGGCCGGGGAGTCGCTCGTCGTGCTCGCGGAGGGCAGGCGTCTGGCCCGGTGGACGCGCGCGGACAAGGTGCTCCGAGTCAAGACCCTCGCCACCTCGGTGTCGATTCCGTGGGGACTGAACGTGGGGCTCGTCGGTCTGCTGCCGTACCTCCCCTTGCCGTCGAAGATCTCCACGACCGTGTTGCCACCGATGGAGCCGGCCGACGGCGAATCCGTCGAGGCGTTCGCCGCCCGCGTCCACCGTGCCATGGACGACGAACTGCAGGCGATGACGACGGAGAGGACCCCGATCGTGGGTTGACCCACGCCCGGTAGGTTCCTCTGTCGTGGACCGAGCAGCCGGGAACGCGACCGAGCACCCGTTCGCGACCCACGACGATGCACGCCTGCGCGCCGCGCAGGCGCGGGTCACGCGCGCCGTCGACGAACTCGGGGTGACGTTCGGGGGCGGGGACTCGGCCCCCGTGGGTCGGTGGGAGCTCGACACCGTCCCCCTGGTCCTGGACGCCGACGAGTGGACTCGGCTCGACGCGGGCGTCACCCAGCGGTCGCGACTGCTCGACGCGGTGCTGACGGACCTCTACGGCGAGCGCACCGTGCTCCGGCGCGGTCTCGTGCCACCGGAGGTGGTGTTCCGGCATCGCGGGTATCTCCGCGCCGCCCACGGCGTGACCGTGCCCGGACCCCATCGGCTGTTCTTCCACGCCGTCGACCTGGTCCGGGACGCCGAAGGTGACGTCCGAGTCCTGTCCGATCGCACGCAGGCGCCGTCGGGGGCGGGATATGCGCTGGCCGATCGGTCGATCCTCGCGCGCGCGGTGCCGGGCGAGTTCCGCGCGGTGAACCCGCGGCCCGTGGGCACCTACGTCGGCGCCGTCCGCGTCGCGTTGGTGGAGGCGGCGCCACCGGCGGCAGAGGATCCGACCGTGGTGGTGCTGAGTCCGGGGGCCGGCTCCGAGACGGCCTTCGATCAGGCCCACCTCGCGTCGGTCCTGGGGTTCCCGCTGGTGGAGTCCGCGGACCTGGTGGTGCAGGACGGCGCGGTCTGGATGCGGTCGCTCGGGCGACTGCGTCGTGTCCACGTGGTGGTGCGGCGCGTGGACGACGATCACGTCGATCCGCTCGATCTGCGGCCGGAGTCCCGACTGGGCGTGGTGGGACTGCTGGACGTGGCGCGCCGCGGCGCGGTCACCGTGGTGAACACCGTCGGCAGCGGCGTGCTCGAGAACCCCGCCCTGGCGGCGGCGGTGCCCGATCTCATGCGCGCGCTGCTGGGGGAGGAGCCGCTGCTGCCGAACGTCCCGACGTACTGGGCGGGAACGGACGCGATGCGATCCCATCTGCACGCTCGGGTGTCGAGCCTGGTCTTCCACGAGGCGACCACGGGAGCGACGGTGGTCGGCGCCCGCCTCACCGCCGCCGAGTCCGCGGACCTGCTCGCACGCGTCGACGCCGACCCGACGGCATGGTCGGCCCGGGAGATTCCGGATCTCGCGGCCTCCCCGGTCGGACCGGCCGGACACCGTCGCCCGGGCGTCGGCCTCGACGCGCGTCCGGTGGGACTGCGAGTGTTCGACGTCGCCACCCGCGCCGGCTACGTCACCATGACCGGCGGTCTCGGCCAGGTCCTCGTCACCGACCCGCTGACCGAGCCGATGACCAGTACCGCCGCCCGGGACGTCTGGGTGTCGCCCGGTCGCCGCGACTTCGACACCGCGACGCCGGTGCGTCGGGACGACGCCGCCCGCAGCGTGCGCCGTCGGCAGACCGCCGACCCGGTGTCCAGCCCCCGCGTGCTGAACGATCTGTTCTGGATGGGGCGCTACGCCGAGCGGGCCGAGAGCATCGGCCGGATGCTCGTCGCCGGCAACGGGTGCGTGCGGGAGTACGGCGTCGACTCGCCCGCGACCGGCGTGGTCCTCACGGCCGTGACGAGGGTGTCGGGCACCGACCCCGGGTTCTCGGCGGCGCACACCCGGGCCGAGGTCATCGCCGAGTTCCGATCGTTGACGGTGGACCCGCGCCGCCTCGGGTCGGCGGCGCAGTCGGTGGCCGCTCTGGCGCGCTGCGCGCGAGCGGTGCGGGACCAGCTCGGTCAGGACACGTGGGCGGTGCTGTATCGAGTCGATCAGGTGTTGGCCGAGGCCGCCGCCGCCTCCGTCGCCGACGAGGCCGCGCTCTGGGCGACCCAGAGTCGCGTCGTCGGTTCGATGCTGGCCGTGGCGGGACTGACCGCCGAGTCGATGGTCCGCGACCCGGGCTGGCACCTCATGGACCTGGGGCGACGGATCGAGCGCGCTGCCGGGATCACCGCGCTGGCCGCCGCGGCGATCGAAGGGGACCACCCGCCCGACGTCACCGAGATCGTCCTGTCCGCGGTGCTGTCCGCCGCGGACTCCTCGGTGACCTACCGGCGTCGGTACCGGGGCGCTCCGACGCTGGGCGCGGTGATCGATCTGGTGCTCGCGGACCCGATCAACCCGCGGTCCATCGTGTTCCAGATCGACCGCATCGCCGCCGATCTCGCCGCTCTGCCGGGGGCGGAGGTGACGTCCCGTCCGGTGCGGGCGCTCGACGTCCTCCGGACCACCGTGCGCCGCCTCGAACCGGGCGACGTCGACACCGAGAGCGGTCGAGCGGACCTGCGCGTGGTGCTGGACACCGTGCTCGACGATCTGGGCCGGCTGGCCGCCGCCGTCGTCGAGACACATCTCTCCGGCCCGGGCGGCACCCAGCCGTTGTCGGGCCACGGTGCCGGACGGGTGCTGTCGTGACCGCGACGGCGCCGTCGCACCCCGACGTGCGGTGGTACGCGATCACCCACATCACGGACTACCACTACTCGGCCCCGGTCACGTCGTCGTACGGGCGGGGGCACCTGTTCCCGCGCACCACCGAGACGCAGCGGTGTCTCGACGCCACGGTGACCGTGTCGCCGACGCCGACGGACGCGTCGTCGGGGGTGGACGTCCAGGGCAACGAGACCGTCTTCTTCCACGTGACGACGCCCCACGAGCACCTGCGGGTCACGGCGCGGTCGCTGGTCGCGGTGATCGCACCGGACGCGGCGCTGCGCACCACCGGCGCCGCCGCGGCGGCGTGGGAACGATCGCGGCCGGGCGGTCGACCCGACGCCGCACTGGACGTCGAGTTCGCGCTGGACCTGCATCCGCCCGAGATCACCGCCGAGGTGCGGGAGTACGCCGCCGTGTCGTTCCGGCCGGGGCGTCCGTTCGCGGAGGCGGTGTTCGACCTCCAGCACCGCATCCACGAGGACTTCACGTACCGGTCGGGATCGACCACGACGACCACCACCGTCGCGCACGTCATGGCCACCCGGACCGGCGTGTGCCAGGACTTCGCGCGAGTGGCGGCGGCGTGCCTGCGCTCGCAGGGGCTCGCCGCGCGCTACGTCTCGGGCTACCTCTCGACGAGCCCGCCCCCCGGCAAGGAGCGGATGGTCGGTGTCGACGCCAGCCACGCCTGGGTGTCGGTGCGATCGGCGGACGGGCGCTGGTTCGACGTCGACCCGACCAACGACCTGTGGTGCGACGATCGCTACGTCACCGTCGCCCGCGGCCGCGACTACGACGACGTTCCGCCGCTGCGCGGGATCATCTACACCGAGTCCGCTCGCAGCCGGATCGACGTCTCCGTGGACGTCGCCCCGGTGACACCCCCCGTGCGATAGGGTCGAGGAAACAGCACGAACGGGTTGTTTTCACGCGCCCGTTTCGGGGAACGCCCGAGTGTTCGAGCGCGGTCCGACCGCGCTCGTCGAGAACGGCGGCAGTCGCCGCACCAGACGACGGAAACGAGGAATGGCCCGGTGGGTTCCCCGAGGGACCGACCGGTCGACACACCGATGACGGCAATGCTGGCAGACCCGATCACCGAGGCCGTCGCCGCGGCGACGGCGCTTCTCACCCGCCGCACCGGAGCCCCGGTCACCCTGGCCGACCCCGTGGATCTCGGGGGCAGTGGCCGCACGGTCGTCCTGCGGGTGCGCGTCGCGGAGAATCCGTTCCTGCTGCCGCGCACGCTCGTGATCAAGCAGGTGCGCGAGAGCGCCCACGAGTCTCCCGCCCGCACCGGGCTCGGTGCCGGGGACGATTCGGCGTTCGTGCGCGAGGCTGCGTCGTACCAGTTCGCCACCGCGCTGGCCACCGATTCCCGCCCGGGCCCGTCCCTCATCGCGTACGACCTGACCGAGCGGCTTCTCGTGCTCAGCGATCTCGGCGACAGCGCGCCGTTCACCACGCTGCTCGGCCAACCGGACCCGGCCGCGGTCACCAACTCGCTGATGGCCCTCGCGCAGGCCCTGGGCCGGATGCACGCGGCCACGGTCGGTCGCGAGGAGGACTTCGGTGCCCTGCTCGCCCGTGCCGGCGTCACGCAGACCGGGGCAGGTCTGGGCGATCAGGTCAGCGCGGCGGAGACCGCCGTGCCGGCCCTCCTGGCCGACCTCGGAGTGGACGTTCCCCCGGCGGTGACCGACGCGGTCGGCCGCGCGGGCCGTCTGTTCGGTAGCGGAGGGCTGCGGGCCTTCTCGCCGTCGGACCTGTGCCCGGACAACATCATCGTCAACGACGAGGGCGTGCGGTTCCTGGACTACGAGTGGGGCGGTTTCCGGGACGCCACCCTGGACATCGCCTACACGGTGATGTCGTACCCCGGGTGTCTCTGTCGGCTCGAGCTGTCGCCGGAGCGCGCCGAAGCGATGGTGGAGGCCTGGCGTGCCGAGGTGGTCGGGATGTGGCCGCACCTCGCGGACGATGCCGTGCTGCACGCGAAACTGCTCGACGCCCAACTGATCTGGGCGTGGCTCACCACCTTCTGGTTCGTCCCGGACGACGACGCGCGCAACGCCGCCCTGCGCCGACACAACCTGTCCGTGCCGCGATCGGTCGCGCTGACCACGCGCTGGACCATCCTGGCCGACTACGCGCGGTCGGTGGGTCACGTCGACCTGGCCGACTTCGCCGACGACGTTCGAGACGCCCTGGGATCGCGGTGGGCGACGTCCTGAGCCCGGACGGTGCCCCGGACGACGGAGGGTTGTTCGAGCCCGCCGGCGTGTCGAGCGACGACGGGCCACCGACGGTGATCTCGGCACCGGCCGCCGGCCAGGGCGGCCCGTTGCCCGTCCGGATGCGCCCGGCCACCCTCGACGAGGTCGTCGGTCAACAGCACCTCCTCACACCGGGGGCACCGCTGCGTCGTCTCGTCGAGGGGTCCGGTGCGGCCTCGGTGCTGCTGTACGGCCCACCGGGCACCGGCAAGACGACGCTCGCCTCGCTGATCTCCGGGGCCACCGGCCGCCGGTTCGAGGCGTTGTCGGCGCTCTCGGCGGGTGTCAAGGACGTTCGCGCGGTCATCGACCTCGCACGTCGACGGGCGGCGCACGGTGAGCAGACGGTGCTCTTCATCGACGAGGTCCATCGGTTCTCCAAGACGCAGCAGGACGCTCTGCTGGCCGCGGTGGAGAACCGCATCGTCCTGCTGGTCGCCGCGACCACCGAGAATCCGTCGTTCTCCGTCGTCTCCCCGTTGTTGTCCCGGTCGCTGGTGCTCCAGTTGCGTCCCCTCACCGACGACGACGTTCGGGTCGTGCTCACCCGCTCCGTCACCGACCCGCGCGGTCTGAACGGCACCGTCACCGTCGACGACGACGCGCTCGATCACCTGGTGCGTCTCGCCGGTGGCGACGCCCGCCGCGCCCTGACGGCGCTCGAGGCCGCGGCGGACACCGCCGTCGGCCTCGCGGCGCAGGACCCTCCGGTGGTCGACCTGACGGCCGTCGAGACCAGCGTCGACCGGGCCGCCGTCCGCTACGACCGCGACGGCGACCAGCACTACGACGTCGTCAGCGCGTTCATCAAGTCCATCCGCGGGTCCGACGTCGACGCGGCGCTGCACTATCTGGCGCGCATGATCACCGCCGGTGAGGACCCGCGATTCATCGCCCGGCGGTTGGTGGTGCACGCGAGCGAGGACGTCGGGATGGCCGATCCGACCGCGCTTCTGTCGGCCACCGCCGCCGCCCAATCCGTCGCGTTGATCGGCATGCCCGAGGCGCGGCTCGCCCTCGCGCAGGCGACGATTCATCTGGCGACCGCACCGAAATCCGGTGCGGTCACGGCGGCGTTGGGGGCGGCGATGGCCGACGTCGCGGCAGGCAAGGCCGGTCCGGTGCCGCCGCATCTGCGCGACGGGCACTACGCGGGCGCGGCGGCCCTGGGGAACGCGCAGGGGTACGCCTTTCCCCACGACGACCCCGACGGCGTCCTGGCGCAGCAGTACCCGCCGGACGAGTTGGTCGGCGTCGATTACTACCGGCCGACGACCCACGGTGCGGAGCGCGATCTGGCGACACGAGTGGGCAAACTCCGGCGGATCGTGCGGCGGTCGTCGCGATAGGGTGACCGTCGTGCAGACCCACGAGATCCGTCGCCGCTTCCTGGACCATTTCGAGAACTTGGGCCACACCCCGGTGCCCAGTGCCTCGCTGGTTCTCGACGATCCGAATCTGCTCTTCATCAACGCCGGCATGGTGCAGTTCGTGCCGTACTTCCTGGGTCAGCGCACCCCGCCGTTCGATCGCGCCGTCAGTGTCCAGAAGTGCGTGCGTACCGGCGACATCGAGAACGTCGGTGTCACCACCCGGCACAACACGTTCTTCCAGATGGCCGGCAACTTCTCCTTCGGCGACTACTTCAAGCGCGAGGTCATCGGGTTCGCCTGGACGCTGCTGACCTCCTCCGTGGAGGACGGCGGATACGGCTTCGACCCCGAGCGCATCTGGGCCACCGCGTATCTCGACGACGACGAGGCCATCCGGATCTGGAAGGACGTCGCCGGTCTGCCCGACGAGCGCATCCAGCGCCGCGGGATGGCGGACAACTACTGGTCGATGGGCATCCCCGGCCCCTGCGGACCCTGTTCGGAGATCTACTACGACCGCGGACCCGAGTACGGCCGCGACGGCGGTCCGGAAGCGGACGAGGATCGCTACATCGAGATCTGGAACCTCGTGTTCATGCAGAACGAGCGCGGCCAGGGGACCGGCAAGGACGACTTCGAGATCCTGGGACCCCTGCCGCGCAAGAACATCGACACCGGCATGGGTGTCGAGCGCGTCGCGTTCCTGCTCCAGGAGGTCGACAACGTCTACGAGACGGACCTCGTGCGCCCGGTGATCACGGAGGCGGAGCGGCTCTCCGGCCGCACCTACGGCGAGAATCACGAGGCGGACGTGCGCTTCCGCGTCATCGCCGACCATGCGCGGACCGCTGTCATGCTGATCGCCGACGGCGTCACCCCGGGCAACGACGGGCGGGGCTACGTCCTGCGACGGCTGCTGCGCCGCATCGTGCGCAGCGCCCGCCTGCTCGGCGCGACCGATCCGTCGATGTCGCGGTTCGTCACCGTCGTGCGCGACACGATGGCCGAGTCCTACCCGGAACTGGTCGAGGACTTCGCGCGCATCGAGTCCGTCGCCGTGGGGGAGGAGAGGGCGTTTCTCACCACCCTGACCTCCGGTTCCAAGCTGTTCGAGACCACCGCCCAGTCGGTCACCGCCGCCGGCGGGACGCGCATCGGTGGCTCCGAGGCGTTCGTGTTGCACGACACCTACGGGTTCCCCATCGACCTCACCCTGGAGATGGCCGCCGAGGCGGGTCTCGAGGTCGACGAGGACGGCTTCCGCACCCTCATGGCGGAGCAGCGCAGTCGCGCCAAGGCGGACGCACAGGCACGCAAGCACGCGCACACCGACCTGTCGGTGTACAAGGAGTTCGTCGATCGCGGGCCCACCGAATTCACCGGTTTCGACGAGCTCGACACCGAGGCCTCCGTGCTCGCCCTCATCTCCGGTGGCGTTCGCGTCCCCACCGCGGCCGCGGGGGAGGACGTCGACGTGATCCTCGACCGCACGCCGCTCTACGCGGAGGCCGGCGGCCAGCTCGCGGACATCGGCACGATCACCGGACCGGGCCTCCGTGTCACCGTGCGGGACGTGCAGAAGATCGCCAAGACCGTGTGGGTGCACAAGGTCACCGTCGACGAGGGGCAGCTGACCGAGGGTGACACCGTCACCGCGCACACCGATCCCCAGTGGCGCCGCGGTGCCACTCAGGGCCACTCCGGCACCCACCTCGTGGGTGGCGCGCTCCGGCAGATCCTCGGTCCGAACGCGGTGCAGGCCGGATCGCTGAACAAGCCCGGCTACCTGCGCTTCGACTTCACCTACCAGGGCGGGCTGAGCGAGTCCCAGCGCGAGGACATCGAGGCGGTCACCAACGACGCCGTCGGGTCCGACTATCCGGTCAACACGTTCACGACCGGTCTCGACGAGGCCAAGGAGATGGGCGCGCAGGCACTGTTCGGCGAGAACTACGGCGACGAGGTCCGCGTCGTGGAGATCGGCGGACCGTTCTCCCTCGAACTGTGCGGCGGCACCCACGTGCAGCACTCGTCGCAGATCGGCCCGGTCACCATCCTCGGCGAATCCTCGGTCGGCTCGGGGGTACGCCGCGTCGAGGCGTTCGTCGGACTGGACTCGTACCGGTACCTCGCGAAGGAGCGTGCGCTGCTCGCCGGTCTCGCCACATCGCTGAAGGTGCCCACCGACGAGGTGCCCGCGCGAGTGGAGAACCTCGTCGAGCGTCTGCGCGTCGCCGAGAAGGAACTCGAGGCCACGCGTGCTGCCGCGGTGCTGTCCTCCGCCGGATCGTATGTCGATGCAGCGCGGACGGTCGGAACGGTGCGGGTGGTCGCTGCCCCCGCGCCGACGGGTGTCGCCGCGGGTGACCTGCGCACACTCGCGTTGGACATCCGTGGCCGCTTCGGATCCGAGCCGGCCGTGGTCGCGCTCTTCGGCGACGTCGACGGCAAGGTGCCGTTCGTCGTCGCCACCACCTCCGGTGCGCGCGATCTCGGGATCGCCGCCGGTGAGCTGGTCTCGTCGTTCGGCCCGGCCATCGGTGGACGCGGCGGCGGGAAGGCCGACGCCGCCCAGGGGTCCGGCACCGACGCCGCCGGCATCCCCGCGGCGATCGACGCGGTCACCGCACGTATCGGCGAGATCGCGTCCTGACCGTGCCGCTCCGCGACGTCGTGCCGGACCGGCCCGGGGCCGACGATCCGGGACGGGGGCGTCGTCTCGGGATCGACGTGGGCAGCGTCCGCATCGGCGTTGCGTCCTCCGATCCCGACGGCGTCCTCGCGACGCCGGTGGAGACCGTGGCGCGTGCTCCGAAGACTCATCCCGACGCGTCCGACGTGCGACGCATCGTCGCGCTCGCCAACGAGTACGAGGCGGTGGAGATCGTCGTCGGGCTTCCGCGCACCCTGCGTGGGGAGCGCGGGAAGGCCGCCGACATCGCTGTCCGGTTCGCCCGAGTTCTCGGACGCGCCCTTCCCGGCACGCCGGTTCGCCTCGCGGACGAACGCTTGACTACGGTGAGTGCGGCGCGCGGACTTCGTGACAGCGGAATCCGGGCCCGGAATCAACGGTCGGTGATCGACCAGGCCGCAGCCGTGGCGATTCTGCAGGGGTGGCTCGACGAACGTCGGCGGCTCGAGCGCGACGACACGACCGTGCTGGACGAGACGGAGGGGGCACCGATGCCCGACAACGGTGACGACGGCGCGGGAGCCACGCAGTGAACGACGGCGCAGGAGCCACGCAGTGAACGACGGCGCAGGAGCCACGCAGTGAACGACGAGTGGGACACCGACCGCATCCCCGTGGTCCGGGAGGACCGAGGGCGCGACGGATCGCGAGAGCGTCGCCCGAGCGACGGGTCGGGTGCGGCGCGGCCACGCCCGGTGGGTGAGCGAGGCGGACCCACGCCGACGTCCGGTCGGGCGGGTACCCGACGCCGCCGGGCCGCGGAGGGTCGGCGGCGTCGCGCGCGCGTCGTCGGCGGTCTCGCGGTGATCGCGCTGGTGGTGCTGGTCGGCGCGGCCGGTGTGTGGGCGTTCTCGGCGTTCCGGGGTGGCCCGGAGCCGGCGGCGGACTTCGCCGGACCCGGCGGCGCCACCGTCGTCGTCGCGGTCCAGCCCGGGGACACCGCCGAGCAGATCGCGGAGGAGATGGCCGACAAGGGCGTCACCGCGTCCTCCGGCGCGTTCTACGAAGCAGCGCTGCAGAACTCGGCGATCACCGCGGTCCAGCCGGGCTTCTACCGACTGCAGGAGGGACTGCCGGCCGCGGACGCGGTGGCCACACTGGTGGATCCCGCCGCGCGTGTGGGTCAGATCCAGATTGCCGAGGGGCGACAGTTGCACGACACCACCGACGTCAACACCGGCGCCGTACGCAAGGGTATCTACACCTTGATCGCCGAGGCGAGTTGCGCTGTGGGCGAGGGTGTTCCGTGCGTGACCTACCAGCAGCTCGACGAGGCCGGGGCGGGCGATCCCGCCGAGCTCGGTGTCGCCGACTGGGCCCGCGACGCCGTGTCGCGCGTCCCCGATCGCGATCGCCAGCTCGAGGGGCTGATCGCCGCGGGCACCTGGAACGTCGACCCCAGCGCCAGTCCCGCGGAGATGATCCGTCAGCTGGTCACCGAGAGCGCCGAACTCTACGAGAGCACCGGACTGCTCGAGACCGGGGCGACCTCCGGCCTCGACCCCTATCAGGTGCTGGTCGCGGCATCGCTCATCGAACGCGAGTCCCTTCCCCAGGACTTCGCGAAGGTGGCCCGAGTCATCCTCAACCGGCTCGCGATCGGGCAGAAGCTCGAGTTCGACTCCACCGTCAACTACGCCCTGGACACCACCGAAGTGGCCACCACGGACGTGGACCGCGGCACGGTCACCCCGTGGAACACGTACGCGAGCGAAGGCCTGCCGGCCACCCCGATCTGCTCGCCGGGCGTCGGCGCCGTGCAGGCCGCCGAGAATCCGGAACCGGGCAACTGGCTCTACTTCGTGACCATCAACGCGCAGGGCGAGACGCTCTTCACCGACAATTATCAGACGCACCTCGACAACATCCAGAAGGTCGAGGGCGGATTCCTGGACAGTGGGCGCTGAGCGGTGGACGCCGACACCGGGCCCCGCCGGGCGGCCGTTCTCGGGTCGCCGATCGCCCATTCCCGGTCGCCGATCGTGCACCGAGCCGCGTTCGCCGCGCTCGGGCTGACCGACTGGACGTACGAGCGCATCGAGTGCACCGCCGACGAGCTCGCGCCGCTCCTCGACTCCTTCGGCCCCGAGTGGGTGGGGGTCTCGGTCACGATGCCCGGCAAGTTCGCCGCGCTGGCGTACGCCACCGAGCGCACCGCGCGCGCGGACGCGGTCGGGTCGGCCAACACCCTCGTCCGCATCCCCGACGGATGGCGCGCCGACTGCACGGACGTCGACGGCGTGACGGGCGCGCTCGGTACCGTCGGCGTCACCGATCTCACCGGCGCGTCCGTGGTCGTCGTGGGGGCGGGGGGCACGTCGCGGCCCGCGCTGGTCGCGGCCGCCGACCGCGGCGCCACCTCCGTCACCGTCGTCTCTCGCGATCGCGGGCGCGCGGCCGGAGCACTCGACTGCGCCGCGCGATGCGGTCTCGACGCCCGGTGGGCCGATCTCGCGGACCCCGGACTCGGCGACACCCTCGCGGGCGCCGCCGTCGTGATCTCCACGGTGCCGGCGGACGGCGCCGAGGCACTGGTGCCCGTTGCCGGAGACGTCGCGGTGCTGCTCGACGCCATCTACGACCCGTGGCCGACACCGTTCGCCGCGGCCGTCGAGCGAGCCGGGGGAATCGTGGTGGGCGGAGTGCAGATGCTGCTCCACCAGGCCTTCGGCCAGACCGAGCAGTTCACGGGCCGTCCCGCTCCGCGCGAGGTGATGACGCGGGCACTGCTGGGCGACTGACCGCCGTCCGTCGCGCGGGCGCTTCTCCCCGGGTGGGCGACCGTCCCCGGGGCACTGTTCGCGGCCCTGCCGGGGCGCGCCCGGATGCGAGCGTCGACCCGTGGTCGAACCCGTCCTCCCGCTCTGGGCCGTCGTCGCGGCCGCCTCGGTTCTCGGTGTCCTCGCCGTCGCGACCATCGGGCGATGGACACGGCCCACCCCGGCGGACCACGCGGCGGTCGCATTCGCGTGCGGGTGTGCCGCGGTCTCGAGTGGCGGGTCCGGGATCGCGGAGACCGCGGCCGTCGTCGCCCTCACGGCGTGGGCCGGGGTGCTGTGCGTCGTGGACGCTCACCTGCTCCGTCTGCCGGACGAGCTGACCCTGCCTGCGGCCGCGGCCGTGATCCTCGCCGCGGACCACCCGGGTCCGGCGATCGTCGGGGCGGCGACGTACGCGGCACTGCACTGGCTGGTCGCCGCGGCGGTGCCGGGTGCGGTCGGCGGCGGCGACGTCAAGCTGTGTCTGGCACTCGGCGCGGTGGGTGGGCAGGCCGGGACCGAGGTGTGGGTGTCGGCGGCCGTCCTGGCGCCGATCCTCGGACTGGTCGCGGCGGCCGCCGCGGCCGGTGTGGGCGCCCGCGGCCCGTATCCGTACGGACCGCCACTGTGCGCGGCGACCCTGGTGGCGTGGCTCGGCGCCGCGACGTGAAAAGATGGGACTCGTGTTGCGATGGATCACGGCCGGCGAGTCCCACGGCCCTGCACTGGTGTCGGTTCTCGAGGGCATGGTCGCCGGAGTCGAGGTGACCAGCGAGGACATTGCCGCTCAGCTCGCCCGGCGGCGTCTCGGGTACGGCCGCGGTGCGCGCATGAAGTTCGAGGCCGACCAGGTGACCGTGATCGGCGGTGTGCGGCACGGCCGCACCCTCGGTGGTCCCGTCGCGATCGAGGTCGGCAACACCGAGTGGCCCAAGTGGGAGCAGGTCATGTCGGCCGACCCGGTCGACCCTGACGTGCTGGCCGACCTCGCCCGCAACGCCCCTCTCACTCGCCCCCGGCCGGGCCACGCCGACTACTCCGGCATGCTCAAGTACGGCTTCGACGATGCCCGTCCGGTCCTCGAACGCGCCTCCGCACGGGAGACCGCGGCCCGCGTCGCGGTGGGCACCGTCGCGCGCGCCTTCCTGCGCCAGGTCCTGGGCGTGGAGGTGCTCTCCCACGTCGTGTCGATCGGCGCATCGGAGCCGTACGTCGGGCCGGAGCCGCAGCCCGGCGACCTCGAGGCGATCGACGCCAGCCCGGTGCGTGCCCTGAACTCCGCGACGGAGCAGTCGATGATCGCCGAGATCGAGGCCGCCAAGCGCGACGGCGACACGCTCGGCGGTGTCGTGGAGGTGGTGGTTCACGGCCTGCCCGTCGGACTGGGCTCGTTCGTCACCGGTGACAGCAAACTCGACGCCCGGCTCGCCGCGGCGCTCATGGGCATCCAGGCCATCAAGGGTGTCGAGGTGGGCGACGGTTTCGAGACGGCGCGACGGCGCGGCAGCGCCGCCCACGACGAGATCACGCCGGGTGACGACGGCATCGTCCGCTCCACCAACCGTGCCGGCGGTCTCGAGGGTGGCATGACCAACGGTGCCCCGCTGCGTGTGCGGGCGGCGATGAAGCCCATCTCGACGGTGCCGCGGGCTCTGTCGACGGTGGACATGTCGACGGGTGAGCAGGCCGTCGCGATCCATCAGCGCAGCGACGTCTGCGCCGTCCCGGCGGCCGGTGTGGTCGCCGAGACCATGGTGGCCCTGGTGCTGGCGCAGGCGACCCTCGAGAAGTTCGGCGGGGATTCGGTGGCCGAGACCGCGGACAACGTGCGTCGCTACGTCGAGAACGTGTCCCAACGCCCCCCGCGATGACCGGGCAGGCCGGAGGCCGGTCGAGTGATACCGGGCAGGCCGGAGGCCGGTCGCAGGACACCGGGCAGGCCGGAGGCCGGTCGCAGGACACCGGGCAGGCCGGAGGCCGGTCGCAGGACACCGGGCAGGCCGGAGGCCGGTCGCAGGACACCGGGCAGGCCGGAGGCCGGTCGAGTGATACCGGGCAGGCCGGAGGCCGGTCGGATCCGCTGCCGGGAGTACGGCCGCGAGTGGTGTTGATCGGCCCGCCCGGCGCGGGGAAGTCGACGATCGGTCGGCGGGTCGCGAAGGCCCTGGGCGTGGAGCTGTACGACACCGACGCCGCGATCGAGGAGCGCACCGGCCGGACGATTCCGGACATCTTCGCCGTGGACGGCGAGGCGGCGTTCCGGGAGATCGAGGAGCAGGTCGTCGTCGAGTCGCTGCAGTCGCGGTCGGGTGTGGTGTCGCTCGGCGGGGGTGCCGTGCTGTCCCCTCGGACCCGGGCTGCGCTGCAGGGCCACACGGTGGTCTACCTCGAACTCGGCGTCGGGGAGGGACTGCGCCGGACGGGCGCGCTGAACGCGAACACCTCGCGCCCGTTGCTGACGGGCGTCGATCCGAAGGCGAAGTACCGAGAACTGATGCGGATTCGCCGTCCGCTGTATCGGGAGGCGGCGACGATTCGGATCCGGACGGACGGGCGTAGTCCGTCACGCGTCGTGGCGGCGGTGCTCGATCGCTTGGGTGCGCCGCGCGAGCCGGCGGAGGCCGGACCGGATCGGACCCGGCGCACCGGTGCCCGGCGGCGGTCCCGCCGCGGAACGGGGCGGTCCGGGACGCACCGATCGGGGTCGTCCCAACCCGGGGCGTCGCCCGCCACTCCCGATCACCCGACCACACCTTCGGGGCGACCCGCCCCCCGATCGCAGGAGCCGACATGAGCCCGGACACCGACGGACGCAGCGACACCGACACCGGATCGGTCACGGGATCCGAGCCGGTGACGATCACCGTGAACTCGGCGGATCCGTATCCCGTCGTCATCGGCCGCGGTCTGCTGACGGAGTTGGTGGATCAGCTGCGCGGGACGCGAACGGTCGCGATCTTCCACCAGCCGCCCCTCGCCGAGACGGCGGAGGTGGTGCGGGCCGCTCTCGCGGAGACGGGTGTGGATGCGCATCGCATCGAGATCCCCGACGCGGAGGACGGCAAGGAACTGCCCGTCGCAGGGTTCTGCTGGGAGGTCCTCGGCCGGATCGGGCTGACCCGCAGTGACGCCGTCGTCGGGCTCGGCGGTGGAGCCGCGACGGACCTGGCCGGCTTCGTCGCCGCCACGTGGATGCGCGGGGTGCGCGTGGTGCACGTGCCCACGACGCTGCTGGCGATGGTCGACGCGGCGGTGGGCGGCAAGACGGGGATCAACACCGACGCCGGCAAGAACCTGGTGGGCGCCTTCCACGAACCGTCCGCGGTGCTGGTGGACCTCGTGACCCTCGAGACGGTGCCGCGCCACGAGATCGTGGCCGGGATGGCCGAGGTGATCAAGACCGGATTCATCGCCGACCCGGTCATCCTGGATCTGATCGAGGCGGACCCGGAGGCGGCTCTCGATCCCACCGGCGACGTGCTGCCGGAGCTCGTCCGGCGGTCCATCGAGGTCAAGGCCCGGGTGGTGGCAGCGGATCTCAAGGAGTCGGATCTGCGGGAGATCCTCAACTACGGACACACCCTCGGGCACGCCATCGAGCGGCGTGAGAAGTACCGGTGGCGGCACGGCGCCGCGGTGTCGGTGGGCCTGGTGTTCGCGGCGGAACTCGCTCGCGTGGCCGGTCGCCTGTCCGACGAGGTGGCCGACCGCCACCGGCGCATTCTCGAGTCGGTGGGGCTACCGGTCGGTTACGACGGCGATGCCTTCGGTCAGTTGCTCGAGGGGATGCAGACCGACAAGAAGAACCGGAACGGTCTGCTGCGCTTCGTCGTCCTCGACGACCTGGCCAAGCCGGGACGTCTCGAGGGACCGGATCCGTCGTTGCTCGCCGCCGCGTACTCCGCGATCGCGCGCGACGCGGGACCGGCTTCGACGACCGTCCTGCTCTGAGTCCCTAGGACCGGTCGCGAGCCGGCGCGAAGACCTCGGTGTCGGCGGACGAGTCGGCGGACGAGTCGGCGTCGGCGCGTCGCTCGTCGGGATCGGCGGAGCGGGTGCGAGGTCCGTCGTTCACGCCGCGCCGCGCCCACCATCGGCCGATCGCGACGGAGACGGTCGCGGGAACGAAGACCAACAGCACGGTGAAGGCAGCACCGGCGGTGATCTCGAAGATCAGGGAGTTGGCGCTGACGGCGAGGTTCGCGATCGCGGTGAACAACCACGAGAGGAACCCGGCGGCGACGCCGGCGACCAGCGAGGCCTTCAGCCAGACCATGGTGTGATCGGTGGCGTCCTCGTCGCCGCGTCGACCGGCGGCGATGCCGTCGAGAGCGCCCCAGACGAGCGCGACGAGCAGCACCGCCACGAGGGTCAGTATCTGCAGCATCGACCCGCGGGTGGGCGCGGCTGCGACGGCCAGAGCCAGCACCACCCGGGCCACCACGTGAACGAGCGTCATCCCCACACCGCGTACCACCCAGCCAGTCATGGAGCACACAGTAGCCACCGCGTCGTGACGGCGGGCGCACACCGGCCAGGTCCGTGCCCGGACACGGCCCCGGATGCCCTGCGGCCGAGCGGTACGTTCGAGTGATGCTCTCCGCCGATCATGCCGCCCGCCGCGACGCCCTCCGTTCCCTCGTCCGCACCGAGGGATGGGACGCGATGCTGGTCACCGACCTGCTGAACGTGCGCTACCTGACGGGGTTCACGGGATCCAACGCGGCGCTGCTGGTGTCCGCGTCCGACACGGCGGCGGGCGAGGACGGCACGGTGATCTGCACCGACGGCCGCTACGTCACGCAGGTGGCCGCCCAGGTGCCCGATCTGCGGGCGGTGATCGACCGGGCGGGCCCGGTGCGCCTGCTCGCCGACACGCCCGCGCGGCGGGTGGGTTTCGAGTCGCACGTCGTGTCGGTCGACGACCACGCTCGGTGGGCCGAGGCGGCGGACGTCGAGTTGGTGCGTGCCGCGCGCCCGGTCGAGCAGTTGCGCGTCGTCAAGGACGAGGTCGAGGTCGCGCTGCTCCGGGAGGCGTGCGGGGTGGCCGACCGTGCCTTGGCCACCTTGATCGAGCGGGGCTCGCTCAGGCCCGGTCGAACGGAGAAGGACGTGGGTCTCGAGCTCGACCACACCATGCTCGAGCTGGGGGCCGACGGCATCTCGTTCGAGACCATCGTCGCCACGGGCGCCAATTCGGCTGTCCCGCATCATCGTCCGGACGCCACGGTGCTGCAGCACGGCGATCTGCTGAAGCTGGACTTCGGCGCCGAGGTGGGTGGTTACCACTCCGACATGACGCGTACGGTCGTGCTCGGTGCGGCGCAGGACTGGCAGCGCGAGCTGTACGAGCTGGTGGCGCGGTCGCAGGCCGCAGGTCGGGAGGCCCTCCGGCCGGGCGCCGAGGTGCGAGCGGTCGACGGCGCGGCGCGCGCCGTCATCGACGACGCCGGCCACGGTGAACTGTTCCTGCACGGCCTCGGACACGGCGTCGGTCTGGAGATCCACGAAGCGCCCGGAATCGGCGCCACCGGCACCGGTACACTGCTTGCCGGTGCAGCGGTGACGGTGGAGCCCGGCGTGTACTTCTCCGGTCGCGGAGGCGTACGGATCGAGGACACGCTCATCGTCCGTGAGGACGAGCCGGAACTGCTCACGCTGACCAGCAAGGACTTCACCGTCCTCTGACGGCCCCACCCCGCGCCCGCGTGCGGCGCGCGATGCGGTGTGCCGGACGGCGAGTCCGACGCGGGCGTGCACCACCCGGGATTTTCCACCGCGACACGAGGAGATGCGAAGCACGTGGCTTCCACCAGTGATTTCAAGAACGGGCTCGTCCTGAAGATCGACGGCCTGCTCTGGTCGATCATCGAGTTCCAGCACGTCAAGCCGGGCAAGGGCCCCGCCTTCGTCCGCACCAAGCTCAAGAACGTGACGTCGGGCAAGGTGGTCGACAAGACCTTCAACGCCGGCGTCAAGGTCGAGACCGCGACGGTGGACCGCCGCGACATGACGTACCTGTACCACGACGGCAGCGACTACGTCTTCATGGACGGCGACACCTACGACCAGATCTCGATCGGCGAGGCCACCATCGGCGACGGGGCGCGCTTCCTGCTCGAGAACATGACGGTGCAGGTCGCCATGCACGAGGGTCTGCCGCTCTACGTGGAGCTTCCCGTCACCGTCGAGCTCGTCGTCCAGCACACCGATCCCGGCCTGCAGGGTGACCGGTCCACCGGCGGAACCAAGCCGGCGACCCTCGAGACCGGCGCCGAGATCAACGTCCCGCTGTTCATCAACACCGGCGACAAGCTCAAGGTCGACTCGCGTGACGGCAACTACCTCGGGCGTGTGAATTCCTGAGTGAGCGAGTCCGCCAAGACCGGTCGCCCGGCACCGAAGAAGCTCGGCGCGCGGCACAAGGCGCGCAAGCGCGCCGTGGATTTCCTGTTCGAAGCGGAGGCGCGTGACCTCGACCCCGTGGCCCTGGCCGCGGACCGTCGTGCGCTCTCCGCGGAGGACGACGCCGTCGCTCCCGTCAACGTCTACACCGACACCCTGGTCGCGGGCGTCGCGGAGAGCCTCGACCGCATCGACTCGGTCATCTCCGACCACCTGCACCAGTGGACCCTGGCGCGCCTGCCGGCCGTCGACCGCGCCATCCTGCGCGTCGCGGTCTGGGAGTTGCTGAACGCGACCGACGTGCCGCCGGTGGTGGCCGTCGACGAGGCGGTGGAGTTGGCCAAGCAGCTCTCCACCGACGAGTCGCCGTCGTTCGTCAACGGGGTGCTCGGTCAGATCGTGTCGGTGGCGCCGCAGGTTCGTGCGGCCGCCGCCGCTCGGCCGGTGGCAGAGCAGACAGCCGCCGCTCGGCCGGCGGCAGAGCAGACAGCCGCTGCCAGGCCGGCGGCAGAGCAGCGTGACGACGTTCCGGGGGAGCGGACCGACTGACACCGAGCGCCGTGCGCCGTCGGGCGCATTGCTAGACTCTGCTCGTTCGACATCCTTTAACGATCCGTCCCGTGAGGCGGAGAAGGAGGTCCCGTTTCTCGTGTCCGACGACGAGAACGTTTCCCACCACAGCCGCGAGCTGCTGTCCGCTGCCGACGTCGGCCGGACCGTCGCCCGCATGGCGCATCAGATCATCGAGAAGACCGCCGTCGGGTCCGACGGCGCGCCGCCGCTGATCCTCATCGGCATTCCGACGCGGGGGGCGACGCTCGCCCAGCGCCTCGCCGACCGCATCGAGGAGTTCGCCGGCACCCGGCCGCCCGTGGGGTCGCTGGACATCACGCTCTACCGAGACGACCTGCGCACCAAGCCGCACCGCGCGCTCGAGCGGACCTCGATGCCGGACACGGGCGTCGACGGCGCCCTCGTGGTTCTGGTGGACGACGTGCTGTTCTCCGGCCGCTCGGTCCGTGCCGCGCTCGACGCGCTGCGCGACCTGGGGCGGCCCCGCGCGGTCCAGCTGGCGGTTCTGGTCGACCGCGGCCATCGCGAGCTGCCGCTCCGTGCGGACTACGTCGGCAAGAACGTGCCGACGGCGCGGTCCGAGGACGTGTCGGTGCTGCTGGTCGAGCACGACGGCCGGGACGGCGTCGAGCTCCGGTCCGCCGGGGAGGACGTCCGATGAGCCGGCATCTGTTGACCACGGCCGCCCTGAGCCGCGTCGAGGCCACCGCGATCCTCGACGAGGCCGAGCGCTTCGAGCAGGCTCTGCTCGGTCGGGACGTCAAGAAGTTGCCGACTCTGCGCGGCAAGACCGTCATGACGGTCTTCTACGAGAACTCCACCCGCACGCGGGTGTCCTTCGAGGTTGCCGGCAAGTGGATGAGCGCCGACGTCATCAACGTCAGCGCCTCGAGTTCCTCGGCGTCCAAGGGCGAATCGCTGCGGGACACCGCGTTGACCTTGCGCGCCGCGGGGGCCGACGCCCTGGTGGTCCGCCACCCGGCGTCGGGGGCGGCGCACCGGATCGCCGACTGGACGGCGAACGCCGACGGCACGGGACCCGCGGTGATCAACGCCGGAGACGGTACGCACGAACATCCGACCCAGGCGCTGCTCGACGCCCTGACGCTGCGTCAGCGCCTCGGTGACATCGAGGGCCGTCGCATCGCGATCGTCGGCGACGTCCTGCACAGCCGTGTCGCCCGGTCGAACGCCACGTTGCTGGCGACCCTCGGGGCGGAGGTGGTGGTCATCGCACCTCGCACCCTGCTTCCGGTCGGCATCGAGACCTGGCCGGTGACGGTGGCGTCGTCTCTGGACGCGGAGTTGCCGGCACTGGACGCGGTCATGATGCTCCGGGTGCAGGCCGAGCGGATGAACGGCGGGTTCTTCCCGTCCGCGCGGGAGTACTCGATCGGATACGGGCTGAACCAGCGCCGGTTCGAGTTGCTTCCCGAGCACGCGGTGGTGCTGCACCCCGGTCCGATGCTGCGCGGCATGGAGATCGGCTTCTCCGTTGCCGACGCTCCCGAAACCGCTGTCCTGCAACAGGTTCAGAATGGAGTACACGTGCGCATGGCCGTCCTGTTCCGTCTCCTCATCGGATCGGAGGAGACGCGGTGAGCGTGTTGCTGCACCGAGTGCGTCCGTACGGTGAGGGCGAGCCGGTGGACGTCCTGATCGAGGACGGGATCATCACGCGGATCGAGGCGGACGTGGACGCGCCGTCGGCCGAGGTGGTCGACGGCGGGGGAGCGGTCCTGCTGCCCGGCTTCGTCGATCTGCACACCCACGTTCGCGAGCCCGGCCGGGAGGACACCGAGACCATCGAGACGGGGTCGGCCGCGGCGGCGCGTGGGGGATACACCGCGATCTTCGCCATGGCCAACACCTCGCCGGTCGCCGATTCGGTGGTGGTGACGGACCACGTGTGGCGTCGCGGTCGCGAGGTCGGGCTGGTCGACATCCACCCGGTGGGCGCGGTCACGGTGGGGTTGAAGGGCGCCGCACTCGCCGAGATGGGCACGATGCACGCCGGCGACGCGGGAGTGCGACTCTTCAGCGACGACGGTCACTGCGTGGCCGATCCGCTTCTGATGCGGCGTGCGCTGGAGTACGCCGCCGGGCTCGGCGTCGTGATCGCGCAGCATGCGGAGGAACCGCGTCTCACCGAGAACGCCGTGGCCCACGAGGGCCCGACCGCCGCTCGGTTGGGTCTGGCGGGGTGGCCCCGCTCCGCGGAGGAGGCCATCGTCGCGCGGGACGCGATCCTGGCCCGCGACGCGGGTGCTCGCGTGCACATCTGCCACGCCTCCACCGCGGGGACGGTGCAGCTGCTGGACTGGGCGAAGAAGCAGGGCATCGCCATCACCGCCGAGGTCACCCCGCACCATCTCTTCCTCGACGACTCCCGGCTCGAGACCTACGACGCCGTCAACCGGGTGAACCCGCCGCTGCGCGAGGCCTCCGACGTCGCCGCGCTGCGCGAGGCCCTGGCGTCGGGTGTCGTGGACTGCGTGGCCACCGACCACGCGCCGCACGCGGAGCAGGACAAGTGTTGCGAGTTCTCGCAGGCTCGCCCGGGGATGCTCGGACTCGAGACCGCGCTGTCCGTGGTCGTCGCCTCGATGGTCGAGACGGGCCTGCTGGACTGGCGCGGAGTCGCCCGGGTGATGAGCGAACGGCCCGCGGAGATCGTCGGGCTGACCGATCAGGGCCGTCCGATCGCCGTCGGCGAGCCGGGGACGGTGACCGTCGTCGATCCGGACACGCGCTGGACGGTCGCCGCGGAGGAGCTCGCCTCGCTGTCCGCCAACACTCCGTTCGATGCGCTGGAGCTGCCGGCGGTCGTGACCACCACGGTGCTGCGCGGTCGCGTGACGCACCGACGCACGACGAGTGAGGTGTCCTGATGGATCGAGTACTGCTCGTCCTGGCCTTCCTGCTCTTCTGGTTGGCGATGATCGCGCTGATCCTGTGGGGTTGGCGCAACCGGCAACGACGTCAGCAGGACGTGATCGGTGAGCTGCCGGCCGTGCCCGCCGACCTCGGGGCCGTGCTCGTCCCGCCGTGCACGGGTCTCTACGTGGGCTCGACCATCGCACCGAGCTGGCAGAACCGCATCGCAGTCGGGGACCTCGGGCATCGCGCCACCGGCACCCTGACCCGCTACGAGGCCGGCATTCTCCTCGAGCGCACGGGGGAGTCCGCCGTGTTCGCGCCCACCGAGTCCCTGCGGGCGATCCGCACCGAACGGGGACTGGCGGGAAAGGTCATGACCCGCGACGGACTGCTCGTGATCCGGTGGGAACTGCCGACCGGCACCGAGATCGACACCGGCTTCCGAGCCGACGACAAATCGGTCTACCCCGCCTGGGTGGACCGCCACGACACCACACCGGACGACGGTCCGGGCGATACCGACGAGAAGGAGACGGCGTGAGCAAGCCCGACGCCGCGGCACTGGTCCTCGAGGACGGGCGGGTCTTCCGCGGAGCCGCGTACGGCGCCGTGGGACAGACCCTCGGCGAGGCCGTGTTCTGCACCGGCATGACCGGCTACCAGGAGACGTTGACCGACCCCAGCTACCACCGTCAGATCGTGGTCGCCACCGCACCGCAGGTGGGCAACACGGGTTGGAACGGCGAGGACGACGAGTCCGTCGGCCCCGACGGGTCCGCGGACGACGCCCGCATGTGGGTGGCCGGGTTCGCCATCCGCGACGCGAGCCGTCGCGCCTCGAGCTGGCGCGCGACCGGCACGCTCGACGACGAGATGCGTCGACAGGACGTCGTCGGCATCGCCGAGATCGACACGCGTGCCGTGGTCCGTCACCTGCGCACGCGCGGGTCGATGAAGGCGGGCATCTTCTCCGGCGACGCGCTCGCCGACGTCGACACCCTCGTCGAGCGGGTGCGATCCCAGCCGTCGATGGCCGGAGCGGACCTGGCCGGCGAGGTCAGCACCACGTCGGGCTACGTCGTCGAGCCCGAGGGCGAGGCCCGGTACTCCGTCGTGGCGGTGGACCTCGGCATCAAGTCCAACACCCCGCGCATGTTCGCGCGGCGCGGTATCCGCGTCCACGTGGTTCCGGCGAACGCCACCATCGACCAGGTGCGCGACCTCGGTGCCGACGGTTTCTTCCTCTCCAACGGCCCCGGTGATCCGGCGACCGCCGATTCGGTGGTCCGCCTGACCGAGGAGGTCCTCGGCGACGGGACGCCGATGTTCGGGATCTGCTTCGGAAACCAGATTCTCGGGCGTGCGCTCGGCCGCGGGACCTACAAGATGAAGTTCGGCCACCGCGGACTGAACATCCCGGTGATCGAGCACGACACGGGGCGCATCGCGATCACGTCGCAGAACCACGGTTTCGCGCTCGAGGGCGAGGCGGGGGAGGAGTTCGACACTCCCTTCGGCCGCGCCGTCGTCAGCCACACCTGCGCGAACGACGGTGTGGTGGAAGGTGTCCGCCTGCTGGACGATTCGGCCTTCTCGGTGCAGTACCACCCGGAGGCGGCCGCGGGTCCGCACGACGCCGAGTACCTCTTCGACCGGTTCCTGACCCTCCTCGACAAGAAAGTCGGCAAGTAATGCCACGGCGTACCGACCTGAAGCACATCCTGGTCATCGGCTCCGGGCCGATCGTCATCGGACAGGCCTGCGAGTTCGACTACTCCGGCACCCAGGCCTGCCGCGTCCTGCGCGAGGAGGGCCTGCGCGTCAGCCTGGTCAACTCCAACCCCGCCACGATCATGACCGACCCCGAGTTCGCGGACTCCACCTACGTCGAGCCGATCACGGCGTCGTTCGTGGAGAAGGTCATCGAGAAGGAGGCCGCGGCCGGCCATCCCATCGATGCCGTGCTGGCGACCCTCGGCGGTCAGACCGCGCTCAACTGCGCGGTCGCGCTGCACGAGCAGGGCATCCTGGCCAAGCACGACGTCGAACTCATCGGTGCGGACTTCGACGCCATCCAGCGCGGCGAGGACCGTCAGAAGTTCAAGGACATCGTGGCGAAGGTCGGCGGCGAGAGCGCCCGCTCGCGTGTCTGTTACACGATGGACGAGGTCCACGACACGGTGGCCGAGCTCGGTCTGCCGGTGGTCATCCGCCCGAGCTTCACCATGGGCGGACTGGGCTCCGGCATGGCGTACACGTACGAGGATCTCGACCGGCTCGCCGGCGGCGGACTCGACGCCTCGCCGTCGGCCAACGTGCTCATCGAGGAGTCCATCTACGGATGGAAGGAGTACGAGCTCGAGCTGATGCGCGACAACCGCGACAACGTGGTGATCGTCTGCTCGATCGAGAACGTCGACCCCATGGGTGTGCACACCGGTGACTCGATGACGGTGGCGCCGGCGATGACGCTCACCGACCGCGAGTACCAGACCATGCGCGACCTCGGCATCGCGATCCTGCGCGAGGTCGGCGTGGACACGGGCGGCTGCAACATCCAGTTCGCGATCGACCCGGCGGACGGCCGTCTGATCGTCATCGAGATGAACCCACGCGTGTCCCGGTCGAGCGCACTGGCCTCGAAGGCGACGGGCTTCCCGATCGCGAAGATCGCGGCCAAGCTCGCCGTCGGCTACTCGCTGGACGAGATCGTCAACGACATCACCCGCGAGACCCCCGCCTGCTTCGAGCCCACGCTCGACTACGTGGTGGTCAAGGCCCCGCGGTTCGCGTTCGAGAAGTTCCCCGGCGCCGACGGCACGCTGACCACGACCATGAAGTCGGTCGGCGAGGCGATGGCCCTCGGCCGCAACTTCACCGAGGCGCTGGGCAAGGTGCTCCGGTCGCTCGAGACCAAGGCCACCGGCTTCTGGACGGTGTCCGACGAGGTCCTGGCCGGTGAGCGTGCCCGCGACCTCGACGCCGTGCTCGCGGACCTGAAGGTCGCCACCGAAGGCCGGATCTACGACGTCGAGCTCGCCCTGCGTCTGGGCGGCACCGTCGACCAGGTCGCCGCCGCGTCCGGCGTCGACCCCTGGTTCGTCGACGAGATCGCCGGACTGGTCGACCTGCGGGCCCGTCTGGTCGATGCCCCGGTGATCGACGAGGACCTGTTGCGGCGTGCGAAGCATGCCGGTCTCTCCGACCGGCAGATCGCGGCTCTGCGGCCTGAACTCGCCGGCGAGGACGGGGTGCGCTCGCTGCGCCACCGGCTCGGCGTGCGGCCGGTGTTCAAGACGGTCGACACCTGCGCCGCCGAGTTCGAGGCCAAGACGCCGTACCACTACTCGTCCTACGAGCTCGATCCCGGCGCGGAGACCGAGGTCGCTCCGCAGACCGAGCGCGGCAAGGTGCTCATCCTCGGATCGGGTCCCAACCGCATCGGGCAGGGCATCGAGTTCGACTACTCCTGCGTCCACGCGGCCACCACGCTGTCCGCGGCGGGGTACGAGACCGTCATGGTCAACTGCAACCCCGAGACCGTGTCGACGGACTACGACACCGCCGATCGCCTCTACTTCGAGCCGCTGACGTTCGAGGACGTGCTCGAGGTCTACCTGGCCGAGAAGGAATCCGGCCGCGGCGGCCCCGGCGTGGTGGGGGTGCTGTGCCAGCTCGGCGGTCAGACCCCGCTGGGCCTGGCGCAGCGACTCCAGGACGCCGGAGTGCCCATCGTCGGCACCTCGCCCGAGGCCATCGACCTCGCCGAGGACCGCAAGGAGTTCGGCGAGGTCCTCGTGGCCGCCGGCCTCCCGGCGCCGAAGTTCGGCACCGCGACCACCTTCGACGGAGCCAAGCGCATCGCCGGCGAGATCGGCTACCCGGTCCTCGTCCGGCCGTCGTACGTCCTCGGCGGGCGCGGCATGGAGATCGTCTACGACGAGGCGTCGCTGGACGACTACATCTCCCGCTCGACGGAACTGACGCCCGAGCATCCGGTGCTCGTGGACCGGTTCCTCGAGGACGCGATCGAGATCGACGTCGACGCGCTGTGCGACGGCACCGAGGTCTACCTTGGCGGGGTCATGGAACACATCGAGGAGGCGGGGATCCACTCCGGCGACTCCGCGTGCGCCCTCCCGCCGATCACCCTCGGCCGCACCGACATCGACGCGGTGCGGCGGTCCACCGAGGCGCTCGCCCGCGGCATCGGCGTGCGCGGCCTGCTCAACGTGCAGTACGCCCTCAAGGACGACGTGCTGTACGTGCTCGAGGCCAACCCCCGCGCGTCGCGCACGGTGCCGTTCGTGTCCAAGGCGACGGCGGTGCCGCTCGCGAAGGCCGCCGCGCGGATCGCCCTCGGCGCCACCATCGCCGAACTGCGGGCCGACGGTGTGCTCCCGGCGGAGGGCGACGGCGGACACGCCGCGTTCGACGCCCCGGTGGCGGTGAAGGAGGCCGTGCTGCCGTTCAACCGCTTTCGCAAGGCGGACGGCAGCAGCGTCGAATCGCTGCTCAGTCCGGAGATGAAGTCCACCGGCGAGGTCATGGGCATCGACGCCGACTTCGGCACCGCCTTCGCCAAGTCGCAGACGGCCGCCTACGGTTCGCTGCCGCTGTCCGGCTCGATCTTCGTGTCCATCGCCAATCGCGACAAGCGCTCGATGGTGTTCCCGATCAAGCGGCTCGCGGACCTCGGTTTCCGCATCCTCGCCACCGAGGGCACCGCGGAGATGTTGCGCCGCAACGGCATCGCCAGCGACGTGGTGCGTAAGCAGTCCGACGTCGTCGCCGAGGGTGAGCGCACCGTGGTCGACCTCATCGAGGCCGGGGAGGTGCACATGGTGTTCAACACCCCGTTCGGCAACAACGGACCGCGGGTCGACGGTTACGAGATCCGCAGTGCCGCCGTCGCCCGGAACATCCCGTGCATCACCACGGTGCAGGGCGCGGCCGCGGCCGTGCAGGGCATCGAGGCGAGCATTCGGGGCGACATCGGAGTTCGGTCCCTGCAGGACCTGCACAGCACGCTGGAGGCCTACTCGAACGCCGGACGGGGTCCGGCCGCCGGAGTGGCCGAGACGGCGGCAGTCTCGTCGTGACCGACACCGCGACCGGACGGTGGCGGACCCGCCTCGAGGCGGCCGTCACCGCCCGAGGTCGGCTGTGCGTGGGCATCGACCCGCACGCCGGGCTGCTGGCGTCCTGGGGCCTCGAGGACACCGCCGCAGGCCTCGCGGAGTTCGCCGAGGCGTGCGTGACGGCGTTCGCGGACGAGGTGGCCGTCGTCAAGCCGCAGGTGGCCTTCTTCGAACGCTTCGGGTCGGCGGGCTACGCGGTACTCGAACGCACGATCGCGGCGCTGCGTTCCGCCGGCGTCCTCGTCATCGCCGACGCCAAGCGCGGTGACATCGGGAGTACGTCGGACGCGTACGCGGCCGCCTGGCTGGACCCGGCGTCGCCGTTGGCCTCGGACGCCGTGACGGTGTCGCCGTACCTCGGTCCGGGCGCCCTGGAGCCGTTCGTGCGCCACGCGAGCGCGCACGGGGCCGGTCTGTTCGTCCTCGCGCGGACGTCCAATCCCGAGGGCGAAGGGGTTCAGACCGCCCACACGGCGTCCGGCGCCACCGTGGCCCAGCACGTCGTGGCGTCCGCGGACGCGGTGAACCGGGAGGCCGGTGACGCCGTCGCGGGCCTGGTGGTCGGCGCGACACGCGGACACGGTCTCGATCTGCGGGAATTCTCGGGACCGATCCTGGCCCCCGGCCTGGGCGCTCAGGGTGCGGCGGCGGCCGACCTGCCGTCTCTGTTCGACGGCGCGTCGAAGCTGTTGCTGCCCAACTCTTCTCGGGACATCGCGCGGCACGGGCCGGACGTGACGGCGCTCCGGGACGCCGCGCGGCGGGTTCGCGACGAGGTCGAACGGGCCCTCGCATAGCCGACGCACCGTCCGCGACACGGGCGGGGGGCCGGTTCGCAATCGCGAGCATGCCCGACTACGGTCGCTATCGCCGCTGGTCGACACCGGTGGCACGCCGGTCGATCGACCTCGCCGCCGCGCCGCACCCCGGCCGGGACTCACCGTTCCGGACCCGCCGTTCGGCACGGACGGATGGCGGACGCCGACCGATACACATACGACGAGACGGAGGAACCGTGGCCCTTCCCCAGTTGACCGACGAGCAGCGGGCTGCTGCTCTGGAGAAGGCGGCAGCTGCACGTCGTGCCAGGGCAGAGCTCAAGGAGCGCCTCAAGCGCGGCGGCACCGACCTGAAGCAGGTGCTCAAGGATGCCGAAGAGGACGAGATCCTCGGCAAGATGAAGGTCTCGGCGCTGCTCGAGGCCCTGCCCAAGGTGGGCAAGGTCAAGGCGCAGGAGATCATGACCGAACTGGAGATCGCACCCACGCGTCGTCTCCGCGGTCTCGGCGATCGTCAGCGCAAGGCGCTGCTCGCTCGGTTCGATTTCGAAGCCTGACAGGCGCGTGTCCGACAGTGACACCCGGGCGCGAGCGTCCGACCGTGCCACCGTCACCGCACCGGGGAGGGGTCGGCTGGTAGTTCTGGCCGGCCCCTCCGCCGTCGGGAAGTCCACCGTGGTGGCCCGCGTGCGCGCGGCGTTGCCGGACCTGTTCTTCAGCGTCTCGGCCACCACCCGGGCGCCCCGGCCCGGCGAGGTGGACGGACGGGACTACCGCTTCGTCGCCCCCGCCGAGTTCGACCGCATGATCGACGCCGGTGAACTGCTCGAGTGGGCCGAGATCCATCGTGGCCTGCACCGCAGCGGGACGCCGGCCGAACCGGTCCGCCGCGCACTGGCCGCCGGGGACCCGGTGTTGCTCGAGGTCGACCTGCAGGGCGCCCGCGCCGTGCGGGCCGCTGCGCCCGAGGCCCGGCTCGTGTTCCTCGCGCCGCCGTCCTGGGACGATCTGGTGACGCGACTGACCGGCCGCGGGACCGAACCGCCGGACGTGGTCGCGCGCCGGCTCGACACCGCCCGCGAGGAACTGGCGGCGCAGGGCGAGTTCGACACGGTCGTCGTGAACGACGATGTCGAGCGAGCGAGTGCCCAGTTGGTATCCTTGTTGGTCGACGGTGACCCGGAGGGCCATGGTGCCCCCGGTGACGGCCGTCCCTAGTCGGAGCATCCGCTCCGGCCACAGCGTTCGAAAAGCATTCAGGAGCACTTCGTGAGTAGTCCCGTAGCAGGCGTGTCGCGTTCCGAGATCGCCGCGTACGACACACCCCTGGGCATCACCAACCCGCCCATCGACGAACTGCTCGACCGCACGTCGTCCAAGTACGCCCTGGTGATCTACGCCGCCAAGCGCGCCCGTCAGATCAACGACTACTACAACCAGCTCGGCGACGGCATCCTCGAGTACGTCGGCCCCCTGGTGGAGCCGGGTCTGCAGGAGAAGCCGTTGTCGATCGCGCTCCGCGAGATCCACGCCGACCTGCTCGAGCACGTCGAAGGCGAGTGAGTCCGCTGGCCTCGCAGCGCCGACGCGTCGTCGTCGGTGTCGGCGGCGGAATCGCCGCCTACAAGGCCTGCGGAGTGATCCGTCACTTCACCGAGGCCGGGGACGACGTTCGCGTCGTCCCCACCGAATCCGCCCTGCAGTTCGTGGGGCGTGCCACGTTCGAGGCGCTGTCCGGTAACCCCGTGCACACGGGCGTCTTCGCCGACGTGCCCGAGGTTCCGCACGTGCGCCTCGGGCAGGAGGCCGACCTCGTGGTGGTGGCCCCGGCGACGGCCGACCTGATGGCGCGTGTCGCCGCGGGCCGGGCGGACGACCTGCTGACCGCGACGCTGCTCACCGCGCGGTGCCCGGTGGTGTTCGCCCCCGCGATGCACACCGAGATGTGGGAGCACCCCGCGACCGTCGACAACGTCGCCACCCTCCGTCGTCGTGGGACCGTCGTGATCGAGCCCGCGTCGGGTCGCCTCACGGGCAAGGACACCGGTCCGGGTCGGCTTCCCGAGCCCGACGAGATCGCCGCGATCGCCGAACTGCTCGCCGAGCGCGCCGACGCGTTGCCTCGCTCGCTCGAGGGTCGACACCTCGTGATCTCGGCGGGCGGCACCCGCGAACCGCTCGATCCGGTGCGGTTCCTCGGCAACCGCAGTTCCGGCAAGCAGGGCTACGCCCTCGCCCGCGTCGCCGCCCAGCGCGGCGCTCGGGTCACCCTGGTCTCCGGCTACACGACCGACCTGGCGCCGCCGTCGGCGGTCTCCGTGGTGACGGTCCGGACCGCACAGGACATGCAGACCGCCGTCCGCGAGGCCGCCGGGCACGCCGATGCCGTCGTCATGGCGGCCGCCGTCGCGGATTTCCGGCCCACCACCGTCGCCACCAGCAAGATCAAGAAGGGCGCGGACGAGCCGGACACGGTTCCGCTCACCCGCAACGACGACATCCTGGCGGGCCTGGTCACCGCCCGCGCCGACGGCGAGTTGCCGGCCGGGACGGCCATCGTCGGATTCGCCGCCGAGACCGGTGACGAGAACGGCGACGTCCTGACCCACGCTCGCGCCAAGTTCGCGCGCAAGAAGTGCGACCTCCTCGTGGTCAACGCCGTCGGCGAGGGGAAGGCGTTCGAGATGGACAGCAACGACGGCTGGATCCTGTCCACGGACGGATCCGAGACGGCCCTCGCGCACGGGTCGAAGGCGCTCATGGCCTCGCGGGTCCTCGATGCGTTGACCCCGTTGCTCGCCCCGGTCTCGACCGGGCCCGTGCTCGCGGCCGACCCCTCCACCCCCTCCACCGCGGACGGGGAGTGTACGAACACCGGCGACCCGCGCTGATTCGTGCGAGTGGCCGGTGACGCCCGGTCCTGCTGTCCCCTCCGATTCGGGGTACCCGGTCGGCGGTAGCCCTGTCCGTGTACGAGAGGAAACATCTGTGAGCACGTCCGCACGTCGGCTCTTCACCAGCGAATCGGTCACGGAGGGTCACCCCGACAAGATCTGTGACGCCATCAGCGATTCGATTCTCGACGCGCTTCTCACCGAGGACCCCCGGGCGCGGGTCGCGGTGGAGACCCTGGTGACCACCGGCCAGGTGCACGTCGCCGGTGAGGTCAACACCACCGCCTACGCCGACATCCCGCACATCGTGCGCGAGAAGGTCCTCGAGATCGGCTACGACTCGTCGGCCAAGGGCTTCGACGGCAATTCCTGCGGCGTGAACGTCGCCATCGGCGCACAGTCGCCGGAGATCGCGCAGGGTGTCGACAACGCGTACGAGTCGCGTGTCGAGGGCCTCACGGACGACGAGATCGACCGTCAGGGCGCCGGGGACCAGGGCCTGATGTTCGGCTACGCCATCAAGGACACGCCCGAGATGATGCCGCTGCCGATCGCGTTGGCGCACCGACTCTCGCGTCGCCTCACCGAGGTGCGCAAGACCGAGGTGCTGCCCTACCTGCGCCCGGACGGCAAGACGCAGGTCACCATCGAGTACGACGGCGGTCGTCCGGTGCGCCTCGACACCGTCGTGGTCTCCACGCAGCACGCGGCGGACATCGATCTCGAGAACATGCTCACCCCGGACATCCGGACCCACGTGCTCGACGCCGTGGTCGCCGATCTCGGCCACGACACTCTCGACACGTCGTCGGTGCGCCTGCTGGTCAACCCCACGGGCAAGTTCGTCCTCGGCGGTCCGATGGGCGACGCCGGGTTGACCGGCCGCAAGATCATCGTCGACACCTACGGCGGCTGGGCCCGGCACGGCGGCGGCGCCTTCTCGGGCAAGGACCCGTCGAAGGTCGACCGCAGCGCTGCGTACGCGATGCGCTGGGTGGCGAAGAACGTCGTCGCCGCGGATCTGGCCGAGCGGGTCGAGGTGCAGGTCGCGTACGCGATCGGCAAGGCGGCGCCCGTCGGACTGTTCGTCGAGACCTTCGGCTCGGAGAACGTCGACCCCGCGAAGATCCAGTCGGCCATCACCGAGGTGTTCGATCTGCGCCCCGGCGCGATCATCCGCGACCTCGATCTGCTGCGCCCGATCTACGCGCCCACGGCGGCCTACGGTCACTTCGGCCGCACCGACATCGACCTGCCCTGGGAGAACACCGACCGCGCCGAGAAGCTGCGGTCGGCCGCGGGGCTCTGACCGGCACCGCGCGACCGGCGGAGCGCGCGCCGATCGCGCGCGTGATCCCGCTGCTCGCGCTCGCTCACCTCGACCGGGACTTCGACTACGTGGTCCCGGTCGAGTGGGACGAGGCCGCGCAACCCGGCGTCCGGGTGCGTGTGCGCTTCGCCGGTCGCCTGGTCGACGGATTCCTGGTCGAGCGCCGTGACACGACCGACCACACCGGGAAACTGGGCTTCCTGGACAAGGTGGTCTCACCGGAAGTGGTGCTCACCGCGGAGGTCACCGATCTGGTGACGGCCGTGGCGGCGCGCTACGCGGGGACCCGGTCGGACGTGCTGCGCCTGGCGGTTCCGCCGCGTCATGCCCGCGTCGAAGCACAAGCACGGTCGATCGGCGCGTCCGCCGCACCCACCGTGTCGATCGACGGCTGGGTGCGATACCGCCACGGCCGGGAGTTCCTCGCCGCCCTCGCCGAGCGACGAGCGGCGCGGGCGGTGTGGCAGGCCGTACCGGGGGAGGACTGGCCGGCCCGTCTCGCCGAGCTGGCGGCTGCGACGGTCGCCGCAGGCGGCGGCGTCCTGCTCCTCGTTCCCGATCAACGCGACCTCGACCGGGTCGAGGCCGCATGTCTGTCCGTGCTCGACCCCGCCGCGGTGTCGGTGCTGTCCGCCGGTCTCGGGCCCGCCGAGCGCTATCGACGCTGGCTGGCCGTCGCTCGCGGCACGGCGCGGGTGGCGGTCGGTACGCGTAGCGCGGTGTTCGCGCCCGTGCACGACCTCGCACTGGTCGTGGTGTGGGACGACGGCGACGAGTCGCTGGTCGAACCGCGCGCGCCCTATCCGCATGCCCGTGACGTCGCACTGCTGCGTGCTCATCGCACCGGCACCGCGGCGGTGGTGGGTGGGTTCGCCCGCACCGCCGAGGCGCAGGCGCTGGTCGAGTCCGGATGGGCGCAGGATCTGCTCGCCGCGCGGGACACCGTCCGCGCCGCGGCCCCGCGCATCACTGCCCTGGCCGACAGCGAGCACGCCCTCGTGCGCGACCCCTCCGCCCGCGCCGCACGACTGCCCGCGGTCGCTTTCGCTGCCGCCCGCACGGCGCTGGCCGCCGGCCGGCCCGTGCTGGTCCAGGTGCCACGCCGCGGCTACGTTCCGTCGCTGGCCTGCGGGAAGTGCCGCACTCCGGCGCGGTGTCGGCGGTGCCACGGTCCGTTGGCATTGCCGTCGGCGCCCGGCGCGGACGGCGTCGGCAGTCCCACGTGCCGCTGGTGCGGCACTGCGGACGCGGCGTACTCGTGCCCGACCTGCGGGTCACGGGCCCTGCGCGCGACGGTGATCGGTGCCGGTCGCACGGCGGAGGAACTGGGGCGAGCGTTCAGCGGCGTCACGGTGCGACAGTCCGGGGGCACCGCGGTGCTGGCGTCGGTGCCCGCCGGCCCGTCTCTCGTGGTCGCCACCGTGGGCGCCGAACCCGTCGCCGAGGGCGGGTACGGCGCCGCCCTCCTGCTCGACGGGTGGGCGATGCTCGGCCGGGCGGACCTGCGGGCCGCGGAGCAGACCGTACGGCGCTGGATGGCCGCGGCGGCCGGCGTGATCCCCGCCTCGGACGGCGGCGAGGTGGTCGTGGTCGCCGAAGCCGACCTGCCCGCCGTCCAGGCGCTGATTCGGTGGGACCCGGTCGGTCACGCCGCCACCGAGCTGGCCGAACGCGCCGAGGTCGGATTCCCGCCCGCCGTGCATCTGGCCGCCGTGGACGGTGCACCCGACGCGGTGCGGACGCTGCTCGACGCCGCACGACTGCCCGCGGAGACCGTCACGCTCGGGCCCGTCGATCTTCCGCCGGGGGAGCGCCCGCCGGTCGGCGCCGACACCGCGGACGATCCGTCCGCGCCCGTCGAGCGAGTGCTGTTGCGGGTGCCCCGACAGTCGGGCTCGGCGCTGGCCCGCGCCCTCGCCGAGGCCCGCGCGGTGGTGGGAGCGAAGAAGGCCACGACGTCGGCGCTGCGCATCCAGGTCGACCCCCTCCGCATAGGCTGACGCGCGTGCGTCTCGTCTTCGCCGGTACTCCCGAACCCGCCCTGCCCGCCCTGCGACGTCTGCTCGCCTCGCCCCGGCACGAGGTGGTCGGCGTGCTCACCCGCCCCGACACGGTCGCCGGACGGGGCCGCCGGGTGGTGCGCTCACCCGTCGCGCAGCTCGCCGACGAGCACGGCATCCCGGTCCTCCAGCCGCCGCGACCCGGCGACGCCGACGCCGTACGCACCCTGACCGACTGGGCGCCGGACTGCTGCCCCGTCGTCGCCTACGGGGCGCTCCTGCGCCCGCCGCTCCTCGACCTGCCCCGGCACGGCTGGGTCAACCTGCACTTCTCCTTGCTTCCCGCGTGGCGCGGTGCCGCTCCGGTGCAGGCGGCGCTCGCCGCGGGGGACGAGGTGACGGGAGCCACGACGTTCCGCATCGAGGAGGGACTGGACACCGGGCCCGTCTTCGGAGTGGTCACCGAGACCGTGCGCGGCGACGACACCGCGGGGGACCTCCTCGGCCGGTTGGCCGAGAGCGGGGCCGGACTGCTGGAGGCGACCATGGACGGTCTCGAGGACGGCGCGCTGACCGCGGTGCCGCAGTCGACCGACGGTGTCTCGATCGCCCCGAAGATCACGGTGGACGCGGCGCGCGTCGATTTCACGCGTCCCGCCGTGGCCGTGGACCGCCATGTGCGCAGTGTCACACCGGCCCCGGGGGCCTGGGCCGAGGTCCACGATCTCCGCGTCAAGCTGGGACCCGTGACCGTCACCGAGGAGTCGCTGCCCGCCGGGGTCGTCGAGGTGCGCAAACGGGCCGTGCTGGTGGGAACAGCGACCGCCGCGGTGGAGTTGAGCTGGGTACAGGCGCAGGGCAAGAAGCAGATGGCGGCGACCGACTGGGCGCGCGGAGCACGGGACGTGGACGGGGCGGTGATTCGATGAGCGAGGATCGCTCCGGTCGACGCGGTGACGAGGATCGCGCCGGTCGACGCGGTGACGAGGATCGCTCCGGCACGCGTCGGCCCTCGCGGACCCGCGCCGGGAATCCTGCCCGCGGCAACACGCGCCCCCGACAGGCGAACCGTCCGAATCCCGCGGAGGCCGGACTCGATCCGGCGCGCGTCGCGGCACGCGACGTCCTGCGGGCGGTCCGGGAACGCGACGCCTACGCCAACCTGGTCCTGCCCGCCCTGCTCCGCGAGCGGCGTCTCGGCGAACGGGATGCAGCATTGGCCACCGAGCTCGCCTACGGCGCCTCCCGTGCTCGCGGGGTGTTGGACGCCGTCATCGCCCACGCGGCGTCGCGCTCGGTCGAGGAGATCGACGGGCCCCTGCTCGACGTCCTCCGGCTCGGCGCCTATCAGTTGCTGCGTACCCGTATCGCTCCGCACGCCGCGGTGGCCACGTCGGTGGACATGGTGCGCGCCGAGGCCGGCCCCGGGAAATCGGGCTTCGTCAACGCCGTGCTGCGGCGGGTGTCCGAACGCACGGAGGACCAGTGGGTCGCCGAGCTCGCCCCGCCCGCGGATCGCGATCCGGTGGGACATGCGGCGTTTCGTCATGCGCACCCGACGTGGATCGCGCAGGCCTTCCACGACGCCCTCGGCGCGGACGCCGGTGAGCTCGACGAGTTGCTCGCCGCGGACGACGCGCGACCGGCCGTCCACCTGGTCGCGCGACCGGGTGAGATCTCGGCGGACGAGCTGGCCCTGGTCACCGGCGGCGAGGTCGGCCCGTGGTCGCCCTACGCCGTCCACCTCGACGGGGGGGATCCCGGCCGCCTCGACGCGGTGCGCGAGGGTCTGGCCGGTGTGCAGGACGAGGGCAGTCAGCTCGTCGCCCGCGCCCTCGTCGAGGCGCCCCTCGACGGTGAGGACGGCGGCCGCTGGCTCGATCTGTGCGCCGGGCCGGGTGGCAAGGCCGCGCTGTTGGGTGCGTTGGCCGCCGTGGACGGTGCGACCGTCGACGCGGTGGAACCGTCCGACCATCGCGCCGACCTGGTGCGAAAATCCACGCGCGACCTGCCGGTCACGGTGCACACCGTCGACGGCCGGTCCAGTGGGCTCGAGCCGGGCTACGACCGCGTCCTCGTCGACGCACCCTGCACCGGGCTCGGGGCGTTGCGTCGCCGTCCCGAGGCCCGGTGGCGTCGCCGGCCCGAGGACGTCGCCGGCCTGGTCGTCCTGCAGCGCGAGTTGCTCGCCGCGGCCGTCGCGCTCGTCCGCCCGGGCGGCGTCGTGGTCTACGCGACGTGCTCGCCGCACCTGTCCGAGACGATCGGCGTGGTCGGCGACGCCGTGCGACGCCACGGGCTGATCGGTCTCGACACCGGCGTCACGGTGCCGGGTGTGCCGCGGTCGACGCGTCCCACGCCCGGGCGTGACGGGTCGGCCGGGACCCACGTCCAGCTCTGGCCGCACCGCCACGGCACCGACGCCATGTTCTTCGCGGCTCTGCGACGACCCGGTGGTGTCGCGTGACGACGCGCGGTGCGGTGGCCGCCCTCGCCGGCCTGGCGCTGCTGGGCGCCGGCTGTGCGGCCGGAACGACGTCGACCGCGTCGGTCGACACCCCCGATCCGGTCCGGGTGTCGGTTGCCGCCTCCGAGAACGCCGCCTCGCTCCCCGCCGCCGACGCGCCGCAGCGGGTGGCCGTCCTCGGCGACTCGTTCTCCGCGGGCTCCGGCAACGACGTGGTCTGGCCGGACGTGCTCGCCGACGAGCACGGCTTCGATCTGGTCAACGTCAGTCTCGGCGGCGCCGGCTACGTGGCGGGAGACGACGAGCTCGGGACGTTCGGCGACGAGGTCGACGACGCCCTCGCCGCGGATCCCGACGTCGTGCTGGTGGTCGGCAGCGAGAACGACGTGGACGAGGACCCCACCGAGGTGTACGACGCCGCCCTCGCCCTGTTCGCCCGGCTGCACGCCGGGGCGCCCGCGGCCGAGCTGGTCGCCGTGGGGCCCATCTGGAGCGGCGACGTCCCGGTTCCGGCGGAACTCCGCGACGTCGACTCCGCGGTGGAGTCCGCCGCGCTCGGCTCGGACGTGGACTACGTCGACACCCTCGACGCGGGGTGGTTGGCCGACCCGGCCATCATTCAGGACGACGGCGATCACCCCACCGACGCGGGACAGTTCCTGCTCGCCGAGGCCATCGACGAGGCCGTGGACGTCGTCGAACCGGGGCTGCTGGGATGACAGGGGCCCGGTTAGGCTCCTTGCCCGTGGCTCCTACCGATACGTCCCCGACCCCGCGGCATCCGATGATCGCGCCGTCGATCCTCTCGGCCGACTTCGCGCGACTGGCCGACGAGGCCGCGGCCGTCGCGGGCAGCGACTGGTTGCACGTCGACGTCATGGACGCCCACTTCGTGCCCAACCTGACTCTCGGGCTACCGGTGGTGTCCAGCCTGCTGAAGGCCACGGACATCCCGCTGGACTGCCACCTGATGATCGAGGACCCGGCCCGCTGGGCGCCGCCGTACGCCGAGGCGGGCGCGTACAACGTCACCTTCCACGCCGAGGCCGCCGACGACCCGGTGGCCGTCGCGCGCGACATTCGCGCGGCCGGCGCGAAGGCCGGTCTGTCGATCAAGCCGAACACTCCGATCGAGCCGTACCTCGAGATCCTGCGGCATTTCGACACTCTGCTGGTGATGAGCGTCGAGCCGGGATTCGGTGGCCAGAGCTTCATGCCCGAGGTCCTGGACAAGGCCCGCACGGCGCGCCGACTGGTCGACGCCGGTGAGTTGCGTCTGGTGGTCGAGATCGACGGCGGCATCAACGACGACACGATCGCGCAGGCCGCCGAGGCCGGCATCGACTGCTTCGTCGCCGGCTCGGCCGTGTACAACACCGACGATCCGGGGCGCGCCGTGGCCGCGCTGCGTGCCGCCGCGGCGTCGGCGTCACCCCACCTCACCGCCTGATGGTTCCGCTGCCGTCGGCGGTCGTCGACGAGGCGATGCGGACCGCCGTCGCCGTCAGCGAGTCGGCGCGCGGAATCAGCACGCCGAATCCGCCCGTGGGCGCGGTGATCCTGGACGCCGAGCACCGCGTCGTGGGCACCGGGGCCACGGCGGCCCCGGGCGGACCGCACGCGGAGGTCGTCGCCCTGCGCGAGGCCGGCGTCGCCGCGGCCGGCGGCACGGCCGTGGTGACCCTGGAGCCCTGCGACCACACCGGCCGGACCGGCCCGTGCACCGAGGCGCTGCTCGCCGCGGGCGTGGCGCGGGTCGTGTACGCCCTCGCCGATCCGACGCCCGCCGCGTCCGGCGGGGGCGACACGCTCACCCGCGCAGGCGTCGCCGTGGAGTCCGGGCGCCTCGCCGACGAGGTCGCTCGCGGCCCGTTGCGGGCCTGGCTGCACCGGCAGCGCACCGGTCGACCGCACGTCACGCTCAAGCTGGCCTCCACCCTCGACGGGCGGATCGCCGCACCGGACGGCACCAGCCGATGGATCACCGGTCCCGCCGCGCGCGCCGTGGTGCATGCCGAACGTGCCCGCCTGGACGCGATCGTGGTGGGGACCGGCACGGTCCTGGCCGACGATCCCGCGCTCACCGCGCGGCGCGACGACGGCACGCTCGCGTCGCGGCAGCCGCTGCGGGTGGTGGTCGGCCGTCGGGACCTGCCCGCCGGCCTCCGCGTACTCGACGACTCGGCGCCCACCCGGCTCGTGCGCGAGCACGATCCGCACGCCGTCCTGGCTGCGCTCGACGACGTGAACGACGTTCTGGTGGAGGGCGGCGCCACGCTGGCCGCGGCCTTCCTCGATGCCGACCTGGTGGATCGGCTCGTCGTGTACCTCGCCCCGACCGTGCTCGGCGCCGGGCGGTCCGCCGTCGAGTCGTCGTCGGTGGGAACACTGGCCGACGCCCGCGGGTTCCGCCGAGAGAGCGTCACCGTGCTGGGTGACGACCTCCGCCTCGACCTCGTCCCCGTCGCAGCCCCCTCCCACCCGGCCGCAGCCCCCTCCCACCCGGCCGCAGCCCCCTCCCACCCGGCCGCAGCCCCCTCCCACCCGACCGCAGCCCCCTCCCACCCGGCCGCCCGACCACAGCAGGAGCAGACATGTTCACCGGAATAGTCGAAGAACTCGGCACGGTCACCGCGAAGGAGGACCTGGCGGACGCGGCCCGGTTCACCGTCGAGGGCGCCGTGGTCACCTCGGACGCCTCGCACGGGGACTCCATCGCCGTCAACGGGGTGTGCCTGACCGTCGTCGAGGTGCGTGAGGGAGCGTTCACCGCCGACGTGATGCAGGAGACCCTGTCGCGCTCGTCGCTCGGGTCGC
Source organism: Rhodococcoides corynebacterioides NBRC 14404 (assembly GCF_001894765.1). Lineage (GTDB taxonomy): Bacteria > Actinomycetota > Actinomycetes > Mycobacteriales > Mycobacteriaceae > Rhodococcoides > Rhodococcoides corynebacterioides. The sequence goes on from NZ_BCWV01000005.1 coordinate 146,802, forward strand.
TTCGAGTCGGCAGCCGAGTCAATCTCGAACGCGCTGCGTCGCTCGGCTCCCGTCTCGGGGGCCACCTCGTGCAGGGCCACGTCGACGGCACGGGCACGGTGATCTCGCGCACGCCGTCGGAGAACTGGACGGTGGTGCGGGTGGCCCTGCCGCGCGAGGTCGCCCGGTACGTGGTGCACAAGGGGTCGATCACCGTGGACGGGGTGTCGCTGACCGTGTCCGCGCTCGGCGGTACCGGCGACGACCAGTGGTTCGAGATCTCCCTGATTCCGACCACCCTCGGCCTGACGACCCTCGGCACCGCCGAGCCGGGGACCACCGTCAACCTCGAGGTCGACGTGATCGCCAAGTACGTCGAGCGGCTGCAGAGCGCCGACTGAACACCGACAGACCACCGACCGAGCGCCGGGCCGACCGGGCCCGGACCGTAGGCTGGTAGGGACCGACCCCGCCCGCACCGCCGCGGGCGGCCTGACGTGGGGAGCGCGACGCGTGACCAGGTTCGACACCATCGAGCGAGCAATCGCGGACATCGCGGCCGGCAAGGCCGTCGTCGTCGTCGACGACGAGGACCGCGAGAACGAGGGCGATCTCATCTTCGCCGCCGAGAAGGCCACCCCGGAGCTGGTGGCGTTCATGGTCCGCTACACCTCGGGTTACCTCTGTGTTCCGCTGTCGGGTGAGGACTGCGACCGCCTCGGTCTGCCGCCGATGTACGCGACCAACCAGGACAAGCACGGCACCGCCTACACCGTCACGGTCGACGCCCGCGAGGGCATCGGGACCGGGATCTCCGCGTCGGACCGCGCCGCGACGATGCGCTTGCTCGCCGATCCCACCACCGGCGCACACGACTTCACGCGGCCCGGTCACGTCGTACCGCTGCGCGCGAAGGAGGGCGGCGTCCTGCGTCGACCCGGCCACACCGAGGCGGCCGTCGACCTCGCCCGGATGGCCGACCTGCGTCCGGCCGGCGTCATCTGCGAGATCGTCAGCCAGAAGGACGAGGGCGCGATGGCGCAGACGGACGAACTGCGCGTCTTCGCCGACGACCACGACCTCGCGCTGATCTCCATCGCCGACCTCATCGCGTGGCGACGCAAGCACGAGAAGCACGTGGTCCGCGTCGCCGAGGCCCGCATTCCGACCCGCCACGGCGAGTTCCGCGCCGTCGGCTACCAGAGCGTGTACGAGGACGTCGAGCACGTCGCCTTGGTGCGCGGTGACATCGCCGGTCCCGACGGCGACGGCAGTGACGTGCTCGTTCGAGTGCACTCGGAATGCCTGACCGGTGACGTGTTCGGATCGCTCCGGTGCGATTGCGGCCCCCAGCTCGACGCCGCTCTCGACATGGTGGCGAGCGAGGGGCGCGGGGTCGTGCTGTACATGCGCGGTCACGAGGGCCGCGGCATCGGGCTGCTGCACAAGCTGCAGGCCTACCAGCTGCAGGACGCCGGATCGGACACCGTCGACGCCAACCTCGCCCTCGGCCTGCCCGCCGACGCGCGCGACTACGGCATCGGCGCCCAGATCCTCGTCGACCTCGGCATCTCGTCGATGCGTCTGCTGACCAACAACCCGGCCAAGCGGGTCGGGCTCGACGGGTACGGCCTGCAGATCACCGAGCGCGTGCCGATGCCGCTGCGAGCCAACGCGGAGAACCTGACGTACCTGCGCACCAAGCGCGACCGGATGGGGCACGACCTGATCGGGCTCGACGCGTTCGACACCCCCACGATCACCCCCGACGCAGGAGGTCTGTGACATGAGCGGCGCCGGCGAACCCGTTCTGCAGCTGTCCGGGGCCGAGCGGCTGCGGGTCGCGGTCGTGGCGGGTCAGTGGCACGAGAAGGTCAGCACAGCCCTGATCGAGGGGGCCATGCGCAAGGCCGAGGACGTCGGCCTGACCGACGTCACGCTGGTGCGCGTCGCCGGCGCGATCGAGATCCCCGTGGTGGCGCAGCAACTCGCCCGCACCCACGACGCGGTGGTCGCCCTCGGTGTCGTGATCCGCGGCGGCACACCGCACTTCGAGTACGTCTGCGATGCCGTGACGGCCGGGCTCACCCGTGTCTCGCTGGACGAGTCGACGCCCGTGACCAACGGCGTCCTCACCGTGAACGACGAGCAGCAGGCGCTCGACCGCGCCGGCCTGCCCGGGTCCAAGGAGGACAAGGGCGCGCAGGCCGTCGCTGCGGCGGTGGACACCGCGCTGACCCTGGCCGCCCTCCGAGGAGAGCCGACGTGAGCGAGAAGGCCGAGGAGATGCGGACGACCGGCACCGAGGGCTGGGAACTCGAGGCGCGTCCGCGCAAGAGCGCCCGGTACGCCATCGCCGTCGCCGCCCTGCTCGTGGTCGTCCACACGGTGCTGGGCATCCTGCTGCGCACCGGCAACACGGGCGTCTACTTCCAGCGCGTCGACCAGATCGCCATGATTCTGATCGGCTGCGGCATGGGCGCCGGCGTGCTGCTGCTCACCCGCCCCCGCATCCGAGTCGGCGCGCAGGGCGTCCTGGTGCGCAACCTGCTGTCGGAGAAGCTCGTTCCGTGGGATCTGGTCCAGGGCCTGTCCTTCTCGCCGGGCGCGAGTTGGGCGCGCATCGAACTGCCCGACGACGAGTACGTCCCCGTCATGGCCATCCAGGCCAACGATCGCGAGTACGCGGTTCACGCCGCCCGCACCTTCCGCGCGCTCGAGGCGAAGTACACCGACTCGGTGCGCTAGCCGCCGGCGACGGTGCCCTCCCGCCGAGGATCCGCGCCGCCGGACCACCCGGTCTCCGTCCGCACGAGCGCGCTCGACCCGCTGGTCTGATCGGCGAGCGACACCTGATGGCCGCGCTCGCGCAATCCCTGCACCAGGGGATCGTTCGCCCCGTCGTTCGCGGTGTCGATCGCCGGATGCTCGCCGCCGACGTTGGTGGTGGGGGAGTTGGACGCGCCCACGTTGACCATCGACACGGCCTGTTGCGGGTCGAGGCCCCAGTCGAGCATCGCGACGAGGTTCTTCACGACGTACTGGATGATCGCCGACCCGCCCGGTGAGCCGGTGACGAGTCGGACATCGCCCCGCCCGCCGTCCTCGTCCCGGTCGAAGACCACGGTCGGCGCCATCGAGCTGCGCGGACGCTTGCCCGGCTCGACGCGGTTGGCAACCGGCCCGTCCGGTCCGTCGGGGGAGGCGGAGAAGTCGGTCAGCTGGTTGTTGAGCAGGAACCCCTCGGTCATGTGGAACGAGCCGAACGCCGATTCCACCGTCGTCGTCATCGACGCCACGTCCCCGTCGCGATCGGCGACGACGATGTGGGAGGTGCCCGACTCCGGACCGCGGTAGCTGCTCATCGGTACCGGCCCGAAATCTCCGGCGACGGCGGTGCCCATGCTGCGGCCGGGGTCGACGGTCGCGGCACGCGAACGCAGGTAGTCCGGGTCGAGCAGCGCATCCGGCGACCCGCCGGGCAGCGGGATGTAGTCGGGATCGGCGACGTACTTGTCCCGATCCGCGTAGGCGAGCCGCTCTGCCTCCGCGATCAGGTGGGCGGCCCGCGGATCGGGCACGCCACCGTCGACCTCGGTGTCCCGGGGCGGGTACTGCGCCAGGTCGAACGCGGACAGGATGCCGAGGGTCTGCGCCACGGCGATACCGCCGGACGACGGCCCGGGCATGCCGCAGACCACCGCCTCCCGATAGTCGCCGCAGACGGGATCACGATCGATCACGCGGTAGGACGCCAGATCGTCGAGCGTGAGGCGACCCGCGGTGCGTCCGGCGGTGGTGTCGGCGACGGCGTCGACGATCGACTGCGCGATGGACCCGGTGTAGAACGCGTCGGCGCCGTCGGTGGCGATCGCGCCCAGCGTCTTCGCCATCGCGGGGTTGGTCAGCACCGTGCCGGCGGACTTCGGTGATCCGTCCGGCTCCAGGAAGTAGGCGGCCGACGGCGGATCGAGGGCGAGTTGCGGCGCGGACCCGGCGATGGACGACGCCATGCGCTCGCCGATCGGGAAGCCGTCGTCGGCCAGCCGCACCGCCGGGTCGAACAGGTCACGCCAGGCGGTACGACCGTGATCGGCGTGGACTCGATCGAGCAGACGCACCGCACCCGGCACGCCGACGGCGCGGCCGCTGGACCGGGCGTCGGGAACCGGTGCGCCGAGGTTCGCCGGACGATCGGTCGGGGGGACGTCGTCGACGTAGCGGAGGTAGTCGCCGGTCGCCGAGGCCGGCGCCGTCTCGCGCCCGTCGTAGGCCTGCAGCTCGCCGGTCTCGCCGTCGAGGTACATCAGGAACGCGCCGCCGCCGATACCGGAGCTCTGCGGCTCGACGAGGCCGAGCACCGTCTGCGCTGTCACCAGGGCGTCGGCGGCGGTCCCGCCGTCCCGCAGCACCGCGCAGGCCGCCTCGGTGGCGAGGGGATTGGCGGTGGCCACCGAGTACTCGGACGTGGTCACCGCGGACATCCCGGTCCGGTAGCCCGTGCCGATCTCCGGGGCCCCGTCCGCCCCCGTGCCCGGCGCGCCGGTGACGGGCGTGCCCCCGCCCGCCGCGGCGCAGGCCTCGGCCGAACCGTTCGACGCCGTGGAGGAGTCGGACGAGTCCTCGTCGGACGACGATCCGGACGTGCAGCCGGTCGCGGCCAGGGTGGCGGCGATCATCACCGCGGCCGCACGTCGAAGGGGGCGGCGGGTGGGCCGGTCGGCGGTCGTCATCGCTCCATCACACCCTGCCCGGGCGTTCCCCGAGGCACTTCGGCGAACTCGTTCGCCGGGCGAAGCACCGCCCCGGCGTCGCGCGGGACGTGTCGCACCCGGCGACTAACCTGGTTCCCGTGCCCGACCCCGCTACATACCGCCCGGCCACCGGGACCATCCCGGTCGAGCCCGGCGTCTACAAGTTCCGCGACCCGCATGGACGCGTGATCTACGTCGGCAAGGCCAAGAGCCTGCGCAGCCGTCTCAATTCGTACTTCGCCGACATCGCGGGCCTGCATCCGCGTACCCGCCAGATGGTCACGACGGCGGCGTCCGTCGAGTGGACGGTGGTCACCACCGAGGTCGAGGCGCTGCAGCTCGAGTACAACTGGATCAAGGAGTTCGACCCGCGCTTCAACGTCCGGTACCGGGACGACAAGAGCTATCCCATGCTCGCGGTCACCATGAACGAGGAGTACCCGCGGCTGTTCGTCTACCGGGGGCCGCGTCGGAAGGGCGTGCGGTACTTCGGCCCGTACGCCCATGCCTGGGCCATTCGCGAGACTCTCGACCTGCTGCTCCGTGTCTTCCCGGCCCGTACCTGCTCCGCCGGCGTGTTCAAGCGACACGGTCAGATCGGCCGTCCCTGCCTGCTCGGCTACATCGACAAGTGCTCGGCGCCGTGCATCGATCGCGTGTCGGCCGCGGAGCACCGCCGCACCGTCGTGGACTTCTGCGACTTCCTGTCGGGCAAGACGGACAAGCTGGTTCGTGAGCTCGAGAACCGGATGCAGGCCGCGTCCGAGGATCTGGACTTCGAGGCCGCCGCGCGCCTGCGGGACGACATCGGCGCTCTCAAGCGCGCCCTGGAGAAGCAGGCCGTGGTGCTCGGCGACGGGACCGACGCCGACCTGGTGGCCTTCGCCGGTGACGATCTCGAGGCCGCGGTGCAGGTGTTCCACGTCCGCGGCGGTCGTGTTCGCGGACAACGCGGCTGGGTCGTCGAGAAGGCCGGCGAGGTCGTCGAGAGCGGCCTCGGGTCGGACTCCGATTCCGCGTCGGCCACGGATCCCGGCGGCGACGCCGCAATCGACCCCCGCGGCGACGCCGCGCTGGTCTCGCAGTTCCTCACGCAGTTCTACGGCGAGCAGGCGGCGCTGTCGGCCACCACCGACGAGGGTGCCGCCACCGCGGTGCCGCGCGAGGTGTTGGTGCCGGTTCTCCCGCCGGACGCCGAGGAGATCACCGCCTGGCTCTCGGAGCTGCGGGGATCGTCGGTCAAGCTGCGGGTGCCGCAGCGCGGCGACAAGAAGGCGCTGGCCGAGACGGTGGCGCGGAACGCCAAGGAAGCGCTGCAACAGCACAAGATGAAGCGGGCCGGCGACTTCACGTCGCGCTCGGCCGCGCTGCAGGGCATCCAGGAAGCCCTCGATCTCGACTCCGCCCCGCTGCGGATCGAGTGCATCGACATCTCGCACGTCCAGGGCACCGACGTGGTCGCCTCGCTGGTCGTGTTCGAGGACGGACTGCCCCGCAAGAGCGACTACCGCCACTACGCCATCAAGGAGGCGGCGGGCGACGGTCGCTCCGACGACGTCGCGAGCATCGCCGAGGTCACCCGGCGGCGGTTCCTCCGGCACGGCAAGGACTCGGGGGGCGATCTGGCTCCCGAGGCCGCGCTGGACCCGCAGACCGGTCGGCCGCGGCGGTTCGCGTATCCGCCGAATCTCTTCGTCGTCGACGGCGGCGCTCCGCAGGTTGCCGCGGCCGCCGCGGTGCTCGACGACCTCGGCGTCACCGACGTGGCCGTCGTCGGTCTGGCCAAACGGCTCGAGGAAGTCTGGGTGCCGGGCGAGGCCGATCCGGTGATCCTGCCCCGCACCAGCGAGTCACTGTTCCTGCTGCAGCGCGTCCGCGACGAGGCCCACCGGTTCGCCATCACCTTCCACCGCAGCAAGCGCAGCAAGCGGATGACCGCCTCGGCGTTGGATTCCGTCCGCGGTCTCGGCGAGGCGCGTCGCAACGCCCTGGTGTCGCACTTCGGCTCGGTGGCCAAGCTCAAGCAGGCGCAGGTGTCCGAGATCGTCGAGGTGCCCGGCATCGGGGAGACCACGGCGAGGGCCGTGCTCGACGCCCTGGGGGTGAGCGCTGCGCCCGACTCGCCCGAATCGTCCGAGTCGACGGACACCGACGTCGCGGTCGCACCGGACGGGCCGGTGCGCCATGATGGGGCCGACGACGAGGCCGGAGTCGACCGTTCCGCAGCGGAGCCGGCGAACGCGGTCTCGGGAACAGGATCGGTCGGCGAGTGACATCACCACGGACGGACGGCGGTCGGGACACGGCAGGAGACACCGTGCACACCGGGAACACCGACGACATCGAGGTCGCGCTGGTCACCGGCCTCTCGGGTGCGGGGCTGGGGACGGCCGCCAAGGTGCTCGAGGACCTCGGGTGGTACGTGGCGGACAACATGCCGCCGGAGCTCATCGGTCGGATGATCGAGATCGGGCGGTCCGCGGAGCCGCGGCTGGAGCGGCTCGCGTTGGTGGTGGACGTGCGCAGCCGACTGTTCAACGGCGACGTCCCGAGCCTGCTCGGTGACCTCGCGGCGGCCGACGTGCGCCCGCGGGTGCTGTTCCTCGACGCGTCCGACGACGTTCTGATCCGGCGGTTCGAGTCGGTCCGGCGCAGCCATCCGCTGCAGAACTACGGCGCCGACGGCACGTTGAGCGAGGGCATCGCACGCGAGCGCGCGCGATTGGCGCCGGTGAAGGAACGCGCCCACCTGGTGATCGACACCAGCGTGCTGTCGGTCCACGGGCTGCGCGAACGCATCGCCGCGGCGTTCGGCGACGAGGCGGCCGGCACGGTCGCCGTCACCGTGGAATCGTTCGGCTTCAAGTACGGCCTGCCCCTCGACGCGGACGTGTTGTGCGACATGCGCTTCCTGCCGAATCCGCACTGGGTACCGGACCTGCGCGCCCGCACGGGGCAGGATCCGGAGGTGGCGAACTACGTGCTGACCCAACCGGGCGCGGACGAGTACCTCGACCTCTATCACCGGCTGCTGGTGCTGACCCTCGCCGGGTACCGGCGCGAGGGCAAGCGGTACATGACCGTCGGGGTCGGCTGCACGGGCGGCAAACACCGCAGCGTCGCGGTCACGGAGGCCCTCGCGGCCCGACTCCGCCGGGACGACGACACGACGGTGCGGGTGGTGCACCGGGATCTGGGCCGCGAGTGAACTCCGAGTCCGTGGTGCACGCGCCGCGCATCGTGGCACTCGGCGGTGGTCACGGGTTGTACGCCACGCTGTCCGCCGTCCGACGCCTCTCCGACGACGTCACGGCCGTCGTCACCGTCGCCGACGACGGCGGATCGTCGGGCCGACTGCGGGCCGAGCTCGGGATGATCCCGCCCGGTGATCTCCGAATGGCGCTCGCCGCGCTGGCGGGCAAGGACCCCCGGAGCGGTCTGTGGGCCGAGGTGGTGCAGCACCGTTTCGGCGGCAACGGCGCCCTGGCCGGGCACAGTGTCGGCAACCTCCTGCTCGCCGGGCTGACCGAGGTGCTCGGTGATCCGGTACTCGCCCTCGACGAACTCGGCCGCGTGCTGGACGTGGCGGGCCGGGTTCTGCCGATGTCCCCGGTGGCCCTCGACATCGAGGCGGACGTCTCCGGCCTCGAGGAGGACCCCCGGGTCAGTCGCGTGATCCGCGGACAGGTGGCGGTCGCGACGACACCCGGCAAGGTGCGTCGGGTCCGCCTGCGGCCGGCCGATCCGCCGGCCACGGACTCGTCGGCGCGCGCGATCGAGCGGGCGGAGCTGGTGGTGCTGGGTCCGGGTTCCTGGTTCTCCAGCGTGCTCCCGCACGTCCTGGTGCCCGATCTCTTCGCCGCGCTGGCGACCACCGCGGCGCGCAAGGTGCTCGTGCTCAACCTCGGTCCGGAGCCGGGGGAGACCGCGGGATTCTCGGCGGAACGCCATCTGCACGTACTGTCCCAACACGCGCCCGGTTTGCGGGTGCACCACGTGGTGGTCGACTCCGCGTCGGTCCCGCCGGGGTCCGAACGCGAGCATCTCGCCCGCGCGGCCGCCCTGTTCGGCGCGGACGTCGTCTACGCGGACGTGGCGTCGGATGCGGTCCGCACCCACGATCCCGCCGCACTCGCGCGCGTTCTCGCCGCGCTGGCCGGCGGTACCGACAGCAGTGACAGGAAGGACACCTCGTCGTGGCCATGACAGCCGACGTCAAGGACGAACTCAGCAGGCTGACCGAGTCGAAGGCGTCGGCTCGGAAGGCCGAGGTCTCCGCGCTCCTGCGGTTCGCCGGGGGGCTCCACATCGTGGCGGGGCGCGTCGTGGTGGAGGCCGAGGTGGACCAGCTGTCCATCGCGCGGCGCCTGCGGCGGGAGATCTTCGACCTGTTCGGTTACGGCGCGGACGTGCACGTGGTGGGGGCCGGCGGTCTGCGCAAGAGCACCCGATGGGTGGTTCGGGTGGCCAAGGACGGTGAGGCCCTCGCCCGGCAGACGGGATTGCTGGATCTGCGGGGCCGGCCCGTCCGTGGTCTGCCCGCGCAGGTGGTCGGCGGAACCGTCGCCGATGCGGGTGCGGCCTGGCGCGGCGCCTTCCTCGCCCACGGTTCGCTGACCGAGCCCGGTCGCTCGTCCGCGCTCGAGGTCAGCTGCCCCGGGCCGGAGGCGGCTCTGGCACTGGTGGGTGCCGCACGTCGTCTCGGCGTCGCCGCGAAGGCGCGCGAGGTCCGTGGGGCCGACCGTGTGGTGGTGCGCGACGGTGAGGCCATCGGCGCGCTGCTCACCCACATGGGCGCGCAGGACACCCGCCTGACGTGGGAGGAGCGGCGGATGCGCCGCGAGGTGCGGGCCACGGCGAACCGCCTCGCCAACTTCGACGACGCGAACCTCCGCCGGTCCGCCCGCGCGGCGGTGGCGGCCGCGGCTCGGGTCGAGCGTGCTCTGGCCATCCTGGGCGACGACGTCCCGGACCATCTCGCGGCCGCCGGTCATCTGCGGGTCCAGCATCGTCAGGCCTCGCTCGAGGAGCTGGGACAGCTGGCCGATCCGCCGATGACCAAGGACGCGGTGGCGGGCCGCATTCGTCGGCTGCTGTCGATGGCGGACCGCAAGGCCAAGGACACCGGGGTCCCGGACACCGAGTCCGCGGTCACGGCGGAACTGCTCGACGAGGCCTGAGGGCACCCGTCGAGAGCACGGCCCCCGGGCACTAGGCTGACCGGTACCGACGCGGTCGGATCGACGTGTCCGTAACAGCACCCCCGGGTGCAGACGCAGCTGCGGCAACACGGTCCGCAGCCAGAAGCAAAAGGAGCGAACAGTGACGGTTCGGGTAGGCGTGAACGGCTTCGGTCGTATCGGACGCAACTTCTTCCGGGCGGTCGATGCGCAGAAGGCGCTCGGCACCACCGACATCGAGATCGTTGCCGTCAACGACCTCACCGACAACGCGACGCTCGCTCACCTGCTCAAGTACGACTCCATCCTGGGCCGCCTGCCCTACGACGTCTCGCTCGAGGGCGACGACACCATCGTCGTCGGCGACCAGAAGATCAAGGCTCTCTCGCTGCGCGAGGGACCCTCCGCGCTGCCGTGGGGCGACCTCGGCGTCGACGTGGTCGTCGAGTCCACCGGCATCTTCACCGACGCCGCCAAGGCCAAGGGCCACCTGGACGCCGGTGCCAAGAAGGTCATCATCTCCGCGCCCGCCAAGGGCGAGGACATCACCATCGTCATGGGCGTCAACGACGACAAGTACGACGGCAGCCAGAACATCATCTCCAACGCCTCGTGCACCACCAACTGCCTCGGCCCCATCGCCAAGGTGCTCGACGACGAGTTCGGCATCGTCAAGGGCCTGATGACCACCGTGCACGCCTACACCCAGGACCAGAACCTCCAGGACGGCCCGCACTCCGACCTGCGCCGTGCCCGCGCCGCCGCGCTCAACGTGGTGCCCACCGGCACCGGCGCCGCCAAGGCCATCGGCCTGGTGCTTCCGCAGCTGCTCGGCAAGCTCGACGGTTACGCCCTGCGCGTGCCGATCCCCACGGGTTCGGTCACCGATCTCACCGCCAACGTGCGCAAGAGCGCCTCGGTCGACGAGATCAACGCCGCCATGAAGGCCGCCGCCGAGGGCCCGCTGAAGGGCATCCTCAAGTACACCGACGCGCCGATCGTGTCCTCGGACATCGTCACCGACCCGGCGTCGTCCATCTTCGACTCGGGCCTGACCAAGGTCATCGACGACCAGGTCAAGATCGTCTCCTGGTACGACAACGAGTGGGGTTACTCCAACCGCCTCGTCGACCTGCTCGGCCTCGTCGGCAAGTCCCTCTGACGCGATGGCGGTCCAGACACTGCAGGACCTGATCGACGCGGGCGTCTCCGGACGCGGCGTCCTGGTGCGCGCGGACTTCAACGTCCCGCTCGACGGCGGCGAGATCACCGACGCCGGCCGGATCGAGGCGTCCCTGCCCACCCTGAACACCCTGCTCGAGGCGGGCGCCAAGCTCGTCGTGGTGGCTCACCTCGGTCGCCCGGAGGGCGCGCCGGACGCGAAGTACTCGCTGGCGCCGGTGGCCGCGAAGCTCGGTGAGCTGCTCGGTCGGCACGTCCAGCTGGCCGGCGACGTCGTCGGGCAGGACGCCGAGGCTCGCGCCGAAGGACTCACCGACGGCGACGTGCTGTTGCTCGAGAACGTGCGGTTCGATCCGCGGGAGACCAGCAAGAACGACGACGAGCGCCTCGCGCTGGCGAAAGAGCTGGCCACGCTGGCCGGCGACGACGCGGCCTTCGTCTCCGACGGGTTCGGCGTGGTTCACCGCAAGCAGGCGTCGGTGTACGACGTCGCGACGCTGCTCCCGCACTACGCGGGCACGCTCGTCGCCACCGAGGTGGACGTGCTGACCCGGCTGACCGAGACCCCCGAGCGGCCGTACGCGGTGGTGCTCGGCGGATCCAAGGTCTCCGACAAGATCGGGGTCATCGAGGCGCTCGCGCCCAAGGTGGACACCCTGGTCATCGGTGGCGGCATGGCGTTCACGTTCCTCGCGGCACAGGGATACTCGGTCGGCTCCTCGTTGCTGCAGGAGGATCGGATCGACACCTGCAAGGACCTGCTCGAGCGGTTCGGCGACGTGATCCACCTGCCCACCGACGTCGTGGTGGCGGACTCGTTCTCCGCCGACGCGGAGTCGAAGGTCGTGAAGGCGTCGGAGATCCCGGACGGCTGGATGGGCCTGGACGTGGGTCCGGACTCGGTGGATCGCTTCGACGCGGTGCTCGGCAACGCGAAGACGATCTTCTGGAACGGTCCCGCCGGCGTCTTCGAGTTCGAGAAGTTCTCGTCCGGCACCGCGGGGATCGCGAAGTCGATCATCGCGGCCACCGCCAAGGGCGCGTTCAGCGTCGTCGGCGGCGGCGATTCCGCGGCGGCCGTGCGCACGCTGGGCCTGCCCGAGGACGGCTTCTCGCACATCTCCACCGGCGGCGGCGCGTCGCTGGAGTACCTCGAGGGCAAGACCCTGCCGGGGCTGAACGTTCTGGAGGGTGACGCATGAGCAGGACTCCGTTCATCGCGGGCAACTGGAAGATGAACCTCAACCACCTCGAGGCCATCGCTCTGGTGCAGAAGATCGCGTTCTCGCTGCCCGCGAAGTACTTCGAGAAGGTCGACGTCGCGGTCATCCCGCCGTTCACCGACATCCGCAGCGTGCAGACGCTGGTCGAGGGCGACAAGCTCCTGCTCACCTACGGTGCGCAGGACCTCTCGCCGCACGATCAGGGCGCGTACACCGGCGACATCAGCGGTGCGTTCCTGGCCAAGCTGGGCTGCACGTACGTCGTGGTGGGCCACTCCGAGCGTCGCGCCGGCCACGGCGAGGACGACGCGACGGTGCTGGCCAAGACCACGGCCGCGCTGAAGCACGGGCTCACGCCTATCGTCTGCATCGGCGAGGGTCTCGACGTGCGCGAGGCGGGCGAGCACGTCGCGCACAACCTCGAGCAGCTGCGCGGGTCGCTCGCGGGGTTGACGGCCGAGCAGATCGCGAAGATCGTCGTCGCGTACGAGCCGGTCTGGGCCATCGGGACCGGCAAGGTCGCGAGCGCGGCGGACGCCCAGGAGATGTGCGCCGCGGTGCGGACCGAACTGGCGTCGCTGGCGAACGTGGACACGGCCGCCGCGGTGCGCGTTCTCTACGGCGGCTCCGTCAGTTCGAAGAATGTCGGCGAGATCGTCGGGCAGACCGACGTCGACGGTGCCCTCGTCGGCGGCGCGTCGCTGAAGGCCGACGAGTTCGCGACACTGTGCGCGATCGCCGCGGGTGGACCGCTGCCCTGACGTTTCCGTTCCGCAGTCGAGAAAGGGCACGTCGGACGACGTGCCCTTTCTCGTCGGTCGGGGCCGGGCCTGTAGGATCGTCGATCATGCGCACGTTCCTGGACATCCTGCTGGTGGTCACCAGCATCGCTCTGCTGGTCTTCGTCCTGCTGCACCGCGGCAAGGGTGGCGGCCTGTCGAGCCTGTTCGGCGGCGGCGTCCAGTCCTCCCTGTCCGGGTCCTCGGTGGTGGAGAAGAACCTGGACCGCGTCACGGTCTTCACGGGCATCGTCTGGCTGATCTGCATCCTCGGCATCGGCCTCGAGATCAAGTTCGCCTGACCCTTCTCCACCGTCCGATGTGACGGGGAGCACTCGTGGGCCGGGCCGCCTTCCGGCCGAGCGGCGGCGATACTGACTCCATGACCACCGTCGATCCCGGTTTACCCGCCACCGAGCCGCTGCGCGAGGACATTCGTTTCCTGGGCGGCATTCTCGGTGACATCGTCCGTGACCACGAGGGTCCGGAGATCTTCGACCTCGTCGAGCGTGCCCGCGTCGGATCCTTCCGAGTGCGCCGGTCCGAGATCGATCGCTCGGAACTCGCCGATCTCTTCGCCGGCATCGACATCGCGCGCGCCGTTCCGGTCATCCGCGCGTTCAGCCACTTCTCCCTCCTGGCCAATCTGGCCGAGGACATCCACCGCGAGCGTCGCCGCATGGTGCACGTGCGGGCGGGTGAGCCGCCGCAGGACAGCAGCCTGGCCGCCACGTACGCCAAGCTCGACGCCGCCGACCTCGACGCGGACCGGGTCGCGGATCTTCTGCGCGATGCCCTCGTCGCGCCCGTCATCACCGCGCACCCGACCGAGACCCGGCGACGGAGCATCTTCGAGACGCAGTCCCGGATCACCGAGCTCATGCGGTTCCGCGAGCGGACCGAGCTCGATCCGGCCGAGGCCCGCGAGACCGAGGTCGGCATCCACCGGCAGATCCTCACCCTGTGGCAGACGGCGCTGATTCGCCTGTCTCGCCTGCGTATCCAGGACGAGATCGACGTGGGCCTGCGGTACTACGACATGTCCTTGTTCGACGTGATTCCGACCATCGACGCCCGCGTTCGCGACGAGTTGCGTCGGCGCTGGCCCGAGGCGAACCTCGTGCCGCGCCCGGTGCTGCGGCCGGGATCCTGGATCGGCGGCGACCGAGACGGCAATCCGAACGTCACGGCCGAGGTGGTGCGCACGGCCACGGGGCGAGCCGCCACCGTCGCGATCGAGAAGTACCTCGGCCACCTCGCCGAGCTCGAGCGTGAGCTGTCGATGTCGGCGCGACTGGTCGACGTCGACGACGATCTGCAGCGGCTCGCCGACGCCTCGGGCGACGACTCCGCCTACCGCGCGGACGAGCCGTTCCGGCGCGCCGTACGCGGACTCCGTCGGCGGCTGTCCGGTACGGCGGCACGGGTCCTGGACACCGTGCCGACCGGCGCGCTGTCGCCCGCGCAGGTGGGCGACGCGGAGCCCTACGAGCGGCCGCAGGAGCTCGTCGCCGACCTCGACGTGCTCGACCGTGCGCTGCGCGCGATCGGGGACGACAGCATCGCCGACGATCGGCTGGCGACCCTGCGTCGCGCGGTCGACACCTTCGGGTTCCATCTCTCCGGCCTGGACCTGCGGCAGAACTCCGAGGTGCACGAATCGGTCGTCGCCGAACTGCTCGCGTGGGCCGGCGTCCACGCCGACTACGCCTCGCTGAGCGAGGACGAGCGGGTGGCCGTGCTGTCGGCCGAGCTCGAGACGCGGCGTCCGCTGGTCGGCGCCCGTGCGGAGTTCAGCGAGCAGACGGCGAAGGAACTGGCCATCGTCACCGCGGCGGCGGAGGCGGTGCGTCGGCACGGCCCCGAGGCGGTGCCGAACTACATCATCAGCATGTGCACCTCCGTGAGCGACATGCTCGAGGCCGCCGTGTTGCTGAAGGAGGCGGGAATCCTCGATCCGGGCGCACCGGGGGAGGGCCCGACGTCCTCGGTCGGTGTGGTGCCGCTCTTCGAGACCATCGACGACCTCCGTCAGGGTGCGGCGACCATCCGGGCGACGCTCGACGTGCCGGTGTACCGGGCGCTGGTCGAGGGCCGCGGCATGCACCAGGAAGTCATGCTGGGGTACTCCGACTCCAACAAGGACGGCGGATACCTCACCGCCAACTGGGCGCTCTATCGCGCGGAGCTGGACCTGATCGAGGCCGCCCGGGGGACGGGCATCCGCCTCCGCCTCTTCCACGGTCGCGGCGGCACCGTGGGCCGCGGCGGCGGTCCGAGCTACGACGCGATCCTCGCGCAACCGCATGGTGCGGTGACGGGGTCGCTCCGCCTCACCGAGCAGGGCGAGGTCATCGCGGCCAAGTACGCCGAGCCGAAGTCCGCACGACGCAACCTGGAGACGCTGCTCGCGGCGACACTCGAGAGCACCCTGCTCGACGTCGAGGGACTCGGCGACGGCGCGGAGGCGGCGTATGCCGTGCTCGACGACCTCGCGGACCGCGCCCGCGCCGCCTACGGCGCGTTGGTGCACGAGACCCCCGGCTTCGTCGACTACTTCCGACTGTCGACGCCGGTCGCGGAGATCGGTGAGCTCAACATCGGCTCCCGCCCGGCCTCTCGCAAGCCCACCAACTCCGTGTACGACCTACGCGCGATCCCGTGGGTGATGTCGTGGAGCCAGTCTCGCGTGATGTTGCCCGGCTGGTACGGCGTGGGGTCCGCGTTCGAGAGCTGGGTCGGCGACGACGAGGAACGGTTGGCCACCCTCACCGATCTCTACCGGCGGTGGCCGTTCTTCCGCACGGTGCTCTCGAACATGGCCCAGGTCATGGCGAAGTCGGATCTCGGCCTCGCTGCGCGCTACAGCGAGCTGGTACCGGACGAGGAGCTCCGCCGCACGGTGTTCGGGATGATCTCCGACGAGCACGCGCGCACCGTGTCCTGGTACCTGCGCATCACCGGCCACGATGGACTGCTCGACGACAATCCGGCGCTCGCACGCTCGGTGTTCAACCGCTTCCCCTACCTCGAACCGCTCAACCATCTGCAGGTGGAGCTGCTTCGTCAGCTCCGTGCGGGCGACGACCGGGAGCAGGTGAAGCGGGGCATCCTGCTCACCATGAACGGTCTCGCCACGGCTCTGCGCAACAGCGGTTAGCGCCGTCCGGCCCCCGGGGGGAACCGGACGGTCGCCGGCGGCGTCTGATCCGGTGGGGCGCCGGATCGGCGACACCGTCGAGTGAGTGGAGGGCCGCATGTCCGGATCAGGCGAGAATCGTTGTGCGGCAGCGTCATCGGCGTGGCGGGGCGGGGTTCCGCGGCGATCGGGTGGGGGTCGTGCGGTGCTCTCGTGCCGCCCGGATCACCCCGGTGGAGCCGACGACGCACGGCGGCGAGGGGACCCGAACACCGCCGGTCGGTGACCGTCAGAGCCGGGACGCCGACCCCTCGTCGAGGAACCACACCGTCGATTCCAGACCCACCGCGCCGGCGGCGGGATGCTCGATCGGGTCCGCTCCACCGACACAGGCGGCAACGGCGTCGGCCTTGCCCTCACCCGAGACGAGCAGGAACACGTGCCGAGTACGCCGGACCGCGGGAAGCGTGAGGGTGATGCGCTCCGGTGGCGGCTTGGGGGAGTCGGTGACGGCCAACACCAATCGCTCGGTCTCGCGGACGGCGTCCGTTCCGGCGAAGAGCGAATTGACGTGCGAGTCGGGACCCATGCCGAGCAGATGCACGTCGAACGTCGGCTCCCCGGACGGAGCCGCGAACGCCGCGATCGCCTGGTGATACGCGGCAGCCGCCGCGACGATGTCCCCGGGAGGTGTGTCGGACGCCGCCATCACGTGCACGCGCGCAGGGTCCACGTCGACGTGGTCGAGCAGCGCTTCCCGCGCCTGACGGTGGTTGCGCTCCGGGTCGCCCTCGGGCAGGAACCGATCGTCGCCGTAGAAGACGTCGACGGCGGACCAGTCGACGTCCCCGCCGACGTCACGCACCGCGGCGAGGGTGGCTACGCCCGTTCCGCCGCCGGTGAGGACGAGCGAGGCCGCCCCGCGGGCGCGTTGCGCCTCCACCAGGACCGCGACGATGCGCTCGGCGGCCGCGCGGGCCAGGGACTGCTGATCGGCGGAGCGGACGATCTCACTCATACGTCACCTTCCCGAGGGCGGCCAGGGCCTCCTCGTAGATCTCGTCGCGGTCGAGGCGCCGCAGTTCCTCGGCCAGGCAGTCGCGGGTCTCGCGGCGCGCGAGGGAGACGAGGGTGTCGGGTTGGCCGGTACGCCGGAGGGTGGCGGTCGTGCCGGTCTGCGGCCGGGAGATCGACACGACGCCCCCGCCGACCAGCCGCATCTCGACGGTCAACGGCCCCACCCGACGCGTGACGGGTACGGCGAGGCGTCCGGCCAGCCACCCGGCGAGGATGTCGAGGGCAGGTTCCTCCCACAGGCCCGACACCGTGACGGACTCGACGGGTTCGCCGACCTGGTCGAGCGCGGTGGTGAGCAGGGCGCGCCAGTAGGTGATGCGCGACCACGCGAGGTCGGTGTCGCCCTTGGTGTACGACGCGAGACGACCGGCGATCGCGGAGCGCGGATCGGGTGCGTGGGTGGCGTCCGTGATGCGGCGGATGGCGAGCTTGCCCACCTTGTCCTTGCCGGGAACCGGGGGAGCCTCGTCGGGCCACCAGGCGACGACGGGCGTGTCGGGCAGCAGGAACGGCACGACGACGCTGTCCTCGTGGTCCGCCAGATCACCGTGCAGGCGCAGGATCACCACCTCGGACGCGCCCGCGTCCCCACCGACGCGGATCTGGGCGTCCAGTCCCGGTGGGGCGTCGCGGTCGTCGGGGGCGAGCACGATGACGCGGCAGGGGTGTTCCCGACTGGCCTCGTTGGCGGCGGCGATGGCGTCCTCCGCGCCGGAGACGCTCTTGGTGAGCACCACCAGCGTGAGCACGCGCCCGAGGGTGACCGCACCGCCGGACTCGCGGATCTCCACGAGCTTCTTCGACACGTCACCGGTCGTGGTGGAGGGGAGGTCGACGATCACGGTCTTCTCCATTCACGTCCGGTGCGTTCCATCATCTCGTTGGCCGATTCCGGTCCCCACGTGCCCGCCTCGTAGGGGTCGGCGGTTCCGCCGGACGCCCAGAACTCGAGGATGGGATCGAGGATCTTCCAGGAGAGCTCGACCTCCTCGTTCACGGGGAAGAGGGACGGCTCGCCGAGCAGCACGTCGAGGATGAGCCGTTCGTACGCCTCGGGGGACGACTCGGTGAAGGCCTGCCCGTAGCTGAAGTCCATGCTCACGTCGCGCACCTGCATGGACGACCCCGGAACCTTCGACCCGAACCGCATGGTCACGCCCTCGTCCGGCTGCACCCGGATGACCAGGGCGTTCTGGCCGAGCTCCTCGGTCATCGTCGCGTCGAAGGGCAGGTGCGGCGCGCGCTTGAACACCACGGCGATCTCGGTGACCCGACGTCCGAGCGATTTGCCGGTGCGCAGGTAGAACGGCACTCCGCTCCAGCGGCGGGTGTCCACCTCGAGAGTGATCGCGGCGTAGGTCTCGGTGTTCGACTCGGCGTCGAACCCCTCCTCTTCCTTGAGTCCCTTCACGCGCTGGCTGCCCTGCCACCCGGCCGTGTACTGACCGCGGGCGGCGGTCTCGGCGAACGGTTCGGCCAGCTTGGTGGCCGAGAGCACCTTGATCTTCTCGGTCTGCAACTCGGAGGGCCGGAAGCTGACGGGTTCTTCCATGGCGGTGATGGCGAGCAGTTGGAGGAGGTGGTTCTGGATGACGTCACGGGCCGCGCCGATGCCGTCGTAGTACCCCGCGCGACCGCCGAGGCCGATGTCCTCGGCCATGGTGATCTGCACGTGGTCGACGTAGTGGGCGTTCCAGATCGGGTCGAACAACTGGTTCGCGAACCGCAGCGCCAGGATGTTCTGGACCGTCTCCTTACCGAGGTAGTGGTCGATGCGGAACACCGTGTCCTCCGGGAAGACCCGGTTGACCACCGCGTTGAGCTCCTTCGCGCTCTGCAGGTCGCGACCGAACGGCTTCTCGATCACCACCCGCCGCCAGCTCTCGCCGTCGCCGGTGGCCAGACCGGACGACGAGAGCTGCTCGCACACCGTCGGGAACGCACCCGGCGGGATGGACAGGTAGAACGCGTGATTGCCGCCGGTGCCGCGCTCGACGTCGAGCTGGGCGAGCGTGGTCTTCAACCGCTCGAACGCCCCGGCGTCGTCGAAGGTCCCCTCGACGAAGCGGATGCCCTCCGACAGACGCTCCCAGACGTCCTCCCGGAACGGTGTGCGGGAGTGCTCACGCACGGCGTCGTGCACGATCGTGCCGAAGTCCTGGTCGGACCAGTCCCGGCGGGCGAACCCGACGAGCGCGAATCCGGGGGGCAGGAGGCCGCGGTTGGCCAGGTCGTACACGGCCGGCATCAACTTCTTGCGGGCGAGATCGCCGGTGACGCCGAAGATCACCAGGCTGCAGGGCCCGGCGATCCTCGGCAGTCGCTTGTCACGCCCGTCGCGAAGGGGGTTCACCGGCCCGGAGGACTCCGGACCGGCGCCCCCGGCACCGTCGGCCACCGGTCAGCTCTTGGCTGCGTCGAGCTGCTCGCGGGTGGCGTCCAACAGCTCGCCCCACGCGGACTCGAACTTCTCGACGCCCTCGTTCTCGAGAACGAGGAAGACGTCGGTCAGATCGACGCCGAGCGCGGCGAGTCGGTCGAAGACGGCCTGCGAGTCCGGTCCGGTGCCGGTGACGGTGTCCCCGGTGATCTCGCCGTGGTCCGCCACGGCGTCCATGGTCTTCTCCGGCATGGTGTTGACCGTGTTGGGTGCGACGAGCTCGGTCACGTACAGCGTGTCGGGAAGCGACGGGTCCTTCACGCCGGTGGAGGCCCAGAGGGGCCGCTGGGGCCGGGCGCCCTGGTCGAGCATGCTCTGGAAGCGCGCGCCGACCTCGAACACCTGCTGGTAGGCGCTGTAGGCGAGGCGAGCGTTGGCCAGCGCGGCCTTGCCCTTGAGCTCCGTCGCCTCGGGGGTACCGATGGCGTCGAGACGCTTGTCCACCTCGGTGTCCACGCGGGAGACGAAGAACGACGCCACCGAGTGGATCGAGTCGAGGTCGTGCCCGGCCGCCGCGGCGGCCTCGAGGCCCTCGAGGTAGGCGTTCATGACCGCCTCGTAGCGCTCGACGGAGAAGATCAGCGTGACGTTGACGCTGATGCCTTCACCGATCACCTTGGCGATGGCCGGGATGCCGGCCTCCGTGGCGGGGATCTTGATGAGCAGGTTCGGCCGGTCGACGATCTTCCACAACTCGATCGCCTGCGCGACGGTCTTGTCGGTGTCGTGCGCGATCCGCGGGTCGACCTCGATGGAGACGCGGCCGTCGACCCCTGCCGTCGCCTCGTACACCGGGGCGAAGACGTCGCACGCGTTGCGCACGTCGTCGGTGGTGACGGTGCGGATGACGGTGTCGACGTCGGCACCCTGCGCGGCGAGCTGGTTCACCTGCTCGTCGTAGGTGTTCCCGGCGCTCAGTGCGGCCTGGAAGATCGACGGGTTGGTGGTGACACCCACGACCGACCTGGTGTCGATCAGGTCCTTCAGGTTGCCGGACTCGATGCGGGTGCGGGAGAGGTCGTCGAGCCAGACGGACACACCGGCGGCGGAGAGCTGCTCGAGATTCGTGTTCTGTGTCATGGGTGTCTATCCCTTCACGGATGCGATGGAACGCTGCGCGGCGGCCACGACGGCGTCGGCGGTGAAGCCGTACTCGCGGAACAGCGTGGCGGCGTCGGCGGATTCCCCGAAGTGCTCGAGGGAGATGATCTCGCCGTGGCCGCCGACGACGCGGTACCACGGCATCGCGATGCCGGCCTCGATCGAGACCCGTGCCGTGACGGTGGGCGGCAGCACCTGGTCGCGGTAGTTCTGGTCCTGGCTGTAGAACCACTCGACACAGGGCATCGAGACGACGCGGGCGGCGATGCCCTGGGCCTCGAGGGTCTTCTGCGCCTCGACGGCGTACTGGACCTCGGACCCGGTGCCGATCAGCACCACGTCGGGGGCGGCCTTGGAGGACTCGACCAGGACGTACCCGCCCTTGGACACGCCCTCGTAGTCGGTGCCCTCGAGAACGGGCACGCCCTGGCGGGTGAGGGCGAGTCCGACCGGGCCGCTGCTGGACGACCGCGCGAGCACGGCGCGCCAGGCGTGAGCGGTCTCGTTGGCGTCGGCGGGGCGCACGACGGACAGGTTCGGAATCGCGCGCAGCGCGGCGAGATGCTCGACCGGCTGGTGCGTCGGCCCGTCCTCACCCAGGCCCACCGAATCGTGGGTCCAGACGTAGATCGGATCGATGTCCATCAGCGAGGCGAGCCGCACGGCGGGGCGCATGTAGTCGCTGAACTGCATGAACGTGCCGCCGTAGGCGCGGGTCGGGCCGTGCATGACGATGCCCGAGAGGATCGCGCCCATCGCGTGCTCACGGATGCCGAAGTGCAGCGTGCGGCCGTAGGGCTCGGCGTCCCAGTCGTCGGTGGAGATCGAGGTGGGGCCGAAGGACTTCGCGCCCTCGATGGTGGTGTTGTTGCTGCCCGCGAGGTCGGCCGAGCCGCCCCACAGCTCGGGCAGGACGGGGCCGACGGCACCGAGGACCTTGCCCGACGCCGCGCGGGTCGCGACGGCCTTGCTGCCGGGCTCCCAGGTGGGGAGCACGTCGGTCCACCCCTCCGGGAGCGTGCCCTCGGTCAGTCGGTCGAGCAGGACGCGCCGGTCGGGCTCGCGCTCGCTCCAGGCGTCGAAGTCCTTGCTCCAGGCCTCGTGCGCCGCGCGGCCGCGCTGCAGCAGGCCCCGGGTGTGGGCGATGACCTCGTCGGAGACCTCGAACGTCGTGTCGGGATCGAAGTTCAGCGCCTTCTTCACCGCGGCGACCTCCTCGTCGCCGAGGGCGGCACCGTGGACGGCGCCGGTGTTCATCATGGTGGGCGCCGGGAAGCCGATGATGGTACGCAGCACGATGATCGACGGCTTGTCGGTGACGGCCTTGGCCGCCTCGATCGCCTCCTCGATGGCCGTGACGTTCTCGCCGCCCTCGACCACCTGGACGTGCCAGCCGTAGGCCTCGTACCGGGCGGCGGTGTCCTCGGACAGCGCGATGTCGGTGGAGTGCTCGATGGAGATCTTGTTGTCGTCGTAGAACAGGATCAGGTTGCCGAGCTGCTGCGTGCCGGCGAGCGAGGACGCCTCGCTGGTCACGCCCTCCTCGATGTCGCCGTCGGAGGCGACGACGTAGATGTAGTGGTCGAACGGGCTCTCGCCCCACGCGGGCTCGGGATCGAACAGGCCGCGCTCGCGGCGGGAGGCCATGGCCATGCCGACGGCGGACGCCAGACCCTGGCCCAGCGGCCCGGTGGTGATCTCGACTCCGGCAGTGTGGCGGAACTCCGGGTGGCCCGGAGTCTTCGACTTGAACGTCCGCAGCGCCTTCAGGTCCTCGAGCTCCAGGCCGAACCCACCCAGGTAGAGCTGGATGTACAGCGTCAGGCTCGAATGGCCGCAGGAGAGCACGAAGCGGTCGCGGCCGATCCAGGTGGTGTCGTTCGGATCGTGGCGCATGGTGCGCTGGAACAGCGTGTACGCCAGGGGAGCGAGACTCATGGCGGTACCGGGGTGGCCGTTGCCCACCTTCTGGACGGCGTCGGCGGCGAGGACGCGCACGGTGTCCACGGCGCGGGTGTCCAGGTCGGTCCAGTCGCTGGGGTGGTGCGCCCTGGTGAGGGCGGTGACGTCGTCTGTGATCGACACGAGCGAGGGTCTCCTGACACTGTCGGGGTGGGTGGCCAGTAGCAACGGCGCGAGCGGTGACCGCTCACACCCCGAGCCTAGTTCCCCGGGGTGGACGGCGCAGTCGTGGTACCCGCCGATTGGGGCGATGACACCGGCGGCGTCTACCATCGCCTGTAGTAGTGCCATCGGTCCGGTGGTGACGCGCGCGTGGATGTGGTTGGGAGAATTCGAGTGGCGATGCGGCAGAGCCCGAGTGGACACGGGTTCGCCGACAGTCCGCAGGTGAGCTCCCGGCCGGCGCCGACGTCGTTGCCCGGTCGACTGCTCGCGCGGGCTGCGGCGTACCTCGCTCTCACCAAGCCGCGCGTCATCGAACTCCTCCTCGTCGCGACCATCCCGACGATGCTGCTCGCGGATCGCGGCACCGTGGACCTGCCCCTCCTCTTCGCCACGCTCTTCGGCGGGTGGATGGGCGCGGCCAGCGCCAACACCCTCAACTGCGTCGTCGACGCCGACATCGACAAGGTCATGAAGCGCACCGCGCGTCGGCCGTTGGCCCGCGAGGCGGTCCCCACCCGCCATGCGCTGATCTTCGGTGTCGTCCTCGGCGCCGCGTCGTTCCTCTGGCTGTGGTGGGCCGCCAACCTGCTCGCGGGCTCGCTCGTGGTGGCGACGATCCTGTTCTACGTCTTCGTCTACACCAAGGGCCTCAAGCGCCGGACCTCGCAGAACGTCGTCTGGGGTGGGGCCGCCGGATGTATGCCCGCCCTCGTCGGCTGGTCCGCGGTCACCGGCACGGTGGGATGGCAGGCCGTGGTGCTCTTCCTGGTCATCTTCTTCTGGACGCCGCCGCACACGTGGGCGCTCGCGATGCGCTACAAGGACGACTACGAGGCCGCGGGCGTGCCCATGCTGCCGGTGGTCGCCACCGAGCAGGTCGTCACCCGCCAGATCGTGATCTACACCTGGCTCACCGTCGTCGCCACGCTGGCCCTCGTGCCCGCGGCCGGCGTGATCTACGCGGCGGTCGCCCTGGTGGCCGGCACGTGGTTCCTCGTCATGGCGCACCAGCTGTACTCCGGTGTGCGCAAGGGTCGGCCGGTCAAGCCACTGCGCCTGTTCCTGCAGTCGAACAACTACCTCGCCGTCGTGTTCCTCGGACTCGCGGTGGACGCCGTGATCGGCGGCGCCACCGTGAGCGAGATGCTCGGCTTCTAGCCCGTCACGGCTCCAGCACGATCGAGCCCGTGGTCCGACGCCCCTCGAGGTCCTCGTGGGCTCGCCGAACCTCCGCCAGCGGATACCGATTCCCCACGCGCACCGTCAGCGTGCCGTCCGCCAGTGCCTGCATGACGTTTCCGGCACGCCACTCCAGTTCGGCGCGGTCCCGGACGTGGTGGACCAGGGTGGGTCGCGTCAGGAACAGCGAGCCGCTGCGGTTGAGAACCTGCGGATCGACGGGCGGGACCGGTCCGCTGGCGGCGCCGAACAGTGCGACGGTGCCGCGTACTCGGGTGCTCGCGACGCTCGCGTCGAACGTGCTCCGACCGACGCCGTCGTAGGTCGCGGCCACACCCTCACCGCCGGTGAGGTCGCGCACGCGGGCGGCGACGTCCTCCTCGTACCGGAGGACGTGTGCGGCACCGGCTTCGCGGGAGAGGTCGGCCTTCTCGTCGGTCGAGACCGTCGTGATCGCCGTGGCCCCCTTGGCGACGACGAGCTGCGTGAGGATGAGCCCGACACCGCCCGCGCCGGCGTGGACGAGGACGGTGTCGCCGGGCTGCACGGGGTAGGTGGACTCGACGAGGTAGTGCGCCGTCATGCCCTGCAGCAGTACGGAGGCCGCCTGCGGGGCGTCCACTCCGTCCGGCACGCGGACCGCGACGGCGGCGGGCACGACGGCGAGTTCGGCGTAGCTGCCCGGCGCGGAGGCCCAGGCCACGCGATCGCCGACCGAGAAGTCCCCGCCGACCTGCTCGCCCACCGCTTCGACGACGCCGGTGCCCTCGTCGCCCGGGACGTAGGGCAGTTCCCGCGGGTAGGTCCCGGTACGGAAGTACGTGTCGATGTAGTTGATGCCGGCGGCGTCGACGCGGACGAGCAGATCGCCCGCTCCGGGCGTCGGATCGGGCACGTCGGTGAGGTCGAGGACGTCGGGTCCGCCGGTTCGGGTCACGAGGATGGCGCGCATGGGCGCAGTCTTCCATCGGCATCGGCCATCGGGTCGGATCCGGCGGAGGTTACCGGCCGGTAGCCTCCGGTCGAGGTCTTCCGACGATCGGCTATCGTCGCAGTCATGACCTCCGAGAGCCTCGAGAACGCGCCGAAGGGCGAGTCGCCGCAGAGCACGGAAACCGCCGCGCCGCCGTCGCGCCTCCGATCGTCGATCTCGTCCTTCGTGGACGCCCACGGCGGATCGGCCACGGCGGTGCTGCAGCCGCTCGGGCGCGCCGGGGTGCGGGTCACCCTGGTCGGCGCGGACGGCATTCTCGGCGATCGGGTGGCACCGGATCTCCGCACCGCCCACGACGTGGTGGACAGCCTCGACTCGGTCACCGTGGGCGAGTGGGATCGCGATCTCAGTTCGGTGGTGACCCCCCGCAAGGGGCACTTCGCCCAGATGGCCGGCTGGGTGGCCGGTCAGACGCGGTTCCCGAAGGCACGCAACGGCCTCTGAGCCTCGGCACCGGGAGCCTCTTCACGCTCGCGGCAGGCCGCCCACACGGCCGCCGTCGCGGCGGTGCACAGGGCGGCTCCTGCGACGTGCACGGCCACCAGGGCCGCCGGCACGTCGGTGAAGTACTGGACGATGCCCACCACGGACTGCGAGACGACGAGCGCCAGCAGGATGTGCAGTCGTCGCTTGAGCGGGGTGACCCCGGCGCGACCCACGGCGTACACGCCGAAGGTCAGGCCGACCAGCAGCGCGAGGTAGCCCACCAACAGTTCGGCGTGCAGGTGGACGAGGGTGACGATTTCCACCTCGAGGCGCGCGACATCGGCGTCCCCGGCGTGCGGTCCCGCGCCGGTGACCATCGTGCCCGCGATCAGGACACCGGACAGCACCGCCGCGGACAGGGCCGTGAGCCACCGCAACGGCGCGGGCACGGCGGCGACGGACACCGCGTCGTCCGGCTCGCCGATCTTGTGGAACAGCAGCGTGGCGAGCCACACCATGAGCATCGAGATGATCAGGTGGACGGCGACCGTCCACCACAGCAGGCCGGTGAGCACGGTGATGCCGCCGACGCCGGCCTGGAGCACGGTCCCGGCGGGCATGAGCCAGGCGTAGGCCACGATCTCGCGTCGCCGGCGCGCACGGGTGACGGCCAGGACGATCGCGGCCGCGGTGAGGACCACCAGGAACGTGAGCATGCGGTTGCCGAACTCGACGGCCTGGTGCAGAACCGGAACCTCGGACACTCCCACGGGAGTGAAGCTGCCGGGGAAGCACTGCGGCCACGTGGGGCACCCCAGACCGGAGCCCGTGACGCGGACGACGGCGCCGGTGACCGAGATGCCGCCCTGGGTCAGGATCACGAGGAACGCGATGATGCGCTGCGCGCGCACCGACGGGAGGGGAAGCCGGTCGACGAGGGAGAAGTAGGCGCGACGCACGGAACCGATGGTAGTCGCCGAGTCCTACACGCTGTCGTTGACGGCCCGGCGCGCGCGATCCCTGCCGGTCAGGTGAACGAGAACTTCCGGGTGGCCCACACACCGCAGACCGCGGCCCAGATCACCAGGACGAGGATGCCGGTCGAGTCGACATGGCCGACGACGGCTTGTTCGAGCGTCTCGGTCATCGCGCCGCTGGGAATGCAGCGGGCCAGCGTACGGACGATGCCGGGCAGGGCGTCCGTGGCGAAGACCACGCTGCCGACACCGAGCATGACGAACCAGGCGATGTTCGCGAGCGCGAGCACGATCTCCGCCCGCAGGGTGCCACCGAGCAGGAGTCCCATCGTGGCGAACGTCACGGTGCCGAGGGCGATGACGAGCGCCCCGATGCCGAGTCCGAGCAGAGTCGGTCGCCATCCCAGCGCCGCACCGATGACGCCGAGCACGATCGACTGCAGAATCACGACCACACCGACCGCCAGCGACTTGCCGGCGATGATGCCCCACGAGGGCAGAGCGGTGGCGCCGAGCCGTTTCAACGCGCCGTAACGCCGGTCGAACCCGACGGCGATCGCCTGACCGGTGAACGCCGTGGACATGACCGCGACGGTCATGACCGCGGGCACCACGGTGTCCACCCGAACCCCGCCGAGATCACCGAACGGCAGCAACGTCAGACCCACGAGCAGGGTCACCGGGATGAAGAGGGTGAGCAGCAGCTGCTCGCCGTTGCGGAGGAGCAACACCAGCTCGAGACGGGTCTGGGCGGCCAGCATCGACGCGCGGGGAGCGGGGCGCGGATCGGGGGCGAAGGTGCCGGGGGCGAAGCGCTCGGCACCGCTGCCGCCGGGCAGATCGGAGGACCCGGTGGGGCCCGACATCGTGGTCACTCGTCCGCCTTCGACTTCTGTGTCTTCGACTTCTGGTTCTTCAACTTCTCAGTTCCCGACCGGTCAGATCGAGAAAGACGTCCTCGAGGCTGCGTTGCTCGACCCGCAGGTCCGTCGCCAGCACGTTGATCCGCGCACACCACGAGGTGACCGTCGCGATGACCTGGGGATCGATCGTCCCCTCGAGCAGGTAGGAACCCGGTGCGGTCTCCTGCGGGTCGAAGCCCTCGGGCAACACGGTCTGCAGCAAGGTCAGGTCCAGACCCGGAGGCGCCGTGAAGCGCAGTTGTCCCTCGGCGCCGCGCCGGGTCAGTTCCGCGGGCGTTCCCGACGCCACGACCCGGCCGTGGTCGATGATCACCAGATCGTCCGCGAGGGTCTCGGCCTCGTCCATCAGGTGCGTCGTGAGGAGTACGGAGACGCCGTCGCGACGCAGGGCCCGGATCAGATCCCACACCAGCAGGCGAGCCTGCGCGTCGAGTCCGGCCGTCGGTTCGTCGAGGAACACCAGTTCCGGTCGGCCCACGAGGGCGCACGCGAGGGAGAGGCGTTGCTGCTGCCCACCGGAGAGTCGTCGATACGGAGTGCGCACCTGCTCCGTGAGGCCGAGCTGCGACATCAGCCAGGCCGGATCCAACGGGTCGGCGGAGTACGCGGCGACCAGATCGAGCATTTCGCCGGCCCTCGAGCCCGGGTAGGCGCCGCCGCCCTGCAGCATGACGCCGATGCGCGAACGCACCTCGTCCGATGCGCGCGTCGGGTCGAGCCCGAGCACGCTGACGCTGCCCTCGTCCGGCGCGAGGAAGCCCTCGCACATCTCCACGGTGGTGGTCTTGCCGGCCCCGTTGGGGCCGAGGAGGGCGAGGACGCGTCCGCGCCCCAACGTGAAGTCGAGACCGTCGACGGCCGTGGTGGAGCCGAACCGCTTGACGACGCCGGAGACGCACACCGCGGGCGACTCGGTGGTCGCGGCGGACGGAGTGGGTCGATCGGTCACGAGGGTCCAGCGTAGGCGTCGGTCCGCGGGGGAGGTGTTCCTGCCCCGTCCGGCGTCGCGATGCGTGCCCGCCAGGGCAGCGACGTCCGCGTCGCCGCGTACACGACGCCCAGGGTGACCACCGTCGCCAGCGCGGCCTGGACGATCACGAACGGCTGCACCTCGCCGCCGGTGGGCATGACGATGAGCGAGACGAACGCCGAGAACGCGATCACCGGAACTCGGAACGCCGGGCGCGTGGCCCATGCCGCGAGCGGGGTGACCGCCCAGAGCAGGTACCAGGGCTGCACGACCGGGAACAGGAGGACGAGTGCGCCGATGGAGACGCCGAGTCCGCCGATCGGGTGCAGGCGCCCGAGCAGTGTCGCGACCAGCATGCGGGCGATGACGACGGCGGCGACCGCGGACGCGATCGGTCGGGTGAGCGACAGCACGGCCGTCGTGTGGTCGCCGATGCCCAGGAGCACCCCGGCGCCACCCGTCGCGAGACCGAGCAGGGTGGGCAGGGACATCCAGCTGCGCACCGCGTTCGCCGTTCCCAGGGTGCCCAGCCACCCGAAGCCCAGGCCGCTGGCCAGACTGACCCCGACGATCACGACGAGCGCCACGACACCGAGCACGACCGCCGCGCGGACGACGTCGCGGAACCGTCCGCCCCGACGCCGGGCCAGGGCCATGCCCACGAAGCCCAGGGCGATCAACGACGGGATCTTCACCGTCGCCGACAGGGCGACGACGGCGGCGCCGGCGAGCAGGAGTGCCCGGCCGGTGCGGCGTCGTGTGACGTCGTCGAGAGCGTCGATGCCACGGAAGCACAGTTCGAGTCCGGCGAGCATGAGCCCGAGCATCAGCGCTTCGTTGTGGATGCCGGCCACCAGGTGGAAGAGCAGGAGCGGGTTGGCGGCGCCGAGCCACAGGGCGGCGACCGAGGACACACCGCACCGTGCCGCGAGGCGGGGGAGCGCCCACACGATCAGTGCCACCCCCACCAGCGCCACCGCGCGGTGCAGGAAGATTCCGGACACGATGTCGTCGCCCGTCAGCGCGGTGATGCCGCGGCCGATCCACAGGAAGAAGGGGCCGTAGGGCGCGGGGGTCTCCCGCCAGATGTTGGGCACCGTGCGCGTGAGGACGTGGTCGACGCCGAGGGCGGCCTGGGGACCGATCGCGTAGGGGTCGAGTCCGCGGGCCGTGATCTCGCTCTGTGCGAGGTACGAGTAGACGTCCTTGCTGAACATCGGGGGTGCGACGCACAGGGGGAGGATCCAGAGAGCCAGCGTCCGGTCGAGCTGGGATCGGGACAGTCGACGCGGCGAGGTCCCACGGCCGAAGGATCCGATGG
The DNA here is from genome assembly GCF_001894765.1 of Rhodococcoides corynebacterioides NBRC 14404. GTDB lineage: Bacteria > Actinomycetota > Actinomycetes > Mycobacteriales > Mycobacteriaceae > Rhodococcoides > Rhodococcoides corynebacterioides. The sequence goes on from NZ_BCWV01000005.1 coordinate 176,573, forward strand.
CCAGCCGGCCCAGCAGGAGCCAGGCCACCACCACCAGGACGGTGCCGATCAGCGTGACGGTGAGGGCGGCCGGGAGGGCGCGGGCGAACAGGCCGAGGACGCGGACTCCCTGCACCGGGTTCTGCAGGACGGGTTGAGCTCCCGCCCCGAGTGCGCCGAGCGCCATCATGCCCGCGCCGACGGCTCCGAAGCGGCGGATGCGGGTGAGGTCTCGCACCTCGGCGGCATCGAGCGGGGGACGTTCGGGCTCGTTGTCGTGGAGGTAGGCCACTCGGTCCGTGCGGGAGGTCCCGTCCAGCCCGAGTGCTCGCCGCACGAACCGGCGTCCGTGATGCCGGGCGCGTCGGACCCGGGAGCGGTCGGCCGTCGCCTCGGCCGTCGCTCCGGCATCCTGTGCACCCACGGTTCGGAGCGTAGGCGACCGTGCCCCCGTCGCGGGCCCCGGCTCGGGCGCGTCTACCCAGGGTGCCCTTGCTGGAACCGCTCTCCCAATTCCGTCACACTGGTGTTGTGAAAACGACCGAACACCGATCCGCGAGTGGCGACGCGCCGCTCGAGACCGGCGTGTCGTCGGACGGCAGCACGCGGTCCGCGGTGGTCGACCTTCTCCTCGAGGAGGGGCCGATCAGCGCCTCCGAGGTGGCATCGCGCCTGGGTATCAGTGCTGCCGGTGTCCGTCGCCACCTCGACGCCCTCGTCGAGTCCGGCGCCGCCCGGGTGTCGTCGGCCGTCGGTCCCCGCAGCCGCGGCCGCGGTCGCCCGGCCAAGATGTTCGCCCTCACCTCGCACGGTCGGTCCCGCCTGGGCCACGCGTACGACGATCTGGCGGGGGCCGCGATGCGCGAGCTCCGCGAGATCGGCGGCGACGACGCCGTCCGCGCCTTCGCGAAACGCCGAATCCTGACCATCGTGCGCGATGTCACACCGGCCGACGGATCCGCCGACTCGACGGCCGAGACAGCCGACGCGATCGCTCGGGCGCTCAGCGGGGCCGGGTTCGCGGCCTCGACGCGTCCGGTCGGTGCCGGAGTGCAGATCTGCCAGCACCATTGCCCGGTCTCGCACGTGGCCGAGGAGTTCCCGGAACTCTGCGCAGCGGAACGCGAAGCGTTCGCCGACCTGCTGGGCACGCACGTCCAGCGCCTCGCGACCATCGCCAACGGCGATTGCGCCTGCACCACCCACGTACCGCTCGGCACGCCGACCGTCGGCCCCGACGCCCCCGACGGCGCCGACGGCAATAAGTCCGCGTCCGAGCGCGTTGCATCGGGTACCGACCTCGATCCAGCCACAGCCCAGCCCAGCCCCACCCGTGATCGCCTCCGGAAGGAGCCCGCATGACCGTCACACCCGACCAGGTGACCCCTACTCCGGCCCCGCTGACCCAGGACGAGACCATCGCGTCCCTGGGTAGCTACGGGTACGGCTGGGCCGATTCCGACGTCGCCGGCGCCGCTGCGAAGCGCGGCCTGAGCGAGGCCGTGGTGCGAGATATCTCGGCCAAGAAGAGCGAGCCGGAGTGGATGCTCGAGGCGCGCCTCAAGGCGCTGCGCACCTTCGACCGCAAGCCGATGCCGAACTGGGGTTCGGACCTCGACGGCATCGACTTCGACAACATCAAGTACTTCGTGCGTTCGTCCGAGAAGCAGGCGGCCACCTGGGACGATCTGCCCGCGGACATCAAGAACACCTACGACAGGCTCGGCATCCCCGAGGCGGAGAAGCAGCGCCTGGTCTCCGGTGTCGCGGCGCAGTACGAGTCGGAGGTCGTCTACCACTCGATCCGTGCGGACCTCGAGGAGCAGGGCGTCATCTTCCTCGACACCGACACCGGTCTTCGCGAGCACCCGGAGCTGTTCCAGGAGTACTTCGGTTCGGTCATCCCGGCCGGTGACAACAAGTTCTCCGCCCTGAACACGGCCGTGTGGTCCGGCGGATCGTTCATCTACGTCCCGCCGGGCGTCCACGTGGACATCCCGCTCCAGGCGTACTTCCGCATCAACACCGAGAACATGGGCCAGTTCGAGCGGACGCTCATCATCGTCGACGAGGGCGCCTACGTGCACTACGTCGAGGGTTGCACCGCGCCGATCTACAAGTCCGATTCGCTGCACTCGGCGGTCGTGGAGATCATCGTGAAGAAGGGCGGCCGCTGCCGCTACACGACCATCCAGAACTGGTCGAACAACGTCTACAACCTGGTGACCAAGCGCGCCAAGGCCGAGGCCGGCGCCACCATGGAGTGGATCGACGGCAACATCGGCTCCAAGGTCACCATGAAGTACCCGGCCGTGTGGATGACGGGCGAGCACGCCAAGGGCGAGGTGCTGTCCGTGGCGTTCGCCGGCGAGGGCCAGCACCAGGACACCGGCTCCAAGATGCTGCATCTCGCGCCGAACACGTCCTCGAACATCGTGAGCAAGTCCGTCGCCCGTGGCGGTGGCCGCACGTCGTACCGCGGTCTGATCCAGATCAACAAGGGCGCGCACGGGTCGAAGTCGACCGTCAAGTGCGACGCGCTGCTCGTCGACCAGATCAGCCGCAGCGACACCTACCCCTACGTCGACATCCGCGAGGACGACGTGACCATGGGCCACGAGGCCACCGTGTCGAAGGTGAGCGACGACCAGCTGTTCTACCTCATGAGCCGCGGTCTGACCGAGGACGAGGCCATGGCGATGGTGGTGCGCGGGTTCGTCGAGCCCATCGCCAAGGAGCTCCCCATGGAGTACGCCCTCGAGCTCAACCGCCTGATCGAACTGCAGATGGAGGGATCGGTCGGATGACCGTGCCGCAGACCGAAGACAAGCGCGCGATCGTCGCCAACAAGGGTGCGCAGTTCTCGTCGTACGACGTGAACGCGTTCGAGGTGCCGTCGGGTCGCGACGAGATCTGGCGCTTCACCCCGCTCCGGCGACTGCGTGGTCTCCACGACGGCTCCGCCGTGGCTACCGGCTCGGCCACGGTCACGGTGCCCGACGCTCCCGAGTCCGTGCGTGTCGAGACCGTCGGTCGTGACGACGCCCGTCTGGGCACCGCGGGTGTGCCGACGGACCGCGTCGCGGCCCAGGCCTACACGTCCTTCGTCGACGCCACCGTGGTCACCGTGGCGTCCGAGGCCGACCTCGACGAGCCGTTGACGATCACCGTCGAAGGGCCCGGGGTCGACGCTGTCGCGTTCGGCCACGTGCAGATCCGGGTCGAGGCCTTCGCCAAGGCCACCGTGGTGCTCGAGCAGCGCGGCAGCGGAACGTACGCGGAGAACGTCGAGTTCGTGGTCGCGGACAGCGCGCACCTCACCGTGGTGGCCCTGCAGGAGTGGAACGACGACGCCGTCCACGTCGCGTCCCATCACGTGAAGGTCGGCCGCGACGCCACCCTTCGCTACTTCTCGGTCAGCCTCGGCGGGGACCTCGTGCGGCTCACGCCGGTCGTGGAGTTCGACGGTCCCGGCGGCGACGCCGAACTGCTCGGCCTCTACTTCGCGGACGACGGCCAGCATCTCGAGCAGCGTCTGCTCGTCCACCACAGCGCCCCGCACTGCCGGTCCAACGTGGTCTACAAGGGCGCGCTGCAGGGCGATCCGTCCTCGGCGAAGCCGGACACCCACACTGTCTGGATCGGCGACGTCGTGATCGGCGCCGCGGCGGAGGGCACGGACACGTTCGAGCTCAACCGCAACCTCATCCTCACCGACGGAGCCCGGGCGGATTCCGTCCCGAACCTCGAGATCGAGACCGGTGAGATCGCCGGTGCCGGGCACGCGAGCGCCACCGGACGGTTCGACGACGAGCAGCTCTTCTATCTGCGTGCGCGAGGCATTCCCGAGGATCAGGCCCGCAGGTTGGTCGTGCGCGGGTTCTTCCACGAGATCATCGCCCGCATCCCCGTGGACTCGGTGCGAACCCGCTTGTCCGACGCGATCGAGGCCGAGCTCGCCCTCACCGGCGTCTGATCGCGGCCGCTCGCCCAGCATTCATTCACCCGTAGACGAAGGAAGTACATGTCCACCCTCGAAATCCGCGACCTGCACGTCGACGTCGCGCAGTCCGACGACGCGGCACAGCCGATCGAGATCCTCAAGGGCGTGAACCTCACGGTCTCGTCCGGCGAGACGCACGCCATCATGGGACCCAACGGTTCCGGCAAGTCCACGCTCTCCTATGCCATCGCCGGCCACCCCAAGTACCGGGTGACCTCGGGGACGATCACCCTCGACGGCGAGAACGTCCTGGAGATGTCGGTCGACGAGCGTGCCCGCGCCGGCCTGTTCCTGGCGATGCAGTACCCGGTCGAGGTGCCGGGTGTGTCGATGTCGAACTTCCTGCGCACCGCCGCCACCGCCGTCCGCGGCGAGGCACCGAAGCTCCGCCACTGGGTCAAGGAGGCCAAGGAGGCGATGACCGAGCTCGACATCGATCCGGCCTTCGCCGAGCGCAGTGTCAACGAAGGATTCTCCGGCGGCGAGAAGAAGCGTCACGAGATCCTCCAGCTCGGCCTGCTCGCACCGAAGATCGCCATCCTCGACGAGACCGACTCGGGTCTCGACGTCGACGCGCTGCGCGTCGTGTCCGAGGGCGTGAACCGGTACAAGGAGCGCCAGAACGGCGGCATCCTGCTGATCACGCACTACACGCGCATCCTGCGCTACATCACCCCGGAGTTCGTGCACGTCTTCGCGGGTGGCCGCATCGTCGAGTCGGGTGGGGCGGAACTCGCCGACGAGCTCGAGACCAACGGGTACGAGCGCTTCACGAAGTCCGCCGCGACCGCATGACCGCGTCCGTCGCCCTCGACGTCACCCGGGTGCGGGCGGACTTCCCGATCCTCGGACGAACGGTCCGCGACGGGAAGCCGTTGGTGTACCTCGATTCGGGGGCGACGTCGCAGCGGCCGACGCAGGTGCTCGACGCCGAGCGGCACTTCCTCACCACGTGCAACGCGGCGGTCCACCGCGGTGCGCATCAGTTGGCGGAGGAGGCCACCGACGCCTACGAGGGTGCCCGCGCGGCCATCGCGGCGTTCGTCGGTGCGGACGCCGACGAGGTGGTGTTCACCAAGAACGCCACCGAGGCACTCAATCTGGTGACCCACGTTCTCGCGGACGATCGCTTCGACCGGGCGCTCGGCCCGGGCGACGAGATCGTGATCACCGAACTCGAGCACCACGCGAACCTGGTGCCCTGGCAGGAACTCGCCCGGCGCACCGGCGCGACGCTGCGGTGGTACGGAGTGACCGACGACGGTCGCATCGACCTCGACTCGCTCGAGCTGTCGGACCGGACGAGGGTGGTCGCGTTCACGCACCAGTCCAACGTGACGGGTGCCGTCGCTCCGGTGGCCGACCTGGTGAGCCGGGCCCGCGCGGTCGGCGCGCTGGTCGTGCTCGACGCGTGCCAGTCGGTCCCGCACATGCCGTTCGACTTCCGGGCACTGGACGTCGACTATGCCGCGTTCTCCGGGCACAAGATGTTGGGTCCGTCGGGCGTCGGCGTCCTGGTGGCCCGGCGCGCACTGCTGGTCGCCATGCCCCCGTTCGTGACCGGTGGCTCGATGATCGAGACGGTGACCATGGAGGCCACCACGTACGCAGCGCCCCCGCAGCGCTTCGAGGCCGGTGTTCCCATGACCTCGCAGGTGGTCGGTCTCGGTGCTGCGGTCGACTACCTGACGGCACTCGGTATGGACGCCGTGGCCGCGCACGAACACGAGCTCACCGCCGCGACGCTGTCGATGCTGGCCGACCTCGACGGGGCCCGCGTGATCGGACCCACCGACACGGCGAACCGAGGCGGCGCCGTGTCCTTCGTGGTCGACGGGATCCACGCGCACGATCTGGGCCAGATCCTCGACGACGAGGGCGTCGCCGTGCGAGTCGGCCACCACTGCGCGTGGCCGCTGCATCGCCGGTTCGGCGTGGCCGCGACGGCTCGTGCGTCGTTCGCGGTGTACAACACACTCGCCGAGGTCGACGCCCTCGGCGCGGCGATCGTCCGTGCGCAGGAGTTCTTCGGGGTGCGGTCGTGAGAATGGACGCGATGTACCAGGAGGTCATCCTGGACCACTACAAGCATCCCCACGGCCGCGGACTCCGCGACCCGTTCGACGCCGAGGTGCACCACGTCAATCCGACGTGCGGTGACGAGGTGACCCTGCGGGTCCACGTGGTCGACGGCGCCGTCGCCGACGTCTCCTACGACGGTCAGGGGTGTTCGATCAGCCAGGCCGCCACATCGGTGCTCACCGACCAGGTCACCGGCTCGACGGTGACGGACGCCCTGCGGACGGTCGACGCGTTCGCCGAGATGATCGGCAGCCGCGGACGCGTCGAGGGCGACGAGGACGTCATCGGTGACGGCATCGCCTTCGCCGGTGTCGCGCAGTACCCCGCCCGCGTCAAGTGCGCTCTGCTCGGCTGGATGGCGTTCAAGGACGCCGTGGCGCAGTCCGTCGCCGGCAGCCCCGATCCCGTTCCCACCCCGCCGCAACCCACCGGAGGACAGTCATGACCGACACCAACGAGGCCCCCGCCGGCCCCGACAGCGCAGCGACCCCCGAGACGCCCGAGAACGCCGCGGTCATCGCCGATCTCGAGGAGGCGATGCGGGACGTCGTCGACCCCGAGCTCGGTATCAACGTGGTCGACCTGGGACTCGTCTACGGCATCGCGATCGACGACGACGCCGTGGTCACCCTGGACATGACGCTGACGTCGGCTGCATGCCCGCTGACCGACGTCATCGAGGATCAGAGCCGAAACGCGCTGGTGCGCAGCGGTCTGGCGGACGAGCTCAAGATCAACTGGGTCTGGATGCCGCCGTGGGGCCCCGACAAGATCACCGACGACGGCCGCGAGCAGCTCCGCGCGCTCGGCTTCACGGTGTGATCGAGCGTTCGTAGATGCGGTAGGTCCGCGTCGGGTCCACCGGGTAGGACGCCAGCACCGAGCGGAACCATCCGCCGTCCGATTGGACCGGCGCGGCCTCCACCGACCGGTAGCCCTGGTCGTGGATCCGCTCGAACAGTTCGAAGATCAGCAGAGCCGACACGCCGCGGTCCGGGCACGACGGGTCGACGAACATCATGTCCAGTCGAACGTGGTCGCGTCGGGCGCGACCGCCGGGTCCACGCCACCGCAGCAGAGTGTGCAGGTCGCGTACCAGGCCGAACCGGGAGCGGACGGCGCCGAGCGCGGCGCGGTTGACGTCGGGGAGACCCATGACGAAGCCGACCAACTCGCCGTCCAGTTCGGCGAACAGGACGATCTCCGGATCCATGATCGGTCGCATGGTGTCGGCCAACGCCCGCATCTCGTCGGAGTCGACGGGCGTGAAGCCCCAGAAGTCGGCGAACGCCGTGTTGTACAGCACGCGGACGCGCTCGATGTCCTCGTCGAACCTCGACGGGTCCATCGGCCGCACGGTGACGGAGGACCGCGCCTTCCATCGCTTGCCCATCTCGTACTTGCGGGCGAAGGTGGGCGTCTGGACCAAGGTGTGCGGATCCTCGCTGAAGAAGCTGTGGAACTCCTTCGCGCCGGCCAGCCCCCACGACTCGAGATGGTCCGCGTAGTACGGCGGATTGTGCGGCATGCCGACCAACGGCGGAATGTCGTTGCCGTGCACCAGAACTCCGGCACTCCACAGCATCGACGGGCTCAGCGGCCCGACGACCGTGGTGAGCGAGCGCGCACGCCCCCAGTCGGCGACGGCGTCGAGCAGTGCGTGCGAGACGGCCGGGTCGTCGATCGCCTCGAAGTACCCGAAGAAGACCGTCGATGCCCGGTATTGCCGATCGAAGACGTGGTCGTGGATCGCGGCGATCCGGCCGACGGCGCGACCGTCGCGGTACGCGAGAAACGCCCGCGTCGTGATGCGACTGCGCGTCCCCGCCGACGGTGACACGAGCACGTCGCCGACGTCGGCGGCGTCACCCGGGATCCAGTTCGGATCGTTCCGGTAGACCAGGAAGGGAACGCCGCGGAAGCGCGCCCAGTCACGCCGGGTGCGGACCGGCCGCACGTCCACGTCGGAGCGTCGCGTGACGGTGGTGGTCATGTCGTCCTCCTCGGGCCGAGGCCCCTGATCGTCGAGACCGTCGGTTCGTCGGGTTCGGTGGGGGTGCGGGCGGCCGTGATCACGCGGGCGAGCACGGATTCACCGGCCCACACGTACTGGCCGGGCCGGACGTCGACGGCCGACACGAGCGAGTCCGGCAGGAAGACGTCGCACTGCGAGCCGAACCGGATGAGTCCGTACTGCTCACCGCGGGCGAGCCGGTCACCGGGCCGGGTGTGGGCGACGATGCGGTCCACCCACAGATCGGCGATCTGCGTGACGTACACGACGGCCCCCGTGGCGTGCCGGAGGCCGATGGTGAGGCGCTCGTTGGTGAGCAGGTATTCACACTCCCGATCGAACGGACGTTGCCGCAGAACGAGATTCGCGGTCATCCGGGCCATCGACCGATTGAACGGGGCGGCGCCCCGGTGTTCGCGCACGGTCACCGTGCCCGCGATAGGGGCCCGGTTCCGGTGGACCGAGTGCTCGGTCATGTAGGTCCCGACCAACCACCCCGACACGCCGGGGTCGGGGCGGTCGGACGGATCGGCGTCGGCCGCGCCCACGTACTCGGTGAGCGTGATGGACCGCCGCTTCTTGATCGCGACGGGCACCTCGCCGTGCTCGACCCGTTTGACGTAGGTGACGTAGCCGTCCGCGGCGGCCACCACGGTGTCCTCGTCCTCCGGAGGAATGCGCGTGGGGTCGCGCAGGAAGGCGGCGCTGCGCCAGTACGAGTACCCGGCGACCACCGCCGCAGCGGCTGCTGCTGCCGCGGCCCGCGGCCGGGTCATGCCGTCCCGCCGTGATCGATGCGCTCGGCGAGGCCGACGAAGCGGTCGTAGAGCCGCGTCCCGAGCAGACGGTCGAGGAGCACGGCAGGGGCGCCGAGGGCGACCACGGCGACGTAGTAGACGAGCCCGAGGACGAACTGCACGAGGTCCCCGGTCCAGGTGCGGACGGCGTACCGACGCCCCGGCCGGACGAACACCGGTTGCGGCGGTACCCGACCGGAGGGTGGTGCGCGGTGCGGGTGGGGGCGCGTCGTCACGCCGAGACGAGGCCGGTACGTCGCCCGGTGACGTCACGGAACTCGATGTGAGCGAGATACTTCGTGAAGAGCGCCGTGTGGTCCCACCACGAGGTGTCCGTGCCGGCGGGCAACACCGACGGGGCGTTGGAGCGACGGATCAGATCGTTGACGTCCGAACCGAGCAGAGCCGCGGTCCGCGCGGGCGGGATGTGCTGGTTCACGCGCCGGACGAACTCGTCGAACGGCACCAGGTCGAGGCCCAGAATGTCGGCGAGCACCGCGTTGGAGTACGGCTCGGGATTGGACGGCACGAGGTAGGCGAGGGGGGAGTCGGCGAGCGCGTTGTCGGCCAGGACCTGCGTCAGCACGTCCACCGGTGCGTAGTTCATGCCCGGCCCGTCCCACAGCGCACCGACGCTGTTCCCCAGCTCGATGGCGCGCCAGAAGCTGTAGACGCGGCCCGGATCCTTGCCGACGGTGGTCGACCCGAGCACGTACGGGGACTCGCACAGCGTCACCGAGGCGAGCGCGTCGGCGTTCAGCCAGCGCAGCAGGCGGCCGTTGATCCACTTCATCTGGCAGTAACCCGAGTACCACCACGAGTCCGGACGCAGGAAGTCCTCCGGATTGCAGTAGAGGAAGGCGCCGATGGACCCCATGTAGGTGAGGTGCTTCCGGCGCGACTCCAGGGTGAACTGCACGACGCGCAACAGGGACTCGAACCAGTCGCGGCGCAGGTCGAGGTACGTGGCGTCGTAATCCGTGCTGCTGGCGGAGTTGAAGACCTGGTCCACCGTCTCCCGGAGATGGACGAAGGTGGCCTCGTCGAGTCCGAATCGGGTCCGGGTGGGCACCGCCTCGATCACGGTGATCTTGGACCGATCGATCTCCGTGATGTCGTAGCGGGCGACGGTCTCCTCGAACCGGTCGGCCGCGGGGACGTCCGCGCTTCCGCGGACGCCGGCGTAGACGGTGGTGACGTCGTCACGAGTCGACAGCTCCGCCACCAGGTGTGCACCGACGAATCCGTTGGCTCCGAACACGAGTGCGACCTCGTGCCGCGGCTCGGGCATGTCCGCCACGGCGTCGGCCGTGGCGGGGTCGAGAACCGGCCGCAGCAACGTGGCGTCGCCTGCGCTCAGTGCGGCGATGTCCGCGTACTTGCGTGGAAACAGCAGCGACGGCGCGTCCGCGGTCAGTGCCACGACCGGACTGACGAGATGGGCGTCGTTGGCGACGGTCGTGAACTCGTGCTCGAACATGTGTCTCTCTCCCCGACTGGTTCCCCGACAGCCGACCCGGCCGACGTCGACCACGTCGTTGCGTGGCATCAGGGACAAACTCTAAAGACGGGTCCGCTGTGACATAACACCTTCGGCGTTGTGAGGCTTACGGATACGGCACCGGCGAATTGTGTTCGTGTCACGCGCCTTTGCGTTCGCTGTGGTCCGCTGCATCACGGCCTTTCGTCGCGGCGGCCTTCTTCGCCGCAGGTTTCTTCGCGGCAGCTTTCTTCGCAGGAGACTTCTTCGCGGGAGTCTTCTTCGCGGGAGTCTTCTCGGCTGCAGTCTTCTCGGCAGGAGCCTTCTTCGCGGAAGCCTTCTTCGCAGGAGCCTTCTCGGAATCCCCGTCACCACTGTCCGGCGCGCGCCCGCGCCCGGACCGGCCGGCGGCCTCGACGCTGCGCTGCAGCGCGGCGACCAGATCGACCACCTCGGCGTCCTCGCCCGTGTCCTCGTCCTCACGCTCGGCGTGGACCACCTTCTCGCCGCCGTTCTCGATGGCCTCGTCGAGGACCTTCCGCAGTTCGACCTGGTACTCGTCCGTGTACTCCGACGGGTCGAAGTCGCCGGACATGCTCTCCACGAGGGCACCCGCCATCTTCAGCTCCTGGGGCCGCGGCGAACTCACGCCGTCGAGGGAGCCGAACTCGGCGGCGCGGACCTCGTCCGGCCACAGCAGGGTCTGGATCATGAGGACGTCCTCGTGCACGCGCAGGGCCGCGAGACGCGTCTTCTGCCGAAGAGTGAAGTGCACCAACGCCGTTCGGTCCGTCTCGGTGAGGGTGTCCCGCAGCAGCACGTACGCCTTGGGGGACGTCGAATCCGGCTCGAGGTAGTAACTCTTGTCGTAGAGGATCGGATCGATCTGCTCCGTCGGAACGAACTCCAGCACCGGGATCTCGTGCTTCTCGGCGGCGGGGAGCGACGAGAAGTCCTCGTCGGTGAGGATCACGCGATCGCCGTCGGGCGACTCGTACGCCTTGTCGATGTCGGCGTACTGGACGGACTCGCCGCAGACGGAGCACTTGCGGTCGTACTTGATGCGACCGCCGTCCTTGCCGTGGACCTGGTGGAACTTGATGTCGTGGTCCTCGGTGGCGGTGTACACCTTCACCGGGACGTTCACCAGCCCGAAGGCGATGGCGCCTTTCCAGATCGATCGCATGGCGTCAATCTTGGGCCACGGGCCGTCACGGCGCCACCACCTGTCACGGCAACCACGGAACCGATACCCGTGCGCGCCGACCGACGGTACGGACGATGGCGCGTCGGTGGCGCGATCCGGCCTCGCGGAACAGCTCGCCCATGGCCCGCGCCGTCCCGGGGAGGTCGTCGTCGCCGGACAGATAGGCACGCTGGGCGGCCACGGGGAGATCGAAGAACCGATCGAAGAAGTCCGCGAGCTCGTCCGACGGGAGACCGAGCAGCACCTGTCCGCCGAGTCGTCGCAGGGACGCCACCGCGGCGGCGGACCGAGAGGTGACCGGTGTGCCGGCGACGACGTGGCGGGCCACCGCCTCGGCTCGACGCAGCGACGACGCCACGCTGTATCCGGTGGCCGGGTGCAGGGCGGCGCTGCGGGCGCCGGTCACCTCCACGCCGGCCGGCGGTCCCGACGGCGGAGCCATGGCGAAGCGCACGCGTTCGACGTCCTCGTCGCCGCGGAGCGCGACGCCGCGACCCTGCAGGCGGCGGTGCAGTCGCGCGGCCAACTCGGCCTGGTCGGGACCGGGCTCGCCGACCAGCGACGTCTCCTCGAGCAGCACCCGATCGGCGTCGAGACGCACGCCGTACAGGAACGTCGGGTGCTCGTGCGGGTCCGTGCCGTTGTCGCGTCGCCAGTCCATGACCAGGGTGTCGGCGCCCTCGAGCGCAGGTTCCGCGACCTCCGGACGCACGATCACTCCGTATGCCCGCTGCTCGGGCACCCCGGGCCCGACGGCGGAGCCGCGTGCGTCGATCACGACACCCGCGCCCACGCGGCCTCCGCTGCGCAAGGTCACGCCCCCGGCGTCCACGGTGACCGCGACGTCCCGCACCACGGAGGCCGGATCGACGGTCAGCGCGCGCTGCAGGGCCACGGTGTCGAGCACCGTGTACGCGCGAGCCACGTGATGCCGACGAGCGCCGACGACGGTCGCGGACGGCGTCGTCGTCGCGCGGACGTCGGACGGAAGCCAGTCCGGCAGTTCGTCGTCCCACATCGCGTACGTCTGCGTCCACCGACGATCCGGGCGAGGATCGACGAGGACGACGGCGGCTCCCGCCGCCGCGATGCGGTGCGCCGCGGCACGTCCGGCAGGTCCCGCCCCGACCACCACGGCGTCGGGTGAGGGGAACACGGTCAGAGCGATCCGGTGGCCAGCAACCCGCCGTCGACACGCACGGTCTCGCCGGTGATCCAGGACGCCTCGTCGGAAGCGAGGAACCCGACGAGCGCGGCGACGTCCTCGGGCGTGCCCAGGCGCTTCATCGGGTAGCCCTGCGACGCCGCGTCCTCGCCGCCGGCCACGAGGGCCTCTGCGAACTTCGTCTTGACGACACCGGGGGCGACCGCGTTGACGCGAATCCGCGGCCCGAGCTGCCAGGCGAGCTCCTCCGTGAGCCGGATCAGAGCGGCCTTCGAGGCACCGTAGGCGGCGATGACGCCGGTGGAGCGCAGTCCCGCGACACTCGCGACGGTGACGATCGCGCCGCCGTGCTCGCGCATCCAGGCGTGGTAGGCGCGTTGCGTGTATCCGAGGGTGGCGACGACGTTGACGTCGAAGATCTTCTTCACTCCGTCCAGGTCGGCGTCCATGAGGGAGCCGTAGACGGGATTGATCCCGGTGTTGTTGATCAGGATGTCCAGCGATCCCAGTTCCGCGACCGTCCGGTCGACCGTGGACTGCCGGGATTCCGCGTCGCCTGCGTTGCCCGCGATCGGCAGGACGACGGCACCGGGCACGGCGGCGCGCAACTCGTCCGCGGCCGCGTTCAGCTGGTCCTCCTTGCGCGCGGTGATGGTGACCGCGGCGCCGCGGGCGAGCAGGTCGGCGGCGACGGCCTTGCCGATGCCGCGACTCGCTCCGGTGACCAGGGCGACGCGGCCCTGCAGATCCGTGTGGGTGCTCATGGGCCCGACGTTAGCGGAGTCACTCTCGAGCGGTGAATTCACTGGTTCTCGGCGGATAGAATGAGGGTTTGCCGCATCGCCGACGTTGGGAGTTCGTACCGTGATCACCGCCACCGACCTGGAGGTTCGTGCCGGTGTGCGCACCCTTCTCTCCGCCCCCGGGCCCGCGCTGCGGATCCAGGCGGGCGACCGGATCGGCCTGGTGGGCCGCAACGGCGCCGGCAAGACGACGACGCTGCGCATCCTGGCGGGGGAGGGGGAGCCCTACGCGGGCTCCGTCACCCGCACGGGCGAGCTGGGGTACCTCCCGCAGGACCCAAAGGAGGGCGATCTCGACGTCCTGGCCAAGGACCGCGTGCTGTCCGCTCGCGGCCTGGACTCGCTGCTGCGGAAGATGGAGAAGCAGCAGGCCCTGATGGCCGAGGTCGCGGACGACGATCGTCTGGACAAGGCGGTCCGCAAGTACGGCGAGCTCGAGGAGCGATTCGCCTCGCTGGGTGGTTACGAGGCCGAGAGCGAAGCGGCCCGCATCTCCAACAGTCTCGGCCTTCCCGACCGCATCCTCGCGCAGCCGCTGCGCACGCTGTCCGGTGGTCAGCGTCGTCGCGTCGAGCTCGCGCGCATCCTCTTCGCGGCCTCCGACGGCAGTGGAGGCCGGTCCGGCACCACCCTGCTGCTCGACGAGCCGACCAACCACCTCGACGCCGACTCCATCACCTGGCTCCGCGGCTTCCTGCAGAACCACGAAGGCGGCCTGGTGGTCATCAGCCACGACGTCGAGCTGCTCGCGGACGTGGTGAACCGCGTGTGGTTCCTCGACGCCGTCCGGGGCGAGGCCGACGTGTACAACATGGGCTGGAAGAAGTACCTCGACGCCCGCGCCACCGATGAGCAGCGACGACGCCGTGAGCGCGCCAACGCGGAGAAGAAGGCGTCGGCGCTCCGGGCCCAGGCGGCCAAGATGGGCGCCAAGGCCACCAAGGCCGTCGCGGCGCAGAACATGGTCAAGCGCGCCGACAAGCTCATCGCAAACCTCGACGAGGAACGGGTGTCGGATCGCGTGGCGCACATCCGCTTCCCGGAGCCGGCGCCCTGCGGCAAGACCCCCCTGATGGCGTCCAACCTCACCAAGGTCTACGGCTCGCTGGAGATCTTCACCGGGGTGGATCTGGCGATCGACCGCGGCTCTCGCGTGGTGGTTCTCGGCCTCAACGGCGCGGGCAAGACCACCCTGTTGCGGATCCTGGCGGGGACGGAGAAGTCGGACTCGGGCGGGCTCGAGCCGGGCCACGGTCTGCGCATCGGTTATTTCGCCCAGGAGCACGACACGCTCGACGACATGGCGTCGGTGTGGGAGAACGTCCGGCACGCCGCGCCGGACACCCCCGAGCAGGAACTTCGGTCGCTGCTGGGTGCGTTCATGTTCACCGGGCCGCAGCTCGAGCAACCGGCCGGCACGCTGTCCGGCGGTGAGAAGACCCGTCTCGCGCTGGCCGGCCTGGTGTCCTCGGCCGCGAACGTGCTGCTGCTCGACGAGCCGACCAACAACCTCGACCCCATCTCACGCGAGCAGGTCCTCGAGGCGCTGCGCAGCTACAAGGGCGCGGTGGTGTTGGTGACGCACGATCCCGGTGCTGCCGAGGCGCTGTCGCCCGAGCGGGTGATCCTGTTGCCGGACGGCACCGAGGACCACTGGTCGCAGGACTACCTGGATCTGATCACGCTGGCCTGACGGTCAGTACGCCGCCCTCGTCGGCCACGTCGATCGTGCGCCCGACCAGCGAGAGTGCGTCGGGCCACGCCTCGGCGGCCGTCGTGCGGCCGGCCACTCGGCGACCGTCCGCGGTCTCGGCGATCACCAGGGTGGCGTCGGGCGTCCCCGCGCGGCCGAACGTGGTGGCCGCGGTGAGCACCGTGACGGGCCCGCGGTGATCGGTGGCCACATCCGCGGCTGCCGGCGCGACCGTGACGACGCCGCCGTCACCGAGGCGCCCCTCGGGGTGCGGCTCCGTGCCGAGCAGGACGACGTGCTGATGTGTCAGGTATCCACCGTTGGCGTGGACCAGAGCCGGACCGGCCGCGCGATCGCGACGAAGCCGGCGCACCGCCTCGGCGATGCCGTGCAGGCTGTAGCTCGACAGGGGACCCCCGAAGAACGAGTGACCGCCCAGCAGGGTGGGAAGCAGGTCCTCGGCCGCGCCGATCGACCGCAGTTGCGCCAGAAGCAGTTTCGGGACGATTGGGAAGCAGCTGTAGGCGTCGACGAGGGCGGGCGGACCCGCCGCACCCACCCGGTCGATCACCGAGGCGAGGGCGGGGGAATCGCCGAAACTGCGGCGCTGCACCACATCCGGGGTGTCGGAGGCCCCTGCACCACCCCACACGTGGACGACGCGGTCCTCCGGAACACCCGCGTCTCGCGCGGTCTGCAGCGAGCACACCACCACGGCCGCCGCCTGATCGACGAACGGCATGGCGTTCATCGACAGCGGATAGGCATCGGAGACGGCCCGGTTGTCCGGTGTCACGGAGGCGATCTCGTCGGCGGTGCGTGCGCCCGGGTTCCACGCCGCGGGGTGGTCGGCCGACACCGCGGAGAACCGCGCGTACAGCTCGGCCGACTCCGCTCGGGCCCGGTCGGCCGTCAGGCCGAGGGCGTGAGCACGGGCGTTCTCGAACAACGGGTAGATCTGGACCGGAGCCAGGATGCCCGCGCGCTGCATGGCCGCGCTGCCGAGGTCCTCCGGATCGAACGTCGGCGGCCCGCCCGGCTCGGCCGTCCAGCCGGCCTCCACCGGGTCCCGCCCGGCCTTGCCCAGTCCTCGTAGTGATGCCTGCGCCTCGCCGCCGACCACCAGGGCGACGTCGTCCGTCCCGTCGGCGATGCCGTCGGCGACGGCGTTCAGCAACGCCACCGGCCAGTGCCCGCCGACCGTCGTCGTGGACGACGTCCGCAGAGTCCAGCCGTGGCGACGGGCGAGGAGGCCGGGAAGATTGTCGTACCGCCAGCTGGTGGTCCGCACCGCGTCCACCCGCGTCACGGCCTGCGCGAGGCGGCCGGACCCGGTGTCGGTCAGCGCGCGACGGACGGCGTCGTCGACGAGGTCGAGCGGTTCCGCGGGCGTCGGCGGCGTGGTCGCCGAGCCGCGCGAGAGATCGGCGACGCCCACGATCACGGGCAGTCGTCGTGGATCGGTGCCGGTCATGCGCGCTCCCGTCGAACGGATTCCTCGACGAGGTCGAGGACTGCGGACAGGTCGTCGGTGTCCTGTCCGGAGGCCAGCCGGGTCACGAGCCCGTCCATGACCAGGTCGAGAAAGCCCAGCAGCACCGTGGTGGGCACGTCGTCGCGCAGTCGGCCCGCGGATCGCTGACGCTCGAGGCGGGCGAGCACGGCCCCGCGCAACTCCACCGAGCGCTCCGTCCACCCGGCCCGGAACTCGGCGTCGGTCTTGAGGCGGCGTGCGATCTCGAGGCGGGTGCCGAGCCAGTCGAAGTCCTGGGGTGCGGCCAGCATGTCACGCATGACCTGCACGAGGCCCTGGTCCGCGGCGACGTCGGCCATGCGATGGGCATCGTCCCGCGCCAGCGCCAGGAAGAGCCCGTCCTTGTCCTTGAAGTGGTGGAAGATCGCGCCCCGGGACAGTCCGGTGGCCTCCTCGAGCCGCCGGACGGTGGCGCCCTCGTAGCCGTACGCGGCGAAGCAGCGCCGGGCGCCGTCGAGGATCTGACCTCGGCGGGCGGCGAGGTGATCCTCGCTGACCTTCGGCACGTCCGTCTCCTGTTCGTCTCGATGGCGTCGTCGCACGGGGAGCCGGGCCACCATCGCAGAACGCGCACGACCGGCGAGCGATCGTGCGCGTTCCGCGTGGGGTGTCCGGCGAACGGGGTCGGCTGGAATCAGCCGATCATGTTGCGCAGCACGTACTGCAGGATGCCGCCGTTGCGGTAGTACTCCGCCTCACCGGGGGTGTCGATGCGGACGACGGCGTCGAACTCGATCTTCTCGCCGTTCTCCTTGGTCGCGGTGACGTGCATCGTCTTCGGCGTGCGGCCCTCGTTCAGCTCCGTGATGCCGGAGATGTCGAAGGTCTCGGTGCCGTCGAGCTTCAGCGACGACGCCGACTCGCCCTCCGGGAACTGCAGCGGCACGACGCCCATACCGATGAGGTTGGAGCGGTGGATGCGCTCGAACGACTCGGTGATGACCGCCTTCACGCCCAGCAGGCGCGTGCCCTTGGCCGCCCAGTCACGCGACGAACCCGAGCCGTACTCCTTGCCGCCCAGCACGACCAGCGGAGTACCGGCCTTCTGGTAGTTCTGCGACGCGTCGTAGATGAAGGCCTGCGGGCCACCGTCCTGCGTGAAGTCACGGGTGTAGCCGCCCGAGACGTCGTCGAGGAGCTGGTTGCGCAGACGGATGTTCGCGAACGTGCCGCGGATCATCACCTCGTGGTTGCCGCGACGCGAACCGAAGGAGTTGTAGTCCTTGCGCTCCACGCCGTGCTCGTCGAGGTACTGCGCCGCCGGCGTACCCGGCTTGATGGCACCGGCGGGCGAGATGTGGTCGGTCGTGACCGAGTCACCCAGCACGGCCAGCACGCGGGCACCCGTGATGTCGGAGACGGGCTCCGGATCCTTGGGCATGCCGTCGAAGTACGGAGGCTTCCGCACATAGGTGGACTCGGTGTCCCACTCGAACGTCTTGCCGTCCGGGGTGGGCAGTCCGCGCCAGCGCTCGTCGCCCTTGAAGACGTCGGCGTAGCCCTTGGTGTACATCTCCTTGGAGATCGACGAGTCGATGGTGTCCTGGATCTCCTTGGGGGAGGGCCAGATGTCCTTCAGGAAGACGTCGTTGCCCTCGGAATCCTGACCCAGCGCGTCGTGCTCGAAATCGAAGTCCATGGTTCCGGCCAGGGCGTACGCGATCACCAGCGGCGGCGAGGCCAGGTAGTTCATCTTCACGTCGGGGGAGATGCGTCCCTCGAAGTTGCGGTTGCCCGAGAGCACCGCGGTGACCGTGAGGTCGTTGTCCTGAATCGCCTCGGAGATCTTCGGATCCAGCGGGCCCGAGTTGCCGATGCAGGTGGCGCAGCCGTAGCCCACGAGGAAGAAGCCGAGCTTCTCCAGAGACGGCCACAGGCCGGCCTTGTCGTAGTAGTCGGTGACCACCTGCGAGCCCGGCGCCATGGACGTCTTGACCCACGGCTTGCTGGTGAGGCCCTTGTCCACGGCCTTCTTCGCCAGCAGGGCGGCGGCGAGCATGACCGACGGATTCGAGGTGTTGGTGCAGGAGGTGATCGACGCGATGGCGACCGCACCGTGATCGAGGACGAAGGAACCCTGCTCGTCCGAGTCGACGCGCACCGGGTTGGTCGGGCGACCCTCGGCGTTGCCGGCGGCGGAGTGCAGCGGAGCCGCATCGTCGTCGGCGAAGGACAGCGTGGCCGGATCCGAGCCCGGGAACGTCTCGTCGAGTGCCTCGTCCAGCTTCGACGGGGTGGCGTCGACGTCCTCGCCACCCACGTAGTTGTGGATGTCCTTGCGGAACGCGATCTTGGACTCCGACAACAGGATTCGGTCCTGCGGACGCTTCGGGCCGGCGATCGAGGGGACCACGTCGCCGAGGTCGAGCTCGAGGTACTCGGAGTACGCCGGCTCCTTCTCGGGATCGTGCCACATGCCCTGTTCCTTGGCGTACGCCTCGACCAGAGCCAGCTGCTCCTCCGAGCGTCCGGTCAGGCGCAGGTAGGACACCGTCTCGTCGTCGATCGGGAAGATCGCGGCGGTGGAGCCGAACTCGGGGCTCATGTTGCCCAGGGTCGCGCGGTTCGCCAGCGGCACCTCGGCGACACCCTTGCCGTAGAACTCGACGAACTTTCCGACGACGCCGTGCTGACGCAGCATGTCGGTGACGGTGAGGACCACGTCGGTGGCGGTCACGCCCGGCTTGATCTCACCGGTGAGCTTGAAGCCGACCACGCGGGGGATGAGCATGGAGACCGGCTGGCCGAGCATGGCCGCCTCGGCCTCGATACCGCCGACGCCCCAGCCGAGCACGCCGAGGCCGTTGACCATCGTGGTGTGCGAATCGGTGCCGACACACGTGTCGGGGTAGGCCTGACCGCCCCGCACCATGACGGTGCGGGCGAGGTGCTCGATGTTGACCTGGTGCACGATGCCGGTGCCGGGCGGGACGACCTTGAAGTCGTCGAACGCACCCTGGCCCCACCGCAGGAACTGGTAGCGCTCACCGTTGCGCTGGTACTCGATGTCGACGTTGCGCTCGAAGGCGTCCGCGCGGCCGAAGACGTCGATGATGACGGAGTGGTCGATGACCAACTCGGCGGGAGCGAGGGGATTGACCTTCTCCGGGTCTCCGCCGAGAGCGGTGACGGCCTCGCGCATGGTGGCGAGGTCGACGATGCAGGGCACGCCGGTGAAGTCCTGCATGATCACGCGGGCCGGCGTGAACTGGATCTCGATGGACGGATCCGCGGTCGCGTCCCAGTTCGCGATCGCGTCGATGTGATCCTTGGTGATGTTGGCGCCGTCCTCGGTGCGCAGGAGGTTCTCGGCGAGAACCTTCAGTGCGTAGGGCAGCTTCTCGGTGCCGGGGACGGCGTTCAGACGGAAGATCTCGTACGAGTTCTCTCCGACCTCCAGCGTTCCCTTCGCGCCGAACGAATCGATACTTGCGCTCACGTCAGCTCCAGTCGTCTTCTCTTCGCTACCGCCGACGGGGCTGTGTCGACGGTCTACGAGAGGAAGCGGGTCACCCGCGATCGGGTCGGATCGGGCTGGATCCGGCGCCGCTGCTCTCTCGGTTCGATCCTAACAGTACGCTTGTCCTGTAAAAAAGGCGCGAACCGTCTCCGGTCGGCGCGCCGTGGACCGGCGTACGGACCTCATCGTTCTCCACCGGCGACACAGGTGCAACGAGCGGGGTCGGAGAGCCGACCGTGCCGTAGGGTCCAGGCGCGATGTCGATCTCACATTCCGTCCCGGTTCACGCCGCTCCCGCGGCGGCGGAGATTCCGCCGTTCGTGGACGT
This sequence comes from Rhodococcoides corynebacterioides NBRC 14404, assembly GCF_001894765.1. Classification (GTDB taxonomy): domain Bacteria; phylum Actinomycetota; class Actinomycetes; order Mycobacteriales; family Mycobacteriaceae; genus Rhodococcoides; species Rhodococcoides corynebacterioides. The sequence continues at coordinate 197,118 of NZ_BCWV01000005.1, forward strand.
CCCGTCGACACTGGCCGATGTCGCCGCCGACGGCGTCTCGGCGCCGGCCGAGCTGGTGCCCGGCCTCGAGGCCGTCGTGGCGCGGGCGCAGGACGAGGGCATCACCCTGAACATCGTGGTTCTCGACGAGCCGGCTCGGCTCGATTCGTATCTCCGGGACCTGGCCACCGAGGTGGGTGCGGCCGACGGCGGTACCGTGCTCGTTCTCGGTCCCGGCCAGGTGGGCACCTTCAGCGACAGCATCGACCGCGTGACGCTCGAGGCGGGCCAGGACAGCGCCTACACCTCCGATCCCGTCCTGTCGGCGAATCAGTTCCTCGACGTCGTGGTCGCGCCGGGGCCGTCGTGGACCGGACTGACGCTCGCGCTCGTGGCGGTGGTCGCGCTCGTCCTCGGTGCCACCGGGTGGGCCAACGCACGTCGCTGGCAGGCGCAGCAGGGAATGCCCGAGCGAAACGCCGACACGTTGGGTCTGGCTGCACCGAACACCGCAGTGTCGGACCCGGTCGACTCGAGGCATGTCACCGCCACGGACGCCGTGCAGGCGAAGAAGTAGGGACATCTCCCGAAATATTTTGCTCGGCCTTTTCCGCACAACCTCCTGATCAGCGCAGATGTCGTCGTCGAACGACATCTGTGTCATTTGTGACTGGAGTTCCCTCAGCGGTCAGAGTGTCGTACGGTTCTCGTGGCACTGCTTGGGGAAGAAGTGTCGCAGAGGGGCGTTCGTGGTCTCCGGGTCGTGCGTGTCGGGCGTGACGATCGGTGTCCGTCCGCCGTTCCCGTGCTGCGTCGTGCCTTCCCTCGGCGCTGCGGGGTGACACGCGCGGCCGACACCAGCGCGGTGGGGACACGAGGGAGACACAGTTGAGTCGAACCGGCCTGAAGGGTCGACGGAGCGCTGCGGGCCGAACCCGGCGTCGGTCGATCGGTGTCGCGGTCCTACTGGCGATCTCCGTCGCGACGGCCGTCACTCCACCCCCGGCCTCCGCCGTTCCGCCCCCACCGCCCAATCCGTCGGACGCCGACATCGCCGGCGCGCAGGCACGGGTCGGCGACGGCATCAGCCGCGTCAGCGATCTCATCGACCGAGTCGCCGCCGCGAATCAGCAACTCGCCGCACTCGATGCCGCTGTCGCCGTGAAGCGCGAGGACGTCAACAAGGCCCTCGTCGACCTCCAGAACGCACGCTCCGCGGCCGACGCCGCAGCCGCCGCCGTGACGCTGGCGCAGCGCGCACTCCAGGACGCCGGCCAGATCATCTCGGACGCGCAGCGCAAGTTCGACAGTGCCGCCGTCACCGATTACATCCGCGGCACCGGCTCCGCCGGGGCCTCGTCGCTGCTCGACGCCGATGGGCCGCAGGACGTGCTCGACCGTGCCCAGCTGCTGCGATTGCTCTCCGCCAAGCAGAACGCGGTGCTCGACGGCCTTCAGCGCGCCCGCACCGAACAGGCCAATCGGGACTCGGCCGCGCGAGCCAGCAAGGTCGAGGCGGACCGTGCCTCCGCCGCCGCCGACGCGAAGAAGGCCGAGGCGGAACAGGCCATCGCCGCCGCGGTTGCTGCTCAGCAGGATCAGTCCGCCCGCAAGGCTGCCGTCGAGGCCAACCGTGACGCGGCCGCCGCCGAGCTGGAATCCGCGCGGGCCGGCGCCGCCGGACTCGAAAGCCAGCGAGATGCGTACACGAGGTGGGACGCTCAGCGTCAGGCCGAGGAGGCCGCAGCGGCGGAGGCCGCGCGCCAGGCGGAACAGGCCGCCGCCGCGGCGGCCGCACGGGTCGCCGCCGATCAGGCCGCAGCCGACCGCGCTGCCACGGCGGCCGCCGCCGCACCCGATCACACCGACCTCGTCGGCGCGACCCGGCCGGGGACCGGAACTTCTTCCGGGTCCGGCGCCGGTGCGTCGAGTGGCGCCGGCACGTCGGGCTCGGGCACGTCGAGTGGCGCGGGTACGTCGAGTGGCACGGGTACGTCGGGCACGGGTACCGGCACGACCACGCCGAGCAAACCGAGTGTCGGTAAGCCTGCTGTGACCGGTAGTGCAGCGATCGAGCTGGTCATCGACCGCGGAATGTCGGTGCTCGGGACGCCGTATTCGTGGGGTGGCGGTAACGAGAACGGGCCCACCAAAGGCATCCGTGACGGCGGTGTCGCCGACAGTTACGGCGACTACAACAAGGTGGGCTTCGACTGTTCGGGCTTGATGATGTACGCCTTCGGCGGCTTGGGCATCTCGCTGCCTCATTACACCGGGTATCAGTACACGGCCGGTAAGCAGGTTCCGTCGTCCCAGATGAAGCGCGGCGACATGCTGTTCTGGGGGCCGGGCGCATCGCAGCACGTGGCGCTGTACCTCGGCGACGGCACCATGCTCGAGGCGCCGCAGTCGGGCGACGTGGTCAAGGTGTCGCCGGTGCGGTGGAGCGGCATGACGCCGTACGCCGTGCGCATGGTGGAGTGACCCACGCCGACCCTTCCCCTCAGAACGGGGGTGGGGTGTCGTCGGGTGGGTGGAGCTTCATCGCGTTGCGGAGTCTGTTGCGGTTGCGTTCCTGTCGTCGGCGGGCGTGTTTCTGCTCGGTGCGTGGGGCGGGTCGGGTGCGTTCGGTGAGGCCCGGTCTCGGTGGTCGCGGCGTGGACGTGTCGGGTGGGTCGCCGAAGACGATCGTGTCGAGTCCGGGGTGGACGTCGTGGCCCGTGAACGCGGGGCCGAGGACGGTGCGTCCGCCGGGGATGGTGATGGTGCGAATCAGCCGGCTCGGATTATTCGGGTCGGGGTACTGGTCGTCGACGAAGTCCCCGAACGTCTTCAGAAGGTGATGGAACCGGCATTTGGCGCCGAGTCCGGCCGCGTCGGTGCGCCCGCCCTGCTCGGGGTGGGTGTGGTCGTATTCGGTGATGTGGTCGAGGTCGGCGTCCCAGGCCGGCTTGTTGCAGCCGGGCCAGGTGCAGAACTGATCCCGCGCCCGCACATAGGCATCGAGGGCGGCGGAGGGGCGGTACGGGTTCGACGGCTGGGTCGCCGGGAGTGGGGTGTCGGTGCCGTCGCCGAGGGGGCGGATGACGGTTCGGGGGTCGGCGGCGAGGTCGCGGACGTGGGCGCCGGAGATGATGCCGATGCCGGCGAGGAATCCGACGCCGTCGACGGTGTCGAGACCGAAGGGCTCCTCGCACCCCCGAGTGCTGGGTGCCTCGTCCTCGGCGACGGTCGCATCGGCGCTGACATCGACGTCGGCGTCGGCTTCGGCGTTCTGCCCATCCGATGACAACGATTCTGCTGAAACCGACTCCACCGCAACCGCCCCCGCCGCAACCGCATCCGCCGCAACCGATTCTGCCGCGGGCGGTTCCGTCGTAACCCGTTCCACTGCAACCGAACCCGTCGCATCACCGTCGACCTCGACCTCGGCCCGGGTCTCGACGCGGTCCGCGTCCGGTCGCGGCAGGTGCTGTGGCGACCTGCAGACCCGGTCGGACTCCGGGGCGGGGACGGGGCCGGTGAGGGTGGTGGTGTCGGTGACGAGGTGGATCACGATCCGCGGCGCGGTCGCCGCGAACCTGCCGGGGTCGATGTTCTTGTAGCGGCAGTCGGTGATGGGGCGGTCGCAGTCGCACCCGAACTCGGTCTGGGTGACCAGCGCGTAGTGCGCATCGGAGGCCCGCGCCGCCTTCGACCGGGTGTCCTTGGGGCACACCTGCGCCGCGAGGCGGTGCACGGTCTCAGCGAACACGGCGGTGTCCTCGGCGGACCGGGTGTCCGTCGTCGTGGCCATCCCGTCCCGCCCGGTCTCGACGGTGAACTCCCGGTTCCGCTTCGCTGCTTCTCGGCGTGCGCGGACGGCGTCGGGGTCGCGGCGGTGCACCATCGTGTCGACCATGATCTCCATCCGCGCCGGCGACCACGACCCGGGTTTACGGAGGGCGCGGGCGATGTCGGCGTCGACCAACGCCGCGTAGCACTGGCCTTCGATGAGTTCGGTGCGGGAGACGATGGTGCGGATGTGGTGCGGGGTGACGATTCCGTCGCGTAGGCACTGCGCGACCTGAGGTAGCCGGTCGCGGAGGGCGACGGCGTCGGTGAGCAGGGTGCGGGCGGCGAACGGGGTGATCGACATCGTCGTGGCGATCGTGGCGGCGCAGCGGGTGAACGCGTCGAGCTCACGCCGGTCCTCGTCCTCGAACGGTTCCACCAGTTCGGCGTGCATAGCGGCGGCGAGCTGGTATTCGAACCACTTCAGGTACGCCACCCCGGCGGCCGCGTGCACCAGGGCGTCCAGAGCCCGGGCAGAGGGCGGGTCGGTGGTGGCGGGCAGACCCAACGCGGAGTGATCCAATGCAGCCCACGGCGTCGCCGCCGTGCTCGCCGCACCTGCCCCCACCTGCACACTCGTCATGCCGCCGACCCCCCAGTCGCTCGTATGTTCGAGTGTACCGGCACCCACCGACACAGTCGATGACACGCACGCACGAACCTGGCGGCCTCAGCGCGGGAGTTGGCCGGCGACGGTCTTCCGGAGCGCCCCGGCCGGCCCCTCGTCACCGCTACCGGTCGACTGTCGGTGACACCTGCCATAGTGGGGGAGGTCAGCAGTGCACACAGGGCATCCGGCGCGCGGTGTCCCGGGCAGAAAGCGGTGGTTCCGAAGGTGACCTCACGAGAGACCGACACGACCGACATGGCTCGGGACGTGCAGACGCTCGAGAAGGCCGTCTACGAGGTCAAACGGGTCATCGTGGGTCAGGACCGGCTGGTCGAGCGCATTCTCGTCGGGTTGCTCGCCCGCGGCCACGTGTTGCTCGAAGGTGTTCCCGGCGTGGCGAAGACGCTGGCGGTCGAGACGTTCGCAACGGTCGTCGGAGGATCCTTCTCGCGCGTCCAGTTCACTCCGGATCTGGTTCCGACCGATCTGATCGGCACCCGGATCTTCCGGCAGGGCAAGGAAGAATTCGACATCGAGCTCGGCCCGGTGGTCGCGAACTTCGTGCTCGCGGACGAGATCAACCGTGCCCCCGCCAAGGTCCAGTCGGCGCTGCTCGAGGTCATGGCCGAACGGCACGTGTCCATCGGCGGCCGCACCTATCCGATGCCGGATCCGTTCCTGGTCATGGCCACGCAGAACCCCATCGAGAACGAGGGCGTCTATCCCTTGCCGGAGGCCCAGCGCGACCGATTCCTCTTCAAGATCGTCGTCGACTACCCGTCGGTGGAGGAGGAGCGCGAGATCGTCTACCGCATGGGGGTCGCGCCGCCGACGCCGCAGCAGGTACTGAACCCCGACGAACTGGTGCGGTTGCAGAAGGTCGCCGCGTCCGTGTTCGTGCACCATGCTCTGGTCGACTACGTCGTCAGGGTCATCGCGGCGACACGCAACCCCCGGGACGTGGGACTCGACGACGTCGCGTCCTGGATCGCGTACGGTGCGTCCCCGCGCGCGACCTTGGGCATCATCGCGGCCTCCCGCGCTCTCGCACTGCTGCGCGGTCGCGACTACGTGGTGCCCCAGGACGTCCTGGAGGTGATTCCCGACGTGCTGCGCCACCGACTCGTGCTGTCCTACGACGCGCTGGCCGACGAGGTGACCCCCGAACAGGTGATCACCCGCGTCCTGCAGACCGTGGGTCTCCCGCAGGTCGGAGTCCAGGCCGTGCCGCAGCAGGGCCCCGCACCCCAGCATGGCCCGGCTCCCCAGCAAGGCCCCGCGCCGCAGCAGGGCTCGGCTCCCCAGCAGGGCCCCGCGCAGCAGCAGAGCCCCGCACTCCAGCAGGCTCCGGCGACCGATTCGTCGCGGTGACGGACACGAACCACGGCCGGCCCCCGTCGTTCGCGTCGGGGTCGCTGGAGGATCCCCGGCTGACGTCGGCTCTGCGCACCCTGGAGCTGACGGTTCGTCGTCGTCTCGACGGGGTGCTCCACGGTGATCATCTCGGCCTGATCCCGGGTCCGGGGTCCGAGCCGGGCGACGCCCGCGAGTACCAACCCGGCGACGACGTCCGTCGAATGGATTGGTCCGTGACGGCGCGCACGACCCAGCCGCACGTCCGCCAGACCGTGGCGGACCGCGAGTTGGAGACGTGGCTGGCGATCGACCTGTCCGCCAGTCTCGACTTCGGGACGGCGGGATGCGAGAAGCGTGATCTGGTGGTGGCGGCTGCTGCGGCGATCGCTCACCTGACCACCGGAGGCGGCAATCGCCTGGGCGCGGTGATCACCACCGGTGACCGCGTCCTGCGGGTGCCTGCTCGCGGGGGCCGGCCGCACCTGCAGTCGCTGCTCGAGACCGTCGCCACCACCCCGCACGCCGCGGAAGGCACGCGCGGCGACCTGGCCGGCGCGATCGACTCCCTCCGCCGCCCGGAACGTCGCCGCGGCCTCGCCGTCGTGGTGAGCGATTTCCTCGGGTCGACCGACTGGGAGCGCCCGCTCCGCGCGATCGCAGCGCGTCACGACGTCCTCGCCGTCGAGGTGCTCGATCCTCGCGATCTGGAACTCCCCGACGTCGGTGACGTGGTGCTGCACGATCCGGAATCGGGACGGACCCGCGAGTTCTCCGTGACGCCGCAACTGCGATCAGACTTCGCCCGTGCCGCGAGCGATCATCGCCGTGACGTCGAGAAGATCCTGCGAGGTTGCAACGCACCGCGGTTGACGCTGCGGACCGACGGCGACTGGATCGCCGACGTCGTTCGGTTCGTGTCACGGCGGCGCCACGGTGCGAGCGTGGGGACGAGCACGCGATGAGCCTTTCCGGATTCTCGGCGCCCTGGTGGTTGCTGTTCCTGCTTGTGGTGGTCGGCCTCGTGGTCGCCTATGTGTGGGCGCAGCGCCGGCGGGTGCGCAACACGCTTCGCTTCACCAACCTGGAACTGCTCGAGCGGGTCGCGCCGGCGCGCCCCGGTCGGCTCCGTCATCTCCCGACCGCCCTGATCCTCGTCGGGCTGCTGTTCCTCGGGATCGCGCTGGCCGGGCCGACGTCGGACCAGCGGGTGCCCCGCAACCGCGCCACCGTGATGCTCGTGGTCGACGTGTCGTTGTCCATGGAGGCCACCGACGTGGAGCCGAGCCGCCTGGCCGCCGCTCAGGAGGCGGGCAAGCAGTTCGCCGACGGGCTCACGCCCGGCATCAACCTCGGACTCGTGGCGTTCGCGGGAACGGCGTCGGTGCTCGTGTCACCGACGGTGGACCGCGACGCGACGAAGTCCGCCATCGATCGACTGCAGTTGGCGGAGCGCACCGCGACCGGCGAGGCGATCTTCACGGCCATGCAGTCCATCGACACCCTCGCGGCGGTGCTCGGCGGGTCCGACGCGGCTCCGCCCGCCCGCATCGTGCTGCTCTCCGACGGGAAGCAGACGGTGCCCGACGACCCCGACGACCCACGTGGTGGATACACGGCGGCCCGTGAGGCCGAGGCCAAGGGCATTCCCATCTCGACGATTTCGTTCGGCACCAGCTTCGGCACCGTCGACATCACCGACGAGCAGGGCGAGACGCAGCGCGTCGCGGTTCCCGTCGACGATCCGTCGCTCGAGGAAATCGCCGACCTGTCCGGTGGCAGCTTCTTCACCGCATCGAGTCTCGAGGAACTGACCGAGGTCTACGACACCCTCGAGGAGCAGATCGGATTCGAGACCACGCGGGGCGACGCGAGTCGGCCTTGGCTGATCGCCGGAGTCCTGTTCGTCACGGCAGGATTCGTCACAGCATTGTCGCTACGCCAACGGGTGCCCTGACGCACGTCGGTAGAGTACCGGCGGGCCGTCCGGCCCCCGACCGTCCGCGCTGCGGCCGTCGCCCCCGAGAGAGAGTCGAGAGTTCATGTCGTCCGCACCCGAATCGTTCGTCGCCCGGTCCGTACTGGTCACGGGAGGCAACCGGGGTATCGGACTCGCCGTGGCTCGTCGGCTCGCGTCGGACGGGCACAAGGTCGCCGTCACCCACCGCAGCTCGGGCGCTCCCGACGGCCTGTTCGGCGTGCAGTGCGACGTCACCGACTCGGACTCGGTCGACGCAGCCTTCACCGAGGTCGAGAAGCACCAGGGTCCGGTCGAGGTGCTGGTCGCCAACGCCGGCATCACCGACGACACCCTGCTCATGCGCATGAGCGAGGAGCAGTTCACGTCGGTGATCGACGCCAACCTGACGGGTGCGTTCCGGGTGGCCAAGCGGGCCAGCCGGTCGATGCTTCGGGCCCGCTTCGGCCGCTTCGTCTTCCTCGGCTCGGTGGTCGGTATGGCCGGTGGCCCCGGCCAGATCAACTACGCGTCGTCCAAGGCGGGCGTGATCGGCATGGCTCGATCGTTGACCCGCGAGCTCGGGTCGCGCTCCATCACGGCCAACGTCGTCGCACCCGGGTTCATCGACACCGACATGACCGCCGCCATGGACCAGAAGTACCGAGACATGGCACTCCAGGCGATCCCGCTGCAGCGCGCCGGCACCCCCGAGGACGTGGCCGCCGTGGTCAGCTTCCTCGCCTCGGAGGACTCGGCCTACGTCTCGGGCGCGGTGATTCCGGTCGACGGCGGCATCGGCATGGGCCACTGACCACTCTTCTTCTCTCGTCGACGAAAGGCTCGAAGACCTCATGGGCGGACTGCTCGAAGGCAAGACCATCCTCATCACCGGCATCATCACCGATGCCTCCATCGCGTTCCACGCGGCCAAGGTGGCGCAGGAGCAGGGCGCGACGGTGATCATCACCGGGTTCGATCGGTTGCGACTGATCGACCGCATCGCCCAGCGGCTCCCGCAGCCGGTCCCGCCGGCCATCGAGTTGGACGCGACCAACGAGGAGCACCTCGCGGCGCTGCCCGACCGACTGCGCGAGGTCGCGCCGAACGGCATCGACGGTGTGCTGCACTCCATCGCGTTCGCTCCGCGCACGCTCATGGGACCGGATGCGAAGCCCTTCCTCGAGGGACCGGGTCCGGACGCGGCCGCGGCGTTCCAGATCTCGGCATGGAGCTACGCCTCCGTCGCCCGTGCCGTGCTGCCGGTCATGAACGAGGGGGGCTCCATCGTCGGTATGGACTTCGATCCCCGCACGGCCATGCCGTACTACAACTGGATGGGCGTCGCCAAGGCCGCGCTGGAATCCGTCAATCGCTACGTGGCACGTGAGGTGGGCGCGGCGAAGAAGGTGCGGTCCAATCTCGTGGCGGCCGGGCCGATCAAGACGCTCGCCGCGAAGGCCATCGCCGGGACCGCCACGGGCGACGCCGCGAAGATGAATCAGCTCAACGAGTACTGGGACGGCGCGTCGCCCATCGGATGGGACGTCGAGGACCCGACCGCGGTCGCCAAGTCGATCTGCGCGTTGCTCTCGGACTGGCTTCCGGCCACCACCGGGTCGATCGTCTACGTGGACGGCGGCGCCAGCCACAACACCTGGTTGCCCGAGAATCTCTGATCCTGCGCGGGCCGGACAGGGACGCCCTGTCCGGCCGGGCAGAATGGGAGCCATGAACTACGACGCGCTGTTGGTGCTGTCCTTCGGCGGCCCGGAAGGCCCGGACGACGTGCGACCGTTTCTCGAGAACGTCACGCGCGGACGGGGAGTCCCACCGGAGCGCCTCGACGCGGTGGCCGAGCACTATCTGCACTTCGGTGGTGTCTCGCCGATCAACCGGCTGAACCGGGAGATCATCGCTGCGGTCGAGGCCGAATTCGCGCTCACCGGCGTGGATCTGCCGGTGTACTTCGGCAATCGGAACTGGCACCCGATGGTGGAGGACACCGTGGCCGGGATGCGCGACGACGGTGTGCGCAACGCGCTGGTCTTCCCGACCTCGGCTTGGGGCGGGTACTCGGGGTGCCGTCAGTATCACGAGGACATCGCCCGGGCGCGCGCTGCGGTCGGCGACGGAGCCCCACAACTGACGAAGCTGCGCCAGTACTACGACCACCCGCTGCTCGTCGAGGCCTTCGGCGACGCGATCACCGCTGCGCTGCATCGACTTCCGGCGGACAAGCGTGCCGGAGCGCGTGTGGTGTTCACCGCACATTCGGTGCCGGTGTCGGCGGATACCGCCGCAGGACCTCCCTCGGCGGGTGGGCATCTCTACAGTCGTCAGGTCGCCGAGGCCGCACGGCTGTGCGCGGCGGCCGCCGGCGTCGCGGAGCACGATCTCGTGTGGCAGTCCCGGTCGGGCCCGCCGCAGATCCCGTGGCTGGAGCCGGACATCTGCGATCACCTCGAGACCCTCGCCGCCGACGGGGTGGACGCGGTGGTGGTCTGTCCCGTCGGGTTCGTCTCGGACCACCTCGAGGTGATCTGGGATCTCGACACCGAGGCCGTCGAGAAGGCCGCGGCACTCGGCATCGCCTTCGAGCGGGCCGGAACTCCGGGCGACGACCCGCGCTTCGCGACGTTGGTGCGAACGTTGGTGCAGGAGCGCACCTCCGGGGTCGCCGCAGCGCGTCTGGGATCAGAGCCGGCGTTCGGCACCACGGTGGACGGCTCGCCGTGCAACCCCGGGTGCTGTGAGCCGCCCGTTCGCCGTCGCCCCGCCTGACCGATCAGGGGTGCAGGAAACGGTCCACCGCGTCCGTGACGGCGACGCGGCGGGCCGTGCGCACCGCGGTGCGCAACGATCGCACGGTGGTCTCGCGCGTCTCGGCGCCGGTGCTGGTGGGCGCCTCCGACGGCGCCGCGACGTCGGCGGCGTCGAGGATGGCGTCCACGCGGTCCGCGGTGTCGAGCACGCGCGTGATGCGTTCGGACAGAAGGGGATACGGGTGCGCCTGCGCCGCCGCCAGGCGCTCGGCGATGACGACGCGCGGGTCGCCGATCCGCCTGGTGACCACTGCGGGCGCGGAGCCGAGGACGTCGGCCGCCTCCCGCACCACCTCCCGCATCGTGTACTCCACCTCACCGAGTGCGGTGTCTCGGCGAGCCGGTGGTTGCCGGAAGCGGAACACGGTCCAGCGCAGCACGTCCGGACCTTCGACGGTGGGGACCAGGCCGATCCCGACGCCACCCGGAACCCCCACCATGACGCCCTCGCCCGCGGTCAGGGCGGCGGCCGCGAAGGCAGTGCCGGTCGGCAGACCCGCGACGTCCCCGGGGACGGGTAGAACCAACTCGACCGTGGCCGCCGCCTCACCGGCCGGCGCGGCGAGGCGGAGAACGCTCAACAGCGTGGCGGATCCGACGTCTCGCGGCGTCGGCCACGGTAGATCCAGGTCCTCGGCAGTTTCCTCGTCGCCGGCGACGACCAACGCCAGCGGGGCCCACCGACCGAGGGCATCGAGAACGTCGTCGGGCGCGGCCCGGCCGCCCAGCCAGGCGCCGGACCAGATCGCGAGAGATGCCGAGGGTGAGGACACGAGAGACGAGTTTAGGCGGGGGCACCGACAAGGACGGCGTGGCGATCGGACCCCCGGGGACGATGCCGACTAGCGTGAGTCGGCCCGGTGACGGAACGGACGAAGGCAGGTCGTGATGGCGAGCCAGGGGTACGGAGACATCTTCGCGGGCCACACCCGACGACGACGCACGGCGGCGCCCACCGTCGCAGCGGAGCGTGACCTCGTCGTGGAGGACGCCGCGACCGGGTTCTGTGGGGCCGTCGTGGGATTCGAGCGCACGTACGACGGCGAGTTCGTCCGTCTCGAGGACGGACGGGGCCGCACGCGGCTCTTCGCGATGCGCGAGGCGGCGTTCCTCGTCGACGGATCACCCGTGACGTTGACCCGGCCGGTACCCGCCGCGACCGCCGCGCCACGACGCTCGGCGTCCGGATCGACGCGCGTCGAGAACGTCCGCGCCAGTGTGGCTCTCCCGAGCCGCATCTGGGTGGAGGGCGTGCACGACGCCGCGATCGTGGAGCGGGTCTGGGGCCACGACCTCCGCGTCGAGGGTGTCGTCGTCGAGTATCTCGAGGGACTGGACAACCTGGCGGATCGCCTGCAGACCTTCGGACCCGGTCCGAAGCGCAAGGTGGGGGTGCTCGTCGATCACCTCGTGGCGGGGACGAAGGAAGAGCACCTCACGCGCTCGCTCGGGCCGTTCGTGGAGGTGACCGGTCACCCGTACATCGACGTCTGGCAGGCGGTGAAGCCGTCCGCCGTCGGCATCGCGGCGTGGCCCGTCGTGCCGCGCGGAACCGACTGGAAGACCGGGGTCTGCGACGAATTGGGCTGGGGCACACCGCGCGACGGGTGGCGTCGCGTCTACGAGTCCGTGTCCTCGTTCCGCGACCTCGAGGCGCCGTTGATCGGCGCCGTGGAGCGGCTCATCGACTTCGTGACCGACCCGGCCTGAGTCCGATTCGTCCCGTTCGGGGACGGCTCGGTAACGATCCGTGCCGACCCCCGGCGCACGGACGACGCGGTCGGTTCTCGTCGCTACTGTGGAGTCGTGGTTGCACTTCTGTGGGTCTTGGGTGCGGTGCTTCTCGCCGCGGGCGAGGCGCTGTCCGGCGACTTCTTCCTGCTGATGCTGGCCGGCGGCGCGCTGGGTACGGCGGGCGTCTCGGCGCTCACCGACTTCCCGGTGTGGGGTGACGCGCTGGTCTTCGCGGCCCTGTCGGCCGCGCTGATCCTCGGGGTCCGCCCGGCCCTGACCCGGCGGTTCTCGACGCCACCCCCGACGCCGACCGGCATCCAGGCCCTCACCGGGCGGACGGCGCAGGTTCTCGAGCCCGTCGACGAGGTCTCCGGGACGGTGCGTCTGGACGGTGACGTGTGGACGGCGCGTCCGCTCGATCCCACGGAGGTGTACGCGGCCGGAACGACCGTCACCGTGATGAAGATCGACGGCGCCACGGCCGTCGTGTGGAAAGGACCCTAGATGGCTGAATACACCGCGTTGATCGTGCTGGTCGTCGTCGTCCTGTTCGTGGCTCTCGTCGTGGCCAAGTCGGTCACTCTGGTGCCGCAGGCCGAGGCCGCGGTGATCGAGCGTCTCGGCCGGTACTCGAAGACCGTGTCCGGGCAGCTGACCTTCCTCGTGCCGTTCGTCGATCGGGTGCGGGCGAAGGTGGACCTCCGCGAGCGGGTCGTGTCCTTCCCGCCGCAGCCGGTCATCACCCAGGACAACCTCACGGTGTCCATCGACACCGTCGTCTACTTCCAGGTGACCAACCCGCAGGCCGCGGTCTACGAGATCAGCAACTACATCGTCGGCGTCGAACAGCTGACCACCACCACGCTCCGCAACGTGGTCGGCGGTATGACGCTGGAGGAGACGTTGACTTCTCGTGACTCCATCAACGGGCAGTTGCGGGGCGTGCTCGACGAGGCCACCGGTCGATGGGGCCTGCGCGTGGCGCGAGTCGAACTCAAGAGCATCGATCCGCCCCCGTCGATCCAGGAGTCGATGGAGAAGCAGATGAAGGCGGACCGTGAGAAGCGGGCCACCATCCTCACGGCGGAGGGCAACCGCGAATCGTCCATCAAGACGGCCGAGGGCGCCAAGCAGAGTCAGATCCTGTCGGCGGAGGGCGCCAAGCAGGCCGCCATCCTCGAAGCCGAGGGCGAGCGGCAGTCGCGGATCCTGCGTGCGCAGGGTGAACGTGCCGCGAAGTATCTGCAGGCCCAGGGCGAGGCGAAGGCCATCGAGAAGGTCTTCGAGGCCATCAAGGCCGGGAAGCCGACGCCGGAGCTGCTCGCCTACCAGTACCTGCAGACGCTGCCGAAGATGGCGCAGGGCGACGCCAACAAGATGTGGGTGGTGCCGTCCGACTTCGGGGATGCCCTGAAGGGCTTCGCCAGGCAGCTCGGCGCGCCGGGCGACGACGGCGTGTTCCGGTTCGAGCCGAGCGCGCACGACGACGTCCGGAGCAAGCCGGAGGACGATTCGGACGAGGTCGCGGAATGGTTCACGACCAAGACCGACCCCGCCATCGCCGAGGCCGTCGCGGCGGCGGAAGCAGTGGCGCGTAAACCGGTCGACACCTCGCTCGCGGCGGCGGCACGGGACCAGCGCGCATCGGAGATCGAGCAGTCGGCGGTGTCGTCCTCGGAGCCGACCAAGCAGATCGACAGCTGAGTCCGTCCGGCCGGGGTCATCGGAGCAGTGCGAGTCCGATGCCTCCGGCCGCGGCGGCCCACAGGACGCTGGCGAACGTGCCGATGATGAAGTACTCCGACGACTGCGCACGGCGGAGTTCGGGGTAGCGCGCGAGACCCTTCACGGCGAGCACCACGGCGATGCCCTCGGGCCAGCCGGCCAGGACGGTCACCACGACGGCGGTGCGTTCGAGGGCGCCGATCACCAGTCCGCCGCGCAGAACCGTGTCCGGCCGGTCGTCGGCGCCGTCCGTTCCCGACACCGTCGGGGCGAGCCGAAACACGCTGGGCGCCAGCGTGAGTCCGCCGAACACCGCGGCGAGACCGCACAGCACGATCGATACGGCGGCGGCGACGCCGGTGACCGGTGTGGACCGCGCGACCGAGGCCAGTCCGGCGACCGCCAGAGCGCTCGATGCCATGACCGAGGGCAGCCACCACGCCACTCGGGAGACCGGGGGCAGCGCCGCGGCCGTCGCCACGGCGAGAGAGACGATCACCAGGACGATCACGGGGTGGCCTTCCGGGAGGGTCGGTCGGCGGTCGCCTCGTCGGCGCGGCGGTCGGCGGTCGCGAGCATCCGGGCGACGACGGGTCGCGCGGCGCGTTCGAGGTGCCATCCGGCGACGGCGAGTCGTTGGGACACCGCCTGGGGCGTGATGGACAGTGCCTCGGCGACGGCGTTCTGGGAGCCGAGTCGGCGGAGCGCGGAGATCGCGTCGCGCCCCTGCTCGGTGCGCCGGGCGACGAGCACGGCGAGGAGGGCGACCACGGCGTCGGCATCCGCGGCGGAGTCGGCGTCGACGCCGCGCACGGCGATGCGGGCGGGGGCGCTCTTCGCGCTCTCCACCGCCTCCCGCGCCGACTCGAACGCCGGTCCGCGCCCGGCACGGGTGGACTCGGGAAGCGGGTGTTCGACCGGCCCGACGCCGATGCCGATGCTCCAGTGGCCGTCGTCGACGAGATCCAGCGCGACGTCGAGCACGGTGTCCGCGGTGTCGGCGACGGCCTGGATCTCGTCCCCGGCGGTGCGCTCGAACGGACGCACCAGAGCGGGCCGGGGGGAGTGCAGGACGTCGTCGACGCGATCGACGTCCCGTCGACTGCCGCGTTGGTCGACCGTCATCACGAACATGGATCAACCTTAGAGACTTGAATCGACCGAATCAAGCGTGCACCGTTGACCTCGGGAGCGCTGACGCCGTTCTGCCTTGATCGGGCCGGATCAAGTATCGAGGCTTGACGTCGCCGGACCCGACGACTCCGATGATTCCGGTGATCCCGCGACGGGCAGTCGCGCGTCGAGAAGCAGCCCGAGGACTCCCACGGCGATGCAGACGCCGGACACCGTCAACAGCACGGGATCGGCATGCCCGGCGAGGGCGTTGCCGAGCAGCACCACGCCCACCGTGCCGGGCACGACACCGACGACCGTGGCGAGCGCGAACGGGGCGAGACGCACCGAGGACACCGCGGCCGAGTAGTTGACCACGGAGAACGGAACGGGCGCGATGAGGCGCAGGCTGCCGACGGCCAACCATCCCCGGCGTTCGAGGCGGGCGTCGACGGCGCGGACGAGCGGATGGCGGAGGTGGCGGGACACCACGGTGCGCCCGAGCGCGCGCACCGCCACGAAGGCGAGTACGGCACTGACCGTGGTCGCGCCGACCGCGACGAGCAGCCCCGTCACGGGCCCGAACAGCACCCCGGCCGAGACGGTGAACAGCGTGCGCGGAACGGGCAGGACAGTCACCAGGGCGTGCGCGAGGAAGAACACGACCACGAAGGTGGGTCCGACGGCCGTGGCCCAGTCGCGCAGCCGCTCCACGGACGGCAGTGGAACGAGCGCGGCGAGCACCACGAGCGCGGCGATCGCGAGCAGCACCCCCACCGCGCGCACGACGGGCCGTCGACGGGCGGCGCGCGGGTTCGTGGTCACGTCGACCGAGCCTAACGGCGTGTCCCGCACGACCACCGAGAACGATCGGAGGACCGATGCTCGGACGACCTAGCATTGTGAAGTTTGTCTCAGGTCCGGGGCCGTGCATGACGGTCCGGGGTGTCGGAGAGTGCGGCTAACATCACAATCGTTCCGAGTCCGAGTCCGAGTCCGAGTCCGAGTCCGAGTCCGTGTCCCCGCACCGTCCCGAAGCACCGTCCCCGAAGCCGTGGTCGAGAGGCAGTCCGTGTCCCCAAGCCAGCCGCACATGCCCACCGAGGGTGGCGTTCCGTCACCGGTGACGTCGACCGACAGCACGGACCCGGTGGGTGCGGAGGTCCCGGTGCGCAGCGCCGAGGACGGCTTCGCGGCCTGGCGCGAGGCCGTTGCCGGCGTGTTGGCGAAGAGTCGACGCGTGGATCGGTCCGAGCTGCCGGACCGTCCCGAGACGCTGCTCGAGACCACGACGTACGACGGCGTGACCATCTCCCCGCTCTACGGACCTCTCGACGAGCAACCGGAACCGCCGCTGCCGGGCCACTTCCCGTACGTCCGCGGAGGCGACCGGCACCGCGACGTCCACGTGGGGTGGCGCGTCGCCGGACGGTACGGCCGCGACGATGCCGACGCGGCCACCGTCAACACCCGCATGCTCGACGGTCTGCAGAACGGCATCAGTGCCCTCTGGCTCTCCACCGGTGCCATCGGCGCCGGTGGTGTGGCCGACGCGCTCACGGGCGTGCTGCTCGACCTCGCCCCGCTCACCGTGGACGCAGGCGCGGACCTGCCCGCCGTCGCCGACGCCGTGTTCGACGTCCTCCCGGCCGAGACCCGGGTGACCGTGTCGCTGGGCGCCGCCCCGTTGACCGACGCGGTCGCCGAGGTACCGACGGTCTCGCTCGAAGACACCGTCGCGCTCGCCCGCCGGGCCGCCGCGGACGGTCGCGGCGTCCGCGCGATCACCGTCGACGGCACCGTGTTCCACGACGCCGGAGCGGCGGACGGGCAGGAGATCGGGCTCGCCGTGGCCGCGGGCCTCGAGTACGTGCGCGCGCTCGTGTCCGCCGGAGCCACCGCAGCGGAGGCGCTGTCGCAATTGGAATTCCGATTCGCCGCCACGGACCAGCAGTTCGAGACCATCGCGAAGTTCCGTGCGGCACGCCGCGTCTGGGCTCGCGTCGCACAGGTCCTCGGCGCCCCGGACCACGGCGCGGCGCCCCAGCACGCGGTCACGTCCGCCGCCATGATGACGCAGCGCGATCCCTGGGTGAACATGCTGCGCACCACCCTCGCGGTGTTCGGTGCGGGCGTCGGTGGCGCCGACGCGGTGACGGTCCTGCCGTTCGACGTCGCCCTGCCGGGCGGCGCGCCCGACGTCAGCGAGACGTTCGCGGCCCGCATCGCGCGCAACACCCAGCTGCTGCTGCTCGAAGAATCGCACCTCGGCCGGGTTCTCGACCCCGCGGGCGGGTCCTGGTACGTCGAGTCCCTCACCGATGCCACCGCGGAGGCCGCCTGGACGGTGTTCCAGTCGATCGAGCGCGCCGGGGGCTATCGGTCCGCCCTCGACAGCGGCGAGATCACGCGGACGGTGGCCGAGACGCGGGCCGCGCGCGAGCAGGACATCGCCCACCGACGCACCTCGGTGACCGGCGTCAACGAGTTCCCGAACCTGCAGGAGCCCCCGGTGACGCCCGGTGACGGCACCGTCGACGGTCGCCCCGTCGCCCGGTACGCCGCCGCCTTCGAGGCGTTGCGCGACCGCGGCGACGCCGTCGCGGCCGAGCGGGGGAGCCGTCCCGTCGTGCTCTTGGCACCCCTGGGGTCGGTCGCGGAACACAACGCACGCACCACCTTCGCAGCCAATCTGATGGCCTCCGGCGGCATCGAGGCCCTGAATCCCGGCGCGAACGCCGACCTGGCCGCCGTCGCGGCCGAGACGGGATCACCCGTCGCGATCGTGTGCGGCACCGACAAGCGCTACGCCGAGGACGGTCCCGCTGCCGTCCGCGCCCTGCGCGATGCCGGCGTCACCACCGTCCTCCTCGCGGGGAAGAGCTCGACCTTCCCCTCCGACACGGACGGCGCTGCGCTGCCGGACGGCGATCTCACCCTCTCGATCGACGCCGTGGCCGAACTGAGCCGCATCCTCGACCTGCTCACGGGCGCCGACCCCGCTCCGGAAGGACAGCCCGCATGACCGAGACGCCGAACACCGAGACCCAGAACACCGAGACCCAGAACACCGCGATGCCCGACTTCGCGACGATCCCGCTGGTCGACCCCGACGCGTCCGACACTCCCGACACCGGCGCCGCGGACACCGATGCCGCCGCCCACATCGCCGCCGGCGTCGAGGCCAACGGGTACACCACCGACCAGGTCACGTGGTCCACGCCCGAGGGCATCGACGTACGGCCGGTCTACACCCGCGCGGACCGCACGGAGGCCGCCGAGCAGGGCTATCCGCTGGAGTCCTATCCCGGGGCCGCACCCTTCCTGCGTGGGCCCTACCCCACGATGTACGTCAACCAGCCGTGGACCATTCGCCAGTACGCCGGCTTCTCCACGGCGTCGGAGTCCAACGCCTTCTACCGGCGCAATCTCGCTGCCGGTCAGAAGGGACTGTCGGTCGCGTTCGACCTCGCGACGCACCGCGGTTACGACAGCGACCATCCGCGCGTGCAGGGCGACGTGGGCATGGCGGGCGTCGCCATCGACTCCATCTACGACATGCGGCAGCTCTTCGACGGTATCGACCTCGGGTCGGTCTCGGTGTCGATGACCATGAACGGTGCGGTGCTGCCCATCCTCGCGCTCTACGTCGTCGCGGCGGAGGAGCAGGGTGTGGGACCGGAGAAGCTCGCCGGCACCATCCAGAACGACATCCTCAAAGAGTTCATGGTGCGCAACACCTACATCTATCCGCCCGAGCCGTCCATGCGGATCATCTCGGACATCTTCGAGTACACCTCGACGCACATGCCGAAGTTCAACTCGATCTCCATCTCCGGCTATCACATCCAGGAGGCCGGGGCGACGGCCGACCTCGAGCTCGCCTACACACTCGCGGACGGCGTCGAGTACATCCGCGCCGGGCTCGCGGCGGGCATGGACATCGACACCTTCGCCCCGCGGTTGTCGTTCTTCTGGGCCATCGGGATGAACTTCTTCATGGAGGTGGCCAAGTTGCGCGCCGGCCGCCTGCTGTGGGCGGAGTTGGTCCAGCAGTTCCAGCCGTCGAGCCCGAAATCGCTGTCCCTCCGCACGCATTCGCAGACTTCGGGGTGGTCGCTCACCGCGCAGGACGTGTTCAACAATGTCGCCCGCACGTGCGTCGAGGCCATGGCCGCCACCCAGGGCCACACCCAGTCGCTGCACACCAACGCGCTCGACGAGGCCCTGGCGCTGCCGACGGACTTCTCCGCCCGCATCGCGCGCAACACCCAGTTGCTCCTCCAGCAGGAATCCGGGACCACTCGGCCGATCGATCCGTGGGGCGGGTCGTACTACGTCGAGTGGCTCACCCACCAGCTCGCCGATCGGGCCCGGGCGCACATCGCCGAGGTCGAGGCCGCTGGAGGTATGGCGAAGGCCATCGGTGAGGGCATCCCCAAGCTCCGCATCGAGGAAGCGGCCGCGCGGACCCAGGCGCGGATCGACTCCGGCCGCCAGCCGTTGGTGGGAGTCAACAAGTACGTGCCCGACGAGCCCGATTCCATCGAGGTGCTCAAGGTCGAGAACTCCCGCGTCCGGTCCGAGCAGCTCGAGAAGCTCGATCGACTGCGGGCGGAACGCGATCAGGACCGCGTCGACGCCGCGCTGGCGGCGCTCACGGCCGGCGCCGAGTCGCGCGAGGGCGGGATGGAGACCAACCTCCTCGCGCTCGCCGTCGACGCCGCGCGCGCGATGGCGACCGTCGGTGAGATCTCCGACGCTCTCGAGAAGGTCTACGGTCGGCACCGTGCGGAGATCCGCACCATCAGCGGTGTCTACCGCGACGAGGCGGGGAAAGCGAGCAACATGGTGCGCGCCGGAGAACTCGTGGATGCCTTCGCCGAGGCCGAGGGACGACGCCCCCGCATCCTGGTGGCGAAAATGGGTCAGGACGGCCACGATCGCGGCCAGAAGGTCATCGCCACGGCGTTCGCCGACATCGGATTCGACGTCGACGTCGGCCCCCTGTTCCAGACGCCCGACGAGGTGGCTCGCCAGGCCGCCGACAACGACGTGCACGTCATCGGCGTGTCCTCGTTGGCGGCCGGTCACCTCACGCTGGTGCCCGCGTTGCGCGAGGCCCTGGCGGACGTCGGCCGTCCGGACATCATGGTCGTGGTGGGCGGCGTCATCCCGCCGGGCGACTTCGACGCGCTGCGCGAGGCGGGTGCCGCGGCGATCTTCCCGCCCGGCACCGTCATCGCGGACGCCGCGGTCGACCTGGTGCAGGCGCTGGCCGAGTCGCTCGGACACGGAGCGAACGCCTGACCATGGCCGATCGACCCACCGTCGCCCGGCCCGTCGTCGACGTCGACGCTCTCGCGACATCCGTGCGCGCGGGGGAGCGGGCGGGGCTCGCGCGCGCCATCACGCTCGTCGAGTCGACCCGCGACGATCACCGAGACCGGGCGCAACAGTTGCTCCAGCGGTTGCTCCCGCACGCCGGCGGCGCTCATCGTGTCGGGATCACCGGCGTTCCCGGCGTGGGGAAGTCGACGTTCATCGACGCGCTCGGGATGTACCTGATCGAACAGGGACATCGGGTGGCGGTGCTCGCGGTCGACCCGTCGTCGTCGCGCACGGGGGGATCCATCCTCGGGGACAAGACGCGGATGGCCCGACTCACGGTGTCCGATCGTGCGTACATCCGACCGTCGCCGACGTCGGGCACGCTCGGCGGTGTCGCCAAGGCCACCCGCGAGACCATCGTGCTGCTCGAGGCCGCGGGGTACGACGTCGTCCTCGTCGA
Organism: Rhodococcoides corynebacterioides NBRC 14404; assembly: GCF_001894765.1. Lineage (GTDB taxonomy): Bacteria > Actinomycetota > Actinomycetes > Mycobacteriales > Mycobacteriaceae > Rhodococcoides > Rhodococcoides corynebacterioides. The sequence continues at coordinate 218,039 of NZ_BCWV01000005.1, forward strand.
GACCGTCGGCGTCGGCCAGTCCGAGATCACCGTCGCCGGCATGGTCGACTGCTTCTGCTTCCTCACCCTCGCCCGCACCGGCGATCAGTTGCAGGGCATCAAGAAGGGCGTGCTCGAGCTGGCCGACCTGGTGGCGGTGAACAAGGCCGACGGCAACCACATCCGCGACGCCAAGAGCGCCGCCCGTGAGCTCGCCGGTGCGCTGCGGTTGATCCACCCGCACGACGCCGTGTGGGTGCCGCCGGTGCTCACCACCAGCGCCATCGAGGAGACGGGCCTGGACGAGTTCTGGGCAACGGTCCTGCGTCACCGCGAGACCCTCACCGCCGCAGGGCAGTTCGAGGAGAAGCGGCGCACGCAGACCGTGCGGTGGGTGTGGACCATGGTCCAGGACCAGGTGATGCGGCGGCTCGAGACCGATCCGGACGTGCGGACCGTGCGGGGTGACGTCGAGCGCCGCGTGGCCGACGGCTCTCTCACCGCGGCGCTGGCGGCACAGGAGATTCTGGCGGCCTACGACCGTCCGAGCGGAGCCTGAGCTCGCTGAGAGGCAAACGCACCGACTCTCGCGACGAGGTCGTCGAAGAAGGCCTCGGGGTCGGTCGCCACGGCGATGGCCGCGTTGGGTTCTCGCCCCCAGTGACCGCGTCGATCGGCCACCGTCGTCCCGCGGGTGAGGGTTCCGGCGAGTTCGACGTCGACCGTGGCCGTGCGGTACTCGGCGATCTCCGGACGGAGGGCGACCGCCGCGGCGAAGGGATCGTGCATGTGCGCGAGGTATCCCTCGCCCTGCGCCTCGTGGAACTCGAAGTAGAACCGGATGGCGTCGGCGAGGTGCCGCACGATCGGCACGTCGGGACCGCCGGCCGCCGCGATCATGCGGTCCAGGTGGTGCGGATGCATCTCGATCGTCTCGGTGAGGTTCAGGCCGCAGACGATCGGCCCGCGTCCCGCCGGCGCCGCGGAGAAGGCGTCGAAGACCTCCTTGGCGGCCTCCGGGTCGACCGCGACGTTCCATTCCGACGTCGGTGTCGTGTTGCCCGGGTGGTCGAACGATCCGCCCATGATCACCACCCGCCGCAGCAGGGTCGGCAGGGCCGGCTCGAGGCGGAGCGCGAGGGCGAGGTTGGTCGACGGACCGGTGACCAGGCCCGTCAGCTCGCCGGGGTGAGCGCGCGCCAGCTCCACCCAGGCGGTGGCCGCCGACCGCGCGGACAGCGACCGGGTGCTCGGCGGCAGGTTCGCGTAGCCGACGCCGAGGGGGCCGTGGGTGTCCTCGGTGGTCATGAGCGGAGCGACCAGCGGACCGTCCGCGCCTACGCAGACCTCGACGTCGTGGAGTCCGCAGAGATCGAGCCAGGACGCCGTGTTGCGCGTGACCTGCGCCGTCGGCACGTTGCCCGCCGTGCAGCACACGGCGACGATCTCGGCGGCCGGGTCGGCGGCGAGCAGGACCAGGGCGAGGGAGTCGTCGATACCGGTGTCGACGTCGACGATCAGACGGGTGGTCACACGGTCTCCGGGGTGGGGTAGCGGGGCTCGTCGGAGCCCCACGGACGGGCGGGCCACGGGTAGTCGTCGTACTCCGCCAGGGCGGGGCGCGCGGTACGGACGGATCCGTGCGTCACGGTGTGCGTTTCGGGGATCGGCGTGCGCTCGCCACCGTCCGCCGAGCGCGGCAGGGCGAGCAGGTGCGCCGCCGTCCGGCCCAACGACGCCGTGACGGTGCGTCCGATCCCGCTCTGCGCTCGGAGGGCCAGCGCGTCCACGATCCCGGCCGCGAGGAGATACCCGGTGGCGTGGTCGAGCGCCTGCACCGGCAACGCTCCGGGTCGGTCGTCCCTGCCGCACAGCACGGCGATTCCGGACGCGGCCTGCACCAGGCTGTCGAACCCCCGTCGACCCGCGAACGGGCCGCGCGTCCCCCACGCCGACACGGACGCGACCACAGCGCCGCCGGGCCGAACGGACTCGACGACGGACATCACCGTCGAACCCGGTCGGTACCCGCGGACGACGACGTCGGCGGTGGTCGCGAGGGCGGCGAGGCGATCGCGCTGGTCGGGATCCTCGACGTCGAGGAGAGTCGACGCCTTGCCCGCGCCGGTGTCGAGGTGCTGCGTCTCGATCTCGGGCAACCGCGGCGAATCGACGCGCAGTACCGAGGCGCCGAGCAGGGCCAGCACGCGAGTGGCCACCGGCCCCGCGAGGACCCGGGTGAGGTCGAGGACGCGCATCCCCGCCAGGGGACGGCGGGCGTCGGTGGGCGCCTCGGCCAGCGACGACGTCCCGTCCGGGCGCACCGACGTCGTGACCAGGGGGCCGGTCGCGGCGAAGCGGCCGGCCGGCTCGTCGTCCCACTCCGACGGTGTCCGCACCGCGACCACCAGTGCGCCCGCGGCCGCCGCGGAGTCCTCGATCTCCCGTGCCGACACCCTCGCGAGGGCGGTGGCGACGGCGGCCGGATCGTCGGGCACACCGAGCAGCGCACACAGCCGGTCCCGGTGGTGGGGGTAGTTCGCGTGCGTCCGCACCCACCCGTCCGCGGTCGGCCAGAAGCCGGACAGCGGCGCGAATCCCGGTGCGGCACCGCCGTTCACCCGCAGCAGGTCCCCGCCGCCGAACGACGACGCCACCCGGTCACCGTCTATCGACCACGGCTGCGGGTCGAGATCCGCAGCGCGGCAGTAGCGATCGACGGCCGAGCAGAGAGCGGCCACACTGCCCGTCGCGAGGGCGGCGACCGGCAGCGGGCCGGCCAGCACACCGGGCGATTGCGGCACGACCGCGATGTCCTGCAGGCGTCCGTGACCGTGATCCGCCTCGTACTGCGTGAGGGTGTCGAGCACGCTCAGACCTTGCGCGCCGAGATCTCCATCCCGGCGGCGCGCAGGCGCGTGATCAGTGCGGTGCCGATGCCCGACGCCGGGGTGAGCACGCCGCCTCCGAGCGACGGCAGCTCGTCGCGGTTCTTCACCAGGGCCAGCGCGGACTCGCCGAGCATCAGCGCCGTGGCGGCGTAGCCGGGATCCCCCTTGGCCTTCACTCGCGAGACGTAGTGCTCGCCGCTGGTGGTGGTCGTGTAGATGTCGACGACGAAATGACCCTTCTGCCGGGTCTTCTCGCTGGGGCCGCTGCCCGGTGCGGGCAGCACCTTGTCCAGCAGGAATCGCGTCGGCTTGAAGGCCAGCCCGGCCACGAACGCGCCGAGCCCGGCGAGGACTCCGGCTGCGAGGACGGGGGAGGCGGGGGAGGACCCCACGCTCATGACCTCGTTGTACTTGAAGGTCTTGCCGTAGGGGTAGCCGAGTATGGCGTTGGTGCGACGCACCACGCGCGTGTTGTACGACGCCATGACGAACGGCGCCTTCCAGCCCTTCAGCGACGGGTGGATCGACGATCCCTTGAGCACCGGGGCGTCGTTCTGCCGACCGAAGTCCGGCTCGATCGAGCGGTCGGGGCTGAGGGAGTAGGGGCTCGCGGCGAGCTTGGCGGCGGCGCGGTCCTTGGTGATCTCGTCGATCTGGCCGCGGAGCGAGTCGATGGTGCCGCCGCTGACGCCGCCGCTCATCGACGTCACCACGAGCGTGGTGTCGGTGAGATCGCCGGCGCCGTCCTCGGTGACCTTGCGGTGCAGTTCGAACACCCCGATGTCGGACGGTACGGAATCGAAGCCGCAGGAGTGGACGATGCGTGCACCGGTGCGCACGGCGGTCTCGTGGTTCTCGTCGGCGCTCGCGCGGGCGAACAGGACTTCACCGGTGAGGTCGACGTAGTCGGTGCCCGACTCGGCGCACACGCGGGCCAGGACGCGGCCGTACTTGGTGTAGGGACCGACCGTGGTGAGGACGACGGACGTGCGCTGCGCGAGAGCGGTGAGCGCCGCCTCGTCGTCGGCGTCGGCGACGACGAGCGGCCAGTCCGCCGCCCGCGCCGGAAGTCCCCGACGGGTGGATTCCAGCTTGTCCCGACTCCGGCCCGCCAGCGCGACGGTGGTGCCGTCGGGGGCGTGCCGGGCGAGGTACTCGGCGGTCAGCGCTCCGACGAATCCCGTTGCGCCGTAGACGACGATCTCGAACTCGCGGGCGGTGGACTCACGCGTGGAATCGGCCATTCCCCGACACTACTAGCGCGCTCACCACGACCACGTGTGGACCGGCTCGCCGTCGTGCATGCGCTCGAGGTAGTCGGCGAGCATGCCCGCGAGAGCGCGGTCACGGTCGTCCCCCGCCCGTTCCCGAGCGGCCAGCGCCGAGCGTTGCCACACGGCGCCGTTCTGCCGACGCAGACACCGCCCCTCGATCACCCGGAGGTAGCGGTCGCGGACGTCGGGGTCGACTCCGAACGCGTCGAGGCCCGCCTCGGCCATCGGGAGCAGACGACGCAGCACCAACTCCTGGGGGGACACCCAGCCCACTTCCGGCCAGTAGCACCGCGCGTCGATGCCGCTTCGCGCCGCGGAGTGCAGGTTGTCCTGCGCCGCGTCGAAGGACATCTGGCTCCACACGGGACGGTCGGCGTCGACCAGCGAACGCAGCGCGCCGTAGTAGAACGCGGCGTCGGCCATCACGTCGATCACGGACGGCCCGGCAGGCAACACCCTGTTCTCGAGGCGCAGGTGATGCTCGCCGCCCGACGTGTCGTAGATGGGGCGATTCCAGCGGTAGACCGTGCCGTTGTGCATCTTCAGCTCGGTCAGTTCCGGCGTCCGGCCTGCGGCGAGCTCGGCCATCGGATCCTGATCGGAGACCACCGGCAGCAGCGCGGGGAAGTAGCGGGAGTTCTCCTCGAACAGGTCGAAGATCGAGGTGATCCATCGCTCGCCGAACCAGACTCGCGGCCGCACGCCCTGGTTCTTGAGTTCCTGCGGGCGGGTGTCGGTGGCCTGCTCGAAGAGCGGGAGGCGGGTCTCGTGCCACAGGGCGCGTCCGGCGAGGAAGGGGGAGTTGGCCGCCAGGGCCACCTGCACGCCGGCGAGGGCCTGCGCAGCGTTCCAGTGGGCCGGGAATTCGTCCGGCGAGACCTGCAGGTGCAGCTGCACGGAGGTGCAGGCCGCTTCCGGCAGGATCGTGTCGACGATCCGGTGCAGCGACTCCGCCTCCCGGCTGCCCGGCAGCGGCACCCCGGTGACGTTGAGCTCGATGTCCTCGCCACGCGCGGCGAAGATCTGCCGGTTGAGCAGGTCGTACCGCGGGTTCTCCGACAGCCAGCGCGCCGCGAAGTGCTCCTCGCGCAGGGTCGGCAGCATGCCGATCATCGCCAGCGCCGAGCCCGTGCCCTTCGCCCGCGCGTCCGCGTGGTCCAGCGACGCGCGGAGTTCGGTCTCGAGGGTCCGCATCCGATCCCCGGCCAGCGGCGCGGGCGCGACGTTGATCTCGATGTTGAACCGGCCCAGCTCGGTCTGGAAGTCGGGATCGGCGATTGCCTCGAGGACGGCGGTGTTGGCCATGGCCGGGTCCATCGCGTCGTCGACGAGGTTGAGTTCGATCTCCATCCCGATCCGCGGTTCGTCCACCGCGAAGGTGTCGTCGGCCAGCATCGACGCGAGGGCGTCGAGGCACTGCTGCACCTTGCGCCGGAAATCCTGGCGGTCCTGGCGGCTGAACGTGCGCTGCTCGACCTCGTCACCCATGGGGACATCTCATCACGCAGCGGCGGCGACGACGAGACACAGGGGCCGACGAGAGACGGGGGCCGACGAGAGACGGGGGCCGACGAGAGACGGGGCACGAACGACACGAAGGCCCCGGATCCAATGACCCGGGGCCTTCGTGAAACCTCTGCTCGACGTGTCCGAGGGGGGACTTGAACCCCCACGTCCGTTAATAGGACACTAGCACCTCAAGCTAGCGCGTCTGCCATTCCGCCACTCGGACCTGCTCGCACCGCTTCTCGCGCTGCGCAGATGAATGTAGTCGATGCGCCGCGTCCCACCAAAACGGCACGTCACACCGCACCCACCCGCACCGTCGATGGTAGGAACGAAGCCGTGTCCAGCAGCGAGCAGAGCCCCGAGACCAGCCCCGAGAACGCTTCCGAGAACACGGTGTCCGGCACCGTCGCGATCGACGAGGTGGTGGACCTGGTGGCGTCGTTGATCCGCTTCGACACCACCAACACCGGCGACCCGACGACGACCGTGGGGGAGCGAGAGTGTGCCGAGTGGGTGGCGCGGCAGCTCGAGGAGGTCGGGTACGAGACCGAGTACGTCGAGTCCGGAGCGCCCGGCCGCGGCAACGTGTTCGCCCGCCTGCCCGGGGCGGACCGCTCGCGTGGCGCACTGCTGGTGCACGGTCATCTCGACGTGGTGCCGGCCGAGCCGGCCGACTGGAGCGTGCACCCCTTCTCCGGCGCGGTCGAGGACGGGTACCTGTGGGGTCGCGGCGCCGTGGACATGAAGGACATGGTCGGCATGGCGCTGGCCCTCGCCCGGCAGTTCCGCTCTCAGGGCACCGTGCCACCGCGCGACCTGGTCTTCGCGTTCCTGGCCGACGAGGAGGCCGGCGGAACGTGGGGCTCGCACTGGCTGGTCGAGCATCGGCCGGACCTGTTCGAGGGCGTCAGCGAGGCCGTCGGCGAGGTGGGCGGCTTCTCCCTCACCGTGGCCCGGCCGGACGGCGAGGAGCGGCGGCTCTATCTGGTGGAGACGGCCGAGAAGGGCCTGGCCTGGATGCGCCTGACCGCCAAGGCCCGCGCCGGTCACGGATCGTTCCTGCACGAGGACAACGCCGTCACCTACCTCGCCGAGGCCGTCGCGGCTCTGGGCAAGCACCAATTCCCGCTGGTGATGACCGAGTCGGTGACCGAGTTTCTCGCCGCCGTGTCGGCCGAGACCGGTCTGGAGTTCGACCCGTCGTCGCCGGACATCGACGGCACCCTGGCCAAGCTCGGGAGCATCGCGCGCATCGTCGGGGCGACGCTGCGGGACACCGCGAACCCGACCATGCTCGACGCCGGCTACAAGGCCAACGTGATTCCCCAGACGGCCACGGCCACCGTCGACTGCCGCGTGCTGCCCGGCCGCAAGGAGGCCTTCGAGCGCGAGGTCGACGAGTTGATCGGACCGCACGTGGAGCGGTCGTGGATCGCCGACCTCGAGCCGTACGAGACCACCTTCGACGGGCATCTGGTCGACGCGATGAACGACGCCATTCTCGCGTTCGACGAGAACGGGCGGACCGTGCCGTACATGCTGTCGGGGGGAACGGACGCGAAAGCGTTCGCCAAGTTGGGGATTCGATGCTTCGGCTTCGCGCCGCTCAAGCTGCCCCCGGAACTGGATTTCGCCGCCCTGTTCCACGGAGTCGACGAACGGGTACCCGTGGACGCGTTGGTGTTCGGCACCAAGGTGTTCGAGCACTTCCTGCTGCACAGCTGACCCGGCACGCGGGTCGGCCCACCACTCTTCGAGAGGAATCGCCGATGTCACGGGACCCCTACGCCGACCTTCCGACGCTGCCCACCTTCGAGTTGACGTCGTCGGACATCACCGACGGCGAGCCGCTGAAGAAGGACCAGGTCAGCGGCGTCATGGGCGCCGGCGGACACGACAATTCGCCGCAGCTGTCGTGGTCGGGCTTCCCCGACGGGACCAAGAGCTTCGCCGTCACGGTCTACGACCCCGACGCCCCCACGGGCTCGGGGTTCTGGCACTGGGCCGTCGCGAACATCCCGGTCACCACCACCACGTTGGTCTCGGCCGCGGGCGACGATGCCTCGACGGGTCTGCCGAACGCGGCGGTCACGCTGAAGGGCGACGCCGGACTGGCGCGCTACATCGGCGCCGCCCCGCCGCAGGGGCACGGCGTTCACCACTACTACGTGGCCGTGCACGCCGTCGACGTCGAGCAGCTCGAGATCGACGAGACGGCCACCCCGGCGTACCTCGGCTTCACCCTCTTCTCCCACGCCATCGCCCGCGCCGTGATCCACGGGACGTACGAGCAGTAGACCGAAGTACCGACGCGGTCGGCAGCGTCAGGCGTGCAGGGTCACGCGAGGTCGCTGCCGACCGCGTCGGACACTCGCGCGTATCCGGCAGCGCGGGCCCGCTCGGCGAGTCCGGTCGCGAGGCGCCGCGCCCAGAAGGGCCCGCCGTAGACGAAGCCCGTGTACCCCTGCACCAGCGTCGCTCCGGCGCGGATGCGTGCCCAGGCGTCGTCGGGTGTCTCGATCCCGCCGGCGGCGATCAGAGTGAGCCGGTCGCCGACACGGGCACGCAGGCGACGCAGCACCGCGAGCGACCGGTCCGCCACGTACGGGCCCGACACCCCGCCCGCGCCGAGGTCCGCGGCTCCCGGTGTGCGCAGCCCGTCGCGGGCGATGGTGGTGTTGGTCGCGACGATGCCCGCCGCGCCCAGGTCGAGAGCCAGATCGGCGACGGCGTCGACGTCGTCGTCGGACAGGTCCGGTGCGATCTTCACCAGGACCGGCACCGACACCGCCGCGATCACCGCGCCCAGCAGCGGGCGGAGCGACTCCACGGCCTGCAGGTCGCGGAGACCCGGGGTGTTCGGAGAGCTGACGTTGACCACGACGAAATCCGACAGCGGGCCGAGCAGGCGAGCGCTGGTGGTGTAGTCGACCGCGGCGTCGGCGGCCGGTGTCACCTTCGTCTTGCCGATGTTCGCCCCGATCGGCAGATCACCGCGGCGACGACGGAGGCGGTCGGCGACGGCGCCGGCGCCCTCGTTGTTGAAGCCCATGCGGTTCAGCAGTCCGCGATCCCGCGGGAGCCGGAACAGCCGGGGCGCCGGGTTGCCCGGCTGCGCGTACGCCGTCACCGTGCCGATCTCGGCGAACCCGAAGCCCAGCGGTCCCCAGGCATCCACGCCCTCGCCGTTCTTGTCGAAACCGGCGGCCAGGCCGACCGGGGTGGGGAACTGCACGCCGAACGCCTCGGTGCGGAGAATCGGATCCCGCACCACCAGTACCCGCGCCACGAGCGCGCGCAGCGGGGCGAACCGAGTGACCAGCCGCATCGCGGCGAAGGCGAGGTGATGGATGCGCTCCGGAGGAACCAGGAACATCAGGCGCAGCAGAATCCGGTAGGGACTCACGTCGGTGCGGTCTCCGTCTCTCGTCACAGTTCGGGGTCGGGAACGTGCTGGGCCGTCTTGCGCCGTTTGAGCAGCACGCGGCGGCTGCCGTCGGTGTACAGGCGCACGCGGGAGAGCTCCCATCCGCCGAACTCCGCCGAGATCGCGAGCCGCATCGACGCGGTCACCCGCGTCACGTCGGGCGGCAGCTTGATCGGCACGTACTCCCAGTCGTCGGACTGGATCTGCCAGCTCGCGGGGACGGCTCGGTTCGGCATGGGCATCGCGACTTTCGGTCGGGGTCACTCGCGGGTCGGTATCACCTGCACACCGGCGCCGTCGTTCGAGCCTACGAACAATCGTCCGGAACGCGAATCGACCGCGAGGGAATCGGGTTGCTTCACGGTGGGGAACCGTGCCGTCTCCACCGGAATTCCGCTCGAGACGTCGAAGCCGAGCACCTCGTTGGTGGCCGTCGTCGTGACCCACACCGTGCCGGCGTCGTCGCACGCCACGGCGAACGGCGACCCCGCCACCGGATAGCGCTGGCGCATGATCAGGTCGTCGCCCGTGAAGATCATCAGCTCGTCGTCGGCGGTGTCGGAGACCACGATCGCGCCGTTGGCACACCCGACCGTGCGGGTGGCGCCGTCGCCGGCGCGCAGCGCTTCCCCGAGTCGATCGCCCGTGACGTTCACCGTGGTCATGGACGTCTGCCGGGTATCGAGTGCCACCAGATCGTCTCCGGCGGGGACCAGTCCGTCCACGGAAGCGAGGCCGGCGATCGACGACGACACCGCGCCGTCGGAGTCCACCACGGACACTCGGCCCGTCGCGGAGCCCACCGCGTAACCGTCGTCGAACACGGTCGCCGAGATCGCGCCGCCGTCGACCGGCCACGCGGTGGTGGCACCCGACTCGGCGTCGACCCGAACGAGCCCGTCCGCGGTGGTGACCAGGATCTCCCCGGCGCGGCCGGGATGGACGGAGGTGCCGGGCGACGGGAGCGACACCGCGCGCGGGGCGCCGTCGTCCCCGGCCAGGAGAACGCCGTCGTCGGTCAGGATCGCCAGGATCGAGGTGTCCTCGTCGACGGCCAGCCCCCGCACCGTGACCGGCCCGCCGAGAGCGGGCGGTGCGACGGTGCCGGCGGGCGTCGTCGACACCTCGGGGGACGCCGCTGCCGTTTCCGGCTCGCGGGTGTTGGTCGGCGTCGATTCGGACTGTTGCCCACCGCACGCGGCCAGAAGCACTGCGATCACGCTCACCGTGATCATCCCGGCCGACCGGGACGTTCGCCGTCGAGCATCCGTCGTCGTCGCAGGTCCCACGGGTCGTCTCGTCTCCTCGTCGCTCGCCATCGTCACCATACGATCACGTCTCGCGGCGCGCCCACCGCGCGGGGAGACGCGACAGCCCCCGTCGAGGGTGGGTACGGTCCGATGTGTCCGTTACCGCTGGTTCCACGGGGGTGTCCATCGTGAGCCGTCCGACCACGCCGGACCCGACCGGGCCCGACTTCTCCGTCGACGACGTCACCACCGGTCCGCACGCGCACGGATTCGGCACCGCGGCCGACGGTCGCGCGTTCGCGTTCCGGGTGCGCGGCAAGACGCTGCGCGTGGAGCTCTACCGCCTCGGGGCCACCGTCACGGTGCCCACGGACGTCGACGTCGACGCGGTGGCGGACGTCGACGTGACCGACGTGGACCTCTGCGACGAGCGCTCGGTGACCGCTGCCGTGCGGGATGCCGTCGCCACGGTGCACGCGCCCGACGATCCGCGGTCCGCCGACACCACGTTGGTCCGTGCGCTGCTCGGCCGACTCGACCCGCGCGGCGGAGCCGACTAGCGCCACGGCGCGCTGACGTCGTCCAGAGCCGCCGCGATCGCCGGGGGCAGGTCGACGTCCTCGGCCGCGAGCACCCCGGTGAGCTGACCGATGTTGCGGGTCCCCACCACGGTCGACGCGACGCCGGGCCGATCGCGTGTCCAGGCGAGACCCACCGCCAGCGGCGAGGTACCCAGTCCGTCGGCCGCGGTCAGGACGGCCTCGACCACCTTGCTGCCGTCCTCCCCGAGGAACGGTGCGATGCCCGCGGACCGCACGGGATCCGCGCCGCGGGCATCCGCCGGGACGCCGTCGCGGTACTTGCCGGTGAGCACGCCGCCGCCGAGCGCGGAGACCGCCAGCACGCCCACACCGTGCCAGGCGGCGGCCGGGATCAGATCGTCCTCCGTTCCGCGCGCCAGCAGGGAGTACTCGGCCTGCGCGGCCACCACCGGGACGCGGGACGCCAGGGTGGCGAGCTGCCAACCGCGGTACCCCCGAACACCCGCGTAGCGCACCCGTCCGGACGAGACGGCGGTCTCGAGCGTCGCCGCGATCTCGTCGAGCGGCGTGCGCGTGTCCCACGCGCCGACGCTCCACAGATCCAGGTGGTCGGTGCCGAGGTCGCGCAGCGTGCGGTCGAGCCCGGCGAGCAGCGCCCGCCGGGAGCAGTCGACGGTCCAGTGCCCGGCCGCGTCGGCCGGACTGACACCCGAGTCGACGCTGAGCACCAGGTCGGCGCGGGGGACGACGTCGTCGAGGATCTCGGCCAGGACTCGCACCGCCCGGCCGTCGCCGTACGTGTCCGAGGTGTCCACCAGGGTCCCGCCCGCCTCGACGAAGGCGGTGATCTGGGCGGCGGCGTCGTCGCCGTCCACCCCACGCCCCCACTCCCCGGTGCCCAGTCCCAGGCGGGAGACGCGAAGTCCGCTGGTACCGACGGTTCTGTGCTTCATGGTGGTGACTGCTCGCTTCGTTGCCGGACGGCGGGTGACCCCGTGATCGAGGGACGACCCTAGTACGGTCGGCACTCGTGACGTCGACCGTGATCGCCGATTCCATGTCCTGGCTGCAAGCCGTGGTGCTCGGCGCCGTGCAGGGCCTGACCGAGTTCCTGCCGATCTCCTCCTCCGGCCACTTGCGCATCGTGTCCGAGGTGTTCTTCGGTGACGACGCCGGCGCGTCCTTCACGGCCGTGACGCAACTCGGGACCGAGGCGGCCGTGCTGCTCTTCTTCGCGAAGGACATCGTGCGGATCGTGCGAGCGTGGTTCCGCGGGTTGGTCGACCGGTCGCAGCGCGACGATCTCGACTACCGCATGGGCTGGTACGTGATCTTCGCGACTATTCCCATCGGCGTCATCGGTTTCGTCTTCAAGGACGCCATCCGCACCGGTGCACGGAATCTCTGGATCGTGGCCACGATGCTGATCGTGTTCGCGCTGGTTATCATGATCGCCGAGAAGGTGGGCACGCAGCGTCGCCCGATCGAGAAGCTCACCACCCGCGACGGCCTGGTCATGGGTCTGGCGCAGTGCCTCGCGCTGATCCCCGGCGTGTCGCGGTCCGGCGCGACCTCGAGCGCCGGGCTCTTCCTGGGCCTGACGCGGCCCGCTGCCGTGCGGTTCTCGTTCCTGCTCGCCATCCCCGCCGTCACCGCGTCGGGGCTGTTCTCCCTGCCGGACGCGTTCTCGCCGTCCGGGGAGGGTCTGCAGGCGTCCGGGCCGCAGCTGCTGGTGGCCACGCTGGTCGCCTTCGGGCTCGGCTACGCGTCCATCGCCTGGCTCCTGCGCTTCGTGGAGAACCACTCGCTGAACTGGTTCGTCGGGTACCGCATCGTGCTCGGCCTGGCCGTGATGGCCCTGCTCGCCACGGGGACCATCGCCGCCACCTGACGCGCGGTCCCTAGGCTGGTCCCATGACGGTCATCCTGCTGCGGCACGGGCGCTCGACGTCCAACACCGCCGGTACCCTCGCCGGCCGGTCCGAGGGCGTCGAGCTCGACGAGGTCGGACGGGAGCAGGCGGAGAAGATCGTCGCCCGACTCGACGGCATCCCGGTCGCCGCCATCGTGCGATCACCGCTCCTGCGCTGCGAGCAGACGGTGGCGCCCCTCGCGGCCGCGCGTGGCCTCGACCCGGTGGTCGAGGGTCGACTTCTCGAGGTCGACTACGGCGAGTGGACGGGCCGTGCGATCAAGGATCTGACCGGTGAGAAGTTGTGGAAGGTCGTCCAGCAGCATCCGTCGGCGGCGGTGTTCCCCGGCGGCGAGGGACTGGCCGACGTCCAGGCCCGCGCCGTCCGCGCGGTTCGTGACCACGACGAGCGGTTGGCCGCCGAGGCCGGCCACGACGTCGTGTGGGTCGCGTGCACGCACGGCGACGTCATCAAGTCGGTGCTCGCGGACGCCCTCGGGTCGCACCTCGACCAGTTCCAGCGCATCGTGGTCGACCCGTCGTCCATCTCCGTCGTGCGCTACACCGAGACGCGGGCGTTCGTCCACCGTGTCGGCGATCTGGGCGGCGACCTGCGCCAGGTGGTGCCGCCGCCCCCGAAGGCCCCCGAGGCCCCCGACGCCCCCGACGGCGGGGAGTCCTCCGACGCCGTGATCGGCGGCGGAGCGGGTCGCTGACCGCGCACGCTGGACAGCACGCGGATAATGACGATGGAGGTCGCCAGGCCACCATCACCGCCGGACACGAACCCCGACACGGGGTCCGGCGCGGATACGGAAGGTGAAAGTATGTCCCGCGCGATTCACGTCTTCCGCACTCCCGATCGGTTCGTCGCCGGCACGGTGGGCGAACCCGGTGATCGGTCGTTCTTCCTGCAGGCCGTGCACGAGGCCCGCGTCGTGTCGGTGGCGCTCGAGAAGCAGCAGGTGCAGGTGCTCGCCGACCGGGTCGGGCTGCTCCTCGACGAGGTGGCCCGACGGTTCGGTGCCGAGGTGCCGCCGTCCGACACCGACCCCTCCGACATCGACCCGCTGGTCACCCCCGTCGACGCCGAGTTCCGTGTCGGCACCATGGGGCTCGGGTGGGATGCCGACGCCGGGGCCGTCGTGGTGGAACTGCTCGCCATCACCGAGACCGAGATCGACGAGTCGGTGGTCCTCGACGACACCGACGAGGGCCCGGACGCCGTGCGGGTGTTCCTCAGCCCGGAGCAGGCGCGGGAATTCGCAGCCCGCAGCGAGCGGGTCATCGCCGCCGGTCGGCCGCCGTGCCCGCTGTGCGGGGAGCCCCTCACGTCCGGCGGGCACATGTGCGTGCGCACCAACGGCTACCGGCGTGGACCGGTCTCCGGGTCCGCCGTCACCGATTTCGGGGACGACTCCTGACCGCCCCCGACGACCTCGACCTGCTGACCACGGCCGAGCTGACCATCGTCGGCCGCGTCGTGCAGGCGTCCAACGCGACCCTGGTCTGCGAGATCTCCCGTCCCGAGACCGAGACCGAGACCGACACGGCCGCCCCGCTGCGCTGCGTCTACAAGCCGGTCCGCGGCGAGCAACCGCTCTGGGATTTCCCGGACGGGACGCTCGCCGGGCGGGAGGTGGCGTCGTACCGCGTGTCGGAGGCGCTCGGGTGGGGAGTCGTGCCGACCACCGTGCTGCGCGACGGGCCCGTCGGTCCCGGCATGGTGCAGCGGTGGATCGACACCGTCGACCGACGCCCCGAGGCGGGCGACGGCATCGACCTGGTCGACATCTGCCGGCCCGACCTGGTCCCCGACGGCTACCTTCCGGTGTTGCGGGGACACGACGAGACGGGGGAGGAGATCACCCTGGTCCATGCCGACGACCCTCGACTGCACCGCATGGCCGTGCTCGACGTGATTCTCAACAACGCCGACCGCAAGGGCGGCCACGTCCTCGAGGGCCTCGACGGCGCGGTCTACGGCGTCGATCACGGCCTCGCGATGCATCGCGAGAACAAGCTGCGGACGGTGCTTTGGGGCTGGGCCGGCGATCCGATCGGCGCGGACCTCGTGGCCGATCTCGAGCGAGTGCTCGAGGCGCTCGGCGGTTCGCTGGGCGACGAGTTGGCACCCCTGATCACCGACGCCGAGATCGACGCGCTGCGGCGGCGGGTCCGATCCCTGGTCGAGCGGCCCGTGATGCCGGCGCCGACGTCCTCGCGGCCGCTCCCGTGGCCCGCCTTCTGAGCCTGGCGAACGGTCCGTCGCCGGTCACCGGATAGGCTGGGCGCCATGCAGTCCTGGCCCGATGTCGCTGTCCCCACGGTTCCCGGCGAGGGCCCTGCCCTCCGCCTGTACGACACCGCGGATCGCGCCGTGCGGCCCGTCGCACCGGGTTCGACGGCCACCATGTACGTCTGCGGCATCACCCCCTACGACGCCACCCACCTCGGTCACGCCGCCACCTACCTGACCTTCGACCTGGTGCAACGCGTGTGGCGCGACGCCGGCCACGACGTGCACTACGTGCAGAACGTCACCGATGTCGACGATCCCCTGTTCGAGCGCGCGGCCCGCGACGGCGAGGACTGGCAGTCCCTCGGGCAGCGGGAGACCGACCTGTTCCGGTCCGACATGACCGCACTGCGCGTGCTTCCGCCCCGCGACTACATCGGCGCCGTCGAGTCCGTCGCCGAGGTGGTCGAGTTGGTGGAGAAGTTGCTCGCGTCGGGTGCGGCCTACACCGTCGACGATGCCGAGTACCCCGACGTCTACTTCCGCGCGGACGCCACCGAGCAGTTCGGGTACGAGTCCGGGTACGACCGCGACACCATGGCGCGCTTCTTCGCCGAACGCGGCGGTGATCCCGATCGCGCCGGCAAACGGGATCCTCTGGACGCGCTGATCTGGAAGGCCGCCCGGCCGGGCGAACCGTCGTGGCCGTCGCCCATGGGCCCCGGCCGCCCGGGGTGGCACATCGAGTGCGCCGCGATCGCGCTCAACCGGATCGGCTCCGGGTTCGACGTGCAGGGCGGTGGGAGCGACCTGATCTTCCCCCATCACGAGTTCTCGGCCGCCCACGCCGAATCCCTCACCGGCGCCGACCGTTTCGCGCGTCACTACGTGCACACCGGCATGATCGGGCTCGACGGGGAGAAGATGTCGAAGTCCCTCGGCAACCTGGTGCTGGTGTCGAAGCTGACGGCGGCCGGAGTGGATCCCGGCGCGATCCGCCTGGGCCTCTACGCCGGCCACTACCGCCAGGATCGCTCCTGGGACGACGCCACTCTCGACACCGCGAAGCGACGACTCGAGGCATGGACGGCCGCGGCGGCCCTGGAGTCCGCCCAGTCGGCCGAGGACACCGTCGCCCGCGTCCGCCAGCACCTCGCCGACGACCTCGACACCCCCAAGGCCCTCGACGCCCTCGACGCCTGGGCGCGCGACGCCGTCACGATCGGCGGGTCCGACACCGCGGCGCCGGGGTTGATCGCCGATACGGTGGACGCGCTCCTGGGTGTGCGGCTGCGCTGAGCACAGCTTCGCGCGTCGATGTCCGACGCGACCATCTCTCGCCGCTTCGTTCGTGTTCTGCCCGGCGTCCACGGTGACGGCGATCCCGAGTTCGTCGACGTGATCGTGGTCGCGACGCACTCGTACGCCGCCCTGGCTGCACGCCCACGAGGGGTCGGCGCGGTCGGCGTTCCTGTCGGACCTCAGGGTCACGACTCCGGCTCGCACGGTGGTGGACTGCGCCGCGGACCTGAACGACGGCGCCGCCGGCAAGCTCGTCGACGAGTGCATCGCCGCCGGCCTGACCGTGAGCGCGGTCAGGGCGGAGCTGCGGCGCGGCGTCCGCCACAGCGCACGGGTGCGTCGGCTGATCGACACGGTCGCGCGCAACGTCGCCTCGGAACCCGAACGGCTGTTGATCCGCGCCCTCGCCGGCCGCGGATACCGACTGGAGGCCAACGCTCGGGTGGGGCAGTTCGTGGTGGATCTCCTGGACCGGCGAGCACGGCTGATCGTGGAAGTCGACGGGCTCGAATTCCACAGTGCGCCGGACGTGTTCCACCGTGCTCGCCCTACACCTCCGCGAAGTCGAGACCCCCCGACACCGGGGTGGGCACCCGGCGCCGCTGCGGCGAGCCGAGGGCGGCGGCGAGATCGGACCCGTCGTGTTCGGCGAGGAGTTCGCCGTCGTCCCAGACCAGCAGGGCTGCGCTGACCGTGTTCTCGGCCGCGGAGTGGGCCAGGTCGTAGTGCGCGCAGCCGGGAACGCCGGCGTAGGTGATCCAGAGGTCGTAGCCCGTCATGAACAGGTCCAGGTCGAACTGCACACTGAGGCCCAGCAATTCGCGTCGGCCGTTGTCGTCCACACCGGCGAACGCCTCGTCCAGCGCGAGCAGCCGGGGGGAGTGCGGATCCGCGGAGGACAGCATCACGTGCGCCGCCGCGAAGAGCGGCAGGTGCAACGACACCGACTGCTCGCCGCCGGAAAGCGCGCTGTGCCGGGCGACGGTGAGTCGATCCTCGGACCCGTCCGCGCCGAGAAGAGTGAAGGCGAACACCCGCCACTGCCGGTAATCGAGTGCCTCCGTGAGAATCTCGGGGTACGAGCGCTCGGGATGCGCCGCCCTGGCTGTGCGGATCCGCGCCGCGAACCACGCCCGGATGCGGGCCAGATCGTCCGGCGACAACGCGGCACTGTCCCGCTCGAGCAGCTTCGAGACGGCCCGCCCCTCGTCGTCGAGCGTGTCCGCGAGCACCCAATGGACGCCGATGGTGGACCCGGAGGACATCCGCCGTTCCTTCATCTCCGCCCCCATCCGGGCGATGAGGGCGCGCGCGTCGACGGTGCGCTCGTGGATCTGCTGCGCCAGGCCCGTCAGCAGGGCGTCCTCGAGGATGCGGCGTTCGGCGTCGGTCAGCAGGGTCTCCTGGTCGCGCCGAGCCTCCGCGACCCGGGAGGCGAACTCCGCCACGGTGGTTCGGCCGCGCTCGTCCTGCACCCGCACCACCGTGACGCCGTCGACGGCGTCCCACTCGAGGCGGAAGTCCTGACCCGACGCCGCCAGACCGGCATCGAACTCCTGCAGTGCCGTGGTGAGAGCGCTGCGGGTGGATTTGCGCGTCGAGTCGGTGGCCTTGACGTCGGCGGTGGCGGCAGCGAGGGCGGTCAGCAGACCGCGGACCTCGGTGGGCAGCACGTCCGGTACGTCGTCGGGCGTGGTGGCCGCCTCGGCCCGGTAGAGCACCTGCTCCGGCGTGGACCACGCGGCCTCGCTGGTGGGCCACGGGTGGTACGGAGCGCCGAGGACGGTCAGCAGGTCGGGTTCGGCGTACGGGGCCAATCGGCGAGCGTCCGTGAGGGTTTCGGTGACGGCCGCCGTCAGTTCCGCCGTCGCGGTGCGGAGCGCGCCGTCGGCGGCTCCGGTGTCCTCGCCCGCCGCGGTGGCCGCCTTGCGCGCCGCGGCCTGCTCCTTCTTGCACTCCTCGATGCGGCGGCGGACCGCGGCGAGCTCGGCGTCGATCTGCTCCGCGTCGGCGCCGAGGGACTCGCGCAGCACCTCGAGCTTCGCCGACTGCTGCTCGTATCCGGTCTCGGCGATCGCGGCCTCCTCGGCGTACTCCTCCGCGTTCCCGACGGCTTCGTCGAGGCGTGCCGACGCCTCCCGCTCGCGTTCGGCCGCGCGGTCGACGTCGCCGCGCTGCCGGAGAAGGGCGTGCCCGGTGTTCTCGAAATGGCGGATCGCGGCGGCGAGGGCGTCGAGTTCGCGTCCGGACGCGGGCACGCGATGCGTCACCGCGGCGGTCCGCAGCGCCTTCTCCGCGGCCGCCTGCGCAGCCACGGCCCGGTCGAGGTCCTGGTCCGCAGCGGCGGCGGCTTCCGAGATCGAGCGCAGCGCACCGGCCGCCTCGACGGTGCTGCGCAGCGCCGCCGTGATGGACGACGTGCCGGGCAGGCGGTCGACGGAGCGCTCCACGGCGTCGAGACGAGCGCGAGCGTCGCCGGCGGCACGGTCGGCGCTCTCCACCTGCGCGCGGGTCCGGTCGATCTCGGCGTCGAGTTCCGCCGCGCGAGCGGCTCGCCGACGCGCCCGCGCCGTGGCGCCGATGTACTCCGCGGCGGGCTTGGCATGGGACCCGCGCAGCACCCCCAGGGCGAAGGAGCCATCGGCGGCGACGCGGACGGGCCCGTCCCCACCGAGTGCCACGGACTCGAGGATCCGCCGCACCGCGTCCGCGTCGACGGCGGGGTCGTCCTCGACCGTGAGCACGTCGGCGAGCGAGGGTCCCTCGACGGGGCCGAGCGCGGTGAGCGCGGTGTCACCCCGCACAACCGCGCCGTCCTCGCCGACGAGGGCGTCGAGGATTCCCGCGGCCTCGAGGGCGGCCTCGAGACCGGCCGCGTCGGCGTCGTCGACGTGCTCGGCGAAGCGCACGAGCTGCCAGAGAGCCACGCCGTTCTCCCGCGGCCCGCGGATGTGCGGGACGGGCGGCGCGTCGTCGTGCTCGGCGGCGACGCGGGCACGGTCCGCCTCCAGCTCCGCGAGGTGTCCACGTGCGTCGTCGGCCGTGCGCGTCGCGTCCCGCTCGGCCGTCCGGAGGGCGTCGACGGTGTCGCGGAGGCGCTCGCGCAGCACGTCACGCACCGACGGAGCGTCGTCGTCTCCGAGGGCTTCGAGCGCCTCCGCGAGCGCCACGGGCACGTCGGCGTCGTCGACGACGCGCGAGGCCTCGGTCCACCACGACCGCAGCTCGCCGGCGCACCGTGACCGTGCCGCCGTGACCGTGGCCTCGGCGTCCTGCACAGCGGCCAGCGCGCGGTCGCGATCGTCGCGACCGCGGTCGGCCGCCCGCTCGGCGCGGGCGCGGTCGGCACTCGCGCGGTCGACCTGCTGCAGCGCCGCGCGGACCGCGCGGACGTCGGCGTCGCGCTCCTCCGCGTGGCCGCGCACGGCCGTGGTGATGCGGTCGACGCGCGCGTCGGCGGGCAAGGCGGTCCACGCGATCCCCGCATCCTCCGCCGCGGCCGTCAGCTCGTCCTCCGCGCGGGCGACGATCGTGGCCACCTCGCGAGCTCGCTCCGCCGCGGCGTCGGCGTCGGCGCGGCGACCGGCGACGGCCTCCTGCGCCCGGCGCGCCTTCTCGGCCTGCTGCTGGGTGGAGATCTCCAGGCGCCGAACGGCGTCGGCGAGATCGTCGAGTTGCTGCTTGCCCTCGTAGGCCGACGAGCGTTGCAGCGTCTGTTGGTCCGTCAGCGCGCGATCGAGAGCGCGATCGGCCTCGTCGAACCGGAGCTCGGCCGCCTCCCGCTCGGCCCGGCGTCGGTCCTGCAGGGCGCGGGCGGCGAACACGGCGGTGACGGCGTGATCGACCGCGTCCAGGCGGCGGGAGACCTGGTCGACGTCGGTCCGCGCCTGGACCGCCAGGTACCGGCCGTACACGTCGAGGAACGAGGTGGCGGCCCGATCCGCCTCGGCGATCCCCTCGAGCGCGCGGCCCACCTCCTCCATGTCGCTGAAGGACCGCGCCGCGTCCAGGACCAGGTGGTCGTCCAGCGGGCGCAGGCCGTCCGACAGCGCCCGCGAGAGGCCCTTCGGGTCGAGGTTCTTCGCGAGCTGCGGGCGCCGGAGCGTCAGCACGAGCGTGATGAGCTGGTCGTAGCGCTCGGCCCCGAGGCCGAACATGCGCGCGTCGATGGCCGCCCGATAGTCGATCGGGCGATCGACGATGGCGTCGCTGCCGATCTGGTCCGCCAACTGCTTCTTGGTGAGAGGACGGTCATCGTCTCCGAGCAGCGAGAAGTCGACGCCCACCCGGCCGTCGACGACGAAGTACCACCGGGTGACCTTGTCGACGGACCGGGTGGCGCGCATACCGATGCCCACCGTGACGCATTCCGGATCGTCGGCTCGACCGCGGCCGAACTCCATCCACACGTAGCTGTGCGCCGAATCCTGGCCCCGGTACAGGAGATTGGACTTCATGGTGCGTTCCTCGCCCGCGAACGGGTTCAGGCGACGCGGCTCGATGCGACCGTCGAGCACGAACGGGTAGAGCACCTCGAGGGCCTTGGTCTTGCCGGAGCCGTTGGGTCCACGCAACACCAGGCGACCGTCGGCGAAGGAGAACTCCTGATCCCGGTAGTCCCACAGGTTGACGATGCCGGCCCGCGTGGGGCGGAAGCGGGAAGTACGGGTCACGAGAGGTCCTCCGTGCGTGCGGGTTCGAACAGATCGGGGGCGGCCGAGCGCTCGCGCACCGTCACCACCACCCCGCGGTAGCGGGCGAGGGCCGGCAGCGCCGCGACACCGCCGTCGACCGGAGCGATCAGCGTCAACCGTTCGAGCAGGGTGAGCGCAGCGCGCCGGAGACCGGCGGCGTCCGCCTGCCACTGGGCGGCGAACGTCCGCCCGTAGGTGCGGACGACGGTCTCGACGGTCTCGGCGAGCCAGGCATCCGAGACCACCGGATGCAGCGGCGGTGCGGCGGGAACGTGATCCGGATCGGCCGCGGGATCGGGCTCGTCGTTCAGCGTCTCGAACACGCCGCCGACGGGGACGGCCGTGTCGAGTGCCGCGACCAGGTCCGCGGTGCGGTCGATCGTCACTGCCACGCGAGGCAGGGCATCGCCGTCGGGATCGAGCACCCGATCGGCGATCTCCCCGGCCAGCAGCAGCGCCACCTGGGCGACCGTGCCGGTGGACGGGAAGCGGAGGTCGGACAACCGTCCCGACGTGTCGATCAGCGCGACCCCCTCGGCGCGACGCTCGGCGGTCAGACCGGTGAGCAGCGCCACGTCCGCGATCGACCGGGCGTCGGGAACGTCCTGCTCGGTCGACGCGTCGTACACCACCGGCCGTTCGACCAGGGCACGGCGAGCGCGGCGGGCACGGTCGGCAGCGTCACGGGGTGGATCGGCGAGCAGGCCCGCCGCGCCCGCGAGGTGTTGCACCGGCCGGGGTGGTCGGAACAGGGCGGCGACGATGCTCGGGTCGATGTCGTAGAGCGCCTCGCCGGAGTCCGGATCGCGGGCCCAGCCGCCCGCGTCGCCGTCGGCGAGGCTGATCGCTCCGCGAGTGGTGAGCCACGAGACCGCGTCGACGAAGGCATCGCGGTCGGCCGCCCGGTCGGTGTCCAGGTCGACCCCCACCACGCGGCGGGCTTCCGAGGTCACGGCGTCGGCGAGTTCGGACAGCGTGACCTGGTCGCCTGCCCGGCCGAGCGCGGCCAGCACCAGAGCCACCAGGGCGTAGCGACGACGGTCGAACACGCGGTCCGCGGCCGTGCGGGCCGGCCGGGTGGCATCGAGCCGATCGACGACGGGATGCAGGCGCGCGGTGGTCTCGGTGACCTCGAGGCGGTAGCCGAACGCGTCCTGGAGATCCTCGCGCAGTTCCGTCGCCCACCGCCGCACCAACGGCAGGGCGACGCGATCCGGGTAGGTCCGGGTGATCAGGTGGTGGGACAGAACGGTCCGCACGGCGCGCTGGTAGTTGTCGAGCGCGAGGCCCGGGACCGAGTGCACCCTCATCGGTGCGCTCCCGGGGCACGTCGGGTGACGGTGACGGCCAGCTTGTCCAGGTGCAGCACGCCGCGGTGCGTCCGAACCACGGTCGAGTGCTCGGACGGGACGAGGGTCAACGACGTCGCTCCCTCGGTTCCGGTGGTCGACTCGAGTCGCCCGGTCACCGGCACCCGCGCGCCGAGGGCCGCGTCGAGGAGGGTCAGCAGGACCGCGGTCTCCTCCGGACCGAGGACGCGGCCGTCGACACCGCCGTCCCCGAGCGCCGTGGCGGCCTCGGCGCGGCGACGCTGCGCGTCGAGTTGACGCTCGCGCAGTCGACGCATCCCGGCGTCGTTGCGGTGGACGCGCGCCGGTGCGCCCGCGGTCGGGGCTCGGCCCGTCTCGGCCAGGGTGCGGGCGATCTCGACGGGAGGGGCGTCCCACCACGACCGGTGGTCGGGGATCAGTTCGGCGTCGGGATGTGCCATCGACAGGTGCCGTGGCCGGCCCAGCCCGAACGTCGCGTCGAACAGCGCGTGTGCCGCGTCCTCGGTGGGAGCGGCGGCGAACCACCCCGCGAGGTGGCGCAACTGCGATTCCCGACTGACGCCGGTACGACGACTCTCGGTCACCCGCCGCAGCAACGCGAGCACCGCGGTGATCGCACTCATGGTGCCGTCGCGGAGACGGTCGACCTCGGCGGTGCCGTCGTCGGCCGCGAACCAGTGGACGAGCCCCGCCCAGCGGGCCGCGCGGTCGGCGCGGCGGTCGGTGCGCTCGAGGAAGACCCGCTCGTCGCTGTCGGCCGCGCGGTCCAGCAGGGCGTCGAGGCCGGTCCGCTCGACCGCGTCGATGGCCGCCGCGAGCTTCGGCGCGTAGCGCGCGAGGTCGGAGGAGAACTCGCGCATGTGCGCGAGCAGGGCGTCCTTGTGAGCCAGGAACGTCTCCGGGGTGACGTCGGTCGTGCGCACGAGGTCCCCGAGCGAGAGGTAGAAGTGCGCGGCGCGGGTGGCCAGGTCGTTCAGCGCGGCGTCGAGACGCACGAGCTTGCGATGCACCAGGTCCGCGTCACCCGCCCGATTGGCCGCGGCCAGATCCTCGAGGTCGGCGAGCAGCTCGGGCAGGGCCAGCCGGGACAGCGCGGCGTCGTCGGGACGCGCGGCGACGACGTCCTCCACCGCGCGGTAGGCGTGATAGCCCACCTGACCGAACTGGTAGACGTAATGGCGGTTGCGGTACTCCGCGAGGGTGGCGGCACGGGACCCGTCGTAGCTGCGTTCGAGCACACCCCAGGTGTGCAGCTGGTCGAGCAGCGGCCCGATCTCTGCCGCGGTGAGAGTGTCCCCGGAGCCGGTCCGGGCCAGGATGTCGGCGACGTCGCCCGCGTGGAGAAGCACGACGTACCCCGTTCGGGCGTGGTCGAACGCGCGGAGAACCCGCAGGTAGTCCAGCCGTTTCTCGGCCGTGGCGAACGACAGCAGCCGCAGGCGGTCGTCCAGTGCGGTCGAATCGGTCACCGAAACAGGGTAGGGGTCGCTCCGGTCCGACCCCGCGCGGGTGGCGGGGCTCACCGCCGGGTCCCGCGCAGCACGAGCAGGGGTGCGGCGATGCCCAGCAGCAGCGCCGGGACGACGAACGCCACGTGCGGATGCACCGCGTAGAGAGGCGTCAGCGCCAGCGGCGCGGCGGCCGCGCCGAAGAATCGGAACGACTGCACCACGGACACCGCACCGCCCCGATTGGCGCCGGCCGAGCCCAGCACCGCGGTGTTGACCCCGACCAGGATCATCTGGGAGGCGACGCCGGCCGCGGCCCACACCAGCGCCACCACCAGCAGCACGTCGACGGTGCCGGCGACGAGCACCGCCGCCGCGCCCACCGGGGCGGCGAGGACGATGGTCCGCCGCGCACCCCATCGATCGATCAACCCGCCCGCGCGGCGCGCCGTGAGGATGCCGGCGACACCGAAGACGGTGAGCAGCAGCCCGCGCTGTGCGGCGGTGAGTCCGAAGGTGTCCTCGCCGCGGAAGGCGACGAGGAAGCTCAGGCCGCCGAGGGCGCCCCAGCCGAGGAAGGCCACCGTCGCCACCCGCAGGACCGGGAGGGTCACCGCGTCGCGCAACCGTCCCGCCGGCGCCCCCCGCTCGGATTCTCGATCGTCGTCGACCTCACCGGGCAGTCCGGCGGCGCCGAGCGCCACCGACACCACCGCGAGCACGACGAAGGCCAGCCGCCAGTCGAGTTCGGCGGACAATCCGCCCACCAGGGGAGCGCTGGTCTGCCCGGCAGCCTGGCAGGCGCCGAACGTGCCGAGGACGCGCCCGAGGCGCTCGCGCGGGGTGACCGCGGCCAGGGCCGCCAGCAGCAGGGGAGTGGTGAACGAGTTGGCGACGCCTTGCACCGCACGAGCACCGAGCAGCAGGCCCAGCGTGGGTGCGAGAGCACACGCCAGCGAGGACACGGCGTACAGCGCGTAGGCCCAGCGCACCGTCCGCACGCGGCCCCACCGCGCGCCGAGCGTTCCCGAGACGAGCATGACCGCCGCGAACGGCAGCAGATACGCGGTGAGCGACGACGACGCGGTGCCCGTCGACACGCCGAGGTCACCGCCGATCTCCGGCAGCATCGAGGCCACGACACCGCCGCCGAACGGTCCGAGGAACCCGCCCGCGTACAGCGCGGCGACCCGCAGCGACGCCCAACGGCCCTCGCTCACCACCGGCGTGGCCGGTGAGCGGGGCTCACGCGCCGAACCGGCCCGGACCGCGTCGGCGCAGGTACCGCTCGAACTCCGCCGCCAGCGCGTCGCCGTCCACCTTGGCCACGGCCTCGTTCATGTCGACCTCGGCGTCGCCGCGCTCCTCGAGCGAGCGGACGTACTCGGCGATCTCCTCGTCGTCCTCGGTCATCTCGGTGACCTGCTGCTCCCAGTCCTCCGCCTGTGTGGGCAGCTCGCCGAGGGGCACCTCGATGTCGAGCACGTCCTCGACACGCTGCAGCAGCGCCACGGTCGCCTTGGGGTTCGGCGGCTGCGACACGTAGTGCGGCACGGCCGCCCACAACGACACGGCCGGGACCCCGGCGCGCACGCACTGGTCCTGCAGGACACCGGTGATGCCCGTCGGGCCCTCGTACCGCGTCTGCTCCAGGTTGAACTGTTCGGCGGCGTCGGTGCTGTACGCGGTACCGGTCACCGGAACGGGCCGCGTGTGCGGCGTGTCGGCGAGCAGCGCGCCCAGGATGACGACGGTCCGCACACCCAGTTCCTCGACGAAATCGAGCAGGTCGTCGCAGAAGCTGCGCCACCGCATGTTCGGCTCGATGCCGCGGAGCAACACCACGTCGCGATCGCTACCGGGAGGCGAGCACAGCGACAGCCGGGTCGACGGCCAGTCGATCTCCCGCGTCACCCCGTCGACCTGCCGGACGGTGGGCCGGTTCACCTGGTAGTCGTAGTAGTCCTCGGAATCGAGTTCGGCGAGCGGCGCCGCGTCCCAGATCAGTTCCAGGTGCTCGACGGCCCCGCTGGCCGCGTCGCCCGCGTCGTTCCACCCCTCGAACGCCGCGACCATGACGGGGTCACGCAGCGTCGGCACGGCCCGATCGTCGCCGTCGTCCGTCTCGCGTTCGCCCGGGGGCTCGAATGGCTCGCTCACCCGCCCAGCCT
This sequence comes from Rhodococcoides corynebacterioides NBRC 14404, assembly GCF_001894765.1. Taxonomy (GTDB): domain Bacteria; phylum Actinomycetota; class Actinomycetes; order Mycobacteriales; family Mycobacteriaceae; genus Rhodococcoides; species Rhodococcoides corynebacterioides. The sequence goes on from NZ_BCWV01000005.1 coordinate 244,008, forward strand.
ACGACCCCCCTCTCCCGCGCCGATGTGTCGTGGTCGCCCTCTACGCTTGAACCATGCCTGTCGAATTCCGGTCACGCCTGCTCGATGCGCTGAACCAGCGCGTTGTCATCGGCGACGGTGCCATGGGCACGATGTTGCAGGCGGCGGACCTCACGTTGGACGACTTCCGCGGGCTCGAGGGGTGCAACGAGATCCTCAACGACACGCGCCCCGACGTGCTCCGCGCGATCCACCGCGAGTACTTCGAGGCCGGTGCCGACGCGGTGGAGACCAACACCTTCGGCTGCAACCTCCCCAACCTCGCGGACTACGACATCGCGGATCGGATTCGCGAGCTCTCCTACAAGGGAACCGCGCTCGCCCGCGAGGTGGCGGACGAGGTGGGGCCGGGCCGGGACGGGATGGGCCGGTTCGTCCTCGGCTCCCTCGGTCCGGGCACCAAGCTGCCGACGCTCGGACACGCCCCGTTCCGCGCGCTGCGCGATGCGTACACCGAGGCCGCGCTCGGCATGATCGACGGCGGTGCCGACGCCGTGCTGATCGAGACCTGCCAGGACCTGCTGCAGGTCAAGGCCGCGATCCTGGGGTCGCAGGCCGCCATGGAGCAGCTGGGCGTGCGGATCCCGATCATCACGCACGTCACGGTCGAGACCACCGGAACCATGTTGCTCGGCAGCGAGATCGGCGCGGCGCTGACCGCGATCGAGCCGCTCGGGGTCGACATGATCGGGTTGAACTGCGCCACCGGTCCGGCGGAGATGAGCGAGCACCTGCGCCACCTCAGCAAGCACGCCACGGTGCCGGTGTCGGTCATGCCGAACGCCGGTCTGCCGCAGCTCGGACCGAAGGGCGCGGAGTACCCCCTGGCGCCCGACGAGCTGGCCGAGGCCCTCCGCGGTTTCGTCACCGACTACGGCCTCGCGCTGGTGGGTGGCTGCTGCGGCACCACCCCGGAGCACATCCGCCAGGTCGCCGACGCGGTGCACGACGCCCCGCGGGGCCACCGGACCCCGGCGCCGGAGAACGGCGTGTCCTCCCTCTACGCAGCGGTGCCGTTCGATCAGGATTCGTCGGTGCTCATGATCGGTGAGCGGACCAACACCAACGGCTCCAAGGCATTTCGCGAGGCGATGATCGCGGAGGACTACCAGAAGTGCATCGACATCGCGAAGGACCAGACCCGCGACGGCGCTCACATGCTCGACCTCAACGTCGACTACGTGGGCCGCGACGGCGCGGCGGACATGGCGGCACTCGCGTCCCGGTTCGCCACGTCCTCGACGCTGCCGATCATGCTCGACTCCACCGAGCCGGCGGTGCTCGAGGCCGGTCTCGAACACCTCGGCGGCCGCTGCGCGGTCAACTCGGTGAACTACGAGGACGGTGACGGGCCGGGCTCGCGCTTCGAGCGCATCATGCAGCTGGTCACCCGTCACGGCGCCGCCGTCGTCGCCCTCACCATCGACGAGGAGGGCCAGGCGCGGACCGCGGAGTGGAAGGTGCGCATCGCCGAGCGCCTCATCACCGACATCACCGAGAACTGGGGTGTGCCGAAGTCCGACATCATCATCGACGCGCTGACCTTCCCCATCTCCACCGGGCAGGAGGAGGTGCGCCGGGACGGCATCGAGACGATCGAGGCCATTCGCACGCTGCACGAGCGGCACCCCGAGCTGCACTTCACCCTGGGCATCTCCAACATCTCGTTCGGCCTGAACCCGGCCGCGCGGCAGGTCCTGAACTCGGTCTTCCTTCACGAGTGCACGGAGGCCGGTCTCGACACCGCCATCGTCCACGCGTCGAAGATCCTGCCGATGGCCCGGATCCCCGACGAGCAGCGTCAGGTGGCGCTCGATCTGGTCTACGACCGTCGGCGCGAGGGGTACGACCCCCTGCAGGCGCTCATGGCGCTCTTCGAGGGCGTCTCCGCCGCGTCGGCGCGCGAATCGCGGGCGCAGGAACTCGCCGGTCTACCGCTGTTCGAGCGGCTGGAGCGTCGCATCGTCGACGGGGAGCGTGCCGGCCTGGGCGACGACCTCGACGAGGCCATGCAGACCACGCCGCCGCTGGCCATCATCAACGAGACCCTGCTGTCCGGCATGAAGACGGTGGGCGAGCTGTTCGGCTCGGGTCAGATGCAGTTGCCGTTCGTGCTGCAGTCCGCCGAGGTGATGAAAGCCGCAGTGGCACATCTGGAACCGCACATGGAGGCGACCGACGAGGACGGCAAGGGCCGCATCGTCCTGGCCACCGTCAAGGGCGACGTGCACGACATCGGCAAGAACCTCGTCGACATCATCCTCAGCAACAACGGCTACGAGGTGGTCAACCTCGGCATCAAGCAGCCCATCCAGGCCATCCTCGACGCCGCGGTGGACAAGCGGGCCGACGTCATCGGCATGTCCGGACTGCTGGTGAAGTCCACCGTGGTGATGAAGGAGAATCTCCTCGAGCTGAACGCCAAGGGTGTCGCGGAGCAGTTCCCCGTGCTGCTCGGCGGCGCGGCGCTCACCCGCAGCTACGTCGAGAACGACCTCGCGGAGGTGTACGAGGGCGAGGTCTCCTACGCCCGCGACGCGTTCGAGGGGCTGCGCCTCATGGACAGCATCATGAACACCAAGCGCGGTGTCGCTCCCGCCCCCGACAGCCCGGAGGCACTCGCCGCGGCGGCCAAGGTGGCCGAGCGCAAGGAACGCCACGAGCGCTCGCGCCGGATCGCCGAGAAGCGCAAGGCCGCCGAGGTCCCGGTGGAGATCCCGGCGCGGTCGGACGTCGCGGTGGAGAAGGAACTGCCGACGCCGCCGTTCTGGGGCAGCCGCATCGTCAAGGGCATCGCCCTGGCCGAGTACTCGGGACTGCTGGACGAACGTGCCCTGTTCCTCGGCCAGTGGGGCCTGCGCGGCGCCCGCGCCGGCGACGGCCCGACGTACGAGGACCTGGTGGAGACCGAGGGTCGGCCGCGTCTGCGGTACTGGCTCGACCGTCTCAGCACGGACGGCATCCTCGCCCACGCCGCGCTGGTCTACGGGTACTTCCCGGCGGTCTCCGAGGGCAACGATCTCGTGGTGCTCGAATCGCCGGAACCCGATGCGCCGGAACGGGTTCGGTTCACCTTTCCCCGTCAGGACCGTGGGCGGTTCCTGTGCATCGCCGACTTCGTCCGGTCCCGCGACCTCGCTCGCGAGACCGGGGTGGTCGACGTCCTGCCGATGAACCTGGTCACCATGGGCCAGCCCATCGCGGATTTCGCCAACGAGCTCTTCGCGGCCGACGCCTACCGCGACTACCTCGAGGTGCACGGCATCGGCGTCCAGCTGACCGAGGCGCTGGCGGAGTACTGGCACCGCCGGGTCCGTGAGGAGCTCGTGCTCCCCGGCGGCCGCTCGCTGGTCGACCAGGACCCCGACGAGGTCGAGGGCTACTTCAAGCTCGAGTATCGCGGCGCGCGGTACTCGTTCGGCTACGGCGCCTGCCCCGACCTCGAGGACCGCATCAAGCTGGTCTCGCTGCTCGAGCCGCAGCGCATCGGCGTCGACCTGTCCGAGGAACTGCAACTGCACCCGGAGCAGTCGACCGACGCGTTCGTGCTCCACCACCCGGAGGCCAAGTACTTCAATGTCTGAACTCCAGGCCGTCCTGTTCGACATGGACGGCACGTTGCTCGACTCGGAGCGACTGTGGGACGTCGCCGTCTACGAGCTCTCCGCGCGGTTGGGCCGAGAACTGACGTCCGAGGTCCGGGAGTCGACGCTGGGCAATTCCATGCAGGGAGCGCTCGCCAAGGTGTTCGCGCACGTGGGCCGGGAGGCGACGCCGGAGAACCTCGCCGAGGCCGCGGAGTGGCTCAACGGGCGCGTCCGCGTGCTGTTCGCGGACGGTCTGCCCTGGCTTCCCGGGGCCGCGGAGACCCTGGACGCGGTCAAGGCCGCCGGTCTGGGCTGCGCGCTGGTCACCAACACCGAGCGGGCGTTGACGGAGGTCGCGCTGGAGACGCTGGGACGTCACCGCTTCGACGCGACGGTCTGCGGCGACGAGGTCGCGTCGGCCAAGCCGTCGCCGGATCCCTACCTTCGGGCGGCTCGCCTGCTCGGGGTCGACCCGGCGTCCTGCGTCGCCGTCGAGGACTCGCCCACGGGGACGCAGGCCGCGAGTACCGCCGGGTGCGCGGTTCTGGTCGTCGGCACGGAGGTCCCGGTGCCCGCGGCGCCGGGACGCACCTTCCGCGACGGGCTCGTGGGGGTCACCGTCGACGAGCTCCGGGACGTCTCCACGCGGCGACCGTCCTGACCGCTGCACGTCGGGTCGCCGTGACGTGGAACAATCAGGCCCCGTGAAGAACTTCGATTCCCTGTTCGCCGAGCTCACCGATCGTGCCGTGACCCGCCCCGAGGGGTCGGGCACGGTGGCAGCGTTGGACGCCGGTGTGCATGCGCAGGGGAAGAAGGTTCTCGAGGAGGCCGGTGAGGTCTGGATCGCTGCGGAGCACGAGTCGGACGAGGCCCTCGCCGAGGAGATCTCGCAGCTCCTCTACTGGGTCCAGGTGCTCATGGTGGGCAGGAACATCTCGCTCGAGGACGTCTACCGACATCTGTGACGCCCGCCGTCGCCCCTCCCTCCCACCGAGAACCGAAAGCCGAACCATGTTGCGTGTCGCCGTTCCCAACAAGGGCGCCCTGTCCGAGCTCGCCGCCGAGATCCTCACCGAGGCCGGATACCGCCGCCGTACCGACTCCCGTGACCTCACGGTGCTCGACCCCGCCAACAACGTCGAGTTCTTCTTCCTCCGCCCCAAGGACATCGCCATCTACGTCGGATCGGGGGAGTTGGACCTGGGCATCACCGGGCGAGACCTCGCGCTCGATTCCGGCGCTCCCGTGGCCGAGCGCCTCGCGCTGGGCTTCGGATCCAGCACCTTCCGGTACGCCGCGCCGGCGGGCCGGGAGTGGTCCCCGGAGGACCTCGCGGGGCTCCGCATCGCCACGTCCTACCCCAACCTGGTGCGCGCCGATCTCGCCCGACGCGGCCTCGAGGCCACCGTCATCCGCCTCGACGGCGCCGTGGAGATCTCCATCCAGCTCGGCGTGGCCGACGCCATCGCGGACGTCGTCGGCTCGGGACGCACACTGCGCCAACACGATCTGTTGGCCTTCGGCGAATCGCTGTGCGACTCCGAGGGTGTGCTCATCGAGCGCGAGGGGTCCGATGGGCACGATCGCGCTCGCAACCAGTTGATCGCCCGCGTGCAGGGTGTGGTGTTCGCCCAGCAGTACCTGATGCTGGACTACGACTGCCCCCGCTCGTTGCTCGACCAAGCGGTCGAGATCACACCGGGGCTCGAGTCGCCCACCCTGTCGCCGCTGGCCGACGAGGCCTGGGTCGCCATCCGGGCCATGGTGCCGCGCAAGGGGCACAACGCGGTGATGGACCGTCTGGCCGACCTGGGCGCGAAAGCGATTCTGGCGTCGGACATCCGGTCCTGCCGAGCGTTCTAACCCCGCGCCCGCACCTCGAGCGTCTGGAAGGACCGGCCCACGGGGCCGTGCTCGTCGTGCAGGACGGCCGAGCACAGCCCCACGCCGTCGTCGCTCAGCGCGGTGCTCGCCTGCACCCCGACCCACTCGCCGCGCGGCACGCGCACGATCTCGACCGTCAGGTCGGTGTTGAGGAACGTGTGGCGGGTGGGATCGATGCGCGCGGCGACGCCGTTGGCGATGTCCGCGACCGCGAACAGTCGCACGATCGGTGACGTCGACTCACCCTGCACCACAGGGTGTTTCGGTCGAGCCCACACCGATCCGGGGCCGCTCTCGGTGGCGGACTCGCCGCCGCGGAAGTCCAGGCTGTCCAGGAAACCGCCGTGCCAGTGCTCGGGGAACACCCACCGGGACTCGCTCTCGTGCGGACCGGGACGCAGCGGAGGGTCGACGTCGTGTCGGATCGACGCAGTGTCCGACGTCGCGATGCGCCATCCGGTGCCGCGAGCGACCGTGCGGGGACGGCCGTCGGGACCGTCGGCGACCAGTTCCGCCGACAGCATCGACACCCGGCGCCCGGGCCGCTCCACGCGTGCGCGCACGTCCAGTTCGCCGACCGGAATCGGTCCCAGGATCTCCATGGTGACCCGGGCGAGGCGGCTGCCCTCCTGCGGCGAGCACTGCTCGAGTGCGCGGGCGAGCAGCGCGGACGGGGGAGCGCCGTGCTGCATCGTCTCCGCCCACACGCTGGTGGTGTAGGCCGTCGCCCGGACGCTCTCGACGCCCTCCCGCCGCGGCGCGATCGGCACGAAGAGGGCGGTCACGACACCGCCTCCGTGCCGGGCCACCCGGGGTACTCGGGTGGCGTGCCCCCGAAGGACGGGCACAGTGCCTGGTAGTCGCACCACGAACACAACCGGCTCTTCCTGGGCCGGAAGTCTCCCGTCTCGCCGGCGGTGCGGATGGCGGCCCAGATGGCCGTCAACGTCCGCTCGAACCGAACGAGCTCGTCGGCGTCGGGCGTGTAGGTGAGCTCCTGACCGTCCGCGAGGAAGATCAGCTTGAGCTGCGCCGGCACCACTCCGCGGGTGCGCAGCAGCACCAGCGCGTAGAACTTCATCTGGAACAGCGACTTCGGCTCGGCGAGCTCGCGCGGCGCACGGCCCGTCTTGTAGTCGACCACCCGCACGGCACCACTGGGGGCGACGTCGATGCGATCGACGATGCCGCGCAGCACCACACCGTCGGCCAGCTCGGTCTCGACCGACTGCTCGCAGGACTCCGGATCGAAGCGCGTGGGGTCCTCGAGCGCGTAGTACGCGGCCACCAGAGCCTGCGCCTCCGCCAGGAACTTCTCCACCTCGTGCTCGGCGACCACCTCGCCCGCGAACTCGCGCTCGGCCTTCACCTCGGCCCACGACTGCTCGATGAGCGCGAGCGCCCGCTCGGTCACCCGATCCGCGGCCGGCAACCCGAAGAGATTCTCGAGCACGCGGTGGACGAGGGTGCCGCGCAGCTGCGCCTTGGACGGGGGCGCCGGGATGCGGTCGATGGCCCGGAACCGGTAGAGCAGCGGGCACTGCTTGTAATCGGCTGCACGAGAGGGCGACAGCGCCGGACGGCGCCGCACCCGGGGTTCGGTGGAGATGCTCACGGCTCACGACACTAAGCCCGACCACCGACAACCTCGGGCACCTGCCCTACAGTTCTCGAGGCGCGTCCCGCGTCCTGCACCCCGCACCCCTTTCGAGAGGAACCCCTACCGTGGAGCCCACCGGCACCGAGTCCGCACCGAGCCGGAGCGGACCCTTCCGGGTGGGCGACCGGGTTCAGCTCACCGATGCGAAGGGTCGGCACTACACGGTGGTGCTCGAGGAGGGCAAGGAGTTCCACACCCACCGCGGCGGCATCCGGCACCAGGACCTGCTCGGTGCCGACGAGGGCTCGGTGGTCACGTCCACCAACGGCACGCCGTACCTCGCACTGCGTCCGCTGCTGGTGGACTACGTGCTGTCCATGCCCCGCGGCGCGCAGGTCATCTACCCCAAGGACGCCGCGCAGATCGTCCACGAAGGCGACGTCTTTCCCGGCGCCCGCGTGCTCGAGGCCGGCGCCGGGTCGGGCGCCCTCACGTGCTCGTTGCTGCGCGCGGTGGGGGAGTCCGGACAGGTCGTGTCCTACGAGGTGCGCGACGACCACGCCGAGCACGCCGTCCGCAACGTCGAGACCTTCTTCGGGACGCGCCCGGCCAACTGGGATCTGGTGATCGACGACGTCGCCGCGTTCGACGTCGCGCGGCACGGCGGCCTCGTCGACCGCGTGATCCTCGACATGCTCGCGCCCTGGGACGCTCTGCCGGCGGTGTCGCAGGCCATCGTTCCCGGCGGCGTACTCATCGTGTACGTCGCCACCACCACCCAGCTGTCGAAGGTGGTCGAGGCGTTGCGCGCGCAGGAATGCTGGACCGAGCCCCGGTCGTGGGAGTCGATGGTGCGCGGGTGGCACGTCGTCGAACTGTCCGTCCGGCCCGAGCATCGCATGCAGGGCCACACCGCGTTCCTCGTCTCCGCGCGTCGCCTCGCCGAGGGCACGGTCACCCCCAAGCCGCAGCGCCGCGCCGGGAAGACGGGAAACACGCCCGCCTGACCCTCGCCGCGACTCCCGGCCCCTGACCTCGACGTCCCGCACGTTCCCGTACTTGGCGGTAGCGTTGATCGATACGTTTCGGGAGGAGTCCTGCATGAGCCCTACTGATCACTCGGACCAATCCGCATCGGCGGCCGAACTCGAGTCGCTGCGCGCGGAAGCCGCTGCCCTTCGTCGTCAACTCGCGTCGACCCGTGGGGGAACACTGCCGTCGGCCGAGGTGCGGGACCTCGAGAACAAGATCGACACGCTGACCACGCGCAACGGCAAGTTGCTGGAGACCCTCAAGGAAGCGCGTCAGCAGCTCATCGCGCTGCGCGAGGAGGTCGATCGACTCGGCGCCCCGCCCAGCGGCTACGGCGTCCTGGTCCACGTGTTCGACGACGGCAACGTCGACGTGTTCACCTCGGGCCGCAAGATGCGTCTGTCCTGCTCACCGAACATCGAGGTCGAGGCCCTGCGTCCCGGCCAGACGGTCCGGCTGAACGAGGCATTGACCATCGTCGAGGCATGCGAGTTCGAACGCGTGGGGGAGATTTCGGCCCTGCGCGAGGTGCTCGACGACGGCCGTCGCGCCCTGGTGGTCGGCCACGCCGACGAGGAGCGCGTGGTGTGGTTGGCCACTCCGCTGCAGGAGATGGCCGACGACGAGTCGCCGGAGGATCCCGACGGGCCGTCGCGGCGGCTGCGTCCCGGCGACTCCCTGCTGGTCGACACGAAGGCCGGCTACGCCTTCGAGCGCATTCCGAAGGCCGAGGTCGAGGACCTGGTTCTCGAGGAGGTGCCGGACGTCGGCTACGAGGACATCGGCGGTCTCGGTCGCCAGATCGAGCAGATCCGGGACGCGGTGGAACTGCCGTTCCTGCACAAGGACCTGTTCCGCGAGTACTCGCTGCGCCCGCCGAAGGGTGTGCTGCTCTACGGCCCGCCCGGATGCGGAAAGACGTTGATCGCCAAGGCTGTCGCCAACTCCCTGGCCAAGAAGATCGCGGAGGCCAAGGGCGAGGACGCCCGCGAGGCCAAGTCGTTTTTCCTCAACATCAAGGGCCCGGAGCTGCTGAACAAATTCGTCGGCGAGACCGAGCGCCACATCCGGCTGATCTTCCAGCGGGCGCGTGAGAAGGCGTCCGAGGGCACGCCCGTCATCGTGTTCTTCGACGAGATGGACTCGATCTTCCGCACCCGAGGATCCGGTGTGTCGTCCGACGTCGAAACCACCGTGGTGCCGCAGCTGCTCGCCGAGATCGACGGTGTCGAGGGCCTCGAGAACGTGATCGTCATCGGCGCGTCCAACCGCGAGGACATGATCGACCCGGCCATCCTCCGGCCCGGTCGCCTGGACGTGAAGATCAAGATCGAGCGTCCCGACGCCGAGTCGGCCCTGGACATCTTCTCCAAGTACCTGGACGAGTCGCTGCCCGTCGCGGCGGACGACCTCGCCGAGTTCGGCGGCGATCGTGCTGCCTGCATCCGCGCGATGATCGAGCGGGTCGTGGAGCGTATGTACGCCGAGAGCGACGACAACCGCTTCCTCGAGGTCACGTACGCCAACGGCGACAAGGAAGTCCTGTACTTCAAGGACTTCAACTCGGGCGCGATGATCCAGAACATCGTCGACCGGGCCAAGAAGTACGCGATCAAGTCGGTGCTCGACACCGGCACCAAGGGTCTGAGTGTCCAACATCTCTTCGACTCGATCGTCGACGAGTTCGCGGAGAACGAGGACTTGCCGAACACCACCAACCCGGACGACTGGGCCCGCATCTCCGGCAAGAAGGGGGAGCGCATCGTCTACATTCGCACCCTCGTCACCGGCAAGAACGCGAGCACGAGTCGGTCCATCGACACCGAGTCGAATACCGGCCAGTACCTGTAGACGGACGCCGAACCGACCGGCGGAGCCCCCGCGAGCACCCGCTCGCGGGGGCTCTCCGTCTCTCCTGGCCTAGTCTCGAATCATGGAGCGCATCATCGGTGTCGAGGTCGAGTACGGCATCTCGTCACCCACCGAGCCAACGGCCAATCCGATTCTCACGTCCACCCAGGCCGTCCTGGCGTACGCGGCGGCGGCCGGCGTGCCCCGCGCCAAGCGCACCCGGTGGGACTACGAGGTGGAGTCGCCCCTGCGGGACGCCCGGGGGTTCGATCTCGGTCGTTTCAGCGGGCCGGCGCCGGTGATCGACGCCGACGAGGTCGGCGCGGCGAACATGATCCTCACCAATGGCGCCCGGCTGTACGTCGACCACGCGCACCCGGAGTACTCGGCTCCCGAGGTCCGCGACCCGCTCGACGCGGTCATCTGGGACAAGGCGGGCGAGCGCGTCATGGAGGCGGCCGCCCGACACGCCTCGTCGGTACCCGGTGCACCCCGCCTGCAGCTGTACAAGAACAACGTCGACGGCAAGGGCGCCTCCTACGGCACCCACGAGAACTACCTCATGTCCCGTGAGACGCCGTTCTCCGCCATCGTGGCCGGACTGTCGCCGTTCTTCGCCTCCCGGCAGGTCTTCACGGGCTCCGGGCGCGTCGGGCTGGGTCAGTCCGGTGACGAGCCGGGATTCCAGCTCTCCCAGCGCGCGGACTACATCGAGGTCGAGGTGGGCCTCGAGACGACGCTCAAGCGCGGCATCATCAACACCCGCGACGAGCCGCACGCCGACGCCGACAAGTACCGCCGCCTGCACGTCATCATCGGCGACGCGAACCTGGCCGAGATGGCCACCTACCTCAAGGTCGGCACCACCGCGCTGGTCCTCGACATCGTCGAGGCGGGGGTCGACCTGTCGGACCTCCAGCTCGCTCGCCCGGTGACGGCCGTGCACCGCATCAGCCACGACCCGACGCTGCGCACCACGGTCGCGTTGGCCGACGGACGCGAGCTGACGGCGTTGGCCCTGCAGCGCATCTACCTCGAGCGCGTCTCGCGCCACCTCGACAGCCGCGGTGAGCGGGATGCACGGGCGGACGACGTCGTGGAGAAGTGGGCGATGATCCTGGACAAGCTCGAGCGTGACCCGATGGAGTGCGCGACGCTGCTCGACTGGCCCGCGAAACTGCGTCTGCTCGAGGGATTCCGCACGCGGGAGAACCTGGGGTGGTCGGCGCCGCGTCTGCACCTGGTGGATCTGCAGTACTCCGACGTCCGGCTCGACAAGGGCCTCTACAACCGCCTCGTCGCGCGCGGGTCGATGGAGCGCCTGGTCACCGAGCAGCAGGTCATGGACGCCGTCTCCACGCCGCCGTCGGACACCCGTGCCTACTTCCGCGGGGAGTGCCTGCGGCGCTTCGGCTCCGACATCGCCGCCGCCAGCTGGGACTCCGTCATCTTCGACCTGGGCGGGGAATCGCTGGTTCGCATTCCCACGCTCGAACCGCTCCGGGGCAGCAAGGCACACGTCGGCGCGCTGCTCGACTCGGTCGACTCCGCCGCCGAACTGGTCGATCAGCTCACCGGCTGATCCGCCCGACCGCGCGTTGCCACCCCCGCCCGCGACGCGCTCGGTAGGCTCGAAGATCCACGCGACGAACCGGTGGTACGACGAGGAGGCCCGCAATGGCACAAGAGCAGACCACACGCTCCGGTGGTGGCGACGACGACGAAGGCGGTGCCGAGGGCGCGTCGGGCCAGGAGCGCCGCGAGAAGCTCGCCGAGGAGACCGACGATCTGCTCGACGAGATCGACGACGTGCTCGAGGAGAACGCCGAGGACTTCGTGCGGGCCTACGTTCAGAAGGGTGGCCAGTGACGGAACCCGAACGCCGCAACACGGGCGACACTCTCGCCTACGGTTCCCCGTTCTCGTCCTTCACCGATCACCTGCGGGCGTACGCACCGCATCTGCTGCCGGAGAACCGCTTCCGAGCGGATCCTGCCGCCCCGGCGTTCGCACAGGAGGCCGCCATGAGCGACATCGCGCCGCACGGCACCACGATCGTGGCGGTCACCTACGACGGCGGTGTGATCCTTGCCGGTGACCGGCGGGCGACGCAGGGCAATCTGATCGCGAGCCGGGACGTCGAGAAGGTCTACGTCACCGACGAATACTCGGCGGCCGGTATCGCGGGAACCGCCGGCCTGGCCATCGAGCTGGTCCGGCTGTTCGCCGTCGAACTCGAGCACTACGAGAAGATCGAGGGCGTTCCGCTCACCTTCAACGGCAAGGCCAACAAGCTGTCGTCGATGGTGCGCGCCAATCTCGGTGCCGCCATGCAGGGTCTGGCCGTGGTCCCGCTGCTCGTGGGGTACGACCTGGACGCCCCCGACGCCCGGCACGCCGGTCGCATCGTCTCCTACGACGTCGTCGGCGGCCGGTACGAGGAGCGGTCCGGCTACCACGCGGTGGGATCCGGCTCGCTGTTCGCGAAGTCGGCCATGAAGAAGCTCTATCGCGACGGGCTCACCGAGGACGACGCGCTGCGCGTGGCGGTCGAGGCGCTCTACGACGCCGCGGACGACGATTCCGCCACGGGCGGACCGGATCTGGTGCGGGGAATCCTGCCCACGGCCGTGACCATCGGCGCGAGCGGAGCCACGTTCGTCGAGTCGGCGCGCACCGAGGCGCTGGCCCGGGCGATCGTGCAGGACCGCACGGAAGGGGGAGAGCGCCGATGACCATGCCGTACTACGCGTCCGCCGAGCAGATCATGCGTGATCGCTCGGAGTTGGCGCGCAAGGGAATCGCCCGCGGACGCAGCGTCGTCGTCCTGACGTACGCGGACGGGGTGCTCTTCGTCGCCGAGAACCGATCGTCGGCGCTGCACAAGGTCAGCGAACTGTACGACCGGCTCGGCTTCGCCGCGGTGGGGAAGTACAACGAGTTCGAGAACCTGCGCCGTGCCGGGATCGTGCACGCGGACACCAAGGGATACACCTACGACCGCGCCGACGTGACCGGCCGCTCGCTGGCCAAGGCGTACGCACAGACCCTGGGCACCATCTTCACCGAGCAGCTCAAGCCCTACGAGGTGGAGATCTGCGTGGCGGAGGTGCCACGGCCGGGGGAATCCGGTGTGCCGCAGCTCTATCGGATCACCTACGACGGGTCGATCGTCGACGAGCGTGACTTCGTGGTGATGGGCGGAACCACCGAGCCCATCACGGCGGCGCTGCGCGAGGCGTACCGCGGAGACCTGGATCTCGCGTCCGCGGTGGGCATCGCGATCACCGCGTTGCAGGACGGGACGTCGACGCCCACCAACGGTGGCGGGGAACCGGCGGAACGCCGGGTGCTCGAAGTGGCCAGTCTGGAAGTGGCGGTGCTGGAACGCCATCGGCCGCGGCGAGCGTTCCGCCGCATCGGCGGGGCGGCGCTCGAGGCGCTGCTGCCGGGGTCGGGTGCCGGGCCGAGTACCGAATCAGTCGACACGCCCGCCGAGGCGGGCTCCGATCAGCCGACGCCGCCCGGTCCGTAGACCGTGAGAAGCGAGGGTCGGGCGACGAAGTCGAAAGCCCGGCCCTCGCCCGCGATCTCGCCGTCGACGGCCACCGCCACGGGTGGGCCGTCGTGCCGCACCGACAGCGTCGTCACCCGCTCCTGCCGGTAGGTCGGTGACGAGCCGAGACTGCCGGTCAGGGCGGCGAGCGCGAGACGCGTCCGCGAGAGTCGGATGCGCGCCCGCAAATAGCGCACGTCGAGGACGCCACCGGCGATCGACGGTCGGGACATCGGAACCTGATCCGCCGGCGCGTAGCTTCCGTTGCCCACGAACAACATCCAGACCGGATCGACGCGCCCGCCGACGACGGCGTGCAACGGTCGGGCGACGGTGAGGACGGCCACCATCGCGGCGGCCGCGGCGGGCCACTTGCCCACCCGGTCGGTCCACCGGTCGCGCAGGCGCACCGTGTCCGGGTAGCCGCCGATGCTCGCGGTGTTGACGAACAATGTCGGCTCGCCACCGTCGATGCTCACGCTGCCGAGATCCACCCGCGCCGCGTGCCCCCGCTCGACGGCGGCGGCGGTGGTCGACACCCGGGTCAGGCCGATGTCGCGCGCGAAGTGGTTGAGCGTGCCGCCCGCGAAGACGGCGAGCGGCAGCTCGGTTCGCACCGCCGCGGTCACCGCGGCGGCCACCGTGCCGTCGCCCCCGCACACACCGAGGGCGAAGACGGAGTCGTCGACCTCGGCCTGCAACCGAGCCGCGAAGTCCTCGCCCTCCGTCGGCTGCACGAATCGCGCGTCCGGGAGCGCCTCGGCGACCGCGGCGACGACCTCCGAATTGTGCGTTCCGGCAGCGGGATTCACCAGGACGATCAGCCCGCGACCACGGTGCAGAGCCGGCGCCGACCCACGCCCGCCCAACTGTGCGGGAGTGGCCGACCGTACCGCCCACCACCGCCTGGTTCCCAGCGCGATCCCGGCTCCGATACCCGCGCCGACCACGACGTCCGAGGGCCAGTGGACCCCCACGTGGACCCGCGAGTACGCGACCGCGAGGGCGAGGGGCGCGACCACGAGCCCGGCCGCGGGGGACTCGAGAGCGACCCCCGTCGCGAACGCCGCCGCGGACGCCGCATGCCCCGACGGGAACGACGACGAGACGGGGCGAACGCCGAGCCGACGCAGGGCCGGAACCGCGACGGCCGGGGGACGGTCGCGCGGGAGCAGGGGCTTGAGGACGCCGTTGGCCACCGAGCTGGCCCCGGCGACAGCGAGCAGTCCGCGAACAGCACCCCGACGGCGGGCACCGCCGGTGGCGCTGAGCGCACCGGCGACGAGCACCCACAGCACGCTGTGGTTCGCCAGGGAGGTGAGGCCGCGCAGGACGGGGTCGGCCGGTCCCGGCCGGGTCGCGTAGCTCGACCGGACCAGCGCGAGATCGACGGCCCGGGTCCGGTTGCGAATCGATCGTGCGCTCATCGCTGCCACCCTACGGTCCGCCGGTGGTTGTACTGTCGAACCGTGGAGCGACGAATCATGGGGATCGAGACGGAGTTCGGTGTCACGTGCACGTTCCACGGGCATCGTCGGCTCAGCCCGGACGAGGTGGCGCGTTACCTCTTCCGACGCGTGGTGTCGTGGGGACGCAGTTCCAACGTGTTCCTGCGCAACGGTGCGCGGCTCTACCTCGACGTCGGGTCGCACCCCGAGTACGCCACGGCCGAGTGCGACTCGCTCGAGCAACTGGTCGCGCACGACCGTGCGGGCGAGCGGGTTCTCGAGGATCTGCTGATCGACGCCGAACAGCGCCTGTCGGACGAGGGCATCGGCGGCGACATCTATCTGTTCAAGAACAACACCGACTCGGCGGGCAACTCCTACGGCTGCCACGAGAACTACCTCGTCGTCCGAGCGGGGGAGTTCTCCCGCATCTCGGACGTCCTGCTGCCGTTCCTCGTCACGCGCCAGTTGATCTGCGGCGCCGGAAAGGTCCTCCAGACCCCGAAGGCGGCCGCGTTCTGTCTGTCCCAGCGCGCCGAGCACATCTGGGAGGGCGTCTCGTCGGCGACCACCCGGTCCCGGCCGATCATCAACACGCGAGACGAACCGCACGCCGACGCCGAGAAGTACCGGCGGCTGCACGTGATCGTCGGCGACTCGAACATGGCCGAGCCCACCACCATGCTGAAGGTGGGCAGCGCCGCGCTCGTTCTCGAGATGATCGAGGCGGGCGTCTCCTTCCGAGACTTCGCGCTGGACAACCCCATCCGCGCCATCCGTGAGGTCTCGCACGATCCCACCGGTCGCCGCCCGGTGCGCCTCGCCGGTGGGCGGCAGGCGAGTGCGCTCGAGGTGCAGCGCGAGTATCACGCGCGGGCCGTCGAGCACCTGCGCAACCGCACTCCCGACGTGCGGATGGAACAGGTCGTCGACCTCTGGGGTCGGACCCTCGACGCGGTCGAGGCCCAGGATTTCGCCAAGGTCGACACCGAGATCGACTGGGTCATCAAGCGCAAGCTGTTCGAGCGGTATCAGGACCGGTACTCGATGGACCTGTCGGACCCGAAGATCGCACAGCTCGACCTCGCGTACCACGACATCAAGCGGGGCCGAGGCGTCTTCGACGTCCTGCAACGCAAGGGACTGGTCACGCGGATCACCGAGGACGCGGCCATCGACGAGGCCGTCGACACTCCGCCGCAGACGACACGCGCCAAGCTGCGCGGAGAGTTCATCGCGGCCGCCCAGAACGCCGGCCGCGACTTCACCGTCGACTGGGTGCATCTGAAGCTGAACGACCAGGCGCAGCGCACCGTGCTGTGCAAGGACCCGTTCCGATCGGTCGACGAGCGGGTGGAACGGCTGATCGCCTCCATGTGACCGTTGATCCCCGGGTCGGCGTTGCGCCGCCGGGGACGGGGGACCCGAGCCACTAGGCTGGGTCGGTGGCGGTATCCAAAGTCGAACGACTCATGAACCTGGTGATCTGCCTGCTCTCGACCCGGCAGTTCCTCACCGCGGAGCGCATCCGCGCGTCCGTCGCCGGCTACGAGGACTCGGTCAGCGACGAGGCGTTCGGGCGCATGTTCGAGCGCGACAAGAACGAACTCCGCGATCTCGGAGTGCCGCTGGAGACCGGTCAGCTCTCCCGCTTCTCCACCACCGAGGGCTACCGCATCAATCGCGATCGGTACGAGCTGCCCGAGATCGATCTGGCCCGCGACGAGGCCGCCGCCGTGGCCGTGGCGGTGCAACTGTGGGAATCTCCCGAACTCACCTCCGCCGCGCAGAGCGCGATGCTCAAGCTGCGCGCGGCCGGGGTCCAGGTGGACCCCGAGCACTCGCCGGCGGCCGTGACCGCCATCCCGGCGCGGAGCCGCGGATCGGAGCCCGCCCTCGGCAAGCTGCTCGCCGCCATCGACGCCGGCAAGTCCGTCCGCTTCCCGCATCGGGCGTCGCCCACCGCGGACGCCGTCATACGCACGGTCGAGCCGTGGGCCGTCGTCACGCAGTCCGGACGCTGGTACCTCGTCGGTCACGACGTCGACCGTCGGGACGTCCGCACCTTCCGGCTCTCACGCATCGGTGACGACGTCGTCGCCTTCGGCCGGGCGGGATCGGTCCGCAAGCCGGACGACGTCGACCCGGCTGCGCTGGTCGCCCGCCTTCGCGGCACCGGTGGCGTCGCCGGGACGGCGCGGGTCTGGGTGGCCGACGGGCGCGCGGAGGAAGTACGCCGGCTGGGATCGCCGACCGAGACCCGAACCGTCGCCGGTCGTACGGGCGAGGTCGTCGACCTGTCGGTGCGGTCCTGGGAGTGGGTGGCGCGCGTGATCGCCGGGCACGGCGCCGATGCGATCGTGCTGGAACCGGACGAGCTCCGCGATCAGGTGGTGCGCATCCTCACCGGCGTCGCGGACCGCGACGGGGCGGCGGTGACGCCGTGAGCGTTCGCCTGTCGTCGCGCCTGGCGCGCCTGCTCAATCTGGTGCCGTACTTCATCGCCAACCCCGGCATCAGTGCGGCCGACGCGGCCGCCGAGCTGGGGGTCACCACCAAGCAGCTGATGGAGGACTTGAATCAGCTGTGGCTGTGCGGTCTGCCGGGGTACGGCCCCGGGGATCTCATCGATCTCTCCTTCTCGGAGGAGAGTATCCAGGTGACGTTCTCCGCCGGCATCGACCGGCCGTTGCGGCTGACGTCGACCGAGGCGACGACGCTGCTCATCGCCCTGCGTTCGCTGGTGGAGATGCCGGGCATGGTGGACCCGACCGCCGCCCACCGCGCCATCGCCAAGATCGAGCAGGCGGCGGGTGTGGCCGCGCCGACGTCGGGCCCCGCCGACGACGACGCGCCGGAGGAGAGCCCGGCCGTCGCCACCGTGCGCGGGGCACTGGCCCGGGGGCGTGCGCTCGACCTGACGTACTACTCGGCGTCGCGGGACGTGGTGTCGATGCGCACCGTCGACCCGGTGCGGATCGTGCTGGTGGACGAGCACAGCTACCTGCAGGCGTGGTGTCGGTCCGCCGAGGGGGTGCGACTGTTCCGGCTCGACCGCATCGATGCCGCCAGGGAACGGGACGAGCCGTCGACGCCGCCCGACCGGGCCGTGGGCGGTGACGACGCGCTGGACCTGTTCCACGACGACCCGTCGCTGCCCGTCGCCCGACTGCTCGTCCGACCCGACCACATCTGGCTGCTGGACTACTACCCGATGGTGCGCGTGCTCGACCACGCCGACGGGTCGGTCGAGGTGACCATGCGGTTCGCCACCCTGGACTGGATGTCTCGGTTGGCGATCGGCCTGGGTTCGGGCGTCACGGTCCTCGGTCCGGACGAGCTGGTCGAGGCCGTCACCGAGCGGTCGCGCGCGGCGCTGGCGGCATACCGGCAGGCGCGAGAGGCAGCCGATGAACACTGAGCGAATCCTGCGGTTCGGGGCCGATTCACGGCCGCTGACGCAGGGCTCGGTCCGGTAGCATCGGCTCCACCGATACTGGGAGGTTTCAACATGGGTGCCCTACAGCCCTGGCACTGGATCGTTCTGATCGTCGTGGTCGTTCTGCTCTTCGGCTCGAAGAAGCTGCCCGAGGCCGCGCGTGGTCTCGGCCGTTCGATGCGCATCTTCAAGAGCGAGGTCCAGGAGATGCAGAACGACGGCAAGAAGGGTGAGGCACCGGCGCCGCAGGCTCCCGCGCAGCAGCAGCCGCCGGCACAGTTGCCGCCCACCGCCGCGCAGGTCGATCCCGCCCCCGTCGCGCCGGCGTCCGACGTGCGCGACGAGCACCCGCGTTCCGCCTGACCGTTCCTCCTCGTCCGCTGCCGTGACCGTTCCGCGGTCACGGCAGCGGTGAGTCGATCCGGAAGACTTGATCCGTGCGCATACCGTTCGACCCGCGGCAGAGACGACGCCGCGTCAATCCCGACGGCACCATGTCGCTGGTCGAGCATCTGTACGAGCTGCGGACGCGGCTGCTGTGGTCGATGGTCGCCGTCCTGCTCACGACGCTGATCGGCTTCTTCTGGTACTCCCATTCCCTGTTCGGCATCGAGTCCCTCGGTGACCTGCTGCGTGGCCCGTACTGCTCGCTCCCGCCGGAGAGTCGGGCCGAGCTCAGCGCGGACAACGCATGCCGTCTGCTCGCCACCGGACCGTTCGAGCAGTTCATGCTCCGCTTCAAGGTCGCCATCACCGCCGGCGTCGTGCTCGCATGCCCGGTATGGCTGTATCAGATCTGGGCCTTCATCACGCCCGGGCTGTACAAGCACGAGCGCCGCTATGCGATCGCCTTCGTCACCGCTGCGGCCGCGCTCTTCGTCGCCGGCGCCGTTCTCGCGTACGTGGTGGTGGCCAAGGCACTGCACTTCCTGCTCACCATCGGTGACAACGTGCAGATCACCGCCCTGAGCGGTGCCGAGTATTTCGGGTTCGTCATCAACCTGCTGGTCATCTTCGGGGTCAGCTTCGAGATCCCGCTCCTCATCGTCGCCCTCAACGCCGTCGGCGTCCTGCGCTACGAGAAGCTCCGCAGCTGGCGCCGGGGCCTCATCTTCGCCATGTTCGCCTTCGCGGCCGTGGTCACCCCCGGCGGCGACCCCTTCTCCATGACCGCGCTCGCCCTCGCGCTGTGCGTCCTGGTGGAGGTCGCGATTCAGGTGGCGCGCCTCAACGACCGGCGACGGGCCCGTCGCGACACCGAGCAGTGGGGCGATCTGTCCGACGACGAGGCGTCGCCCCTCGAGACGCGGGCCACCCCCGTCGGCGCACCGACGCCCGTCGAGAGCGCCCCGACGCCCGTCTCGCGGCCGACGTCGGTCCGTCTGGACGAGCGGGCGGACTACTCCGACACGGTCTGACGCCGCGGTCGACGGCTAGTGTGGATTTCGTGTCCACCGAGAGCGACCGCGTCATCGTGGCAGACCTGGACGGACCCCGGCTGACGGAGTTCACGTCGCTGCTGCCGTTTCCCCTCGATCCGTTCCAACGACGGGCGTGCCGTGCCCTCGAGGACGGGCACGGGGTTCTCGTCTGCGCCCCGACGGGCGCGGGCAAGACCGTCGTCGGCGAGTTCGCCGTCCATCTCGCCCTGTCGTCGGGCGCCAAATGCTTCTACACGACGCCCATCAAGGCGCTCAGCAACCAGAAGTTCGCCGAGTTGACCGCGCGCTACGGACGCGGCCACGTCGGGCTGCTCACCGGGGACCAGAGCATCAATTCCGACGCGCCGATCGTCGTGATGACCACCGAGGTTCTGCGGAACATGCTGTACGCGGAATCACCTGCGCTGCGCGGACTCTCGCACGTAGTGATGGACGAGGTGCACTACCTGGCCGACCGGTTCCGCGGCGCCGTGTGGGAGGAGGTCATCCTGCACCTGCCCGAGGACGTCCGGCTGGTCAGTCTCTCCGCGACCGTGAGCAATGCCGAGGAGTTCGGCGCCTGGATGGAGACCGTGCGGGGCAACACCGCCGTGGTCGTCGACGAGACCCGCCCGGTCCCGCTCTGGCAGCACATCCTGGTGGGCCGGCGTCTGTTCGACCTCTTCGACGTCGACGCGAACGCGGGTGCCTCCGGCCCGGTGATCGACAAGACGCTCGTCCGCTACGTCAAGGAACGAGTGAACGCCGAGCGCATGGGCGCCTGGGAAGCGCCACGCGGCCGCGGGCGTTCCGGGCGTGGCGGTGGCCGGCCGGGGCGGCCCGAGAGCCGACCCATCCCGCGGCCGGAGGTGATCAAGCTTCTCGACGAGGAGGGCTTGCTGCCGGCGATCACGTTCGTCTTCAGCCGCGCCGGCTGCGACAGCGCGGTCGATCAGTGTCTGCGGTCGGGGTTACGTCTGACCACCGAGGAGCAGGCGGTGCAGATCGGTGAGGTGATCGAGCGTCACACTGCCGAGATCCCGCGCGGCGACCTCGACGTGCTGGGGTACTGGGAATGGCGCGACGCGCTCGAGCGCGGGCTCGCCGCGCACCACGCGGGCATGCTGCCCGTGTTCCGCCACACCGTCGAGGAACTGTTCGTCCGCGGTCTGGTCCGGGCGGTGTTCGCCACGGAGACGCTGGCCCTGGGCATCAACATGCCGGCGCGGACAGTGGTCCTGGAACGGCTGGTCAAGTTCAACGGCGAGACCCATGCCAACCTGTCACCGGGGGAGTACACGCAGTTGACCGGTCGTTCCGGGCGACGCGGCATCGACGTCGAGGGACACGCCGTCGTGCTGTGGCAGTCCGGCGTCGAACCCACCGAGGTGGCCGGACTGGCGACCACCCGCACGTTCCCGCTGCGCAGTTCCTTCCGGCCGTCGTACAACATGGCGATCAACCTGGTCGAGCGGATGGGGGTCGACGCCTCGCGGGCCCTGTTGGAGCGATCCTTCGCTCAGTACCAGGCCGATGCGTCGGTGGTGGGGTTGGTGCGCGGCATCGAGCGCGGCGCGGCCACCCGGAACGAACTCCTGACGAAGTTGGGCGGCGCCGATTCGCCCTACGTCGAGTACACCGAGCTGCGTGCCCGGCTCAAGGAACGGGAACGCGAGCTCGAACGGCAGGGACGGACGGACCGGCGGAACGACGCCGTCACCTCCCTGGTCGGATTGCGACGGGGCGACGTCATCTCCATTCCGTCCGGCCGGCGGTCCGGGCTCGCGGTGGTCCTCGAGACGGACACGAACTCCGTCGACCCGCGGCCGTTGGTGCTGACCGAGGACAAGTGGGCGGGGCGAGTGTCGTCGGCGGACTTCCCGACGCCCGTCTCGGCTCTCGGTTCGATGCGACTGCCGCGCCACGTCGATCACCGGACGGCCCGGACGCGGCGCGACCTGGCGTCGGCGCTGCGCAGCACCGGCATAACCCCACCGGGACGCGGGCGTCGGGTGAGATCCTCGGCCGCGGACGACCGCGAACTGTCCACCCTCCGCCGCGCCGTGCGGTCGCACCCCTGCCACACGTGGCCCGACCGCGAGCACCTGGCCCGGCTGGCCGAGAAGTACAGCCGCGTGGAACGCGAGACCGACGCCATGCGGCAGAAGGTCGCCGCGACCACGAACTCGTTGGCGCGGACGTTCGACCGCATCCTCGCCCTGCTGACCGAACGGGGCTACGTCGAACATGCCGAGGGGGAGGTGCGCGTCACCGAGCGTGGTTCCAAGCTCACCCGGCTCTACTCGGAGTCGGATCTGCTGGTGGCCGAGTGTCTCGCCGAGGGCGTGTGGCGCGGACTCGGGCCGGCCGAGCTGGCGTCGGTGGTGTCGGCGGTGGTGTTCGAGTCCCGGCAGGAGGGCGAGAGCATGGCGCAAGGCCCCACGGGGAACATTCGTCATGCTCTGGCGCGCACGCTCGCGACGTGGCACGACCTCCGCGCCGACGAGATCCGACTCAAGCTTCCGCCCACGCGGGAACCGGACACCGGATTCATGATCGCCGTGTACAAGTGGGCACGGAAGGAGTCCCTCGAGGACGTCCTGTTCGCTGCGGGTCAGCACGGCCGGGCCCTGTCCGGCGGCGACTTCGTCCGGTGGTGTCGTCAGGTGATCGACCTCCTCGACCAGATCCGCACGGCCGCCCCCGACACCGAGGTCTCGGCCGCGGCGAGCAAGGCGATCTCGGCGATCCGACGCGGCGTCGTCGCCGTCGACGCCGCCTGACCGGGTACGGTGCGACCGGAGCAGCCGACGCGGTGACCGCACGATCCGCGGCGACGCGACGCACGCGGACTCGACCGATGCAGTGGAGGCGATCATGACCGGCCCGTACGACAAGAACGACCCGTCGCAACAGAGCGACGGCGGGTCGGACCCGTCCACGCGGTCGTTCGAGGGCCAGTACCCGCCGCCCGGACAGAACCCGTATCAGCAGGGATACGGACAGCAGCAGGCTTACGGTCAACAGCCCCAGTACGGTCAGCCGGGTTACGGGCAGCAGCCTCAGTACGGCCAGCCGGGTTACGGGCAGCAGCCCCAGTACGGCCAGCCGGGTTACGGGCAGCAGCCCCAGTACGGCCAACCCCAGTACGGTCAACAGCCCCAGTACGGTCAGCAGGCGTACGGCGAGGCCCCGGCGTACGACCAGCAGCCCTACGGTCAGCAGCCGAACTACGGGGGTCAACAACCGTACGGCGGCCCGGGGTGGCAGAACCCGCAGCAGTCCTCCTCGTCGTCGAGGAAGGTGCTGTTCATCGTCGGCGGCATCATCGTCGCGCTGCTCGTCGTGGTCGGGGTGGCAGGGTCACTTCTGTTCAGTAGCAACACCTTCGACAATGCCGCCGTCCAGGACGGTGTCGCGAAGATCGTCACGGAGAGCTACGGCGCCATCGACGTGACCGACGTGTCGTGCCCGTCCGGTCAGAAGGCGGAGACGGGAACGCAGTTCACGTGCACCCTCACTGCCGACGGTGCGCCCCGATCCGTGACGGTCACCGTCAAGGACGACGACGGCACCTACGAGGTCGGCCGCCCACGCTAGAAGGACCACGCACCCTCAGAACGGGGGTGGGGTGTCGTCGGGTGGGTGGAGCTTCATCGCGTTGCGGAGTCGGTTGCGGTTGCGTTCCTGTCGTCGGCGGGGGAGCTTGACCCGGTTTCCCGGACAGTTCGGGTTGGGTGTTCAGGCCACGTCTGAGGTGACCCGTCGATGGTAGGTGTGTTCGTAATCCACTGGCGAGGAGTAGCCGATCCCGGAGTGCCGGCGATGCGGGTTGTACCAGGCTTCGATCCATTCGAAGATCGCGGAGGCGAGCTGATCTCGGGTGTCCCATGATCGGGTGTCGAGCAGCTCGCGTTGCATCGTCGACCAGAACGATTCCATCATCGTGTTGTCGACGCTCGAGGCCACCCGACCCATCGACCCGAGCAGTCCTGCCGTGCGCAGTCGTTGGCCGAAAACCCAGCTGGTGTACTGAGATCCGCGGTCCGAGTGCGTGATCGTCCCGGTATCGGGGTGGCGGCGCCACAGCGCCATCTGCAGTGCGTCTACGACGAGGTCGGTACGCATGTGATCGGCGATCGACCATCCCACGATGCGCCGGGAGAATGTGTCGAGGACCCCGCAGCAGTACACCTTGCCCGTGCCGGTGGGGTGTTCTGTGATGTCGGTGCACCAGATCTGATCGGGCCGCTCGGCGACGAACCGGCGGGCGACGAGATCGTCGTGCACCGCTGGTGCGGGTCGGTGGCGACGCTTGTGGCGGGCACCGATACCAGCAACGCCGAGTAGCCGCATCACCCGTGCGACAGGTTTGCGTCCGACCGAGATGCCACCGCCGAGACGGAGTTCGGCGTGGACCCGCGGCGTGCCGTAGCACCCGCGTGAGCCTTGGTGGATATCACGGATGCTGTTGGCCAACAGTGCATCCGACATATCACGCTCGGACGGTGGTCGATGTCGCCAGTCGTAGAATCCGGACCTCGACACCTCGAGGGTCCGGCAGGTCACCTAGGGCGGGGAAGCCGTCCGCAGCCAATTCGTGGACCAGCCGGAACCCTATTTTGGGAGGATGTTCTCCCGCGCGAAATAGGCGCTTGCGCGTTTGAGGATCTCGACCTCGGTCTCGAGGCGCTTCTTGTCTCGGCGCAACTGTGCCAGCTCGGCGCGTTCGCTCGTGGACAGACCGTCGACGCGGCCGGCATCGACGTCGTCGAGCTTCATCCACCTGCGCAGACACGACTCACTGATGCCGAGGTCGGACGCGATGCGCATGACACTCGCCCCCGGCTGACGTGTCAGGTCGACCGCCCGGCGGCGGAACTCCTCGGGATGGGCAGCGGGCATAGCTCGGACTCCTCTCCTGCAGCAGCAACGCTACAGATCAGGTGTCCGGGAAACCGGGTCAAGCTCCGGGCGTGTTTCTGCTCGGTGCGTGGGGCGGGGCGGGTGCGTTCGGTGAGTTTCGGCGTTGGTCTGCTGGCGGTGGGTGGGTCACCGAAGACGATGGTGTCGAGTCCGGGGTGGACGTCGTGGCCGGTGAACGCGGGGCCGAGGACGGTGCGTCCGTCGGGGATGGTGATGGTGCGGATCAGCCGGGCCGGGTCGGTGGGGTCGGGGTACTGGTCGTCGACGAAGTCCCCGAACGTCTTCAGGAGGTGGTGGAACCGGCACTTCGCTCCCAACCCGCCGGCCGACGTCGTGCCGCCGCGGGTGGGGTCGTGGTGGTCGTATTCGGTGATGTGGTCGAGGTCGGCCTCCCACGCCGGCTTGTTGCAGCCGGGCCAGGTGCAGAACTGATCCCGCGCCCGCACGTACGCATCGAGTGCCGCGGAGGGGCGGTAGGGGTTCGACGGCTGGGTCGCCGGGAGTGGGGTGTCGGTGCCGTCGCCGAGCGGGCGGATGACCGTCCGGGGGTCGGCGGCGAGGTCGCGGACGTGGGCGCCGGAGATGATGCCGATGCCGGCGAGGAATCCGACGCCGTCGACGGTGTCGAGACCGAGGGGCTCGTCGCATCCGTGCGGGCCGTCCGAGGACTCGTCGACCGCCGGCGACTTGGTGGAGGTTGGGTCCGCGGCGGCGTCGGCCTGGTTTGCGGTGCCGGGCTGATCCACTGCAACCGGTCCTGCTGCGACCGGTTCTGCTGCAACTGGTTCCGTCGCATCGTGCCGGACCGCGGGGGTGGGTTCGGTGTTCGGTCGGGGCAGGTGCTGTGGCGACCTGCAGACCCGCTCGGACTCCGGGGCGGGGACGGGGCCGGTGAGGGTGGTGGTGTCGGTGACCAGGTGGATCACGATCCGCGGCGCCGTCGCCGCGAACCTGCCGACGTCGATGTTCTTGTAGCGGCAGTCGGTGATGGGGCGGTCGCAGTCGCAGCCGAATTCGGTCCGGGTGACCAACGCGTAGTGCGCATCGGAGGCCCGCGCGGCCTTGGAGCGGGTGTCCTTGGGGCACACCTGCGCCGCGAGGCGGTGGACCGCGGCGGCGGCGAGGGCGGTGTCCTCGGCGGGCCGGGTGTCCGTCGTCGTGGCCATCCCGTCCCGCCCGGCCTCCACGGTGAACTCCCGATTCCGCTTCGCTGCCTCTCGGCGGGCGCGGACGGCGTCGGGGTCGCGGCGGTGCACCATCGTGTCGACCATGATCTCCATCCGCGCCGGCGACCACGACCCGGGCTTACGCAGAGCACGAGCGATGTCGGCGTCGACGAGGGCGGCGTAGCACTGCCCCTCGATGAGTTCGGTGCGGGAGACGATGGTGCGGATGTGGTGCGGGGTGACGATTCCGTCGCGTAGGCACTGCGCGACCAGGGGTAGCCGGTCGCGGAGGGCGACGGCGTCGGTGAGCAGGGTGCGGGCGGCGAACGGGGTGATCGACATCGTCGTCGCGATGGTCGCGGCGCAGCGAGTGAACGCATCGAGCTCACGCCGGTCCTCGTCCTCGAACGGTTCCACCAGTTCGGCGTGCATGGCGGCGGCGAGTTGGTATTCGAACCACTTCAGGTAGGACACCCCGGCAGCCGCGTGCACCAGGGCGTCCAGAGCCCGGGCAGAGGGGAGGTCGGTGGTGGCGGGCAGACCGAGGGCGGAGTGATCCAGCGCAGCCCACGGCGTCGCCGCCGTGCTCGCCGCACCTGCCCCCACCTGCACACTCGTCATGCCGCCGACCCCCCAGTCGCTCGTATGTTCGAGTATACCGGCACCCACCGACACAGTCGATGACACGCACGCACGAACCCGCGGGGCGAAGCCTGGCCGACCTACCGACCGCGGGCCATCGCCTTCCGGAGCCGCTCCGCGGAGTTCTCGAGGCCCAGCTCGGCAGCGAGGGCGTCCAGACGCTCGGGGTCGACGGGTTCGGTGGGGAGGTCGTCGGACGTGGACCACAGGATCTCCGCGTCGGTCACCACCCGCACCACGGGGAGGGCCGCGTCGATGTAAACCCGCGCCGCCGCGAGTTTGGCGCGCATGCCGGCGGCGAGGTCCGTGTCGCCCGAGTCGGCGGCGGCCAGCAGTGCTTCGAGCGATCCCCACCGCGTGATGAGCGACGACGCCGTCTTCTCGCCGACACCCTTGACCCCCGGCAATCCGTCCGACGAGTCTCCGCGCAGCAGAGCGAGTTCCGCGTAGGCCGGCCCGGGACGATCGATCGGAACGCCGTACTTCTCGGCGACCTCGGCCGGTCCGAAGAGCTCCGCCTTGGCCAGTCCACGCCCGGCGTAGAGAACACGGACCGGAACGGGCTCGTCCGCCACCACCTGCAACAGATCGCGGTCACCGCTGACGACCACCACACGATCGTGACGCTCGGTGGCGGCGAGGGTGCCCAGGACGTCGTCGGCCTCGAGTCCCTCCGCGCCCGCGGTCGCGATGCCCGCCGCCGCCATGAACTCGAGGATGAGGTTCACCTGGGGCCCCAGCGCATCGGGCGCTTCCTCCGCGTCCGGCCCGGCGGCCGATTCCTCGAGCACCCGGTGGGCCTTGTACGACGGGACGAGGTCGACCCGGAACGTCGGCCGCCAGTCGAGGTCGAGGCACACCGCGAGTCGCGTGGGCTGCGTCCGGGTGATCAGGGAAGCGACCATGTCGACGAAACCCCGAACCGCGTTCACCGGGCGCCCGTCGGGTGCGGTGATGGACTCGGGGAGCGCGTGGAACGCACGGAACCACAGACTCGCGGCGTCGAGCAGCAGGACGGTGCCGGGAGCGGAATCGTCGGTCATGGTGGCTCATCCTGCCGCATCGGGCCGTCCGCGCATCGGCGGACGGCCCGCCTCGATAGCCTGGCGACATGACGCGTTTTCCTGCCGAGGTGTACCGAGATCGACTGAGCCGAGCGGCGGAGCTGATGCGCACCGCCGGCGTGGGTGCGCTGCTGGTGACACCGGGTCCGGATCTCGCCTATCTCCTGGGGTCCCGCGCCGAGTCGTTCGAACGGCTCACCTGCCTGGTGGTCCTCGCGGACGGGGATCCGTTCGTCGTGGTCCCGCGGATCGAATTGGCCGCCCTGCAGGACTCGGCGGCCGCGGACCTCGGGCTCGAGCTTCGTGACTGGGTGGACGGGCAGAACCCGCACCGCATGGTGACCGACGCGGTGCCGCCGCAGGCTCGGGTCGCCGTGGCCGACGCGATGCCCGCCCTGCACCTGGTCCCGATTGCCGACGCGCTCGGGTCCGTGCCCGCTCTCGCGACGCCGGTGCTCCGCGAACTGCGCATGGTCAAGGACGCAGCGGAGATCGACGCGCTGCGCCAGGCGGGGTCCGCGATCGACCGGGTCCACGCCCGCATGGCAGAGCTCCTGGTGGTCGGGCGCACGGAAGCCGAGGTGGCGCAGGCGATCTCGGCCGCCATCGTCGAGGAGGGGCACACCGAGGCGGCGTTCGTCATCGTCGGTTCCGGACCGCACGGAGCGGACCCGCACCACGAGGTGTCCGACCGCGTCGTCGAGACGGGCGACGTCGTCGTCATCGACATCGGCGGCCCCGTCGAGCCCGGCTACTACTCCGATTCCACCCGCACCTACGTCATGGGGGAGCCGTCCCCCGACGTCGCGGCCAGGGTCGCCGTCCTCGAGCGGGCCCAGCAGGCGGCAGTCGACGCGGTACGTCCGGGCGTGACGGCGGAGGCCGTCGACGCCGCGGCGCGCGACGTGCTGGCCGCCGAAGGACTCGCCGAGGTGTTCCTGCACCGCACCGGTCACGGCATCGGGCTGTCGGTGCACGAGGAGCCGTACATCGTGGGCGGCAACGACATTCCGCTCACCGAGGGAATGGCGTTCAGCATCGAACCGGGGATCTACTTCCGCGGCGACTGGGGTGCGCGCATCGAGGACATCGTGGTGGTGACCGCCGACGGATGCGAATCGGTCAACACCCGCCCGCACGGCCTGACCGTCCTCGCCGGCCGATGACGCTCGACCACCTCGCGACGATCGGGCGCGAGGGCGATCGCCTGGCCGCCATGCCGGCAGACGCCCTGTCCGCGCCCGTCCCGACCGTGCCGGGGTGGACGCTCGAGCACGTCGTCCGGCACACGGGCAAGGTGCACCGATGGGTTGCGAGCGTCCTGCGGGCCGGCCCGGGTGCCGACGTCGCACGTATCGCGCGGGAGGACGTCGCGTCGTTGCCGAGAGGCCCGCAGGCGCTGGAGGCCTACCGTGACTCACTGCACGACGTGATCGAGGTGCTGGCCGAGACCGATCCGGAGCGGCCCACCGAGACGTTCGTCGGACTGCGGACCGCCGCGTTCTGGACGCGGCGGACGGCCCACGAGGTGAGCGTGCACCGGATCGACGCCGCCGACGCCGTGCATGCCGCCGGGGGTCCGGTGCCCGAACCGCTCGACGCGGAGTCCTCGGCGGACGGCATCGCCGAACTCACCGAGCTGCAGTACCGATTCCGGCTCGCCGCGGACCGCCTCGACCCTGCGGTCGTGGGATCGACGGTCCACCTCCATGCCACCGA
Source organism: Rhodococcoides corynebacterioides NBRC 14404 (assembly GCF_001894765.1). Taxonomy (GTDB): domain Bacteria; phylum Actinomycetota; class Actinomycetes; order Mycobacteriales; family Mycobacteriaceae; genus Rhodococcoides; species Rhodococcoides corynebacterioides. The sequence goes on from NZ_BCWV01000005.1 coordinate 273,385, forward strand.
TCGTGACGACGTCGAATGGGTGATCACCCTCGGCGCGGACGGAGTCACGGCGCACCGGGGTCACGAGAAGTCCTCGGTAGCGTTGCGCGGCGACACGGCTGCGCTGTATCTCACGCTGTGGCGTCGCCGTCCGGTGGAGGCGCTCGACACGGTCGGCGATCCGGCTGTCGCCCGAGTCCTGCTCGAGGCGTCTCGCTTCTAGAGTCCGCGTAGAGACGCCGACCCGAGAACGCGCGACACCGCGATCTCGACGACGACGCGCTGCGGGTTCTCCCGCGGCGGCTTGTAGCGGGCGGCGTACCGATTCTCGGCGTCGCGCACGCTCTCGGCGTCCCGCACCACCCGAGACGGGCCCTCGAGGGTCAGCCAGCGAGCGCCGTCCACCTGAGTGACCGCGGCGTACCCGCCCCGCTCGGCGTTGCGGACCTTCTGCGACCCCTCCCGGGTGATGACGCGGGCGACCCTCGACTCGGCGTCCCACGTGAATCCGACGGCGACGACGTGCGGCGTCCCGTCCGGGCGCAGGGTCGCGAGCGTCGCGAGGTGGCGTTCGGTGAGGAACGCGACGGCGTCGGCGTTCAGGGACGAGGCGTCGCTGGGCATGCCGATCACGGTACCGGGGGGCGGCGTCGACCGGTCGGTGACGGACAGGGAGACACATGGAGGACACTGGGGCGGTGACAGATCCCGGAACCGTGGTGTTGTTCGGCGGCCGCAGCGACATCGGTGTCGAACTCGCCGCCCGAATCACACCGGGCCGACGGGTGGTGCTCGCAGCCCGGCGCAGTCACGACCTGGCGGCATCCGTCGCCCGCATGGAGTCCGCCGGCGCCGCGGCGGTGGGCACGATCGAGTTCGACGCCGACGACCTCGCGTCCCACGCCGACGTCCTCGCCCGCGTCGAGTCCGAGCACGGGTCGATCGGCACCGTGGTGATCGCCTTCGGCATCCTCGGCGACCAGGGGCGGGCCGAGACCGACGCCGCACACGCGGCCGCGATCGTGCACACCGACTACACCGCGCACGTTCACCTCCTGACGCTCGTCGCGGACCTGTTGCGCCGACGGGGATCCGGCGAGATCGTCGTCTTCTCGTCGGTGGCGGGGGTGCGGGTTCGTCGCGCCAACTACGTCTACGGCTCGGCCAAGGCGGGTCTCGACGGGTTCGCCTCGGGTCTGCAGGATGCGCTGCACGGCAGCGGAGTTCGGCTGGTGCTGGCGCGGCCGGGGTTCGTGATCGGGTCGATGACCGAGGGCATGTCGCCCGCGCCGATGTCGAGCACGCCGGAGCAGGTGGCCGACGCCGTCGCGACGGCCCTGCGCACCGGACGCGACACCGTGTGGATTCCCGGGCGCCTGCGTCCGGTCTTCGCGGTGATGCGGCTGCTGCCGCGGGCGGTGTGGCGGCGGATGCCGCGATGACGGTGATCGACGTGGTCGGGATCGGTGCCGACGGCTGGGACGGCCTCGCGCCGGCCTCCCGCGATGCGGTCGCAGCAGCCGAGGTGCTGTTCGGCTCGCCGCGCCAGCTCGACTCGGTCCCTGTCGACGTGACTCCTCCTGCCGGACGGCGCGTGTCGTGGCCGACGCCCCTGCTTCCGTCGCTGCGGTCGACCCTGGAGGAGCACGCCGACCGGCGGCGGTGCGTCCTGGCGAGCGGTGACCCGATGTTCCACGGGATCGGCGCCACCCTGGCGCGACTTCTCGGCGCGGACGCCCTTCGGGTGTTCTCGCATCCCAGCTCGGTCTCGCTCGCGTGTGCACGGCTCGGATGGTCGCTCCCCGACGTCGAGGTCGTGTCCCTCGTCGCCCGCGACCCCGCCATCGTGCTGCCCGCGCTGCACCCGTCTGCTCGGCTCGTGCTTCTCTCCGAGGACGACACCAGCCCGGTCTCCGTGGCGACCCTGTTGCGAGAGAACGGCTTCGGCGACGCGCGGCTGACCGTGCTCGAATGCCTCGGAGGAAGTGCCGAGCGGGTTCGCAGCGCGACGGCGGAGGACTGGCAAGCCGACGACGTCGACCCGCTCAACCTGATCGCAGTGGACGTACCGGGCGACGGACCGCGCCGGACCCGCAACCCCGGTCTGCCCGACGACGCCTACTCCGGCGACGGTCAGCTCACCAAGCGCGAGGTCCGTGCCCTGACGCTCGCCGTCCTCGATCCGTCACCGGGCGAACGACTCTGGGACGTCGGCGGCGGATCGGGCAGCATCGCGATCGAGTGGATGCGGACCCATCCGCGATGCCGCGCCGACACCTTCGAGCGGGTCGCCGGCCGTGCCCTGACCATCGCCGCCAACGCCCGCGCTCTGGGGGTCCCCGGCCTCACGATCCACGACGCGGCCCCGGCCGCCTTCACGAACGCGCCGACACCGGACGCGATCTTCGTCGGGGGCGGCGCGACGGCTCCCGGCATGCTCGAGGCCTGCTGGGCGGCCCTGCGACCCGGCGGACGCATCGTCGTCAACGCCGTCACCGCCGAGACCGAGGCCCTCGTCTTCCGCTGGTACACGGAGAAGGGTGGCACGTTGCGTCGCATCCAGATTCAGCGCGCCGAACCGGTGGGCGGCTTCACCGGATGGCGCCCGCAGATGCCGGTGACGCAGTGGTGCGCGGCGAAGGGACAGCGCCCATGACCGTGTACTTCGTGGGCGCCGGACCCGGCGCCGCCGACCTGATCACCGTCCGCGGCGCTCGGATCATCGCGTCGAGCCCGGTGTGCCTGTACGCGGGATCGCTCGTGCCGCGCGAGCTGTTGGCGACCTGCCCGGCCGAGGCGAAGGTGGTCGACTCCTCGCGCATGACCCTCGACGCCATCGTCGCCGAGATGGTCGACGCGAGCGCCCGCGGCGAGGACGTCGCCCGCGTGCACTCGGGCGACCCGTCGCTCTACAGCGCCGTGGCCGAACAGGCCCGTCGGCTCGACGCGGCCGGTGTCGACTACGCGATCGTCCCGGGCGTCCCGTCGTTCGCCGCCGCATCGGCCGCCCTCAAACGGGAGCTGACGGTGCCGGAGGTGTCGCAGACCGTGGTGCTGACCCGCATCTCGACGCTGTCGACCGCCATGCCCGAGGGGGAGGATCTCGCGACGCTGGCCCGCAGCCGCGCGACGATGGTGATCCATCTCGGCGCCCGGCAGATCGACCCCATCGCCGTCGAGTTGGCCCAGCACTACGGTGCGGACTGCCCGGTGGCCGTCGTGGCGTTCGCCAGCCGGGACGACGAGACGATCGTGCGCGGCACCCTCGCCGACATCGCCGCCGCGACCGTGGCCGCGGGCATCGTCCGCACCGCCGTCATCGTGGTCGGCCGGGTCCTCGCGGCGGAGGGGTTCCCGGACAGCTTCCTGTACTCGAGCGCACGACGCGCACTCGATCACTAGCGGTCACCCTCGTCGGGCTCCTCGTTAAGGTCGAGGCATGCACGTTCTTCTGCTGGGTGGCACGTCCGAAGCCCGCCAACTCGCCGCCGCCCTGAACGGGCGTCGGGGCATCGAGGTGACGTCGTCCCTCGCCGGCCGCGTCGCCGACCCCGCCCTGCCGGTGGGTCGGGTCCGCAGCGGCGGCTTCGGTGGGGTCGACGGGCTGCGCGCCTGGCTGCGCGAGCACGAGGTGACGCACCTGGTGGACGCGACCCACCCGTACGCGGAGACCATGACGCGTCACGCGGTGCAGGCCGGCGCCGAGGAGTCCGTTCCGCTGATGGTGCTGCATCGGGCGCCGTGGACTCCGTTGCCCGAGGATCGATGGATCGACGCGCCGTCGATGGCCGACGCCGCCGCCGTGATCACGGACCACCCCGAGTGGCACCGGATCCTGCTCACGATCGGGCGGCAGGGCGTCCACCACTTCGCGCACCTGGACGACCGCGAGTTCACGGCGCGGTGCATCGATCCGCCCGAGGACCCGATGCCCCCGCGCACCACGGTGCTGGCCGAGCGCGGACCGTTCGACCTCGACTCCGAACGAGAGTTGTTCGCGCGCACCGACGCCGACGTCCTGGTGACCAAGAACAGCGGCGGCAAACTCACCTCCGCGAAGTTGCGTGTGGCGCGTGAGCGTGGTCTGCCCGTCGTGATGGTGCAGCGCCCGGCGCTTCCCGACGACACCCCGTTCGTCTCCACGGTCGCGGAGTGCGAACGGTGGGTGCTGACGACGCAGCCGGTCAGGTCCGTGCCGACTCCGTCGAGTACCGACGAGACGTGAACACCCGGGGCGTCGGGCCCGAACGGTCCACCGCCGTCGTCGACGCACCCACGATGAGCAGGCACCGCATGTCGATCGTCTCGGGATCGAGGTCGACGAGGTCGACCACCGTCACCGACTCCTCGGGACCGGAGACGTCGCGGCCGACGATCACCGGCGTCGCCGGATCCCGGTACTCGAGCGCGATGTCCTTCAGCGCCGCGACCTGGTGCCGACGCGTGCGAGACGCGGGGTTGTAGATCGCCACGGCCATGTCCGCGGCCACCACCGCGCGCAGACGACGCTCGACGACGTTCCACGGCTTGAGCCGGTCGGACAGCGAGATGACCGCGTAGTCGTGCCCCAGCGGCGCACCCACCCGGCTGGCGACGGCGTTGGCTGCCGTCACCCCGGGACACACCCGGACGGGGACGTGCTGCCATCGCGGTTCGGCCGCCACCTCGAGCACGGCGGCGGCCATCGCGAAGACACCGGGGTCACCCGACGACACGACCACCACGCGCGACCCGCGGTCGGCCAGGTCGAGCGCCATCTCGGCGCGCTCGGACTCGACGCGGTTGTCGCTGGCGTGCCGACGCTGTCCCGGCCGCGCGGGCACCCGGTCGATGTAGGTGGTGTACCCGACCAGATCCGTGGCGCGCGCCAGTTCCTCCCGCACCTCCGGCGTCGTCCAGCGCGCGTCGCCCGGACCCAGGCCGACGACGACCACCTCGCCCGCGGCGGGCGCCTCGGTCGCCGCGTACGACGGGCTGGGGACGACGGCGATGGAGAAGTACGGCACGGCCGACTCGTCGACGTCGGCGAGGGACCCGACCCGCTCGCCGTCGGTGCTGGCGCGCTCGACGTACCGCGCCTCGTCCAGTCGTCCCGCATCCGAGAGCGCCTGGCGCACAGCGGGAAAGGTGCGGCCCAGCTTGAGGATCGCCGCCGAGTCCGTCTCCCGGAGACGACGGGTGAGCTCCGGCACCGGCAGCGTCCCCGGCAGCACGGTGAGCACCTCCTCGCCCTCCACCAGGGGCTCGCCGAGCGCGGCGGAGGCGGCGCTGACGCTGGTGACCCCGGGCACGATCTCGGTCTCGTAGCGGTCCGCCAGGCGCACGTGCATGTGCTGGTACGAGCTGTAGAACAGCGGGTCGCCGGCGGCCAGGAGCGCCACGGACCGACCCGCCGCGAGGTGCACCGCGAGACGCTCCGCGGCCTCGGTGTAGAAGTCCGCGATGGCGCCGTCGTACCCCAGCGGATGGTCGGTGGTGCCGGTGGTGACCGGGTAGACCAGGTGCTCCTCGATCTGGTCGCCGCGCAGGTACGGCTCCGCCGTGCGCCGGGCGATGCTGCTGCCGCGGGCGCTGTGGAACGCGACCACGTCCGCCTCGGCGATCACGCGGGCGCCCTTCACCGTGACCAGCTCGGGATCGCCCGGGCCGATCCCGACGCCCCACAGCTTGCCGGTCACTCCTGCTCCGTCGCCAGCGCGTTGACGGCGGCCGCCGTGATCGCGCTGCCGCCCCGGCGCCCGAGCACCACCAGGTGGTCGAGTGCGAGCGCCGACGACACGAGGTCGTCCTTCGATTCGGCCGCGCCGATGAAGCCGACCGGGCCGCCCACCACCGCGGCGGGCCGTGGCGCACCCGCCTCGAGCAGCTCGAGCAGACGGAACAGCGCGGTGGGCGCGTTCCCGATCGCCACGACGGCGCCGTCGAGCCGGTCGACCCAGAGATCCACCGCCGCAGCGGTTCTCGTGGTGTTCAGCGCCCGCGCCATCTCCGGAACTCTAGGATCGTTCAGCGTGCAGAGCACCTCGTTGTCCGCCGGCAACCGCCGCCGCGTGACACCCGCCGCCACCATCGTGGCGTCGCACAGAACCGGTGCCCCGGCCCGCAACGCGGCGCGGCCCTTCGCGACGACGTCGGGCGTCGACGCGATCGACTGCGCCAGATCGACCTCGCCGCAGGCATGGATCATGCGCACCACGACCTGCGCGACATCGGCCGGAAACGCCGACAGGTCCGCCTCCGCGCGGATGGTCGCGAACGAGCGCCGGTAGATCTCGTCGCCGTCGCGCACGTAGTCGTACATGGGAACCCACGATAGGGAGACGCGTCGTTAACAATGACGACGACCCCGACGATGTGACGGTCACCACCCCGTCGACGAATCCCGGGAGCGACCATGACCCACACCGCCCGCCGTGCCACCCTCGCCCTGCTCACCGTCGGCGCCGCCGCCGGAGCGCTCCTCGCCCCCGGCGTCGCCGCCGCCGCGCCGCTGCGGGGGCCGGACCTGCAGGTGGTGCGCTCGAGTGTCTGCACCGCCACCGTCACCAACCGCGGCGACGTGACCGCGACGGGTGTGCGGCTGCAGTATGTCGGCATCTTCTTCGCGAACGTGCCCGGCCGGGACATCGCACCCGGGGCGTCGGACCAGTTCGGCTACATCGACTGCAACATCGCTCCACAGCTTCCGGTCGTCGTCGTCGCCTATGCCGGCAACGGCGAGACGAATCCCTTCGACAACCTCGCGCAGGTGAACCCCTGACGGGGGCCTAGGTACGGCGATAGCCCTCGCCCGTCGCCACGACGTCGGTGACCTCGCCGACGGGTCGGCCGCAGCGACGCTCGCACCCCACCCAGTGCTCGCTGCCCGTGCCGATCTCGTCGGCGGCCACCGCCGCGTCGAGGTCGGCGCGGACGTCGGCGCGGGACTTGGCGCAGCCGGGGGAGCCGACGCACGAGCTCACCCGCGCCCAGGGCGACTCCGCGTCGAAGATCAGGCCCATCGGGGCGAGGACCCGCACCACCTGCTCCGCCGCCCACTCGTCGAGATCCACCAGGATCAGCGATCGCCACGGCGTGACGATCACGTCGCGCTCGACGGCGGCGAGGAACTCCGCGGTGCGCGCCGGCAGGACGCCGTGCGCGACGGTCGCGCCCAGCGCCACCGTCGCGTCGCGCTGGACGAACCAGCCGAGGGGCGCGGTGTCCGCGTGAGCGACGGGCAGGGGCGCCGCGGTGGCCGTCACGGCCAACCCGGCCAGCACGTCCGCCGCGCCGCCGGGGAGCTCGGCGATACGCCAGTGACCGTCCCGCGCCGCGCGGAACGCCCGCGCCGCCGCCACCATCACGTCCACCGCCTCGGCACGAGCAACCCGCACCCCGGTGTCCTGCCCGGCGAGGATCAGCGCGAACTCGTCGCCACCCACCGCGTGGACCCCGATGTCGGCGCCGAGGCCGGAGACGTCGCCCCGGCCGTCGTCGAGCGAGAACAGGATGCGCCCGGGCAGGTCGGCGAGCTCGGCGTCGGCGAGCAGCGCGTCGTCGAGATCGCCGACGAGGTCCCGCACGTCCGCGTCCCCGTCGACCCGACCCGACAGGGGAGAGGCCAGGATGTTGCGCACCCGCTCGTGCGTCTCCGACGGCAGCAGCCCGGCCTCGGCGAGACGACGCGCGAGCTCGTCGGGATCCGACACCGCCCGCAGTTGCACGTTGCCCCGTGAGGTGAGCACCAGGTCACCGTCCCCGAGCTCGGTCGCCGCGCCCGCGAGCACGCCCAACTGGGCCGAGGTGATCCGGCCGCCCGGCAGACGCACCCGCGCCAGGGCTCCGTCCGCCGCGAGGTGGACCTGCAACGCGCCGGGGCAGGCGTCGGGACGGGTGCGGTCGGGCGAGCTCACCGGTCCAGATTACGGACGGGCCCGATCTCGCCGTACGATCACGCCAGGAGCAGCGGGGAAGCCGGTGGGAATCCGGCGCGGTCGCGCCACCGTGACCGGGCGGTACTCGCCCGGAAGTCGGACCTCGGGCTGCTCGCCGACACACTCTGCCGATGGGGCGCGAACACCCCGAGGAAGGCACCACCGCATGATTCTGCTGCTCTCGACCTCCGACACCGACCTGCTCAGCGCCCGTGCGAGCGGCGCGGAGTTCCGGTGGGCCAACCCGTCGCGCGTCCTGGTCGACGAGCTCCCCACCATGCTCGAGGGCATCGACCTCGTCGTCGTCCGCATCCTCGGCGGCCGCCGCATGTGGGAGGCGGGCATCGACGCCGTCCTCGCGTCGGGCCTGCCGGTGGTGATGCTCGGCGGCGAACAGGCCCCGGACGCGGAACTGATGGAACTGTCCACCGTGCCCGCCGGCGTGGCCGCCCAGGCACACCAGTATCTCGCCGAGGGCGGTGCCGAGAACCTCCGCCAGCTCGCCTTCTTCCTCTCGGACACCGTGCTGCTCACCGGACACGGCTTCGCCGAACCGGCGCACCTGCCGACGTGGGGCCATCTCGATCGACCCGACAGCGACGCCACCGGTCCCACCGTCGCCGTCCTCTACTACCGCGCCCAGCATCTCGCCGGGAACGTCGGCTACGTCCACGCGCTGTGCGACGCCATCACCGCGCACGGCGCCCGGCCCCTGCCGATCTACTGCGCCTCGCTGCGCAACGCCGACGCCGATCTGCTGGCGACGCTGCGACGAGCCGACTCGATGGTGGTCACGGTGCTCGCCGCGGGCGGTACCAAGCCCGCCGGCGCGTCCGCGGGTGGCGACGACGAGGCGTGGGACGTGGCCGAGCTGGCCGCCCTCGACGTCCCGATTCTCCAGGGCCTGTGCCTGACCAGCCCGCGCGCGACGTGGGAGGCGAACGACGACGGCCTCTCGCCGCTCGACGTCGCCACCCAGGTCGCCGTGCCCGAGTTCGACGGGCGCATCATCACGGTTCCGTTCTCGTTCAAGGAGTTCGACGACGACGGCCTGAGCACCTACGTCCCGGATCACGAGCGCTGCGCGCGCGTCGCGGGCATCGCCGTGCGGCACGCGCGGCTGCGGCACATCCCGGCGGCGGACAAGCGCGTCGTCCTCATGCTGTCGGCCTACCCGACCAAGCACGCCCGCATCGGCAACGCCGTCGGGCTCGACACCCCGGCCTCGGCGATCCGCATGCTGACCCTGATGCGCGAGCACGGATACGACGTGGGCCCCGAGACCGGCGACGACGCCGTGCCGGGACTCGCCGCCCGCGACGGCGACGCCCTGATCCACGCCCTCATCGCGGCGGGTGGGCAGGACGCCGACTGGCTGACCGCCGAGCAGCTCGAGGGCAACCCGATCCGTATCTCGGCCGCGCGCTACCGGCGGTGGTTCGCGACCCTGCCGGACGACCTCCGCGAGGGCGTCGTCGAGCACTGGGGCGAGGCGCCCGGCTCGCTCTACGTCGATCGCAGCGCCGACCGGGACGGTGAGATCGTCATCGCCGCACTGCAATTCGGCAACGTCGTCCTCATGGTGCAGCCGCCGCGCGGGTTCGGCGAGAACCCCGTCGCGATCTACCACGATCCCGATCTGCCCCCGAGCCATCACTACCTCGCCGCCTATCGGTGGCTGGCCGCTCCGGTCGAGGACGGCGGGTTCGGCGCCGACGCAGTGGTTCACCTGGGCAAGCACGGCAACCTCGAGTGGCTGCCCGGCAAGACGCTCGGCATGTCCGCGTCGTGCGGAACCGACGCCGCGCTCGGCGATCTGCCGCTGATCTACCCGTTCCTGGTCAACGACCCCGGCGAGGGGACCCAGGCCAAGCGTCGGGCCCACGCCACGCTGGTCGACCACCTCATCCCCCCGATGGCCCGGGCGGAGAGCTACGGGGACATCACCCGGCTGGAGCAGCTGCTCGACGAGCACTCGAACATCTCCACCCTCGATCCCGCGAAGCTCCCCGCCATCCGTCAGCAGATCTGGACGCTGATGACGGCGGCGCAGATGCACAAGGACCTCGGCCTCGAGGAGCGGCCCGACGAGGAGGTCTTCGACGACATGCTCCTGCACGTCGACGGCTGGCTCTGCGAGATCAAGGACGTGCAGATCCGCGACGGCCTGCACGTGCTCGGCGAGGCGCCCCGCGGTGAGGCCGAGGTGGACCTGGTGCTCGCGATGCTCCGGGCTCGGCAGATGTGGGGCGGCGAGCGCACCGTGCCCGGACTGCGGGAAGCGTTGGGGCTCAGCGAGGACGGCGACGAGGCCCGCACCTCCGTCGACGCGATCGAGGAGCAGGCACGCGGCCTGGTCGCCGCCCTGGCCCGCGCGGACTGGGCCGAGAGCGCGGTCGACGACATCGCGGCCGGCCTGCCGGACACCGTCGCGGACATCCTGCGCTTCGCCGCCGTCGAGGTGGTGCCGCGCCTGCGCGCGACCGACCAGGAGGTCGAGCGCGTCCTGCACGCCCTGAACGGCGGCTTCGTGCCCGCCGGTCCCAGCGGCTCACCCCTGCGCGGGCTGATCAACGTGCTGCCGACCGGGCGCAACTTCTACTCGGTGGACCCGAAGGCCGTGCCGTCCCGCCTGGCGTGGGAGACGGGCCAGGCGATGGCGGAATCCCTGGTCGCGCGGTACCTGGCCGACCACGGTGAGTACCCGTCGTCCGTCGGATTGTCGGTGTGGGGGACCAGCGCGATGCGCACGTCCGGCGACGACGTCGCCGAGGTGTTCGCCCTGCTCGGTGTCGCACCGGTGTGGGACGAGGCGTCGCGCCGCGTCACCCGCCTCGAGGCGATTCCGCTCGCCGAGCTGGGCCGTCCGCGCATCGACGTCACCGTGCGCATCAGCGGGTTCTTCCGCGACGCCTTCCCGCACGTGCTCGCCCTGCTCGACGACGCGGTCCGGCTGGTCGCGGCGCTGGACGAGCCGGCCGAGCAGAACTACGTCCGCGCCCACATGCAGGCGGACCTGGCCGAGCACGGTGACGAGCGTCGGGCCACCACCCGCATCTTCGGGTCCAAGCCGGGGACCTACGGCGCGGGACTGCTGCAGCTGATCGACAGCAAGAGCTGGCGCAGCGACGACGACCTCGCGCAGGTCTACACGACGTGGGGCGGCTTCGCGTACGGGCGCGGCCTGGACGGTGTGCCGGCGGCGGACGACATGCGCGCGTCGTACCGCCGGATCGCGGTGGCGGCCAAGAACACCGACACCCGCGAGCACGACATCGCCGATTCGGACGACTACTTCCAGTACCACGGCGGCATGGTGGCCACGGTGCGCGCACTGACCGGATCATCGCCCGAGGCGTACATCGGCGACAGCACCCGCCCCGAGTCCGTGCGTACCCGCACGTTGCACGAGGAGACCTCGCGTGTGTTCCGCGCCCGCGTGGTCAACCCGCGGTGGATGGAGGCCATGCGGCGCCACGGGTACAAGGGCGCGTTCGAGATGGCCGCCACGGTCGACTACCTGTTCGGGTACGACGCCACGACGGGCGTCGTGCAGGACTGGATGTACGAGAAGCTCACCGAGAACTACGTGCTCGACGAGACCAACCGCAAGTTCATGGAAACGTCCAATCCGTGGGCGCTGCACGGTATCTCGGAACGTCTGCTCGAGGCCGTCGAACGCGGCATGTGGGCGGAGCCGGATCCGGCGATGCTCGCCGATCTGCGCGCGGCCTACCTCGAGACCGAGGGCGAGCTCGAGGGCAGCTGAGCGCCTAGTCTGGTGCGCATGACGAACCCCTTCGGCGAGGTCGGTACCGCGAAGTACGTCCTGTTGACCACGTTCACCAAGGACGGCACCCCGAAGCCGACGCCCATCTGGGCGGCCCTCGACGGCGAGGAGCTGCTCATGTGGACGCAGCGGGAGTCGTGGAAGGTCAAGCGGATTCGCAACACCCCGCGCGTCACCGTCGCCACGTGCGACCGCAGCGGCAACAACGCCGGCCCCGCGCTCGAGGCCACCGCGGAGGTGCTCGACGACGCCGGGACCGAGCGCACGCGGAAGGCCATCGCCGCCAAGTACGGCCTGGTGGGCAAGATCGGCGTCACGTTCTCGGCCCTGGTCAAGGGCAAGTCGAGCACCGTCGGACTGGCCGTGCGCCGCGCCTGACCCTCTAGCGCGCCGCGCTGACCGACGACATGTGGAAGTCCGGCACGCGCAGGGGTGGCATCGCGGCGCGGGTGAACCAGTCCGACCACTCCCGCGGCAGCGTGGGAACGGTCGCGCCCGCCTCGGTGGCCCGCCGGAGCAGATCCAGCGGGCTCTCGTTGAAGCGGAAGTTGTTGACCTCGGCCGTGATCCGCCCGTCCTCGACGAGGTAGACCCCGTCGCGCGTCAGTCCGGTGAGCAGCATCGTCGTCGGATCGACCTCGCGGATGTACCAGAGCGTGGTCAGCACCAGGCCACGCTCGGTCCGGGCCACCATCTCGTCGAGGGTGCTGCCGGTGCCGCCGGTCATCACGAGGTTGTCGCCCGGCACCGTCGGACGGGTGCCGAACTCGGCGGCCGCACTGCGCGGGTAGGCCAGCGCGGAGATCACCCCGTCGTCGATCCACTCGACACGCTCGGCGTCGGCGCCGTTGTCGAACACCGACACCGAATCCGACGACGCCTCGGCGACCACGAACGGTGCGTACTCGAGTCCCGGTTCGGCCGGGTCCGAGTACAGGGAGAGGCCGAGGGAACCGAGCCGCTCGCCGACGCGAGTACCGCCGCCGGGCGCGGACAGGGCCGTGCGGCCCTCCTGCGCTCCGCGTCCGTCCATCGACCACATCAGGTCGATCATGAGATCCGCGACGGCCGACGGCGGAAGGATGGTCTCGTAGCGGCCCGCCGGCAGTTCGACCCGCCGGGCGGACCAGTCCAGGCGCAGGGAGAGCTCCGCCAGCATGCCGTCGACGTCGAGACCGACGAAGTCCCGCGTGTGCGTGCCCACCCACGCGCTGGCACCGTCCAGCAGACCGCCGCGCTTGCCGTTGATCTCGAACGACCCCGTCGGTTCGACGGTCCGCCGCCGCACGCCGGTCGACGTGCCGAGCCACAGGGTGCGCACGGTGTGTCGGACGAAGCCGTAGAGGGCGTCGGCGCCGTCGAACCCCCGCGCGAGACCGGGCACGATCGACTCGAACACCTCGATGCCGCTGCGGGCGGCCACGTCGCCCCAGCCGGCCTCCGGCTGCTCGCCCGCGATCAGCGGCAGCGCGTCCGACGCCGGGGGAGCGGTGCGGGCGGCGTCCTCGGCGGCCCGGACCACCGCCACTACGTCGTCGGGGTCGGCACTGGTCGACGACACGGTGCCCACCCTGGTCGTCTCGCCGTCGCGCACGATGGACACCACCGTCCACGCCCGACTGTCGGCGATGCCGTTGGTCGTCATGGAGTTGCCGGCCCACCGCAGCGACGATTCGGAGACGTCGGCGACGAGCACGACGGTGTCGCTCACGGTCGCGGCGAGCAGAGCACGCTCGACCAGGTCGTGTCCGGCGAGAACCACGGGCGCGCTCATCGATCACCCTCCGTTCTGGTGTTGAGGACGTTCACTCCGCGGAACAGCGCGGCCGGGCACCCGTGGGACACGGCCGCGACCTGACCGGGCTGAGCCTTGCCGCAGTTGAAGGCGCCGCCCAGGCGCCACGTCGACGGTCCACCGACCGCCTCCATCGAGCCCCAGAATTCCGTCGTGGTCGCCTGGTAGGCGAGATCGCGGACCTGCCCCGCCAGCCGACCGTTCTCGATGCGGAAGAACCGCTGGCCGGTGAATTGGAAGTTGTAGCGCTGCATGTCGATCGACCACGACTTGTCGCCGACGACGTAGACGCCGTGCTCGACGTCGGCGATGAGGTCGTCGACGGTCCGGTCGACCGCCGGGTCCGGCTGCAGCGACACGTTGGCCATCCGCTGGATCGGCACGTGCTGCGCCGAGTCGGCGTAGGAGCACCCGTTGGACCGGTCCAGACCCAGGCGGTGGGCGAACACGCGGTCCAGTTGGTAGCCCACCAGCACCCCGTCCCGCACCAGATCCCACGACTGCGCGGCCACTCCGTCGTCGTCCCAGCCCACCGTGGCCAGGCCGTGCGGTTCGGTGCGGTCGGCGGTGACGTGCATGACCGGACTGCCGTACTGCAGCGTGCCGAGACGATCGGGCGTCGCGAAGGACGTTCCTGCGTACGCGGCCTCGTAGCCGATGGCGCGGTCGTACTCCGTGGCGTGGCCGATCGACTCGTGGATGGTCAACCACAGGTTGGTCGGATCGATCACCAGATCCGTCGGACCCGGCTCGGCCCCCGGCGCGGCGATCTTCTCCCGCAGCCAGTCCGGGATGCGCGCGAGCTCGTCGTCCCAGTCCCACAGGCCGTCCGGTCCGGCACCGTCGCCCACCAGGTACTCCCAGCCCCGACCCGTCGGGGGAGCGAGCGTGCGCATCGAGTCGAACCCCGTGTCCCCGCCGACGGACACCGCCTCGAGCTGAGGGTGCAGTCGCACGCGCTGCTGGGTGATGCGGGAGCCGGCCAGGTCGGCGTAGAACGTCTGCTCCTTGACCTGCTGCACCGACGCGGTCACGTGATCGATGCCGTCCGCCGCGGACAGGCGGGCGGACCAGTCGGCCAGCAGGTCCGTCTTCTCCGCCGTCGGCACGGTGAACGGGTCGATCGCGTAGTCGCTCACCCGCACGGCGTTCTCGTACACCGGTTCCGGCGCGAGGACGACCGGATCGCGGTTCAGGTCCCGCAACGCCAGCGCGACCCGGACCGCGGCGCTCGCCACCGCCACCGCGTCGTCGACGCGGAGCCCGGCGCCGGACGCGAACCCCCACGTGCCGTCCACCACCACGCGGACGGCCAGGCCCACCGCGCGGCCGTCGACCGCCGACTGCAGCGCGCCGTCGCGCAGCTGCAGGGACTGCGTGAGCACCCGGTGGACCCGCAGATCGGCGTGCGTGGCGCCCGCGGCGCGCGCCGCGGTGAGGGCCCCGTCCGCGAGCGCGTGCAAGGGAAGAGCCAGGAAATCGGCGTCGACGTCTCTCACCGACGTCACGCTAGCCGAATTGTTGCCAGCCGAGCCGGATCACGAGGGCCACGACCACCACCAACAGCACGACGCGCACGAAGCCGGCGCCGCGCGCCAGCGCCATCCGCGACCCCACTACCGACCCGACGACGTTCGCCGCCGCCATGGCGAAGCCCAGCGCCCACAGCACGTCGACCGTCAGCGAGAAGAACGCCAGAGCGCCGAGATTGGACCCCAGGTTGATCACCTTCGCCATCGCCGCGCTGCGCACGAACTCCGTGCCGAGCAGCGTGGCGAACGCGATGATGAGGAACGTGCCGGTGCCCGGCCCGAGAATGCCGTCGTA
Organism: Rhodococcoides corynebacterioides NBRC 14404; assembly: GCF_001894765.1. GTDB lineage: Bacteria > Actinomycetota > Actinomycetes > Mycobacteriales > Mycobacteriaceae > Rhodococcoides > Rhodococcoides corynebacterioides. The sequence continues at coordinate 288,692 of NZ_BCWV01000005.1, forward strand.
GAACCCGATCGCCACCGCCGCCGTGATCACCACCAGCACCACGCGGCGACGGGTCGGCGGCTCGCCGATCACCACCCCCACCGTCGGACGCGCCGTCACCAGGATCGCGACGCCGACGAGCACGACCAGCACGATGGGGACGAAGAGGTCCTTGTCGATCAGGCCGACCACCGCGGCCCCGCACGCCGACCCGGCCGCGGCGAGCACGCCGGCCGGCGCCATCAACCGCCACTGCAGGGGCACCCGGCGCGCGAAGGTCACCACCGCCGCCGACGTGCCCGCCACCGCCGCGAGCTTGTTGGTCGCCAGGATGGTCTGCTGCGTGGTCGCGGCCGGAGTCACCAGGAGCAGTGCGGGCAGCAGGATCAGCCCGCCACCGCCCACCACGGCGTCCACCCAGCCGGCGGCGAGGGCGGCCGCGAGCAGAACCGACCAGTCACCGACTCCCATGCCGGCCATTCGATCACAGCTAGAGTTCGACCCCGATGCGCCCGCTCACCACCTGGTTCCGAACCCACCCGTTCGCGGCGGACGGCCTCCTCGCCGCCGCGCTCTTCGCGCTGGAACTCACCGGACTGGCCGGCGTCGGTGAACCGGCGGTCACCGTCGCCCTCGCACTGGCGCTGGCGACCGCTCTCGCCTGGCGACGCCGCGCTCCGCTGGTGAGCGCCTGGGCGATCTACGCGCTGCTCGTGCTCGGCATCGTCGCCGACCGCATCGTGCGGTTCTCCGACGCGCCGCCGCCGGGCCAGCTCTTCGCGGTGGTGATGCTCTACACGCTCGTGCTCTACCGGGACCGGCGGCTCGCGGCGCTGTACGCGGGCGCGCTCCTGGTGGCGGAACTCGCCTCGCGCGTCGTTCTCGGGACGGACTTCGTCTTCACCGCGTTCTTCCTGCTGCTCTACGTACTCGCCTGGATCACCGCCGCCTACCTCGGCGCTCGACGCGCCTACATCGCGGAGGTCAGCGCCCGGCTCGCCGTGGCCGAGGCCGACCGTGATCGGCGCGCCGTCGAGGCCGTCTCGGCGGAACGCACCCGCATCGCTCGTGAGCTCCACGACGTCGTCGCCCACGCCGTCAGCGTCATGATCGTCCAGGCGGACGGGGCCGGCTACGCCCTCCGCGCGGATCCGGATCGCGCCGAGGCCGCGCTGCGCAACATCTCCACGACGGGCCGGGCGGCCCTCGCCGAACTGCGCCGCACCGTCGCCCTCCTGCGCACCGACGACGCCACCACCGCCCATCCCGAGTACGGCACGGCTGCCCTCGCCCGCGTCGTCGAGATGATGCGGGCCGCGGGACTGACCGTCTCGATGGAGATGAGCGGCGACCTCGACGCCGTGCCCCCGTCGATCTCCCTCGGTGTGCACCGCATCGTGCAGGAATCGCTCACCAACGCGCTCCGGCACGGCGGGGACCGGCCGCGCGCCGTCGTCGTCGTCACGAGGGCGGACGACGCGGTGACGGTCTCGGTGACCAACACGCCACGACGGCCGGGCGCGACCCCGCCGCCGGACACGGCGAGGCCGGGCGTCGAACTGAGCGGCACCGGATCGGGATTCGGGGTCATCGGCATGCGGGAGCGGGTGGCCGTACTCGGCGGCGATCTGCACGCCGGCGACGCGCCCGACGGCGGGTGGGAGGTACGCGCGGTGATCCCGCTCGACCCCGCCGAGCCGACCGCACAGTAGTTTCTCCGCCATGACCGTCTCGGTGCTCGTGGTCGACGATCAGGAACTGATGCGCATGGGCCTGGCGATGGTGCTCGGCGCGCAGGACGACCTCGAGGTCGTCGGCGACGCCGCGGACGGCGCCTCCGCACTCGCCGCCGTCGCCCGCCTGCGACCGGACGTCGTCCTGATGGACGTGCGCATGCCGGGTATCGACGGCGTGACCGCCACCGCCCGCATCACCGCGGACTTCCCGGACGTCCGAGTGGTGGTGATGACCACGTTCGATCTCGACGAACACGCCCTCGGCGCCCTCCGCGCGGGAGCCAGCGGGTTCCTGCTCAAGGACACCCCGCCGGAGGATCTGGTCTCGGCGATCCGCAGCGTGGCGGCCGGGGACGCCGTCGTCTCGCCGCGCGTGACCCGTCGCCTGCTGGGCAACCTCATCGCCGAGCCGCCCGCCGAACCGCGACCGAGCCCCGAGATCGACTCGTTGACCGACCGGGAACGCGAGGTCCTCCTGCTGATCGCGGCGGGCAGGTCCAACGCCGAGATCGCAGCCGAGCTGGTGCTGTCGGAGGCCACCGTGAAGACCCACGTGGGCCGCGTCCTGGCGAAACTGGGGTTGCGCGACCGAGTCCAGGCCGTGGTGCTGGCGTACGAGCGCGGGCTGGTACGGCCGGGTTCGTGACTCGGGAGAAAAAGACGGTGCTCGTGCGTTGATCGGACATGCCGCTGATCACGTTCGTCCTGTACCTCGTGGTGGAGCTCGCTGCCCTGGTGTGGCTGGCCTCGACCGTCGGAATTCTCTGGACCGTGGTGACCGTCCTCGGGTTGTCCGTCCTCGGCCTGATCGCCATGCGCTCGCAGGGCCGACGCGTGCTCGGGGAGCTGCGCACCGCGAATGCGCGGCGGGTGCGCGGCCCGGCGGACGCGGCGGCCTCGGCCGGCGCGGTGACCGACGGCGCACTCGTCGCGATCGGGTCGCTGCTCCTGCTGATCCCGGGCCTCGTGTCGTCCGTCCTCGGCCTGCTGCTGATGATTCCCCTGACTCGGGCGATCCTGCGGCCCGTGGTGGCGCGGTTCGCCGCGCGCCGCGTCGAGAACCTGGTCGCGTCGGGTCGCCTGGTGACCACGCGGGGCCGGTTCCGGTCCGGTCACGTCGTCATCGACGGCGACGTGGTGGCCGAGCCGACCGATCCCCGGCCGCGGACGACCCCGCAGGTCGTCGAGGGCCAGGTCATCGAGGGCACTGTGATCGAGAGCACCCCCCGGCCCGACGCGCGGTGACCCGCGGGCGCGCGTCGCGCGCCGACGGGCAGACTGGGCCCGTGAGCACGCAACTCCTCGTCGGCGGACGGATCTACAGCCCCACCAACCCGGACGCGACGGCGATGGCCGTCACCGACGGCACCGTGTCCTGGATCGGGGAGGACCGGCCCGGACGCGCCCTGCACCCGGACGCCGAGATCGTCGACCTCGACGGCGCGTTCGTCGCGCCCGCCTTCGTCGACACGCACGTGCACACCACGGCGACCGGTCTCGCGCTGATCGGACTGGACCTCGGGTCCGCCGTGTCGCTGGCGGAGTGTCTCGACCGGGTCCGTCGGTACGCCGCCGAGCACGCGGACGCCGTGGTGTGGGGGCAGAACTGGGACGAGACGGCGTGGCCCGAGCAGCGTCCGCCGACCACTGCGGAGCTCGAGGCCGCGGCCCCCGGAAGGGCCGTCTACCTGACGCGGATCGACGCTCATTCCGCTGTGTGCTCGGCCGCGCTCCGGCGCGCCGCCGGGGTGGACGCCGACGCCGATGCTCCGGTCGTCGCGGACGATCACCACGCCGTCCGCCGTGCCGCACGCGCCATGCTGTCCGCGGCCGACCGTCACCGCGCCCGCGTCGCCGCCCTCGACCTCGCCGCCTCCCACGGCGTGGTGGCGGTGCACGAGTGCGCCGGGCCGGACATCTCCGGTCTCGCCGACCTGGGGGAGCTGCTCACGGTCGAGCACGGGGTCGAGGTCCGCGCCTACTGGGGTGAGGCGGTCCGCACGGCCGACGACGCGCGGGACCTGCTCGCCGCGACCGGAGCCCACGCTCTGGGCGGGGACCTCTTCGTCGACGGGTCGATCGGGTCGCACACCGCGTGGCTGCACGCGCCGTACGCCGACGCGGAGGGACACGGTCTGTCCTTCCTCGACGCCGACGCGATCGCGGCACACCTCGCGGCCTGCACCGAAGCCCGGATCCAGGCCGGATTCCACGTGATCGGCGATGCCGCCACGAGTGCCGTCGTCGAGGCGATCGAGCGGGTCGCCACCGACCTCGGCGGACCCGCCGTCGCCGGTCGGGGACACCGCCTCGAACACCTCGAGATGGTCACCCCCGAGCACGCCGCCGTCCTGGGTGCTCGCGGAGTCATCGCGAGCGTGCAGCCGGTCTTCGACGCCTACTGGGGCGGCGAGCACGGGATGTACGCGACCCGACTCGGAGCCGACCGCGCCCGGGCACTCAACCCGCTGTCCCTCCTGGCCTCCTCGGGTGTGTCCCTCGCGCTCGGGTCCGACTCCCCGGTGACCCCGCTCGATCCGTGGGCCGGCATCCGGGCCGCCGTCCACCACCGGACCGAGGGGAGCGCCATCTCCCCGCGCGCGGCCTTCGCCGCCGCCACCCGCGGCGCCTGGCGTGCCGGCGGAGTCCGCGACGGTGTCGCCGGCACGCTGGTGGCCGGTGCGCCCGCGAGCTACGCGGTGTGGGACGTCGACGAGCTGGTGGTCAGCGCCCCGAAGGACTCGGTGCAGCGGTGGTCCACCGACCCCCGCTCGCGCGTACCCGCGCTGCCGCGACTCGACGACGACGCGCGCGCCCCGCGCTGCCTCCGGACGGTCCACCGCGGAGTCACGGTGTTCGCCTCGTGACGGTGCTCGTCCGACTGCTCGGGTCCGCCGCGGCCGGGGTCGTCCTGTTCCTGTCCTTCCCGCCTCGCACCCTCTGGTTCCTCGCTCCGGTGGCCGTCGCCCTGGTCGTCCTGAGCCTCACCGTGCCCGGACGCGACGGGCGTACGCCGGGACTGCGCGCGGGCGCGTCGATCGGAGCCGTGTTCGGTCTCGGGTTCTTCCTGCCGCTGTTGCCGTGGATCGGGGAGTACGTCGGTCCGGTGCCGTGGATCGCGCTCTCGGTCGCGGAATCGGTGTTCGTCGCCCTCTTCGGGCTGGCCGTCGTCCTCGTGGCCCGGGTGCCGCTCGCGCCGCTCTGGATCGCGGCCGCCTGGTCCGCCACCGAGTGGCTGCGCAGCACCGTGCCGTTCGGCGGGTTCCCCTGGGGCCGACTGGCATTCGGGCAGTCCGAGTCGGTGCTGCTGCCGATCGCGTCGGTGGGCGGAGCCCCGCTGCTCTCGTTCGCGGTGGCCCTGGTCGGCACTGCCCTCGCGGCCGCGGTGACCGCCCTTCTCGGCGGCGCGCGCCGACGCGTCGTGGCCGCGGGCCTGATCGCGGCGGTCGCGATTCCCGCGGTCGGCCTCGCGCTGCGTCCGACGCTCGCCGGCCCGACGGACGGTGACCGCACGGTCGTCGTCGCCGCGATCCAGGGCAGCGTGCCGCGACTGGGGCTGGACTTCAACGCGCAACGACGCCAGGTGCTCGACAACCACGTCCGGGAAACCCTGCGCCTCGCCGACGAGGTCGACGCCGGGCGCAGTCCGCGCCCCGACGTGGTCGTGTGGCCGGAGAACGCGTCGGACGTCGATCCCACGCGGGACCGCACCGCCGCGGACGAGATCTCCGCTGCGTCCGTTCGAATCGGCGCGCCGATCCTGGTCGGTGCGGTGCTCGCCAACCCGGACGGCACCAGCACCAACTCGGTGCTGGTGTGGGACGGTGCGGCCGGGCCGGGGGAGCGGCACGACAAGAAGATCGTGCAGCCGTTCGGCGAGTACCTGCCGTACCGGAGCTTCTTCCGGCTGTTCTCCTCCTACGCGGACTCCGCCGGCAACTTCGTCCCCGGTAGCGGTGACGGCGTGGTGCACACTCCCGTGTCCGCCGGATCCGATGCGGTGGCGCTCGCCGTCGGAGTGGCCACCTGCTACGAGGTGGCCTTCGACCGAGCCCCCGCGGAGGCGGTGGCGGCCGGCGCACAGATCCTCGCGGTCCCCACCAACAACGCCACCTTCGGTGACACCGAGATGACCTATCAGCAGCTGGCGATGTCGCGCGTGCGGGCGGTCGAGCACTCCCGGACCGTGGTGGTGGCGGCGACCAGCGGCGTGAGCGCGATCGTCGCTCCGGACGGAACGGTGACGTCGCGCACCGGACTGTTCGACGCCGACCACCTCGTGGCCACCGTCGGCGTTCGCTCCACCACCACTCCGGCGACCACGTGGGGCGCCCGAATCGAGGCCCTGCTGGTGGTCGTCGGTGCTGCGGCGGCCGTCGTCGGTGCCGCGCGGACGGTGCGACGCCGGCGAGAACAGGGACAGGGTCCGAACACGGACGACTAGTACTCCTCGGACGTCGTTCGGTCTCCGTTCGTGTAACAATTCCCCAGTCGAATCCGACGAAATAAGTGAGATGTCACCAATCCATCGCCCCGCCCGGCGCGAATTACCGACCAAGAGTCCTGTTACCGCCGACGGGGAGAACGACATCCGATAACGCAGCCTGCACACCAGAGCCAGCACCACCACACGTACGGAGCGACCACGGTCGGGGACACCGAGTCACACGTACTTCGCCGGCCGCGCCGCGCGCTGCCGGCGAACCACTGCCCGATTCTCGGTGAGATGTGTGTGTCGCTCGTCGTATTCGACGAGCGAACGGAGCATGTCCGATGACGTCGTCCACGACGGTCGAGTCCACCGGCGGTACGCCGGACCACCGACCGGCCGACACCGGCGCCTTCCCGTTGAGCCCCGCCCAGACCGGGTTGTGGTTCGCGCAGAAGCTCGCCCCCGAGGTGCCGCTGACCGTCGCGCAGTACGTCGACGTGGCCGGTCCGCTGGACGCCGACCTCGTCGCGGACGTGGCCGCCACCGTCGGAGCGGAGCTCCAATCCGGGTGCATCCGCGTGCTCGACATCGACGGCCGACCACATCAGGTGGTGGACACCGAGTCGGTGCACACGCGGCGCCTCGACCTTCGCGGTGAGGCCGACCCGGTGGCGGCGGCGCATCGCTGGATGCGCGACGAGATGCACGCCCCCGTCGACGTCGAACGCGACCCACTGACGGTCAACGTGCTCCTGCGCGTGGAGGACGAGCGGTGGCTCTGGTACACCCGGATGCACCATCTCGCCGGTGACGGTTTCGGCGCCGTGACCGCCCTGCGCCGGGTCGCCCAGCTGTACACCGCAGCGACCACGGGCGTCGACGCGCCGCCGCAGCGCGCGCACGATCTGGCCGAGCTGTACCGGGCGGAGGAGACCTACCGCCGGTCGCCGCGCTTCACGACCGACCGCGAGTACTGGGCCGCCAAGACGGCGGGACTCCCGGAGCGCTTCTCGCTCGTGCCGCGCTCGGCGCCTGCCGCCGCCACCCGGCGCCGCGTGGACGGCATCGCCGCGACTTCGGTGACCGACGCCATCACCGCGGTCGCCGCCCGCGTCGACGGCACCGAGGCCGCGGTGCTCGTCGCGGCCATCGCCGCCTACCTCCACCGCGTCACGGGATCGGCCGAGGTGGTCCTGAGCCTGCCGGTGTCGGTCCGCACGACGGCCGCACTGCGCCGTTCCGGCGGCATGTTCTCCAACGTGGTTCCGCTGCGCCTGCGCATCGAGGACCACACGACACTCGACGAGCTGATCGCCGCGGTGACCCTCGAGATCACCGGCGCGCTCCGACATCAGAAGTACCGCCACGAGGACATCCGCCGCGACCACGGCAGCAGCACCGACCAGCGCGGCTTCTTCGGCCCGATGGTCAACATCATGCTGTTCGACTGGAGCGTGCAGCTCGGGGATCTGACCGGCCATCTCCACAACCTCTCCAGCGGGCCGGTCGAGGATCTCGCGTTCACCATCTACAACAGCAGCACCCCCGGGGCGGGACTGAACATCGACCTCGAGGCGAACCCCGCCCTCTACGACGACCTGGAGCTCGGCGCCCACCACCGCCGGTTCCTGGCCTTCCTCGCCGCGCTGCTGGATCGGCCCGCCGCGGCCCCCGTCACCGACACTCCGGTCTTCCTGCCGGACGAGCTCGAGACCGTCGTCCACACGTTCAACGACACCGCCGCGACCGTCGAGCCCGACACCCTGTGGAGCGCGTTCGCCCGTCGCGTCGCGGCGACGCCGGACGCCCCCGCCCTGACCTTCGGGGAGACCACCCTCACCTACGCCGAGACCGCGGAGCGCGCCGGCCGAGTCGGCACCGCGCTGCGCCGCCGCGGCGTCGTGCCGGGCGACGTCGTCGCGCTGTCGATGCCGCGGTCGCTCGAGTCGGTCCTCGGCATGTACGGCGTCCTGCACGCGGGCGCCGCCTACCTTCCACTCGATCCCGAGCAGCCCGCCGAACGCATCGCCTCCGTCCTCGACACCGCCCGCCCGCGCTGCGTGCTGACCGAGGACGACGTCGCTGCGGCGGTGACCGACTCGGACGCCTCGGCCGCACCCGCGCCGGTCCGTCCCGACGACCTCGCGTACGTCCTGTTCACCTCCGGCTCCACCGGTCGGCCGAAGGGCGTCGCCGTCACGCACCGGGCGATCACCAACCGGCTCGAGTGGATGCAGCACGAGTACCCGCTGACCGACGACGACGTGGTCCTGCAGAAGACCCCGTCGACCTTCGACGTGTCGGTGTGGGAATTCTTCTGGCCCCTGCGTGTCGGCGCCCGGCTGGTCATCGCCGAACCCGGGGTGCATCGCGAACCGCGCCGGTTGCTCGCCGCGATGATCGACGCCGAGGTCACCACGGTGCACTTCGTGCCGTCGATGCTGGCCGCCTTCGTGGCAGAGATGCGCGACTCGCGGGTCTGCCCCACCCGTCTGCGCCGAGTGTTCAGCAGCGGTGAGGCGCTCCCCGCCGACACGGCCGCCGCCTTCACCGACGCGACGGCGGTGCCGCTGCACAACCTGTACGGCCCCACCGAGGCAGCCGTGGACGTCACCTACCGCCGCTTCCGCCCGGGGGACGTCGGCACCGTGCCCATCGGACGCCCCGTGTGGAACACCCGGGTGCACGTGCTCGACGCGCGGCTGCGCCCGGTGCCCGTCGGCGTGGCAGGGGAGCTCTACCTCGCCGGCGTGCAACTGGCCCGCGGCTACGTCGGGCGCCCCGACCTCACCGCCGACCGGTTCGTCGCCGATCCGATCGCCGCCGACGGGAGTCGGCTCTACCGCACCGGCGACCTCGCCCGGTGGCGCAGCGACGGCGACCTGGACTACCTCGGCCGCACCGACTTCCAGGTCAAGGTCCGCGGCCTGCGCATCGAGCTCGGCGACGTCGAGGCCGCCCTGCTCGCCCACCCCGGCGTCGATCACGCCGTGGCCGTCGCCCGACCGGATCACCGCGGCGACACCCGACTGGTCGGATACGTCGCCGGACCGAGCGCCGCGTCCCTCTCTCCCGACGACGTCCGCGCGACCGCGGCGGCCCGCGTGCCGGCGTACATGGTTCCCGATGTCGTGACCGTGCTGGACGCCCTCCCGCTGGGCAGCAGCGGCAAGGTCGACCGGCGCGCCCTTCCCGAGCCGACGGCACCGTCGCCGGCCGACGACGTCGCCCCGCGCACCGACCTCGAGCGTCGTATCGCGACCGTCCTCGCCGACGTGCTGGAGATCCCGGCTCCCGGCGTTCACACGAGCTTCTTCGACCTGGGCGGCAACTCGCTCTCGGCCACACGCGTCGTCGCGCGACTCACGAACGATCTCGACCGCCACGTGGGTCTCGACGACCTGTTCACCGCGCCGACGGTGGCCCGACTCGCCGAACGACTGACCGCGGTGGACGCCCCGGCCCACCGACCGCCGCTGGTCGCCGTGGCCCGACCGGACGTCGTGCCGCTGTCGCCGGCGCAGCAGCGGCTGTGGTTCCTCAATCGGCTCGATCCCGGCTCGGCCGTCTACAACATGCCGCTCGCGCTCGACCTCACCGGACAGCTGAACCTGTCGGCGCTGCGGCAGGCGCTGACGGACGTGGTTCACCGGCACGAGAGTCTGCGGACCGTCTTCCCCGACGGCCCGACCGGGCCGCACCAGGTGATCGAGGAGCCGGGGACGCCGGATCTCGGCCCGATCGACATCGCCGAGCCCGACCTCGACCGGGTCGTCGCCGACGTCGTCGGACACGGATTCGACGTGCGCCGCGACCATCCGATCCGTGTGCGTCTGTTCCGACTCGGCTCCGACCGTCACGTCCTCGTGGTGGTCCTGCACCACATCGCGGCGGACGGGTGGTCGTTCGTTCCACTGGCGGCCGACGTCGCCCTCGCCTACGCCGCGCGCGCCGCGGGGGAGGCGCCCGCGTTCGCGCCGCTGCCGGTCCAGTACGCCGACGCGGTGCTGTGGCAGCGAGCCGTGCTCGGTGACCCCGCCGATCCGGGCAGCGTCCTCGCCGCCCAGACCGCGTTCTGGACGGACCGACTCGCCGGTCTGCCCGAGGTGCTCGACCTGCCCACTGACCGACCGCGCCAGGCCGTCCCCGCCGTCGCGGGCGCAGTCCACGCCTTCGAGCTCGACGCCGACCTGCGCGCGGCGATCACGGCTCTCGCCACCGCGCACTCGGCGAGCACCTTCATGGTGGTCCACGCCGCACTCACGGCACTGCTCGGCCGGCTCGCCGACACCGACGACGTCGCCGTCGGCACTCCCGTGGCCGGGCGCGGTGACCGGGCGCTCGACGGCGCGGTCGGCATGTTCGTCAACACCCTCGTGCTGCGCGCCGCACCGCGCGTCGACCGGTCGTTCGTCGACCTGCTGCGTGCGGTCCGCGACGACGATCTCGAAGCGTTCGCGCACGCGGACGTGCCCTTCGACACGGTGGTCGACGCCGTCGCGGCCGACCGGACGTCGGCGCACCACCCGCTGTTCCAGGTCATGCTCTCCTTCGACAACCTCGCGCCCGCCGCGGTGGCCCTGCCCGGGCTGACCGTCGCCGCCGGCGAGGTCGACACCGGCACCGCGAAGTTCGACCTGACCGTCGAGTTGGTGGACCGCCCGGGCGGCGGGTTCCAGGCTCGCCTCGGGTACGCGACCGCCCTGTTCGACGACACCACGGCGGCCGACCTCGCCCAGCGTTTCCTCGCGGTGCTCCGTCAGGTCACGGCCGATCCGACCGTCCGTGTCGGCGACGTCGACCTGCGGCTGCCCACCGACGTGGCGCCCGAGGCCGACGCGGTCCTCGTCGGCCCGCCCGGTGGCGCGCCGACCACGCTGCCGGAGTTGCTGCGCGCCACGGCCGCCCGGTTCCCCGACCGGGACGCGGTGATCGAGGCCGACCACACCCTCACCTACGCCGAACTGGATCGGCGATCGGATCTGCTGGCCGCGGCACTCGTCGACCGGGGGATCGGACCCGAGGTCCGGGTGCCCGTCTGCGTGGGCCGCTCGGCGGCATCGCTGATCGCCCTGTGGGCCGTCGCCAAGTCCGGTGGCGCCTACACCCCTCTCGACCCGAAGTACCCCGCGGACCGACTGGCCACGATGGTCGCCGACACCGGCGCCGTCGTCGGACTGGCCGGCGACGAGCGCGCGATGCTCCCGGACACGGTCCACTGGCTCGACCCGCGCACCGACCACGCACTCGCGGCGGCGCCCGTCGCCGTGCCGGCACCACACCCCGACCAGGCCGCCTACCTGATCTTCACGTCCGGCTCGACCGGCCGCCCCAAGGCCGTCGTGGTGTCCCACCGCGGCATCGCGGATCTCGCCGCCGACACCGCAGCGGCCGCCGGGGTGGACGAGACCATCCGCGCCCTGCACTTCGCGTCGCCGTCCTTCGACGTCTCGCTGATGGAACTGCTGATGGCATTCGCGGTGGGCGGCGCGGTGGTCCCGGCTCCCACCGACGTCTACGGCGGCCGCGACCTCGCGGCGCTGCTCCGCGACCGTCGGGTCACCCACGCCGTGGTCACCCCCGCCGCACTCGAGACCGTCGACCCCGACGGTGTGCCCGACCTGCGGTTCGTCGCCGTCGGTGGCGACGTCTGCACGCCCGCGCTGGTCGAGCGGTGGGCCCCCGGCCGCACCATGCTCAACGTCTACGGTCCCACCGAGGCCACCGTCGTCGTCACGCGCACGGAGCCGATGAATCCCGGCGAGCCCGTCACCATCGGCCGTACCCGCACGGGCGTCGAGACACGCGTACTCGATCGCCGGCTCCGTCCGGTCGCGCCGGGAGTGCGCGGCGAGCTGTACCTGTCGGGACCGAGCCTCGCCCGCGGCTACCAGGGCCGCCCGGGGCCGACCGCGGAACGCTTCGTCGCCGACCCCGACGGTCCGCCCGGTTCTCGGATGTACCGCACCGGAGACGTCGTCGCACTCCGCACGAACTCCGGCATCACCGCGGCTCCGGACACCCGTGCCATCCATTTCCTCGGCCGCGCGGATCACCAGGTCAAGGTGCGCGGCCATCGTGTCGAGCTGGCCGAGATCGATGCCGTGCTGCAGACCGAGCGCGCCGTGACGTGGTCGGTCACCCTGCTGGTCGACGCCGATCGGCGCGACGTCGCGCGGCTGGTCACGTACGCGGTGACCGACGCCGAGGACCGCGACGCGCTGACCGCGCGACTTCTCGAGGCCGCCCGCCGCGCGCTGCCGGACTACATGGTGCCCGCGTCGATCGTCTGGCTCGACGCGCTGCCGCTCACGCCGGCGGGAAAGCTCGACCGCCGCGCCCTGCCCGTGCCCGCGCCCCCGCAGAGCGACGTCCCGCACGAGGAGCCGGCCACCGACACGGAACGGACCGTCGCGACGGCCTTCGCCGACGCTGTCGGCCTCGAGCGGGTCGGGCGCCGTGATCACTTCTTCGACTCCGGAGGCAACTCCCTCACCGCGACCAGGGTCGCGGCGACGCTGTCCGACGCGCTCGGCCGGGACGTCGCCGTCCGCACGATCTTCGAGCATCCGACCGTCGCCGCTCTGGCGGCGCGCATGGATACCGTCGCCGCGCTGGCGACGCGACTCGACACCGACGCCGGCCCCGCCCGCGTGCCGCTGGTCCCGCAGGAGCGCCCGGCTCGGATCCCGCTGTCCCTGCCGCAGCAGCGACTGTGGTTCCTGAACCGGCTGGATCCGACGTCCGACGCGTACACGATCGCACTGTCGGTCACGATCGACGGGCCGGTGGACCGGGACGCACTGGGGCGCGCGGTCCTCGACGTGCTCGACCGCCACGAGGCGTTGCGCACCGTGTTTCCCGAGACCGACGACGGCCCGCACCAGGTGGTGCTGCCCATCGACGACGTGCGCGACCGACTCGACGTCCGCGACCTCCGCGGGGCCACCCGGGCGGACGCCGTCCCGCAGGCCCTGCGGTCGCTGGCGCACCGCGGCACCGACCTCACCACGACCACCCCGGTGCGCGCGGTGCTGCTGCGCGTGTCCGACACCCGCCACGTCCTCGGGGTCGCGATCCACCACATCGCGGCCGACGGATGGTCGATGCGGCCCCTCACCCGCGACCTCGTCGCGGCGTACACGGCGCGGGCGGCCGGGCGGGAGCCGGAGCTGCCGCCTCTCCCCGTGCAGTACGCGGACTTCACGCTGTGGCAGCGCCGCATGCTGGGCGACGAGTCCGACCCGACGTCTCGCGCTGCCGCGGACCTCGCGTTCTGGACCTCGACGCTGGCGGGCCTGCCCGACGAGTGCACCGTGCCGGGCGACCGACCCCGCCCGGCACTGCCCGGCCACCACGCCGGCTCGCGCGAGTTCGCCGTGCCCGAGGGCACGATGGCCGCCCTCACCGCAGCCGCCGCGCGGCACGGCGGTACGCGCTTCATGGCGCTGCACGCCGTCCTCGCCTCCGTGCTGAGCCGGCTCGCCGACACGACCGACGTCGTGATCGGCACCCCGGTCGCCGGGCGCCACGACGCCGCGCTGCACGATCTCGTCGGCATGTTCGTGGGCACCGTGGTGCTGCGCACCCCGATCGAACCGGGCGACAGCTTCGCCCGGGTGCTGGAGCGCGTCCGCACGGTCGACCTCGATGCCCTCGGCCACACCGAGCTGCCGTTCGAGCGCGTCGTCGACGCCCTGTCGCCGCCGCGGGTCGCGGGGCGGCACCCGCTGGTCCAGGTGGTGCTCACCGTGGACGAGAGCATCGACACCACCGTGTCGACGGGGGACCTCACCTGGTCGGCGGAGCCGATCGACATCGACCGCAGCAAGTTCGACCTCGACGTCGCCGTGATCGGCGGCCCGGACGGGTGGACCGTCCGCATCACCTACAGCCGGGACCTGTACGACGAGTCGACCGTCGACCGCCTCGGCGAGCGGTTCCTCACCGTCGCCGCGGCCGCCGCGGCGCATCCCGAGCGCGCGCTGGGCGACGCGTCGCTGCTCACCGCCGACGAGCGCGCGCGCCTCGACGCGCGCATCCCCGAACCGGTCGACGCGCCGGTGGTGCTCCCGGACCTGTGGGCGTCCGCGGTGCGCCGCGGCGGCGATCGACTCGCCGCCGTCGGCACCGCCGGCGAGCGGGTGACGTACGCCGAGCTCGATCGCCGGTCCACTCGGCTGGCCCGGCGCCTGCTCGCGCACGGTGCCGGCCCCGAGGACGTCGTCGCCGTCGCGCTGCCGCGCTCGCTCGCGGCGATCGCCGCGGTCCTCGCGGTGACGAAGACCGGGGCCGCGTGGGTTCCCGTGGACCCGCGCTATCCCGCGGACCGCGTCCGCCACATGCTCACCGACAGCGGTGCCCGGCTGGGCCTCACCGCGGCGGACCATCGGCCCGACGACGACCTCGCGGACGTGTGCTGGCTGGACGTGGAGCACGACCCGACCGACACGCTCGATCTCCCCGTCACCGACGCCGACCGTCGACGCACGCTGCGGGCGGACCACGTGGCGTACGTGATCTACACGTCCGGGTCGACGGGTGTGCCCAAGGGTGTCTCGGTCACCCATGCCGGACTGTCGGCGTTCGCCGACGCCGAACGCGCGCGGTTCGCCGTCGACGCCGACGCGCGGGTGTTGCACGTCGCGTCACCGAGCTTCGACGCGTCCGTGCTGGAACTGCTCATGGCCGTGGGATCCGGCGCCACGCTGGTGATCTCGCCGCCCGACGTGTTCGGCGGGCGCGAGCTGGCCGACCTGATGCGTCGGGAACGCGTGAGCCACGCGTTCGTCACCCCGGCCGCCCTGGCGACGGTCGACGAGGACGTGTCGGCGACGGCTCTGCCCGACCTGCGGACGGTCGTCGTCGGCGGCGAGGCCGCGGGCCCGGACCTCGTCCGACGCTGGGCGCCGGGCCGTCTGATGGTCAACGGCTACGGACCGACCGAGACGACGGTGGTCGCAACGACGGACGTCCTGGAGGTGGACCGTCTCGTCACCGTGGGCACGCCGATTCCCGGGGCACGAGCCGCGGTCCTCGACGTACGTCTGCACCCGGTCCCGGACGGCACGACGGGCGAGCTGTACCTGGCCGGGCCCGGGCTCGCGCGAGGTTACCTGCGCCGGGCGGCGCTGACCGCGGGCCGGTTCGTGGCCGATCCACGGGGCGCGGGGGAGCGGATGTACCGCACCGGCGACCTCGTCCGGTGGACCACCGACGGACGGCTCGAGTACGTCGGACGCACCGACACGCAGGTCAAGCTGCGCGGCTTCCGCATCGAGCCGGGGGAGATCGACGCGGTCCTCACGGCGCGCGACGACGTGTCCTTCGCCTACACCGCGGTCCACGTCGACGAGACCGGCATTCCCGCTCTCGCCTCGTGGGTCGTCCCCGCGGCCGCGGCCACGATGGACCCGGACGCGGTCCTCGCCGATCTCGCCCGCACGCTCCCGGCGCATCTGGTCCCGGCCACGGTCACCACCCTGACGGCCGTACCGCTCACCCCGGTCGGCAAGCTCGACCTCTGCGCACTGCCCGCCCCGACTGCCCCGGCCCGCGCGGACCGGGTCGTCGAGGCCCCGGCGACGCCGACCGAGCGCATCGTCGCCGACGTGGTGGCGAGCGTGCTCGGCGACGGGTGCGGGCCGATCGGCCGCGACGACGACTTCTTCGCCCTCGGCGGCAACTCGCTGCTGGCCACGCAGGTCGCCTCGCGCATCGGATCACGAACGGGCCGAACGGTTCCCGTCCGCGCCCTGTTCGAGCACCCGGGCGTGCGCACGCTCGCTGCGCACGTGGACACCCTCACCGCCGACGACACCCCCGCACCGGGCAGCATCGCGCGACCCGACCGGTTGCCGCTCAGCCCGGCGCAGACACGGCAGTGGTTCCTCAACCGGGTCGATCCGTCGTCGCCCCTCTACAACGTGCCCGTGGTGGTACGTCTCGACGGGCCGCTCGACGTGGCCGCTCTGCAGGCTGCGCTCGGTGACGTGGTGACGCGGCACGAGGTGCTGCGCACGGTCTACCCGGCAGCGTCCGACGGTCCGGAGCAGGTGATCCTGCCCGCGGTCGACGTGCCTCTCGCCATCCGCGACGTCGCCGAGGACGAGGTGCACTCCGCCGCCCTCGCCGCGGCCGGGACGGGCTTCGACGTCACCGTCGATCCACCGCTGCGCGCCACGCTGCTGCGCCTCGACCCCACCGCCCACGTACTGGTGCTCGTGATGCACCACATCGCCGCCGACGGGTGGTCGCTCGGGCCGCTGGCCGCCGATCTCACCGGTGCGTACGACGCGCGGTCCGCGGGCCGCGCACCCGAGCTGCCGCCGCTCGAGATCCAGTACGTCGACCACACGCTGTGGACGCAGGCGCGGCTCGGCTCCCTCGACGACCCGTCGTCGCTCCTGACCACGCAGCTGGCCTGGTGGACCGAGACTCTGGCCGGCGCCCCGGACACTCTCGGCATTCCCACGGACCGACCGCGTCCCGCCACGCCGTCGTACCGCGGCGGCACCGTCGACGCGCACCTGGACGACGATCTGCACCGTCGTCTCCGCGAGGTGGCCGCCGAGGAGGGAGCCACCCTCTTCATGGCTCTGCACACGGCCCTCGCCGTGACCCTCGGGCGCCTCGACGGGCGGTTCGACACCGTGGTCGGCACCGCGGTCGCCGGACGTGGGCACGAGGCGATCGACCGGCTCGTGGGCATGTTCGTCGGCACCCTCGCGCTGCGCACCCGGATCGATCCGCGATCACCGCTGCAGGAGGCCCTGCGGGCCGTGCGCACGGCCGACGTCGAGGCGTTCGCTCGGCCCGACGTGCCGTTCGAGCAGGTGGTGGACGCGATCGCGCCCGCCCGGTCCGCCGCGCGTCACCCGATCTTCCAGGTGATGCTCACGGTGCGGGACGACGTCCCCACCCGAGCCCGCATGGGTGCAGGCGGCGCCGTCGTCGATGCCCGGGTGGCCGAGATCGACGTCGCGGTGGCCAAGTTCGACCTGCAGGTCACCGTGACCGAGCACCGCACCGACGCCGGCGAGCCCGCCGGGCTCACCCTCGGGCTCGACTACGCCACCGATCTCTTCGACGAGGCGACCGCGCGGACGCTGCTCGACCGGCTCGGCACCGTGCTGCGCACCCTCGCCACCCGGCCCACGACGGCGGTCGGCGCGATCGACCTGCTCACGCCCGACGAACGCGCCGCGCTGGTCCCCGTCGGCGCACGTCACGCGGACGCGCCGCGGACGTTGGCCGCCGTCCTCGACGACGCCGTCCGACTCTCGCCCGACGGCATCGCCCTCGAACACCTCGGCCGCGCGCTCACCTACCGCGAGCTCGACGCCCTCACCGACCGGTGGGCTCGTCGACTCGTCGCGCAGGGAGTGGGCCCGGGCACCCTGGTCGCCGTCGGCATTCCGCGCTCCCTGGACTCCGTGGTGGCCGTGCTCGCGATCGTGCGCGCGGGAGCGGGGTTCCTGCCGGTCGATCCGGCCTATCCGGCGGATCGCATCCGGCACATGCTCACCGACGCACGGCCGACCCTCGGCCTGACCACGGCCGATCACCGCGCGGCACTGGCCGTGGACGGGACCGAGACGGTCTGGCTGCTGCTCGACGACGAGACGCTCGCATCCGGGCCGCTCGCCCCGGGCGCGCTTCCGCGGGCCGAGCTCGCCCATCCCGCCTACGTCATCTACACCTCCGGATCGACCGGAACGCCCAAGGGCGTCGTCGTCACCCACGCCGGGGTGTCGACCTTCGCCGCCGAGCTCACCGACCGACTGGACGTCACGAGCGCCTCCCGCGTCCTGCACTTCTCGTCGGTCAGTTTCGACGCGGCCGTGCTCGACCTGCTGTTCGCGCTCGGCGCCGGCGCCACGATGGTGATCGCACCCACGACCGTCGTGGGCGGCCGGGAGCTCGCGGAGTTCCTCGGCCGGGAACGGGTGACCCACGCCTTCGTCACCCCGGCGGCGCTGACCACCGCCGATCCGGCCGCGGCGACCGCGCTCACGCATCTCGTCGTGGGCGGCGACGCCTGCTCCCCGGACCTGGTGGCGCGCTGGGCCCCGGGCCGGAACCTGCACAACGCCTACGGTCCCACCGAGACCACCATCGTCACCGTGATGTCCGACGCCCTCACCCCGGGTGCACCCATCGGCATCGGATCACCCGTCCGCGGCGTCGCCGCCGTCGTGCTGGACCGGCAGCTCGAGCCCGTGCCGTACGGCGTGGTGGGCGAACTCCACCTCACCGGTGACGCGCTCGCGCGTGGGTACCTCGGGCGCAGCGGCCTGACGGCGGCGCGCTTCGTCGCCGCGCCGCACGGCAAGCCGGGGGAGCGGATGTACCGCACGGGCGACCTGGTGCGGTGGCGTCGCACCGACGACGGCCCCGTGTTGAGCTACGTGGGCCGATCCGATCACCAGGTCAAGGTGCGCGGATTCCGCGTCGAGCTCGGCGAGATCGACGCCGCCCTCGAGGCGCACGACGACGTCGAGTTCGCCGTGACCCTCGGTGTGGCCGACGGCGACGACGCAGGACCGACCACACTCGCGTCGTACGTCCTCGTCCGGTCGGGGTCGGCGGTGGACGGCACCGCGCTGCGTCGCCATCTGACGCGGCGGTTGCCGTCGTACATGGTGCCGACGTCGGTGACGCTGCTGGACACCGTGCCGCTCACGCCCACCGGCAAGCTGGATCGCCGGGCCCTCCCGGCGCCCGCACCCCTCGCCGACACGGTCTACCGGGCCCCACTGACCCACACCGAGGACCTGGTCTGCGCGGTGTTCGCCGAGGTGCTGGCGGTCGACCGGGTGGGCCGGGACGACGACTTCTTCACCCTCGGCGGCACGTCCCTCGTGGGCGTGCGCGCGGCTCACGAGTTGGGGGAACGGCTGGGCCGAACCGTGCCGGTGAGCCTGCTGTTCGGAACCTCGACCCCGGCCGAGCTGGCCTCCGCCCTCGAGGAGCCGACCGCCGGGAACACCGATCTCCTGGCGCCGCTGGTGACGCTCCGAGCCGGCCGCGACGACGTCGCGCCGCTGGTGTGCGTGCACCCGGCGTTCGGCCTGGCCTGGACCTATCACGGTCTCGCGCGGCGTCTCGGTGGCGACCGTTCCGTTCTGGGGCTCCAGACTCCGACGCTGGCCGGCGAACGGTCCGAGTTCGACTCGATCGAGGATCTGGCGCGTGACTACGTCGACCGGCTGCAGGCAGAGCACCCGACGGGTCCGTACCACCTGCTCGGGTGGTCCCTCGGCGGACTGATCGCGCACGCCATGACCGCGGAGCTCGAGCGGCGCGGCGAGCGGGTCGCGACCCTGGCGATGCTCGACAGCTACACGCTCACGGCCGAGTACCTCGACCGGGTGCCCACACTGCGCGACCTGATCGAGGAGGTCACGGGAACTCCACTGCCCGAGGGCCTCGATCCGACGCCCGCGGACGCCGCCGACCTGGCCCGCGCGGCGGGCGACGGGGCCGCGGCGCTGACCGCCGACGTCGTCGAGCGTCTCCATCGCGGGTACGTGCACGGCAGCACGCTGGCCCACCGCTACCGGCCGACGCCGGTCGAGGCCGACGTGCTCTTCTTCTCCGCCACCGCCGACGAGGTCAACGCGCACGACACCCGTCGCCGCGCCGCCGCCTGGGAGCCGTTCGTCCGGGGGACGGTGCAGGACCATCCGATTCCGTGCGCGCACGCGCACCTCACCACGGATCGCGCGCTCGACGTGGTCGTGCCGGTGCTCGACGAACACCTCGGGCCCCGACACCGGTGAGGTGTCGGGGCCCGAGGTGGGGTCGAACGAAACCAGACGCCGGCTCCGCGTCGCTGTGTCCTAGACGCCGGCTCCGCGTCGTTTTGCCTTGAGCAGGTCCAGCCGCTCCTTGAGCAGCTCGTCCAACTCCTCGACGGAACGGCGCTCGAGCAGCATGTCCCAGTGGGTGCGCGGGGGCTTGACCTTCTTGGCCTCCGGCGCGGTGCCCTCGACGAGAGTGCCCTCCATACCGTTGCGGCACATCCACGTGCCCGGCAGCTCCGCGTCGTCCGCGAACGGCACGTCGAAGATCTCACCGTTGTCCGTCTTGTACCGAGCCATGCGACGAGGCGCGAGGTCGTGGTCGCGATCGGTCTCGTAGCTCACCGCTCCGAGCCGACTACCTCGAAGTACGCGGTCTGCCATAAGAGTCCTCTCTGTCGTCCTGCGTGCTCTGGAATCAACGCACCGGGATCCGGAAACGTTCCCGCACGAACGCACCATCCTACCCCGGTATCGTCGACGTTCGTGATCGGCAGACGGCGTCCCGGAACGTGCGTGTGGTGCGGACGCCCGGTCGACGAGTCCGGGACGGGACGTCGACGCCGCTACTGCCGCCGGTCCTGCCGACAGCGAGCCTACGAACAGCGCACCTCCGTGCGCGGCACGACGGTGCCCGACGACGCCGTCCTGTTGACCGCCGCCGAGGCCGAGGCGCTGGCCGACCGCGCGTTCGGGGTGCGCTGCGCGGCCGAGGACGTCGCCACGGCCGTGGCCGAGGGCGCCGACGCCGACGAACTCGCCGTGCTGTCGGCCCGCATGGTGGAGATGGCCCGCGACGCCGAGCGGCTTCGCTGACCCGTCGTCAGAGTCGGCCCGGGCCCAGGTCCGAGGGGTGGTACCCGACGGGATAGCCCGGGTAGGTGCGATTGCGCGGGTCCCGCGCGATGCGGGACGTCCGCCGGGGCGGAAGATGACGAACCGCACGAGCTCGCGCTCGCAGGCCCGCCTCGGCGACCCGGCGCGCACCCGGCGCCGCAGTGGGGAAGCCGAACGCGCGGCGCATGTCGTCGTCGATCATCGCGTGCACGACGCCGCGGATCGCCGGGCGCGACACCGCCGGGTACCAGGAGGCGAGCAGCTCGCGGGTGTAGGTCCCGATGCGACGGTTGTCCGGCGCGAAGCCGAATCGGTCGTGCTCGTACTCCATTCGGAAGGCATGGAACTCGGCCACGGACTCGGGGACGTCGGCGATTCCCATCCGCGTTCCGACGGCGCGGTAGAACTCGACCGCGGCGCGTCGTTCGTGGGGATGGAGTCGGCGCCAGCCGTAGCGGTCGATCCAGTCGAGGGGGTCGAAGGCGAACGTCGACAGGACGTAGAGCATGTCGTCGCGGTCGATGTCGTACTGCGCGTGGAGGCGATTGACCGTTCGCAGCGACGCTCGCCCACGCTCGGAGTCGTATCCGTGTTCGACCAGTTCCGACATGAGCAGCGACGTGTCGTCGTACCGCTTCTGCGGACGCTTCTCGAACTCGCCGGTGCGCGCGAGCAACGCGGAGATGCTGGGGACGCAGTAGGTGCGGAACAGCGCGAACTCGAGCGATCGCTGGTAGTCCCAGGGAAACTCGTACCCGGCGGTGATGCGATGGATCGCCTGCGCGTCGGCGACGGGATCGAGCCGGTCGATCGCCTCGAGCCAGCCGTATCGCCCGCGGCCCCGCTGCGGGAGCGTCGCGGTCATCGCCGGCGCCGACCGTGAATCTTGGTGAGCAGGAAGCGGGCGACCGCGACGTCGCGTCGCTTGCGCGTCATGGTGACCAGGTTGAGCGGTGCCGAGAACCGCTGGCGGGTGACGGATTTGACGCGCGAGAACTCTCGCAGTCCGTCCGCGCCGTGGATGCGCCCGAAGCCGGAGTCGCCGACCCCGCCGAACGGCAGGGCACCGATGGCCGCGAATCCGAGCACCGAGTTGATGCTCACCACGCCCACCCGGAGCCGATCCGCCGCGCGTCGCCCGGCCGCGTCGGATCCGGTGAACACCGAGGCGCCGAGGCCGTACTTCGAGGTGTTCGCCCGGTCGATCGCCTCGTCGAGGTCACGGACGCGGTTGACGACGACGGTCGGGCCGAACGTCTCCTCGACCTGGGCCTCGCTGTCCTCGGGAACGTCGAGCAGCACCACCGGATCGACGTAGGGCGGGCGAACCGACTCGGGACCGCCGACGACGGCCCGACCGCCGCGGGCGAGCGCGTCCTCGACCTGCGACCGCACCACGTCGACCTGACGGGGGAGGGTCATGCGGCCGTACTGCGCGTCGGCGGCGTCGCCGACCCGCAGGTTCGTCACGCG
This sequence comes from Rhodococcoides corynebacterioides NBRC 14404, assembly GCF_001894765.1. GTDB lineage: Bacteria > Actinomycetota > Actinomycetes > Mycobacteriales > Mycobacteriaceae > Rhodococcoides > Rhodococcoides corynebacterioides. The sequence goes on from NZ_BCWV01000005.1 coordinate 310,954, forward strand.
CGCGACGAGCTTGTCGACGAACCGGTCGGCGAGCGCGTCCACGACGTAGACGCGTTCGACTCCGGCGCACGTCTGTCCGGCGTTGCCCATGGCTCCGAAGGCGGCGAACTCGGCGGCGGCGTCGAGATCGGCACCCTCGTCGACGATGAGCGCGTCCTTGCCGCCACCCTCGACCACGATCGGCGTCAGCGACTCGGCACAGGTCGCCATGACCTTCTTGGCGGTGGCCGTCGAGCCGGTGAACGCGACCTTGTCGACGCCGGCGCGGGCCAGGTGCGCGCCGACCGCACCATCACCCACCACGGTCTGCAGCACCGGGTGGGGCGCCGACAGGGAGTCCCAGGTGTCGGCGAGCCAGGCGCCGGTCCGGGGGGTCAGCTCGCTCGGCTTGAACACCACCGCGTTGCCGGCGGCCATCGAGTAGGCGATGGACCCCATCGGGGTGTAGACGGGGTAGTTCCACGGGCCGATGACTCCGACCACGCCCATCGGTTCGTAGCGCACCGACGCCGCCTGGTTGGCGCTGACCAGGCCGGGCAGGACCGATCGTTCCCGGAGCACGCGGCGGGCGTTCTTCGCCGCCCACGTCAGATGCTCGACGGCGAGCATCACCTCGAGCAGGGCGTCGTCGGCCGGCTTGCCCGTCTCCTCACGGACCACGTCGACCAACGACGCCGAGTTCCGGGCGACGACGGACTTGAACTCGAGCAACCAGTCCTTGCGGTCGTCGTGGCTCAGGCCGCCCCACCACCGCGCGGCGTGACGGGCCCGCCGGACCGCGTCCTCGACTCGGTCCCGATCGGTGGGGATGGACGTCTCGTCGATGGTCATGAACGCCGACACTAGGCGCGCCCGCGGGGGCGGGCAATGACCGATCCGTCCGATCCGGGTGACCGTCAGAGCCCGGAGCACCCGTTCACGGGAACGTCGGCGAATCGGTCCATCATGTACCGCGCCGCCGCGCCCCCGTAGCCGTCGATCAGCTGGGGCCCGAAGTGATTCGGCAGGACCGCACCGGTCAGGATCGGCGGGATCTCGTCGGTCAGGAACGTCACCGCGCCGCCGCGTCCGCACCAGTCCTCGGCGAGACGACGCGCCTGGCCGTAGGGGACCGTGTCGTCGTTGCGTCCGCTGGTGACGAAGACTGGTGCCGACGGACGCAGGCTGCCGATGCGCTGCTGCGCCAGGATCGGTCCCGCCTCCGGAATGGTGCCCAGGTTCTCGAGCAGCGGTCGGCCGTCGCGGGTCAGGGTGTCGGTGCGCAGGAAGGGGTGTCGCAGGATCGTGTCCGCGATGCACTCCGTGGACACCTCGGCGAGCAGGCGCTTGCCGGTCTCGGTGGTGCGCTCGTCGACCCGGGCCTGCAGCTCCGGGTGACGCTCGACGAAGCCGTTCAGCGCGTACCCGATCACGCCGCCGATGAGGGTGCCGTCGACGGTCCCGAGCACCTCGAGCAGGTCGGCGGTGGGGGCACCGGCCCACGTTCCCTTGACGTTGAGCTCCGGTGCGTACTGCGCGGCCAGTTCCGCGGCGGCCGCGGTGGCGCCGCCACCCTGCGAGTAGCCCCAGAATCCGACGGGCGCCGCGGGGTCGCCCGCGAGGGAGTTGGCGGCCCGGGCCGCGTCGAGCACCGCATGGGCCTGCTCGAGCCGGTTGACGTAGGTGTGCAGGCCCGGCGTGCCGAGGCCGATGTAGTCCGTGACGAAGACCCGTGCCCCCATCGCCCGCCAGAGCGTCGACGACACCAGCTCCTGGTTGGCGGACAGCGACGGCGGTGACAGCGCCGCGTTCAGTCCGGTGGTGAACGCGCGCGACGGGGCGCACTGATCGCCCTGCCCGATGGTGCCCGGGGCCACCACGATCGTCGGGCGCGGCCCCGCACCGGTCCAGGGACCACCGGCGTCGAGGTACGTGCCGGTCACGGCGACGGGATCGCCCGCCTCGGTCCGCGAGGTGTACATGACGCGGGTGCCGGTGACCGGGTAGGGATCGCCGGGTGCCGGTGCGGCCAGGTAGACCGGCATCGGCTCGGTGCGCACGATCGCTCCGGGCGTGGTGTCGAACTGCGCCGGGGGTGTGTAGAAGTCCGGTGCGGCGGCCGCGGTGGGCGCCGTGAGCACCGGCAGCGTGGCCGCGATCAGGGCGACGGCGATCGCGCCGACCGTTCCTCGGATCGAACGTGTCATGGTGACCTCTCGTGTCAGACGACGGTGCCGACGTCGCGGGCGATGATGGAGTCCATGGCGCGCTCCGCCACGGCGGCGATGGTCATGGACGGGTTGCAGGCGGCGCAGTTGCCGGGAATCAGCGCGCCGTCGAGAACGAAGAGGCCTCGCTGTCCGAGCACACGCCCGTCGAGGTCGCACACGGCGTTCATCGACGCGCCGCCCAGGGGATGCCAGGTGGACGGGAACGCGGCGTTGGTGTCGATCAGCACGCTTCCCGGCCCGGCGATCGCCTGCACGCGGGGGCCGATGGTGGAGGTCTGGATCGCGGCGTCGCCCTCGTACGGCCACCGCAGGATCGCGTCGTCCTTCGCGGCGTCGTAGACGAAGTGGCCGCGGGCGTCGCTGACGCCGTATCCGACGAGCACCGTCGTGTGCTCGTTGATCCCGAGTTGCGGCATGGACGCCTGGATGACCGTCGACGCCGTGCGGGGGTTCGACCAGTCGAGGCTGCCGTAGACCACCGGCCCGCCCTGGACCGGTCCGAAATCGTGCTCGGCGGTGGACCAGGCGTAGATGCGGTCGGCGTTCGACCCCCAACCCCGGCCGAGCGCGTCGGGCAGATCGGGGATGCGCCCGGCTGCCGCGGCGCGCATCAGCAGGCGGGTGGTGTTCATGGTGCCGGCCGCCATGACCAGCGTGCCCGCGGTGAGGATCAGGTTCTCCAGGACGGTGCCGCGCTCGTCGATGCGCTCGACGTACACCGTCCACCGGCCGTCGGTGGCGCGCTCGACGTCGGTGACGTGATGCAGGCTGCGGACGTCGACGAACCCCGTGGCCTCCGCCGCGGCGAGGTAGGTGACGTCCACGGAATGCTTGCCGCCGTTGTTGACGCCCATCGCCCCGTCGCCGTTGGTGTAGGACGGGCGCATCTTCCCGGCGAGCTCGTCGAGGGCGAACTGCCAGTCGATCGGCATCGGGATCTTCGACACCGGTTGCCCGGCCCGGCGGGCGTTGGCGGCGAACGCCCGCGGAGCGGCGTAGGTCGGCGACTCGATCAGTGCGTCCGGCGCCACCTCGAGGCCGAGCATGCGAGCCACCCGCGGGTAGTGGACGCGGTTCATCAGATCCCAGTCCAGCTCCTCGGGGAACTGGGTGAGGAAGACGTCCTTCGCCGGTTGGAGCGTCATGCCCTGGTACACGAGCGAGCCGCCGCCGACGCCGGCCGGACAGAGCACGGTCATGTTCTCTCCGGGGACCGCCTCGACGAGGCCGGCGTACCGACCGACGTCGAGGGGGCGGCCGAAGAGGTTGGTACCCGAGCCGTACCAGAGAAGACGCTCGTCGGGAGCCGTCGCGGACGGGAACGTCGTCGAGTTCGGACCACTGGGCCAGCGCCGACCGCGTTCGAGGACCGTCACCGGCACGCCCGCCTCGGCGAACCGCAACGAGGCGACGCCGCCGCCGAATCCGGACCCGATGATCAGCACCCGATGGTCCTCACGCGTGAGGGCGACCCGCCGCGGGCCGGCCGTTCCGCGTGGCGACGCGGTCGCGGTCGTCCCCACCACCGTGCCGGTCACGGCCGCTCCGAGAGCACCCACCGCCCCCGTCACGAACGCACGTCTGGTCACCGTCATCGTCGGAATTCCCCCCCCTGGTGTCACCGGCGGTGATCAGTTAGACACTTTCAGCCGGAAGTGTCAAGCGTCACGGGGGTTCCGGATCGCCCCGCATCGACCGAGGCAGGGTGCGACGCAGGAACGTGCGCAAGGCGTCGTCGTCCCGCGTCCGAGCGTCGTCGAAGATCACCACCGACAGCCCCAGTCGCACCACCAGCAGCGCGATGTCGTCGAGGGCCTCGTCGTCGATCGCCGGGTCGATCTCGCGGAGCGGGGCGAGCAGCGGGAGGAGCACGGGGAAGGCCTCGTCCACGACAGCGTCGCCCAGTATGGGATTCGCCGAATCGAGCCGGAGCAGGGTCGCGAGCACCGGGTGATCTCGCACCGCGCGGCGGCCCGTGACCAGCAGATCGATCACGAAGTCCCGCGGCGAGACGGCCGAGGCCCCGCCCGCCCGCAACCGCCCGAACACCTCGAGCGCCAGTTCCTCGAGAGACTGCGACACCATCTCCTCGCGCGACCCGAAGTGCGCGTAGACGGTCTGGCGAGACACCCCGGCCACCTGCGCCACGGCGGCGATGGTCACGGCCTCGAACCCTCCGCGCTCGATGACCTCCCACGTCGCCCGCACCACCCGGTCTCGGGCGCTCACGCGGCCACCCGACGGTGCGCCCGGAGGGCGAGCGCACCCGCGACGGCGACGAGCGCGGCCACCACCGCGGCGAAGACGATGCCCGCCGTCGTCACGCCCACCGCGCGCGTCAGGACGCCCTCGGCGACGACGGGCACGCTGATGGCGACATAGGTGACGACGAAGTACGCCGACGTCGTCGATGCCTTGCGGTCCGCCGGCGCTCCCGTGGCGATGCCCGCGAGTCCGCGTGCGAAGGCGATGCCCTGGCCCGCGCCGCCGGTCAGACCGGCCGCGGCGAGCACCGGCCACCACCCGGTCAGCAGGGCTGCGACCAGCAGGACCATGCCCGCGAGCATCGCCCCCACGGCACCCGCGTCGGCGCCCCGCTCGGACAGTCGCCGACCGAGGAGTTGGCCGACCAGCGACCCGCCCATGACCGTCACCACGAGTCCGGACTGGCCGAGCACGGACTCGACGCCGGCCACCTGCGCGGCGATCGTCGGGGCGAGGGCCGTGAACAGACCCATCACCGCGAATCCCGCGAAGCCGAGGATCGCGGCCCGCACGAAGAAGTCGCGCACGGTCTCGGGGACCGCGGGGGAGAGGGGGCGGAGGCGGCCGGGGCGCCGCGGCCGGGTCTCCGGCACCACGGCGACGATCAGGGCCGCGGCGGCGACGAGGACCAGGTGCACCACGTAGGTCGTCCGCAGCGGAGACGGCGCCACCGTGACCAGGACGGCCGCGAGCACGGGCCCGGTGCCCAGACCGCCGATGGTCGCCAGACTGGCCAGCAGCGGTGCCCGTGCGGACCACCGGCCCTGCGCCATCTCGATGACGGCGACCGAGGCCGTGCCGACGAACACCCCCGCCGACAGGCCGGAGACCACCCGAGCGATCAGCAGGACCGTGGTGCCGTCGGCGAGGAGGAACACCACGTCGCTCACCGCGGCGAACGCCAGACCGAGCCCGAGCACCGGGCGGCGGCCGAGGACGTCGGACCAGGTGCCGAAGGCGACGAGCGCAGCGATCACCCCCACCGCGTACACGGCGTAGACGACGGTCACGGTGAGGATCGAGAAGCCGAACTCACGTTCGTAGTGCGTGTACAGCGCGGTGGGCATGGTGGTGCCCACCATGACCGTCAGCAGCACCGCCGCGAGACCCAGCGTCTGCGGCGCGCGCCCCGCCGTCGTCACGCGAAGGTCCGGCGCACGACGACGCGCGGGAACCCGCCGGCCACGGCATCGGTGGTGGCGACCATCTCGAATCCGGCGGCCTCGAACACCGACCGCACGCCGACGAACGCCATCGTGAGGTCGACCTTCTCACCCCGATTGTCGACGGGATAGGCCTCGACGGCCGGGGCCCCGTTCGTCCGCGCGTACTCGGCGGCGCCGCCGACCAGCGCGTGCGACACACCCTGCCCACGGTGTCCGGGGCGCACCCTGACGCAGATGATCGACCACACCGGAAGGTCGTCCACCGGAGGGATCTTGCGCGAGCGGGCCACCGGGAGCTCGGCACGCGGCGCGACCGCGGCCCACCCGACCACCTCGTCGCCGACGTAGGCGAGGACACCCGGCGCGACGTCCCGGCTGCACAGCTCGAGCATCGCGTCCCGCCGCTCGGTGCCCTGCAGCTCGCGGTGGACCTTCGCCGGCAACCGGTGACTGAGACACCAGCAGACGTTCGCGCCCGGGTTCTTCGGCCCGACCATGACCGCGACGTCGTCGAACCGCGCGGCAGTCGCGGGCAGAATTCGTACCTCGCTCGTCATGACCCGCCTTCCGCGGACACTCCGGCCCGCACGTATCCGGCGCCGACGCGACCGACGGCGACACCGTGAAACAGTATGCTGGCCAACACCGTCAGAGCCATGACGTACAGAACGAAGAAGGCGTCGTCCAGGTCGGCCATCTCGTTCCAGGCGAGCAGTCCGAAGACGATGGACGCCGAGCCGCGGGGGCCGAGCATCGCCACGGCGCTCCGATCTCGCCGGGCGAAGTCGCTGCCGAGCAGGGCCAGCCGGGTCGGCAGGATGCGCACCACCGTGAGCGCCGCCGCGACGAACACCACGATCTCCCAGCCGGGCAGCCCGACCCCGATCAGATACGACACCGTGGCACCGAAGACGAACCACATGGCGGTACTGCTGAGCACCGCCAGGTCCTCGACCATCGCCAGTTCCGTGGTGTCCACGGTTCGTCCGGCCGTACGAGACGCGTGGAACACGATGCCGGCGACGAACGCGGCCACGAACCCGTTGCCGGACAACACCGTGGCGCCGGTGTAGGACAGGAACACCAGCAGCACGACGGCGAGACGAACGCCGCGCGGGTCGGCGAGGCCGCGATCGACGACGAATCGGATGGCGCGCGCCCCGCCGTAGCCGACGACGGCGCCGACCCCGCCCGCCACCACCGAGGCCTGGATCCCGTGCAGCACGGCCTCGGCGGTGCTCTCGTGCGGGCCGTCGTCGTCGATCAGCGCCAGCGCGATCACGAAGATCGGCGCGACGATGCCGTCGTTGTATCCGCTCTCGACGTTGAGCAACCGCCGGACGCGGAGCGGAATTCGGTGGTCGCGCAGCAGAGTCGAGGCGGGGGAGAGGTCGGTGGGGACCACCACGCAGGCGATCACCGCCAGCACCGCCAGCGGCAGATCCGTGAACAGCACGGCGCCCAGACCGAGGGCGAGCGCCATCGAACCGGGCAGGGCCAGGGCGAGGAGCCGCACCGAAGCGGACCGCTCGCCGCCGAAGAGTCCGCCGCGGACCTCGGTGGCGTCGACGAACAGCAACAGCGCCAGGACCAGCTCGACCACCTTCTCCGTGGCCGGAGCGTCGATCAGTTCGGTCAGGTCCACGCCCGTCAGCGGGGCGACGATCATGCCGGCGACGACCACGATCAGCGGCGCGGAGATCCGACGCGCGGCGAGACTGCGTGAGACGAGAAGACAGGCCAGTCCGACACACAGTCCGACCACCACGAACGGCCCCACCGCGTCACCTCCCGAGTCTCGGTGCAGATCACGATGGCACGAGTGGTCTCGCGGTGCGAGGTTCGCCGATCGCCCACGAGGGGCATGATGACGCCATGCGGCCACCGGGGAACGATGCACTGACCGATTTCGACCGAATCGAGTTCACGGCGCACGGCCGATCGGCGCCGGTGTACCGGCTCGGGACCGGCCCCGCCGTCGTCGTGATGTCCGAGATGCCCGGCATCACCCCACGGGTGGCGGATTTCGCCCGCGCGGTGGCCGCCCTCGGCTGCACCGCGGTGGTGCCGCACCTGTTCGGGCGGGACGGTCACGATCCCCGAGCGAGTCGCGTGCCGGCAGCCGGCTTCGCTGCCTCCGCCGTGCGGGCAATGGTCCCCGCCTGCATCAGCAGTGAGTTCACCGTGCTCGCGACGGGTAGGTCGTCGCCGATCGTGACCTGGCTGCGCGCACTGGCCGCCAAGGAGCACGAGCGCTGCGGCGGACCGGGTGTCGGCGCGATCGGCATGTGCTTCACCGGTGGGTTCGCGTTGGCCATGGCCGCCGACGATCGTCTGATCGCGCCCGTGCTGTCCCAGCCGTCGCTGCCGTTCGCGGTCACGCCGAGCCGGATCCGGTCCATCGACGTGAACACGGACGACCTGCGGACCGTCGAGAGCCGCTGCGCCCGCGGCGACCTCCGCGTCCTCGGTCTGCGCTTCCAGGGCGATCGGATGAGCCCGTCGGGACGCTTCGCGTGGCTGAAGGAGAGACTCGGGGACGCGTTCACGGCCGTCGAGCTACCCGACGCGGCGGCGAACCCCGACGCTCCCGGTCCGCCGCACTCGGTACTGACCGAGGGCCTGATCGACCGCCCCGGTGAGCCGACCCGAGAGGCGCTCGACCAGGTCCTGGCCTTCTTCCGTGAGCGACTGCTCCCCGGCTGACCCGGGTCACGGCTCGATCACCACTCGCCCGATCAGCGCGCCGTCCATCCGGAACCGGTAGTGCAGGTCGACGACTCCGCCGGGGAAGTCACCCTCCAGGTGCTGACGGACCTCCACGCCGGTGTCGGTCGCGGTCGCGCCGGTGAACTTGGCGGTGTAGGTGAACGGGCTGCCACTGACGGCCTCGGCCATCCAGGTCTCGATCGCAGCACGGTGACCCCCGCCGCATCCGTGTCGGTCCGGCACGATCCCGCGCTGACGGTGTGGGCCGTGACCGACACCATCGACCTCGCGGACATCGACACGTGGTTCGCGGCGGCCCTGACCACGCAGCTCGCGGCGGTCGGCCCTGGACCCTCCGCGATCGCCCCCGGCGGCCTCTACGACCGCGACCTGTTTCTCGAATCGCGTGGTGCGGCAACGCTGTTCGTTCCCGCGCCCGAGCAGGTCGACCCACCGGCCGACGTCCGCGCCGCGGTTCTGCCCGACGCCGACCACGCCGTGCTCACCCACGTCGGCGGGTGTCACGCGAGAGCGAGGAACAGTTTCTCCAACTCGGCTTCCGTCATGGGCTCCTTGTCCGCGCCCTCTCCGGTCAGGCATTCGCGGAGCCCGGTGGCGACGATCTTGAACCCGGCCTTGTCGAGAGCACGCGACACCGCCGCCAGTTGAGTGACGACGTCCTTGCAGTCACGGCCGTTCTCGATCATCGAAATGACGCCCGCGAGTTGGCCGTTGGCGCGGCGAAGCCGGTTCAGAATGAGTGCGATGCTGTCCTCGTCGCCGATCATGGCGTGCTCCTGTTCGAGAGTTCTCCTGGTACGCATCGTACCCCAGGGGGCATCAGGCGAGCCCGTCTCCGGTGGCACCGAGGGCGGCGATCGCTGCGCGCAGCCTCTCGCCGGCGTCGCGGGCGACGTCGCCGAGCGCCGGTTCTCCGGTGGCCTGGACCATGACGTCGGGATTCATGGCGTCGACGACGATCGCGCCGTCGCGGTCGGGGTCTTCACGGACGACGACGTTGCAGGGCAACAGCAGTCCGATGGTCCGCATGATGCCGACGGCGCGGTGGGCCAGCGGCGGGTTGCAGGCGCCGAGGATGAGGTAGCGCTCCATGTCCTCGCCGAGCTTGGCCTTCAGGGTGGCCTGCATGTCGATCTCGGTGAGGACCCCGAAGCCCTGGTCGGCGAGGGCGTCGCGGGTGCGCTGGACGACGGTGTCGAAGTCGGTGCCGGTCAGCGTGGTGGAGAGAGCGATGCTCATGGTGTGTTCCTTCCGTGTGGGTGGTGCTGACGTCAGTGGGAGAAGCCGATGGACGGGAGGACCTTGCGGAGCCAGGCCGGTGACCACCAGGCGGCGCGTCCGGTCACCCGCAGCAGGACCGGCAGCAGGATCAGTCGGATGAGCACGGCGTCGAGGAGCACGGCCACGCCCAGGATGATGCCCATCTCCTTCGGCGGGAGCGGGTCGGCGAGGGCGAAGGTGAAGAACACGGCGACCATGACCGCGGCGGCGGCGAAGATGACGCGCCCGGAGTGGGCGAGACCGTCGATCATCGCGGTCGCGGCGTCACCGGTGCGTTCGTGGTGTTCCTTGGCGGTGGCGAGGAGGAAGACGGTGTAGTCCATGGCGATGGCGAAGATCATCGCGAAGAAGAACACCGGGCCCCACCCGTTCAGGAATCCCTGCGGGGTGAAACCGAGCAGCGAGGCGCCGTGGCCGTCCTGGAAGATCGGCTTCGCGACGCCGAACGCGGCGGCGGTGGAGAGCAGGCTGACAGCGGCGCCGAGGAATGCGATCAGCGGAGCCTGCAGTGCGACGAGGAGCAGCACGAATCCGAGGACCAGGATGATCGCGATCACCAGCGGCAGGTAGTCGTTCAGGGCCTGCTGCAGGTCCAGGTTCTCCGCCGGGGCTCCGCCGACCAGGGCCGGCTCGGGGAGCTCGCTCCGGAGGTCGGCGAGGATCGTGCCCATCGACGCATCCGACGGGTCGACCGTCGGGATTGCCTGCAGCAGTGCGTAACCGGAGCCGTCGGCGGCGGGTTGCGGCGGGGTGACCATGGCGATGCCGGGCACCTGCGACGCCGCGGCTGCGGTGTCGGCGGCATCGGATTCGGGCACCACGATCTGCAGGGCGCCGGGGGCACCGTCGCCGAACTGCTCCTGCACCAAGGCGTAGCCCTGGCGGACGGGCGCGTCGTCGGGGACGACGGAGATCGAAGGCATGGCGACCTTCAGGCCGAGAACCGGGAGGGCCAGGGCGACGAGGACACCGATCGAGGCGAGCGCGAACGGCCACGGATGCCGGTGCAGGAGCGCACCCCATCGGGCGAAGACGGGGGAGCGGTGCTGCTGGCGCGTGGCGTAGGGGAGTGCGGCCGCGTTCACCTTCGGTCCGAGCGCGCCCAGGGCGGCGGGCAGCAGAGTGAGGGTGGCGAGCAGGACGAAGGTGACGGCGAGCATGATGCCGACGGCCATGGTTCGCACGGCGGGGGCGGGGACGATCAACACGGCGGAGAGGCTCACCAGCACGGTGATTCCCGACAGGACAACGGCCTTGCCGGCGGTGTCCATGGTCTCGGCGACGGCGGCGCGGGGATCGTTCGAGCGGAGGGCGTCGCGGAAGCGGGCGACGACGAACAGGGCGTAGTCGATGCCGAGGGCGAGGGCGAACATCATGGCGAAGTTCATGGCCCACACCGAGATCGGGGTGACCTCGTTGAGCAGTACCAGCCCGCCGGCGGACGCGACAAGGCCGGCGATGGTGAGCAGCAGCGGCAGTCCGGCCGCGACGAGCGAGCCGAACGCGAGGACCATGATGACGAGCGTGACGGGCCAGGAGATCAATTCGGCCTGGATCATCGCGTCGTGGTTGGCCTTGTTGAAGTCCGACCACAGCGCCGACGCGCCCGTGGGGTAGACCTCGACACCGTCACCGGACAACGCGGTGAGCTGTTCCTTGACGCTGTCGACGGCGGTGACCATCTCGTCGGTGGTGCCCGCGGCGCCGGCGATCAGGATGCCGGTGCGTCCGTCGGGGCTGATCGTCGTCCCCGGCTGCGGGGGCACGATCTCACCGAAGCGGTTGTCCGAGGACAGGATTCGGGTGGCGTCGGCCAGCGCCGCGGTTGCGGCAGGGTCCGTCAGGGATCCGGCGTCGTTGTGGACGACCACCTGCACCGCCGCGGAGGAATTGCCGCCGAAGTGTTCCTCGGCGAGTTCGCGGACCTGCACCGATTCCGACCCGTTGGCCTGCCAACCGGCGCCGGCGAGTGACGAGAACACCGACGGCGCGGCGGATCCGAGGGCGATCAGCACGATCAGCCAGGCGCCGAACACCCAGCGACGGCGGGTGACCATGACGGCGCCCCATCTGCCGAGGCGACCGGGTGATGTCTCCGGGTTGTGACCGGGCCGGGACTCGGCGACGGTGTCGGACTGGGACACGGGTAACTCCTGTGCGGGTAGTGGAATCGAGAGGGTCGCAACGGGACCGCTGACCGCGGCGCTGTCAGCGGCGGAACAGCGAGCGCAGACCGCCGGACGCGCGGGGTGTCGCGGAGCGGTCGCACGTGCATCGACGGGACGTCGGCACGGACGCCATCACGCTGTCGACGTGACGGCCGCATCCCGACCACGTCGTCTTGCCGCACGTGGAACACGGAACGGGACTGCACATGGCGAACTCCTGGGATGTCGGGGCGGGATACGAGCCAGAGTGACATATACATCCGGGGGTATGCTAGTACCGGTGGGGGTATCTGTCACCACGTCGCCCGCGAAGCACTGGCCGATTGCGGACCGTGCTCACGCCGTGATTCACACGACGGGGGACCTTGACGAGATCCTGACGCCGATGGGAAGAAAAACAACGACACGGGCCATTCCGAGTCCCGCCTCTGATTCCTACGGTCGACACATGCCACAGCGACAGGAACTGCCCACCCGCTTCGACCACGCGCCCACGGGATCGGGAGCACTGCTCCTCGTCGCCCTCGTGGTGTTCGCCATCGGCTTGTCACTGGCGATGCGCGCATGGATCCTCTGACGGTTGTCACGCCGACGTCAGCGGCGGGCCCTCACTCCGCAGCGTGACAGACGGCTTCGACGTTGTTGCCGTCCGGGTCCCGCAGGAACACGCCGTAATACGCTGCGTGGTACTGCGGCCACACCCGCGGTGCATGCAGAATCTCCACACCCCGTGCGACAGCGCGTCGGTACACCTCGTCGACAGCGTGGCGAGTGGGCGCGGTGAACGCGAGGTGGATCGGTCGAGTGCCGTGATCAACGAGCGGGTTCACCCAGAATCGGGGAAAGTCGTCGACCCCGGCGATACCCACGAACGGACCGTCGTCTCCGCCGTACCGCAAGACTTCGTGAAGTCCGAGGGACTGGAAGACGTCGACGTAGAACGCCACGGCCGCATCGATGTCGGCCGCCTGGATCGACACATGATCGAGCATGCGCGAAATCGTAGTGCTCGATGGTCCGGCAATCCTCAGGACTACTGTGGTCGCCGACGAAAATGCCGCCGCTGTGCTTCCCACGACCACGTCGAAAGTCGACGCGTCGAAGGCGTCGGACACGGTCGTGGCAGGTTGAGACGTGTTCCCGCATTCAGCCTCGACTCGTCCCAGGTTCAGTGCCGATAATCGACATTATGTCAGTTTGTATCTGACCACCGGCCTACGCCCGCTCCACCACCGACACGACGACGGCGCTCACCTCGTCGTAGGCCTCCTGCACCGTGAGCGCGCCGTCGGCCGCCGCGGCGGAGACGGCGTCGGCGGCGCCCAGCAGGCCGACCATCGCCGGCGTCGACACGACGCCGTTCCGCGTGTGCCGCGCCAGGATCCGGCGACACTGATCCGCGTACGCCTGGTCCGCCCGTCGTTTGTAGTCCGCCAGCTCGGTCGACCCCGCCAGGGCGGCAGCCACCCCGGCGAGTTCGCGTCCGTGGCGCACTACGCAGTCCACGTACGACACGGCGATGGCTCGCGCGGTGTCGACCGGCCCGCCGTCGCCGACCTCCGCCACCGCCGCATCCAAGGCAGCGGACTGCTCCGCGTCGTACTCCTCGAACATCGCGACGACCAGGCCAGCGCGCGTCGAGAAATGATCGTAGACAACGGGTTTCGTGATTCCTGCGACCTCCGCGAGACGCCCGAGGGTCAGGGCGTCCGCACCGCCCTCCCGCACCACGCTCCAGGCGAGATCGAGCAACTGGCGCCGTCGGTCCGCTCTGGTCATCCGCTGCCGCACCACCCGACACTCTCCTTCGTCGCGCCCTACCTACCAATAGTAACTTACGAGTGGTAGCTTCAGACCAGAAACCTACCATCGGTACATAGCCGGAAGGGGCCTTCCCGTGCGCACTCTCGTCGTCGTCGACCATCCCGACACCACCTCGCTGACCCACCACGTCGCCCGTCGTCTCGCTGACGACGTTGCCCGCCGAGGCGACGACGTGACGATCGCCGACCTCCGCGCCGAGGGCTTCGACCCGCGGTTCACCCTGGCCGACCGGCAGCGGTACAGCGACGACGGACCGCTCCCCACCGATGTCGTGGCCGAGCAGCGCCGCCTCGACGACGTCGACCACCTCGTCCTGGTGTTCCCCGTCTACTGGTGGTCGGTACCCGCGACCCTGAAAGGATGGATCGACCGGGTGTTCGTGCGCGGGTGGGCTTTCGACGACACGGCCGTTCCCGTCGAGCGCAAGCTCGGGCACCTCACCGTCCACCTCGTGGCCGTCGCCGGCGAGGACGCGGCGGGGTTCGCGAAACGGGGTTACGACACCGCGATGGCAACGCAACTCGAGACCGGGGTGATCGGATACTGCGGCGCACGTCTCGGCGCGCGGGTGACGCTCCACTCCTCGGAAACCACGTCGCGGGACGAACTCGAGCGTGCCGTCGACGACGCGGTCACGTCCGTCGCCGCCGCGCAGGTCGGAGCCCCCGTGTGAACGTGTGTTCGAATCGTGTCGGTGGGTCGGTCTAGTCTGTCGTCGGTGTCGGGGGGCACCTGATCGGTGAGACCGTGACGGGGGGTGAGGGCAATGACCGTGATCGACGACGTCCTCGCGTCCCAGCGGGCCGCGCACGCCGCATATGCCGCCACCGTGCGCGGCGCGGTCGCCTACATCACCGAGAGCCCATCGGGCCACCACGACGCCGACGCGGTGGAACGGGCCCTCGTCTCCGAGGTGGCCGCACGCCTGACGGTCAGCCGCCGCACCGTGCTGGACTGGATCGGAACCTATTGCGCGGCAACACCTGCGGTGCGGGATGCGTTCCACTCGGGACTGCTGCCGTGGGCGGCGTTCCGGTCACTGTGCCGCGCACTCGCGGGCACGACTCGTCGCGACGAGCGACTCCTCGGCCGACTGATCGACGCCGCGCGCGGCGCCACTCCGGGGTCCGTACCCGCCGCCATCGACGGCGTCCTCGCGGAGTACGACGCCACGTGGCATCGTCAGGCCCGCGAGACGGCCACCGCCGAGCGCGGGATGACGGTGCGCCGGCTCCCCCGCGGCCAGGCCGAACTCCGCCTGCGAGGGCCGGCCGAGATGATCGCGGACATGAGTCGGTGCGTGACGGACGCCGCTCGCCGCCTGTGCGGGACGGATTCCCGGTCGCTCCCCGCGCGCCTGTTCGATGCCGCGCACGCCGTGATCACACGCGGCGCTCTGTCCTGCACCTGCCCGGACCCGGCGTGCCCGCACCGTAGCGTCGACACGGCCCCGCTGCCGATCCCCCGCGCGTGCATCGTGATCGACGCCGCCACCGCGGCCGGCCTGTCCGGCGAGCCCGGTCACCTGATCGGCTGGGGGCCGGTTCCGGCCGACACCGCGCGCCACATCGCGGCGGACGCGACGTGGCAGGCCGTCATCACCGAGGCGACCTCGAGCCCGATGACGACCCGGGCCGATCGGGACCCCCAGCAGGAAGATTCTCCGCTGCCGGTGGCGAGTCCCCATCGCCGCGGGCGGCCCAGTCGGCTGTCGGGATGGGTCCCCGACGTCGGGTCGACCGCGCGATCGACGGCATGGACCGCGATGCGCACCGCGGTCGACTTCCTGCGTGCCCATCCCGACCAGGAGGATCGCTTCCGATTACCCCCGCCGGATCGGATCGCGACTCCCCCGCCGCGGTCGGCGCTCGTGTACGCGCCGAGCGCTGCCCTTCGCACCATCGTCGAGGCGCGCTACGCCACCTGTGTCGCGCCGGGATGCCGCGTGCCCAGCTCCGACTGCGACCTCGACCACGTCGAGCCGTTCGACCACGACGAGCCGCTTCTCGGCGGCTGGACCGAGCTGACCAACCTCGAACCGCTGTGCCGCACCCACCACAACGACAAGACGGCCGGCCTGTGGCGTTACCGCATGCTCGACCACGGCATCGTCGCGATCCGAGATCCTCACGGACACAGGTACTTCACCGCGCCCGACAGGCTCGAGCGCTGAGCTGGACTAGAAGGACCCGCCGCCGAGGATGTGCACCAGACCCAGCACCAGGAAGCTGGCCACGTACAGCGGTCCGCGAATCGGATCCCCCGCGGACGCACCCTCGCGCAGCCATTCGACGATGTCGGTCACCATCACGTCCTCCTTGCTCGTTCGTCGGTGCCCCGATTCTAGAACAGACCGGCCGGATTTCACCCTGCCGCGTCTGCAGGATTTCCGAAGCGAATGTCGAAGGGCCGCTGCGTCACCGGCGTCTCGTGCAGTCGGAGGTACTCCTCGGCGATGACGTCCGGGTCGTAGTCGGTGCCGGGCGCCACCGGGCCGCACACCGTGACCGTCGAACATCCGATTCCCCGTGGCGCCCACTCGGTCGCCAGGAGTTCCACCAGCGCCCGCAGTCCTGCCTTGCCCAGCGACAGCGTGGTCAACGTCGGCAGCGGCGTGGGCATGCCCGCTGTGGCCAGGAACGATCCGCCGCCGTGGTCCACCATCCGCGGCAGCAGGTATGCCGCCGCGGTCACCGCCCCTCCGACGTTGACGGCAAACGTGTCCGCCACCGTGCGTGCATCGAGATCGGTCACGCGGTCGGTGCGGATGACCCCGGCGTTGTAGACCACCACCTCGGGCACCCCGAGACGGTCCACCAGATCGCCCAGTGCTCCACCGAGCCCCGCCTCGTCGGCGACGTCGGCGAGCACCCCGGCCGTCGGGGTGTCGAGGTCGGCCACGACCTCGTCCACCGTGGCGCGCGTGCGCGCCACGACGCCCACCGGCCGTCCGGTCGAGGCGAACCGACGCACCACCGCCCGACCGATACCCGGACCCGCCCCGATCACGAACACCGCACCCATGCCGCCTCCTGCCCACGTCCGGCAACGCTCGTCGCCGCCTCGGTGCGACGTACCCCGTCTGTACCGTGGGCGATCGTGACTCTCTCCCGTACCACCGTGATCCTGGCCGCCTGCGCCACCGCCTCGCTCGCCCTGGCGGGGTGCAGCAGCAGCGATACCGCGGCGCCGACCAGCACCACCTCGGCCGCGGCGAGCGCCGGCGCAAGCACCGGCACCGCCGACTCCCCGCGCGCGACGTGCCCCACCGCGGAGCCCGCGGACGACGCGGCCGCGGACTGGACGGTCGACGGAGACACCGGCTCGATCGCCGTCGTCGGGCCGACGGCCGACACCGCTCCGCGCGTCGACGTGCAGGGACCGTTCTCGGTGGCCGAGACCCGCGTGCAGACCCTGACCACCGGCGACGGTCCGGTCGTCGGGGACTCCGCTCGGGTGTCGGTCTGCTACCAGGGCGTCAACGGCCGCGACGGGTCGGTGTTCGACAGCGCCTTCGAGCGCGGCGCGCCGGTCGCGTTCCCGCTCGCGAACGTGGTCCCCGGTTTCCAGAAGGCGATCGCCGGCCAGACGGTCGGGTCGACGGTGGCCGTCGCGGTGACGTCGGCCGACGGGTACCCCAGCGGTCAGCCGCGTGCCGGCATCGAGCCCGGCGACAGCCTCGTCTTCACGATCGACATCCTGGATGCCTCCGCCTGACGTCGCCGGTTTCCCGACACCGCGGGTATTAGGTTAGCCTCTGCTCGGTCGCGCACCGGCGCGATGCGGTCGTCGACAGCACGGCGACCGATCACCGTGGAGAAGGATCCCTCGACTCGTGCGTGCTCGTCGTCTCGGCCTGGTGGCCGTCGCAACCCTGACCTTCGGCACCCTCGTCGCCTGCGGCGCGTCGGAGGAGGTGACGGAATCCACCGCGGCCACCACCGACGGCGGCACCGTCTACCCGCTGACTCTCGACAACTGCGGCGAGACGGTGACCGTCGACGCGCCGCCCTCGCGCGTGGTCTCGCTGGACCAGGATTCGACCGAGATCCTCCTGTCGCTCGGGCTGCAGGACCGCATGGTGGGCACGGCGTCGTGGACCGACCCCGTGCGCGCGAACCTCGCCGAGGCCAACGCCACGGTGCCGCGCCTCGCCGACAACGCCCCCACCTACGAAGTGGTGCTCGACACCGAGCCCGACTTCGTCACGGCATCTTTCGGGCGTCACTACAAGCAGGGAGGCGTCGCGGAGCGCGCGCGCTTCACCGAGGTCGGCGCCCCGGCCTACCTGTCCCCCACCGACTGCGACAACGGCCGCAGCGTCAACGGCGGCACCGCTCGCACCACTCCGCTGACCATGGATTCGCTGTACCAGGAGATCACCGAGCTGGCGGCGATCTTCGACGTCAACGAGCGTGGTGCGGCACTGGTCGACGAACTGAAGTCGCGCGTCGCCGCTGCCACCGAGGGCGTCGAGAGCGGCGACCTGACGGCCGCGTTCTGGTTCGCCGACACCACCAGCCCGTACATCGCCGGCGGCTACGGCGCCCCGAACCTGCTCGCGACGTCGCTCGACATCGGGAACGCCGGCGCCGACATCCAGGACGACTGGGCGGCTCTGGGATGGGAGAGCGTGGTGGACCGGGATCCGTCGATCCTGGTGCTCGGCGACCTCACCCGCGATCGCTTCCCCGGCGACCGCCTGGCCGACAAGATCGCGTTCCTCGAGTCGGACCCGGTCACCAGCACCATGACGGCCGTCCGCGAGAAGCGCTACCTGACGCTGCACGGCGCCGAGATGAATCCGTCCATTCAGCTGGTCGACGGCCTCGAGAAAATGTCCGCCGGTCTGCGCGAGCTGGACCCGTCGTCCTGAGCGCGCCCGCCACGGACCGGCCGACGCCGGTCGCGCCGCCGGCGCCTCCGTCGCGCCGCCTGCGGTGGACGCTGCTGGCCGTCGGAACCCTGGCCCTCGGCGTGTTCTCGGTTCTCGTCGCCATCACCCTGGGCCCGGCGAACATCTCGCTGGTCAACGTCCGCGACGTCCTCCTCAACCACCTCGGGATCACCGACGTGCCGGTGAAGGCGAGCAAGGACGCCATCGTCTGGGAGGAACGCCTCCCCCGCGCCCTCGTCGCCGCGGCCACCGGTGTCGGCCTCGGAATCTGCGGTGCGGTGATGCAGTCATTGCTGCGCAACCCGCTGGCCGACCCGTTCGTCCTCGGCATCTCGTCCGGCGCATCCACGGGCGCCGTCGTGGTGGGCGTCCTCGGCGTCGGCGGCGCCTCGCTCGGACTGTCCGGCGGCGCGTTCGTCGGCGCGCTCGTCGCGTTCGCGCTGGTGTTGTTCCTGGCGCGGATGTCCGGCGGTGGCACCGACCGCGTCATTCTCGCCGGAGTCGCGGCGACGCAACTGTTCTCGGCTCTCACGTCCTTCGTCATCTTCGCGTTCGCGGACTCGGACGAGACCCGTGGCGTCATGTTCTGGCTGCTGGGGTCCTTCGAGGGGGTGCGATGGAACGACGTCGCTCTCTGCGCCGCCGTCGCGGCCCTCGCCGCAATCCTGTGCTGCTACTACGCGTTCGTGCTCGACGCGTTCTCCTTCGGTAGCTCGGTCGCGTCGTCGCTGGGCGTCGACGTCCGCCGGGTTCGCCTGGCGTTGCTCGTCGGCACGGCGCTCGTCACCGCGGCACTCGTCAGCGTCGCCGGCGCGATCGGCTTCGTCGGGCTCGTTCTCCCCCACGCCGCGAGGTTGCTCGTGGGGCCGAACCACGCCCGCCTCATCCCGGCGACGGCACTCATCGGTGCGATCTTCATGGTGTGGGTCGACGCCGTGTCCCGCGTGGCCTTCGCCCCCACTCCGCTGCCGGTCGGCGTCGGCACCGCGCTCGTCGGCGTCCCGGCGTTCATCGCGATCATGGCGAGAGGACGACGCGCATGACGTTGCGAGCATCGGCGGTCACCTGGAATCGCGGCGGCGCCCTCGTGGTCGACGGGGTGACGATCGATCCGCGGCCCGGCGAGATGCTGGGCCTCCTCGGCCCCAACGGGTCCGGGAAATCGTCGTTGCTCACCCTGATGGCCGGGGCCGCCGCCCCCACGTCGGGACGGATCGACCTCGACGGCGCCGACCTGGCGACACTGCGCCGCAAGCACATCGCTCGCGCGGTCGCCGTGGTGGACCAGCACGCGCACACCGACGTCGACGTGACGGTGCGGGACGTGGTCCGGCTGGGCCGCATTCCTCACCGCGGCGCGTTCGGACCGTCGGCCGACGACGAGTCCGCGGTCGCGGCCGCTCTCGAGCAGACGGGCCTGACCGACAAGGCCGGATGCCTGTGGCGGCGCCTGTCCGGCGGCGAACGCCAGCGTGCGCACATCGCCCGCGCCCTGGCACAGCAGCCGCGCGAACTGCTCCTCGACGAACCCACCAACCACCTCGACATCCACCACCAGCTCGAGATCCTGGCGCTGATCGCCCGCCTGCCGATCACGAGCGTGGTCGCTCTGCACGACCTTAATCTGGCCGCGTTGTTCTGCGATCGGATCGTGGTGATGCAGGAGGGCCGGGTGGTCGCTGCGGGCGCGCCGGCCGACGTGCTCACCGAGGACCTCGTGGCCCGCGTCTACGGAGTGCGGGCCGTCGTCACCCGGGAGAGCACCGGGCGCGTCCACATCCGCTTCGAACCGGGCGCTCCTACTCCCCCGTCGGACGCACCGCCAGCTCCACCAGCTCGGCCTCGCGAGGTGTCGTCAGCGCGGTGACGATCAGGTGGGCGATCGTCACGGGCGACATGCCGTGCGCGGCGACGTCGGCGCGGAACCGCTCGGCGTCGGATCCGGTGGCGGCGTCGGCGATCGGGGTGGCGACGTACCCGGGTGCGACCGTGGTGACGCGGACCGGATGCTCGGCGAGTTCCATCCGTAGCCCCTCGGCGATGGCGTGCGCGGCGAACTTCGTTCCGCTGTAGACCCCCATCGTGTCCCTAGGCACCCGTCGTCCCGACAACGAGGACAACACGACGACGTCACCCGCGCCCGAGGCGATCAGGTGCGGGACCGTCGCGCGCAGAGTGTGGAGCAGGCCGATCACGTTGACCTGGACCAGGTTCGCCATGTCCGCCGGGTCGTCGGTGGCGACGTGGATCGGGCGGGCGACACCGGCGGAGGCGACGACGCCGTCGAGTCCGCCCAGCTCGTCGGCAGCACGATCGACCGCGGCGGTCAACGCGGCCGCGTCCGTGACGTCGGCCGGGACGGCGAAGCCGCCGATCTCCTCGGCCAGCGCGGAGAGCTCCGCGTCACGACGGGCGATCAGGGCGACGCGGGCACCGGCGGACGCGGCGAGTCGCGCTGTGGCCGCGCCGATTCCGCTGCTCGCCCCGGTGACCAGGAGACGTCGCCCGATCAACGAGCCCGTCACGACTCGAGCGTGATGGTCACCGTGACCGCGCCGGTTGTCGACTCGGTGGCCTGCGCCGTGCCCCGGTGCTCGACGCCGGCGATGTCGACGGTCACCGGGGCCGGGTCCGGACGGAAGTTCCGCCACCACGACTTCTGGCTCGGCGCAACGACTGTGACGGTGACGACGTCACCTCTCCTCGAATAGGCGACCGGCAGGGAGATGCGCCGACCCGACTTGCGCCCGGTGTAGGTGACGGTGGCGAGGCCCCGGCCGAGGAGCGAGCCCAGCCCCGGCATCCGCATGAGCGGCCGCACGAGCGTGTTGGCGGCACCGGACACGGTCTGGAACAGCGTCATGGTGGTCAGTATGAACCAGAACGGCCGACGCCGGGCGGACGCGCGCGGTGCGTTTTTCTTGAACCATTCCAGTTTGCGAGGCATACTGGTCCGCGTGACCACGACGACGTACACGGAGATGCTGCGCGGTGCGGCCCTTCGCGTCACCCGGCCCCGCCTGGCGGTGCTGGGAGCGGTTCACGACCATCCGCACGCCGACACGGAGACCGTGTTCGGAGCCGTCCGGGCCACCCTGCCCGGTGTCTCCCGGCAGGCCGTCTACGACGTCCTGCACGCTCTGACCGACAACGGCCTCCTCCGTCGGATCCAGCCGTCCGGTTCCGTCGCGCGTTACGAGACGCGAACCGGCGACAATCACCACCACGTCGTGTGCCGCGTCTGCGGCGCGATCGCCGACGTGGACTGCGCGGTGGGATCGGCTCCCTGTCTCACCCCGGCTTCCTCGCACGGGTTCACCGTCGACGAGGCCGAGGTCGTGTACTGGGGTCGGTGCGAAACATGTTCCGCTCAGCGTCATTCCGTGACACACACCAGTGAACAGCCCACACTCCGGAGGGGAATTTCGTGACCGAAGACCACGTCACTCGCGAAAAAGAGATGAACGAGCACCAGCCGCAGGACGGGGGCGCCGCCGAGGGCGGGAAGTGTCCGGTGATGCACGACCGGATGCCCACCCCGGTCGAGGGTGGCGGCAACCGTGAGTGGTGGCCGAAGTCCCTCAACCTCAAGATCCTCAAGAAGAACCCGGCCGTGGGCGATCCCATGGGCGAGGACTTCGACTACAAGGCCGAGTTCGAGTCCCTCGACCTGAACGCGGTCAAGGAGGACATCCGGGCGCTGATGACGCAGTCGCAGCCCTGGTGGCCCGCCGACTTCGGGCACTACGGCCCCTTCTTCATCCGCATGGCGTGGCACGCCGCGGGCACCTACCGCAAGCAGGACGGACGCGGCGGCGCCGGCTCCGGCATGCAGCGCTTCGCTCCTCTCAACAGCTGGCCGGACAACGCCAGCCTCGACAAGGCACGCCGTCTGATCTGGCCGGTCAAGCAGAAGTACGGCCGCAAGCTGTCCTGGGCCGACCTGATCGTGCTCACCGGCAACGTCGCCATCGAGGACATGGGTCTGCCGACCTGGGGCTTCGCCGGCGGCCGCGTCGACTCGTGGGAGCCCGAGGAGGACGTGTACTGGGGCCCCGAGCAGACCTGGCTGGGCGACGAGCGCTACTCCGGTGACCGCACGAGCCTCGAGAACCCCCTCGCCGCGGTCCAGATGGGTCTGATCTACGTCAACCCCGAAGGCCCCAACGGTGAGCCCAACCCGCAGCAGTCGGCCCTCGACATCCGCGAGACCTTCGGCCGCATGGCCATGAACGACGTCGAGACCGCCGCCCTGGCCGTCGGTGGCCACACCTTCGGCAAGGTGCACGGCGCCGCCGATCCCGACAAGTACGTCGGCGCGGAGCCCGAGGGTGCCCCCATCGAGCAGATGGGTCTGGGCTGGAAGAACAGCTACGGCACCGGCCACGGCGCCGACGCCATCACCAGCGGCCTCGAGGGCACGTGGACCCCGACGCCCACCAAGTGGGACAACACCTTCCTCGAGACGCTGTACGGCTACGAGTGGGAGGTCCACAAGGGACCGGGCGGCGCATGGCAGTGGCGTCCGAAGGACGGCGCCGGAGCCGACCTGGTTCCGGACCCGGCGGACCCGAACAAGCGCCACCAGCCGATGATGCTGACCTCCGACCTCGCGATGCGCGTCGATCCGATCTACGAGAAGATCACGCGCCGCTGGCTCGAGCACCCGGAGGAGCTGGCCGAGGAATTTCAGAAGGCCTGGTTCAAGCTGACTCACCGCGACATGGGACCGGTGTCCCGCTACCTCGGACCCGAGGTGCCGTCGGAGACCTTGCTCTGGCAGGACCCGATCCCGGCCGTCGATCACGACCTGATCGGTGAGGCGGAGATCGCCGAGCTGAAGTCGACGATCCTGAACTCGGAGCTCACCCCGACGCAGCTGATCAAGGCTGCCTGGGCCGCGGCGTCGTCGTTCCGCGGGTCGGACAAGCGCGGCGGCGCCAACGGTGGTCGCCTGCGTCTGCAGCCGCAGATCGGTTGGGAGGTCAACGAGCCGGACGAGATCGCACAGGTCGTCCGCGTGCTCGAGGGCATCCAGGAATCCTTCTCGGGCACCGTGTCGTTCGCCGATCTCGTGGTGCTCGGTGGCGTCGCCGCCGTCGAGCAGGCCGCGAAGGACGCGGGCGTCTCCGTCACCGTGCCGTTCACGCCGGGTCGCATGGATGCCACGCAGGAGGACACCGACGTCGACTCGTTCTCGGACCTCGAGCCGAAGGCCGACGGGTTCCGGAACTTCCTCGGCAAGGGTCAGCGTCTCCCCGCGGAGTACTCGCTGGTCGACCGCGCCAACCTGCTCACCCTCAGCGCTCCGGAGCTGACGGTGCTGGTCGGCGGCCTGCGCGTCCTCGGCGCGAACCACGGCGGCTCCACCCACGGTGTGTTGACGAACTCGGTGGGCACGCTCACCAACGACTTCTTCGTCAACCTGCTCGACATGGGCACCGAGTGGGTCCCGACCGCCGAGGAGGGCATCTACGAGGGCAAGGACGCGGCGACGGGCGAGGTCCGCTGGACCGGCACGCGCAACGACCTGGTGTTCGGCTCGAACTCCGAGCTGCGCGCCCTCGCCGAGGTCTACGCCTGCGACGACGCCAAGGAGAAGTTCGTCCGTGACTTCGTCGCGGCCTGGGACAAGGTCATGATGCTCGATCGCTTCGAGCTCGCCTGATCCGTCCGGATCGCGGTCACGCGACCGACAGCGGCGCCCCCGTACTCACCGAGTGCGGGGGCGCCGCCGTGTGTGCGAACGAATGGGCCGGCGCAGCAGCGCGCGCACGAGCGTCGACGCCATCGAGCCGTACCCCGCGACGCTCGGCCGTTGCGTCGCGATCGAGAACACCGTCGTCGTGGTCCCCGGCCCCGGCGGTCGGCCGGCGACACGATCCGCGAGCCAGGCGAGAGACAACGGCACCGACAGCGGCAGCAGCGTGACGTGCTCGCTGGTGCGGTCGCGCAGATACTCCACCGACGCGCCCGCGTCGCGATACCGCTGCACCTGACCGTCCACGTCGTCGACGGCGATGATCTGATCGTGCGTCGCCTGCACCACGAGCATCGGGAAGTCGGGAGCCGTGCCGCCGGGTCGGATCTCGTCGAAGATCGCCACCATCTCCGGCAGAGCCACCAGCTCCGTGAGCGGCAGTGTCGTGTGGCGCTCGAAGTCGTAGCCGCGTAGCCGTACGAGGGCCGCCATCGTGGTCATCCGCTCGACCGAGGTCAGGATCTCGAGACCCTCCGCGGTCACGTACCGGTGCAACAGCCGGTCGAAATCCGGGTAGGTGCGACGCAGTCCGGCCACCACCAGAATCGGCAGAGCGGCGTACGGAGTTCCGTTGAGCCGCAGGAACGCCGACGCCGGGTCACCCACCGGCGAGCCGAGCACCGCCCCCACGACGTGGAGTTCCGGCGCGTGCTCCGCGACGCCCTCGGCGGCCCAGGACGACGCCAGTCCCCCACCGGAGTATCCCCACAGCGCCACCGGGGTGTCGGCCGCCGAGGCGGCGCGCTCGAAGGACAGGGTCGCCCGGACGGCGTCCAGCGTGCAGTACCCGGGTTCGGAGGGTGCGCCCCAGTGACCCTCCGCCCCTTCGTGATCGGGGATGGTGACGGTCCATCCCAGGCGCACGGCGTGCAGGGCCAGCAGGAACTCGAACTGCGGTACCGACCCGCGGGCGTGGGCATGCCACCGCAGGGCGTAGGACGGGAAGGACCGACCGGATACCGCGTCGATGGCGCACTGGTACGACAGCAGGGGCCGGCCGCCGGCGCTGCCCCGGCCCGAGTCGGCCGGGAGCAGCACCGTGGTGACACTCACGTGCGGACGGTTCTCCAGGTCACGGGTCCGAAACAGCAACTGCCAGGCGTCGATTCGCTGCCGCAGCCGCCCGAAGAGCGCCAGACGCACCGGCCGCGTGCGCAGCACGGTTCCGCACGCCGCGTTCTCCCAGCCGTCGGGCGCGGTGTAGAACGGGTCCCGCTCCGGCGGGGTCACAGGACCTTCCGACCATTCCTCCGCCACCCACGGTTCCGCGGTGGCATCCTCCGGCTCGACCGGTCGTGGCGCTGTCATGGTGACTGTGTACCCCGGGACGTCGACCTAGCCCTCGACGGTGCCCACGACGGTCGAGGGATCGTCGTCCGTCGCGCGGGCCAGCGGCGGCACCAGGGCGTCGACCGCGTACGGCAGGGACAGCGGCGAGGCGAACCCGAGCGCAGCCGGGACGTCGGTCCCGAACGTGCCGGTGTACACGGTGCGGTCGTCCCGAACGACCGGCAGGCTCTGCAGCAGAGCGTCGTTCGCGACGTCCTCGCGATCGACCCCCAGGAGGACGAGGGTGTCCTGGTTCAGCAGGTCGTAGCGCTCCGGACTCACCGTGCCCGTGGTCTCCGGCGTGACGAAGCCGAGGTCGGTGAAGAAGCGGTTGCGGGGGTCCCCGGCCTCGAGAATGTAGAACGTGCCGTCGAGGTACAGCGCCACGGCGGCGGTGCGGCCGGCGAAGGACGGGTTCTCGGACGTGGCCGTGGCGAACGACTGCTCCACCTTCTCGCGAGCGGCGTCCGCCTCCGCCGTCCGCCCCAGAGCCGTGCCGTAGGCCGCGAGTTGATCGCGCCACCCCGGCGTCTCCTCACCGTCCGCCCCGGGAATGTCGCCGACGGTGGTGGCGATGCGGCCGAGCTGCTCGTACTGCGACGGTTCGAGGTAGGCGTAGGTGGCCATGATGAGATCCGGCGACGCGGCCGCCACGCCCTCGAGGTCGAGCGTGTCGCTGCCGACCTCGGGAATGTCGGCGCCCGCCAGCTGATCCTGCGCCCAGGGACGGGTGCGGTACTCGTAACCGGTGAACCCACGGGTGGCCACGGGCGTCACCCCGAGGGCGAGCGCGAAGTCCTGGTCGTTGTACCCGGCGGTGACGACACGCTCCGGAGCCGACTCGACGGTGACCGTGCCGAACTTGTCGGTGACCTGCGCGGGGAACGCGCCGTTCGACGCGGCCGCGGTGCCACCGTCGTCACCCTGACTGCACGCAGCGGTGCCGAGCAGCAGAACCGCGGCGGCGGCGGAGAGAGCGACGGTGTGGCGCATGCGGGGCCTTTCGACGGAACGACGGGTCGAGGTAAGGCTAACCTCACGGATGCGACGCGTCGTCGCCGGTGCCTAACCCAGCTCGAGCGCGGCGGCGAGGCGGCGCCAGTCGTCGGCCGGCGGCACGGCCATCGACTCCCCCAGCACCTGCAGCAGCACCGTCGTCGCCCCGGCGTCGAGGTGCTCGCGGACTCGGCGCACGGTGGCCTCGAGCCCGCGGGTGACCATGGCCTCGGCGAGGCGGTCGCTGCCCCCGCGGACGAAGTCCTCCTCACCGAAACCCAGTCGCGCCCAGTTGTTCCGGTAGTTCGGCAGGCCGGTGTAGATGTTCAGATGCGCATGCGCGCGCTCGCTCCAGACGCTCTCGTCGGCGTCCGCTGCCGGGTCCACCACGGCAGCCTGCTCGACGATCAGCCGGGGCCGGCTCGAGTGCCCGGCGTCCAGGATCTCGCGTGCGGTCGCCGTGTGCTCGGGCGTCACGAGGTACGGGTGCGCGCCCGCCGTCCGGTCGCGGGAGAGCTCGAGCATCTTCGGGCCGAGCGCCGCCAGGACCCGCGGGGCGTTCGCCTCCTCCCCCGCCACGGCGGCCGGCGCCGCGTCGAGCGCGTCCAGGTAGTCCCGCATCGCCGCGACGGGCTTGCCGTACAGGTGGCCGCGCATCCGTTCGACCAGGGGCGCGTGCGAGACGCCGAGCCCGAGGACGAACCGTCCCCCGGACGTCGCGTGCAGGGTGCGGGACGCGGACGCGGTCGCCACGGCGTCGCGGGCGTAGATGCTGGCGATACCGGTTCCCACCTCGAGTCGCTCGGTCGCCGACAGGTAGAGCTGGGCCGCGGTGAGCGCCTCGCGCCCGTACGCCTCGCCGAACCAGAGGGACTGCCACCCCTGGCCCTCGATCTCGCGCGCGACGTCCTGCGCCTCTCGCGCCGGGACGCCGTCGAGCGTGCCGGTCCAGAGTCCGATGGTGGGGCGAGGGTCCGGTGTCGTCATGGACCTCAGTGTGCCCCGCCGCGCTCGAGGACGACCCGGAGGCGACCAAGTGTGGCCTCGATGTTGGCGGTGTTGCCCGCGGCCCGGTCCCGCACGCCGGTCGCGAGGCCGCCGAGCCCGACGAACCACGACGGCCGCCGGTCCCACATCCGCTCGGTCACCAGGGTGCCGCCGTCCGGCGCGGGGTCGAGGTCGTAGCGCCAGTGCGCGATCGGCACGACGCCGCGGGGGCCGTAGTCCACGTCGAACGCGAAGGCCCGGCCGGCGTCGACGTCGGTGACCGTGCAGCGGGTCGACCAGCGACGCACACCGTTGCGGTTGTGTCCGCGGAACACCGCCCCCGGCGCCGCTCGCGTGCCGGAGACCCACTCCATCGAGTCGGCCTCGACGGCGATCGACGCCAGTCCGGCCAGATCCGTCAGGACGGCGAACACCGCGTCCGGGGCGGCCCGGACCGTGGTGGATCCGGAGGCGAGCGCGGGGCCGGTCGGAGTGGGCACGGGCCGAGCCTAGGCGACCGGTCGCTCCGTCGTTCGAGAGTCGGCAGTGTCGTCCAGAGTCAAGAAGGGTTCCACTCGGTCGGGCACTGTGGAGCGTCGACCGTGTCGCCACCGACCCTCAGGAGAGCTCGTGCCGAAGTTGCCCCCGTTCCGTTTCCCCGGTTCCGTCGCGCTGGTCACCGGCGCCGCCAGCGGCATGGGCGAACAGATGGCCTACGAACTGGCCCGTCGCGGAACGGATCTGGTGATCCTCGACCGTGACGGCGAGCGTCTCGCCGATGTCGAGAGAGCGCTGCGCGCGCAGTCGCCCGGCCGGTCCGTCGACGCGGTCGTGGCCGACCTGTCCGACCTCGACTCCCTGGGTGTGGTGCTCGACGGCATTCTCGAGCGGCACCCCCGCATCGACCTGTTGATCAACAACGCCGGCATCGCGTTCGGTGGTTCGTTCGAGCAACTCAGCGCCAAGGACTTCGACGCTGTGAT
The DNA here is from genome assembly GCF_001894765.1 of Rhodococcoides corynebacterioides NBRC 14404. Taxonomy (GTDB): domain Bacteria; phylum Actinomycetota; class Actinomycetes; order Mycobacteriales; family Mycobacteriaceae; genus Rhodococcoides; species Rhodococcoides corynebacterioides. Next base: position 339,551 of record NZ_BCWV01000005.1, read on the forward strand.
GACCATCAACTTCACGGCGCCCGTGGACATCACCCGCCGCCTCCTGCCCACCCTGCGCCGGTCCCCCGGTGCGCACATCGTGAACATCTCCTCGCTGTTCGGCATCGTCGCCCCGCCCGGGCAGTCGGCCTACTCCTCGAGCAAGTTCGCGATCCGCGGGTTCACCGAGAGCCTGCGCCACGAGCTGGCCGGACACATCGGCGTCACGTCGGTCCACCCGGGCGGCATCAAGACGCGCATCGCCGAGACCGCCGGCAGCGCGGCCGGCGCCACCGAGAAGGAGATCGCCGACGGGAAGGCGACGTTCGCGCGGCTGTTGACCTACCCCGCCGACAAGGCGGCCCTGCGGATCCTCGACGGCGTCGAGAAGCGCAAGGGCCGGGTGCTCATCGCGGCGACCGCGTTCGGCGTGGACGCGCTCGCCCGGTTGTTCCCCGCGTCGTACTACGCGGTGATGCGCCGCGGCATGTGAGTCACGAGAGGTCGAGAGCGGCGACGAGGTCGGCTTCCACCCGCGCCTTGTCCACTCCCAGCGACGTGAGCAGACCGTCGCCGTTCTCGTTCTCCAGGAGTGCGAGCAGCACGTGCTCCGTGCCGACGTAGTCGTGTCCGAGGCGGAGCGCCTCGCGGAAGGTGAGTTCCAGAGCCTTCGTGGCCGCGGCGTCGAAGGGGATCAAGGGCCCGCGATCCGCGTCGGGATCGACGGTAGCCTCGGCCGCCGCGAGGGCGGCATCGCGGATCGCCTCCGCGGACGGCCCCTGCGCACACAGGAAGCGGTACCCCAGCGATTCCGGTTCCGCGAGCAGCCCGAGCACGAGGTGCGCCGGGGTGATCTCGGTCGATCCGAGCCGGTGCGCCTCGTTCTGCGACACGACCACCACGTTGCGTGCCCGCGGCGTGAAGCGAGCGAAGCCCTCACTCGCATCCATCGGGGCGTCACCCGACGCCTTGGAGACGAACTTCTTCTGCGCGGCCTGCTTGGTGACGCCCATGCTCCTGCCGATGTCCGCCCACGAGGCGCCGGACCGGCGCGCCTGGTCGACGAAGTGACCGATCAGGTGATCGGCCACCTCGCCGAGGTGGTCCGCCAGAACCATGGCGTTGCTCAGCCGGTCGAGCGTGTCGGGGTGGGTCGACGTGATCGCCTGGATCAGATCGTCGAGGCGAACGTGGGTGACCGGTGCCGGAGTCGTCATACGTCAACGATAAGTTGACGATCCCAACCCGTCAACTGGCAGTTGACGCTCCCACGCGCACACGACGCGGCGTCCCCTTCAACGTCTTGCTCAGGTCCCCTCGCAGCGTCGTGAGGCTGTCCAGCACGTAGTTCTGCCGCACCTGCCAGGGACCACGGTCCCCCTGGCGCGGGAAGGCGTCGATGGAGCGCTGGACGTACCCCGACTGCAGATCGAGCAGCGGACGTTCCTCGAGCGGGCCGTCGGGCGTGGGAACCACGGCGCCGAAGCCGCGCTTGTCCATGAACCCCAGAACGCGGCACACCAACCGGTGGGTGATGTCGGCGCGCAGCGTCCACGACGCGTTGGTGTAGCCGATGCAGATCGCGAAGTTCGGCACGCCCGTCATCATCGCGCCCTGCCAGACGAACTGCTCGGACAGCGTCACCGGTACGTCGTCGACGCACAGTTCGATGCCGCCGAACGCCAGGAGCTGTAGGCCCGTCGCGGTGACCACGATGTCCGCCGGCAGCGTCGTCCCCGACACCAACCGGATGCCGTCGGCCTCCACCCGCTCGATGCGGTCGGTCACCACCGACGCCTTCCCCTTCTTCATCGCCCGGAACAGATCGGCGTCGGGGACCGCGCAGAGGCGCTGGTCCCAGGGGTTGTACTCGGGAGTGAAGTGCTCGGCGACGAGCTTCTCGTCCTTCAGGATGCGGGTCGAGAGGTTGGTCAGCAGCGTCCGCGCGGCCTGCGGACGGCGGCGGCAGAACTGGTAGAACGCCGTCGAGAAGGCGATGTTCTTGAGCCGAATGACGGTGTGCGCCAACTGAGCCGGAAGATACTTGCGCAGCGTGTCGGCGCGCTTGTCCCGGCCCGGCACAGCGCTGATCCACGTGGGGCTGCGCTGGAGCATGGTGACGTGCTCGGCGTCCGGCGCCATGGACGGCACCAGGGTCACCGCGGTGGCCCCACTGCCGATGACCACGACTCGCTTGCCCGTCCAGTCGAGATCCTCGGGCCAGAACTGCGGATGCACCACGTCGCCGCCGAAGGAGTCGAGACCGGGGATGTCCGGGTCGTACCCCTTGTCGTAGTCGTAGTAGCCGGCGCAGCTGTAGAGGAACGTGCACGTGAGCGTCTCGGAGCGGGTGTCGCCCTGCTCGTCGGTGACCTGCAGGTCGAGCGTCCACAGTGAGTCCGCGGTGGAGAAGTTCGCGCCCACCACCTTGGTGCCGAACCGGATGTGGCGGTCGATGCCGAACTCGCGCGCCGTCTCGTGGATGTAGTCGAGGATCGATGCCCCGTCGGCGATGGACTTCGCGTCACGCCAGGGCTTGAACTGGTAGCCGAGTGTGTACATGTCGGAGTCCGACCGCACCCCCGGGTAGCGGAAGAGATCCCACGTGCCACCGATCGCCTGTCGCGCTTCCAGAATCGCCCAGGTCTTGTCCGGGTGCTCGGTGGACAGGCGGTATCCCGCGCCGATGCCGGACAGTCCGGCTCCGACGACGACGACGTCGAGATGGCGGGCGTGGTCGCGCTCGGTGGAGGAGGTCATGGCGTCCAGTCTCCCGACTGCTCGTCACCGGCGCTTGACTTCACGCGACAAGTCCTTGACTCTGTGCGACATGCCCGCCATCCGATCGGCCGGACTTCGCGGGTTCCGCGCCGCGGTCGCGGAACTCGGCGGCGACGCCGAGGCCTTCGCGCGCGCCGCCGGCCTGCCGGTGGCCGCCCTCGACGCCGACGACCTGCTGGTCGAGGACGTCGCGATGGCCGCCACCCTCGACGTGGCGGCGACTGCACTGCGGTGCCCCGACCTGGGACTGCGCATCGCCCGCCGACAGGACCTCGGAATGCTGGGTCCGCTCGCCCTGGCCATCCAGAACTCGTCCACCGTCGGCGAGGCGCTCGAGTGCACCGAGCGGTACCTCTTCGTGCACGCGCAATCCCTCTTCCTCGCCGTGGAGGAGGATCCCTACGGCGTCCCGGGGGTGGTGGCCCTGCGCTACGGCACGAAGCCGGGCGTGATCGCGCCGATCCAGGGCACCGATCTCGGACTGGGCTTCCTGCACCGCGCGACCGTCGCCCTCGTCGGCGGTCCCTACGGGCTGCGGTCGGTGGAACTGCCGTACGACCCGCCCGCTCCCCTCGAGGTCTACGAGCGGTTCTTCGGTGTCGCCGTCCGCCCCGGCCGAGCCGCGGCGCTGTTGCGGATACCGGCCACCCTGGCCGCACGACCGCTGCACGGCGGCGACGACGCGCTGCGCCGCCTGGCGTTGGCGTTCCTCGCACAGTCCGGTCCGGGCGGGGGCCCCGAGGTCTCCCCGCGCGTCCGCGCCATCGTCGGCCAATCCCTCGGCACCGGTGTACCGACCGTGTCGGGCGCCGCGCACCTGCTCTCGATGCACCCGCGGACCCTCCAACGTCGACTGGCCGACGAGGGCACGTCGTTCGGAGCGATCCTCGACGACGCGCGACGGGACGAGGCGCGGCGCTACCTCACCACCACCGACCTGCCGATGACGCAGATCGCCGCCGCCGTCGGGCTGGCCGAGCAGTCGACCTTCACCCGAGCCTGCCGCCGCTGGTGGGGCCGGACGCCGACGGACGTGCGACGGCGCGGCGCGCCCTGACGGGCACGGCGCGGCGCGCCCTGACTCGGATCAGCCGAACTCGGTCGACGACACGTCGGTCTCGTCTCCGGTGATGGCGGCGACGATGCGGTCGGCCACCACGTCGGGGTCCAGACCCTCCGGCATCCGCGGCGCCTCGCCGGCCACCGGACGCGTCGCGAGGCCGGTCTCGGTGTGCGGCGGTCGGACGTCCACGATGCGAATCTTCCGCCGTCGGGCTTCCGGACGCGCCGCCGCGAGGAACGCGCCGATCCCTGCCTTCGACGCGCTGTACGCGGCCATGCCTCCGACGGGCTTCTCGGCCACGACGGCACCGAGATTGACCACCACGCCGCCGTCCCCCACTGCGCCGAGCGCGGCTCGGACCAGCCGCAGCGGCGCGAGGAGATTGACCAGCAGCAGGTCGTCGACGGTGTCGTCGTCGACCTCGGCCGCCGGGCCGAAGGCGACCACACCGGACGCGATCACCACCCCGTCGAGACGGCCGGCCTGCTCGGCGGCCTCGGCAACGAACCGTCCCGGCACGGTGGGGTCGATCAGGTCGCCCGCGAGCACGTGCGCCTCGGTGCCGCCCACCTCGGCGAGCCGGTCGGCGTCGCGGCCGGCCAGGGACACGGACGCGCCCGCCTCGACCAAGCGACGGGCGATGCGCGACCCGAGCGCGCCGGAGGCGCCCACGACCAGGAAGTGCTTGCCGTTCGGATCCATGTCAGTTCCCCATCTCGGCGAGCGGCGTCACGGCGGCGGCCGTCGCGGCGCGGGCCCACGCGGCGGGGTCGTCCCCGTGCGGGTTCAGACAGACCGTGTCGATGCCCATCGCGGCGTAGGTCTCCATCTCCCGAAGGAATCCGTCACGGTCGGCGACGGGGTCGAGCGAGGAGATGATGGTCTTCTCGATCTCGTCGGGGTTTCGGCCCTCCCGCTCGCAGTGCTCCCGGAGCACGGCGAGCTTGTGGGCGACGGTGTCGCTGTCCGCCGCGAACAGGTTGCAGAGCGAGGCGTAGCGCGCGACGAACGCGAGGGTCTTCTTCTCCCCCGACCCGCCCACCATGATCGGCGGAGCCGGTGCCTGCAGCGGTCGGGGTTCGCAGATGGTCTCCTCGAGCGAGTAGTGCGTGCCGCGGTACGGACCGTCGTCGTCGCTCCACATCTGTCGAACGATCTGCAGGGTCTCCTCGAGCCGCTCGAACCGCTCCTTCATCGCTGGGAACGGGACGCCGAGGCCCTTGTGCTCGCGCTCGTACCAGGCGGCGCCGATGCCGAGCATCGCGCGGCCGCCCGAGAGCACGTCCAGCGTGGTGACGGTCTTCGCGAGCAACCCGGGATGCCGGTACGTCACTCCCGTCACCAGCAGGCCGAGCCGGATCGACTCGGTCCGGCCGGCGAGGAACCCCAGGCCGGTGTAGCCCTCGAGCATCGGGTCCTGCGCGGTGGCGAGGTTCTCCATCTGGAACCAGTGATCCATGAGCGTGAAGAGCGTGCACCCGCCGTCCTCGGCGGCGCGGGCGGTGTCCGACAGCAGAGTCGCCGTGGCGGCCGCACCGCCCGGGTAGGAGAAGTAGGGGTAGTGGACGGCGAGTTGCACGGCCGATCCTCTCGTCAGGCGGTCACCGAGTGTGCCCGGTCACCGATGCTTCGGTCACACCGGAGCGTACGGACGAGTCGGATCGGGAACCCCCTCGTCGGGCTCGCGTGAACCCTGTCGGCACGGAAGACTAGCGTTGAGCCGTACACCGGACCTTTTTTCTAGGAGCGATACACATGAGCGAGACGATCGAGAAGAAGCGCCACCACGTCGTCGTCATCGGTTCCGGCTTCGGTGGCCTGTTCGGCACGCAGGCGCTCAAGCGCGCCGACGTCGACGTCACGCTCATCGCCCGCACCACTCACCACCTGTTCCAGCCCCTGTTGTACCAGGTGGCCACCGGAATCCTGTCCGTCGGCGAGATCGCCCCGGCCACCCGCGTCATCCTGCGCAAGCAGAAGAACGCCGAGGTGCTGATGGGTGACGTCGAGCGCATCGATCTGTCGAACAACACCGTCACGTCGCGGCTGCTGGAGCGGGAGACGGTGACCCACTTCGACAGCCTGATCGTCGCGGCCGGCGCGCAGCAGTCGTACTTCGGCAACGATCACTTCGCCGAGTTCGCCCCCGGCATGAAGACCATCGACGACGCTCTGGAGCTGCGTGGCCGCATTCTCGGTGCGTTCGAGCAGGCCGAGCTGTCCTCCGATCCCGCCGAGCGGGAACGTCTCATGACGTTCGTCGTGGTCGGCGCCGGCCCCACCGGTGTGGAGCTCGCGGGTCAGATCTCCGAGCTCGCCACCCGCACGCTCGACGGCGCGTTCCGCAACATCGACGCGCGCGACGCCAAGGTGGTCCTCCTCGACGCCGCTCCCGCCGTGCTGCCGCCGATGGGCAAGAAGCTGGGCGAGAAGGCCGCGAACCGCCTCCGCAAGCTCGGCGTGGACATCCAGCTGAACGCGATGGTCACCGGGGTCGACAACGACGGCATCACCGTCAAGGACAAGGACGGCAGCGAGCGCCGCATCGAGGCGCAGTGCAAGGTCTGGTCGGCCGGCGTGCAGGCGAGCCCGCTCGGGAAGCAGCTCGCCGAGCAGTCCGACGGCACGGAGGTCGACCGCGCCGGCCGCGTGATCGTCGAGCCCGATCTCACGGTCAAGGGCCACCCGAACGTCTTCGTCGTGGGCGACATGATGTCCGTGCCGGACGTCCCGGGCATGGCGCAGGGTGCCATCCAGGGCGCGCGCTACGCCGCCAAGGCGATCAAGGCGGGCCTCGACGGGCAGGAGCCGAGCAAGCGCAAGCCGTTCTCCTACTTCGACAAGGGCTCGATGGCCACCGTGTCGCGCTTCAGCGCGGTCTGCAAGGTGGGCAAGCTCGAGTTCGGCGGCTTCATCGCCTGGGTTGCCTGGCTCGGCCTGCACCTGTTCTACCAGGTGGGATACCGCAATCGGCTCACCACGGTCATCTCGTGGTTCGTGACGTTCCTCGGCCGCGGACGCGCTCAGATGGCGTCCACGGAACAGCAGGTGTTCGCGCGCCTCGCCATCGAGCAGCTCAACTCGCTGGAGAAGGAGAACCGCATCGACGACGCGGCCCTCCCCACGCGCACCATCGACGCCAACTCCGCGGCGGGACGTCGGGATGCCAAGGCCGATGCCGATTCCGAGGGCCGACGCAAGCAGGTCGACAGCACGGAGAAGCGCGCAGCGTCCGGGGCGTCCCCGACCAGCGCCGAACGCGCGGGCTGACCGGGGACGGGTGATCAGCGCCCGATGCTGCCCGTGTCGGCGATGTTCTGCAGGCGGACCTGACCGCGCGCGATCGGGCGGCTCTGCTCGTCGGTGATGGTGACGAGCCAGAGCTGTTGCGTGCGCCCTCGGTGGATCGGGGTGGCCTCACCGGTCAGAGTCCCCTCCCGCGCGGCGCGGAGGAAGTCCGTGGAGTTGGACACTCCCACCACGTGACCCTGCTCGAACCACAGGCCGGCCCCGGTGCTGGCCAGCGATTCCACGACGGCGCAGTGGACTCCGCCGTGCACGATGCCGAAAGGCTGGAGCAGTTCCGGTCGCACCTCGTACGTCGCCGTCACTCGGTCGGGGCCCAGGTGGGCGAAGCGCAGTCCCAGCAGCTTGCCGAAACCGGTGTCGAGCAGAGCAGCCATGTCCGGGCTCACGCCGTCGTGCGACGAGCGGGGAGCATCGGGGTCGGTGGGGGTCATCGGCTCAGTCAATCAACCGTGGTGTAGCGGATGCACGGTGGGCCTCGCGAACGTCACTGTTCGCGAGGCCCACCGGGGCGCGGACCGGGTGTCACTGCAGCCCTCAGGACTCCGCTCGATCCGACGTGTCGAACTATATAGGACAGGCTGCCCTAAGTCATGCGTATCGATCCGGTCCGCACCGGGATACCGATGTCCGTGAACGCGTCGAGCAGCAGCTGACCGCGGCGCCACCCCACCTCGGGGTCGACGGCGCCCAGGTGCGGAACCCGCACCGACGCGCCCAGCACGGAGTCACCGACGATGCGGCCGACGGCGTCCGCGTCGATCGGGCCGCGCGTCGACAACCCGCGCGTCACCACGTCCAGGGATCGCGAGGCGCGGTGCGCCGTCCAGGCCGCGAGCGACCGTTCGCACGGCAGGGACACCACCCCGGCACGCCCCGCGGGTGAGCCGGTGTCGCGCAGCACGACGTCCCACACCCCGACCCAGTCGATACCGCAATCGCTGTCGACGTGGACCCAGAGGTTCTCCGGACCCGGGTCCCACACCCGACCGACGCCGACGAAGGACGCCGCGACCCGACCGACCACACAGTGGACGAGATCGGCGGCGACTCCGAGTACGGCCTGCGCCGGGTCGCCGCGGTCCGCCATCGCCCTGGCCTGCAGGGCGGCGAAGCGGCCCGACGACTCGCCGGCTGTCAACGCCCACCATCGGCGCTTGGTCTGGTGACGCATGTCGGCCACCGCGTACACCCGAGGAGCGACGGGGTCGAGGTCACGCAGCCACGACATGGCCCGATCGAACTCCCCCGCCACTCCGACCTCGTCGACGACGGTCATCGCCCACCTCCGTTCGTGAATTGAGGTAAGCCTAACCTGACGACCGATGCTCCAATGGGGTGGGACCCGTCACAGACCCGAGACGGCCGTCGAGGGCGATGCGCAGGACTATGGTTAGGCTTGCGTAACCCCGATCCGCGACCGCGCGTCACCCGACCGACGACCAGGAGGCACCGTGTCCGAGCGCACCGCTCGCGTCTCGACGCTGCCCTCCGATCGTGACTACGCCACCCTCGACCGTCGGCCGCCCGGGCCCGCGCCACGGCTGCTCGCGATCGCCGTCGACGTCGCCCTGCCCGCCCTTCCCCTGTTCATCGGCGCCGTCGTCGTCCGCTCGCTGACCGACGCCAACGGTGGAGGCGAGATCGACCGGGCCGTGTTCGCGTCGCTCGCGATGCTGAGCGCCGTCGGCATCGCCTGGTGGAACCGCGGCCTCCGGGACGGACGGGCCGGACAGAGCGTCGGCAAGACCATGGCCGGACTCGTTCTCCGCGACCGAGACCATCACGGCGCCATCGGCACTCGCGCGGCCTTCCGCCGCGACGGACGCGCGGCGGAGGTGGTCCGCGCGGAGGTCGCGGTCGCCGACGGCTTCACCGCGATCCCGCCCGACACCTCGTCCGCCGCGACGCGGCGACGCCGCACGGGCGGGCTGCTCGTCCTCGCGGTCGCGCTGGTGCTGGTGATCGCCATGTCCATCGCCGTCGGCGCCCGCCCACTGACCTTCGCCGAGATCGCACACGCCCTGGTCGGCTCGACCGGGACGGACACCGACGTGATCGTGCGGTCGCTCCGTCTGCCGCGCACGGCACTCGGTCTGCTGGTCGGCATCGCCCTGGGCGTCGCGGGAGCCCTGATCCAGGGCCACACCCGCAACCCTCTCGCCGACGCGGGACTGCTCGGACTCAACGCGGGCGCGGCGTTCTTCGTCGTGATGGCCATCTACCTCGTCGGCATCACCTCCCCCGGCGGGTACCTCTGGTTCGCCTTCGCCGGCGCCGCCCTCGCGAGCGTCGTGGTGTTCGGCAGCGCATCCATCGGCGGTGGTCGGGCCAATCCCCTGTCCCTGGCGCTCGCGGGTGCCGCCGTGGCGTTCTTCCTGCAGGCGCTGACCAACGCGGTGGTTCTGCTCGATCAGGCGACGCTCGACAGCTACCGCTTCTGGATCGTCGGGTCCGTCTCGGGCCGCGGTATCGACATCTTCTGGACGGTGCTCCCGTTCGTCCTCGCCGGACTGGTCGTCGCCGCGGCCGGGTCGCCGGCGCTGAACACCATCGGACTCGGCGACGACGTCGCCCGCTCCCTCGGCACGAACATCGCGCTGACCCGGACCGCGGGCATCGTCGCGATCACCCTGCTCACCGGCGCCGCCACCGCGGCCTGCGGACCCATCGCCTTCGTCGGCCTGGTGGTCCCGCACATCGCGCGATCCATCGTCGGACCCGACTACCGCTGGATCGTGCCCTTCTCCGGCGCACTGGGCGGGTTGCTGCTCCTCGTCGCCGACGTCGTCGGGCGTGTCGTCGTGCGTCCCGGCGAACTCCAGGTCGGCATCGTGCTCGCCCTGATCGGCGGGCCGTTCTTCATCGCCCTCGTCCGGCGCCGGAAGCTGGTGGCGCTGTGAGTGCCCCGGGGACCACGACGCCCGAGACGCGGGTCGCGGGGCGCCCGGCGTTCCGGATCGGCCGGTTCTCCACGGTGCGTCGCCCCACCCGGGTGCTGATCACGCTGGCCGTCACCGCGGCGCTGTTCCTGCTCTTCTGCCTGAACATCGGCCGCGGCGACTACCCCCTGTCCATCCCGGACGTGGTGAACGTGCTGCTCGGCGGTGGCTCGCGCATCGAACGGTTCGTCGTGACCGAGCTGCGGCTGCCGCGGGCCCTCACGGGTGCCCTGGTCGGCGCGGCGCTGGCCGTCGCGGGTGCGGTCACCCAGTCGATCACCCGGAACGCGCTCGCGAGCCCCGACATCCTGGGCATCACCTCGGGCGCCAGTGTCGCCGCGGTCGCGCTGATCGTGCTGGGCGGCACCGGAACCGCCGTCGGAGTCCTGGCCACTCTCGGCACCTCCACCGCGGCCCTGGTGGGCGCCTTCCTGACGGCGGCGCTGATCTACGTCTTCGCCTGGCGCGGCGGAGTGGAAGGCATGCGGTTGGTGCTCATCGGCATCGCCATCAATGCCATGAACATCGCCCTGATCGGGTGGCTGCTGGTCAGCGCCACCATCACCGACGTCACCCGCGCGCAGTTGTGGCTCACCGGCACGCTGGCGGGCGCGACCTGGACGCAGGTGTGGCCGGTCCTCGCCGTCGTCGTCGTCCTCGGTACCGCCACACTGGCGCTGTCCTTCCGCCTGAACGCCATGCGTCTCGGCGGGGACACCGCGCGCTCCCTGGGCGTGAACGTGCAGCGCTCGCAGGCCGCGCTGCTCGTGGTCGCCGTCGCCCTGGCCGCCGTCGCGACCTCCGTCGCCGGACCCATCGGCTTCGTGGCGCTGGCCGCCCCGCAGATCGCTCTGCGCCTGACCCGCTCACCGGAGCCGCCGATCGTCGCATCGGCGCTGACCGGCGCGGCGATCGTGGTGGGGTCCGACCTCGTCGCCCGGACGATCCTGCCGGCGGAACTGCCGGTCGGCATCGTCACCTCCGCCCTCGGCGGACCGTTCCTGCTGTATCTGATGATCAAGGCCAATCGAAAGGCGTCGGTATGAGCGCTTCCCCTCTCGCGCACGAGCATCGCCTCGCCGCCGACGGCATCTCGGTCGGCTACGGCGACCGGGTGGTGATCGACGGACTCGACCTCGCGGTGCACACCGGTGTCATCACCACCGTCATCGGGCCCAACGGCTGCGGGAAGTCGACCCTGCTGCGCGCGCTGGGTCGGCTGCTCACCCCGCGGACCGGGCAGGTCACGCTGGACGGCAAGGCGATCGGCAGCATGAAGACCCGCGACGTCGCGCGGACCCTCGGCGTCCTGCCGCAGTCCCCGATCGCCCCCGAGGGACTGACGGTGGCCGATCTCGTGGCCCGTGGGCGCCACCCGCACCAGTCGTGGATCCGGCAATGGTCCCGCGACGACGAGGCCGAGGTGGCGCGGGCGCTCGAGCTGACGGGCATCGAGGAACTGGCGGAGCGGCCGGTCGACCAGCTCTCCGGTGGGCAGCGTCAACGCGCGTGGATCTCCATGGCCCTCGCGCAGGGCACCGACGTGCTTCTCCTCGACGAGCCCACGACCTATCTGGATCTCGCGCACTCCATCGAGGTCCTCGACCTCGTCGACCGGATGCACGACGAGATGGGCCGCACCGTGGTGATGGTGCTGCACGATCTGAATCTCGCCATCCGCTACAGCGACCGCCTCGTCGTGATGCACGAGGGGTCCATCGTCGCGTCCGGGACCCCGGCCGAGGTGATCTCGGAGAAACTCCTGCTCGAGGTGTTCGGGCTCGCTGCCGCCGTCATCGACGATCCGGTGTCGGACCGTCCCCTGGTGGTACCGATCGGAACGCGCCACGTCCGCGACCGGCGCCCCGCCGAGGACACCCGTCCCTAGCGGTCCATCATCGTGCGCACCAGCCGCACGCTCTGCGCGATCGAGACGTCCGGCAGGTAGGCACGCCCGATGGCGTTGCCGATGCTCGGCAGGGCCGCCGGATCCGGGAACGTCATGTACATCGGCTCGTACACGGGCTGGAACTTCGACTTGAACGCGAGCAGCGACCGGAAGCCGTAGACCGGCTCCAGGGTGCGTCCGACGACGTCGAGCAGCCGCTCGAGCATCGTCGACAACGTCGTCGCCTGCGGACTGTCCTCGGTGGGATCACCGACCTTGGCCAACGGTGCCCCCGACAGGCTGAGGAACTCCGCGCCCTCCTCCTGCAGCGACAGTGCGGCCGAGGCGATGAGGAATTCCATCGCCGGACGGAACCCCTCGGATCGGCGCCGCATGAAGTCGAGCGTCCAACCCACCACCACGCCGTCGCGGTGGACCGGCATCCACGACGTGACGCCGTGCACGGTGCGGTGCTCGTCGATGGCCACCAGGCAGCGCACCGCGGGGTCGTCGACCTCGTCCAGCCCGCCGAGGGTGAACCCCATCTCGGGCATCCCCTTGTCCGCGACCCACTCCTCCGAGATCGCGGTGATCTGATCGGTCACCGCCAGCGGCGCGGTGGGGAACGAGATCCACTCGGCCTCGACCCCGGCCTTCTTGGCGCGGTTGACCGCGGTGCGCACGTCCTGGAACTTCTTGCCGGTGAAGGCCAGATCCTTCAGCGGCAACACGGTCTCCTCGCCGACCTGGATGCTTTCCCACCCGAGGTCCGACGTGATCGCCGCGGCGTGGGGCGTGACCGAGTAGAAGCAGGGCGACCATCCGTTGGCAGCGGCGTACTCGGCGAACCCCACGATTGCCGACCGGCGGTCGGCCGGCGGCCCGACGGGGTCCCCGGTGGTCAGCGCGACGCCCGAGATCACCCGGAACGCGACGTAACTGCGCCCGTCGTCGGTGAACCAGTACCGGTTCCCGCGCCAGGTGGTCATCCAGGACAGGGCACTGCCGCTCGACGCACGGAGCACATCGCGCGCCAGCTCGGCCGCGTCGGAATCGACACCGTAGGTGACACGGGAGAACGAGGCGGCCGTGAGGACGACGAGGACCAGCCAGAAGGCGATGCCGGTCCATTCGTAGAGCAGGGTGGTGGCTCCGCTGTTCGGGAGGAAGGGCGCGTCGAACCACTGCAGCAACACGGGCGGGACGAGTCGCTGGGGGTAGTCGAGCAGCAGCGCGACGACCGACGGGTCGCCGTCGAAACTGCGCCGGATCCACGTGCCCACCAGGACGTAGAGCACGCCGAGCCCGACGGCGGTGGCGGCGACGACGGTCCACAGTCCGCGGTAGGTACCGCGCGGCGCGGCGACGTCGAAGCGCCGGCGAGTCGCGACGAGAAGCGCGAGCACCAGTACCGGTACCACGAACGGCACGACCGAACGGTAGAGCGTCGGCTCGGCGGTGCCGTAGAAGATGGTGTCGTTGTCGTCGACGAAGCGGATGAGGACGTTGGCGGCGGCCAACACCACCAGGGCCGCCTGCGCGACGACGGCGGCGATCCAGGCGAAACGTCGCCCGCGGCGCAGTCCGTCGGCCAGCACCAGGAGATAGACGGACGGCAGCACGCTGGCCACCACGGGGCCGACGCCACCGAGACGCAGGTCGAGCAGCCCCCGGCGGCAGTCGGCCGACGTCTGATCCGCGGCGCAGACCAGGTTGACCTCGTCGACCGTCCACGGCTGACTGCGGAACAACTCACGCAGAACCGCCAGGGGTCCGACGGCGTTCGGGGAGAACGCCGCGATCATCGGTCCGAGCGCACTGGCGGCGACGACCAGGGCCACCAGCACGCGCTCCTCGCGCCGCGTGCCCGCCAACCGCGCACCCCGCGGGGACCGGCCGATCACGAGCGGCCCGACCACCGCGCCCACCGCCACGGTCGCCAGTGCCATGACGTCGCCGAGGTGCCCACCGAACAGGGCCAGCACCGCGGTGAAGGCCACCAGGCCGACCCGGATGCGTCGTCGCCACAGGGTGGTGGCCGACGCGCTCGCGGCCATGAGGGTGCCGAGGATCCACGCGAAGGGTCCGGAGAAGACGCCGAGATGCAGTTGGAAACCCCACGCCTCGTCGAGCACCTGCGCAGCCGCCGCGAACGCGAGCGCCACCACCGATCCGCCCACCTGCGTGAGCACCGCCACCACCGCGAATCGCCGCGAGCCGAGCCGCTGCTCGGTGGGTGCCGCGACCGCGAGAAGGAGAACGGTCGAGGCGATCGCCGCGAGCCACCCCACGACCACGACGCCCGAGGTCAGCGGGGTCCACAGCCGCAGGTTCTCGATCGGCACGATGCCGAGGGCCAGATGGTGGTCGACGAAACTGCGCACGCTCCGAGTGGTGAGCATGCCGACCACGAAGACGCCCCACATGATCGCGAGGACGGCCAGCGTCACCGGCGCGCGCCGGGCACCGTCGCGCACGGTCGGTACCGCGCGGCCCACCTGCCGCGTGATCGACGTCCGGAGGCGACGCAGGGTGGACGGGGGCGAGTCGGCCGGCGCCTCGACCGTCGGCGCGGCGGGCTCGGTGCTGCCGGTGTTCGGGGTGGCGTTCACGCGGTGATTCCTGTTCTGGTTCCCAGCCACCCGATCTCGCGTCGGAGGCCTTCGGACCACGTCTGGTAACTGTGCCCACCGGGCACCTCGAGGTACTGCACGTCCATCCCCGCCGCACGCGCGGCGGCCACCAACTGCGCGGCGTACCCCTTGTACTCCGGATCGTCGGCACCCACGACGAACACGCCGGCGGACCCGTCGTAACGCCGGGTGGCCATGAGGTTCATCGGGTTGACGGCCTCGAACGCCGCTTCGCTTCCGCCGAACGCCGCGTCGAGCGTGCGTTGCTTGTCCCCCAACGTCGGCTCGAGCTGTCCCGACAGGACGAGGAACGTGGGATAGACCTGCGGGAAGTTCGTCGCCATCTGCAGAGCGCAGGTGCCGCCGTAGGACAGTCCGCCGACGGCCCAGGACGTCGGGTCGGGGTCGATCTGCAGGGTGGCGCGTACCCAGGTCGGCACGTCCGTCGAGAGATACGTCGCGACGTTGCCGAGAGGCGAGTCGACGCAGAGCGGGTTGGCGACGGCGCTTCCGGTCGCGTCGGCGACCACGACGACGGGCGCGAGTCCGCCGTGATCCGCGGCGTACGCGTCCATCGTCTGGACCAGTCGGCCACCGGTGAGCCAGTCGTCCGGGGCACCGGGCTGACCCGCCAGGAGGACCAGGACGGGGAGCAGCGGACGGCGCGGAGCGAAGTACGCGGGCGGCAGGTAGACCTGCGCGTTGCGCGCCGCGAACCCCGAGGCGGTGCCCGGGATCGGCGTGTCGAGGATGCGACCCCCGGACGGCAGATCCGGCGGCGGAGTCCAGACGGACTCGAGCGGCGAGCCGGTGATCGGGTCGGACGACCGGTCCGTCGCCTCGTCGAGTCCGACCTGCTCGGCGGCGTCGAGCCCCAGGGCACTCCCGAGTGTCGGGTAGGCCGCGAAGACGAGGTTGACCTGCAGCGCGGCGGTGGCCACCACGACGACGGTCGCGAGCACGGCGAGGACCTTCGTCCACCATCGGCGTGCGGCGACGACTCGCGGGATCAGCAACAGCAGACCCAGCAGCCCCACACCGATCCAGACGTAGACCGCGATCTGGATGGGGTCCGGAAATCCCCGCCAGATCTTCTCGACGACGACCCAGCCGACGGCGGTGAGCGCGACCGCGGCGAGCACGCAGATCGGCACCGACCGCAGGAGGTGGCGACGACTGCGCGAGACCACCAGGACGACCAGCCCGACCACGCCGACGGACGTCACGACGGTGGGGAGCGGTCCACTGACCAGCGAGGTGTCGAGGAGGGCCACCGCGTCACAGTAGCGCCGTCCCGCCCCACCGCGTTCGGTTCACCACCCGCGGCTCGACGCGCCCTACTACACCCCGTAATACGCACTCGTGTCGGAGAAGCCGTAGCATGAGCCGAATGGCAGGCCTGGGCGATCTCGAACGTGCGGTGATGGAACATCTCTGGGCCAGCGACTCCCCGCAGACCGTGCGGCAGGTCCACGAGGCTCTGGCGTCCCGGCGCGAGTTGGCCTACACCACCGTCATGACGGTGCTGCAGCGGTTGGCCAAGAAGAAGCTGGTCACCCAGCGCCGCGACGATCGTGCGCACCGGTACTCCCCCGTCCACGGCCGGGAGGAACTCGTCGCGAGCCTCATGGTCGATGCACTCGACCAGGCCGATCGGTCCGGCGGGCGGGCGGCGGCCCTGGTCCACTTCGTCGGCCGCGTCAGCGCCGACGAGGCAGCGGCGCTGCGCCGGGCTCTGGCAGCATTGGACGAGCAGGATCCCGACACCCGCTCCGACTGAGCGCACCCGCCCGACGACGAACCCGAGGACATGAACGCACCGACCGCGCTCGTATTCGCCGCGTTGGCGTTGCTGCTCGCGGGCCCGGTCCCCGCGATGCTGGCCCGAGCGACGTGGCCGCACCGCACGCCGCGGGCCGCGCTCGTCCTGTGGCAGGCGATCGCGCTGGCCGCGGTCCTCTCCGCGTTCTCGTCGGGTCTCGCCATCGCCAGTCAGCTGTTGGTCCCCGGTGCGGACGGCCGACCCACCACGGCGCCCACCGCGGAGATCGCCGCCCTGGGTCTTCCGCTGTGGATCGTCTACGTCTCGGTGTTCGTCGTCACCCTCGTCATCGGCGCTCGACTGGTGTGGGCGACGTCGCTGGTGGCGGTGAAGACGCGTCGTCGCCGCGCCCGGCATCGCACCCTGGTGGACATCCTCGACCGTGGCTCGGACACCCCGTCCCGGCACGGCGCGGACGTGCGGGTGCTCGACTCGCTCGACCCGATCGCCTACTGCCTCCCCGGTCTCCGGCAGCGCGTGGTGCTCAGCGAGGGCACCCTCGCCCACCTCGACGACGCAGAGCTCGCGGCGATCCTGACCCACGAGCGCTCGCACCTGCGGGCCCGACACGACCTGGTGCTCGAAGCGTTCATGGCCGTCAACCAGGCGTTTCCCCGCCTGGTCCGGAGTCGGTCCGCGCTCGGCTCGGTACAACTGCTGGTCGAACTTCTCGCCGACGACAGTGCTGTTCGCGTCACCGGCCCGAAGCCGCTGGCGCGCGCACTCGTCGCGTGCGCGGGTTCCGCGGCGCCCAAGGGTGCACTCGCCGCCGGCGGGCCGAGCACCCTCGTGCGCGTCGAGCGGCTCGCCCGGCCCGGACCGGACCATCGCGTCGCTGCGCTCGCCTATCTCGCCTCCGCCGCGATCCTCGTGGTGCCCACCATCTACGTCGCCGTGCCGTGGCTGACGGAACTGCGCCGACTGACGGGCCGCTGACCGGTTGCGCTGCTCACACGAGTCGTGGTCGGGCGCCCTCGTCGCGTAGTGTGGTCGATGGTTCGCACGTCGAACCATCAGATATTCGATACGGCACGTTATTTCCTTCACCGCCGACCCGAGCGCTCCGCGCTCCGGCTTCGCGGTCGTTCGAGACACCTTCTTTCGTGGTCCGGCGGGATCCCCCGCCCTGCGAGCCAGGTGATGTGTGCCCTGGCTCGTCTCGTCGATCGGCGCTTCACGTCGCCGTCGACTTCGGCGCGCCCGTAACCCGAGAGGTCCCCCGCGTTGATCGACGCAACACCGCTGTCCCCTGCCGCCGATGCGGCCGTCACCACCGCCGCCGATGCGGCCGTCACCACCACCTTCGCCGAGCTCGGCCTCCCCGCCCCCGTGGTGACGGCCCTCGCCGCGAAGGGCATCACCGTTCCCTCCCCCATCCAGTCGATGGCGATCGGCGACGCGCTCGCCGGCCGCAACGTCCTCGGCCGCGCGCAGACCGGGTCCGGCAAGACGCTGGCCTTCGGCCTGCCCATGCTCACCCGCCTCGCCGAGCTCGGTGACACGCCCGCGGCGAAGCGCCCGCGTGCGCTCGTCCTGGTGCCCACCCGTGAACTCGCGTTCCAGGTCGTGGACTCCCTGCAGACCTACGCCGCCCCGCTGCGCC
The DNA here is from genome assembly GCF_001894765.1 of Rhodococcoides corynebacterioides NBRC 14404. Lineage (GTDB taxonomy): Bacteria > Actinomycetota > Actinomycetes > Mycobacteriales > Mycobacteriaceae > Rhodococcoides > Rhodococcoides corynebacterioides. Next base: position 357,568 of record NZ_BCWV01000005.1, read on the forward strand.
TGTCGGTGCGGCCGGCCGTCGGCGGCACCCCGTTCGGCCGGCAGGCCGACCAGCTCCGCCGCGGCGTCGACGTCCTCGTCGCCACGCCCGGTCGACTGGGCGACCACCTGCGTCAGGGCACCTGCCTGCTCGACGACGTGTGCATCACGGCCCTCGACGAGGCCGACCAGATGGCCGACATGGGCTTCCTGCCCGAGGTCCGCGAGATCCTCGGACTGACGGCCGCGAACGGCCAGCGCATGCTGTTCTCGGCGACGCTCGACCGCGAGGTGCAGTCCCTGGTGCGCCGGTTCCTGCCCGACCACGTGCAGCACTCCACCGGCGACAGCAAGGCCGCCGTCGAGTCGATGGAGCACTACATCCTCAACGTCGGACGCGGCCAGAAGGACATCGTGCTGTCCGAGATCGCCGCACGCCAGGGCGGGCGCACCATCATGTTCGCGCGCACCAAGCTCGGCTGCGAGGGCATCACCGACCGCCTGCGCGCCGTCGGCATCCACGCCGAGTCGCTGCACGGCGGCAAGGCGCAGAACCAGCGCACCCGCGTTCTCGACCGGTTCAAGAACGGCCGCACCCCGGTGCTCGTCGCCACCGACGTCGCCGCACGCGGCATCCACGTCGACGGCATCGACCTGGTCGTCCACGTCGACCCGCCGGCCGACCACAAGGACTACATGCACCGCGCCGGTCGCACCGCGCGCGCTGGAGCGGCCGGCACCGTCGTCGCGATCGCCCTGCCGAACCAGCGCCGCATCATCGGTCGCCTCACCGGCCAGGCCGGCGTCAAGGTCACCGAGGTGAACGTCGCCCCCGGGTCGGCCGAGCTCGGCGCCATCACCGGCGCCCAGAAGCCGTCGGGCGAGCCCGTGCGCGAGGCGCCGCGTCGCGAGCGTCCGGCCGGTGCACCGCGGCGTGGCGGCAACGAGGGCGGCGGCTACCGCGGACGCAGCAGCGAGGGCAGTGGCTACCGCGGACGCAGCAGCGAGGGCGGCGGCTACCGCGGCCAGGGTGGACCCCGCCGCGAGGGCGCACCGCGCCGCGACGCCGCACCCCGCCGGGACACCGGCACTCACGGCGGCGGCTTCCGCAGCCGTGCGTCGCACGCGTCGACCGACTAGAGCCGACCCGCACGCCGGCCCCTGCCCGGCCCCGGACTTTTCAGCCGGGGCCGGGCAGGGAAAGCTGGGCGCATGACCTCTCCACGCGACACATCCGACGGATCCACTCCTCTCGCCCCGATCGGCGTCACCGGCCTCGCCGTCATGGGTTCCAACCTGGCGCGCAACTTCGCCCGGCGCGGTCACGTCGTCGCCGTGCACAACCGGAGCAGCGCCAAGACCACCGCGTTGATCGAGAACCACGGCAGCGAGGGCACGTTCGTCCCGTCGGAGTCCATCGAGGACTTCGTTGCCAGCCTGGAGACGCCGCGCCGCGTGGTGATCATGGTCAAGGCCGGCGATCCCACCGATGCGGTGATCGAGGAACTCGCGGCCGTGATGGACGAGGGCGACATCATCATCGACGGCGGCAATGCGCTGTACACGGACACGATCCGTCGCGAAGCCGATCTGAAGGAGCGCGGTCTGCTCTTCGTCGGTGCCGGGATCTCCGGCGGCGAGGAGGGCGCCCTGAACGGGCCGTCGATCATGCCCGGCGGACCGGCGAAGTCGTACGAATCCGTCGGACCCCTGCTCGAGTCCATCGCGGCGCAGGTCGACGGCACCCCCTGCTGCACCCACATCGGACCCGACGGCTCCGGCCACTTCGTGAAGATGGTGCACAACGGCATCGAGTATGCCGACATGCAGCTCATCGGCGAGGCGTACCACCTGCTGCGCGACGCGCTCGGCAAGGATCCCGACGCGATCGCCGACGTCTTCCGCACCTGGAACGAGGGCGACCTCGAGAGCTACCTCGTCGAGATCACCGCGGAGGTGCTCTCGCACAAGGACGCGAAGACCGGCACGCCCCTGGTCGACGTCGTCGTCGACGCGGCGGAGCAGAAGGGCACCGGCCGGTGGACGGTCAAGTCCGCACTGGATCTCGGTGTTCCCGTCACCGGCATCGCCGAGGCGGTCTTCGCGCGGGCGCTGTCCGGTGCGCGCGACCAGCGCGCCGCGGCTCGCGGGCTGGCCTCCGGCACCCTCGCCGACAAGCCGCTGGACGTCGACGCGTTCGTCGAGGACATCAGGTCCGCGCTCTACGCCTCGAAGGTGATCGCCTACGCCCAGGGTTTCGATCAGATCGCGGCCGGCAGCGCCGAGTACGACTGGGACCTCCACCCCGGCGACCTGGCCACCATTTGGCGGGGCGGCTGCATCATTCGTGCGCGGTTCCTGAACCGCATCAAGGATGCGTACGACGAGAACCCCGAGTTGCCCAGCCTGATCCTGGCGCCGTACTTCCGTGAGGCCGTGGAGAACGCCGTGGACAGCTGGCGACGGGTGGTGTCCACCGCGACGCTGCTCGGCATTCCGGTGCCGGGCTTCGCCTCCGCCCTGTCGTACTACGACGGACTGCGCGCCGAGCGTCTCCCCGCCGCCCTGACGCAGGGCCTGCGTGACTTCTTCGGCGCGCACACCTACGAGCGGGTCGACGCCGAGGGCAAGTTCCACACTCTGTGGAGCGAGGACAGGTCCGAAGTCCAGGCGTGAGGCCGTGACCGCCCCGGCGTCGTCCTCGATCGCGATCGTCCTCGCGTTGATCGCCGCTGCGCTCTTCGCGTGTGCGGCCGTGGCCCAGCAGTCCGCCGCCGCGGCGGTGCCGGACGGTGCGCTCGTGCGCGGGGTCCTGCGCAGCGGGCGGTGGTGGGCCGGGGTCGGGGGCGACGTGGGCGGTTATCTCGTCCAGGTCGCCGCTCTGGCGGTCGGATCGGTGGCCGTGGTGCAGCCGGTGCTGGTCAGCATGTTGCTGTTCGCGCTCCCGCTGTCCGCGCGGTTCTCGGGGCTACGCATGCGTCCGTCGACGTGGCTCGCCGCGGTCGGCCTGACGGCCGCGCTGGTCGTGTTCGTCGCGGTCGGCGAGCCGACGGAGGGCGACGCCGACGCGCCGTGGGCGGCGTGGGCGTGGCCGCTGGCGGTGGTGGTCGGAATCTCCCTCGTCGCGGCGGCCGTGGGTGCCTCCGCCGGACGCCGAGCGTCGCGGGCCGCGTTGTCGTTCGGCATCGCCGGTGGGCTTCTGTTCGGCGTCGCGGTCGCGTTCACGAAATACGTCACCGATCTCGTCGAACGGGGGTTCCTCGCCGCGGCGACGTCCTGGCAGACCTACGCGCTGGTCGCGGCCGGGGTGGCCGGGTTCTACCTCCAGCAGCGTGCGTTCCAGGCCGGGCCGCTCGCCGCGTCGTTGCCGGCCGTCACCATCGGCGAGCCGCTCGCCGCGGTGGCCCTGGGCGTCGTCGTCCTCGACGAACGGATCGACGTCGGCGGTGTCCGGGGTCCGGTGGTGATCGCGGCCCTGGCCGTCATGGTTCTCACGACGATCGCCCTCAGCCGGGTCCAGGCCACCGCGGGGGAACCGCGGACCGCTCGGTCCCGGCCGGTGCACGACCCGCAGTAGGATGACGCCCCGTGCAGTTCCTCCACGATCGCCGCCCGCCGTACGACCTCACCTACGACGACGTCTTCCTCGTTCCCAACCGGACCGACGTCACGTCGCGCTTCGACGTCGACCTCGCCACGGTGGACGGATCGGGGACCACCGTGCCCGTCGTCGTCGCCAACATGACTGCCGTCGCCGGCAAGCGCATGGCCGAGACGGTCGCCCGCCGCGGCGGCATCGTCGTCGTGCCGCAGGACGTGCCCACCGCCGCCGTCGCCGAGACGGTCGCCTTCGTCAAGAGCCGCCACCTCGTCGCCGACACCCCCGTCACGCTCACCCCGGACGCGTCGGTCTCCGATGCGCTGGCCCTGATGCCCAAGCGGGCGCACGGTGTCGTCGTCGTGGTCGACGCGGGCCGGGCCGTGGGCATCGTCGCCGAGGCAGCGTGCACGGATGTCGATCGCTTCGCGCGCCTCGGGACGGTCATGGAGAGCGCGTTCGTCACCGCACCCGTGGACATCGACCCGCGGGCGGTCTTCGATCTGCTCGAGTCGCGACACGAGAACCTGGCCGTCCTCGAGACGCCGGACGGCCTGCTGTCCGGAGTCCTCACGCGCACCGGCGCGCTGCGCAGCGCCATCTACCGTCCCGCGGTCGACGCCCACGGCCGCCTGCGGATCGCCGCCGCGGTCGGAGTGAACGGCGACGTCGCCGCCAAGGCGAAGGACCTCGTCGACGCCGGCGCCGATCTGCTCGTGCTCGACACGGCACACGGCCATCAGCAGAAGATGCTCGACGCGCTCGCCACCGTGGCCGGCCTCGGTCTCGGTGTCCCCCTCGCGGCCGGCAACGTCGTCTCCGCGGCGGGAACGCGCGACCTCATCGCCGCGGGTGCCGACATCGTCAAGGTCGGGGTCGGGCCCGGCGCGATGTGCACCACCCGCATGATGACCGGCGTCGGCCGTCCGCAGTTCTCCGCCGTCGAGGAGTGCGCGGCCGCGGCCCGCGAGTCCGGCAAGCACGTGTGGGCCGACGGTGGGGTCCGTCATCCGCGCGATGTCGCCCTCGCCCTGGCGGCCGGTGCCTCGAACGTGATGATCGGATCGTGGTTCGCCGGTACACACGAGTCCCCGGGCGACCTGCGTGTCGACGCGGCCGGTGTCGCCTACAAGGAGAGCTTCGGCATGGCGTCCAAGCGGGCCGTCGCCGCTCGCACCGCCACCGACAGCGCGTTCGACCAGGCGCGCAAAGGCCTGTTCGAAGAGGGCATCTCGAGTTCGCGGATGCGCCTCGATCCGGAACGCCCCGGCGTCGAGGATCTGCTCGATCACATCTGCGCCGGTGTCCGCAGCACCTGTACGTACGCCGGGGCCCGCACGCTGGAGGACCTGCACGCGAACGCGGTGCTGGGCATCCAGTCCGCAGCCGGGTTCGCCGAGGGCCGCCCGCTGCCCACCGGGTGGTGATCCCGGCGGACTCCGCGGTTGACCGACGCCGCGGCCGGGTATCGCACCTCTCACGTCCCGTTCGACCAGCACGACCCGTTCGACCAGTTAGGACACCGGTGCCGTCGTGACCGTGCTCGTCCCCGTGCTCAGCCTCGTCGGTTTCGTCGCACTCACGGCCGGGACCGCCCTGTTCGTGGCGGCGGAGTTCTCGCTGACCGCGCTCGAACGCAGCACCGTCGAGGCGGCCGCCCGCGAGGGCGACGCGCGGTCCCGCCAGGTGCTGCGCGCGCACAAGACGCTGTCCTTCCAGCTCTCGGGCGCACAGCTCGGGATCACCATCACCACGCTGATCACCGGCTACATCGCGGAACCGGTGCTCGCGCGGTTCATCTCGCCGGTGGTGCTCGCGATCGGCGCGTCGGAGCGGGTCGCGACCGCGGCCTCGCTGGTGCTCGCGCTGATCATCGCGACGTCGTTGTCGATGGTGTTCGGCGAGCTGGTGCCGAAGAACCTCGCGATCGCGAACCCGATCGGCGTGGCCCGTGTCGCGGCGGGCCCGCAGGCGGCGTTCTCCCTCGTGTTCCGGTGGGCGATCGACGGCCTCAACGGGTCCGCCAACTGGATGGTGCGGCGGCTCGGGATCGAGCCGGCGGAGGAGCTCCGCTCGGCGCGCTCTCCTCAGGAACTCGGCTCGCTCGTCCGCACGTCGGCCGAACACGGGTCGCTCGACGCCCGCACCGCGCGACTGGTGGATCGGTCGCTGCAGTTCGGCGACCGTAGCGCCGACGAGCTGATGACGCCGCGCGTGAAGATCGAGACCCTCTCCGAGCGGGACACGGTGGCCGACCTGATCGACACCGCGGCCCGGACGGGCTTCTCCCGGTTCCCGGTGGTCGTCGCCGGCGACCTGGACGACACCCTCGGAGTCGTCCACATCAAGCACGCGTTCACCGTGCCCGCCGCCGAGCGCGGCACCACGCCGGTGCGGACGCTCGCCGCCCGGGTCCCGACGGTGCCCGCGAGTCTCGACGGCGACTCGGTGATGGACCGCGTGCGTGCCGACGGCATGCAGGTCGCGCTCGTCGTGGACGAATACGGCGGCACCGCGGGCATCGTCACCATGGAGGACCTCATCGAGGAGATCGTCGGCGACGTCCGCGACGAGCACGACACCCCGGACGTCGACGTGCAGCGGGTCGGCGACGGCTGGCTGTGCTCGGGGTTGCTCCGGATCGACGAGGTGGTCGAGCACACCGGGTACGCCGCGCCGAGCGGGGACTACGAGACGCTCGGCGGACTCGTGCTGACCCGGTTCGCCCGCATTCCGGAGGCCGGCGATCGCGTGGTGCTTCCCACGGCCGTCGGCGAGTCCGACGACGACGCGCACGGCGGGTGGATCGCGCGGGTCGAGTCGATGGACGGCCGACGGATCGACCGGATTCTCGTGCGACCCGCCGCTCCCGAGGAAGTGGGTCACCTGCGGAGCGCCGGTTCGGAGGACGACCGTGGGTGACCTCGCCGCGGTGGGCCTCGCGGTGATCCTGCTGCTGCTGAACGCCTTCTTCGTCGGTGCCGAGTTCTCCCTGATCTCCGCCCGACGGGACCGGTTGGACAGCCTGGTCGCCCAGGGCAAGAAGCGGGCCGCGGTGGTCGTCGAGGCAGGTCAGAATCTGTCGCTCATGCTGGCGGCGGCGCAGCTCGGCATCACCATCTGCTCGATCCTGCTCGGCCGGGTGGCCGAGCCCGCCGTGGCTCATCTGATCGAGCGGCCGTTCGAGTGGGCCGGACTGCCGGAGCAGTTGCTCCATCCGGTCGGGTTCACGCTGGCGCTGATGATCGTGGTGATCCTGCACATCCTGATCGGCGAGATGGTGCCGAAGAACATCGCCATCGCCGGTCCGGAATCGACCGCGATGCTGCTGGTGCCGATGCACCTGCGGTGGCTCGCCGTCGCCAAGCCGTTGATCGCGTTCTACAACCTCTGCGCCAACGCGACGTTGCGGGCCCTGCGGGTCGAACCCCGTGACGAACTGGAATCGTCCGTGTCCGCCGACCAACTCTCCGACATGATCGGCGAGTCCCGGTCCGAGGGACTGATCGACGAGGAGGAGCACCGCCGGCTCGCCCGAGCGCTCGAGACGTCGGGACGGACGGTGCGCGAGGTCCTGATCCCGCTGGAGCGGGCCCGTACCGTCCGCACCGGCCCGGACGGGCCGACCCTGGGGGCCATCGAGGAAGCGGTGCGCGAGACGGGTTTCTCCCGCTACCCGGTGCGCGACGACGCCGACGGCCTCATCGGCTATCTGCACCTCAAGGACGTGCTCGATCTCATGGCCGATCCGGACGCGGACGCCGACACGGTCATCCCGCGATCGGACGTGCGGATGCTGCCCGTGGTCGACGGTCGAACCCCGTTGGACGAGGCGCTGGCGCGTCTGCGCAGTCGTCGCAGCCACCTCGCAGCGGTCGCGGAACCGGGGCAGGGCACCATCGGCATCGTCGCGCTCGAGGACCTGGTCGAGGAGTTCGTGGGGACGGTGCGCGACGGGACCCACCGCGTCGAGGACGTCGTTCCGGGTCCGGACGAGCAGGGATGATCGTGCTGAGCCCCGCCGAGTTCGACACGCGACGGGCGGCGCACGAGCACCGCGTGGACGAGGCGATCGGCGACCACGTCGCGCGCCGGGCGACCGGTGCGACCCATCCGGTGATCGACTTCCTCTTCACCTACTACAGCCTCAAGCCGGGACATCTGCGTCGGTGGCATCCCGGCCACGGCACCGCGCTCGTCGGCGACGCCGCGGCGGCCTACCGCGACCGCACCGGGTACACGTCGGTCACCGTGGACGGCGTTCCCGCGACGACGGTGTCCGACGAGTTCCTGGCCAAGCGTCTCGCGGCGGTCGAGTTCGTGCACACCCTGCTGACCCGCACCGCCGGGCGACCGGCCCGGCTGGGCTGTTTCGGCCTGCACGAGTGGGCGATGGTCTACCGGGGTGGCGGCGACGCCCTCCGCCACGACGTCCCCCTGCGACTCGGGCACGAGGGGACCGACCGGGTGGTCGAGGAGATGCCGTTGCGGTGCACCCACTACGACGCGTTCCGCTTCTTCACCCCCGACGCGGTGCCCCGCAACGACACCGAACTCTCCCCCGATCACCGGCTGCGGACCGAACAACCCGGTTGCCTGCACGCGGCGATGGATCTCTACAAGTGGGTGGCCAAGCTGGGACCGCTGCTCCCGTCCGATCTCCTGATGGACTGCTTCGACCTGGCACGGACCGCCCGCGAGATCGACATGCGCGCCAGCCCGTACGACCTGCGGGGGTACGGCTACGCCCCGATCGCCGTCGAGACACCGGCCGGACGAGCGGAGTACGTGCGGGTGCAGCAGGACGTCGCGGAGCGGGCGACCCCACTGCGCGCGCGTGTCGTCGAGGGGTGTCGGGCACTCCTGGTGCACTCCGGTCGGAATACCAGTGGGTAACATCGTGCACGGCGCGGCAACGGTGCCGCGGCCGACGAGAGTCGAGTGAGGGGCTACAGATGACGGAACGCGTCCAGGTCGGAAGTCTGCAGGTTGCCGCTGTTCTGCACGAGTTCGTGCAGTCGAAGGCCCTGCCGGGTACCGGTGTCGAGGCGGAGGCGTTCTGGTCCGGGGTGGAGTCGTTGCTGACGGATCTCGCCCCGAAGAACCGCGCTCTGCTGGGCGCTCGCGACGAGATCCAGGGCAAGCTCGACGCCTGGCATTCCGAGCACCCGGGCGCCGGGTACGACAAGGCGGCGTACAAGGCGTTCCTGCAGGAGATCGGGTACCTCGAGGAGCAGCCGGCGCCGTTCTCGATCACCACCTCCGGGGTGGACCGGGAGATCACCTCCACCGCCGGTCCCCAGTTGGTGGTGCCGGTGCTCAACGCCCGCTTCGCGATCAACGCCTCCAACGCCCGCTGGGGCTCGCTCTACGACGCCCTGTACGGCACCGACGCCATCCCCGAGGACGGTGGCGCCGAGAAGGGCACCTCCTACAACCGGGTCCGCGGCGACAAGGTCATCGCCTACGCCCGCGCGTTCCTCGACGAGGCCGTGCCGCTGGCGTCGGGCTCGCACGTCGACGCCACCGCCTACGTGATCGACGGGTCCGCCCTGTCGGTGACCCTCGCCTCGGGTGAGACCACCGGCCTGGCCGATCCGGCTCTGCTCGTCGGCTACACCGGCGAGCCGTCGGCGCCGACGGGCATCCTGTTCCGCCACCACGGTCTGCACCTGGAACTGCAGATCGACGCCACCAGCCCCATCGGCAGCACCGACGCCGCCGGCGTGAAGGACGTGCTCGTCGAGTCGGCCGTCACCACGATCATGGACCTCGAGGACTCCGTCGCCGCGGTCGACGCCGAGGACAAGGTCCTCGGCTACGGCAATTGGCTGGGCCTGATGCGCGGCGACCTCGCCGAGGAGGTCACCAAGAACGGCAAGACCTTCACCCGCACCATGAACCCCGACCGCGTCTACACCGCCCTCGACGGCTCCGAGCTGGTGCTGCACGGCCGCTCGCTGCTGTTCGTGCGCAACGTCGGACACCTGATGACCACCGACGCAATCCTCGACGCCGACGGCAACGAGGTGCCCGAGGGCATCCTCGACGCGATCATGACCTCGCTGTGCGGCATGCACAGCCTCACCGGCGAGGTGGAGCTGACCAACAGTCGCACCGGCTCGCTCTACATCGTCAAGCCGAAGATGCACGGCCCCGCCGAGGTCGCGTTCACCGACGAGCTGTTCGCCCGCGTGGAGGACCTGCTGGGTCTGTCCCGCAACACCCTCAAGGTCGGCATCATGGACGAGGAGCGGCGCACCACCGTCAACCTCGCCGCCGCGATCGCCGCGGCGAAGGAGCGGGTGGTGTTCATCAACACCGGCTTCCTCGACCGCACCGGCGACGAGATCCACACCTCCATGGAGGCCGGGCCGGTGGTCCGCAAGGCCGAGATGAAGAAGCAGACGTGGATCGCCGCCTACGAGGACTGGAACGTCGACACCGGCCTGGCCGCCGGCCTGGAAGGCAAGGCGCAGATCGGCAAGGGCATGTGGGCGATGCCGGACCTGATGGCCGACATGCTCGAGCAGAAGATCGGCCACCCGAAGGCCGGCGCCAACACCGCCTGGGTGCCGTCCCCGACGGCGGCGACCCTGCACGCGCTGCACTACCACAAGGTGGACGTGTTCGCCCGCCAGGAGGAGATCGCGCAGGCCAAGCGTGCCACCGTCGATCAGATTCTCGAGATCCCGCTGGCCGCGGACACCTCGTGGAGCGCGGAGGACAAGCAGCGCGAGCTCGACAACAACTGCCAGTCGATCCTCGGATACGTCGTGCGCTGGATCGACCACGGTGTGGGCTGCTCGAAGGTGCCCGACATCGACGACGTCGCCCTCATGGAAGACCGTGCCACACTGCGCATCTCGAGTCAGTTGCTGGCCAACTGGGTGCGTCACGGTGTCGTCTCCGAGGACGACGTGCTCGCCTCCCTGCACCGCATGGCGCCGGTGGTCGATCGACAGAACGCCGGTGACCCCACCTACCGGCCGCTCGCCGAGAACTCCGAGACCAACATCGCGTTCAACGCGGCGAAGGACCTCATCCTGCTCGGCACGCAGCAGCCCAACGGCTACACCGAGCCGATCCTGCACGCCCGTCGTCGCGAGTACAAGGCCGCCAACGCCCGATGACGACCCGTGGGTAACCACCGCCGCGATCACGCGGAGCGACGACGCCGCGGGGTCTCCCGCGGCGTCGTCGCGACCGTCGTGGTCCTCCTCCTGCTCGCGGCCGCCGTGGTCGGCTGGTTCGCCGTCCGCGACCGGTCGGCCGAGGAGGCCGAGCAGGCCGCCCGGGCCTGCGTCGAGGGCGAGGCCACCCTGGCCGTCACCGCCGATCCGGACGTCGCGGACGTGCTGCGCACCCTCGGCGAGTCCTGGACGGCCGGGGGCCCGGTGGTGCGGGATCACTGCATCACGACGGCGGTGACCGCCGCGCCCACGGCAGTCGCCGCCGAGGCCCTCGCCGCCACGACGTACGACCCGTCCGCCGCGGGACCCGAGCCGGCGTTGTGGGTGCCCAGCGACACGGCCGCGGCAGCAGCGGTCGCCGCACGCGGCACGGACATCACCCCGCGGTCGGTGGTCACCTCACCCGTGGTCCTCGGGGCCGCACCCACCGTCGCCGACGGTCTCGCTGCTGCCGGGTCGCGGTGGACCGACCTTCCCGCACTGGCGTCGTCGGCCGACCCGCTGCGGCTCGCCCTGCCCACGGGCCCCGCGACCGCGGCCACTCTGGTGGCGGTGGCCACCGACCCCGGGACGGAGACCCAGCCGCTGACGGTCGACCGCGCCACGTCGCCCGCCGCGGTGTCGGCGGTGTCCCGCCTCGCGCTGGCCGCGCGCGACGTTCCGGCCGACATCGCCGACGTCGACGCCGCCCTCGACACGATCGTCCGAGCTCCCGATCCGACCGCGGCGCCGGTTCGCGCCGTCCCGGTCACAGAGCAGCAGCTCGCGATGCGCATCCGCGAGGGCCAGCAGCTCGCAGCGTTCCGACCGGCCGGGCCGACACCGATGGCGGATCACCCCGGGCTGGTCCTCGCGACCGCGGATCCGACGGCGCGGGCCGCAGCGGCGGAGTTCCTCGACTACGTCCGGTCGGCCCCGGGCCGCGAGGCGTTCCTCGCGGCCGGCTTCCGCGTCCCCGGCGAGTCCACCGACACCCCCGACCCGATCGTTGGGCTGGACTTCCCCGCGGTGGACCCGGTCGCGCCGGTTCCGACCGCCGACGCCCGAGCTGCGGTGCTCGGTACCGCTGCGGAGCCGAGTCGACCGGCGTCCACCACCGTGCTGCTCGACGTGTCCGGGTCGATGGAGTCGATCGACGGCGGGAGCACCCGGCTCGACAACGTCCGCGCGGCACTCGGCCAGGCGACCGGCGCACTGTCCGGCGACGGCCGCCTCGGCGTGTGGATCTACAGCCGCGGTCTGGACGGATCCCGCCCGTACCGCGTCCTCGCACCGCTGGGCCCGTCGGCGGAGAGCGCACGGACCGGTCTGGACGCCCTCTCGGGCATCACCCCGCAGACCGCCACCTCGACGTACGCGTCGGTCCTCGCCGCGTACCGCTCGGCCGTCGAGAACTGGAGTCCCGACGGCCCCCAGTCCGTTCTGCTCGTGACCGACGGACCCAACGACGACACGTCGATCTCACCGTCGTCGTTCCTGCAGTCGCTGGCCGACGCCGCCGATCCGGCGCGTCCGGTCCGCCTCGACGTCGTGTCGCTGGCGGACGCTTCCGATATCGACACCCTGCGCAGCGCCGCAGGGCAGACAGGTGGAGACGTGATCGTCACAGCATCGTCCGACCCCGGCCTGGCCGGAACCCTCGAGCGACTGACCTCCGCCCGGTGATGCGCATGGCGGTGTTCGCCGTCGTCCTCGGGCTCGTGACGTTCTGGCTGCACCGACGCCTCGTCGTCGCCGGCGACCTCCGCCGCGGCACCGGCCGCGTCGTCGATGCAGTAATCGTCCTGTTCTGGGCGGCGGCCGTCATCGGCATCGGCTCCGGTGAGGTTCTCGACCCGTCGTGGGCTCGATACGTCGCCTACCCGGGTCTGAGCTGGCTGGCGGTTCTGCTCTACCTCGTGCTCGGCTCCATCCTGATCGCCCTGGTCGCGGGGCTGATGCGGCTCGGCGCCGCCGTGGTGCGCCGGGACGGCACGGACGCCCGCCGCACCACGGTGCGCCGGGCCAACACCGTGCTCGTGCTGGGTACGGTCGCGGCCGTGGGCTACGGCGTGGTGGACGCGGCCTCGCCCGAGGTCACTCGCACCCAGGTCAGCCTGCCCGGTCTGCCCGCCTCGTTCGACGGCATGCGAGTCGCCGTGGTGTCCGACCTGCACGTCGGTCCCGCACGCGGTGAGCGCTTCGTCGCCGGCGTGGTCGACGAGATCCTGGCGCAGTCGCCGGACCTGATCCTGGTGGCGGGCGACCTGATCGACGGCACCACGGAGCTGGTCGGGCCGTCGCTCGCGCCCCTGAGCCGCCTCGACGCTCCGATGGGGGTCTTCGTCACCAGCGGCAACCACGAGTTCTACGCCGGCGACGGCGGCCGCTGGCTGGACCTGTTCGACTCCCTGGGGCCCACCGTGCTCCGCAACGAGCCGGTCCAGCTCCGGCGCGGGTCCGACACGATCGACCTGGTGGGCATCGAGGACCTCACCGCCCCGGAGCCGTACCAGCCGGATCTGCCCGCGGCGCTGAACGGCACCGACCGGGACGACTTCCAGCTGCTCGTCGCGCATCAGCCGAAGCAGGCGCTGGAGGCGTCCGATCTCGGAGTGGATCTGCAGGTGTCGGGTCACACGCACGGCGGACAGATCTGGCCGATCCCGTACCTGGTGCCGCTGCAACAGCCCACCGTGCAGGGGCTCGACACCATCGGGAACACCACGATCTACACCACCCGCGGCGCCGGGGCCTGGGGGCCACCGGTCCGCATCGGCGCGCCGCCGGAGATCACGATGCTCGAACTCCGGTCGGCGGCCTGATCCGACGCGGCTACTCCGCGAACGCCTCGAGCGGCGGGCACGAGCACACCAGGTTGCGGTCGCCGTGCGCCCCGTCGATGCGGCGCACGGCCGGCCACACCTTGGGCCGCCCGAGTCCGGCGGGGTAGACCGCTTCCTCGCGGGTGTACGGGTGGGTCCACTCGGTCACCAGGCAGTGCGCCGTGTGCGGGGCGCCCCGCAACGGGTTGTCCTCGACCGGCCACTCGCCGGACGCGACCCGATCGATCTCGCCGCGAATGGCGATCATGGCGTCGACGAAGGCGCCGATCTCCTCGAGGTTCTCGCTCTCGGTCGGCTCGACCATGAGCGTGCCGGCCACGGGGAAACTCATCGTCGGGGCGTGGAAGCCGTAGTCGGCCAACCGCTTCGCGACATCGTCGACCGTCACGCCGGTGCGCGCGGTGATGGGTCGCAGATCCAGGATGCACTCGTGGGCGACCATCGACTTGTCGCCGGTGTAGAGCACCGGGAAATACTCGTCGAGTCGTCGGGCGATGTAGTTGGCCGACGCGATGGCCGTCAACGTCGCGCGACGCAGGCCGGTCGCCCCCATCATGCGGATGTAGGCCCACGTGATCGGCAGGATGGACGCGCTGCCGTAGGGCGCGGCCGAGACGGCGCCGGTCTCTCCCAGCCCGTCGACGTGCGGGTGGCCGGGCAGGAACCGGGCGAGGTGGGAGCGCACCCCGATCGGCCCGACTCCGGGTCCGCCGCCGCCGTGGGGGATGCAGAAGGTCTTGTGCAGGTTCAGGTGGCTGACGTCGCCGCCGAAGCGTCCCGGACGCGCCACACCGACGAGCGCGTTGAGGTTGGCACCGTCCACGTAGACCTGCCCACCGGCGTCGTGCACCGCCGCGCAGATGTCGGCGATCTCGTGTTCGTAGACGCCGTGGGTGGACGGGTAGGTGATCATGATGGCCGCGAGCGTGTCGGCGTGCTCGGCGACCTTCGCGCGCAGATCGCTCACGTCGACGTCGCCGTTGGGTCGGCACGCGACGACGACGACCTTCATGCCCGCCATGACGGCGGACGCGGCGTTCGTGCCGTGAGCGCTGGACGGGATCAGGCAGATCGTGCGCCCGTCGTCACCGCGGTCGAGGTGGTAGTTCCGGATCGCGAGGAGACCGGCGTACTCCCCCTGGCTGCCGGCATTGGGCTGCAGGGAGACCGCGTCGTAGCCCGTCACGGCCACCAGCCACTGCTCGAGGTCCTGCACTACGCGCAGCAGGCCGGGAGCGTCCTCGGCCGGCGCGAACGGATGCAGCTGGGAGAACCCGGGCCAGGTGATCGGCTCCATCTCGGCGGTGGCGTTGAGCTTCATCGTGCAGGACCCCAGCGGGATCATGCTGCGGTCGAGCGCGATGTCCTTGTCCGACAGGGAGCGCAGGTAGCGCAGCATCGCCGTCTCGGTGCGGTAGCGGACGAACGCGGGGTGGGTCAGGAACTCGGTGCGGCGCGCCAGCGCGTCGGGAATGGCCGGGTCCGGCGCCTCGATCGCCGCGTCGTGCGCCCCGAAGGCGCGGAGGACGGCGGCGACGTGCTCGTCCGTCGTCGCTTCGTCGGTCGCGATGCCGACGTGGTCGTCGTCGACGTGCCGCAGGTTGATGCCGGCGTCACGCTTGGCGGCGGCCACCACCTCGGCGGCGCGACCGGGGACGCGGGCGAGCACGGTGTCGAAGAACGACGCGTGGACCACCTCGACGTTCGCACCGCGGAGTCCGGAGGCGAGCGAGGCGGCGTGCCCGGCGACCCGGCGTGCGATGGCGGTCAGGCCGTCGGCACCGTGGTAGCTCGCGTACATCGCGGCGACGACCGCGAGAAGGACCTGCGCCGTGCAGATGTTGCTGGTGGCCTTCTCGCGGCGGATGTGCTGCTCACGAGTCTGCAGCGCGAGTCGGTAGGCGACGGAGCCGTCGGCGTCCTTGGAGACGCCGACCAGGCGTCCCGGAAGCTGCCGGGCGTGCGACGAGCGCACGGCCAGGTAGCCGGCGTGGGGTCCGCCGAAGCCCATCGGCACGCCGAAGCGCTGCGTGGTGCCGAAACACGCGTCCGCGCCCTGCTCACCCGCCGGGGTGATCAGCGTGGCGGCGAGCAGGTCGATGCCGACCGCGACCAGTGCGCCACGCTCGTGGGCGGCCGCACACAGGTCGGTGACGTCGAGCAGCCGGCCCGACGCGCCGGGTGACTGGGTGATCACGCCGAAGCAGTCGCCCTCGGGCAGTCCGTCGGCCAGATCGGCGGCGACGACCTCGATGCCGAGCGGCTCGGCCCGCGTGTCGATCACGGCGCGCGTCTGGGGGAAGAGGTCGGTGTCGACGATCAACCGCGCGGACCTCGACTTGCCGGCGCGTCGCAGCAGTGTCATCGCCTCGGCGGCGGCGGTGCCCTCGTCGAGCATCGAGGAGTTGGCGATCTCCATGCCGGTGAGGTCGGCGACCATCGTCTGGAAGTTGAGCAGGGCTTCGAGGCGGCCCTGGCTGATCTCGGGCTGGTACGGGGTGTACGCGGTGTACCAGGCCGGGTTCTCGAGGATGTTGCGGACGAGGACCGGGGGCGTCAGCGTCGCGCTGTATCCCGTCCCGATCATGGACACCGCGACGGTGTTCGACGCGGCGAGCGCAGCGAGTTCGGCCAGCGCCTCCTGCTCGGACACGGGCTCGGGGAGCGATTCGAGTCCGTCGGCGACGCCGTCCGATGCTCGGTCGAGGATGTCGGCCGGCACAGCCGCGGCGGCCAGTGCGTCGAGGCTCTCGACGCCGATGACGTCGAGCAGACGCGCGGTCTGCTCGGCATCGGGTCCGATGTGGCGGTCAACGAAGGTACGTGCGGTCACGGATTACTCCCGAGGGGCTCGCGGTGAGGTGCACGTCCTCCGCGCAGGGAAGGACGCCCCTCCCCCTCTGTCGTGTGCCCGTGACCACGGGCGCCTGAGAGATTCGGCGCGGCTACGCCTTTCCCCGTGGGCGGGTGGGCTGTTCCACCGCTTTCCAGAGGCGTCGGAGCCCGCACGGTCCGGGTGCCTGAGAGATTGACGGAGAGGTGCTGCTCCTTCGGCGCTCGACTCGATGACGACCACGAGGGCCGGACCGAGATCGAAGCTCTCCCGTGCGGCGTCGACGCACGGCCGAGTATAGGCCGGGTTCAGCCCGTCTTGCGGCTGGCGCGGTTCTTCCGCCGGGACGCGAGCTCGTCCTCGGGGGTCGGCTGCGCTTCCCCGCCGTCGGCCCGCTCGGCCGGGAAGTCGGCGATGGTGCCGGTCAGCTCGCGCATGGCGCCGCTGACGGCGATCCCGAAGACCCCCTGTCCGCCCTGGAGCAGGTCCACCACTTCCTCGGCGGACGTGCACTCGTAGACGGTGGTGCCGTCGGAGAACAACGTGATGCGCGCCAGATCGGCGACGCCGCGACGACGGAGGTGGTCGACGGCGACGCGGATGTTCTGCAGCGAGATCCCGGTGTCGAGGAGACGCTTGACGATCTTCAGGACCAGGATGTCCTTGAAGGAGTAGAGCCGCTGGCTGCCGGATCCGGCCGCGCCGCGGATCGAGGGCACCACCAGGCCGGTGCGGGCCCAGTAGTCGAGCTGGCGGTACGTGATGCCCGCGATCTGGCAGGCGCTGGGAACGCGGTAGCCGACCAGCTCGTCCGGCACGGAGTCGTCGGGGAAGAGACCGGGCTGCACCTCGTCCGCGCCGACGGCACCGACAGCGCCGTCGTCGGACTGCGGAGTCTGCTGCGGCTCCAGCGGCTGATCTGCCACGTTGTTCTCTCCCTCTCGGATGTGTCTCTCGCGGTGAAACCGGCGATGAACTCCGTGACATCCGACAACTCGACCTCTCGGTCGAGACTACGCCAGTCGCGCCGACGGCACGTGCTTCATCGACCCGAACGCTAGAGACCGAGGAGGTGCCGCACAACGCGCCACGCGGTGAGTCTCTACCTCAAGTCGAGGGTGAGACTCGATCGTTATCCGTCCGTGGCCTTGAAGTCGTCGGGCGAGATGGTGTCGAGGAACTCCTTGAACTTCTCCACCTCGTCCTCCTTCTCGTCCGGCATGACCAGACCGGCTTCGGCGAGCACGGATTCCTCCGCGTGGATCGGCACCCCGGCGCGCAGCGCGATGGCCACGGAGTCGGACGGGCGGGCGGACACGCGCACGTTCTGGTCGAACACCAGATCCGCGTAGAACGTGCCTTCCTGCAGGTCGACGATGCGCACCTCACGCAGTGACCGCCCCAACGCGGTCACGATGTCCCCGATCAGATCGTGCGTGAGCGGCCGCGGAGGTTGCACCCCTTGCTGCTCGAGCGCGATGGCCGTGGCCTCGGTCTGTCCGATCCAGATGGGCAGATACCGTTCGCCGTCCTCCTCGCGAAGAAGAAGAACCGGCTGGTTCTGGGGTTGTTCGACCCTGATTCCGATGACGCGCATCTCGCTCATCGCGCTTGCCTCCCACCTGCTCGACGCACCCGTTCGAGTGTAGTGACGCACCCCGACTCCCGTCGCGGGTCCGCCGGGCCCCGCCGGTCCGGCACGCCCGTCAGTCCAGCACGCCCCGCACGGCCGCCTTCACCAGCGACGTGTGCAGGGTCAGCGACAGGGCGGCCAGTTCGCGGACGAGCTCCTCGGCACGGTCCCGCGCCCCCGCGTCACGACCCAGGGCCACCGGGCCCGCCACCTGCGCCAACAAGGTGGCCTCCCGGTCCGCGGCGAGCTTGAACGCCCGCAGATGCCGCACTTCGAGGCCGTACTGCGCCATCGCCGCGGCGGTGCGCACCAGGACCACCGCGTCCTCGTCGAAGAAGCCCGCAGGTCCCGCGGTCACCAGGCCTGCCTTCTGAAGATCGACCAGGAACGCCTCGTCGACGCCGGCGCGCTCGAGCAGGTCGGCGCGACTCATCCGCACGCGTCGCTCGCCGAGAAATTCGGTGGGCGAGACGGTCGGCGCGAGCGCGAGCGCCCGCGGTCCACGGCGCGGACCTCGCGCGGCGCCGTCGGCGGCCGCCACGGTCGCACCCTCGTCGAGGGCGTCGAGCTGTTCCTTGATGACCTTCAACGGAAGGTAGTGGTCGCGCTGCGCGGTGAGCACGTACTTCAGGCGCTCGCAATCCTGAACGGAGAAGCGACGGTAGCCCGACGCCGTCCGTTCCGGAGAGATCAGACCCTCGGCTTCGAGGAACCGGATCTTCGAAATGGTGACGTCGGGGAAATCCGGGCGGAGTCGATCGAGCACGGTGCCGATCGACATTCCGCCGCTGGTGGATTGCTGCCCGACTGCGGTCATCGACTGCCCGCGGACGCCTCGCCGGCCGCGCCGCTGGCCTGACCCTTCGGGCCGGTCAGGAAGACCAGGCGGAACTTGCCGATCTGCACCTCGTCGCCGTTGGCCAGGACGGCCGAGTCGACGGGTTCACGGTTGACGTAGGTGCCGTTGAGGCTGCCCACGTCGACGACCTGGAAGTTGTCCTCGTCCTGCCGGAACTCCGCGTGACGACGGCTGACGGTCACGTCGTCGAGGAAGATGTCGCTGTCCGGGTGGCGCCCGGCCGAGGTGGTCGGCTGATCGAGCAGGAAGCGCGATCCGGCGTTGGGGCCGCGCTTGACCACGAGGAGCGCCGATCCGACGGGCAGGCCCTCGACGCCCGACACGGGGGCTTCGGACGACGTCCCCTGCGCGGCAGCGGAATCCATCTCGTTGAGGAAATCCGCACGGAAGACCGAAGTGGTCTCCGCGGGGGCCTCTCCGTACACGCCGTCGTTGCCGTTGTCGCTCACGTTTCTCCTCCTCGGTCCGATCGGTCGTGACTCGACCGATCGGCTCGGCACGTATCGATGGTGCTTCTCCGGCGGACTGCCGGCTACTGCTGTCGGACACTCGGCCGTGGGGCCCGCGACCGACGTGAGGACCTTACCGACCGTACCTTGCGGACCCGGTCGCACGGGCACGCTTGCCCACCCGTCGACGTCGGCCGTTATGCGGCTGTGATGGACGCGTAGGCCTCCGCGTCCAGCATCCCCTCGAGTGCGTCGTCGAGGTCGGACTCGGATGCCGCGGTCAGGTCGACGAGCCACCCGGCGCCGTAGGGGTCGGAGTTCACCAGTTCGGGATCGCCGTCGAGTTCACCGTTGACGGCGGCCACGGTGCCGCTCAGCGGGGCGTAGATGTCGGACACGCTCTTGGTGGACTCGACCTCGCCGAACGACTCGCCGGAGGTCACGGCGTCGTCCTCGGCGGGCAGCTGCACGAACACCACGTCGCCGAGTTGCGACTGGGCGTAGTCGGTGATGCCGATGCGGACGGTGGTCGGCCCGGTGCGCTGCACCCACTCGTGCTCGGCCGTGTACCGCAACTCGGCGGGAATGTCGGTCTGGCTCACGTGATCTCGGTCCTTTCGGTCACCGGGTGGCGAACGTGCGTCCCGGCTGGGTCACCGCTGCCGCGCCGAGCGTACCGTCACCGGCCGACCCGTCGCGGCAGACGTCGAACCGGACCGAACGCCAACCGCAGGTAGAGCACGCCGGTCCACACGTAGAGGCCCGTGCCCCAGATCAGCAGCGCGGACGCGACGGGTCGCAGCGCGTCGGTCGTCGTGGTGTCCAGGTTCGCCGCCAGCAGCAGCGGCAGCGCGACCATGACGACGAACGTGGCGGCCTTGCCGAGGTAGACGACCTCGGGTGGACCGAGGCCGCGTCGCCGGTACAGCAGCAGCGCAGCGGCCAGGACGGCGTCGCGCCCGACGAGCACCACCGCGATCCACCACGGCACGATGCCGGCGATCGCGAATCCGCCGAGGGTGGCCACGACGTAGAGACGGTCCACGAACGGGTCGAGCAGCGCCCCGAGCGCCGACGACTGGTCGAGAATCCTCGCGAGCTTGCCGTCGAGGAAGTCGGTGGCCCCGCTGATCAACAGCAGGGTCAGCGCCCATCCGTAGGCCTGGTCGACCAGGAGCAGCCAGAGGAAGACGGGAACACCGATCAGCCGAACCACGCTGAGCGCGTTGGGAATCGTGACGATGCGATCCGCGAGCACGGTCGCGATCGTGCCGGTGGCCCGGACAGGCTGGGCAGGCTCGGCAGGCTCGGGTGCCGTCATCGCCCGAGCATGGCACACCCCTCTCAACGCCAGGCGAAGACGGGTTGTTCGAAGTCGGCGACGCGGGTGGCGCGTCCGTGCAGGACCACCTCGCGGAACTGGTGGACCAGGGCACCGGTCGGGGCGTGGATGCGCGTGGTGCGGAAGGGCCATTGCACGACGGGACGGGGCGACTCGGGAATCGTGACGAACTGCGCGTCGACGTCGATCTCGTCGATGCCGACGAGGTAGAGCACGTCGACCTCGTCGGGACTGGGCCGTAGCGGACCGGGAACGTCGGCGATCCACACGACGAACGGGGTGATGACGTAGCCCGAGCGCGTCGCGTAGTCGTCCAGTCGGCCGAGGATCGCCTCGTGTCCGACCAGGACGCCGATCTCCTCGTGCAGTTCGCGCAGCACGGCGTCCTCGGCGCTCTCCCCGTCGTCCAGGCGACCGCCGGGCAACGCGAACTGCCCCGGATGAGCGCGCATCCGCGTCGGCCGTCGCGTGAGCACGAGGTCACGCACACCCGGCTCGCCCGCCACGGCGAGAGCCACGGCCGCTCGGCGATGGTCGCCGGTCTCCAGGGGACGCGCGTCGAACGCCGCGAGCCGGGCGACGATCGCGTCGCGTTCGAGTCGGGTGTCGGGCACCGGTCCGTCGGTCACCCGGTCATTCGATCACGGGGGTCGGTCGATCACTGGGCCATCCGGAACGGGCGCACGCCCGGTGCGGAGGACTGCGGCAGGAGCCGGGCGCGGTCGTCGGGCAGCACGAGTTCGACGACGGCCGCGGGGTCGATGCGGTAGGGCTGCGCCAGCACCACCCCCGCGAAGGCCTTGCGGAGCCGCGACATCTCGGCCCGTACGGTGATGGCTCGACCGTGGTCGCCGAACAGGTCCGCCGCGAGCTCCGCGGCGGTGCGGCCGTCGCGGTGGACGGCGAGAAGGAAGAGGATCTCCGCGTGCCGGGGCGTCGCCTCGTGACTCCACCGCCCGAACCGGCTCTGCACCTCGACGAGCGTGCGCGCGGTGTCGGAGACGTCGATCCGCAGAGTGGTCGGCACGCTCTCGCCTCCCACCACGGTGTCGGCGGGGTCCGCCGGGCGCACCATCCATCCGCCGGGCAGCGGTTCGACGTCGCACACTCCGAGGGACGGCACCCAGAGCTGCCCCGCGGCGACGTCGGTCGGCAGCATCACCCGTGAGCGCACCGGCACCGACGCGACGGCGGCGACCCACCCGTGTCCGTCGACGGCCAGCGCCGGTCGGTCGCACCGCGCGAGCATGGGCGCGGCCACCGACCGCAGGGTGTCGAGGGAGAGTCGATGCTTCTCTCGCAGCTGCGCTTCGGCCAGGCGCGACACGGCGTCGATCAACGCCAGGGTGGTCGGGTGTACCGACGACGCCGGACCGCTGACGTCGACCAGGCCGATCACCCGTCCCGTGCGAGGGTCCTGGATGGGCGAGCTGGCGCAGGTCCACGCGTGGTGGGACCGGACGTAGTGCTCGGCCGAGAAGATCTGCACGGCCGAGCGCGACACCAACGCCGTCCCGATCGCGTTGGTCCCGACGCTGTCCTCGGCCCAGTCCGCGCCCTCGACGAAGCCGAGGCGGTCGGCCCGGTCCAGCACCGCGGGCGCACCGCTGCGCCAGAGGACCCGGCCCCCACTGTCGGCCACCACCAGCAGGTTCTCCGAGTCCGTCAGCACCGATCGCAGACTTCCCGTGAGGTCGGGCAGGATCTCCTCGAGTCCCGATTCCCGGCGCAGCCGCTCGAGCTCCCCGGCTCCGAGCGCGTCCGCCGGCCCGCCCCGGTCTGGGTCCACGCCGAGACCTTGCACCCGCCGCCACGAGTCGCCGATGACGTCGCGGGGCCGTGCGGGGGCGCGGCGACCCGACATCGTGGCGTCGTAGACCTCGGTGAGCAGACGGGCGTAGCGCCGCGGATCCTCGCCGGCGGAGACGGCGGGTTCGGGGTCGGCGGTCGGAGACATCGTCATCGATTGTGCTCCGCATCACACGGCGCGGCCACCTCGGGGTGGGTCACCGATAGACCAGCCCGCCGTCGATGAGACCCGACTGGCCCGTCATGTACGCGGCATCGGGGCCCGCGAGGAACGAGACGTACCCGGCGACGTCCTCGGGCGTTTCCGCGCGGCCGAGCGCGATACCGCCGACGAACTTCTCGTAGGTCGCGCCCCTCGGTGCACCGGTCAGGTCGGCGAACCGCTGGTCGATCTCCACCCACATGTCGGTGCCGACGACGCCGGGGCAGTAGGCGTTGACGGTGATGCCCGCGGACGCGTACTCCTTCGCCGCGGCCTGCGTGAGCCCGCGCACCGCGAACTTCGTGGCGCTGTAGACGCCGAGCATCTCGAACCCGTCGTGGCCCGCGATCGACGAGGCGTTGACGATCCGGCCCCGCACCCCACGGGCGAGGAAGGACGCCGCGGCCGCCTGGATTCCCCACAGCACACCGTCCACGTTGACCCGCCAGATGCGGGCGACCTGGTCCTCGGTCGTCTCGGACAGCGGGCCGACCAGGGCGATGCCCGCATTGTTGACCATGACGTCGAGGCCGCCGAGTTCGGCGACGGTGCGATCGACCGCGTCGTGCACCTGTCCGCGATCCCCGACGTCGGCCGTCACGGTGACGGCCCGGCGGCCGAGGGCACGCACCTCGGCGGCCACGGCGTCCAGCGTGTCAGCGTGGACGTCGAGCACCGCCACGTCGGCGCCGTCGCGGGCCAGCCGCAGGGCGATTGCCCGTCCGATGCCGCGGCCTGCGCCGGTGACCAGGACGACCTGTCCGTCGATACTCATGTTTTCTCCTTCGTCGGGGGTGGGTCGGATGTGCTCAGCGGGTGGGGTCGACGAGCACCTTGGTCTTGCGACCGGCGTGCAAGGCGTCGAAACCCTCGGTCACGACGTCCTCGAGCGCGATGTGCTCGACCCATCCCGTGGTGTCGTACGTCCCGGCGTCCATGAGGGCGATCACCGCCTCGTAGTCCGCGGCGGTGTAGCAGAGGGATCCCTGAATGCGGGATTCGTTCATGACCAGGTTCAACAGTGGCGTTTCCAGTGGGGTCTCGTAGATGGCGACGCTGACCATCGGCCTGCGCGACCCGACGCAGGCCAGCGAGGTCTCGACCGCCGGGCGCACTCCCGCGGCGTCGTAGACCGCATCGGCGCCGCGGCCGTCGGTGGCGTCCGCGACGAAGGCCGGGACGTCGACGTCGGTGGGGTCGAGAGTCCGCGCACCCAGTGCGGCGACCGCGGCGCGTCGGTCCGCGGACGGCTCGACCACGTACACGTTCTCGAGGCCCTTCCCCCGGAGCGCGAACCAGAGTCCGATGCCGATCGGACCGGCCCCGAAGACCAGGGCCGTGCCGTCGGCGGGCGGCTCGCCGAGGGTGGCCGCGTGATAGGCGACGGACATCGGCTCGACCAGGGCGCCGAGTTCGAGCGACACCGAGTCGGGCAGGCGGTGGAGCATGTGCACCGGCACCACCGTGCGTTCGGCCATGCCACCGTCGGACATCAAGCCGTGGAATCCGATCTTCTGACACACGTTGTAGTTGCCGGCCCGGCAGGGCGGGCACTGTCCGCAGCGGTGGATCGGCTCGACCGCCACCCGATCCCCCACGGCCCACCCGTCCACGCCGGACCCGACGGCGGCGACGGTTCCCGAGAACTCGTGCCCCATCGTCAGCGGCGCCTGCCGCCCCGTCAGCGGGTGCGGCGAGGTGGGCACGAAGATCGGCCCGGCGTAGTACTCGTGCAGGTCCGTTCCGCAGATGCCGTTGAACGCGACGTCGACGGCCACCTCCCCCGGTCCGGGCTCGGGAGTGGCCACGTCCTCGATCTCGACTCGGTGGGGTCCGTGGTAGACGGCTGCGCGCATCGTGGGGTCCGTTCGGTCGGGGGTCGGTGTCGCTGTGAGCCCCGATGGTGGTGTGGCGCAGACCACTCGCAGAAGAGTTGCACGCGGTTGCATAGGCTTCGGCCGTGGCCGACGATCTCCCGCTCCCCCTGGCCGGCATCCGCGTTCTCGAGCTGGGGAACTACATCGCCGCACCGACCGCCGCACGGCTCCTGGCCGATTTCGGAGCCGAGGTGATCAAGGTCGAGCGCCCGCGCACGGGGGACGAACTGCGGAACTGGCGGCTGTACGCCGGGACCACCTCGATGCTGTTCCGCACCCTCAACCGCGGCAAGAAGTCGGTGGTGATCGACCTGCGGACCGACGAGGGACGCCGCGACGTCCTCGACCTCGTCGCGGTGTGCGACGTGGTGCTCGAGAACTTCCGCCCCGGCACCCTCGAGCGGTGGGGACTCGGACCGGACGAGATGAACGCGGTCAATCCCGAGGTCGTGCTCGCCCGCATCTCGGCGTTCGGTCAGACCGGCCCCCTGGCGTCGCGACCGGGCTTCGCCGCCGTCGCCGAGGCCTACGGCGGACTCCGCGAGCTGGTGGGCGATCCCGACCGGCCGCCGTCGCGCACCGGGGTGTCGATCGGCGATTCCATCGCCGGTCTGTACGCCGCCTTCGGCGCGGTGACCGCGTTGCTGCAGCGCGAGCGCACCCGCCCGGGTGCGGTGCCCCTGCCGGCGCGCAGCATCGACGTCGCACTGAACGAGGCCGTGCTGTCGATGATGGAGTCCCTGATTCCCGACTACCTCGCGTACGGCGTCGAACGTCGTCGCACCGGCGGGCGGACCGAGGGCATCGCCCCGTCCAACGCCTACGTCTGCGCCGACGGCCTGTCCGTCGTCGTCGCCGGGAACAGCGACGCCATCTTCGGTCGCTACATGCGCCTGATCGGACGCACCGACCTCGCCGACGACGCCGACCTGGCCACCAACGCCGGTCGCTGGGCGCGACGGGACGAGATCGACGACGCCATCGGAACGTGGGCGGCCGAGCGCACCCGAGACGAGGCGTTGCGCCTGCTCGGCGAGGCCGAGGTACCGGCCGGCCCCATCTACACCGCGCGCGACATCTGCGCGGACGAGCAGTACGCGGCCCGGGACATGATCCAGCACTTCGAGGTGGACACCGGTGAGCCGGACCCGGCGATCGTCGGGTTCCCCGGCATCGTCCCCGTACTCGGAGGGCGTTCGCTGCCCGTCCGGTCGATCGGACCGGACCTCGGTGCCCACACCGACGAGGTCTACCGCGACCTGCTCGGTCGCCCCGCCCCCATCCCCGATCGGAACGGACAGCCATGACCGACCACCGCATCCTCGTCACCTCGGAGATCCCCGAGCCCGGCCCGTCGATCCTGCGGGAGTACGGCAACGTCACCTTCTGCGACGAGCCGATCGACGCCGACGCGCTGCGCACCGCGGTCACCGACGGCAGTCACGGTGTGGTGCTCGCGCAGCTGCGCGATCGTTTCGACGCCGATCTGCTGAGCCGAGCCACCCTCGCCGGCATCTCGAACTACGCGGTGGGCTTCGACAACATCGACGTCGACGCGGCGCAGCGCCACGGCATCGTCGTCGGCAACACCCCGGGCGTGCTCACCGACTCCACCGCCGACATCGCGATCCTGCTCATGCTCGCGACGGCGCGACGCGCGGTCGAGGCCGATCGGGTGGTGCGCACCGGGGGATTCCAGGGCTGGCAACCGAATCTGATGCTGGGCACCGACGTCTCGGGACGGACGCTGGGGCTCGCCGGTTTCGGACGCATCGCCAAGGCCACCGCGCGGCGCGCCCTGGGGTTCGGCATGACGGTGCTGTTCTGCCCGCGTCCGCCGTCGGATCGCGACGTCGCCGATCACGAACTCGGCGACCTCGTCGGCCGCGTCACGCATGTCGACTGGGCGACCCTCGTGCGGGAGAGCGATTTCCTCTCGCTGCACGTGCCGCTCACCGACGACACGCGCCACCTCGTCGACGCCGACGTGCTGGCGGCGATGCGCGACGACGCGATCCTGATCAACACCGCCCGCGGACCCGTCGTCGACGAGACGGCGCTGGTCGAGGCGTTGCGCGACGGCGTCATCGCCGCGGCGGGACTCGACGTCTTCGAGCGCGAACCGGAGCTGGCGCCGGGACTCGCGGATCTGCCGAACACCGTCCTGCTCCCCCACGTCGGCAGCGCGACGGTGTCGGTGCGCTCGGAGATGGCGCGGCTGTCGGCGCTGAATGCCGTCGCCATCGCCCGCGGCGAGGAGCCGCCGCACCGCGTGGTGTAGCGCTGCAACCCCGTGCAACTCTCGCGGCGGGGTGCCGTCGGAGCGTGTGCTGTGCATCACAGCGTCCATGTGACGCTCGACACGCACCGATCTTCGAACGGGAGAGCAGTACCCATGACCCAGACTCTCGAACCGCCCACCACCACCGACCGGTCGCCGCAGGAGCGGGTCGACGCCTGGCTGGCGGATTTCGACCGCGCCCTGGCCGCCCGGGACGTCGAGGGCGTCGCCGCCCTGTTCGGCACCACCAGCTTCTGGCGTGACCTGGTGACGTTCACCTGGAACATCAAGACCGTCGAGGGCCGCGAGCAGATCGCCGACATGCTCGGTGCCCGACTGGACGACGTCGACCCCCGCGGGTTCCACACCACCGAGACCCCGGACGAGGCCGACGGTGTGTACTCCGCCTGGATCGCGTTCGAGACGGCCACGGCCCGCGGGTCGGGCCACCTGCGCCTGCGGGAGAACGCCGACGGCGACCTCGAGGCCTGGACACTGCTGACCACGATGCAGGAACTCAAGGGTCACGAGGAGCCCCGCGGCCACCGTCGTCCGATGGGCGCCGTGCACGGGTCGAACAAGGAGACCAAGACCTGGGCGGAACGACGCGAGCTCGAGGAGAAGGAACTCGGCTACTCGGTCCAGCCGTACGTGCTGATCGTCGGTGGCGGTCAGGGCGGCATCGCCCTCGGCGCGCGGCTGCGGCAGATGGGCGTGCCGGCCATCGTCGTCGACCGGAACGACCGGCCCGGCGATCAGTGGCGCGGCCGATACAAGTCGCTGTGCCTGCACGATCCGGTCTGGTACGACCACCTCCCCTACCTGCCGTTCCCGGACAACTGGCCCGTCTTCGCCCCGAAGGACAAGATCGGCGACTGGCTCGAGATGTACACCAAGGTGATGGAGGTCCCCTACTGGACCCGGACCACCGCCGAGTCCGCCACGTTCGACGAGGAGACGAAGCAGTGGACCGTCGTCGTCGATCGGGACGGCGAGAAGGTGACGCTCACCCCGAAGCACCTCGTCATGGCGACGGGGATGTCCGGCAAGGCGAACATCCCGAACTTCCCCGGTATGGACGTCTTCCGCGGCGAGCAGCACCACTCGTCGCAGCACCCCGGCCCCGACGCGTACGTCGGCAAGAAGGTCGTGGTGGTCGGCTCCAACAACTCGGCCCACGACATCTGCAAGGCCCTGTACGAGACGGGTGCCGACGTCACCATGCTGCAGCGCTCGTCCACGCATATCGTCAAGTCCGACTCGCTGTGCGAGATCGCGCTGGGCGACCTCTACTCCGAGCGGGCCGTGCAGAGCGGAACCACCACGCAGAAGGCCGATCTCACGTTCGCCTCACTGCCGTACCGGATCATGCACGAGTTCCAGATCCCCGTGTACCAGCAGATCGCGGAGAAGGACAAGGACTTCTACGACCGCCTCGCCGCCGCCGGCTTCCAGCAGGACTTCGGTGACGACGGCTCGGGGCTGTTCATGAAGTACCTCCGCCGCGGATCCGGCTACTACATCGACGTCGGCGCGTCCGAGCTCGTTGCCGACGGGTCGATCAAGCTCGTGAACGGCCAGGTCGACCACCTGACCGAGACCGCCGTGGTGCTCGCGGACGGCACCGAGCTCGAGGCCGATCTGGTGGTCTACGCCACCGGCTACGGCTCGATGAACGGCTGGGTCGCCGATCTGGTCGACCAGGAGACCGCGGACAAGGTCGGCAAGGTGTGGGGCCTCGGCTCGGACACCACCAAGGACCCCGGTCCCTGGGAGGGCGAGCAGCGCAACATGTGGAAGCCGACCCAGCAGGAGAACCTCTGGTTCCACGGCGGCAACCTGCACCAGTCGCGCCACTACTCGCTGTACCTCGGGCTCCAGCTCAAGGCGCGGTACGAGGGCATCGACACCCCGGTCTACGGGCTGCAGGAAGTGCACCACCTGAGCTAGGCAGGGTCGCGTCCCTCCGGCACGGTGACGGGCCGCACCGACCGCTGGATGTCCTCGCGGTCGGGCTCGAGCCACGGCGGCAGCTTCAGCGCACGGCCGAGCTCGAGCAGCGGCTCGTCCACGTCGAATTCCGGTGTGTCCGTAGCCACTTCGAGCAGGACACCACCGGGTTCCCGGAAGTAGATCGACGTGAAGTACTGCCGGTCGAGGATCTTCGTGACGTGGTGGCCGCGATCGACCAGGTACTCGCGCCACAGTTCCTGGGTGGCGTGATCGGGCACCCGGAACGCGATGTGATGCACGGTGCCCCCGGCCACCACCCCCGGCTCGCCGCGGGAGTCGGCGACCACGTCGACGAGGTGGCCGGGGCCGCCGGGCCCGGCCCGCAGTCGGGTGCGATCCGGCAGATCGGACTCGACCCGCATGCCGAGGTCCTCGACGAGCGTCGCGACGGTGCGCTCGCCGTCCCCGACCGTCAGCACCGAGGAGTGCTGACCGCGGATCGCGTGCTCCCCCGGCACCGACGCGGAGTCCCACGGATCACGCGGATCGACCACGCTCGACGCGACCAGTTCGAGCCGCAACCCGTCCGGATCGCGGAGCTCGAGACGCTCCTCGTCCGAGGTGCCGGTGACGGCCGAGTCCACGCCGAGCGCGGCGAGATGGTCGCGCCACCATCCGAGAGAACCCTGCGGAATCGAGAACGCCGTCGCGGTCGACTGGCCCACACCGATTCGCCCCGTCGGCACCGTCTGCCACGGGAAGAACGTCATCAGCGTGCCAGGCGTCCCGGACGAGTCGCCGTAGTAGAGGTGATAGGTGGACGGATCGTCGAAGTTCACCGTCCGCTTCACCAGGCGCAGTCCCAGGACCGTGACGTAGAAGTCGATGTTGGTCTGCGGGTCGTCGGCGATGGCGGTGACGTGGTGCAGCCCCTCGGTGCGCGGCATCATGCGTCGAGCGTAGGCCGCGTCGCTACTGCCCGAGCCAGAGACGCTTGCGGCAGACGGTCAGCATGGCGTCGGCCACGGCGGGATCGACGCGCACCGCCTTGCTCTCGAGGAGATCCTTTGCGCGCGTGAAGAATTGGGTGGTCGACAGGCCGAACTCGACCAGGATGTCCTCGGACCGTCCGCCACCGTAGGCGTACCACCGCTGCAGGAAGGCGACCACGTGCTGGTCGTCCGGCGCCGCGAGGGTCTCGGCCGCCGGTGTCGCCCCGAGCCCCGTCGATCGGGATGCTGCTGCTCGGGATGCGACAGGGAAAGGTGTACTCGTCACGGATGGAGTATTCACCATCGCTCCGACAGTCCGGTGTCGGTTCCGTGAACACGGTGCGCGCGTCGAATCACGATGGCCGTTGTTAGTGTCGGCGAATGGAACAGACGTATCCCTTCGCCGGTCACAGCCCCTCCGTCGCCGAGGATGCGTGGCTCGCTCCGGGTGCCGCCGTGATCGGCCGCGCCACCCTCGCGGCCCGTACGGCCGTGTGGTTCAACGCCGTCGTGCGCGCCGATGCCGAGACCATCTCGATCGACGAGGAGAGCAACATCCAGGACGGCTGCGCGTTGCACGCGGATCCCGGCGCACCGCTGACCGTCGGCAAGCGGGTGAGCGTCGGGCACAACGCCGTGCTGCACGGCTGCACCGTCGAGGACGACGTTCTCGTCGGTATGGGCGCCACCGTCATGAACCACGCCCGCATCGGCACCGGGTCGATCGTCGCCGCCGGCGCGCTGGTCACCGAGGGCACCCAGATCCCGCCGAACTCGTTGGTCGCCGGGGTTCCCGGCAAGGTGCGGCGGGAGACCACGGAGCAGGAGCGCGAGGCCATCGGCTTCAACGCCGCCGGCTACGTCGCGCTCATGGAGCAGTACCGGGGCTGACCTCTCAAACCGGCCCTCGAGAAGGGCACCGAGAACGACACCGAGAACGAGAAAAGCGGCTCCGGACGTGATGTCCGGAGCCGCTTCTCGCGTCGGGCTGACAGGATTTGAACCTGCGACCACTTGACCCCCAGTCAAGTGCGCTACCAAGCTGCGCCACAGCCCGCGGTCCACACGAAGCGGACCGTGCATCCCCTCTCGGGAACGGTGAAACACTACCTCAGGCGCGGCGCCGGAAGCCAATCGCCTCGCGGCCTCCGGTCACCCCGCCCGGGTAGCTACTTCCGGCGCTCGCGCTTCTCCCGGATGCGCACGGAGATGCGCACGGGGCTGCCGTCGAAGTTGAACTCCTCGCGCAACCGACGCTCGAGGAACCGCCGGTAGCCTGCTTCGAGAAAGCCCGTGGTGAACAGCACGAAGGTCGGGGGGCGCGTCCCGGCCTGCGTCGCGAACATCACCCGCGGCAGACGGCCACCGCGCATGGGCGGCGGGGTCGCGGCGACGACGTCCTTCAGCCAGGAGTTCAGGCGGCCGGTGGGAATGCGCTTGTCCCACGAGTCCAACGCCGTCTCGAGCGCGGGCACGAGCTTCTGCACGGCGCGACCGGTGCGCGCCGAGACGTTGACGCGCGACGCCCACGGCACACGCGCGAGGTCGCGGTCGATCTCCCGCTCGAGCTGGTGGCGTCGATCCTCGTCGACCAGGTCCCACTTGTTGAAGGCGATGACCAGGGCGCGGCCCGCCTCGGCGACCATCGACAGCACGCGCAGGTCCTGTTCGGAGATGACCTCGGAGGCGTCGATCAGCAGGATCGCGACCTCGGCGGCGTCGATGGCGCCGCGGGTGCGGAGCGAGGCGTAGAACTCGGCGCCGCTGGCGTGGGTGACGCGCTTGCGCAGACCCGCGGTGTCGACGAACCGCCACACCTTGCCGCCCAGTTCCACCAAGGAGTCCACCGGGTCGACGGTGGTGCCGGCGACGTCGTGCACCACGGACCGCTCGTCCCCGGTCAGCTTGTTCAGCAGCGACGACTTGCCGACGTTCGGCTTGCCCACCAACGCCACTCGGCGCGGCCCCGCGACGCCGGTCCCCTCGCGCGGGGTCTCCGGGAGCACCTCGAGCACGTCGTCGAGCAGGTCGCCGGTCCCGCGGCCGTGCGTGGCGCTGACCGTGCGCGGCTCGCCGAGCCCGAGCGACCACAACGCCGCCGCCTCGGACTCCACCCGCTCGTCGTCGACCTTGTTGGCCACCAGGATCACCGGGGTCTTGGACCGGCGCAGCACGCGGGCCACCGCTTCGTCGGTGGCGGTGGCACCGACGACGGCGTCGACGACCAGCAGGATGGCGTCGGCGGTCTGCATGGCCTGCTCGGCCTGCCGGGCGACGGACTGCTGCATGCCCTTCGCGTCGGGCTCCCAGCCGCCGGTGTCCTGCACCATGAACCGTCGGCCGGACCAGTTGGCCTCGTACGAGACGCGGTCACGGGTGACGCCGGGGACGTCCTCCACCACCGCTTCACGACGGCCGATGATGCGGTTGACGAGGGTCGACTTGCCCACGTTCGGCCGACCGACGACGGCGAGGGTGGGGACGGCGACCTCGGGCTCGTCGCCCTCGGGAGCGTCGAGATCGAGCTCGTCCCAGTCGGTTTCGTCGGTCCAGACGCCGTCGGAGGCGAAGACCTCGGTGACGTCGGTGAGATCGTGGTCGCTCATGATCGAGCTCCTTGCAGGTCGTGGACCAGGCGCAACAGGGCGTCGATGACGCCGTCCTTGGTCAGGTCGCTCGTGTCGACGGTGACGGCGTCGTCGGCGGGACGCAGCGGCGACAGGGCGCGCGTGGAGTCCGCGAGGTCACGACGCTGGACGTCGGCGAGCACGCCGGCGTAGTCGTCGCCGCGGCCGTCGGCCACGTTCTGGTCGTTGCGTCGCGCGGCGCGGGTCTCCGCGGACGCGGTCAGGTAGATCTTGAGGTCGGCGTCGGGGAGGACGACGGTGCCGATGTCCCGTCCCTCGACGACGACGCGGTCGCTGCGCATCGCGATGTCGCGCTGCATCGCCACGAGCTTCTCGCGCACGGCCGGGACGGCGGACACGGCGGAGACCGCCGCGGTCACCTCGGCGCCGCGGATGGGCCCGGTGACGTCCTCCCCCGCGACCTCCACACGCTCGGCGGTCGGGTCGGTCCCGATCTCGAGCGGCAGCGACGCAGCGGCCGCGGTCACGGCGTCGACGTCGGTCGAGTCGACGCCCTGCGAGAGCACCCACACCGTCGCGGCGCGGTACATCGCGCCCGTGTCGAGGTACGACGCGCCGAGTCGCGACGCGAGCAGCCGCGACACCGACGACTTGCCGGTGCCCGACGGGCCGTCCATCGCGACGATCAGGCGCTCGCCTCCGGCGGCGCTCACAGCCCCACCGCCCCGTAGAGGCTGCCGACCTCGCCGCGACCGAGGACGCGCAGCGTGCCCGGCCGCTGATCGCCGAGGGCGACGGCGCCGATGTCGGTGCGGACCAGGCGCCGCACCGGGAAGCCCACCGCGTCGAACAGGCGACGCACGATGTGCTTGCGACCCTCGTGCAGCACCACCTTGACCAGCGTGCGGCCCTCGTTGACGTCGAGGATGGTGAAGGCGTCGACCTTGGCGGGGCCGTCCTCGAGCTCGACCCCGGCGCGCAGCTGCTTGCCGGCGCTGCGCTCCATCACCCCGTGAACGGTGGCGAGGTAGGTCTTGGACACCTCGAACGACGGGTGCATGAGCCGGTGGGCGAGATCGCCGTCGTTGGTCAGCAGGATCAGGCCCTCGGTGTCGGCGTCGAGGCGGCCGACGTGGAAGAGACGTTGTCCGGCCTGAACGCGCTCGGAGACGATGTCGCCGATGCAGGGACGGCCGAGATCGTCGGACATCGTGGACTGCCAGCCGCGCGGCTTGTTCAGCGCGATGTGCACCAGGTCGGCCTTGACCACCACGCGGATGCCGTCGACGCGCACCACGGCGCTGCCCGGGTCGACCCGCACGCCCTGCTCGGTGACGATGCGGCCGTCGACCTCGACACGGCCCTGCTCGATGAGTTCCTCGGCGGCGCGGCGGGAGGCGACGCCGGCCTGCGCGAGCACCTTCTGCAACCGCACGCCGTCCTCGGGTGCGACGTGCGGGCGACGCGAGGTGTCGGTGTTCTGGTGCCGTGCGGGCTTGGCATTGGAGATCGTCGGCGTCGCCGGGGTGGCCTTCTCGGGCTTCGGCTTGCGCGCGCCGGCCTTCGGCTTGCGGGGGTACTTCGCCCCGGTGGTGCGCGTCTCGGTCCGGCGCGTGTACGCCGCGGCGGCCACCTTCTTGTTGGGGCGCTTCTTCTTGCGTTCGGTCGTGGTGTCGGGGTTCGCGTCGGGATTGTCGTCCCGGTCCGGTGTGCCGTCACGGCGAGCGGAGTCAGTCACTGCGTCTACCTATTCGTCTGTCTCGGTTCCGAACTCGGTCGTCGGGTTCGGATCGGCCTCGGCTCGGCGCTGTGCACGCAGAACCCGAGGATCGGTGTCCATGCTGTCATTGATGTCGTCGATCATGTCGACGCCGGGCAGCAGCGGTGCCAGTTCGGGAAGATCGCCCAGCGACGACAACCCCAACCGTTCGAGGAACATGTCCGTGGTGACGTACTGCGTCCCACCGGAGTCGGGATCGGGTCCCGCCTCGGCGATCAGTCCGCGGGCCAGCAGGGTCCGCATCACACCGTCCACGTTCACCCCACGCACTGCACCGACCCGTGCGCGGGTAACCGGTTGACGATAGGCGATGACGGCGAGCGTTTCCAACGCCGCGCGCGTGAGCTTGGACCGGGCGCCGTCGAGCAGGAGTCTCTCGACGTACGGCGCGAACTCCGTCCGGGTGTAGAACCGCCAGCCGTCGCCGACGAACCGCAGGTCGATGCCGCTCCCCCGCGCCGTGAAGTCTTCGGCGATCCGGGTGAGCAACGCCTCGATGCGCGCTCGGTCACACCCCGTCGCGGAGACCAGCTGATCGACGGTGGCGGGACTGTCCACGACCAACAGGATCGACTCCAGCGCGCCGCGCAGCTCGACGTCGGTCAGCGTCTCGTCCGGCTGCGGCTCGTCGGTCGAGTCGTGCTCCGGGTCGGTCATCCGTAGTCCTCCATGCGGGTGGTGTCGAGGTCGTCGTCGTCGCCGGTCCACCGCACCTGCAGCGCACCCAGCGCTTCCGGCTGATCGAAGGTGACCGCCTTCTCCCGGTACAGCTCGAGCAGCGCCAGGAAGCGGACGACGATCTCGACGGGCGCGGTGCAGTCGGCCACCAGGTCGGCGAACTCGGTCCAGGCGCCCTCGCCCCGCTCCCGCAGCATCGCCAGGACGGTCGCGGCGTGCTCGGCCACCGAGACGGGCGCCTCGTGCAGGTGACCGAGCCCGACAGTGGGGATCTCGCGCGGCCGGAACGCCGCGGCAGCGATCTCCGCGAAGCGCGTCGGGTCCACCCCGAGCAACACCTCCGGCAGCAGGCCGTCGAACCGCTCCTCGAGCGACACCGACCGCGGATAGCGGCGCAGCGCCGCGCTCTCGAGTTCGCCGAACAGCTGGGCCACCTGCTTGTACGCGCGGTACTGCAGCAAGCGGGCGAACAGCAGGTCCCGCACCTCGAGCAGCGCGAGGTCCTCGGCGTCGTCGACGTCCCCCGCCGGGAGCAACCGGGCCGCTTTGAGATCCAGCAGAGTCGCCGCGACCACCAGAAATTCGGTGGTCTGGTCGAGTTCCATCGCCGCGCCGAGTTCCCGTGTGTACGCGATGAATTCGTCGGTGACCCGGTGCAGCGCCACCTCGGTGACGTCGAGGCGATGCTGCCCGATCAGCGTCAGCAGCAGGTCGAACGGGCCCTCGAAGTTGTCCAGCCGGACCTCGAACCGCTGCCGCGTCGACCGCTCCGGAGGCGAGGTGTCGGGCTCGGTGGGCTCGGTGGGCTCGACGGGGGGCGCGGTCACCCGCGCGGCGAGGTGTCTCGGTGGATGACTTCGCGGGCCAGGGACCGGTAGGCCTCCGCGCCGGACGATTTCGGCGCCCAGGTGGTGATCGGCTCGCCGGCCACCGACGTCTCCGGGAAGCGGACGGTGCGGGTGATGACGGTGTCGAAGACGACGTCGCCGAAGACCTCGACGACCCGGTTCATGACCTCGCGCGAGTGCAGCGTGCGCGCGTCGAACATGGTCACGACGATGCCCTCGAGAGTCAGTCGCGGATTGAGTCGGTCGCGCACCTTGTCCACGGTGTCGTTCAGCAACGCGAGGCCGCGGAGGCTGAAGTACTCGCACTCCATCGGGATCAGCACCGAGTCGGCGCACGCGAGCGCGTTGACCGTCAGCAGTCCCAACGACGGCTGGCAGTCGATGAGGACGTAGTCGTAGCGGTCCAGCACGGGGTGCAGGACCCGGCCGAGCGTCTGCTCGCGGCCGACCTCGGTGACCAGCTGGATCTCCGCAGCGGACAGGTCGATGTTGCTGGGGAGCAGGTCCATGCCGTCGACCCGCGTCCGCATGAGGACGTCGTCGATCGACACGCGCGGCTCGACCAGCAGGTTGTGCACGGTGAGTTCGAGTTCGTGGTGCGGCACACCGAGGCCCGCGGACAGCGCGCCCTGCGGGTCCAGGTCGACCAGCAGGACCCGACGGCCGAACTCCGCCAACGAGGCCCCGAGGTTGATGGTCGACGTGGTCTTGCCGACGCCGCCCTTCTGATTGCACATGGCGATGACCGTGGCGGGGCCGTGGGAGGTGAGCGGGGCCGGTTCGGGGATCGCGCGCGGGACGCGGCCGGTGGGGCCGAGTTCGGTCGCGGGAGCCGAGTGAGCGGGCTCCGGCTCCGGGGCGCGCGCTCGGAACAGCGCGCCGTCGTCGTGTGCCGTGGACACCCGCGCATCTCCCCTCGCCTCGTACGGACCGGTCACACCGGAACGCTACCGCGTGGACCGAGCGGCGCCGACGCGGACACGCTACCGAGCGCGGGGATGGGCTTCGGCCCACACTTCCCGCAGGGTCGTGACCGTCACCAGGGTGTAGATCTGCGTCGTGGTCACCGACGCGTGACCGAGAAGTTCCTGCACCACGCGCACGTCCGCGCCGCCGTCGAGCAGGTGGGTCGCGAAGGAGTGGCGCAGGGTGTGCGGGGACACCCGCGAACCGATGCCGGCGCGCTCGGCCGCGGTCTGGAGCACCTGCCACGCGCTCTGCCGGGACAGTCGTCCGCCGCGGACGTTCAACAGCAGGGCCGGGGTGCCACGGGAGACGAGGGCGGGACGTCCGCGCACCAGGTACGCGTCGACCGCCGCCATGGCCGGTCGGCCGACCGGCACCACGCGCTCCTTCCCGCCCTTGCCGCGCAGGATCACCGAGCGCGACACGGTGTCGATGTCGTCGACGTCCAGGCCCACCGCCTCGGAGATGCGGGCGCCGGTGGAGTAGAGCAGTTCGAGGAGTGCACGGTCCCGCAGGCCGCGCGGGGTGTCGGCCGACTCCCCGGCGGCCGCGTCCAACAGGGCGAACACCTCGTCGACGGGCAGGGACTTCGGGAGGCGGCGGCCGGGTGCGGGCGGTTTGACCGCGGCGGCGACGTCCGTCTCCACGGTGCCCTCGGTCACCGCGAATCGATGCACGCCGCGGACCGCGATGACCGCACGGGCGGCCGAGCTGGACGCGAGCGGCGGGAAGTCGCCCGTGCCGGTGCGCAGGGCCTCGACGAAGTCGCCGACGTCGTGTCGGGTGACGTCGGACAGCCGCGTCCGCCCCCGCTGCGCGAGGAAGTCGGCGTAGCGCACCAGATCTCGGCGATACGACGTCACGGTGTTGCGCGCCGCACCGCGCTCCACCGTCAGATGGTCGAGGTAGGCCTCGATCACCTCGGTCGGGCTGTCAGCCGCCATGGGCGCGGCGCTGCTCGAACGCCGTCGGCCGATCCCGCCACGGCGCGTCGGCCGGCCGCATCGGCACGGACCGCGACCGCACCGCCGCGACGGCGAGGATGCCGGCCACGGCGGATGCGTTGACGATCTCGCCGGACAGCACCCGCGCGAGCGCGTCCTCGACCGACAACCGCACCAGTTCGATGTCCGCTTCCTCGTCGCGGGCCTCCGGTCGGTCGACCTCGGACAGTCCCTCGGCGAGGAAGATGCGGACGGTCTCGTCGGTGAATCCCGGCGACGCCGCGACGTCCACGAGCAGCGAGAACGACTCGGCCGCGAGCCCGGTCTCCTCGGTCAGCTCCCGCCCGACCGCGTCGACGGGGTCCTCACCGGGCTCGTCCAGCAATCCGGCGGGGAGCTCGAGCAGCCGGCGGCCGAGCGGATGGCGGTACTGCTCGATCAGGACGATGCGGTCCTCGTCGTCGATCGCCACGACGGCGACGGCACCGTGGTGCTCGATCACCTCGCGCTCGGCCGTCCGGCCACCCGGCATCGCGACACGGTCTCGCCGCAGGGCGAGGATCGCCCCCTGGTACTCGAGTTCGCTGCCCACGACCTCGAACTCGTGTCGCTCCGCCATGTCGCCTCAGGCCTTCGCGGTGGAGTCGGCGATCGCGGTGGGCTCTGCGGCCTCGACGGGCGTGGCGGGCTCGGCCTGCGCGGCGTCACCGTGGACGTCGACGGGCAGGCGCTCCTCCGACTTGTAGTCCAACGCCGCGGCGATCAGTCCGGCGAACAGCGGGTGCGGACGGGTCGGACGGCTCTTGAGCTCTGGGTGTGCCTGCGTACCGACGAAGAACGGATGCGTCTTCTTCGGCAGCTCGACGAACTCCACGAGATGACCGTCGGGCGAGGTGCCGCTGAACTGCAGCCCGGACGCCGCGATGCGGTCGCGGTAGCTGTTGTTGACCTCGTAGCGGTGGCGGTGCCGCTCCGACACCGACTCGCTGCCGTAGGTCTGCGCCACGACGGACCCCTTGGCGAGCGTCGCCGGGTAGGCGCCCAGACGCATGGTGCCACCGAGGTCCGCTTCGCCGGCCACGGCCTGTTCCTGGTCCGCCATCGTCGAAATGACCGGCTGCGTCGTCTCCGGCTCGAACTCCGCCGAGTTGGCGTCGGAGAGTCCGACGGAGCGGGCCGCCTCGATGACCATGCACTGCAGGCCGAGGCAGAGGCCGAGCGTCGGGATCCGGTGCGTGCGGGCGTGGGTGATCGCGCCGAGTTTGCCCTCGATACCGCGGATGCCGAAGCCACCCGGGATGACGACGGCGTCGATGTCGGCCAGGGCGAGCCGGGCACCGGCCGCGGTGTCGCAGTCGTCGGACTGGACCCACACCAGCTCCACCTTCGCGCGGTTCGCGAATCCGCCCGCGCGCAACGCCTCGGTCACCGACAGGTACGCGTCGGGCAGGTCCACGTACTTGCCGACGAGCGCAACACGCACCGTCTCGCGCGGCGAGTGCACCCGCTCGAGCAGCGTGCCCCACACCGACCAGTCGACGTCGCGGAAGGGCAGACCGAGCTTGCGGACGACGTAGGCGTCCAGACCCTCGCCGTGCAGCACCTTGGGGATGTCGTAGATGGACGGGGCGTCGGGCGTCGAGATGCAGCCGTCGACGTCCACGTCGCACATGAGCGCGATCTTGCGCTTGAGACCGTCCGGCACGTCGCGATCGGACCGCAGGATCAGCGCGTCCGGCTGGATACCGATGCTGCGGAGCGCGGCCACCGAGTGCTGCGTCGGCTTGGTCTTGAGCTCACCCGACGGCGCGAGGAACGGCACCAGCGAGACGTGCAGGAAGAAGACGTTCTCCCGGCCGACGTCGTGGCGGACCTGACGAGCGGCCTCGAGGAACGGCTGGGACTCGATGTCGCCGACGGTGCCGCCGATCTCGGTGATGACGACGTCCGGCGCCTGGCCCTGCAGGTCCGGGCCGCGCATCGCCAGGATGCGAGCCTTGATCTCGTCGGTGATGTGCGGGATGACCTGGACGGTGTCACCCAGGTACTCCCCGCGCCGCTCCTTCGCGATCACGGTGGAGTAGACCTGCCCCGTGGTCACGTTCGCGTACCCGGAGAGGTCGCGGTCGAGGAAGCGCTCGTAGTGCCCGACGTCCAGATCCGTCTCGGCGCCGTCCTCGGTGACGAAGACCTCGCCGTGCTGGAACGGGTTCATCGTTCCGGGATCGACGTTGAGGTAGGGGTCGAGCTTCTGCATGGTGACGCGCAAGCCGCGTGCGGTGAGCAGCTGGCCCAGGCTCGAGGCCGTGAGGCCCTTGCCGAGCGACGACGCGACGCCGCCGCTGACGAAGATGTGCTTGATGTCGGCCCGCGTGTGAATGCGTGACTGCAAAGAAACTCCCGTGACGGTGCGACCCGATGGTGGCGCGGAACCGGTGATCGATCCTGCTCATCGAGTGGTTCGGAATACGACCGACCCACGGGACTTCACGGTAACACCTCCGCGCCGAATCGGTCGTCGTCGCGGGCCGTGTCTACCGTGCGGGCGCCCCCACCGTGACGGCCGTCGCCCCGGGGCCGGTGCCGTAGCGACCCGACGCCCCGCCGAGCTGCTCCTGCAGCGCCAGCACGGTGGTGATCCGCCCGGACACGCGATCGACGTCGTCGACGGTGCTGGTTCCGGCGGCGAGCGCGGAATCCGACCGCACGACGGCGACCGGCCCACTCCCCGTGGCGGACTCGGGCCGTCCTGCCAGGACGACGCCCGCGCCGCGACCGTCCAGCGATCCGGCGAAGCGCGCGACGATGGCGCCCCGGTTGCCGTCGGCGCCCGGGTCCTGCGCCGCGCCGGTCACGATCACGGCCAGCTGCCCGGGAGCCACCGCACCGTCGTCGTAGGCGAGGAATCCACCGCCGCGCAGCGTGTCGAGGGCCAACGCGAGTTCGTCGGGCGTGCTCTGCGGCTGCGCCGTGGCGGGATCGAGCAACAGAACGGTCCCCAGCAGGTCGCCGGCGAGGCTGCCCTGGTCCACGGCGCCGGTCCGCAGCTGCGCGCCGGCGGGGACGACGTTGGTCAGTCGGGTGCGCAGATCGTCGCCACTGGCGGCGGAGACGAAGGCGTCGGTCAGCCCGACGCGCCCGCTGATGCGGCCACCCGAGTCCCCGATCAGACGGGACACGCCCTCGACGTCGGCGGGATCGGCATCCGGCGTGGTGACGACGACGACCGAGCGATCGGTGAGGGCACCCGCGACGACCCGGGACGCCACGGCGTCGTCGAAGCCGTCGGCCGCGTTCAGTCGTTCCCCGAGGGCGTTGTTGGCCTGGTCGAGCTCGTCGACTCGACTCTGCAGATCGTCGCGGTCGTCGCGCAGGCCGGACAGGACGCGGCCGGACAGCAGTCCGGAACCGAGGACCACGCCGACGGCCAGCGCCAGGAAGACCGCGATGAGCGAGACGGTGTGCTGGCGGAGCGAGATCACCGAAGCAGCCCCTGAACCCACAGCGCGAAGGAGTTCCAGGTGTCGATCGCCCAGTCGAGGGTGGCCCCGCTGCCGTTGGTCACCACGAGCGCCACGATGACGGCGACGAGCGCGGCGAGCACCAGCAGCGCCACCGCCGCACCGGACACCCGGCTGCGATAGAGGGTCGCCATCGCCTTGGCGTCGACGAGCTTCGGTCCCACCTTGAGACGGGTCATGAACGTCGAGGGGGTGCTCGCCCGCTTGCCGGCGTCGAAGAACTCGTCCAGGGACGCGGAGCAGCCGACGGTGACGATCA
Organism: Rhodococcoides corynebacterioides NBRC 14404; assembly: GCF_001894765.1. Taxonomy (GTDB): domain Bacteria; phylum Actinomycetota; class Actinomycetes; order Mycobacteriales; family Mycobacteriaceae; genus Rhodococcoides; species Rhodococcoides corynebacterioides. The sequence goes on from NZ_BCWV01000005.1 coordinate 398,976, forward strand.
ACGAGGCACCGTGATGGTCGGCGAGCAGCAACGCCAGATCCGATGCCGTCCCGGTCGCGGGAAAGGTCATGGCTCCGATGCCGAGGTCCTGGATGCGCTCGAGGCCCTTCGCGTGGCCGTCGGAATCGGCCGGGAGCACCACCTCGGCACCCGACTTCAGCGTCCTGCTGCTGACGTCGTCGGGATCGCCGACGATGAGGTCGGGGCGGTACCCCGCGTCGGCGAGGGTGTCCGCGCCGGCACCGACGCCGATGAGGATCGGCGAGTACTCCTTGACGAACGGGCGCAGCGCCTTGAGGTCGGCGACGTGGTCGGGCCCCTCGGCCACGACGACCACGTGTCGGCCCGCCATCGCGACGTCCACGTCCGGCACGCCGACGCCGTCGATCAGCAGCGGCGACTCGGTGCGGATGAACTCGATGGTGTTGCCGGAGAACGCTTCCAGGTGATCGACGAGAGCGGACTTGGCCTCGATCATCCGATCGGAGACGTCGGCCTCGGTCTGCTCGGTGCCCTCGGCCAGCACGCGCTCACCCGCGAAGACGGTGCCGTCGTGCAGACGCACCTTGGCGCCGTCCTTGATCTTCTTGAGCGCGTCGGGACCGACCTCGTCGATCAGGACGACGCCGTTGGCCACCAGCACCTCGGGGCCGAGGTTGGGGTAGCGCCCCGAGATGGAGGCCGACGCGTTGACGACGGCGGTCACGCCGGCCTGGACGAGCTGGTCGGCCGTGATGCGGTCGAGATCGAGTTCGTCGAGAACGACGACGTCGCCCGGACCGACACGGCGCAGCAGCTTGGCCGTGGAGCGGTCGACGCGGGCGATTCCCGTGACTCCGGGAAGAGAGTCGTGACTACGCGAGAGCAGAGCCGGCATCTTCATGCGTTCGATGATGGGGAACGACGGCCCGCCGATGAGGGAGGCGCGCCGTATCAACTACCACATCGTTCACACGAGTCACACCGGCGGGTGCGTCGACCCGGGACCGATCCCGGGGTCAGGACGCGGCGGCGCGACGCTCCGCCGTCGCCGTGGCGAGTAGCTCCTCCGCGTGCGCACGACCGGTCTCCGTGTCGTCGAGTCCGGCCAACATCCGGGCCAGCTCGACCACGCGGTCCGAGTCGCTCAGCGTGCGCACTCCACTGCCCGGACCGCCCTTGCGGGTGTCGGTCTTGTTCACCACGAGATGTGTGTCGGCGAATGCCGCCACCTGCGGCAGGTGGGTCACCACGATCACCTGGTGCGTGCGGGCCAACCGCGCCAGCCGCTTACCGATCTCCACGGCCGCGCGGCCACCGACGCCGGCGTCGACCTCGTCGAACACCATGGTCGATCCGGCGTCCGACTGCGCCAGCACCACTTCGAGCGCGAGCATCACGCGGGACAGCTCGCCGCCCGACGCACTCTTCGTCAGCGGCAGCGATTGGGCACCGCTGTGTGCGGCCAGCCGGAACTCGACGTCGTCGACGCCCGACGAGCCGGCGTGCAGACTCGCGCCACCCACCTCGAGCGCGACGCGATCGTCCTGCGCCGCCGGACGCGGGCGCACCACGACCTCGAGCTTGGCCTTGCCCATCGCGAGTCCGGACAACTCCGTGCTGACGGCCTTGGCCAGTCGGGTCGCCGCCTTGGTCCGCGCCGCGCTGAGTGACGCCGCGACGGACGCCGTCGCCGCGGCACCGGTCCGCACCTGCTCGGCGAGGGCGGCCAGGGCGTCGGCGGACACGTCCAGTCCGGTCAACCTCTCGCGGGCCTCCTGCGCCCAGGCGAGAACACCGTCGACGTCGGCGGCGTACTTGCGAGTGAGGTTCTTCAGCTCGGCCTGCCGCGAGAGCATGGTGTCCAACGATTCGGGATCCGCCGGGAGGTCGTCGAGGTAGGCCGTCAGGTCCGCGCCGACGTCGGTGACCACGGCGATCGCCTCGGCGACGCGCGGCCCCAGCGCCCGGAGCACCTCGTCGTCGGCGGAGTCGAGGCGATCCCGCGCGGTACCGAGCAACGCCATGACGGACACGTCGTCGGGATCGTCGCCTCCCGTGAGAGCTCCACGAGCGCCGGCTGCGGCGTCACGCAGGCTGTCGAGGTCGCCCAACCGACGCACGGCGGCGGAGATCGCGGCGTCCTCACCGGGTTCGGGGGCGACGGCGTCGATTTCCTGGAGAGCGAACGTCAGCTGGTCCGCCTCGCGGGCCATCTCGCGGGCGCGCTCGGTTCGGTCCCGGAGTTCGTCGACCGCGGCGAGCCACGCGCGTCGCCGCGTGCGGTACTCGGTGAGCAGGGCCGTCACCGTGTCTCCGGCGAAGCGATCCAGCGCCGCCCGCTGTTGGTCGCTGCGCTGCAATCGCAACTGGTCGTTCTGTCCGTGGACGGTCAGCAGCGACCCGGTGAACTCCGACAGCACGCCCGCCGGCACGCTGCGGCCGCCGAGGTGTGCCCGCGAGCGTCCGTCGGTGGACACCGAGCGCACGGCGATGATGCTGTCGTCGTCGTCGCGTCGGGCCCCGGTCGACTCGAGCAGCGCCTCGACCTCTCCGCGCGCGGGATCGCCCACCGTGTCGGTGGTGAACCGACCTTCGACGACGGCGCGGTCCGCCCCGACCCGAACCCGGCCGGCGTCGGCGCGTGCCCCGGAGAGCAGGTGCAGGCCGGTGACGACCATCGTCTTGCCGGCGCCGGTCTCACCGGTGAGGACCGTCAGTCCCGTCGAGAACGTTGCGGTGGCCTCGGCAATGGCGCCGAGCCCGTCGATACGAATTTCGGACAGCACGCGGTTACGTCACCCTCCCCCGCCAGCCGGTGACCGGCAGTGCGAACTTGTGGACCAGTCGATCGGCGAACGGCGCGGAATCGAGCCGCACCCACTTGATGGGTTCGGATCCCCGCACCACCTCCACCCGCGCACCGGGTGGCAGCGTCATGGTGCGGCGGCCGTCGCAGAAGACCAATGCCTCGCGGCCGCCGTCGAAGATCTCGACGGCGATGTGCGATTCCGGGCTGGTGACCAGCGGGCGCGCGAACAACGCATGCGCGTTGCTCGGGATCACGAGGATCGCGTCCAACTCCGGCCACACCACCGGCCCGCCCGCGGAGAACGCGTACGCGGTGGACCCCGTGGGCGTGGCGAGGAGAACACCGTCGCACCCGAACGCGGACACCGGCCGATCGTCGACCTCGAGCACCACTTCCAACACCCCGAGGCGGGACGCGTTCTCGATACTGGCCTCGTTGAGCGCCCACCCTCGTTCGACCACCTCACCGTCGACGAGCACGGCGATGTCGAGCGTCATGCGCGGTTCGATGCGGTACGTGCGATGCACGACGATGTCGAGGGTCTCCTCGAGGGCGTCGGCCTCGGCCTCCGCGAGAAAACCGATGCGGCCCAGGTTGATACCCAACACCGGGATGGACGCTCCGCGCGCCAACTCGGCAGCGCGCAGGAACGTGCCGTCTCCGCCGAGAACCAGGACGAGTTCGCAGCCCACGGCCGCGGCCGGGCCGAATTCGACCACGGAGACGTCGGAGTGGGGCTCGGACAACGCGTCGACGCCGGACGTGGACTCGAGCCGGGACGCGTCGTGCTCGTCGACGAGCACGCGCAGACCGATGCCGTGCTCATGGAACACCTTGGCCGCGCGGCGCGCGGTCTGCTCGATGTCGGGCCGTCCGGGGTGCGCGACCAGCAGCACGGTCCGGTCCGGGGTGGGTTCGGTTCCCGGCAGGATGGTCATTGCGGTCCCTTCGCCACGGCGGCCGCCACGAGATCCTCGATCACGGGCGCGGCGCCGGACTCACCGTCCGCCGTCGTCAACCAGAGGAAGTATTCGACGTTCCCCGCCGGCCCCGGCAACGGACTCGGCGCCACCCCGCGGGTACGCAGGCCGAGCGCCTCCGCGGCACGGGCCACCTCGACGACGGCCGCCGCGCGCATCGCGGGATCACGGACCACGCCGCCGGACCCGATCCGGTCCTTCCCCACCTCGAACTGCGGCTTCACCATGGGCACGATGCTGCCACCCGGTGCCAGCGAGGCGACGAACGCCGGCAGCACCAGCGACAACGAGATGAACGACAGGTCGGCGACGATCAGGTCGACCGGGCCGCCGATCGTCTCGGCGTCGATGCTCCGGACGTTGGTCCGATCGTGCACATGCACGCGGTTGTCGCTCTGCAGGCGCCAGACCAGCTGGCCGTATCCGACGTCGACCGCCACCACCTCGCGGGCGCCGCGGGAGAGGAGAACGTCGGTGAACCCACCGGTCGACGCGCCGGCGTCCAGACAACGGCGACCGGTCACGGCGAGACCCTGCGGCTCGAACTCGCTCAGAGCCCCGAGCAGTTTGTGAGCCCCGCGCGAGGCCCACGACACCTCGTCGGCCACCTCGACGACACGCAGTGCGGTGGCCGGCTCGACGGCCGTCGCGGGCTTGGTGGCCACCGATCCCGCGATGAGGACCCGGCCCTCCGCGATGAGGTCCGACGCGTGCTCCCGCGACCTCGCGAGACCCCGCCGGACCAACTCGGCATCGACCCGTGCTCGACGAGCCATCAGGACTTGTCCACCGAGCTCAGTGCGTCGACCAGAACGTCGTGAGCACGGCCGAGGATCTGCGCGCGACGGGACAACGCGACCAACCCGTGGACGTCGGCCGTCCCTTCGCCACTCGGAACCTGCGCCGCCCGATCGGCCTCGGCGAGAAGGTCGGTCACCTGCGCCCGAATCGCGTCCGGATCCGACGCGCCGTCGAGGACACCGCCCTGCTGCGCGGGGCGATGGTGACCGGGGAGTGGGACCGACGACGTCATCGCCGACCACGCTAGCCGATCGGCCCGACAGGGCCCCGTCGCGGCCGGTCCCGACAGGGCCCCGTCGCGGCCGGTCCCGACAGGGCCCTGTCGCGGCCGGTCCCTCAGGATCGGGTGCGCCACTCCTCCACCACCGCGCGGGCGGCGTCGTCGACACCCTCGATTGTGTCGACACCGTCCAGTGCCCACACCGCAGGGAGGATCGAACGCAACGCGTCCGCCCAGGCCGGTTCGCCGGCGGTTCGGTCCCCGGACTCGGTGTCGGAGGACAGGAGCACCGTGGCTCCGTCGCGCTCCACGGACCAGCGGTCGGTCGCGGCGATGAGGGATGCGGATTCGTCCTCGAGCAGCACCGCGAGCGACGACGCGAGGTGCGTCGGGCGGGACTCGGGACCGGCCCACAACACGTCGTCGACGGTGCTCACCCCGGTCAACACGAGCAACGAGGGAATGCCGACGGTGTTGGCCCCGGCGATGTCGGTGTCGAGCCGGTCCCCGACGACGAGGGGGGACGACGACCCGGATCGCGCCAACGCGTCGTCCATCAGCGGCGCCTCGGGCTTGCCGGCCACACGCGGTCGCATCCCTGTGGCGGCCGCGACTGCTGCGACCATGGCGCCGTTGCCGGGCCCCAGACCGCGGGGTGTCGGCAGGCTGGTGTCGGCATTCGCCGCGACCCAGACGGCACCGGCTCGGACGGCGTAGGTGGCCTCGGCGATGTCCGACCAGCCCGTGTCGGGGGAATGACCCTGCACCACGGCGTCGGGTGTGGGGTCGGCGGAGCGGGTGGTCGTCAGCCCGACGGCTTCCACCTCGGACGCGAGCGCGTCGGTCCCGACCACCAACACCGTCGAGCCCGTCGGCACCAGCTCGGCGAGCAGGCGGGCCGCCGCCTGCGACGACGTGACCACCGAGTCGTCGGGCGCGTGGAAGCCGAGGTCGCGCAGGTGCTCCGCGACGGCGGCCGGAGTCCGGCTGGCGTTGTTGGTGACGTAGCACAGGCTCGACGAGCACTCCCGGAGCACGTCCACCGCACCCTCCACGGGATCGGGTCCGCGATAGAGCGTGCCGTCGAGATCGAGCAGCAGTGCGTCGTGGCGGTCCGTCAGTCGGGTCACGGCCCGGTCAGCTCGTCGACTCGATCCTCGGCATCGGTCTCGCCGTCGGTGTCGGCGGCGGCTGCACGCAGGAACCATTGCAGTCCGTCCTCCGCACGACCGGCCGCGACGAGCGCATCCGCATAGGCGTAGTAGTACCGCGCTGCGGCCGATCCGTCACGGTCTCCGTCGAGATCGGCGGTCTGCAGGGTGACCACGGCCTGGTCGTACTGGCCCATGTCCATGCGTGCCCCGGCGACGACGATGCGCAGCTCCGCGGCATCGTCGCCGGTCAGCATCCTGGCCTCGTCGCTGCGGCCGAGCTCGATGGCACGCTCGGGGCGGCCGAGTCCGCGTTCGCAGTCCGCCATCACGGACAGCAGTCCCGGCCCGCCGGCCATGCGCCTCGCGGCACGCAGTTCGGACAGCGCCTCGGCCCACTCGCCGGCGTGGTACGCGGCGATGCCGGCGGTCTCGCGCACCACGGCGATGCGACCGGCACGGCCGCGGGCGGCGCGCGCATGCGCGAGCGCTGCTGCCGGATCGTCGGCGATGAGGCGACTGGTCATCACGAGGTGCCGCGCCACGGTCTCGGCGTTGGTCTTGTCCAGGCTGAGCAGGTCGCGGCGCACCGCACCCTCGAGGTCCTTCGCCTCGACGTCGTCGGGCAGATCGGGTTCGGGAGCTCGTGCCGGGCGGGAGTCGGCTCCACGCCCCTGGCCGGCGCGGGGACCGGACGCACCGTCACCCCCGCGACGACGGTGATCACCCTGCGGTCGACCGGACCGGTCGGGACGCCCGGAGGAGGCGCCGCCCTGTCGTGGTCCGCCCGTGCGACGTTCGGTGTGTCGACGCCGGTCCTGGCTGCCGGCATCGTCACCGCGACGAGGCGTGCCCTGATGCCCGCCGCGACGATCACGCGAGGTACCCGACCGATCGTCACGTCGCGGGCGATCGTCGCGTCCCCGTGAGTCGTCGGCCGGGCCGTCCGGAGTGGGGGTGTCGGACACGGGCGAACCTTTCGTCGGTCGGCACTGCAGAGAGAAAAATACTGGAGAAACACGAAAGGGGACCCACGTGAATGGGTCCCCTTTCGGAATGGTGG
>NZ_BCWV01000006.1 GCF_001894765.1 Rhodococcoides corynebacterioides NBRC 14404
AACGTGAACCGGATCCGGGGCAACCGTTCCAGACTAACCGTAGTCTCGTCGGAGGGTCAAGGACCCTCGTTCCGGACTCGATCAGGGTGTCAGAACCGGCTCGGCGGCGGCCTGTCGGCTCGCACTCCGTGTCCGTCTCGCTCTGACTCGACAAAAGTTACGCGCCGGATAACGGCGCGTCAAATCCGCTGGTCGACACACCGCCGGCGCCGGGTCGTCGCAGGTCGGGGGCCCCGGCTCCGGTGCACGCAGGCACCCGGCACCGACTCCCCGATCTGTGACCCCGGCCACCGCGGGTCACGTGGCGCGGCGCACCCCCGCCATGTTCTTCTTTCCCCGGCGGAGCACGAGCCACTCGCCGTGCAGGAAGTCGGTCGCCTCGGGTCGCCAGTCCTCGTCGGCGATCTTCCGGTTGTTCACCGACGCACCACCCTCCTTGAGGACCCGACGGGCGGCACCCTTGCTCTCGCACAGTCCGGACGAGACCAGTAGGTCGACGATCGTGGGCTGCTCCCCCGCCTCGACCTCGACCACCCCGGCCTCGCGGAGCGCCGCGCCGAGTGTCCCCGGATCGAGGTCGTCGAGGTCGCCGCGGCCGAAGAGCGCGCGGCTGGCCAACTCGACCGCAGCGGTGTTCTCTGCACCGTGCACCAGCGTCGTCATCTCGGCGGCCAGGCGTCGCTGGGCTTCCCGCGCCTGCGGTCGTTCGGCCGTCGCGGTCTCGAGTTCGGCCAGCTCGTCGCGGTCCAGGAACGTGAACCACCGCAGGTACCGCATCACGTCGGCGTCGGCGGTGTTCACGAAGTACTGGTACCAGGCGTACGGCGACGTCATCTCCGGGTCGAGCCAGAGGCTGCCGCCGCCGGTGGACTTACCGAACTTCGTCCCGTCGGCGGCCGTGACCAGGGGCACCGTCATCGCGTGGACGGCCGCCCCGTCCACGCGGCGATTCAGGTCCACGCCCGCGACGATGTTCCCCCATTGATCGGAGCCCCCCACCTGGAGCACACAGCCCAACTCCCGGCGCAGATGCAGGAAGTCGTTGGCCTGGAGCAGCATGTAGCTGAACTCGGTGTAGGACATCCCGTCCGACTCGAGGCGCTTCTTCACCGTCTCGCGCGCGAGCATGACGTTCACCGAGAAGTGCTTGCCGAGGTCGCGCAGGAAGTCGATCGCCGTGAGCTTGCCGGTCCACTCCAGGTTGTTCGCCACGATCGCGTCGGCGGGCGAGCCGGTGTCGAGGTCGACGAACCTCGACAGCTGCCCCCGGATGCGATCGGCCCACTCCGCGACGGTGTCGGCCGCGTTCATCGTCCGCTCCCCGACGTCCCGCGGATCGCCGATCAACCCGGTGGCACCGCCGGCGAGAACCACCGGCCGGTGTCCGGCGCGCTGGAAGCGAGCGAGGACGAGCAGCGGCACGAGATGCCCGGCGTGCAGGCTCGGTCCGGTCGGATCGAAGCCCGCGTACAGCGTGATGGGTTCGCGCGTCGCCTCGGTCAATGCCTCGATGTCGGTCGACTGGGCGATCAGCCCACGCCAGGACAGTTCCTCGATGATGCTCACGGGCGTCGATCCTTCCGTATCGGCGTCGCGTCGACCACATCCGCTCCGCTGGGCGCGCGCGGACTCCGCCGGTACGCGGACACCGCCGGATCGCCCGGGATCCAGAAGCGCCACGGGACGTCGGCGGCCGCGCTGACACCGACCCGCGGACCGTCGACGGAGGCCACGGGCTCACCGAGGTCGAACCGCACCGGGGAGTCGGGCGAGGACAGATCCAGACCGTTGTGCTCGAGGGTCAGGCCGAGGGCGGAGCCGAGATTCCCCGGCCCTCGTGCCCGCCCGGGTCCGCGAGCCGACCCGCGCCGCACCGCCACCGTGCCGTCACCGTCGACCACCTCCGCGGCACGAAGAAGCACGGCCCCGGCGACACCGTCGGACGCACACACGATGTTCGCGCACCGATGCATCCCGTAGCTGAGGTAGACGTACAGGCGCCCGGCCGGACCGAACATCACCGAGTTGCGCGGCGTGGGTCCGCGGAAGGAGTGCGCCGCCGGATCCGGCCACGGTCCGGCCGGGTCACCCCCGTACGCCTCGACTTCCACGATGCGCACGGCGACGTCACCGTGGCGGAGGACGCCGCCGAGAATGCGGCGGGCGGCGGTGACCGGATCGGATCGGCCGAGCACGAACGCAAGGTCGGTGCTCGACGCATCGTCCCGATCGGCCTCCGAGGTCAGACCACGGCCTCCGGCTCGACGGCGCGCGCGAGGATGTCCGCGTGCCGAGCGTCGTCGGCATCGCGGGAGTCGTCGACGAGCAGCACCGGGATGCCGTTCTCGATCGGGTAGATGCGGCGCAGCCGCGGGTTGTAGAGCAGCTCGTCCTGGATCAGGAGCAGCGGACCCTTGTCCTGCGGACACGCCAGAATGCTGTGCAGGCGGGCGTCGACACTCATCGGAACTCCTGTGGTTTCGGGGATCGCTGCCACCCTACGATCCTGCACGCCCGACGGACGAGCCGCCCGCCGTCGAGTAGCGGTCCGCCGCGACCGATTTGGTCAGGCGGCGGTACTCCCCCGATCCGTCCGCGTACCAGGTGCGGGGGCCCGGTGTCGGCATTCCCGCCGCGCGCAGGGCCTCGTCGACGGGCCGGAACGCGGCGCTCACCGGAATCTCGGCCACCACGTGGACGAGGTCCGGCCGGTGCGACGCGGGCAGAGCGGCCAGTGCCTCGCCGACGGCCCGCGCGCCGAGACTCGCTCCCGGACGCAGCGTCACCGCGCAGACCGCCCACTGCTCGCCGGGGTCACCCACGCCGTACGTCACGGCGAGGTCGACCTGGTCGAGACCGGACACCGCGTCGACCACGGGCTGGGGGAAGACAGGACCGTGCGCGGTCAGCACCACCGATCTCTTGTTGCCGAGCAGCCAGAAGTCACCGCCCTCGTCCCGGCGGAACATGAGCTCGGTGGGGGTCCAGACGTCGCCCGCCTCGAACACTCCGCGCATGTAGGAGCCGCTGACGTCGTCGAGCCCGGGGCGCCCCAACAGGACGCCGGGCTCGTCGTCCGCGCATTCGCGGACGAACCCGTGGTCGTCGGTGACGAATCGCGCGGTGACGGGGTCGTAGGCCGCCAGAGCCACCCGTCCACTGCCCGGCAGGGGACGGCCCTTCGACCCGATCTTGATGCCCGCGACGTTGGCCAACACCACATCGCCCTCGGTGGAGGCGTAGAACTCGAGAACTCGTGCAGGAGCCAGGCGATCGACCGTGCGTCGCCACAGGCCCACCGGCATACCGGACCCGATGAACAACCTGATCGGATGCAACCGCGGCTCGGGGAGGTCGGGGTGATCCAGCAGGTCCCGCATCATGGCCCAGGTGTAGGACACCACGGTCACGCCGTAGCGCTGCACCTCGTCCGCGAACCGTTCCGGCGCCAGCCCGCGCGAGAGCGCGATGCGCGATCCACCGGCGAGTGCGCCGCCCACCGCGACCAGCAACCCGGCCGAATGATGCAGCGGGGCAAGGCAGTAGACGGTGTCACTACGGGAGAGACCCGCCGAGCCGGCCGTGCCGAACGCCGACAGCGCCCACCGATAGTTGGTGACGAACTTCGGCGTCAGCGTCTCCCCGGATCCGCTGAACAGGACGAAGCCGAGCTCGCGCGCCCGACCGGGATCGGGGACGTACCACCCGGGGAGGTCGATGCTGCTCGGATCGACCTGCTCGAGATCGACCACGGCTTCGGACGTCGGGACGGACAGGGCACGACTCTCGCCTCCGCCCAGCACCAGCACCTCGAAGCCGAGGTCGATGGCCGACTCCAGATTCTCCGGATCGACGATCACCATCTCGGCGCGGCCGAGGCGCAGCGCAGTGGCGACGTCCGGCGACGGCTGCACCAGCACGGCGACGGCGCCGATCCGAGAGAGGGCGGCGACGGCCGCGAGCGCACTCGGCCGGGTCTCCATCAGCACCCCGATGTGCATGGCCGGCCGGATCCCGTGTGCGATCAGGCCGCGCACGACGTTGTCGATGCGCTCGTTCACCGCGGCGTACGAGTACACGCGATCGTCGAAGACGAAGCACTCCGCCGACGGCGCGCGGCGGTTCTGCTCGGCCAGCAGACGACCCATCGACACCGGGGAGTGCGGCTGGAGTTGGCCGAGCCGAGCCAGTTTCGGCAGGGTGCGCACGGCCTCCGTGGAGATCTCCCGGGACCCGCGGACCGCTCCGGCGGCGGCGGAGACCGCGCCGCGGCCGATCCCGACCCCTACTTCCGCGATGGTCGCCGCGGTGTGGACCAGCCTCGCGCTGACCGACACCCCGCTCTCCGACGGCGGATGGTCGTCGTACGACATCGCGCGGACCTCCAGGGGTCGCGGTCCGTTGCCCTCGCGCCAGTCGATCCACGAGGACGTGATCGGCCACGTCTGCGTGGCTGCCGTGCTACCGACGACGAGTCCGAAGTGGCCGGCGCGCAGGTCCGCCTCGAACACCTGCGCGCGCGGCGCGGCCCGGCGGATGCCCCGCACCGCGAGAGGCTGACCGATGTCGTCCACCTCGCCCACGAAGGCCAGGATCGGCACGGTCAGCTCGCTCAGCGAGACGACCTTGCCCCGAATCGAGAACCCTCCGGTCATCATGCGGTTGTGGACGACGAATTGGGTCAGCAGTTCGGCCACCGCCGGGCCGGACCAGGCCACCCACCCGTCCATGGCAAGGAATCGGCGCTGAGATTCGCGGGGCAGCAACGCATCTCGGTCGTGGAGCTGCAGCAGGAAGTCGATCCGGCTCTTCACGGTCTTGGCCGGGTCCAACAACTGGAATCCGGTGCGCGCCATCCAGTCGGTCACCGCGAGTCGTGTGAACACGTGCTCGGCGAGGAATTCGGCGCCGCGCGTGGCCACCCCCGCCGGAATGCCCAGTGGGAGTGCGGCGAGCGTGTCGACGGGACTGCCGAAGGTGATGATGCTGGCGATGTTGCGGCTGGAGCGGTAGGCCGCGGCCTGATAGCAGAACATCCCACCCTGCGAGTAACCGGCGAGGTGCACGTCGCGACCGGTCTCGCGGGCGATGAGGTCGACGATCTCGCTGATGGCCACGATGTGGTCGGTCAGAGTGCGGTTCCAGCCACCCTCCTCGGTCGCGGGCGAGCCGAAGTCGACCACCCACGGATCCATCCCCGCGGCGTGGAGCAGGCCCACTCCCCCCTGGTCGCGGGTCACGTCGTAGACGTCCGCCGCCATCATCATCGGGGGCACGAAGACCACCGGCGGGCCGGACGGACTCTCGTCGGCGAAGTAGCGCCGCAGCCGGTACATCGAATCGCGGGCGACCACGGTGAACGGCGACGGGACGGCGTCCGTCTCCAGTCCGCCGAGACGGAGCACCTCCAGGCCGTTCTGCGCGGTGGCGACGACACGCCGCAGCGACGTCGTCACGGACCCGGTGTCGAAACCCAGCACCTGCACTCCTCAGTCACCGAACCACTCACCCACCGAACCGATCACGACCCGCGACGGTGGGCCGTCACGGGCGAATCACAGCGTCTCACACGGGCACGACGTCCCCACCGGACTCCGCCGGATCAGGCGTCGGGCCACTCCCGCAACCGGGCTGCACGCGCCCGAACACCAGCCAATTGCTCCGCGACCCGGACCGGCGCCGTGCCACCACGGCTGTCTCGCGACGCGATCGATCCGTCGACGGTGAGCACGCTCCGCACCTCGGGACCGAGGGCCGGGTCGATCGCGGCGAACTGCTCGTCGGTGAGCTGGTCGAGCTCGACGCCGGACTCCTCCGCCACCCGCACGCAGGCACCGGCGACCTCGTGGGCGTGCCGGAACGGAACCCCCTGACGCACCAGCCATTCGGCGATGTCCGTTGCCAGCGTGAAGCCGGCCGGCGCGAGATCCCGGAGGCGGTCGGTGTGGAATTCCAGGGTGCCGATCAGACCGGTCAACGCCGGCAACAGCAGGTCCAACTGGAGCACGGAGTCGATCACCGGCTCCTTGTCCTCCTGCAGGTCCCGGTTGTAGGCCAGGGGCTGGGCCTTGAGCGTGGCCAGCAGGCCGGCGAGATTTCCGATCAGTCGACCGGTCTTGCCGCGCGTCAGTTCGGCGACGTCGGGGTTCTTCTTCTGCGGCATGATCGAACTCCCCGTCGACCAGTCGTCCGCGAGCGTGACGTAGCCGTACTCGGGCGTGCTCCAGGAGACGATCTCCTCGGCGAGTCTCGACAGGTCCACCGCCGTCATCGCGAGGACGAACGCGGCCTCCGCGGCGAAGTCGCGGGAGCTGGTCGCATCGATCGAGTTCTCGGCCGACTCGTCGAAGCCCAGTTCGGCGGCGATCTTCTCCGGAGACAGACCGAGCGAGGACCCGGCCAGGGCACCGGATCCGTACGGAGACACCGCCGCTCGACGGTCGAAGTCACGGAACCGCTCGACGTCGCGAAGCAGCGGGTGGGCGTGCGCGAGCAGGTGGTGAGCCAACAGGACCGGCTGCGCCGCCTGCGAATGCGTCTTGCCGGGCATCACCGCATCGGGGTGCGCCGCGGCCTGTCCGGCCAGCGCGTCGACGACGTCCAACACACCGAGCGACACGCGGCGGACGGCGTCGCGGAGCCACATGCGGAACAGCGTGGCCACCTGGTCGTTGCGCGAGCGCCCCGCCCGCAGCCGGCCACCCAGCTCCGGGCCGACGCGGTCGATCAGCCCCCGCTCGAGCGCGCCGTGCACGTCCTCGTCGGACTCGGCCGGCCCGAAGGCGCCGGAGTCCACGTCGGCGGCCAGCGCGTCCAGTCCGGCGAGCATCGCCTCGAGGTCCGGCGCGGTCAGCAGACCGGCTGAATTCAGCACCCGCGCATGAGCTTTCGACGCCCGCACGTCGTACGGCGCCAACACCCAGTCGAAGTGGGTGGACTTGCTCAGGGCGGCCATGGCCGCCGCGGGCCCGGACCCGAACCGGCCGCCCCACAGGGCGCCCGTGTTGGTGCCGTGCCCGACGGCGCCGGTCGGCTGGTCCGTCACAGGTCCGACTGTCCCTGCGCGCCGACGGCGCCGCGGTCACGACGCGCCGCGATCTTCGACGACAGACCGTGCAACTGCACGAATCCCTTGGCGGACGACTGATCGAAGGTGTCGCCGGCGTCGTACGTCGCGAGGTTGAAGTCGTAGAGCGACTCACCCGAGCGGCGTCCGTTCACCACGATGGACCCGGCGTGCAGGGCCAGGCGGATCTCGCCCGAGACGTGCTGCTGGGTGTGCTGCACGAAGGTGTCCAGCGCGCCCTTGAGCGGGGAGAACCACAGACCGTCGTAGACCTGCTCGGCCCACTTCTGATCGGTGTGGCGCTTGTAGCGGCCCAGTTCGCGCTCGAGCGTGACGTGCTCGAGCTCCTCGTGCGCCCGGATGAGCACCATGGCGCCGGGGGCCTCGTAGACCTCACGGCTCTTGATGCCCACCAGGCGATCCTCGACCACGTCGAGGCGGCCCACGCCCTGCTTGCCGGCGCGCGTGTTGAGCTCCTGGATGGCCTGCAGCACCGACACCGGGCGGCCGTCGATGGCCACGGGACGGCCCTTGTCGAAGGTGATGACCAGCTCGTCGGGCGCGGTGAAGTTGGCCGTCGGGTCCTCGGTGTAGTCGTAGACGTCCTTGGTCGGCGCGTTCCACAGGTCCTCGAGGAAGCCGGTCTCCACCGCGCGCCCCCACACGTTCTGGTCGATCGAGAACGGGGACTTCTTGGTGACGTTGATCGGGATCGCGTTCTCCTCCGCGAACGCGATGGCCTTCTCCCGGGTCCAGGCGTAGTCGCGCACCGGCGCCAGCACGTCGAGTTCCGGCGCGAGGGTGTTGAAGCCGACCTCGAAGCGCACCTGGTCGTTACCCTTGCCGGTGCAGCCGTGCGCGACGACGGTGCCACCGTGGGCCCGCGCGTTGTCGACGAGGTGCTTGACGATCAGCGGGCGGCTGATCGCCGAGACCAGCGGGTAGCGGTCCATGTAGAGGGCGTTCGACTGGATGGTCGGCAGGCAGTACTCCTCCGCGAACTCGTCGCGGGCGTCGACCACCACGGATTCGACGGCGCCGCAGTCCAGGGCTCGCTGGCGGACGACGTCCATGTCCTCACCGCCCTGGCCCAGATCGATCGCGACGGCGACGACCTCCTTGCCGGTCTCGCGGCCGATCCAGCTGATGGCGACGGAGGTGTCGAGTCCACCGGAGTAGGCGAGGATGACGCGTTCGGCCATGAGGTTGAGCTCCTTGTGTGTCGTGGTTCGGTGCGCGTGTTCCGTGGTCGCGGAACGTCAGTGCGCGAGATGTTCGATGCGGTCCGCGAGGTCGCGTCCGGTGAGTGGTTCGCGGGCGATCACGAAGATCGTGTCATCCCCCGCGACGGTCCCGACGACGTCGGGCAGCGACGCGCGGTCCAGCGCGCTGGCGAGATAGTGCGCGGCGCCGGGCGGCGTCCGCAGCACGGCGAGGTTGGCGCTGGCGTCGGTGGACACCAGCAGCTCGCCGAGCAGGCGCGACACCCGTCCCGTTCCCCCGGACACGCCGCGAACGGGACTGCCGTCCTCGGGTACCAGGTAGACCCCCGGACCGCCGTCGGCCCCGCGCAGTTTGACGGCGCCGAGCTCGTCGAGATCGCGCGAGAGCGTGGCCTGCGTGGCCTCGATGCCCTCGGCGGCGAGCAGGTGCTGCAACTCGGGCTGCGACCGCACCTGGTGCTCGCCCAGCAGCGCGACGATGCGCGCCTGACGGCCGGCGCGCGTGGACGCGGTGACCGGGCCACGGGACTCGGGTTCGGGCGCCGCGGCGGGGGACGTCACCGCGCCTGCTCCAGCAGCCACACCAGCACCGCCTTCTGCGCGTGCAGGCGGTTCTCGGCCTCGTCCCAGACGCCGCTGTGCGGCCCGTCGAGCACGGTGTCGGTGATCTCCTCCCCGCGGTGCGCGGGGAGACAATGCAGGACGAGCACGTCGGACGCGGCCCGCGCGAGCAGGTCCTCGTTCACCTGGAACGGCCGCAGCGGACCGACGCGATCGAGCCCGTCGTTCTCCTGACCCATCGACGTCCAGGTGTCGGTGACCAGGACGTCCGCGTCGGTGGCGGCCGCGATCGGATCGGACGTGACCGTCACCGACCCGCCCGTCTCGGCGGCGCGCGTGGTGGCCGCCCCGAGGACGTCGGCGTCCGGCAGAAAGCCCTCCGGGGCCGCGACGGTGACGTGCATGCCCGCCGTGACACCGCCGAGCATCAGCGAATGCGCCATGTTGTTGGCGCCGTCACCGAAGTAGGACAGCCGCAGCCCGGCCAGATCGCCCTTGCGTTCGGCGATGGTCTGCAGGTCGGCCAGTACCTGGCAGGGGTGGAACTCGTCGGACAGGGCGTTGACGATGGGCACGGAGGCACCCGTCGCCATCTGCTCGAGCCGCTTCTGCCCGAAGGTGCGCCAGACGACGGCGTCGACGTATCGAGACAAGACACGCCCGGTGTCCTGCAGGGTCTCCTCCCGGCCGAGCTGGGTGCTGCGTCCGTCGACGACCACGGCGTGGCCGCCGAGCTGCGCCACGCCCATCTCGAAGGAGAATCGGGTCCGGGTGGAGTTCTTCTCGAAGATGACGCCGACGCCGCGCGGCCCCTCCAGCGGCCGTCGGGAAAACGGGTTCTTCTTCAGTTCTGCTGCGAGAGCGAGGATCTCGGCCTGCTCGGCCGGACTCAGGTCGTCGTCACGCAGGAAGTGTCGGAGCGTCACTGCGCTGCCTCCTTCGATGCGGCGGCCCCGTCGAGGACCGCCGGGAGTGCGGCCACCAGCGAGGCGGCCTGGTCGTCGGTGAGAATCAGCGGCGGCGCCAGCCGGACGACGTCGGGCTGAGCCGCGTTGACGAGGAACCCTGCGTCGCGCGCGAGCCGTTCGACCTCGGGTGCGACCGGCTCGGTGAGCACCACGCCGAGCAGCAGACCCGCGCCGCGGACGTGATCCACCAGGGGGTGCCCGAGGTTCTCGATGTCGTGGGCGAGGGACTTGCCCACCCGGTCGGCCCGGGCCAGCAGATCGTCCTCGTCGATCGTCCGCAGCACGGCGAGCGCCGCGGCGGCGCAGACGGGGTTGCCCCCGAACGTCGTCCCGTGCTTGCCCGGCGTGAGCAGTTCGGCCGCGCGGCCGATTCCGATGGTGGCGCCGATGGGCAGTCCGCCGCCGAGGCCCTTGGCCAGGGTGATCACGTCGGGCACGATGCCGTCGCGCTGATGCGCGTAGAACCAGCCGGTCCGGCCGATACCGGTCTGGACCTCGTCGAGGACGAGCAGCGCACCCCGTGCGGCGGTGATCTCCCGCGCGGCGGCCAGGTACCCGTCCGGGGGAACGACGACGCCGCCCTCGCCCATGATCGGTTCGAGGAACACGGCGGCGGTGGTCTCGTCGACGGCGGCGTCGAGCGCGGCGACGTCCCCGTAGGGCACGTGCGTGACTCCGCCCGGCAGCGGCTCGAACGGCGTGCGCTTGTCCGGCTGACCGGTGAGCGCCAGTGCGCCCATGGTGCGGCCGTGGAAGGCCTTCTCCGCGGCGACGATGCCGGGGCGGCCGGTGAGCCGCGCCATCTTGAACGCGGCCTCGTTCGCCTCCGTGCCCGAGTTGCAGAAGAACACGCGCGCATCGGTGCCCGGCGCGTGACCGAGGTGGTGGAGGAGCTGCTCGGCAAGGGCGACGGAGGGCTCGGACGCGTAGAGGTTGGAGGTGTGCCCGAGGGTCGAGAGCTGCGTCGTCACCGCCTCGACGACGGCCGGGTGCGCGTGGCCGAGGATGTTGACCGCGATGCCCGCGAGGAAGTCGACGTAGTCCTTGCCGTCCGCGTCGGTCACCACGGCGCCCGCGCCGCGCACCAGGGCGACGCGGGGCAGGCCGTAGTTGTTCATCAGCGCGTCCGCGAAGCGGTGCTGGAGCTGCTCGGTGGCGGTCACGGGACCACCCGCGTCGTGTCGGACACCATGGTTCCGATCCCTTCTCCGGTGAACAGTTCGAGCAGGACCGAGTGCTCGGTCCGGCCGTCGACGACGTGCGCGCTCGGCACGCCACCGCGCACGGCACGAAGACAGGCCTCCATCTTGGGCACCATGCCGGCGTCGAGGGTCGGCAGCAGCTGCTCCACCGAGGCGGTGTCGATCTCGGAGACGAGCGAGCTGCGGTCCGGCCAGCGGGTGTAGAGGCCCTCCACGTCGGTCAGCATCACCAACTTCTCCGCGCCCAGCGCCTCGGCGAGAGCAGCCGCGGCGGTGTCCGCGTTGATGTTGTGCACCACGCCGTCCGCATCGGGAGCGATGGTGGAGACCACCGGGATCCGTCCGGCATCGATGAGATCGTGCACCGCGTCGGGGTTCACGCTCGTGACGTCGCCGACCAACCCGATGTCCGTCGCCACGCCGTCCACCTGCACGGTCCGCCGCGTCGCGGTGAACAGTCCGGCGTCCTCACCGGAGATGCCGACCGCGTACGGTCCGTGCGCGTTGATCAGACCGACCAACTCGCGGCCGACCTGGCCGAACAGCACCATGCGAACGACGTCCATGACCTCGGGCGTCGTCACGCGGAAGCCGCCGCGGAACTCGCCGGCGAGTCCGAGCCGGGTGAGCATCGCCGAAATCTGCGGGCCACCACCGTGCACCACGACGGGATGCACGCCCACCGTGCGCAGGAACGCCATGTCCGCGGCGAAGGCGGCCTTGAGGGTGTCGTCGACCATCGCGTTGCCGCCGTACTTGACCACCACGATCCGCCCGGACCACCGCTGCAGCCACGGCAGGGCGCCGGCGAGCACGCGCGCCGTCTCGGCGGCCCCGAGCGACCCCGGCTGCACACTGACTCCGGCCGACCCCGTCGATCCCGTCACGACGAGTACGCCGAGTTCTCTTCGACGTACCCGTGCGAGAGGTCCGTCGTGCGAATGGACGCGGCTGCGTCGCCGACACCGAGGTGGACGTCGACGGCGATGTCGGTCGCCGAGAGGTCGACCTCGCGCGCGCCGGGTGCACCCATCCCGTCGACGCAGACCGGCCGACCCTGGAACGAGACCGAGATGCGGTCGGGCTCCATGTCCACCGGCGCCGTCCCCACGGCCGCGAGCACCCGGCCCCAGTTCGGGTCCGAGCCGAAGAGCGCCGTCTTGACCAGCGAATCGCGGGCGATCACCCGAGCCGCGACGACGGCGTCGTCCTCGCTGCGGGCGCCCCGCACGGTGACGGTGACGCGCTTGGTCACCCCCTCCGCGTCCGCCATGAGCTGGTCGGCGAGGTCGTCGCACACCGCGAGCACGGCGGCGTCGAGGTCCTCCTGCGTCGCCGACACCCCGCTGGCACCCGAGGCGAGCAGCAGCACGGTGTCGTTGGTGGACGTGGCGCCGTCGACGTCGAGTCGGTCGAACGACCGCGACGACGCGTGCCGGAGAGCGGCGTCGAGCTGCTCGGGCGTGGCGACGACGTCGGTGGTCACCACGCACAGCATCGTCGCCAGCGACGGAGCCAGCATGCCGGCGCCCTTGGCCATGCCGCCGACGTTCCAGCCGTCGGCATGGTGGAGAGCGGCCTGCTTGGGGACGGTGTCCGTCGTCATGATCGCGTGCGCCGCGTCGGTGCCGCCGGAGATACCGCCGGCGAGCTCGTGCACGATCTCGGTGACGCCGGCGAGCAGGGCGTCCATCGGGAGCCGATCCCCGATGAGGCCGGTGGAGCAGACCGCGATCTCCCCCGCCCCGGTCTCGGTGCCCCAGTCGCTGAGCACGTCGGCGAGGTGCTCGGCAGTGCGATGGGTGTCCTGGAACCCCGGTGCCCCGGTACAGGCGTTGGCGCCGCCGGAGTTGAGGACCACCGCGCGCAGCGCGCCGGACGAGAGCACCCGCTGCGACCACAGCACGGGCGCGGCCTTGACCTTGTTGGTGGTGAACACCCCCGCCGCCGCATGATCCGGGCCTTCGTTGAGCACGAGCGCGAGGTCGGGCTTGCCGTTGGCCTTGATCCCGGCCGCGATGCCGGCGGCGCGGAACCCGGCCGCACAGGTCACACCCTGGGTGCGGACCAGGACTCCGGGCTGTGCGGTCACGGCGCCACTCCCACGGTCGAGAGCCCGTCGGTCTCGGGGAGGCCGAGGGCGAGGTTCATGGACTGCACGGCGCCACCGGCCGTGCCCTTGGTGAGGTTGTCGATCGCGGCGAAGGCGATCAGTCGGCCGGCGTCCGCGTCGACGACCACCTGGAGTTGCACGGCGTTGGACCCGATCACCGACCCGGTCTGCGGCAACGACCCCTCCGGCAGCAGGTGCAGGAACGGTTCGCCGGCGCAGAACTCCTCGTACACCGCGCGGGCCTGCTCGGCGGTCGCGGTGGTGGGGGCGGAGCACGTGGCGAGGATCCCGCGCGGCATGGGGGCCAGCACCGGGGTGAACGAGACAGCCACCTCGGCACCCGCGATGGCCCCGAGGTTCTGGGCGATCTCGGGGGTGTGCCGGTGCGCGCCGGCCACGCCGTACGGCCGGACCGAGCCCATGACCTCCGAGCCGATCAGGTCGACCCGAGCGGACTTGCCCGCACCCGACGTGCCGCTGACGGCGACGACGGTGACGTCGGGCGAGACGATGCCGGCGGCCACCGCCGGCGCCATCGCGAGCGTCGACGCCGTCGGGTAGCACCCCGGCACCGCGATGCGGGTCGCAGTGGACAGCGTGGCCCGCGCGCCGGGGAGCTCGGGGAGGCCGTAGGGCCAGTGACCGGCGTACTCGCCGCCGTACCAGCGGTCCCAGGCAGCGGCGTCGGTGAGACGGAAGTCGGCCCCGCAGTCGACGACCAGGGTCGACTCGGGCAGCGCTGCGGCGATCTCCGCGGACTTGCCGTGCGGCAGGGCGAGGAAGACCACGTCGTGTCCGGCCAACCGCTCCGACGAGGTGTCGCTCAGCTCGCGATCGGCGAGCGGGACCAGGTGCGGGTGATGCTGTCCGAGCAGCGTGCCGGCGTTCCCGCCGGCGGTGAGCGCGCCGAGCGTCAGGCTCCCGTCGCGATAGCCAGGGTGCCCGAGCAGCAGCCGGAGGATCTCTCCCCCGGCGTAGCCGCTCGCTCCGGCGACGGCGATCGTCCGTGCGGTGGTCATGTGATGATTATGCACCACCATGCAAGCTCATCCGAAACGGGGCGGCTACCGCAGCTGCGCGCCGACGGCCGACGCCGCTGCCGCGACAGCCGCGTCGCGCGCGGCACTGGCCTCGTCCTCGGTGAGCGTGCGGTCCGGTGCCCGGAACCGCAACGCGAACGCCAGGGACTTGCGCTCGGCCCCCACCTGATCACCGGTGAAGACGTCGAACAGCCGGATGTCCTCCAACAACTCGCCCGCTCCGTCGACCAACGCCCGCTCCACGTCCGCGGCCGCCACTGCGCGATCGACGACCACCGCGACGTCCTGCAGCACCGCAGGGAACGGCGAGACCGTCGGAGACGGCAGCACCTCCCGGACCTCGATCGCATCCAAATTCACCTCGACGGCGCAGGTTCGCGGCGGCAGACCCGCCCGCTCGACCACCCCGGGGTGCAACTCCCCCGCATAACCGACCACGACGCCGTCGACCACCAGTTCCGCGCACCGCCCCGGATGCCACGGAAGGTGCTGCGCCGCCCGCAGTTCGAGGTCCACCCCGCACGCGTCGGCCACCGTCCGCGCGGCCGCGAACGCGTCCGCGGCCTCGGCCGGTCGCCCGGGACCCCACGGACCCGACGCGGTCACCGCACCGGTCAGCACGACGCCGACGTGGACGGGCTGGACGGGCAACGACTGGGTCAGCGCGGCGATCTCCTCCTCCGTCGGCCGACGGTCCACCGCCAGCGCCTCGACGGGACGGGTTCCCTCACCCGGCAGCACGACCTGGGCGATCGAGAAGAGCGCCAGGTCGCGTTGGCCGCGAGAGACGTTGCGCTGCAATGTTTCCAGCAAGCCGGGGAGCAGCGTCGTGGCCAGCGCGGGACGATCCGACTCGAGCGGATTGAGCACCGTGGTGGTCACCCGCCGGGTGTCGTCGGACGGCAGACCCCACACGTCGAAGACACCCGCGGGCAGGAACACCGGATTCAGGATCTCGACGTGCCCGGTGTAGGCCAACGCCCGGCCGATCGCCCGACGACGCCGCTGCACGGGTGTCAGCCCACGCCCGGCGGGGGCCGCGGGAAGCTCGGACGGGATGTTCTCGAGGCCCTCCAGCCGCAGCACTTCCTCGACCAGATCCGCCGCCTGCGTCAGATCCGGTCGCCAGGTCGGTGGCGTCACCACCAGGACGCCGCGCCCGGCCTCGGACACCTCGACCTGCGTCTCGCATCCGATCTGCGACAGGCGGCGGACCGAGGTGCCCGCGGGGTAGTGAACCCCGGCGACCCGATCCGGACGATCCAGTTCCATCCGCACCGGCGGGAAGGACTCGGCCGCTCCGACGTCGGTCAACGTCGACTCCACCCGGCCACCGGCGATCGACACCAGCAGCGACGCCGCCCGATCGAGCGCCCGCACCGGAAGCGCGGAATCGACGACCCGCTCGTACCGTCGACTCGCCTCGCTGGGCAGCTTGTGCCGTCGAGCCGTGCGGAAGACCGCGAGCGGGCTCCAGATCGCCGCCTCGAGCACCACGTCGGTGGTCGCGTCCGAGACCTCGGTGGACGCACCGCCCATGACGCCCGCGAGCGAGACGACACCCGACTCGTCGGCGATGACGACGTCCTCCGGGTCGAGAGTCCGCTCGACGTCGTCCAGGGTGCGGAGCGTCTCCCCCGCCGCGGCACGGCGTACCACCAGCGCCCCACGCAACGCCGCCGCGTCGAACGCGTGCAGTGGCTGACCCAGCTCGAGCATGACGTAGTTGGTGACGTCGACCGCCGCGGAGATCGGCCGGACCCCCGCGAGCAGGAGCCGCCGCTGCAGCCACCACGGCGACCGTGCGCCCGCATCGATGCCGACCACGCGGCGGGCGGCGAATCGGGTCGCGCCGGACTCCGCACGCAGATCGACCTCCCACGCGGGACCGTCCGCGGCGGCCGCCGGCACCACCGGGTGCCGGGCGTCCGCCGGGTCGGCGTAGTCGAGGTCGAAACCGCAGGCGAGTTCCCGCGCGAGACCGCGCACGCTGAGGGCGTAACCGCGGTCCGGTGTGACGTTGACGTCGAAGACCGTGTCGTCCGTGCCCAGCACCGCACGAGCGTCGGCCCCCGGTGCGACGACGGCATCACTGCCGGGAACGCGCGTGTCGGCGGGCAGCGTGAGGATGCCGGAATGGTCGGAGCCGATACCCAGCTCGGAGACCGAGCAGATCATGCCGTCGGACGTCCGGCCGTACGTCTGCCGCGCCGCGATGGCGAACCCGCCGGGCAGCACGCACCCGGGCAGCGCCGCGACCACCAGATCGCCGACGGCGAAGTTGCGCGCACCGCAGACGATGCCCCGCGGCTCCGCCTCGCCGACCTCGACCAGACAGAACCGGATCGGCTTCTTGAACTCGGTGAGCTCCTCGATGGACTCCACCCGACCGATCACCAACGGACCCGTGATCTCGGGCAGCGGCAGCACGTCCTCGATCTCGAAGCCCACCCGGACGAACCCGGCGTCGAGTTCGTCGGCGGACACCTGCCATCCGGGAGCGGCCTTGGAGACCACCTCGGTCAACCAGGACTGGGGAACGCGCACGGCGGGGGCTCGCTTTCGTGACTCGGGTGAAGCGTGGATCGGAAGCGTACGGACCGAGAGGGTCAGCCCTGCACGCCGAACGGCAGACCGAAGCGGACGTCGCCTTCGACGATGTCGCGCATGTCCGGGATGTCGTTGCGGAACTGCAGGGTGCGCTCCAGGCCCATGCCGAACGCGAAACCGCTGTAGACCTCGGGATCGACTCCGCACGCCCGCAGGACGTTGGGGTTGACCATGCCGCAGCCGCCCCACTCGACCCAGCCGGCCCCGCCCTTCTTGCGCGGGAACCAGACGTCCACCTCCGCGGACGGCTCGGTGAACGGGAAGTAGTTGGGCCGCATGCGCGTTCGCGTCTCCGGGCCGAAGAGGGCGCGGGCGAACGCGTCGAGAGTGCCGCGCAGATGCGCCATGGTCAGCCCCTTGTCCACCGCGAGCCCCTCCACCTGGTGGAAGACGGGCGTGTGGGTGGCGTCGAGTTCATCGGTCCGGAAGGTACGGCCGGGGCACACCACGTAGATCGGCAGCTCGCGTTCGAGCATCGACCGCACCTGCACGGGCGAGGTGTGGGTCCGGAGAACCTGACGGGATCCCTCCGGGGCGACGTGGAAGGTGTCCTGCATGGTCCGAGCCGGGTGGTCGGGCAGGAAGTTCAGGGCGTCGAAGTTGAAGTGCTCGGCTTCCACCTCCGGGCCGTCGGCCACCTCCCATCCCATCGCGACGAACACGTCCGACACCTGGTCCGCGATGACGGTGATGGGGTGGCGCGCTCCGGTGGGGCGACGGACCGACGGGAGAGTGACGTCGATGGCCTCGGCCACCAGAGCGGCGGCGTCGCGTTCGGCGGCGAGCACCTCGCGGCGCGCGTCGTGCGCCTCCTTGACGCGGTCCCGCGCCAGTTTGACCTTCTTGCCGGCGTCCGCGCGATCCGACTTCGGCAGCTGGCCGAGGGCTCGCTGGGCCAACGCCAGCGGCGCCTTGGCGCCGATGTGCGCGGTCTTCGCCTCGGTCAGTGCATCGAGGTCACCCGCCGCGGCGAACGCGGCCCGCGCCTCGGCGACCGCGCCGTCGAGCGCATCGTCCGTCAGCAGCCGGGCGTCGTCTCGAGCCGCGTCTCGACCCGCGCCCTGGTCCGCGCTCTCGTCCCGCTCCACGTCGACTGTCTCCGTTCGTCTCGACCGCCGTCGGACGGCGATCGCTGTGCGGCCCGCCCGAGCAGGTTCCGTCGGGGGGAAATCCTAGGCGATGGGTCGGACCGGACCGGAATCCGTCACGGTCGTCCGCGGCGATGGACGCGAGCGCTGGCGTAGAGACACAGCGTGGCGGCCGTCGCCAGGTTCAGACTCTCGGCGCGGCCGTGGATCGGGATCGACACTCGGTAATCGGCGGCCGAGGCCACCTCGGCGGACAGCCCATGGGCCTCGTTGCCGAAGAGCCACGCGGTGGGACCGGTGAGCAGGTCGTCGGCGTCGTCGAGGTCCACCTCGCCGTCGACGGTAGTCGCCACGATCGTGAGACCGGCGCCGCGCACGGTGTCCAGCACCGCCTCGACCGACCGTTCCCGCGCGACGGGGAGATGGAACAGGCTGCCCGCGGACGCTCGCACGGCCTTGCCGTTCTCGGGGTCCACACTGTCTCCGGCGAACACGGCGGCGTCGGCCCCCGCCGCGTCCGCCACCCGCAGGAGGGTGCCGGCGTTGCCCGGCTCGGCGATCTCGACGGGAACCGCCACCAGCCGATGCCCCGCGGCCACGGCGTCGGCCACGCCCACGACAACCGATCGTGCGACCGCGATCAGCCCGGGCGGGGTCACCGTGTCGGACAATGCGGCGGCAGCGCGGTCGGTGATCAGGTCGACGGGCACGCCGGCAGCGCGAGCGGACGCGATCGGTCCCCCGTCGCGCTCGAACCAGCGCTGCGTCGCGAACAGCCGCTGGGCCACACCCGCGGCGACCGCCTCGACGACGGCGTTCTCACCCTCGGCGAGAAACGTTCCCGATCGTCGGCGCTCGGCACCGCGATGGAGCTTCACAGCCGACACGACCCGCGGTGTCCGCTCGGTGAGCGGAGCCGCGGGTCGCGTGGAGCTGTCGGGGAAGCCGGTCAGGCTGCCTCTCCCGGCTGGTTCACATCGGCGGGCAGCGCGGCCTTGGCGATCTCGACCAGGCCGGTGAACGCCGCTGCGTCGGACACGGCGAGCTCGGCGAGGATCTTGCGATCGACCTCGACACCCGCGATCTTCAGGCCCTGGACGAAGCGGTTGTAGGTGATGTCGTTGGCGCGGGCCGCCGCGTTGATACGCGTGATCCACAGCTTGCGGAAGTCACCCTTGCGCGCCCGGCGGTCCCGGTAGGCGTAGGTGAGCGAGTGGAGCTGCTGCTCCTTCGCCTTGGTGTACAGACGCGAGCGCTGTCCGCGGTAACCGCTGGACGCCTCGAGAATCGAACGGCGCTTCTTCTGGGCGTTGACCGCCCTCTTGACGCGTGCCACTGGTGAATCCTTGTCGATCTGGGGCCGTGGGACGGCCCGGGTGGGAGGGTGTCAGAGACCGAGCAGCCGCTTGACGCGGGGAACGTCGTTCGCGCTCACGACGGCCTTGCCGTCCAGACGGCGGGTGACACGCGAGGACTTGTGCTCGAGCAGGTGGCGACGACCGGCCTTCTGGCGCAGAATCTTTCCGCTACCCGACACCTTGAATCGCTTCGACGTACCACTGTGCGTCTTCGACTTGGGCATGAATCCTCAGTTCTGTGTTGCGTCGACCGACATCCGAGCGTGTGGGTCGACCGTGTACGGACCGGGGCGCGCTACGCGCCCGGTGTGGGTGAAGCGGGAGGGGCAGCGGGAGCTGCCGGACGTGCCTGCGACTGCTCGGCGGCCTTCGCGCGAGTCTTGGCGCCCTTGTGCGGAGCCAGAACCATCGTCATGTTGCGGCCGTCCTGCTTCGCGGACGTCTCGACGAACCCGAATTCCGCGACGTCTGCACCCAGACGCTGCAGCAGGCGGTAACCCAGCTCCGGGCGCGACTGTTCGCGTCCGCGGAACATGATGGTGACCTTCACCTTCGAGCCGGCCTCGAGGAAGCGGACCACGTGGCCCTTCTTCGTCTCGTAGTCGTGATCGTCGATCTTGGGGCGGAGCTTCTGCTCCTTGATGACCGTGAGCTGCTGGTTCTTGCGCGACTCACGAGCCTTCTGCGCTGCCTCGTACTTGAACTTGCCGTAGTCCATGATCTTGCAGACCGGCGGACGGGCATCGGGGGCGACCTCGACCAGATCGAGATCGGCCTCCAGAGCCAGGCGTAGCGCATCTTCAACACGCACGATCCCCACCTGTTCTCCACCCGGTCCGACAAGTCGGACCTCGGGAACGCGGATGCGATCGTTGATGCGAGTCTCAGTGCTGATGGGGCCTCCTCGGTAGTGCGGTGACGGACTGTGCCGGACCGGCGCCAGTGCGCCTCGCCTTCCGTCGACACCCCGAGCCGGTGAGATATTCCCGAGCACTGCTCGGGCCCATCGACGCGAAAGACCCCGTGGCCACGATCTCTCGTGGACAGCGGGGTCCGGTACCGACCGGCCCACCCGAGCTCACGCTCGACGACGTCGACACGGAATCGACGTCGCACACCGAAGTGCAACGGACCGGACCACTGAACGGCGAACCGAACAGAGGTGGGAGACGGACTCCACTTGCGGCCTCCGGGCGAACTGGTCACCTGAAGGCGGTCGTACGGCAACGATAGCACCCGGAGGACTCTCGTCCGAATCGCGTCGGCGCCCCGCACGCGGGGCCGTTCCCTCCCCCGACCCGGCTCGGCGCCGCGTGAGAAGGTGAGGACATGAGCGACGCGGCCGACAACGGCACTTCCTCCGCCCCCTCCTCCGAGCCCTCCGACGCCGGACCCACGACGGTCCGAGAGCTCGCCGACGTTCCGGCCGTCGAGGTCATCAGCCGCTCCGCGGTGATGCTCATGAGTTCCGCGGCGGAGAAGCTCGGCCTCTCCGACGAGGATCCCGAGAACAGCCCCCATCTCGACCTGGACGAGGCCCGACGCGTCATCACCGCCCTCGCCGGACTGGTGACCGCGTCGGTGGAGTTCCTCGGCCCGCACGCCGGCCCCATCCGAGAAGGCTTGCAGGCGCTGCAGCGCGCGTTCCGCGAGCAGTCCGCGCACCCCGACGCGCCGGGCGCCGGGCCCGGCGAGAAGTACACCGGGCCCGTTCACTGACCACTGCGGAGGGGCGGGGTCAGACCCCGACGGGCTTGCGCTTCCGGCGGGTCCGCGGGGCGGGCGACGCCGGCGGCGCCTGGTCCAGGACCTCGCGCAGGAACTTCCCGGTGTAGCTCTCCGGCGTCGCCGCGATGTCCTCGGGCGTGCCCTCGGCGACCATCGTCCCGCCGCCGGACCCGCCCTCGGGTCCCATGTCGATGACCCAGTCGGACGTCTTCACGACGTCGAGATTGTGCTCGATGACGATGACCGTGTTGCCCTTGTCGACGAGCCCGTTGATCACCAGCAGCAGCTTGCGGATGTCCTCGAAGTGCAGCCCGGTGGTGGGCTCGTCGAGGATGTAGACCGTGCGGCCCATCGACCGCTTCTGCAGTTCCGCGGCCAGCTTCACGCGCTGGGCCTCGCCGCCGGACAGGGTGGTGGCCGGCTGACCGAGACGGACGTAGCCCAGGCCCACTTCGTTCAGAGTCTTGAGGTAGCGGTGGATCGAGGTGATCGGCTCGAAGAAGTCCGCCGCCTCCTCGATGGGCATGTTCAGCACCTCGGCGATGGTCTTGCCCTTGTAGTGGACCTCGAGGGTCTCCCGGTTGTAGCGCGCCCCGTGGCACACCTCGCACGGGACGTACACGTCGGGCAGGAAGTTCATCTCGATCTTGAGGGTGCCGTCTCCGGAGCAGGCCTCGCACCGACCGCCCTTGACGTTGAACGAGAATCGTCCCGGCTGGTATCCGCGCACCTTGGCCTCGGTGGTCGCCGCGAACAGGGTCCGAATCTTGTCGAAGACGCCGGTGTACGTGGCCGCGTTCGACCGCGGCGTGCGACCGATCGGTGACTGATCGACGCGGACCAGCTTGTCCAGCTGGTCGAGGCCGTTGATGCGGGTGTGCCGACCGGGCACCTGACGGGCACCGTTGAGCTTGTTGGCCATGACGGTGGCCAGGATGTCGTTCACCAACGTCGACTTGCCGGATCCCGACACCCCGGTCACCGAGGTGAGGACGCCGAGCGGGAAGCTCACGTCGATGCCCTGCAGGTTGTGCTCACGCGCACCCACGACGGTCACCTTGCGCTTCGGATCGACGGCGCGTCGCGCCTCGGGAACGGCGATGGCGGACCGACCGGAGAGATACGCGCCGGTCAGGCTCTCCGTGTTCTCGAGCAGTTCCTTGTAGGTGCCGCTGTGGACGACCCGGCCGCCGTGTTCGCCCGCGAGGGGGCCGATGTCGACCACCCAGTCCGAGGTGCGGATGGTGTCCTCGTCGTGCTCGACGACGATGAGCGTGTTGCCGAGGTTGCGCAGACGGGTCAGCGTGTCGATCAGGCGCCGGTTGTCGCGCTGGTGCAGGCCGATGGACGGCTCGTCGAGCACGTACAGCACGCCCACCAGGCCGCTGCCGATCTGCGTGGCCAGCCGGATGCGCTGCGCCTCACCGCCGGACAACGTGCCGGCCGCGCGCGAGAGCGTGAGGTACTCGAGGCCCACGTCGAGCAGGAATCCCAGACGCGCCTGGATTTCCTTGAGGACCTGGCCGGCGATCGCCTCCTCGCGGGTCCCGAGGGTCAGCGAGTTCAGGAACCGGGAGCAGTCGGCGATGGACAGCGCACAGACCT
The DNA here is from genome assembly GCF_001894765.1 of Rhodococcoides corynebacterioides NBRC 14404. Lineage (GTDB taxonomy): Bacteria > Actinomycetota > Actinomycetes > Mycobacteriales > Mycobacteriaceae > Rhodococcoides > Rhodococcoides corynebacterioides. The sequence goes on from NZ_BCWV01000006.1 coordinate 22,563, forward strand.
GCGCGATCGAGAGCGCTCCGAAGTCACCGGCCGTGATGCTCACCGACAGGATCTCCGGCCGGAGGCGAGCACCGTCGCACACCGGGCAGGCGACCTCCCGCATGTAGCCCTCGTACCGCTCCTTCATGGCGTCGGACTCGGTCTGATCCATGCGGCGGTGCAGGAAGGGCATGACGCCCTCGAACTCCGCGTAGTAGGACCGCGTGCGCCCGTAGCGGTTCTTGTAGCGCACGTGGACCTGGTGCTCGCTGCCCTCGAGGACCGCACGCTTCACCTTCGCCGGGAGCTTGCGCCACGGGGTGTCGATGTCGAATCCCATCGCGTCGGCCAGGCCGCCGAGCAGTCGACCGAAGTACTCCGACGTCTGCCCCATCGACCACGGGGCGATGGCACCGTCGGCGAGGGACAGGTCCGGATCCGGCACCACGAGGTCCGGATCGACCTCCTTGCGGACTCCCAGTCCCGCGCACTCCGGGCACGCGCCGTAGGGCGAGTTGAAGGAGAACGACCGCGGCTCGAGTTCGTCGATCGACAGCGCGTGGCCGTTGGGACACGCGAGCCGCTCGGAGAAGCGTCGCTCGCGGTCGGCCGCGCCCTCGTCCCGGTCGACGAAGTCGAGCACCACGATGCCGTCGGCCAGGCGGAGCGCCGTCTCGACCGAGTCGGTCAATCGCTGCTTCGACGACGCCTTGACCGTCAGGCGGTCGACGACGACCTCGATGTCGTGCTTGTCCTGCTTCTTCAGCTTCGGCGGGTCGGTCAGCTGATGCACCGTGCCGTCGACACGAATCCTGGAGTAGCCCTGCGTGTTCAGCTGCTCGAACAGGTCGACGAACTCGCCCTTGCGCGTCCGCACCACGGGGGCGAGGACCTGGAACCGCAGGCCCTCCTCCATGTCCAGCACCTGATCGACGATCTGCTGCGGCGTCTGCTTCGCGATGCGCTCACCGCACTGCGGGCAATGAGCGGTGCCGGCGCGGGCGTAGAGCAGACGGAGGTAGTCGTACACCTCGGTGATGGTGCCGACGGTGGAGCGGGGGTTGCGGTTGGTGGACTTCTGATCGATCGACACCGCCGGGGAGAGGCCCTCGATGAAGTCGACGTCCGGCTTGTCCATCTGACCGAGGAACTGGCGCGCATAGGCGGACAGCGACTCGACGTAGCGGCGCTGTCCCTCCGCGAAGATCGTGTCGAACGCGAGCGACGACTTCCCGGATCCGGACAGACCCGTGAAGACGATCAGGCTGTCTCGGGGCAGGTCGACGTCGACGCCCTTCAGGTTGTGCTCACGTGCGCCTTGCACGACCAGGCGATCCGCCACGGTCCGTCCTCTCGTCTCGCACGGCCCGCGGCCGTGCTGTCTGTGCTGTCGCTTACCCGCGTGCGATGCGTCGCGATCGTCCGGAACCGAGTTCGTCGCCGGGCACCGCCCCCGACCATAAGCCGGACCACCGACACGGTCGTCGCTCGTGCGGCTGCGGCCCGCTGTTCGGCGGGCTCGGCGTGGGTAATCTCACCCTCATGACCCCCACCGAGCGAACCGTGTCCGACGACTACACCGGCGACGTGTCCGACGGCACCGCACAGCGGCGAACGCTGTCGCATGCCGCGATCGTGAAGACCTCGGTGGGCCCGATGGACAACAACGCGTATCTGGTCGTGTGTTCCCGGACGGGTTCCGCGCTGCTGATCGACGCGGCGAACGACGCCGACAGACTGCGTTCCGTCGTCGAGACCGCCGTACCGCGGGTGGAGCTGATCGTGACCACCCACCAGCACCCCGACCACTGGCAGGCCCTCGCGGAGATGGTGGACGCCACGGCGTCACCCACCGCGGCACACCCGCTCGACGCGGAGCCGCTTCCCGTCGCCCCCGACACGATGCTGCACGACGGCGACCGAGTGACGGTCGGCGACGTCGACGTCGACGTGATCCACCTCCGCGGGCACACGCCGGGCTCGATCGCCCTGGCGGTGACGGACCCGGCCGACGGCCGCGTCCACCTGTTCACCGGCGACTCGTTGTTCCCGGGCGGTGTGGGCAAGACCGACGGACCCGACAACTTCGCCTCGCTGCTGAACGACGTCGAGACCAAGCTGTTCGCGCGATTCGACGACTCGACCGTCGTGTATCCCGGTCACGGCACGGACACCACGCTCGGTACCGAGCGGCCCCACCTCGCGGAATGGCGCGAGCGCGGCTGGTGACCGTGACCGGTCACATCGGGCGCCGCCCGTCGCGGGGATTGACCCGGGGCCCCCGGGGGTACTGCTACCGGTGATGCGGACCGGTCGCCCCTCACGGCGGCCGGTTCGCGCACCCGTTCCACCGTCCCAGACCGCCGTTCTGCAGGAGGCTCAGTGATTGTCCGCCGGATCGCCCGACCGATGCTTGCATCCATCTTCGTCGCGGGGGGCGTGGACGCACTGCGCAACCCGTCCGGCCGAGCCAAGGCCGCGAAGCCGCTGATCGACAAGAGTCAGGACGTCCTCCCCGACGAGGTCACCCAGAACGTTCCGGACGACCCGGAGACGCTCGTCAAGATCAACGCGGCCATCCAGATCGGCGGCGGTGTCCTGCTCGCGACGGGCAAGGCGCCTCGCATCGCGTCCGCCGTCCTCGCCGGCAGCCTGGTGCCCACGACGCTCGCCGGCCACGCCTTCTGGGAGGAGACCGACCCCGAGGCCAAGGCACTGCAGCGCACCCAGTTCCTCAAGAACGTCAGCCTGCTCGGCGGTCTGCTGATCGCCGCCGTCGACACCGAGGGCAAGCCGTCCGTCGCCTGGCGCAGCAAGCGCGCCGCCCGCAACGCCAAGGTCGCTGTCGCCGGAGCCCTGCCGCTGGTCTCGTCCTCGGACACCTCCGACACGCTGGCGTCAGCGAGCCACAAGGCGAAGGAACTCGCCGGCGTCGCGGCCGAGCGCGTGCAGCCCTACGCCGAGGTCGCCGCACACAAGGGTGCCGAGCAGGCCGCCGTTCTCGCGAACGTCGCCCAGGACCGCGGCGGGAAGCTGGCCGAGCTGGCGAAGGAGCGCAGCTCCAAGTGGGCCGATCTCGCGGCCGCCCGCGCCGCCGACCTCGCCGAGGTCGCCCAGGACAAGGGCAGCAAGTACGCCGACGTGGCCGTCGCCCGCGGTGCGGATCTGGCCGAGCGGGCCCGCAAGGACGGGTCCGACCTGCTGGACGAGTACGGCAAGAAGGCCCGCAAGGCCACCAAGAAGCAGCGCAAGGACGCCCGCAAGCAGCTCGAGCAGGCGCGCAAGGAGTACAAGAAGAAGTACGCCTCGGCCGGCAAGGACGCGCAGAAGCAGCTTCAGTCGTCGTTGAAGGACGCGGAGAAGCGTGCCAAGAACGCCCGTGCGCAGATCGAGAGCACCGTGCACCAGTACGTCTGACCGGACCGGTCGACAGTCTCGACGACGGCCGACGACCTCCTCACGGAGGCGTCGGCCGTTCTCGTGTGCGACGGCCCGTAGACTCTTCTGGCTCTCGTTTCCGCCCTCAGGAGGCCCAGTGCCGGATCCGGCCACCCCCTCGTCCCCCGGTGAACCCGACGGCCCCACCCCCGCCGTCGACCCCGCGCTGGCGGCCGAACAGCGTCACGTCGACGTGCTCTACCGACGCCTCGACGAGCTCCGCGCCTACGCGAAATCCCGCTTGAGCACCGTGCTGCTCGACACCGGCGGGACGCCGCAGGCCCGCAGCGAACGGGAATCGTTCAGCGCGCTGTACACCGAGGATCTGGCGAAGTACGACTCGTCGGAGAACGGGTTGTGCTTCGGCCGCATCGACGTCGACGAGGACGACGCCCCGCGATACATCGGGCGACTCGGCATCCTCGACGAGGACAACGACTTCGAGTCCCTCCTCTACGACTGGCGCGCGCCGCTGGCGCGCCCCTTCTACCTGGCCACTCCGGCCGCCCCGGAGGGCGTGCGGCGGCGTCGACACCTCCGCACGCGAGGCCGCACCGTCACCGGGGTCGCCGACGAGTTCCTCGACCTCGACGCGGCCCGCGACGCGGGCGTCGAGATCGGCAGCGACGGCGTCGCCGGGGAGAGCGCGTTGCTCTCCGCGTTGAACGCGGCGCGGACCGGGCACATGACCGACATCGTCGAGACCATCCAGCGCGAGCAGGACGACATCATCCGGTCCACCCACCGCAGCGTGCTGGTGGTCCAGGGTGGACCGGGCACCGGCAAGACTGCCGTGGCGCTGCATCGCGCCGCCTACCTGCTGTACACGTACCGCCAGCAGCTCGACAAGAGCGGCGTGCTGGTGATCGGCCCGAACTCCACCTTCCTCGACTACATCGGGCAGGTGCTGCCGTCGTTGGGCGAGACGGGAGTGCTGCTGGCCACCGTCGGCACGCTCTTCCCCGGTGTCGACGCGAGCCGGTCCGAGACGGCTCGCGAGGCGGAACTCAAGGGCGACCTCGCGATCGTCGACGTCCTCGTCGCCGCCGTGCGCGACCGTCAGGAGGTGCCGCGGGACCCCGTCGTCGTGCAGTTCGACGGGTATCCCCTGCGCATCGATCGGAAGACCGTGACCCGCGCTCGCGGTCGGGCGCGGTCGTCGCGCAGGCCGCACAACCTCGCGCGCCCGATCTTCGTGTCCACGATGATCGACCTGCTGGCCGACCAGTTCGCCGCGCAGGTGGGCGGCGACGTGCTCGGTGGGGCGAACCTGCTCAGTCGCGACGATCTCGCCGACACCCGCGACGAGATGCGCGCGGACCCCGACATCCAGCGCGAACTGGCGCGCCTCTGGCCCGAGCTGACCGCTCAGCAGGCGTTGGCCGATCTCCTCGCGTCTCCGGAGCGCCTCCGGACCGCGACACCGACCTGGTCCGACGCGGATCGGCAGGCCGTCGCACGCGCCGACGACGGGCGCTTCGCCCCGTCCGACGCTCCCCTGCTCGACGAGCTGGCGGAACTACTCGGCATCGACGACGCCGCGGAGCGGGAGCGGGAGCGCCGCCGGTGGCGCGCGGAGATCGAGGACGCGCAGGGGGCGCTGGACATCCTCACCGGCTCGGCGCCGCAGGACCTCGAGGACGAGCTGGACCCCGAGATCCTCATGGCCTACGACCTCGTCGACGCGGACCGGCTGGCGCAACGCCACGAGAACACGCGTCGACTGACCGCGGCCGAGCGCGCCGCGGGCGACCGCACGTGGACCTACGGGCACGTCATCGTCGACGAGGCCCAGGAACTGTCACCGATGGCCTGGCGCATGGTGATGCGACGCATCCCGAACCGGTGGATGACCCTGGTGGGAGACGTCGCCCAGACCGGTGCGCCCGCCGGCACGTCGAACTGGCAGGACGTGCTCGGACCCTACGTCGCGCGCCGCTGGAAGCTGACCGAGCTGACGGTGAACTACCGCACGCCCGCGGCGATCATGGAGCTCGCGCACCGGGTGCTGGCCGAACTCGACCCCACGGCCACCCCGCCCCGGTCGGTCCGCGAGGGCACCGACGCACCGTGGGCGGACCTCGTGTCGGCCGAGGAGCTCTCGGCCGCGGTCGGACGCCACGTCGCCGCTCATCCGCGCCCGGGCACGTCGGCGGTCCTGGCTCCTGCCGCCCTGGTCGAGTCGCTCCGCGACTGGGCGAGCGACGACGTCACGGTGAGCACCGTGCGCGAGGCGAAGGGGTTGGAGTTCGATTCCGTCGTCCTCGTCGAACCCGCCGGCATTCTCGCCGACTCCGCCCGCGGACTGAACGATCTCTACGTCGCGCTCACCCGCGCCACGCAACGGGTCGGCATCGTGCACTCGACCCCGCTGCCCGACGTTCTGGGCGAAGTTCCCCCGTATTCGGCCCGCCGGTAGGGACGGTAGTGAAGCCGACTGCAGGGCCTCCCTGGTGATCGTTCACCACCCGACGCCGGGAGCGGCGCGGGCGGTGAACGTCTCCGAGCCCGGACCTCAGCGCGTGGTGTGCACGATGAGAACGTCGCATCGCGCCTTGCGCGCGGCGTCGGACGGCACCGATCCCAGCAGCCGACCGGTGAGCGAGTTCAAGCCGCGGTTGCCGACCACCAGCAGGTCCGCCTTGGTCTCGCCGACGAGCTCGAGCAGCGCGTCGACGGGGTTGCCGACGACGGGGCGTTCCTCGATCGACGTGGCGCCGGCGGACGTCGCCCGCTCGCGCGCGGTGCGCAGAATCTCCTGCGTGGGAGCGGATCCCGTGATCTGGTACGCGTCCTCACCGAGGACGTCGGCATCGTGGCCGGACGCCTTGGAGTCCGCCGGGTAGTAGGCGCATGCGATGAACAAGGTGGCGTCGGCGTCCCCCGCCAGCGCCGCCGCCTTCTCCACGGCCCGCAAGGACGAATCGGAACCGTCGGTTCCGACGACGACGGTGCGGTAAGCGCTCATGCATTCCTCCAGTGGGTCGATCGACAGGACGTTGTCGAGACGAAAGGTCCGAGATCGGACGGTGGTCGAGTGTCGGATGAACCTTAGTCGCAGGCCGAATGCCCCGACACGGCTTCGGGTAAGCCACTACGTTCCGTGGCGGTCGCCCTCCGCTCCGCGGGTCGCTCGGCAGGCGAACGGTCGGCCACGACGGCAGCCGACGGCCCGCTCGCCTACATTCGATGCCATGCCCCGTCCCCGCGTCCGACTGTCCGGACGTTCTCCCCTCGTGCGCCCCGTCGTGATCGGACTCGTCGTCCTGGTGGTCCTGGCGATCGTGGGCATCGTGGCTCTCCGTGCCACCGCGTCCGACACGACGGCCGTGCGCACCGAGGAGATCGTCCGCGAGGTGCCGGAGGGACCGGGATCGTCGTCCACCGTGCAACTCGACGCCACGGTCTACCTCCCGGACGTGTCCGAGCCCGTCCCGGCGGTGATCCTCGCCCACGGTTTCGGCGGTGACAAGACTTCGGTGGACGGTCAGGCGCGGGACCTCGCGTCCCGTGGAGTGGTGGTCCTGGCGTACAGCGCCCGCGGTTTCGGCGCCAGCACCGGGCGGATCGGACTCAACGATCCGGACCGCGAGGTGGCCGACGCGCGGGCGCTGATCGACTACCTCGCCACCCGACCGGAGGTGCAACTCGACTCCCCCGGCGACCCCCGGGTGGGCGTGGCCGGTGGGTCCTACGGCGGCGCGCTGGCGTTGATGGCGGCGGGCACCGATTCGCGGATCGATGCGGATGCCGCGTCGATCACGTGGAACGACCTGAACCAGAGCCTGTTCCCCAACTACTCGGCCGCGGTGGGAACGGGAGCACCCACCACGACGCCCGCTCCGTCCGAGAACGGTGACGCAGGCGTGCTCAAGCGTGGGTGGGCGGGCATCTTCTTCGGCGCCGGCGCACTCCCGGCCGGTGCCGGCGGCGGTGGCGACACCTCGGGTCCGAGCGCGGGGGGCGCGGGCGCATCCGCACCGGCCCTCGACCCGTCCGATCCCGCGGCCGCGTGCGGCCGATTCGCCCTGAACGTCTGCGCCGCCTATGCCACGTCCGCCGTGGGCGGACAACCGTCCGCCGAGACCACCGAGCTGCTGCGCCAACGGTCGCCGTCGTCGGTCGCGGCGTCCATCACCGCGCCGACCCTGTTGGTGCAGGGCCAGCGCGACAGCCTCTTCGGCCTCGAACAGGCCGACGCCACGGCGCGCCAGATCGCCGACGCCGGCGGCTCCGTCCAGGTGCGGTGGTTCGACGGCGGCCACGACGCCGGCGGGACCGGGCCCGTCGCGGATGCCGCCGTCGCGGATTTCCTCCTCGACCACCTGAGCGGTGACCCCCACCCGGCGGATCCGTCGTTCACGTACACGCTCGCCGGGGACCCGACGGATCAGGGCGACCGCGCGCGGGACCTCGTCGCGGCGCGCTATCCCGGACTGTCCGGCGAGGCGGGCACCGAGCGCACGGACTTCGCCCTCACCTCCGCCACCGGCACCCCGACGCAGATCGTCGCCCGGCCACCGGGCGCGTCCCCGTCCGCGGTGTCGTCGTTCCCCGGCGTGGGATCGCTCTCCGGTCTCCCCGGCGGGGCGTCGGACGCGCTGGGCCCGCTGCTCGCCGGCGACCTGCCCGGTCAGACAGCATCGTTCGTGACCGAGCCGCTCGAGCGGTCCTACACCGTCACCGGATCGACCACCGTCGACGTCACGGTCGGGCCGACCACCGCCGAGAGCGGAACGGTCCTGTTCGCCAAGCTCTACGACGTGTCCGACGACGGGCGGCGGACGCTCCCGTCCGGCCTCGTCTCGGCCGTCCGGGTGGCTCCGTCGGCGGCCCCGACGACGGTGACGGTGTCGCTGCCGGCGATCACCCACCAGGTCGCCGCCGGCCACCGCATCGAGGTGGCGTTCGCCACCACCGATCAGAACTACGCCGTCCCGCTCGAGCCCGCCGCGATCTCCGTCGCCCTGACGGACGGCCGACTGGCGCTCCCGACGGTGCCCGCCGAGAACACGACGTCGTCGTTCCCGGTGGTCCCGGTCGTCGGGATCGCGGCGCTCGCGGCCCTGGTGGCGGCGCTGGCCGTGGCCGCGACCGTCCGCGCGCGCCGACGGACGGCGGCGGACGTCGATCCCGAGCTCAGCGACGTTCCCCTCGTGATCACGGATCTGGCCAAGAACTACGCCAACGGGTTCCGAGCCGTCGACGGTGTCTCGTTCCGCGTGGAGACCGGCCAGGTCCTGGGACTGCTGGGTCCGAACGGTGCGGGCAAGACGACGACCCTGCGCATGCTGATGGGGCTGATCACCCCGTCGGCGGGCTCGATCCGCGTGTTCGGTCACGCCGTGACGCCGGGTGCGCCCGTCCTGTCGCGGCTCGGATCGTTCGTCGAGGGCTCGGGCTTCCTCCCGCACCTGTCGGGCCGGGACAACCTGGAGCTGTACTGGCGTGCCACGGGCCGCCCCCTCGCCGACGCGCACCTCGAGGAGGCGCTCGACATCGCGGACCTCGGCCGGTCCGTCGACCGCAAGGTCAAGTCCTACAGCCAGGGCATGCGGCAGCGTCTGGCCATCGCCCAGGCGATGCTGGGCCTGCCGGACCTCATGGTGCTGGACGAACCGACCAACGGTCTCGACCCGCCGCAGATCCGCACGATGCGCGACGTTCTCATCCGGTACGCACGGACGGGTCGCACGGTCCTGGTCAGTAGCCATCTGCTGGCCGAGGTCGAACAGACCTGCACGCACGTCGTCGTGATGAACAAGGGCGTCGTGGTCAGCGCCGGGACGGTCGAGGACCTGATCGGTGCGAGCGGTCCGGTGGAGTTCCGGGTCGACCGGCCGTCCGAGGCCGCAGAGATGCTGCGGACACTCGACGGGGTGGGCGAGGTGCTCGTCGACGAGGACACCGGAGCCGTCAAGGCGCAGCTGGGCACCACGGATCCCGCCGTGGCCGTCCGGACTTTGGTGACGGGTGGTGTCGCGGTGTCGTCGGCATCCCGGTCCACTCGCCTCGAGGACGTCTTCCTCGAACTCGTCCACGACGACACGGCGTCCGGTGATCGACCGGAGCCGACGACGACGTCAGGAGCACGCGCGTGAGCAGCACCGCAGCCGATCCGTCCGGATCGGCCGACCCTCGGGCCGAGCCGTCCGACGACGGACGGGTCGCGGGTTTCGACGCGGGTCGAACGCTGTCGGTCCGCACGGAGCTGACCCGCCAGTTCACCCGCCGCCGGACCCAGGTGGCCCTGGGATTCCTGGCTCTGCTGCCGGTGATCCTGGCCGTGGCGTTCGCGGTCGGCGGGTCGGAGTCCGACAGTGCCAGCGGCAGCCTGATCGAGCTGGGCACGCGGAGCGGCGTGAACTTCACCGTGTTCGCGCTGTTCGTCTCGGTGGGGTTCCTGCTGATCGTCGTGGTCGCCTTGTTCTTCGGCGACGCGGTGGCCAGCGAAGCATCGTGGTCGTCGCTGCGCTACCTGCTGGCCGTGCCCATCGCGCGTGGACGTCTGTTGCGACAGAAGGCGATCGTGTCCGCGATTCTCTCCGTCGCTGCGCTGGCCACGCTGGTCGGCGTGTCGCTCGTGCTCGGCAGCGCGCTCTACGGGTTCGGCGCGTTGGTCTCCCCGTTCGGGGACTCGCTGGCGTTCGGGACCTCTCTGGGGCGGCTCGCGATCGGCGTGGTGTTCATCGCGATCAACCTGACCTGGGTGGCCGGCCTCGCGATGGCTCTGTCCGTCTCGACCGACGCTCCGCTCGGCGCGGTGGGCGGCACCGTCATGGTGTCGATCGTGGCGCAGATCCTGGACCAGATCACCGCCCTGGGCTCGCTGCGGAACGCCCTGCCGGGGCACTACTCGACCTCGTGGACGAGCGTGCTCTCCCCCACACTGTCGTGGAACGACCTACTCGACGGCGCGTTCTCCTCCCTGGCCTACGCCACGCTCTTCGGCATCGTCGCGTGGCGGCGCTTCGCCACCAAGGACATCACCAGCTGAGCCGGCCGTCGCCGGACCGTCGTACGTCACGACAGTCCGGCGGCGTCCATCCCGCGGAGTTCCTTCTTGAGGTCCTGGATCTCGTCGCGCAGTCGCCCGGCCAGCTCGAACTGGAGCTCGCGCGCCGCGTTCATCATCTGGTCGGTGAGCTGCTTGACCAGGTCCGCCAACTCCGCTCGAGGCATCGTGGACACGTCGCGTCCCTCGACCACACCGCTGCTGCCGGCCCGGCCGGCCTCGCCGGGCGCCCGGCGGCCGCGACTGGAGTTGCGCCCGGACCCGCCGATGTCGACGACGTTGTCGGTGTCCTCCGCCTCCTCGTACACCTGGTCGAGGATGTCCGCGATCTTCTTGCGCAGCGGCTGCGGATCGACGCCCATCTCCTCGTTGTAGGCGACCTGCTTGGCGCGGCGCCGCTCCGTTTCCTCGATCGCGTACTGCATCGAGTCGGTGATGGTGTCCGCGTACATGTGCACCTGGCCGGAGACGTTGCGGGCCGCGCGGCCGATGGTCTGGATGAGGCTGGTGCCGCTGCGCAGGAAGCCCTCCTTGTCGGCGTCGAGGATGGCGACCAGCGACACCTCGGGCAGGTCGAGGCCCTCGCGAAGCAGGTTGATGCCGATGAGCACGTCGTACTCCCCGAGCCGCAGCTGGCGGAGCAACTCGACCCGTCGCAGCGTGTCGATGTCCGAGTGGAGGTACCGCACCCGAATCCCCAGCTCGAGGAGGTAGTCCGTCAGGTCCTCGGCCATCTTCTTGGTCAGGGTGGTGACCAGGACGCGCTCGTCCTTCTCGGTGCGCTCTCGGATCTCGTGCACCAGATCGTCGATCTGCCCCTTGGTGGGCTTGACCACGATCTCGGGATCGACCAGACCCGTCGGCCGGATGACCTGCTCGACGAACTCGCCGCCGCTCTGACCGAGCTCGTACTTGCCCGGGGTCGCGGAGAGGTACACGGTCTGACCGATGCGTTGAGTGAACTCCTCCCATGTCAGCGGACGGTTGTCCGTGGCCGACGGCAGGCGGAAGCCGAACTCGACGAGGTTGCGCTTGCGGGACATGTCGCCCTCGTACATGGCGCCGATCTGCGGCACCGTGACGTGCGATTCGTCGATGACGAGAAGAAAGTCCTCCGGGAAGTAGTCGATCAGCGTCGCGGGCGCGGTGCCGGCGGGACGGCCGTCGATGTGCCGCGAGTAGTTCTCGATGCCCGAACAGAAACCGACCTGCTTGATCATCTCCAGGTCGTACTGCGTGCGCATGCGCAGCCGCTGCGCCTCGAGCAGCTTGCCCTTGTTCTCGAGGTCGGCCAGCCGCTCCTCGAGTTCCGCCTCGATGTCGCGGACCGCGCGCTCCATGCGCTCGGGACCCGCCACGTAGTGCGTGGCGGGGAAGATGCGCACGCTGTCGACTTCCCGGACGACGTCGCCGGTGAGCGGATGGAGGTAGTACAGCGCCTCGATCTCGTCCCCGAAGAACTCGATCCGCACCGCCAGTTCCTCGTACGACGGAATGATCTCGACGGTGTCGCCGCGTACCCGGAAGGATCCGCGGGTGAAAGCAAGATCGTTCCGGGTGTACTGCACGTCGACGAGCAACCGCAGGAACTGATCGCGCGGGACGTCCTGGCCCACCTTCAGATACACCGACCGGTCGACGTAGGACTGCGGAGTGCCGAGACCGTAGATGCAGGACACCGACGCGACCACCACCACGTCCCGCCGCGAGAGCAGGTTGGCCGTGGCGGAGTGCCGGAGGCGCTCCACGTCGTCGTTGATCGAGGAGTCCTTCTCGATGTAGGTGTCGGTCTGCGCGATGTACGCCTCGGGCTGGTAGTAGTCGTAGTACGAGACGAAGTACTCGACGGCGTTGTTGGGCAACATCTCTCGGAGTTCGTTGGCCAACTGGGCGGCGAGGGTCTTGTTCGGCGCCATCAGCAGCGTCGGACGCTGGACCTGCTCGATCAACCACGCCGTGGTGGCGGACTTGCCGGTGCCGGTCGCGCCGAGGAGAACGACGTCCTTCTCCCCGCCCCGGATCCGGCGGGCGAGCTCCTCGATCGCCGCCGGCTGGTCGCCGGCCGGGGAATACTCGCTGACGACCTCGAAGGGCCGGGTACTGCGCTCGATCTCGCTCACGGGCCGGTGCTCGGAGTGCGCGAGAACCGGTTGTTCAGCCGCAAATGCCATGACACCAGAGTAGGCCCGACCACCGACAGGAACCGGGCCCGGAACCGACCGGAGCGGACACCGGTGTCGGTCCCCGAGTCCAGAATGGCCTCATGGACCTCGCGCGCATCGTCGACACCTCGGCCACCGTCGCCGCCACGCGTTCACGCAAGGCGAAAGTCGCCGCCCTCGCCGACCTGATCCGCGAGTGCGCCGCGGACGAGGTGGGACTGGTGGTGCGCTACGCCTCGGGAATGCTGCGCCAACGGCGGACCGGTCTCGGCTGGCGGGGCCTCGCCCGACTGCCCCGTCCTGCGGAGGCCTCGACGTTGTCCGTCTCGGAGGTCGACGGCGTGTTCGAGCGCCTGTCCGAGCTCTCGGGACCGGGATCGCAGCGAGCGCGAGCGGAGGAGACGGAACGGCTCTTCGGCCGTGCGACCGCGGCCGAGCAGACCTGGCTGCGCGGATTGGTCACCGGTGAGCTGCGGCAAGGCGCCCTGGACGCGCTCGTGCAGGAGGCAGTGGCCGCGGCGACGGCTCTTCCCCTGGCCGCGGTGCGGCGCGCCGCGATGCTGTCCGGTTCCACACCCACCGCCGCGGAGGCCGCGGTGTCCGGCGGCGAGGACGCCCTCGCGTCGATCGGCCTCGCCGTGGGGCGACCCGTCTCGCCGATGCTCGCCTCCAGCGCCCCCACCGTGACCGACGGGGTCGCCAAGGCGGCCGGGTCCGCGGGCGGGCCGGTGGCCCTCGACACCAAGCTCGACGGGATCCGCATCCAGGTGCACCGCACCGGCCACGAGGTGTCCGTCGCGACGCGCAGTCTCGACGACATCACCGACCGGCTCCCCGAGGTGGTGGAGTACGTCCGCTCGTTGTCGGTGAGCTCGGTGGTGCTCGACGGTGAGGCACTCGCGCTGGGCGACGACGGCCGACCCCGCCCGTTCCAGGACACCGCCTCGCGCACCGCGCAGGCCACCGGGGTGGCGGTGACGCCGTACTTCTTCGACGTCCTGCACGTCGACGGCGACGATCTCCTGGACCGTCCGTGGGCCGACCGGATCGCCGTGCTCGACCGTCTCGTCGACGCCGAGCATCGTGTCCCGCGCCTCACCACGGCCGACGCCGCCGAGGCGGAACGGTTCGCCGCCTCGGCCGTCGCCGCGGGTCACGAGGGTGTGGTGATCAAGAACCCCGCGGCGCCGTACGAGGCCGGTCGACGCGGGGCGGCGTGGGTCAAGGTCAAACCCGTCTTCACCGTCGACCTCGTGGTGCTCGCCGTCGAGTGGGGGTCGGGGCGCCGCACGGGCCTGCTGTCCAATCTCCACCTCGGCGCCGTCGATCCTGCCGGCGGCTTCGTGATGCTCGGCAAGACGTTCAAGGGCATGACGGACGAGATGCTGGCGTGGCAGACCGAGCGCTTCCTGGCCCTCGAAACGCACCGATCCGGGCACGTCGTGCACGTGCACCCCGTCCAGGTGGTCGAGATCGCCATCGACGGCCTGCAACGCTCCACCCGCTACCCCGGCGGGATCGCGCTGCGCTTCGCCCGCGTGGTGCGCTACCGCGACGACAAGACCGCCGAGCAGGCCGACACGGTGGAGAGTGTGAAGGCGCTCTTCGGTCCACCACCCTCGTGAGTCGCCGCGCCGGTACGGTCCACGCATGACGTCCGCGAAGCAGGTGCACGTGCATCCGCCCAAGGTCGAAGTGTTCGACACGCTCGCGCGCACCAACACCGATCCCAAGGGGTTCGTCCGTCCCGTCGACGTGTACGAGGCGCATCCGTGGGGGCTGTACATGGCCCGCCCCGCCGATCATCGACAGTTCCACTACGTCGAGTCGTGGCTCCTGCCCGACCTCGGTCTGCGCGCGACCGTCTTCCACTTCGTCCCCGAGCACCGGCGCGATCAGGACCGCTACGTCGACGTCGGTGAGTACGTCGTCGACGGCTCGGTGTGGCGCTCGACCGACCACTATCTGGACATCGTCGTCCGCACCGGTCGCGGACAGGACCTGCTCGACGTCGACGAATTGTTCGGCGCGGTGCGCGCCGGTCTGCTGCCCGACGACGTGGCCGAAGCGGCCGTGGCCCGCGCCGCGGACGCACTCGACGGGATCGCCGCGGCCGGACACGATCTCGACGCCTGGCTCAGTGGCCGGGGTATGCCCGTCACCTGGCGCTGACGGTCACTCCGGCTGCCAGCCGGTGGACTCGGCCCAGTCCAGGACGCGGGGGTAGATGCCCTCGAAGTACGGCCCCTTCGCGGCCGCGTACGCCGCGACGGCCTCGGCCGGGTCACTCGTCCCGTCCACCTCGCGCGCGGCCCGTTCCTTCACCGCGAGGTACTCCGCGCGGGCCTCGGGATCGGCCCGCAACCGGTCTCGGAACATGAGGGAGAAGCGTTGTCCGGGCCAGCCGTCGACCCGCAGGTGGACGAAGGCCGGTCGTCCGGGGTCGGCACTGCCGTGCATCCGCTTCTCCCACAGGGCGGAGTCGGCTTCACCGGGCACCGAAGACGGGTGCGGATCGTCCGTGGTGGCCCGCTCCAGGACGGGAAAGGCCGCGCCGATCAACGGGTCTCGCAGCGCGTCGGCGTCCGCGAACGAGCGGACCGTGATCTGGACGTCGAGCACGTCCTTGGCCGGGAAGTCGGGAACGGACGTCGACCCGACGTGATCGATCCGCACGGCGCGTTCACCGCACGCGGCGCGAAGTCGGCCGATCAACCGTTCCGCCTGTGCGCCCCAGGTCGGGTCTGCTGCCGCGATCGCGACCGGCCGACGAGCGACGACTCCGTCACGGACGTTCCGCTCGAACGGCACCAAGCGCGAGCCCCACAGCGTCCGAACGGCATCGACCAGATCGGCCGCGGTACCGGAATTGTCCAACCACACGTCGGCGACGGCACGGCGCTGATCGTCGGTGGCCTGCGACCGGATGCGCGAGCGCGCGTCGGCCTCGTCCACCCCGCGCGAGGAGACCAGCCGGCGGATGCGCTCCTCCTCGTCGAGGTGCACGACGATCACGAGTGGGAACCAGGGCGCCGCTCCCGTTTCGACCAACAGCGGAATGTCCTCGACGACGATCGCGTCGGGCGCGGCCTCCGCCAGCAACTCGGCTCGTCGCGCGCCGACGAGGGGGTGCACGATGCCGTTCAGCGCGAGCCGCGACTCGTCGTCGGCGAAGGCGATGGCGCCCAACGCCGGTCGGTTCAGCGAGCCGTCGTCGGCCAGGATGCGATCACCGAATCGTTCGGTCAGCGCGGCCAGTCCCGGGGTGCCCGGTTCGACCACCTCACGCGCGATCGCGTCGGCGTCGATCACGACGGCACCGAGGTCGGCGAGTGCTCGCGCGGCGGTGGATTTGCCCGCGCCCATTCCTCCGGTCAATCCGATTCTGATCACGGGGTCCAGTGTGGCCGAGCCCTCGGTCGGACGCACCGGACACGCCGCGAATCACCGTCGTCAATACCGGGCGTTTCCCGACCTGTCGGTTATCTTCGAGGCGCACGACCGGTCTCGGCGCTTGCTTCGCGCGACGAGCCGGACCAGGCCGACACCGGCCGAGACGACGACACGACGCGACAGGCGGGGACACGGGCATGAACACGATCGCAGGCGATAGGCGGGGGCAGCCGGGGCGGCATCGTCTGGGCATGCCGGACGGCGTCCACTGCATTCTCATTCCCGAGGTCGCCGACGCCCTCGCCGAGCACCGTCGCAACTGGTTCACGTCCCTGCTCAGCCCGGCGCGCCACAGCTTCGCGTCGATGCGCAAGCGCGGCAGCGCCCTCGGCACCGGATGGAGCCCCGCCACCGCCGGCTGATCCCCCACCCGTCGTCACGACCCGGTCCTTCACCGAAGAGCCGGGTCGTTCGCGTTCGGCCGGCTCGTCCGCCACAAAGCCCCCCGGACACGGGCCAGGCCCCGAACCGCAGTGCGGTTCGGGGCCTGGTCGTGGTGACTACCGGCGAATCACGATCCGCCGGGTCGGCGAATCATGCTCCGCCGGACAGCTTCTCGCGAAGAGCGGCGAGCTGCGCATCGCTGGCGAGCGAGCCGCCGGTGGACTCCGACGCGGCTGCGGCGGGCGCACCCTGCGTGGATCCGGTCTCCGAGGAGTAGCCGGCGGCAGCGTTGGCTGCCTCCTGCGCCTCGTCGGCGGCGGTCTTCTCCATCTGAGCGGTGTGCATCTTGTGGCGACGCTCGGCCTCGGCGTACCGGCCTTCCCACTCCTCACGCTGCTTGTCGTATCCCTCGAGCCACTCGTTGGTCTCGGGATCGAAGCCCTCGGGGAAGACGTAGTTGCCCTGCTCGTCGTACGAGTCGGCCATGCCGTACTTGGACGGATCGAACTCGGCGCTGTAGTCCTCGTTGGCCTGCTTCAGCGACAGCGAGATGCGGCGACGCTCGAGGTCGATGTCGATGACCTTGACCAGCGCGTCGTCGCCGACGGTGACGACCTGGTCCGGGACCTCCACGTGGCGCTCGGCCAGCTCGGAGATGTGCACCAGGCCCTCGATGCCCTCTTCGACGCGGACGAAGGCGCCGAACGGAACGAGCTTGGTGACCTTGCCCGGCACGATCTGACCGATCGCGTGGGTGCGGGCGAACTGACGCCACGGGTCTTCCTGCGTCGCCTTGAGCGAGAGGGAGACACGCTCGCGGTCGAGATCGACGTCGAGAACCTCGACGGTGACCTCGGTGCCGACCTCGACGACCTCGGACGGGTGGTCGATGTGCTTCCAGGACAGCTCCGAGACGTGGACCAGACCGTCGACGCCGCCGAGATCGACGAACGCACCGAAGTTGACGATCGAGGACACGACGCCCTTGCGGACCTGGCCCTTCTGCAGCTGGTGCAGGAACTCGCTGCGGACCTCGGACTGGGTCTGCTCGAGCCAGGCACGACGCGACAGGACCACGTTGTTGCGGTTCTTGTCGAGCTCGATGATCTTGGCCTCGATCTCCTTGCCGACGTACGGCTGCAGATCGCGGACACGACGCATCTCGACGAGCGATGCGGGGAGGAAGCCGCGGAGGCCGATGTCGAGGATGAGGCCACCCTTGACGACCTCGATGACGGTGCCCTTGACGGCCTCGTCCTTCTCCTTGAGCTCCTCGATGGTGCCCCAGGCACGCTCGTACTGAGCGCGCTTCTTCGACAGGATCAGTCGACCCTCCTTGTCCTCCTTGGTGAGGACGAGAGCTTCGACCTCATCGCCCACGGAGACGACCTCGTTGGGGTCGACGTCGTGCTTGATGGAGAGCTCGCGGGAGGGGATGACGCCTTCGGTCTTGTAACCGATGTCGAGCAGGACCTCGTCGCGATCGACCTTGACGATGGTGCCCTCGACGATGTCGCCATCGTTGAAGTACTTGATCGTCGCGTCGATGGCGGCGAGGAAATCCTCGGCGGAGCCGATGTCGTTGACGGCTACCTGCGGCGAGGTGACGGTGGATGAGGCCATGTGGTGAGGTGCTCCGGACGGGTTGGTGTCGGTGGATGGACGTTCGGTCGGACAGACCCTCGTTTGCCGGGACACGTGGCGACCGCTGCCGTAGATTCGGTAGCGAACCGGTGCTCGGATCCGAGAGTCGCGATCGCCCGGCCCCTCGCACGTGACGTGCGGAGGGCAGACATTCGCGTTCCGAAGACTACTCGGTGCCGCACACGCCCGGCAAACCCGGTTACCGTGTCCCGCGTGGCCGCCGACTCCCCCGCTCCGTCGCCCCCCGCCCCGGACCGGCCCGTCCCATCCTCACCCGGCCGACGGCGCGTCGATTCCGCCTCCAGCGAGCGCGCCTCTCGGTCCTGGTGGGACGTCGACGCCGCCGACTATCACCGGACGCACGGCGCATTCCTGGGGGTCGACAGCCCGACGGGCGAGTTCGTGTGGTGCCCGGAGGGTCTGCACGAAGGCGACGTCCACCTGCTCGGGGACGTCCACGATCGAGACGTGCTCGAAATCGGGTGCGGCTCCGCCCCCTGCTCCCGATGGTTGGCCCACCGGGGAGCGCGCGCGGTCGGACTCGACATCTCGGCCGGCATGCTCGCTCACGGCGCCGCGGCGATCGACCGCGCTCGGGCGAGCGAGCCCGACTCCCCCGTGCCCGCCCTGCTCCAGGCGTCGGCGGAGGCGCTCCCGTTCGCGGACGCGTCGTTCGACGTCGTGTGCTCCGCGTTCGGGGCCGTGCCCTTCGTGGCGGACTCCGCTCGGGTCATGCGTGAAGCCGCCCGCGTCCTGCGGCCCGGTGGTCGATGGGTGTTCTCCGTCAACCACCCGATGCGCTGGATCTTCCCCGACGATCCCGGCCCCGACGGACTCACCGCCACGATTCCGTACTTCGATCGGACTCCGTACGCCGAGTTCGATCCGGACGGCACCGCGACGTACGTCGAGCACCACCGCACGGTCGGCGACCGGGTCCGCGAGATCGTCGCCGCGGGGCTGACCCTGGTCGACATCGTGGAGCCGGACTGGCCGGAGTGGCTGGACCGCGAGTGGGGTCAGTGGTCCCCGCTGCGGGGACGCGTGTTCCCCGGGACCGCGATCTTCTGTTGCGCGAAGCCCGATTCGGCGGCCGAGTGACGGTCAGACTCCGCGCATCGCGTGCGCGGTGACCGTCTCGACGAACTCCGACGTCGACGCCTGTCCGCCGATGTCCGCGGTCGCGACGCCCGACGCGACGGTGTGCTCGACCGCGCCGCGGATGCGGTCGGCCACCCGCGTGAGGTGACTCGGACCGCCGGTCGCGGCGGCATGGTCCAGCATCGCGGCGGCCGAGAGGATCAACGCGGTCGGGTTGGCCCGATTGCGGCCGGCGATGTCCGGGGCGGCGCCGTGCGCGGCCTGCGCCATCACCTTCTCCGCGGATGCGTTGATCGACGCGGCCATGCCGAGCGATCCGGACAACTCACCGGCGAGGTCGGACAGGATGTCGCCGAACATGTTCTCCGCCACGATGACGTCGAAGTCCTCGCCGTGTCGCACGAGCTTGGCGGCGAGGGCGTCGACGTGCTCGTAGGTCACGTCGACATCCGGGTGCCGCTCGCCCACGTCCGCACAGACGTCGCGGAAGAGGCCCGTCGTCAGGCGGAGGACGTTGGTCTTGTGCACGACGGTCACCCGTCGACGACGCTGCTCGGCGAGGGCGAAGGCGCTCTCGGCGATGCGCTCGGCCGCCCGCCGGGTGAAAACACCCACGGCCAGGGCAACGTCCGGCGTCGGCATGAACTCTCCCGACCCGACGGCCATGTTGCGGTCCGCGTAGAAGCCCTCGGTGTTCTCCCGCACCACGACGAGGTCCATCCGCGGGGACACGGCGCGGACGCCGGGCAGGGCGCGTGCCGGGCGGATGTTGGCGTACAGGTCGAAGTGCTTGCGGATGCGGCCGCCGGGCGTGAGATCCCCACGACGCTCGGGCGGGTACGACGCGCTGTCGTGCGGCCCGAGGATCCACATGTCCAGGTCCTCGAGGGCGGCGATGGTGGCGGCCGGCACCGCGTCACCGTGCTCGTCGAGAGCGTCCCGGCCGAACGGGAGCCGGGCCCAGTCCGGTCCCGTCGTCCCGACGCCCTCGAACGCGGCGTCGACGATCCGTACGACACCCGGAACGATCTCCCGGCCGATGCCGTCCCCGACCAGGACCCCGATGCGCGGTCCGTGGCCCGCCCCCGTGTTCGCTGCGCTCGTCATGGTCGCCATCATTGCTCACCATGGTGCAGTCGCTCGAACTCCTCCTGGACCCCGACAGCGACGCGGCGATCCGGCGCGACTGGGCCTACCTGGCCGAGTTGGGTCTGCCCAGTCAGGCGCGGCACACGGGGGCGTCGAATCGCCCGCATGTCACCGTCGCCGTGGCGACGGCGTTCGACGTCGGCACCGAAGACCGGCTCGGGGAGCTCGTGACCACCGACGACGCCGTACCGGGGACCCTGCGCCTCGGCGGCCTGGTGGTGTTCGGCGGGGCCCGGGTGACGCTGGCCCGTGCGGTGGTGCCGTCGGCCGAGCTGATGGAGTTCCACGCCCTGGTGCACGAGAAGCTGGGTGATTCTCCCGGGGTGCCCCCGCATCTGATGCCCGGCCGGTGGACGCCACACGTCACGCTCGCGATGCGGGGCAAGCCGCACGAGATCGGTTCGGCGGCAACGGCCTTGAGCCCCGGCCTGCGTGATCTGGATGCCACCGTCGCGGGCGTGCGCCGGTGGGACGGCGACGCGAAGCAGGAGTGGATGCTCGGCGAGGCTCAGAACCGGTAGTCGCCGTGGCGGGTCACCTCACGGTGGGTGTCGGGCACCCGATCGGCCAGCGCCAGCGCGGCCAGGATGCCGTAGACGACCAGGACACCGAGGAGAAGCATCAGAAATGTCATACGAGAGATGTTCCGACGCAGCACTTCTCGCTACCAGTGGCAGAAAAGACATGTTTCGTCGTTTTTCTGCCATACTGATGCGGTGCTGACGAAGGTGGTCGTTCCGCTCCTGCCGTTGACCGAGGCGTTCGAACTCGGCGTCGCGTGCGAGGTCTTCGGCTTCGACCGGTCCGACGAGGGACTGCCCGTCTACGACTTCTCCCTCATCGCCGCCGTTCCCGACCCGATCCGCACGCGGTTCGGCTACGACATCGAGGTGCCCTACGAGCTCGATCGGCTCGACGACGCCGATCTGATCGTCGTGTCCGCCGGCGGCACCGCGACGACACCGGACGGCTCGTACGTCTGCGGCACGGGCGACGGGTACGACCTCGAGCCACTCGCGGAGAAACTGCGCGCCGCCGTGGCGAGAGGTGCGCGCGTCGCGAGCCTGTGCACCGGCGCGTTCGTCCTCGGCGCGGCGGGGCTCCTGGACGGACGTCGGTGCACCACGCACTGGCGCCACGCGGCGCGGCTGGCCGAACGCTTTCCCGCGGCGACGGTCGACTCGAACGTCCTCTACGTCCAGGACGACAACGTCTACACCAGCGCGGGCACCGCTGCCGGGATCGACCTCTGCCTGCACATCGTGCGGTCGGCGCAGGGCTCCGCCGTGGCCAATGGCATCGCACGGCGCATGGTGGTGCCACCGCACCGCGACGGTGGACAGGCGCAGTACGTCGCGGTGCCCGTGCCCGAGTGCGACTCGGACACCCTCGCCCCACTCATCGACTGGATCGCCGAGAATCTCCGAGAGGATCTCACCGTCGACGTCCTGGCGGCGCGGGTGTCGATGTCGCCCCGGACCTTCGCCCGCCGATTCCAGGCGGAGACCGGCACGACCCCCGCGCGCTGGATCAGCGATCAGCGCGTGCTCGAGGCGCAGCGGCTGCTCGAGGCCACCGACCTCTCCGTGGAGGCCGTCGCGGACAGCGTCGGCTTCGGTTCCGCGGCGGTCCTGCGTCAGCACTTCCTGCGACTACGACGCACCACACCGCAGTCGTATCGGCGCACCTTCCGAGCGGCGCCCGTCTCGGTCTGACCCGCGCGCGGGACACGACCGCGGGAATGACACCGGCGATCGGTCTGTTGCACCGCACGAAGCCCACCGATCCCGACCCCGACGAGGAGCATCACCAGTGGCTACGCAGACGCTGACCCAGCAGAACTTCGACGAGACCGTGACCGGGAACGACGTGGTCCTCGTCGACTTCTGGGCCGACTGGTGCGGACCGTGCAAGCAGTTCGCTCCCACCTTCGAGAAGTCGTCGGAGAACCACCCGGACGTGGTGTTCG
Source organism: Rhodococcoides corynebacterioides NBRC 14404 (assembly GCF_001894765.1). GTDB lineage: Bacteria > Actinomycetota > Actinomycetes > Mycobacteriales > Mycobacteriaceae > Rhodococcoides > Rhodococcoides corynebacterioides. The sequence goes on from NZ_BCWV01000006.1 coordinate 44,857, forward strand.
GCAAGGTCGACACCGAGGCCGAGCAGGGGCTGGCCGCGGCCGCCAATATCCGGTCCATCCCGACCCTCATGGCGTTCCGCGAGGGCGTTCTGGTGTTCGCGCAGCCGGGCGCGCTGCCGCAATCCGCGCTCGAGGACCTCGTCGGCCAGGTCAAGGCCCTCGACATGGACGAGGTCCGCAAGCAGATCGCCGACCAGCAGGCCGCGGCGGAATAACACCGGCGGAACACGACCGACTAAGCACCGACGCAGCACGACGACGGCGCGGAACCGCGATGGGTTCCGCGCCGTCGTCGTGTCGGTGCGCCGTGTCGTCTCAGTGCGCGGCGTCGTCTCAGTGCGCCGCGTCGTCTCAGTGCGCCGCGTCGTCCCACGTCCGCCCGAAGCCGACCGACACGTCGAGAGGCACCGAGAGGTCGATCGCCCCGGCCATCTTCGCGCGCACGAGTTCCTCGACCTGCTCGCGTTCGGACTCGACGACCTCGAGGACCAACTCGTCGTGCACCTGCAGCAGCATGCGTGAGGTGAGTCCGGCCTGCGCCAGGCCGCGCTGCACGTCGATCATGGCGACCTTGATGATGTCCGCAGCCGTGCCCTGGATGGGCGCATTGAGCGCGGCACGTTCCGCCACTTCGCGGCGCTGGCGATTGTCGCTGGTGAGGTCCGGCAAGTAACGACGACGTCCGAACAGGGTGGACGTGTACCCCACCTTGCGCGCGGCCTCCACCACCTCGTGCAGGTAGTCGCGCACCCCGCCGAAGCGGGAGAAGTACGCGTCCATCTGCTCCTTGGCCTCGTCGGTCGAGATCTTCAGCTGCTGCGACAGGCCGTAGGCACTGAGGCCGTACGCCAGTCCGTAGGACATCGCCTTCACCCGGCGACGCAGTTCCGGGGTGACCTCGTCGATGGGGACGCCGAACGCGCGGGAGCCGACGAAGCTGTGCAGGTCCTCGCCGGTGTTGAACGCCTCGATCAGGCCCTCGTCGCCCGAGACGTGCGCCATGATGCGCATCTCGATCTGGCTGTAGTCGGCGGTGAGAACGGAGTCGAACCCCTCCCCGACGACGAAGCCCTCGCGGATGCGGCGGCCGGCGGAGGTCTTGACCGGGATGTTCTGCAGGTTCGGCTCGGTGGAGGACAGCCGACCGGTGGCCGCGATGGTCTGGTTGAAGGTGGTGTGAATCCGCCCGTCGCTGCTGACCGACTTGAGCAGTCCGTCGACGGTGACCTTCAGGCGTGTCGCGTCCCGGTGGTCGAGCAGATGCCGCAGGAAGGGATGTTCGGTCTTCTCGAACATCGTCTGCAACGCCTCGGCGTCGGTGGTGTACCCCGTCTTGGTGCGCTTGGTCTTGGGCATGTCGAGCTCGTCGAACAGCACCACCTGCAGCTGCTTGGGGGACCCCAGGTTGATCTGTTTGCCGATCACCGCGTACGCGGCCTCGGCCGCCGTGGTCACCTCACCGGCGAACTGGCTCTGCAGATCGTGCAGGTGGTCGAGATCGATCGCGATGCCGGTGTTCTCGACGGTGGCCAACACCTCGAGGAGCGGCAGCTCCATGTCGGCGAGCAGCGGACGCGACTCGATCGCGTCCAGTTCGGCGTCGAGGGCGTCGGCGAGATCGGCGACCGCGCGCGCCTTCAGGATCTCACCCTCGGCGACGGCGGCCTGCGTCTCGTCCGCGTCGTCCAGCAGGGACAACTGCGAGTCGCCGCCGTCCTCCACCCGCAACTCGCGCTTGAGGTAGCGCAACGACAGGTCGTCGAGGGCGAAACTGCGCTGGCCGGGACGGACCAGGTACGCCGCCAGGGCGGTGTCGCTGGACAGGCCCGCGACGGTCCACCCGCGCCCGCGCAGTGCGTGCAACGCCCACTTGGCCTCGTGGAACGCCTTGGGACGCTCGGCGTCGGCGAGCCACTGTCCGAGCGCGGCCTCGTCGGCCTCGTCGAGGGCGACCGTCTCCACGTAGGCGCCCTCGCCGTCCGCCGCGGCGAAGGCCACCGCGGTCGCGTCGCCGTCGAACGGCGACCGCGACCCCACCACGGACAGTCCGGTGCGGCCGTGCGCGGTGTGCGTCTGCAGCCACTCCCCGAGTTCGCCCGGCACGAGCGCCCGCCCGCGCACCTCGAAGCCTTCCTCCGCTTCCGGCTCGGTGGACGTCAGGGTGTCGAACAGGCGGTCGCGCAGCACGCGGAACTCGAGGTCGTCGAACAGGGCGTGAACCCGCTCGCGGTCCCACGGCTGCAGCTGCAGCTGGTCCGGGGTGTACGGCAGCGGGACGTCGCGGACCATCTCGGTGAGCTGGCGGTTGAGCACCACGCTGGAGAGGTTCGCGCGCAGCGCGTCGCCGACCTTCCCGCGGACGGTGTCGACGCCGTCGACGAGGGCGTCGAGACTGCCGAACTGGCTGATCCACTTGGTGGCGGTCTTCTCCCCCACCCCGGGGATGCCGGGCAGGTTGTCGCTGGGATCGCCACGCAGGGCCGCGAAGTCCGGGTACTGCTGCGGCGTCAGGCCGTACTTGGCCTGCACCTCCTCCGGGGTGAAGCGCGTGAGGTCGGAGACACCCTTGCGGGGATACAGCACGGTGACGTGCTCGTTCACCAGTTGGATGGAGTCCCGGTCACCCGTGACGACCAGCACTCGGTAGCCCGCCTCCACTGCCTGCGTGGTCAGCGTGGCGATGATGTCGTCCGCCTCGTACCCCGGTTCGGCCATGACGGGGATGCCCAGCGCCCCGAGGACGTCCTTGGTGATGTCGATCTGTCCGGCGAACTCGTCCGGCGTCTTGATGCGGTTGGCCTTGTACTCGGCGTACATATCCGCGCGGAAGGTCTGCCGGGACACGTCGAACGCCGCGCCGACGTGCGTGGGGCTCTCGTCCCGCAGCAGGTTGATCAACATCGCGGTGAAGCCGTACACCGCGTTGGTGGTCTGTCCGCTGGTGGTGCGGAAGTTCTCGGCCGGCAGCGCGTAGAACGCGCGGTACGCGACCGAGTGACCGTCGATCAACATCAGCAGTGGCGACGCCGCGGCCGCCGACTTCCCACTCGTGGACGACGGGGCGGACGAGGTGCTGGCAGCGGGACTCACGCAGCCCAGTCTAGGGACGACCACCGACACCTCGGGGCGGCCCGCACCCGACCCGCGGCCCGCCCGACGGTGGAGGCATCGAAACAAGACCGCAACACCGAAGAAATCGAAGCGGCCCTGTCGGAAACCTCGATCGCTATAGAGTCCGACTCTTGCAGACAGTCGCCGAACACCTCGGCGCCATTCGATCGTCCGAGAGGACCCACCGCGTGCCCCCCTCGAGTCCTCGGCGACCCGGCTCGGCACTGGCTACCGCCACTGCCGTTCGCGCGTTCGTCGTCGTACTCCTGAGCCTGATCACCGCAGCCACGTTCGCCGGCTCGGCACTCGCTCAGGAGCCCACCCCTCCACCGGCCCCGGCCCCCGCCACGTCGTCGGACAGCCCCGGCGCCACTCCGGCCGCGCCACCCGCCGACGCCGTGAACGTCAGCGGCAGTCTCAACAACGCCGGTGACCGGCTCGTCGGCGTGGACGTCGTCGCCGTCGACGGGTCCGGCGCCGAGGTGGCCCGCACCACGTCGGAAACCGGTGGGCGGTGGACACTTCCGGTCTCCCCCGGTGACTACACGTTTCGCATCGACCCCGAGACGTTGCCGGACGGCGTGTCCGTCCAGGGCGACGTGCAACGCACCGTCGTGGAGGGCCGCGCCAACACGGTCATCTTCAGCTTCGGCGAGGCGCGCACGGCAACCGTGGTGCCGTTCTACGAACAGTTCCTGCGCACCACGATCGACGGTCTCCGCTTCGGTCTGGTGATCGCGCTCGCCGCGATCGGGCTCAGCCTGATCTTCGGAACGACGGGACTGACGAACTTCGCCCACGGCGAGCTGGTCACCCTCGGCGCGGTCGCGGCGTGGATCTTCAACGTCACGTTCGGCATCCAGTTGATCCCGGCCACGATCCTCGCCGTGATCGTGGGCGTCGCCGTCGGCTGGCTGAACAACGTCGGCCTGTGGAAACCGTTGCGCCGACGCAAGACCGGCCTGATCGGTCAGCTCGTGGTCTCCATCGGTCTCGCCATCGCCCTCCGCTACCTGATCCTCATCTTCTTCTCCGATCGCTCCGAGCCGTTCGCCGACTACCAGGCGCAGCAGCAGCGCGAGTGGGGTCCCTTCGCCATCACCGACGTCAACCTCGCCTGCATCGTGATCAGCGTCGTGGTGCTCGTCCTGGTCGCCCTCATGCTGCAGAAGACGCGCATCGGCAAGGCCATGCGCGCCGTGGCCGACAACCGCGACCTCGCCGCGTCGTCGGGCATCAACGTCGAGCGCGTCGTCACCTTCGTCTGGTGCATGGGCGGCGGCCTCGCCGCGCTCGGCGGCGTGCTGTTCGGACTCTCCGAGCTCGGCGGCCGCGTCCAGTGGGAGATGGGCTTCAAGCTCCTCCTGCTGATGTTCGCCGGCATCACCCTGGGCGGGCTCGGTACCGCCTACGGCGCTCTGCTCGGGTGCGTGATCGTCGGCCTGCTCGTGCAGTGGTCGACGCTGGTCATCAACCCCGACCTGAAATACATCGGAGGACTGCTCGTCTTGATCGTCATCCTCATCGTCCGGCCGCAAGGCATCCTGGGCTCGCGGCAAAGGATCGGCTGACATGGACATCATCGGAGCTCTCCAGGTCTCCCTGGCCCAACTCGTCGGACCGTCGGCGATCTTCTACGCGTTGCTCGCCATCGGTCTGAACCTGCACTTCGGCTACGCCGGTCTGCTCAACTTCGGTCAGATCGGGTTCGCCCTCCTCGGCGGCTACGGCGTCGGCATCATGACCATCACCTACCAGCAGCCGCTCTGGCTCGGCATCATCGTCGGCCTCGCCGCCGCGGGCCTGCTCGCGCTGGTCCTCGGCATTCCCACGCTGCGCCTGCGTGCCGACTATCTCGCCATCGTCACCATCGCCGCGTCGGAGATCCTGCGGCTGGTCTTCCGATCCACGGCGTCGGACGGCGTCACCGGCTCCACCAACGGCCTCTTCGGCTTCGCCGATCCGTTCACGCGTCTGAGCCCCTTCGACTCGGCGAAGCAGTACGACTTCGTCGGCGTGAAGTTCTACGGCGACGATCTGTGGGCCATGGTGGTCGGCTGGTCGCTGGTCCTGGTGCTGTGCGGCTTCGTCTACCTGCTCACCCACAGCCCGTGGGGGCGCGTGCTCAAGGCCGTGCGCGAGGACGAGGACGCCGCGCGGTCGCTGGGCAAGAACATCTTCGTCTACAAGATGCAGGCGCTGGTGCTCGGCGGCATGATCGGCGGCCTCGGCGGCGTGTTCAACGCCCTCCAGACCAAGTCCATCAACCCGGACTTCTACTCCACGGCGCAGACGTTCTTCGCCTTCGGCGCCCTCATCCTCGGCGGCGCAGCGACGGTCTTCGGACCGGTCGTCGGAGCCATGCTGTTCTGGTTCCTGCTCTCGATCCCCGACGTCCTGCTCCGGCAGGCGGCCGCGGGGCCCGATCCGTTGATCCCCATGACCGAACAACAGGTCGGCGCAACCCGATTCGTCCTCCTCGGCATCCTCATCGCGGTGCTGATGATCTTCCGCCCGCAGGGACTGCTGGGCAACAAGCGGGAGGTACAGCTCGATGCCAAGTAGTCAGACCGTGGCGGCGCGCAAGCCGCTGAGCGCCGACGCACGCCGGTCGCTGTTCGCCGACGTCGCGAACACCCCCGGTGTCGCCAAACCCGATCCGACCCTGGTGGTCGACGGCGTCTCGCGCACCTTCGGCGGCCTCAAGGCCGTCGACGTCGCCCACCTCGAGATCCAGCGCGGGTGCATCACCGGTCTCATCGGGCCCAACGGCGCCGGCAAGACCACCCTGTTCAACCTGCTGACGGGCTTCGACCGTCCGGACACCGGCACCTGGTCGATGGACGGCAAGTCGTTGGGCCGCATGACTCCTCACCAGGTGGCACGTCACGGCGTGGTGCGGACCTTCCAGCTGACGAAGGCCCTGTCCAAGCTCACGGTGCTCGACAACGTGCGACTCGGGGCCACCGGACAGAAGGGCGAACGCATCGTCAACACGCTGATGCCGTGGACCTGGAAGGCGCAGGAGCGCGAGGTGACCGAGCGGGCGAACGATCTCCTCGCCCGTTTCAAGCTCGACGCCAAGCGCGACGATCTCGCCGGGTCCCTGTCCGGCGGGCAGCGGAAGCTGCTCGAGATGGCGCGCGCGCTCATGACCGACCCGGCCGTCGTCATGCTCGACGAGCCGATGGCCGGCGTGAATCCCGCTCTGACGCAGAGCCTTCTGGGGCACATCAAGTCGTTGCGCGACGACGGCATGACGGTGGTCTTCGTCGAGCACGACATGGACGTCATCCGCGACATCAGCGACTGGGTCGTGGTGATGGCCCAGGGCAGCGTCATCGCGGAATCGGCACCGGAGAACCTGGCCGACAACGAGGCCGTCGTCGACGCCTATCTCGGCAGCCACCACGACCAGGCACTCGAGTTCGACGAGAACGGAAACCCCGTGGGCGCCACCGCCGAGCTGGCCGAGGCGCTCGAGCAGGCCGAGGCCGAGACGCTCGAAGCGGGCGGCGACCTCTCCGAGGCCGAACCGGAGATCGATCTCAACAGGAAGACCACGTCATGACCGATCCCGCTGCGTCGCAGCTGACTCCGGCCGAACACGCCGCCACGCCGGAGGAACACCGGCGGCTCGCGACCGACGCCCTCGTGCGCGCCGACGATCTGGTCGCCGGCTACATCCCGGGCGTGAACATCCTGCGCGAGTGCAACTTCTATCTCAACGACGGCGAGATCGTGGGCATCATCGGCCCCAACGGCGCCGGCAAGTCGACGTTGCTGAAAGCACTCTTCGGCCTCATTCCCATCCGGAGCGGATCGGTCACTCTGCGCGGGGACAACATCACCTCCGCCGAGGCGCACGTCCTGGTGACGAAGGGTGTCGGGTACGTGCCGCAGACCCAGAACGTCTTCCCCTCGCTGACCATCGAGGAGAACCTCGAGATGGGGATCTATCTGCGGCCCAAGCAGTTCCAGGACCGCTTCGACTTCGTGAGCGAACTGTTCCCGCTGCTCGGTGAACGGCGCAAGGTCAAGGCCGGCGCACTGTCCGGCGGTGAGCGACAGATGGTGGCGATGGGTCGGGCTCTCATGATGGACCCGTCGGTGCTGCTGCTGGACGAGCCCTCCGCGGGTCTGTCGCCCATGTTCCAGGACGAGGTCTTCATCCGCTGCAAGAAGATCAACGCCGCGGGCGTGTCCATCATCATGGTCGAGCAGAACGCACGCCGCTGCCTGCAGATCTGCGACCGCGGCTACGTACTCGACCAGGGCCGCAACGCCTACACCGACACGGGCACCAACCTGATGACCGACCCCAAGGTCATCGAGCTCTATCTCGGCACCCTCGCGGGGAGCAAGGAGAAGAAGTAGCTTCACCCGCACACCCCGCACACAAGGAACGGGCCCCGACTCCATGGAGTCGGGGCCCGTTCTCGGGTGGAGCGGTGTCAGCCGCCGACGACGATGTAGTCCTCGGTGGTCAACGTGTTGTCCGGTCCGAAGACCAGCTTGCCGTAGGACCCGACGCCCGGCTCACCGGAATCGGTGAACGCGAGCTCACCGGTGACACCGTCGTAGTCGATGTCGGTGCCGGCCTTCACCAGCGGCAGGCACTCCTGGTAGGACGTGCACTTCTGCCCGTCCTTGGTGACCGAGTTGATGTTGGCCGCGATGTCGGTGCCCGCGGTCGACTTCGCCTGCTCCGCAGCGAGAGCGGAGACGATGACGGCGTCGTAGGACTCACCGGAGTAGTTGAAGTCCACCAGAGCCGGGTTGATTCCCTTGAGGCGGTTCTGGAAGTCGGCTCCGGTGTCGGTGAGCGGAGTGGTGCCCTTCATCGTGTCCAGCAGGCCCGGTCCGACGGACTCGCCGAGCGCGTTGCCCATGTTGCCGTCGACGCCGTAGACGGCCATGCCGTCGGACGGTCCGATCCCGATCTCGTGCATGCGGGTGATGATCTTGGCCGACTCCTCGAAACCGATGAGCGCCACCGCATCCGGGTCGAAGTTCTTCACCTGGTCGATCTCGGCGTTGAACGACTGCGCATTGGGGTCGTAGATGATCGTCTGGATCTGGTCCGAGGCGATGCCGGCCTCCTCCAGGTTCGCCTGCGTGTTGCGGGCGAGGCCGGTGCCGTAGGGATCGTTCAGCGCCAGGATGGACACACGCTGGCCGCCGTCCTCGGCGATCAGCTGCGACAGTGCCTGTGCCTGCAGCACGTCCGTGGGGGCGGTGCGGAAGTACTGGCCCTTGTCCGGGTAGCAGACGAACTGATCGGAGGTGTTGGCCGGCGAGAACTGCACGACGCCCGCACTCGAGATCTTGTCGATCACCTTGAGCGACACCGACGACGACGCGGCACCGACGATGACGGACACACCGGCGGCGAGTTCGCGGTCGACGGTGGTGTTGGCGGTGTCGGTGGTGGTGTCGCCCGAGTCACCGGGGATCAACTCGACGGGCTGGTCGAGGACACCGCCCGCGCCGTTGACGTCGTTGACGGCCAGCTGGACGCCCGCGACCTCCGGCGGTCCGAGGAACGCGAGGCTCCCGGTCTCCGGCAGCAGCGTGCCGATCTTGAGCGGGGTGGTGACGGGGGTCGCGCCGGCGGTGGCCTGCTCGGGTGTGCAGTCCGTGTCGACCGTCTGCTCCGCGGATGCGGACGCGCCGCCGGAAGCGCTGGTGTCGCCGCCGGAGCTCGAATCGTCGCTCGAAGAACAGCCGAACAGGGCGAGCGACGCCGCGCTCACCACCGCAGCCGTCCGAACGATGGTTCGTTTTGCCATCTGGGGTCTCCTCGAAATTGGGCGCACGGAATCGAAAGCCGTGACGCTCGTGAAGGTGAACTTAGCCCTCGGGGCGCCCCGGCGACCGGCCGATCGAGGCCTGTGACCCTACTGTGACGTGGGCACGGCCAGATTTGACGTCGACGTAACGTGGCACCGCGCGGGCGTCCGCCGACGCACCTCGACGGACGTGATCACGCGGTGTCGGAGGCCGGCCCGAGCGTCTCGACGACGATGCCCGCCACGGCCTTCATGGTGGTGCGTCGATCCATCGCGGCCCGCTGAATCCACTTGAACGCCTCGGGTTCCGAGAGGGACTGCGACGTCATCAGCAAGCCCTTCGCCCGATCGACGAGTTTGCGCGTGTCGAGTCGATCCCTCAGATCGGCGACCTCGCCCTCGAGTGCCCTGATTTCCGCGAACCGACTGGTGGCCAGCTCCACGGCCGGCACCAGATCGGTCTTGGAGAACGGCTTGATCAGGTACGCCATCGCGCCCGCATCGCGAGCCCGTTCCACCAGTTCGCGCTGACCGAACGCCGTCAGGATCACCACCGGTGCCACTCGTTCCGCAGCGATCTCCGAGGCGGCGTCGATACCGTCGCGCCTCGGCATCTTGATGTCCATGATCACCAGATCCGGCCGCGTCTCGCGCGCGAGGTCCACCGCCCGCTGACCGTCCGCGGCCTCGCCGACCACCTCGTACCCCTCCTCGCGCAGCATCTCGACGAGGTCCAGCCGAATGAGCGACTCGTCCTCCGCGACGACCACCCGACGAGCCCGTGACTCTGCACTCATCGCCCACCTCCTCGGGTTCGCCGACCGCCGCGTCGCGCTCGGGCACTGCGAGGGTACCGGTGCGGCCCGGCGCGCCTCGATCTTCTACACTCGAACACCGCACCGCCTCCGCGGCGCACACGCCCTCGTATCCCAATTGGCAGAGGAAACGGATTCAAAACCCGTGCAGTGTGAGTTCGAGTCTCACCGAGGGCACCACGATCCACCGTCACCCCAGCGTCCGCACGTCGAGCGAGAAGGTGAACCCCGGGTCGCCGTCGCGCATCGCGATCCGAAGCACGTGACGCCCGGTCGTCCGGCAGCGCAACGCAATCGGGAACGCCACGGCCTGCTGTTCCCCGTCGAGACTCCCCGAGACCGGTAGCACGGCGGTGTGCACGGGCTCGTCGCTCACGGTGTCCGACACCGACACTCGCATCTCCCCCGGCACCCCGACGTCGTCGGGTCCGCGTTGCAGGAGCACCACCAGATAGGCCTCCAGGGTGTGCGTCAGATCCGGCAGCACGCACCAGTCCCAGACCGCGCCGAGGACGTCGAGCTTGTCGTCGGCCCGGCGGGCGTAGTCGGCCAGGAAGGCCCCGGTCACGATCATGGTGCGTCACTCCCGTTCTCGCCGTTCGCCTCGACCGCGGCCGCGACGACACGCCGTTCGAGCTCGGTCAGGGCGGTCAGCCGTGCCTGCACGGCGGTCACGTCCACCCAGAGGTGCTCGGCGAGCTCCGTCAGGGATTCGGTGCCGCACCACCGAACGGCGTCGACCAAGGCGTCGAGCGACACCAACCGCCGCGCCGCGATGTCCTCGACCACCCGTTCCTCGCGGCGCCGGCCGCGCGCATCCCCGATCGGACGACCCCGTTCGAGATGGACCAGCTCGTGTGCCAGCGTGGCGCGACGGCCCGCCTGCCCCAGCTCGCGGTGGAGCCAGATCCGGCGGCCGACCAGCGCGCCGTCCAACCCCGGCGCCAACGCGTGTCTGGTCACGACCTCCACGGTCGGGTCGTCGGCGATCTCGCGCCACGGGTCGTAGGGCTGCACGACGCCAGTGTGCCGGGACCGTCCGACAGCGGGACCCGGGTCAGCTCCCCGCGCGGCGTGCGGCGTGCAGTTCGCTCACGGGTGGCGGCGCGTCGTCCTCTCGACGCGCGTCGTCCTGCGGGGCATCGTGATCGCTCGCCGCGGCGCGGGCGAGACGGCGGCCGATGGCCGTCAGCAGTTCGTCGTCGGTGAGGGCGGACGCGCTGGCCGCCAACTCGACCGTCGCGTCGACCTCACCGGCCTCGAGGTACCCCGCGACCACCAGTGCCTCGACCGGATTGCGACCGAAGTGACGCGCCACGGCGATCACTCGATCCGCACTCGGCGTGTTCTTTCCCAATTTCCAGCGCGACACCGATGCCGGATCCACCCCTGCGGCCCGCGCGATCTCCACCTGTGATGCCTTGTCGGTGACGCGGTTCAGGTATTCCCACCACGTCTCCCCACCCCCGGACGTCTCCACCATGGCGCGAACACTACTGACACGGACGCAACTCCTCTCGGAGTGTCGCCGATTGCCCGACCGCTATTGCGTGTGTACCTTCCCTGTCGTGCCCGCAACACCTGCGGCACGATCGATGACTCGGGGGGATTGTCGATGGCTGTCGTCAAGCTGGACAGAGCAGGTCTGGAACGTCTGCGTCGCTACGCGGACATCACCACGGACGGCGAACTCGCCGCCCGCATCGGGGTCGATCCGGCCACCGTCTCGCGCATTCTCAGCGGCAAGTGCGCGCCCGGCACCAAGTTCATCGCCGGCGTGCTGACCGAATTCGGGTCGGAGGCGTTCGGCGAGGTCTTCGTGGTCGCCGACGACTCGGCCGACGAGCGGGTCAGCGCGACGGGAAGTGGCGGATGAGCCCTTCCTGCACCACCGTCGCCACCAGATCGCCGTTCCGCGAGAAGAATCGACCGGTGGCCAGGCCACGAGATCCCGCCGCGACCGGGGATTCCGTGGCGTACAGCAGCCAATCGTCGAAGACGAACGGACGGTGGAACCAGATGGAGTGGTTGACCGTCGCGGCGACGATGCGATCGAAGCCCCACGACAACCCGTGCGTGGTGATGATCGAATCCAGCACGGTGGTGTCGGACGCGTACCCGAGCGTGGCGACGTGCAGCGTCGGGTCCTCCGGAAGCGGCCCGTCGGCCTTCATCCAGACACGGTTGTGGTTCAGGCGTTCGCCGGTGCCCTTCATGACCCAGGCGGGATCGTTGGCGTAGCGCATGTCGATGGGCTTGAGCGCCTCGACGAACATCTGCAGTCGATCCTCGTAGCCGTCGAAATGGTTGCCCAACGGCGGCAGTTCCTCGGGGTACGCGACCTCGGGCACGCTCACGCTGTGCTCGAGGCCGCCGCGGGAATCCTGGAAGGCGGCCAGCATGACGAACAACTCGTCGTCGTCCTGCAGGGCGGTGACCTGTCGGTTCGCGAACGCACGCCCGTCCCGGTGGCGGTCGACGCGGTACTCGATGTCGCGCTTGACGTCGCCGCCGCGGATGAAGTGTGCGTTGATCGCGTGGACGGGCCGCCGGCCGTCGACGGTGCGACCGGCGGCCACCAACGCCTGCCCGATCAGCTGACCGCCGAACGTCCGACTGCCCACCTCCGCCGGATGACGGCCGACGAAGGTGTCCTCACCGGTCTGCCTCAGGTCCAGAATGTCGAGCAGAACGCTCAGATCACGCGAACGTTCCTGCACGGCAGTGCGGTCCCCACCGCCTGCCGTCTCCCCCCGGTCGACCACTCAGCGGTCCTCTTCTCCGATTCGGTGCACGTGGATCAAGTTGGTGGAGCCTACCGTGCCGGGAGGCGCTCCGGCGACGATGACCACCTGGTCACCACGGTTGTACCGGTCGAGTTGGAGCAGGGCCTTGTCGACCTCCACGACCATTCCGTCGGTGGTCTCGACGAACGGCACCAGGAAGGTCTCGGTGCCCCACGTCAGCGCCAACTGACTCCGCACCTCCGGGATCGAGGTGAACGCCAGCAGCGGCAGGCGCGAGTGCAGGCGTGCCATGCGGCGGACAGTGTCGCCGGACTGCGTGAACGCCACCAGTGCCCGGGCGTCGAGGCGCTCGCCGATGTCGCGTGCCGCGTAGGAGATGACACCGCGCTTGGTGCGCGGAATGTGGGACAACTGCGGAACCGCGTCACCCTCGATCTCGACGGTCTCGACGATGCGCGCCATGGTCCGCACCGTCTCCATGACGAACTTGCCCACCGACGTCTCGCCGGACAGCATCACGGCGTCGGTGCCGTCGAGCACGGCGTTCGCGACGTCGGATGCCTCGGCGCGGGTGGGCCGGGAGTTCTCGATCATCGACTCGAGCATCTGCGTCGCGACGATGACGGGCTTGGCGTTGGCGCGAGCGATCTGGATGGCGCGCTTCTGCACCAGCGGCACCTGCTCGAGCGGCAACTCCACACCGAGGTCGCCGCGGGCGACCATCACGGCGTCGAACGCGAGGACGATGGCCTCGAGGTTGTCGACGGCCTCCGGCTTCTCGAGCTTGGCGATCACCGGGACTCGGCGGCCCACGCGGTCCATGACCTCGTGCACCAGTTCGATGTCCGCCGGCGAACGCACGAAGGACAGTGCGATGAAGTCGACGCCGAGCTTCAACGCGAATTCGAGGTCGGCGACGTCCTTCTCGGACATCGCCGGAACCGAGACGTTCATCCCCGGCAGGGACACTCCCTTGTTGTTGCTGACGGGGCCGCCCTCGACCACGCGACAGACGACGTCGTTGCCCTCGACGCCGGTCACGACGAGCCCGACCTTGCCGTCGTCGACCAACAGGCGGTCACCCGGCTGCGCGTCCTGCGCCAGTTCCTTGTAGGTGGTCGACACACGATCGTGCGAACCCTCGCACTCGTCGACCGTGATGCGCACCTGCTCGCCGTTGGCCCAGGTGGTGCGTCCCTCGGCGAACCGCCCGAGGCGGATCTTGGGGCCCTGCAGGTCGGCGAGGATGCCGACGGCCTTGCCGGTGGCGTTGGATGCGGCGCGCACGCGCTTGTAGTTAGCCTCGTGATCGGCGTGGTCACCGTGGCTGAAGTTCAGACGGGCCACGTCCATTCCACTCTCGACGAGATCCTTGATCTTCTCGTCGCTGGCGGTGGCTGGTCCCAGGGTGCATACGATCTTCGTCCGTCGGCTCACGCGCCTCAGCCTAGCCCTACCGGGACCCGGTTCTCCATCGCCGCGCGGCGGATATGTCTTGACAAAGCAGGCTACCGATCAGTAGTTCATCCGCTCGCCGCGTGCGGTTGGCGCAATCGCCCCGATCAGGGGCGCAACAGCCGCCCGTCACCGTCACGCGGCGTCCCCGCGAGGACGACGATGCCGTCGACCAGGCACCACAACCACCCGACCACGAGCAGCGGGAGACCGAACACGATGCCGATGATCGTCAGGCACAGCAGCACGCCGACGACGAACACCGACAGCTGCGCGATCGCGATGGCGTTGGTTCCCATGTAGAACCGCCCGATGCCGATCGGCAGCGCGAAGACCAGCGGCACGAGCTGCAGCAGCCCCGCCACCACCTTGGACTTCTCGCCGTACGGCTCACCGGTCTGCTGGTGACGGCCGTAGGGAGCGGACGGATCGACCCACCCGCCGAACGGCGGCGCGCCGTACGGGTTCGGGGCGTACGGGTTCGTCGGGAGCGGCTGCTGCTGATACCCCTGCTGCTGATACCCCGGCTGCTGATACTCCGGTGACGAGGCGCCGTACTCGGGCAGCGGCGGGTAGGACGGGTACGCCCCCGCCTCGCCGCCGGGGCCGTCCCCGGACCGGGATCCGGACGAGGCGTCGCCGGCACCCTTCTGCAGGTTCGGACGGTAGTGCTGGGTGTCCTGTGTCTCGTCCGGCCGATAGCGGTCGTAGGGCTCCGTCACGACGGCTCCTGTGTGCTCGATTCCTGCTGTCCCGACTCGCGCTCGCTCGACGGTTCCGGAGCCGCACCGGCATTCACGGTGTTCTGTGTCTCGTTCCCGGTCTCGCTCGCGTCTCCGCCGTCCTTCTCGGGCTCGGTCACCGCGCGATCCTTCGTCACCAGCGTCGCCGGATCCTCACGCCCCTTCCGAGCGAGCACCACGTAGGCAGCGGCGAGCAGGAACACGATGCCCGACGTGAAGGAGTTCACGCGGATTCCGCCGATCAGGGTGGCGTAGTCGGTGCGCATCAGTTCGATGGCGAACCGGCCCGCGCAGTAGCCCGCGACGTAGAGGGCGAACACGCGGCCGTGGCCGATGCGGAAGCGGCGGTCCACGATCACCAGCAGGATCACCACGACGACGTTCCACAGCAACTCGTAGAGGAACGTCGGGTGCACCACGCGTTCCACCAGACCGGTCGAGACCCCGGTGAGGGAGTCGATGCGACCGTTCGCATCGACCCGCTGATAGATCTCCAGACCCCACGGCAGGGTGGTCTCCCGGCCGTAGAGCTCCTGGTTGAAGTAGTTGCCGATGCGGCCGATGGCCTGGGCCAGCAGGATCGGTGGGGCGACGGCGTCACCGAAGGCCGGCAGCGGGATCCCACGTCGGCGACACGCGATCCACGCGCCGATGCCGCCCAGCAGCACCGCACCCCAGATGCCGAGGCCGCCCTGCCAGATCTTCAGGGCGTCGATCGGGTTGCCGCCCTCGCCGAAGTACGTCGGCGCGTCGGTGATCACGTGGTAGAGCCGGCCACCGATCAGGCCGAACGGCACCGCCCACACGGCGACGTCGAGCACCGTGCCCTTGTCGCCACCGCGAGCGACCCACCGACGATCGCCCCACACGATGGCGACGACGATGCCGATGATGATGAACAGGGCGTAGGCGCGCAGCGCCAGCGGTCCGGCGTACCAGACGCCCTGGGGCGGACTGGGAATGTACGCGAGCACCGAGGCGGTCCCGGCGGTCATCGCGCGGACTCCGCTGCCGATCGCACGCCGCGCGCGAGTTCCTCGGTCAGCGACGCCACGGCGCCCGCCCCCTCGTTCACGGCCGAGACGAGGGCGGATCCCACGATCACCGCGTCCGCGTAGGCGGCGATCTCGGCGGCCTGCTCACCCGACCGCACGCCCAGGCCGATGCCGATCGGGATGTCCGAGTGCACGCGAATGCGGGCGGCGAGCTCCGGCGCGGCCGACGACACGACGTCGCGGGCACCGGTCACACCCATGGTCGACGCGGCGTACACGAAGCCGGACGACGACTGCACGGTCCGCGAGAGGCGCTCCTCGGTCGACGACGGCGCGACGAGGAAGATGCGGTCGAGGTGGTGCTCGTCGGAGGCCTGCAACCAGTCCCCCGCCTCGTCGGGAATGAGGTCGGGGGTGATCATGCCGAGTCCACCGGCCGAGGCGAGGTCGGCGGCGAAGCGGTCCACGCCGTACTTCATGACCGGGTTCCAGTACGTCATGACGACGGCGGCGCCGCCGGCCTCGGCGACGGCCTCGACGACGGTGAAGACGTCGCGTACACGTGCCCCGTTGGTCAGTGCGGTTCCCGCCGCCGCGGCGATGGTGGGCCCGTCCATGACTGGATCGGAGTACGGCACGCCGACCTCGACGATGTCGCACCCGGACTCGACGAGCGCGCGCACCGCGTCTACGGACCCCGCGACCGTCGGGAATCCGGCGGGCAGGTAGCCGACCAGTGCCGCGCGACCCTCCCCGCGGGTGGTCTCGAACACGCCGTCCAGCCGAGCCGGACCCGCGTGCATCGGAATGGGGGTGGGAGTCTCGCTCACCGGATGTTGCCCTTCTCGTCCAGAATGCCGAAGTAGGTGGCGGCGGTGTCGACGTCCTTGTCGCCACGACCGGACAGGTTGATCAGGATCACCGCGCCCTCACCCAGCTCGCGCCCGAGGACCAGTGCGCCCGCCACCGCGTGCGCGGACTCGATGGCCGGGATGATGCCCTCGGTACGGCTGAGCAGTCGGAAGGCGTCCATGGCCTCGGCGTCGGTGACCGGGCGGTACTCGGCGCGGCCGATGTCGTTGAGGTACGAGTGCTCCGGGCCGACGCCCGGGTAGTCCAGGCCCGCGGAGATCGAGTGGGATTCGACAGTCTGGCCGTCTTCGTCCTGCAGCAGGTAGGAGAACGCGCCGTGCAGGGCGCCGGGCGAACCGGCACCGATCGTCGCGGCATGTCGGCCCGTCTCGACGCCGTCGCCGGCCGCCTCGAGGCCGACCAATCGGACTCCCGGATCGTCGATGAAGGCGTGGAAGATGCCGATCGCGTTGGACCCTCCGCCGACACAGGCGGCGACGGCGTCGGGCAGACGACCGAGCGTGTTCAGCATCTGCGCACGTGCCTCCAGGCCGATGATGCGCTGGAAGTCGCGGACCATCATGGGGAACGGGTGCGGGCCGGCGACGGTGCCGAAGCAGTAGTAGGTGCCGTCGGCGTTGGTCACCCAGTCGCGGAGCGCCTCGTTGATGGCGTCCTTCAGGGTGCGAGAGCCGCTGGTGACCGCGACGACGTCCGAGCCGAGCAGCTTCATGCGAGCGACGTTCAAAGCCTGCCGCTCGGTGTCCACCTCGCCCATGTACACGACGCACTCGAGACCGAGGAGCGCACACGCGGTGGCCGTGGCGACGCCGTGCTGCCCGGCACCGGTCTCGGCGATGACCCGCGTCTTGCCCATGCGCTTGGCCAGCAGAACCTGTCCCAACACGTTGTTGATCTTGTGCGATCCGGTGTGGTTCAGATCCTCCCGCTTGAGCAGGATCCGGGCGCCCCCGGCGTGCGCGGCGAGGCCGCGGGCCTCGAAGATCGGGGACGGCCGGCCGGTGTAGTCCCGCTGCAGCCGGTCCAACTCGTCGAGGAAGTCACGGTCCGCGCGGGCCTTCGTGTACTCGGTGGTGACCTCGTCGATCACGCCCATCAGCGCCTCGGGGACGTACCGGCCGCCGTACTTGCCGAAGTGGCCGCCGAGGTCCGGATCGTGAGTCGTGCGATCGGTCAACCCGTCGCTGGACACGGGGAGCGGGTTCCGCCCGGGCGCAGAGGTAGTCACTCCACGAGTCTGCCCGATGCCGCCCTCACCCGACGAGTCGGGTGAGGTCAGCGGCGAGGCTTGGGGCAGGACGGATGCGTCCCCGCGGCCACCAGATCACGGACCGCGGTCCGGGGATCTCCACTGGTGACGAGGCCCTCGCCGACGAGCACGGCGTCGGCGCCCGCGCCCGCGTACGCCAGGAGATCCGCGGTGCCCTTCACTCCGGACTCGGCGATGCGGATGATGCTGGACGGCAGCCCCGGCGCGATGCGCGCGAACGTGTCCTGATCGACCTCGAGCGTCTTGAGATTGCGGGCGTTGACACCGATCACGGTGGCGCCGGCCTCGAGCGCCCGATCCGCTTCCTCCTCGGTGTGCACCTCGACGAGCGGCGTCATGCCGAGGGACTCCGTGCGGTCGAGCAGCGAGACCAACGCATCCTGTTCGAGCGCCGCGACGATCAGCAGGATCATGTCCGCACCGTGCGCCCGCGCCTCGTGGATCTGGTAGGGACCGACGATGAAGTCCTTGCGCAGCACGGGAATGTCCACGGCGCGTCGGACCGCGTCGAGATCGGCGAGCGAGCCGCGGAACCGCCGTTCCTCGGTGAGCACGCTGATGACCCGAGCGCCGCCCTCCTCGTACGCCCCGGCGAGCACCGCCGGGTCCGGGATGTCGGCGAGCGCACCCTTGGACGGGCTGGCGCGCTTGACCTCGGCGATGACGGCGATGCCGTCCTCGGCCAGGGCAGCGGCGGCGTCCAACGGCGGCCGCGCGGCAGCGGCGGCCTTCTTCACACTGGCGAAATCGACGACGGCCTCACGGGCCGCCGCGTCGGCGCGAACGCCGTCGAGGATCGAGTCGAGAACGGTCATCGTGTCCCCCGCGTCCTTTCGCCAGGTGCGTGGATGTGAGGTGTGGCTCATCCACGCCAAGAGCCTAGAGGCCCCCGGAACGGCCACGGCCACTGGGTGTCCGGGTGGTCCGGATCATCTCTCGGGGGTGCGGTCGGTCCCGGTCGCGTCCGGCGCGGTCGGGTCCCGGCCGGCGTCGAGCGCGTCCCAGAACGCGCGTTCGGAGACGTCCCCGGTGTCGCCGGACTTCCCGGGCCGCTCCGCCGCCGCGGCGCTCGCCGACGTCTCGGACGCGTGTTCGGCCCGTTCCCGACGGACCGCCGGCGCGTCGTACCGCGAGGACAGTCCCCGCGTGGATCCGGCCGCCCGCGCGATCGTCACGGCGCCGACCAGGGCCAGCAGCGACCCCAGCACGGCGAGTGCGGCGGGCCACCGGGACGCGCGCGCCGAGAGCACCTCGGCGCGGTCCGGCAGTTCTGCGAGCGCCGCTGCTCGCCCGACGTCGACCGTCGTCACCAGCAGGGTCACCGCCGGGATCGCCGCCGCCACGGCGACGAGCACCACCACGGCGGCCACCAGCACCGTCCACCGCCCGCGCACCGCGAAGGTCGCGGCGATAGCGGCGATCAACACCAGCGCCAACGGCGTCGTCGCGGCCGCCCAGGTCGCACCGAGGAGGGACTCCGCGCGGGGCTCGCCGAGACCGTCGGAACTGACCACCCGCACCCACGTCGCGCGCGAGGACGCCCACAGTGCGGCCGCCCCGAGCGCGAGCAGCAGGACCGCCACGGCGAGCGACCGACGTGCCGACGTGCTCACCGGTCGTCCCCGTACCGACGCACCGTCTCCGCGGCCGCGACGGCGCCCAGGACGGCCATCGCCTTGTTCCGCGCCTCGGTGTCCTCGTATTCCGCGACGGAGTCGGCCACCACGCCCGCGCCCGCCTGGACGAACGCCGTGCCGTCCTTCATCAGCGCCGAGCGGATGCAGATGGCCGTGTCGGCGTCGCCCGCGAAGTCGAGGTAGCCGACGATCCCGCCGTAGACGCCGCGGCGGGTCGGCTCGAGCTCGTCGATCAGTTCCATGGCGCGCACCTTCGGCGCGCCGGAGAGCGTGCCGGCCGGGAAGCACGCCCGGACGGCGTCGAGCGCGTGGCGTCCGTGATCGAGCCGACCGGTGACCGTCGAGACCAGATGCATGACGTGGCTGTACCGCTCGACGTGCCGGTAGTCGGTGACCTTCACGGTGCCCGGCTCGCAGACCCGGCCGAGATCGTTGCGGCCGAGATCGACCAGCATGAGGTGCTCGGAGTTCTCCTTCTCGTCCGCGAGAAGGTCCTTCTCCAGCAGCAGGTCGTCCTCCTCGCTGGACCCGCGCCAGCGGGTGCCCGCGATCGGGTGCGTCGTCGCGACCCCGTCCGCGACCGTGACCAGTGATTCCGGACTGGACCCGACGATGGAGAACGCGGTGGACCCGTCGGGAGCCGGGACGTGCATCAGATACATGTAGGGGCTCGGGTTCGACGCGCGCAGCATGCGGTAGACGTCGATGGGTGCGGCGTCGGTGTCCATCTCGAAGCGCTGCGAGAGCACCACCTGGAACGCCTCGCCGGCCTCGATCTCCGACACCAGGCGGTCGACGTCGGCGCCGAATCCCTCGGACGTGCGCTGGCGACGGTAGACGGGCGTGGGGCGGGAGAACCCGGCCACCGTCGACTCCGCGGGAGCCGACAGCGCCGCGGTCATCCGGTCGAGCCGCGCCACGGCGTCGTCGTACGCCTCGTCGACCCGCTCGTCGGTGCCGTTCCAGTTCACCGCGTTCGCGATGAGCGTGATCGCCCCCTCGTGGTGGTCCACGGCCGCGAGATCGGTGGCCAGCAGCATCACCATCTCCGGGATCTGCAGGTCGTCCTCGGTGGTCTCGGGGAGCCGCTCGATGTACCGCACGGCGTCGTAGCCGAGATAGCCGACCATGCCTCCGGTCAGCGGCGGGAGATCGGCGAGCCGTTCGCTGCGCAGCAGCTCCAACGTCGCCCCGAGCGCGTCGAGCGGATGTCCGCCGGAGGGCGCACCCGAGGGCACCTCGCCCATCCAGACCGCCTCGCCGTCGCGCACCGTCAGCGCCGACGGGCTGCCCGCGCCGATGAAGGACCATCGCGACCACGACCGCCCGTTCTCGGCCGATTCGAGCAGAAAGGTTCCCGGCCGATCCGCCCCCAGCTTGCGATAGGCCGACAACGGAGTCTCCGAATCGGCGAGCACCTTGCGCGTGACGGGGACGACGCGGTGCTCGGCGGCCAATCGCCGGAAGACCTCGCGCGAGGTGGTGGCGGCATCGACGGGGTCGGTCGTGACGGACATGCGGTCATTGTCCCGGGTGGCGGGGTATCGGGTACCACGGCACCCGGGCGCTCCCGCCGGTGCGAGACTGACCGGCATGGCAGAGACGCGGTGGCTGACCGCCGAACAGCAGACGGCGTGGCGGGTTCTGGTGGCGTTCACCACGCGGCTGCCGGCCGCACTCGATACCCAGCTGCAGAAGGACTCTGGGCTGACGCACTTCGACTACTTCGTGCTGTCCACCCTGTCGGAGGCTCCCGGCCGTCGGCTGCAGCTGCGGGTGCTCGCGGACTTCGCCAATGCCTCGCTCTCCCGGCTCTCGCACGTGATGACGAAACTCGAGAAGGCCGGCTGGGCGCGGCGGGAGACGACGCCGGGTGTCCGCGGATCGCAGGCCGTGCTGACCGATGCGGGACACGCCAAGGTGGTGGACACGGCGCCGGGCCACGTCGATACCGTGCAGTCCCTGGTCTTCGACGGGCTCGACGACGAGCAGGTCCGCACTCTCACCGAACTCGGCACGACGCTGCTGGACACCCTCGACGCCGGTATCGCGCGCGGCCGACGCCAGGTGTGACGGCCGGGGCCGATCAGCCGTCGGAGAGCAGGACGTCCGCGTCGAAGCAGGTGTGGTCGCCGGTGTGGCAGGCCCCGCCCTCCTGATCGACCGTGAGCAGCACGGTGTCGCCGTCGCAGTCCAGCCGCACCTCGTGCACGTACTGCGTGTGGCCCGAGGTCTCGCCCTTGACCCAGTACTGCCCGCGCGAGCGCGACCAGTAGGTGCCCGTGCGGGTCGCCAGGGTCATCGCCAGCGCGGTGTCGTCCATCCACGCCACCATGAGGACGTCGCCGGTGCCGCGCTCCTGCGCCACGGCACAGACCAACCCGTCCTCGGTGCGCTTCAGCCTGGCGGCGATGGCCGGATCCAGCGTCGGAGCACTCATCGGACCGGCACCCCCTCGGCGCGCATCGCGGTCTTGACGTCGCCGACGGTCATCTCGCCGAAGTGGAAGACGCTGGCCGCCAGCACCGCGTCGGCCCCGGCCTGCACCGCGGGCGCGAAGTGCTCCACGGCTCCGGCGCCGCCGCTGGCGATCACCGGCACCGACACCGCGGCGCGCACGGCGCGGATCATCGCCAGGTCGAACCCGGCCTTGGTGCCGTCCGCGTCCATCGAGTTCAGCAGAATCTCCCCCACCCCGAGGTCGGCGCCGCGCTGCGCCCACTCGACGGCGTCGATGCCGGTGCCGCGTCGACCGCCGTGGGTGGTGACCTCCCACCCGGACGGGGTCGGCGACTCGCCGTCCGACACCGTACGCGCGTCGACCGACAGCACGATGCACTGCGACCCGAATCGAGAGCTCAACTCGCGCAACAACTCCGGACGCGCGATCGCCGCGGTGTTGACCGACACCTTGTCGGCCCCGGCGCGCAGCAGGGCGTCGACGTCCTGCACGCTGCGGACGCCACCGCCGACCGTCAGCGGGATGAAGACCTGCTCGGCAGTGCGAGTCACGACGTCGAGCATGGTCGCGCGGCCGCCCGACGAGGCGGTCACGTCGAGGAAGGTCAGCTCGTCGGCACCCTCCGCGTCGTACTTCGCCGCGAGTTCCACCGGATCGCCGGCGTCGCGGAGGTCGGCGAAGTTGACGCCCTTGACCACCCGGCCCGCGTCGACGTCGAGACACGGGATGACGCGCACGGCGAGGCTCACGGGCGGGGTCCTTTCGGGCGATGGTCGTCGGGGTCACCGATCGCGCGCACGAGGTCGAGGACCTCGTCGTGCACACCGGGGGCGGCGGCGAGGACCGACCGCGAGGCGATGGTCCACTCGTCGCCGGCCAGGTCGGTCACGACGCCGCCCGCCGCGCGGACGAGCATGGCCCCGGCGGCGTTGTCCCAGGCATGGTGACCGAACACCAGGGAGGCCCCGAGCGTTCCCGCGGCGGTGAAGGCGAGGTCCAGGCCGGTCGAGCCGTGCATGCGAATGCGCGACGACACCCGGCTCAGCTCGGTGAGGATCTGTAGTCGGTACGCGCCCGGCAGGCGCCCGCGGCTGTCGGCGTTGAACGCACCGAACCCCACCATGGACGAGCCCAGGGTGGTCGGTCCCAACGCGGGCAACGCCTCCTCGCCGCGGTGGACGGGTCCACCGTCGACGGCCCAGAAGCGGTGCCCGGACAGGGGCAGCCAGGTGAGACCGATCACCGGACGACCGTCGACCAGCAGAGCGAGAAGCGTTCCGGCCGTGGGCAACCCGTAGGAGTAGTTGAACGTGCCGTCGATCGGGTCCAGCACCCAGACGGCGCCGGACTCGAGGTCGGGACCGCCGAACTCCTCACCGTGCACCGGGATGGACGTGCGGTCCTCGAGCTCGCCGGTCAGGCGACGTTCGAGCTCGAGATCGACGGCGGTGGCGAAGTCGTCCGGGCCCTTGGCCACGGCACTGGGCGCGCCGACCCCGGCCAGGAAGCGGTCGTGGACACCGTCGAGCAGGGCCCGCGCGTCGGCCGCCAACCGGTCGAGGTCCAGCGACGTCACGCGGACGCGCCGCCGGACACCGCGGCGAGCGCGTCGGGCAGCGTGAACTTGCCGGCGTAGAGCGCCTTGCCGACGATCGACCCCTCGACCCCGCGGTCCGTCAGGGTCGCGATGGCCCGCAGGTCGTCGATGGTGGACACGCCGCCCGACGCGATGACGGGCGCCTCGGTGGCCGCGCAGACCTGCTCGAGCATCTCGAGATTGGGGCCGGTCAGCGTGCCGTCGCGGGTGACGTCGGTGACGACGTACCGGGAGCAGCCGTCGCGGTCGAGGCGCTCCAGCACCTCCCACAGATCGCCGCCGTCGCTGACCCAGCCGCGGCCGCGCAGACGGTGCTCCCCGTCGACGATGCGCACGTCCAGCCCGACGGCGACGCGGTCGCCGTACTCGCCGATGGCCCGTCGGCACCACTCGGGATCCTCGAGGGCCGCGGTACCGAGGTTGACCCGAGCGCAGCCGGTGGCGAGCGCGGCGCGCAACGACTCGTCGTCGCGGATGCCGCCGGACAGCTCCACCTTCACGTCGAGCTCGCCCACCACCTCGGCCAGCAACTCGCGATTCGAGCCCCGCCCGAACGCGGCGTCGAGGTCGACCAGATGGACCCACTCCGCACCGTCGTTCTGCCACGCGAGCGCGGCGTCACGGGGTGAGCCGTAGGCGGTTTCGCTGCCGGCCTCCCCCTGGACGAGACGAACGGCTTGTCCGTCGGCGACATCGACGGCGGGAAGAAGTACCAGGCTCACGTGCGGAAAGATTACGCGAGGGTGCGCACCCAGTTCTCGAGCAGGGTGGCGCCTGCGTCGCCCGACTTCTCGGGGTGGAACTGCGTGGCCGACAGCGGGCCGTTCTCCACCGCGGCGAGGAACTCGCCACCGTGATCGGCCCACGTGAGAACCGGCGCGGCGAGGCTGTCGCTCGGCAGCATCTCCCACGTCTGCACGCCGTAGGTGTGGACGAAGTAGAAGCGGGTGTCCGGGTCCATCCCGGCGAACAGCACGCTGTCCGCGCCCGGCCGCACGGTGTTCCACCCCATGTGCGGCAGCACCTCGGCCTGCAGACGCTCGACGGTGCCGGGCCACTGGCCGCAGCCGGTGGCGGGCTCGTCGAACTCGACACCGCGGTCGAACAGGATCTGCATGCCGACACAGATGCCGAGCACCGGACGGCCACCGGCGAGACGCTTGTCGATCAGCTCGTCACCGCGCACGGACAGCAACCCGTCCATGCACGCCGCGAACGCGCCCACCCCGGGCACCACGAGGCCGTCCGCCGCCAGCGCGACTCGGTGGTCGTCGGTGACGGTGACGTCGGCACCCACGCGCGCGAGGGCGCGCTGCGCGGAGTGCAGGTTGCCCGAGCCGTAGTCGAGCAGGGCGACCGACGGGGTCGACGTCACAGGGTTCCTTTCGTGGACGGCACGCCCGTCACCCGCGGGTCGGGCTCGACGGCCTGACGCAGCGCCCGCGCGACGGCCTTGAACTCCGCCTCGGTCACGTGGTGCTGGTCGCGGCCGTAGAGCACCCGCACGTGCAGGGCGATCCGGGCGTTGAGCGCGATGGACTCGAAGACGTGACGGTTGATCACCGTTGCGTACGGCGTTCCGGGGTAGCCCCCGATGACGGCGTGCAGCAGGTGGTCCGGCTCGCCGGTGTGCACGCAGTAGGGGCGTCCCGACACGTCCACCGCGGCGTGGGCCAACGTCTCGTCCATGGGAACGAACGCATCGCCGAAGCGGCGGATTCCCTTCTTGTCGCCCAGCGCCTCGCCGAGGGCCTGACCCAGCACGATGGCGGTGTCCTCGACGGTGTGGTGCGCCTCGATCTCGATGTCGCCCTGCGCCCGCACGGTCAGATCGAACGACGCGTGGGTTCCCAGCGCCGTCAGCATGTGGTCGAAGAACGGCACGCCGGTGGAGACGTCCACGGTGCCGGTGCCGTCGAGGTTCAGCTCGACGGCGATCGACGACTCCTTGGTGGTGCGCTCGATCCGGGCGATACGCGGGGGGTTGACGGTGCTGGTCACGAGGGTCCGTTCTGCATCGAGGACGTGGAAGTGAAAGTGGTCGAGGTGGTGACGGGCGTGCGATCCGGGAACAGGGTCGTCGCGAGCTGCGCGCTCACGTCGAGGAACCGATCGTTCTCCGACTCCAGGCCGATGGTGACGCGCAGATGGCCGTCGATGCCGACGTCGCGGATCAGGACGCCGTGCTCGAGGTACGTCGACCACACGGCGGCGGCATCCTCGAAGCGGCCGTAGAGCACGAAGTTCGCGCTCGACGGAATCACGTGGAAACCGAGCCGGGCGAGCTCGGCGGACACCCGATCTCGCTCGGCGGACAGCGCCGCGACCGAGGCGAGGGTCTCGTCCGCGTGCCGCAGCGCGGCCCGCGCGGCGACCTGGGTGAGCACCGACAGGTGGTACGGCAGTCGCACCAGCAGCAGCGCGTCGACGACGGCGGGCGCCGCCACCAGGTAGCCGAGGCGCCCGCCGGCGAAGGCGAACGCCTTGCTCATGGTGCGGCTGACGATCAGACG
Organism: Rhodococcoides corynebacterioides NBRC 14404; assembly: GCF_001894765.1. Classification (GTDB taxonomy): domain Bacteria; phylum Actinomycetota; class Actinomycetes; order Mycobacteriales; family Mycobacteriaceae; genus Rhodococcoides; species Rhodococcoides corynebacterioides. Next base: position 70,866 of record NZ_BCWV01000006.1, read on the forward strand.
CGTCGGGAACTCGTCGATCAACGTCACCGCACTGGGCGCGTCGGAGAACTCCGCGTACGCCTCGTCGACCACGAGGATGCCGGTGGTCGCCTCCGCCAGTCGACGCACGTCCTCGGTCGAGAGCGCGTGGCCGGTCGGGTTGTTCGGGCTGGTCACGAAGACGACGTCGGGTGCGAGCCGGTCGAGCGCGTCGACGGCGGCGCCGATGTCCAGCGAGAAGTCCTCGCGGCGGTGGACGTCGAGGAACTCGGTCTGCGTCCCGGCCGAGATGATCGGGTGCATGGAGTACGACGGCACGAATCCGAGCGCGCGTCGTCCGGGCCCACCGAAGGCCTGCAGGACCTGCTGCAGGATCTCGTTGGATCCGTTGGCCGCCCACAGGTTGTCGACGGTCACCGGCACGCCGGTGCGCCCCGCGACGTACGACGCCAGGTCGGTGCGCAACGCGACGGCGTCGCGGTCCGGATACCGGTGCAGGTCGGCTGCGGCATCGCGGACCGACGTGGCGACGTCGTCGATCAACGCCGTCGTCGGTGCGTGCGGGTTCTCGTTCGTGTTCAGCCGAACGGGCACGTCCAGCTGCGGGGCGCCGTACGGCGACTTGCCGCGCAGCGACTCGCGCAGCGGCAGATCGGTCAGCTCGGCCGCGCCTCCCGGAACACTGCCGCCGGAGCCGGTCACAGCGCCTCGAATCGCACCCGCACGGCGTCGCCGTGGGCGGGCAGGTCCTCCGCGTTCGCCAGGGCGACGACGTGCGTCGCGACGTCCGCGAGGGCGTCGCGCGAGTAGTCGACGATGTGGATGCCGCGCAGGAACGTCTGCACGGACAGCCCGGACGAGTGCCGGGCGCAGCCCGCCGTCGGGAGCACGTGGTTGGACCCGGCGCAGTAGTCGCCGAGGCTGACCGGCGCCCACGGTCCGACGAAGATCGCGCCGGCGCTGCGGACCCGCGCGGCGACGTCCGAGGCGTCCCGCGTCTGGATCTCGAGGTGCTCGGCGGCGTACGCGTCCACGGTCCGGATGCCGTCGTCGATCGTGTCGACGAGGACGATCCCGGACTGCTCGCCGGCGAGCGCGGTACGCACCCGCTCCACGTGCTTGGTCCGTCCGATCTGCTCTGCAACCGCCGCGTCGACGGCGTCGGCGAGCTCGGGCGAGGTGGTGACCAGGACACTGGCCGCGAGGACGTCGTGCTCCGCCTGCGAGATCAGGTCGGCGGCGACGTGCGTGGGGTCGGCGGTGTCGTCGGCGAGGATCGCGATCTCGGTGGGCCCGGCCTCCGAGTCGATGCCCACGACGCCGCGGCACAGCCGCTTGGCGGCGGTGACGTAGATGTTGCCCGGACCGGTGATCATGTCGACGGGCGCCAGTTCCGCACCGTCGGTGTCGCGGCCGCCGTAGGTCAGCAGCGCGACGGACTGGGCACCGCCGACGGCCCACACCTCCTCGACCCCCAGCAGCGCCGCGGCGGCCAGAATGGTGGGGTGCGGGAGCCCGCCGAACTCGGCCTGCGGGGGCGACGCCACCACCAGGGACGACACGCCCGCCACCTGGGCGGGAACCACGTTCATGACCACCGAGGACGGGTAGACGGCGTTGCCGCCGGGAACGTAGAGACCCACGCGATCGACCGGCACCCACTTCTCGGTGACCGTGCCGCCGGGCACCACCTCGGTGACGGTGTCGCTCCGGCGCTGGTCGCCGTGGACGATGCGGGACCGTTCGATGGACACCTCGAGCGCGGCGCGCACGTCCGGATCGAGCTCCGCGAGCGCGCGGTCGAGGGCCTCCGCAGGCACGCGCACGGTCTCGGGGCGCACGCCGTCGAACTGCTGCCCGTAGTCCAGAGCGGCGTCGGCGCCGCGCTCACGGACGGTGTCCACGATCGGCGTCACCAGATGCAGCACCGAGTTCACGTCCACTCCGCCTCGCGGGAGTACCGACCGGAGCTCGGTCGTGGACGGGGAGCTGCCGCGGAGATCGACGCGTCTCAGCTCGGTGCGGGCGGTCATGTGAGGTCCTTTCGGGGACGGCTCGACGAGGGAATTGCCTGTCGATTATCGCGCATCGTCGACGCCGTCACCCGACCGGAGTGCCGACGGGCGCCTACCGGCGGTAGCGCCCGGCGAGCTTCTCGAGCGTGCGCTCGATGCCCTTCGCGTTCTGCGCCGGCACCTTCAGCAGTTCGAGCACCTTCGGCGCCTTGGCGGTGTCGTACCGGAAGCTCTCGGTGACCTCGGTGGTCCGCGGACCGGTCGACTCCAACTCCCAGCGCCACCGGTGGCCCATCGGGTGCTGCCATTCGACGACGCGATGCTCCCCGGTGGCGACCACCTCGGTCACCCGACTGGTGATCTTGTACGGCAGCCCGTACATCTTCATCGCCACGGAGAACCTGTCGCCGGTCGACACCGCCGACGGTCCGCTCACCTTGTCCTGCACCGTTCCGGACCCGTCGAGTTCGCCGTGCCGGTGCGGGTCGGCCACCTGCGCGAACAGCTCGTCCACGGGGGCGTCGACCGTCACCTTCCGCGCGACCGTCCGGGCACCTCTGTCGACCTTCTGCACTGTTGCCATGTCCGACCTGTTCCCGCGCGGGCCGGGTGGGCAAACGCCCGCCGTGCCGGCGTCAGCGGAAGTCGAGGCCCAGATCGAGCACGGTCACCGAGTGGGTGAGCGCCCCGACCGCGAGGTAGTCCACGCCGGTCGCCGCGTAGTCGGCCGCCTGCTCGAGGGACAACCCGCCCGACGATTCGAGGCGGGTCGCCGGGGCGATCCGATCGCGTCGTTGCACGGCCATCTGCGTCTGCCACAGCGGGAAGTTGTCCAGCAGCACCAGGTCGGCGCCCTCGGCGAGCACCTCGTCGAGTTGCTCGAGCGTGTCCACCTCGACCTCGCAGGGCAGGTCGGGCGCGGCGTCGCGAACCGCGCGCAGCGCAGCCACGACGGACCCCGCGGCGACCACGTGGTTGTCCTTGATCAGGGCGGCGTCCCCGAGACCGAGGCGGTGGTTCTCTCCCCCGCCCGCGCGCACGGCGTATTTCTGCAGCAGCCGCAGCCCCGGCAGTGTCTTGCGGCTGTCCCGCACCACGCAGCGGGTTCCGGCGACCGCGTCCACCCACGCCGCCGTCGCCGTGGCGATGCCGGACAGGTGACACAGCAGGTTCAGCATCGTCCGCTCGGCCGTGAGGATCGGTCGGGTGAGCGCCTCCACCTCGAGGACCACGTCGCCGGGTGCCACCGTGTCGCCGTCGGTCGATCGCTGCAGGATCCGGTAGTCACCCACCACCTCGTCCAGCACCGCGAGCGCCACGTCGACCCCCGCCACCGTGCCGTGCGCACGGGACACGACCGCCGCGCGTGTGCTTGCGTCCGCGGCGACGGTCGCGACGGTGGTGACGTCGGGTCCGTAGCGCAGGTCCTCGGCGAGCGCGCGGCGGACGACGTCGAGAATCTCGTCGCGATCGACGGGAACGAGGGCGGTCATGACACTCCTGCGGGGACGGGGCGGCGGGCGAGGTCACCGAGACGGACGGACAGGGCACCGTCGTCGTCCCGGCTCAGCACGAGGCTGCGGCACTGCGCCGGGTCGGCGTCGGGATGATCGCGGCGAGTGTGGGCGCCGCGGGTCTCCGTCCGCAGCGCCGCGGCCGTCACCGTTGCGTCCAGGAGCGTCGTCAACGCGGAATCCTCGACGTCGCGCACCGTGGTCAGCGGACGGTCGACGGCACCGGCGGCCACCCGGCGGACGGCGTCGATGCCGGCGGCGTCGCGCACCACGCCGATGCCGGCCGACGCGGCGGCCTGCAGCACGGCGCGGTCCAGCCGCCGGGCGACACGGGGCACCACGGGATCTCCGGTCGGGTCGGTACCGAACCGCTCGCGCGCGGCCGCGGCCACCCGCCGACCGAGCACGACGCCCTCGAGCAGCGAGTTCGACGCCAGTCGGTTCGCGCCGTGCAGGCCCGTCCGCGCGACCTCGCCCGCGGCGAACAGACCCGGGACGCGAGTGCGTCCGGCGAGGTCGGTGACGATGCCACCGCAGGCGTAGTGCGCGGCCGGGGCGACGGGAATCGGCGTGGTCGCCGGGTCGATGCCGCGCTCGCGGCACGAGCGCGTGACCGTCGGGAACCGGCGGGCGACGTCGGGCACGCCCCGCGCGTCGAGCAGAACATGGGTCGCGCCGGTGTCGCTCAGTCGCGCTGCGATGGCGCGGGAGACGACGTCGCGGGGCGCGAGGTCGCCGAGCGGGTGGGCGTCACCGACGACGGGGCGGCCGCCCTGGTCGATCAGACTCGCCCCCTCCCCGCGCAGCGCCTCGCTGATCAGCGGCAACCGGCCGTGTCCGCCGGGCGCGAAGAACACCGTCGGGTGGAACTGGACGAACTCGACGTCGGCGATCTCTGCGCCGGCCGCCAGCGCGAGCGCGATGCCGTCCCCGGTCGCGCCGGTCGGATTGGTCCCGGTGGCGAAGAGCATGCTGCTGCCGCCCGTCGCGAGCAGGACGGCGGGCGCGCGGATCACGCCGACCGACTCCAGCGCGCCACCCGGGTCGGCCGTCGCGACGACGACGCCCGCGGCGCCGCGCGGTCCGGTGATCACCGACAGCACGACGGCGTCGGTGAGCGCGGTCGGACCGGCGGCGGTGAGGACGCGCTGGATCTCCGCGCCGGTCGCGTCGCCGCCCGCGTGGACGATGCGTGCCGTGCGATGCCCGCCTTCGCGAGTGCGCGCCACGCCACCGTCGGCGGACGCGTCGAATCGGGCGCCGAGGGCGGTCAGGGCAGCGAACGCCGCGGCGCCGTCGCCGACGACGGACCGCACGGCCTCCGGATCGCAGAGCCCTGCACCGGCGACGACGGTGTCCTCCGCGTGCGCGGCGACGTCGTCGATCGTCGCGGTCGCCATGCCACCCTGGGCATACCGCGTCGAGGTGTCCACCGCGTCCTTGGCGACGACCAGGACGCGCAGCCCGAGCCGGACCGCCTCGGTCGCCGCCGTCAGTCCGGCGACGCCGGCGCCGACCACCACGAGATCGGCGGCCGCGTCCCAACTACCCGTCAGGGTCACTCGCCGCCGCCCGGCGATCCGATCGCGATCATGCGCTCGACGGACGTGCGGGCCCGCGCGGCGACGTCGGCGTCGACGTGGACCTCGTCGGCACCCTCGGTGAGGCAGCGCAGCAGCGCCGCCGGGGTGATCATCTTCATGTAGGGGCAGGACGCCCGGTCGTTGACCGCGCGGAAGTCGACCTGCGGTGCGGCACGGCGCAATTGGTGGAGCATGCCGACCTCGGTGGCCACGAGCACCTGCGTGGCCCCGGTCGCGCGGGCCGCGTCGAGCATGCCCCCGGTCGAGAGGATCTTGACCTTGTTCTCGGGCACGAAGCCCTCGCCGGCGAGGTAGAGCGCCGAGGTGGCGCAGCCGCACTCGGGGTGGACGTAGAGCTCGGCGTCCGGATACGCCTTGGCCCGCGCGGTGAGCTCGTCGCCGTTGATGCCGGCGTGGACGTGGCACTCGCCGGCCCAGATGTGCATGTTCGTGCGCCCGGTCTGCCGGCGGACGTGCGCGCCGAGGAACTGGTCGGGCAGGAAGAGCACCTCGCGGTCCGGGTCGATGGACTGCACGACCTCGACGGCGTTCGACGAGGTGCAGCAGATGTCGGTGAGTCCCTTCACCTCGGCGGTGGTGTTGACGTAGGACACGACGACGGCATCGGGGTGCTCGGCCTTCCACTCCCGCAGCTGAGCGGCGTCGATCGAGTCGGCGAGCGAGCACCCGGCCCGCGCGTCCGGGATCAGCACCGTCTTGCTCGGCGAGAGGATCTTCGCCGTCTCCGCCATGAAGTGGACTCCGCAGAAGACGATGGTCTCCTCCTGCGCCTCGGCCGCGATGCGCGAGAGCGCGAGCGAATCCCCCACGTGGTGGGCGATGTCCTGGATGGCCGGCAACTGATAGTTGTGCGCCAGGATGGTCGCGTTCTTCTCCGCGGCCAGGCGCCTGATCTCCTCGGCCCACTCGGGTCCGGCCTCGACTCCGGTCCAGCCGGTGGGTCCGTCGTGGATCTCCGCGAACAGTCGGTCGGCGGTGGTCGACGGCAGGGTGGTCGACGACAGGGTCGTCGACGGCGTGGTGATCGACATGATGTCTCCTCGCGTGCGTCCGACGCGGGGGTCGCATCGGGTGCGGACCCACTCGAATGGACCCGGCCGGGTTTTCGACTTAGGGTCGAAAACATGACTCATGGTAGCACCGCCCGGCACGAGGTCCTCTCCGTGGTGTTCCGTGTGTCACCCCCGGCGCCCGACGTGCCCGCGGAACTGTGTGTCCTGCTGTGGCAACGTGCCCTCGCGCCCGACCTCGGCGCCTGGGCTCTCCCCGGCGGCACGCTGGGCGACGACGAGAACCTCCCCGACTCCGCGCGACGCCAACTCGCCGAGAAGGTCGACGTCCGCGAGGTCCGCCACCTCGAGCAACTCTCCGTGTTCGCCGAGCCCGGACGGGTGCCGGGTCTGCGCACCATCGCCTCGACGTTCCTCGGATTGGTGCCCCTGGTCGCCGATCCGGTTCTCCCCGTCGACACCCGCTGGCATCCGGTGTCCGACCTGCCGCGGACGGCGTTCGACCACGGCACCATGGTGGGTCACGCGCGCACCCGGCTGGCCGCCAAGCTGTCCTACACCAACATCGCGTTCGCGCTGGCGCCCGACGAGTTCACCCTCTCGACCCTGCGCGACATCTACTGCGCCGCACTCGGACACCAGGTGGACACCACCAACCTGCAGCGCGTCCTGACCCGCCGCGGCGTCATCGCCTCCACCGGCCGGACCGCTCCCCCCGGCCCCGCCGGCGGCCGGCCCGCCACGCTCTACCGCTTCGCCGACGCACGGCTGCGGGTGACCGACGAGTTCGCCGCGCTCAAGCCACCGGGCTGACGGGGGTGTCGGGGGCGTCGTGGGGGTCGGCGGTGTCCGGGTCGTCGGGGTCGTCGGGGTCGTCGGGGTCGTCGGGCGCGAAGGCGACGAGGACCACGAGGGTCACCGCCGCGGCCAGCGGCCCGGGCACCACCACCATCGGGGTGGCCAGCTCCGGGGCGAGGGCCACCACGGTGCCGGCGGCAGCGTCGGTGGCGTCGGTCGCGCCCGGGAAGCGCAGGGCGGCGAGTCCGAGACCCACACCGGCGGCGCACACCGATCCGACCGCGGCGCTCACGACGATGCCCAGCGCCCGACGCGGCGTTCCCCCCACCGACCGCCACACCGCAGCGGCACCGACCACGCCCGCCGCGGCCGTCACCAGGGCGAAGAGCGCCACGGCGTCGAAGCGGTGCAGGCTCTCGCCGGTGAGTACGGCGGCCCGTCCGTCGCCGAGCACGCCGACGTGCCGGGGCGGAGCGAGCAGCGCCCAGGCGACACCGAGAACGGCGCCGACCGCGGCAGCGACCACGGTCCATCGGGCCCACTGTGTCCACCTCGGGACGGACGCGCGACGAACGCCGGTATCGACCACGACGACGACCCTAGTTGCTCGGTGACCCCGGTCCTCGGGCATCTCGCTAGGGTGGCGGCAGCGCGGCGCCCACCCGGTGTCGACGAGGCCGGGAAGGACGGACGACGGCGTGCAGCTGACTCGTACCGACGTGGTGGACGCCGCCGTCGCACTGCTCGACGAGTACGGACTCGCCGATCTGTCGATGCGTCGGCTCGCGACCTCTCTCGGCGTCGCCCCCGGGGCGCTCTACTGGCACGTGGCCAACAAACAGGCGCTGCTCGGCGCGGTCGCCGACCGGATCCTGCTGCGCGCCGCTGCGCCCGAGGACCGACCGTCGCCCGAGGACTGGGATGCGCGTCTGCTCCGCGTCGCCGGCGCTCTCCGTGACGCGCTCCTGTCCCACCGTGACGGCGCGGAGGTCGTCGCGGCGAGTCTCGCCGCCCGGCAGGTGAGCGTGCCCGTCCGCGAGCGCCTCGCGGAGCCGGTGCGCGCCGCCGGGTTGTCCGAGGACGAGGCCGAGCCCGCCGCACTCGCCGTGCTGCACTTCGTCCTGGGCGCGACGACGGACGAGCAGTCGCGGATGCAGCTCGATTCCCTCGGCGTCCTCCCCGACGACGGGGCGCCGGTCGCCCTCGCCACCGATGCCGCCGCCGGCTTCGCGCTCGGACTCACGCTGTTCGTCGACGGCATCCGTCATCGCGTCCGTACGCTGGAGCGGTGAGCGAGACCACCGTCACCATCGTCGGCGCCGGAATGTCCGGTGCCGCCTGCCTTCTCGCGTTGCGACGCGCGGGCGTCGCGGCCCGGCTCGTCGATCGGGGTCGGGCACCGGGAGGCCGCATGGCCTCACCGCTGCTGCACGACCGCCGCGTCGACACCGGTGCCGGCTACTTCACCGTGCGGGACGACGACTTCGGTGCGCTCGTCGACGACTGGGCCGCGCGCGGCCTCGCGCACGAGTGGACCGACACCTTCACCGTCCTGCGCGCCGGTGCCGAGCCGGAGTCCAAGTCCGGCCCGACGCGCTGGGGCACGCCGGGAGGGCTGCGCTCGCTCGTGCGCGACCTTCTCCGTGACGTCCCCGTCGAGCAGACGGACGTCGACGTCCTCCCGGCGGGCCACGTGGTGCTCGCGATGCCCGATCCGCAGGCCTCCCGGCTCACCGAGGTACCGGACGCCGTTCCCTACGACCCGGTGATCACCGTGGTGCTCGGCCTCGCGACCGCGTCGTCGCTCCCCTTCGCCGACGCGGCCTTCGTGCAGGACGATCCGGACGTCGAGTTCCTCGCCGTCGACGGCGCGCGCCGCGGCGACGGTGCGCCGGTCCTCGTCGCGCACACCACCGCCGAGCGCGCCCGCCGCCATCTCGACGATCCGGACTCGGCCGTCGCCCCCGTCGTCGAAGCCCTCCGTCGTCTCACCGGCATCGCGCCACCCGAGTGGACGCACGCCCATCGCTGGACGTACGCGAAACCGTCGGCGAGCCACGAGGCGTCCTTCGGCCTGGTGGAGCGGGACGGTCGGCTGATCGGCTTCGCGGGCGACCAGTGGTGCCTGGAAGGGTCACCGCGCGTGGAGAGCGCATGGCGGTCCGGCAGCGACCTCGGCGCGGCACTGGCGGAACGGCTCGGCGCCTGATCGGGCCCCCACCAGCGGCCCCGGTCACAGACCGGGGGGTTCGCCGGCCGGCGGGATAGGGTTCGGTCCATGTCCGTCGAACCCGCACGCGAGTCCTCGATCCAGGTTTGGCCCGGCAGTGCGTATCCCCTGGGAGCGACCTACGACGGAGCCGGTACCAACTTCGCCCTCTTCTCCGAGGTGGCCGAAGCCGTCGATCTGTGCCTGGTGGACGCGGACGGAACGGAGACGCGGATCCGCCTCGAGGAAGTGGACGGCTACGTCTGGCACGCCTACGTCCCCAGCGTGCAACCCGGCCAGCGCTACGGATACCGCGTCCACGGTCCGTGGAATCCCGGCGCCGGTCAGCGGTGCGACGCGAGCAAGCTGCTGGTCGATCCGTACGGCAAGGCGTTCGTCGGCGCCTTCGACGGCGATCGATCGCTCTTCAGTTACGACATCGACCTCCCCGCACGGACACCGCAGATTCCCGTCACCGACGACGTCGCGGTGATCCCCGGCGCCGCGCACGACACCGCACCCGCGGGGTCGGCCGCCGCCTCGAAGACCGTCGACGCCATCCGTGACAACGCTCCCACGGCCGCGGTGGTGCCCGACGAGGCCGAGAACGAGCCGGACGAGACCGGTCCGACGGCCGACGCCGATTCGCACTTCCCGCAACACGATTCGCTCGGCCACACGATGCTCACCGTCGTCGTGAACCCGTTCTTCGACTGGCAGAACGACCGGTCGCCCCGCCGCCCGTACAACGAGACGGTGATCTACGAGGCCCACGTCAAGGGCATGACCATGACGCATCCCGACGTCCCCGAGGATCAGCGCGGCACCTACGCCGGCCTCGCCCACCCTTCGGTGATCGACCACCTCACCCGGTTGGGCGTCACGGCGATCGAGCTCATGCCGGTCCATCAGTTCATGCAGGACCAGACGTTGCTGGACAAGGGATTACGGAACTACTGGGGCTACAACTCCTTCGGGTTCCTCGCCCCGCACAACGAGTACTCGTCGTCGCCCGTGGCGGGATCCGCGGTGTCCGAGTTCAAGACGATGGTGCGGTCGTTCCACGAGGCGGGCATCGAGGTGATTCTCGACGTGGTCTACAACCACACCGCCGAGGGCAACCACATGGGCCCGACCATCGCGTTCCGCGGGATCGACAACGCCGCGTACTACCGCCTGGTGGACGACGATCCGTATTTCTACATGGACTACACCGGCACCGGGAACAGCCTGAACGTCCGCCACCCCCACACGCTGCAACTCATCATGGACTCGCTGCGGTACTGGGTGACCGAGATGCACGTCGACGGGTTCCGCTTCGATCTCGCCTCGACGCTGGCGCGGGAGCTGCACGACGTCGACAAGCTGAGCGCGTTCTTCGATCTGGTGCAACAGGATCCGGTCGTCAGCCAGGTCAAGCTCATCGCCGAGCCGTGGGACGTCGGCGAGGGCGGCTACCAGGTGGGCAACTTCCCCGGCCTCTGGACCGAGTGGAACGGGATGTACCGCGACACCGTCCGTGACTACTGGCGCGGCGAGCCGGCGACGTTGGGCGAGTTCGCCTCTCGCCTCACCGGATCGTCGGATCTGTACGAGGCGACCGGTCGCCGCCCGGGCGCGAGCATCAACTTCGTCATCGCGCACGACGGGTTCACGATGAACGATCTGGTGTCCTACAACGAGAAGCACAACGAGGCCAACGGCGAGGACAACAACGACGGCGAGAGCCACAACCGGTCCTGGAACTGCGGCGTGGAGGGCCCCACCGACGATCCGGAAATTCTCTCGTTGCGGGCCCGGCAGATTCGCAACATGTTGGCCACGCTGATGCTCAGTCAGGGCACCCCGATGCTCGCGCACGGCGACGAGATGGGACGAACCCAGCAGGGCAACAACAACGTCTACTGCCAGGACTCCGAGTTGGCGTGGATGGACTGGTCGCTCGCGGAGACCAACGCCGATCTGGTGGAGTTCACCTCCCGCGTGATCGCGCTCCGGAACGGTCACCCCGTGTTCCGCCGTCGTCGCTTCTTCGAGGGCCGGCCCATCCGATCGGCCGAGCAGACCCGCGACATCGCCTGGCTCACGCCCGCGGGCGAGGAGATGACGGAGGAGGACTGGGATTCCGGCTTCGGCAAGTCGCTGGCGGTCTTCCTCAACGGCGAGGGCATCCCGGAGCCCGACGCGCGCGGCAATCGCGTCGTCGACGACACCTTCTACCTGTGCTTCAACGCGCACCACGAGCCGATCGACTTCACCACCGTCGACGGGGAGTACGCGTCCGAGTGGACGGTGGCTCTCGACACCGCCGTCTCGACCGGGGTGCGCGACACGGTCGTGGCGGCGGGCAAGAGCGTTCAGGTGCAAGCACGGTCACTGTTGGTGCTGCGCAAAACGGGGTAACACCGGGCCATGACTGCCGACGCGATCACCTCGACCTACCGACTGCAGCTTCGGGGTGATCGCTTCGGCTTCGCCGACGCCGAGGCCCTCGTGCCGTACCTGGCCGGTCTCGGCATCTCGCACCTGTACCTGTCGCCGATTCTCACGGCCGCCGACGGCTCCACGCACGGGTACGACGTCACCGATCCGACCACCGTGTCGGCCGCCCTCGGTGGCCGCGAGGCGTTCGAATCTCTCTCGGCCGCAGCACGGTCGCACGGCCTCGGCGTCGTCGTCGACATCGTGCCCAACCATCTGGGCGTCGCGACCGCGCGGGAGAACCCGTCGTGGTGGGACGTCCTGCGGCACGGCCGGGCCTCCGCGTACGCGCACGTGTTCGACATCGACTGGACCGCCGGCCGCATCGCTCTGCCGGTTCTCGGGGACGATGCGGACGTCGCCGAGCTGACCGTCGACCGGTCCGGCGACGAGACCACCCTCGCGTACTACGACCACCGCTTCCCCGTCGATCCGAGCACGGACGACGGCAGCGACGACGCGCGCGCCGTGCACGACCGCCAGGCCTACGAGTTGGTCGGCTGGCGGTCGGGCCGGATCGGGTACCGCCGCTTCTTCTCCGTCAGCGATCTCGCGGGGATCCGTCAGGAGGATCCCGCCGTCTTCGACTGGTCGCACGAGCAGGTGCGCTCGTGGTTCGCGGACGGGTTGGTCGACGGCGTCCGGGTCGACCATCCGGACGGCCTGACCGACCCCGCCGAGTACCTCCACCGGCTGCGGACGCTGATCGGGCCCGAATCGTGGCTCGTGGTCGAGAAGATCCTCACCGCCGCCGAGCCGCTCGACGCCACCCTCCCGGTGGACGGCACCACGGGGTACGACGCGCTCGCCGACATCGGCGACGTGCTGCTCGACCGACGCGGCGAGGACGCGCTGACGCGTCTCGCCGAGGACACCACCGGCGACGCCGCCGACGCGGCCTGGGTGCACGCTGCGGAGCGCGCGCTGAAGACGGAGACCGCCCGAACCCAGCTGGCCGCCGAGGTACGTCGTCTCGCCGCCGCCGTCGTCCGGGACACGGGCAGCGACGTCGAACCGGAATCCATCGGCGAGGCCGCCGTCGACGTCATCGCGCGGATGCCGGTGTACCGGTCGGACTACGCCCCGCTGACCGGGTTGCTCCCCCGCCTGATCGGCGAGGTGGAGGCCGATCGGCCCGGCCTGTCCGACGCCCTCTCCGCACTCGCGGCCGCCGTCGCGGTCGGCGGTGAAGCCGCGGCCCGGTTGCAGCAGGTGGCCGGCGCGGTGATGGCCAAGAGCGTCGAGGACTGCATGTTCTATCGCGCGGCGCGGCTGGTCTCGTTGCAGGAGGTCGGCGGCGATCCGTCCCGATTCGGTCTATCGACGCCCGAGTTCCACGCTCGCCTGGCCGAGCGGGCGCGCTGGTGGCCGCGGGCGATGACCACCCTGTCCACCCACGACACCAAGCGCGGCGAGGACGTGCGTGCGCGGATCGGCGTGCTCTCGCAGGTGCCGGAACTGTGGCGGCGGTGCCTGGCCGACTGGACCGAGGCCGCGCCGGCCCCGGACGGATCGACCGGACTGTTCCTGTGGCAGAACATCATCGGGACCTGGCCGGCCGACGGCAACCTCACGGACACCTATCGTGAGCGTCTGCACGCCTACGCGGAGAAGGCGATGCGCGAAGCCGGGTCACGCACGTCCTGGAACGATCAGGACGCCGAGTTCGAAGACGCGGTCCACACCTGGATCGACACCCTCCTCGACGGGCCGGTCGCGCGCTCGATCACCGAGTTCGTCGCCGGTATCGCGCCGCACGGGTGGAGCGACTCGCTCGCGCAGAAGCTGATCCACCTCGCCGGTCCCGGTATCCCCGACGTCTACCAGGGCACCGAGGTGTGGGAGGACTCGCTGGTCGACCCCGACAACCGTCGCGACGTCGACTACGCGGCACTGCGCACCCTGGCCGAGACCACGACGTCGGCCCCCGCCGTCGACGGGACGGGAGCGGCCAAGTTCTGGGTCACTCGCCACGCCGCCACGCTGCGGCGCGAGCGGCCGGCGAGCTTCGCGGGAGGCAACTACACCCCGATCTCCGCGGCGGGGTCGGCGTCCGACCACGTCGTCGGGTTCGGGCGGGGTGAGCACGGCGCCGCACCGGACGTCGTCGTTCTGGCCACCCGCGCGTCCCTGGCGTTGGAGAGCACCAGCTGGGGTGACACGGCGATCGCTCTGCCCGAGGGTGAGTGGACCGATCGCCTCACCGGGGCGTCGTACTCGGGAACGGCGCCGGCCGCAGCGGTGTTCGGCACCCTGCCCGTCGCCCTGCTGGTGCGCTGACGACCGATCGTGTGCAGTAGTCCGCGCCGAGCACGGGTTTCTGCACACGATCGGCTGCCGCCCGCTCAGCCGCGCGGCGGGAGCGGCACGAAGTAGCTGGTGCGCTGCTGGTACTCGCGGTAGCCCGGCCGCTCCGCCATGTGCCGCTCGAGCAGCCGGGCCCCGGTCGCGAAGACGAGGAAGTAGGTCATCGCGACCGGGGAGAGCACGGTGACCACCGCGGGACCGACGAGCGCATCCGCGCCCCCTGCCGCGATCAGGTACACGCCCCACCAGACACACGCGTCGCCGAAGTAGTTGGGATGTCGCGTGTAGCGCCACAGCCCGCGGTCCATGATGCTGCCCTTGTTCGTCGGGTCGGCCTTGAACGCGTCCATCTGGCGATCGCCGACGGTCTCGAAGGTGATCCCGAGCAACCAGAGCGCCACACCGATCACGGTGAGCACCCCGACGGTGCCGGCGGCGGACGCGGCGACCTGCACGGGAAGCGAGACGAACCACAGGGCGAGCGCCTGCGTCAGATAGATCTTGCGCAGCGCCGTGACCACCGGATGCCCGCCGGCCCGCGCCAGCATGTCCGCGTAGCGCGGGTCCTCGCCCTTGCCGCGGGAACGCCGCGCCATCGACACCGCGAGCCGGGTTCCCCACAGCCCCACCAGAACAGCGAGCAGGACGCGCCGCCACGGTTCGCCCTCGCCGGCGATCGCGGCCACGACCGCGATCACCACGAAGCCGGCGCCCCAACTGACGTCGACGACGTTGTGCCGGCCGATGCGGAATCCGACGACGGCGGTCAGTCCGAGGACCGCCAGGGCCACGACCAGCGACAGGCCCGCGAGTCCCGCGAACGCCGAGAGATCGAACGACGCGGAATTCACGCGTACGACGCTCGAGTCGGCGGCATGGTGGTGTGACCGTGCTCGTCGGGCCGCGTCGCCAGGATCTGGTCGACGCCCATCCGACCGTCGCGGAAGGCCATCCCGCCTCCGACGAGGTACAACCGCCACACGCGGGCGACCTCCTCACCCACCATCGTGACCACCTCGTCCCACCGCGACTCGAAGGTCTCGTACCAGGCGTCGACGGTCCGCACGTAGTGCTCGCGCAGCGCGTGGACGTCGCGCACCTCCAGCCCGGACTCCTCGATCATCGCCACGGTGGCGCCCACGGGACGCATGAACATGTCGGGGGCGATGAAGGATTCGATGAACGCTCCGCCACCCGGGTTGTCACCGGCCCGGCGGGACATCTGCTGCACCAGCACGCGCCCGCCGGGGACGACGTTCTCGAACAACG
This sequence comes from Rhodococcoides corynebacterioides NBRC 14404, assembly GCF_001894765.1. Taxonomy (GTDB): domain Bacteria; phylum Actinomycetota; class Actinomycetes; order Mycobacteriales; family Mycobacteriaceae; genus Rhodococcoides; species Rhodococcoides corynebacterioides. The sequence continues at coordinate 86,052 of NZ_BCWV01000006.1, forward strand.
CACGCGCGTACACGGGGTAGTTCTTCTCCCCCACGTGCTCACCCATCTCGATCGAGGCCACCGCGTCGAACGGCCCACCCTGCACCTCGCGGTAGTCCTGGATGCGGATCTCCACCCGGTCGGCGAGCCCGCGGTCCGCGATGCGCTTGTCCACGAACGCTTTCTGCTCGCGTGAGATGGTCACGCCCACCACCTGCGCGTCGAAGTGTTCGGCGGCGTGCAGGCTGAGCGAGCCCCATCCGCATCCCACGTCGAGAAAGCGCATGCCGGGTCGGGCGTCGAGGCCGATCTTGCGGCAGACCAGGTCGAGCTTGTCGCGCTGCGCGTCGACGAGTCCGTAGTCGGGGGCATCCGACGTCCAGTATCCGCTCGAGTACGCCATCTGCGGGTCGAGGACGAGCTCGTAGAAGTCGTTGGACAGGTCGTAGTGGTGGCTGATCGCCGCTCGATCACGCATCAGCGAGTGCAGACGCCCGGTCACCACGGCCTGCGACGCCGGCGGCGGCAGCGGACGGCCGATCACCCCGAGCGACGACGCCGTCCGGACCAGGTCGACGAGCGCGCGAGGAGTCGGACGCACGGCGGACAGGTGCCGCGTCCGCACGACCTCCCAGACGTGTGTCAAGGCCGCGTTCAGATCTCCCTCGACGTCCAGCTCGCCGGTGACGTAGGCCTGCGCCGCGCCCAGTTCACCCGGGCTCCAGAGCAGTCGCCGCAGCGCGTCGGGGCTACGAAGCGTCACCGCCGGTGCGTCGACCGGGCCTGCCGTCGAGCCGTCCCACGCCGTCAGGCGAACGGGAAGCTCCCCGCCCACCACCGGCCGCAGCAAGGTCTCGAGGCGGGCCGCCACGGTTCCGGTGGTGGTCATCGGTCGCTCCTTCGGTCGAGCACGATCTGGTGGACGTCGAGGTAGCCGGTGTCGAAACCGGCCTCGGAGTAGCAGAGGTAGAAGTGCCACATGCGGGCGAACGTCGGGTCGAAGCCCAGCAGGTGGACGTCCTCGAGGTTCTCGGCGAACTTCTCGTCCCAGGCGCGGAGCGTGCGGGCGTAATGGTCGCCCATCGAGAACCGTTCGCGCACTCGCAGAGTGGTCTCCCGTTCGGTGACGGTGTCGATCGCGTGCACGGACGGCAGGAACCCGCCCGGGAAGATGTACTTGTGCACCCAGGTGTAGGTGTTCCGGGTCGCGACCATCCGGTCGTGCGGCATGGTGATGGCCTGGATGGCGACCCGCCCGCCCGGCGCGAGAACCGAATCGATGGTGCGGAAGTACTCGCCCCAGAACTGATGTCCGACGGCCTCGATCATCTCGACGGACACCACGGCGTCGTACTCGCCGTCGACCAGGCGGTAGTCCAGCAGGTCCACCTGGACGCTGTCCGACCAGCCCGCGGCGTCGATACGCTTGCACGCCAGTTCGAGCTGCTCGGTCGACAGCGTGACCGACCGAACGGTGGCGCCCCGCTCCGCGGCGCGGATGGCCAGTTCGCCCCAGCCCGTACCGATTTCGAGGACTCGCGACCCGGCGGTCACCCCGGCCGCGTCGAGAAGCCGGTCGATCTTCGCCCGTTGCGCGTCGGCGAGCGAGGTGGTCGCGTCGGCGAACAGTGCGCTGGAATAGGTCATCGTCTCGTCGAGGAAGAGCTCGAACAGCTCGTTCGACAGGTCGTAGTGCCGGGAAATGTTGGATCGGGTGTTGGTCGTGGTGTTCGTCTCCGACCCGGGCGGCTTGGGTACGTACAGCGACCGGAGTCGCTGCAGCGGAGCAGGAATCAGCGTCGCCATGTGCTCGGCGAACACCGACAGCGCCGCCGTGAGGTCCGGTGCGTCCCAGTCGCCCGCCATGTAGGCCTCGCCGAACCCGATGAGCCCGCTCTCGCCGACCCGCGCGGCGAAGTCGCGAGGACGATGCACCACCATCGTCGGCGCGGTCGGATCCTGCGCTCCCCCACCGACGACGACACCGCCGGGCATCTCGACCCGGATGTGCAGCCCGGCCGCGGCGCGTCGGAAGAGCGCGTCGGCGACGGGTGCGGCGAGGCGCGCCTTCGGCGACGTCGGCACGTGGTCGAGTCCCGGCCAGCGACGCGCGTCGACGACGGGTGGGGCGGCGAACGTGGTGGGCATCGGCTGACTTTCGGTGGGAAGGGACGTCGAGGTGGGGGCCTCGGGACGGTGGCGCGGGACGATCGGCAGGCCGCGCAGCCAGAGTCCGATTCCCTGTCTCCGGATGCGGGCGGACACCAGGTGCGGCGCCAACGGCGCTCGCAGGGCGGTCCGCACGAGAGTGCGGGTCGTGGCCGGGCGGCCTGTGCCGGTGACGGTGGCGACGAACGGCGGGTGGCCGTCCCGGACGAGCACGACCGACAGGTCGAGCATGCCGTCCGGTTCCGGGAGCCGCATACGGTACCGACCGTCGACGTCGTTGAACGGTGAGACGTAGAACGCCTTGTCGACCTGCGCGCGACCGTCCGCGTCGGGCCGCACCGCGTAGTGGTGCCGACCGCCGTAGGTGTTCCGCACCTCGGCGACGACCCACTCGACGCGATCGGCGTCGTCGTGCACCCAGTAGACCGTCAGGGGGTCGAAGGCGTGCCCGAGCGAGCGCACCCCCGTGAGCATCGTGATGCGTCCGGTGGTCGCCGTGCCGCCGTGGGCGGCGAGGACGTGATCGATCTCCGCCCGTAGGGACCGACCGTCCGCGGTGTGGTCCGCCGGATCGATGCGGCCGAGCGCACGCAGCGGGCGCGGCACCGCCGGGAGGTCGTCGATGTCGACGAACCAGGCATGGCTGCGGTAGGTGAAGTCGCTACGGACCGGCGCGGACCGCACGTGCCGGATGGTGGTGTCGAACACCGCCGGCATCATGTCCACACTCCGCCGAGCCGTTCGGCGGCACGCAGTCCCGAGGCGGCTCCGTCCTCGTGGAAGCCCCACCCGTGGTATGCGCCCGCGTACGCGGTGCGATCGGTGGTCAGCCCGGGCAACTCGCGCTGCGCGGCAACGGACTCGGTGGTGTACAGCGGGTGCTCGTACTGCATGGTGTCGAGCACCGTCGTCGGGTCCACCCCGACGCGGCGGTCGGCGGGGTCACCCAGTGTGACCAGGTATCGCTCGCCCGTGTCGGGCAGCCGCTGGAGGCGCGTCATGTCGTAGGTGACGACGACGGCGCCGGGCGTCGCCGCGCACGTGTCCATCCGGTAGTTCCAGGACCCTCGGGCGCGCGGGGTCCGGGGCAGCACGGTGGAGTCGGTATGGAGTCGCGCCACGTTGGGCGAGTACGTGATCGCGCCCAGCACCCGATGCTCGGACTCCGTGGGATCCGCGAGGATCTTCAGAGCCTGCTGCGGATGCGTCGCGATCACGACGGCGTCGAACTCGGTCGAGTCCCCCGCGTCGGTGTCCACCGTGACGCCGTCGGCGTGACGACGCACCGAGGCGACGGGCGACGACGTTCGCACGTCCGCGATGTGCGCCGCGACCCGTTCGACGTAGCGGGCGGACCCGCCGGTGACGGTCCGCCACGTCGGGGAACCACCGACGCTGAGCATGCCGTGGTGGTCGAGAAAGGTGAAGAGGTACCGCGCCGGATAGTCCAGGGCGCGAGCGGGTTCGCAGGACCAGACGGCCGAGACCAGCGGGGTCATGAAGTGCGAGCGGAAGTAGGTCCCGAACCGGTGACGGTCCAGGAACTGTGCCACCGTCTCGGGCGACTCGTCGCTCGACGGTGCGGTGGCGATCAGCGCGGCGGCCACCCGGTGGAACCGCACGACCTCCGCCAACATCCTCAGGTACCGACCGCGACGGGCGGTCGCGAGCGACGGAAGGATGCCCGCGAGTCCCTGTCCGCCCGAGTACTCCAACCCGCAGCCGTCGCACCGGATGGACATGCTCATGTCCGATTCCTGCGTGGGAACGGACAGTTCACGGAACAGCCGCTGCAGGGTCGGGTACGTCCGGTCGTTGTGGACGATGAATCCGGTGTCGACCGACAGGTCGCCGTGGGTGCGCGTGGTCACCGTGTGCGTGTCGGCGTGACCACCGAGTCGCGCATCCGCCTCGAACACGGTCACACGCTCGGTGCGGGAGAGGACGTACGCCGCCGTGAGGCCGGCGACACCGCTGCCGACGACGGCGATGGACCGCGGGGTCCCCGAGGCGTGAAGCATGTGACTTCTCCCTGAGTTGCGCAGCCTGTGGTTGGACTGTCGATCAGGATTTCGTTGGCGACGGCGACTCAGATGGGTCGGTCGGCGCGACCGATCTCGCCGCGTGACGTCGAATCCGGGGCGAACAGGACATCCCGGACGGCGTCCCGCGTGAGACGTGACCAGTGCCACGAGCGGGTCAGCATGAAGTGACCCGCACCGCGCATCGCGACGAAACGTGCCGCGACACCACGCCGCTCGGCCCGCATCGTCGCGGCGTGCGAGAGCGTCGCGTCCGTCCACCGGTCGCGGGTGCCGTGCACGACCAGCAGGCGCGACCCCGGCGCCATCGTGTCGGTCTCGGTGCCGTTCGGCCACCACGGCGCCAACGCCACCACGCCGGCCACCGCGGGGTGGCCGGCCACCGCCGCCGCGGTCCGACCACCCATCGAGTGACCGACCAGGACCACGCGCGCACTCGGATGCCGACCACGCAGCACCTCGTCGATCGCCCACTGCGCATCGGCGACCGGGCTGCGTTCGGCTCCGTTCCATCCTCGGTAGCGACAGCGCAGGAGCACCACGTCCGCTTCGGAGCCGACGGACCGTCGCAGCATGCGGGCGAGGGGAACCATGCGGAGGTACGACAGATGCCACCGACGCACCGGGTCGTGGCTGGCGACCTTGCCGCCGTGCAGGAGCAGCACGACCGGTCGTGCCGAGCCGGTTGCGCCGGTCGAGCCGTGCAGAGAGGGTGCGTTCGGGGCCATGATCTGTGTTCGTGGCCCCGCGGGCGACGGATCACGGCCTGTGGCGTGATCCACGAACGATAAACGGCGGACCGGACACCTCGCGTGTCCGGTCCGCCGTCGCCGGTGGAGCTGCCGGGAATCGAACCCGGGTCCTGCGTCGTGTTACCAGGGCTTCTCCGTGTGCAGTTCGCTACGCCTCTGCTTGGATCTCCGGATCTCGCGAACACGTCCGGATGACGATCCCAGTCACTGTTGGATGTTCCACGTCAACCCGTGACCGGATGACGCGGTGAGCCCTCTAGCTGATGCCAGTACCCGGCCCGAGGGCGAAACCGGACTGACAGACACGCAGTCGCTACTTAGGCAGCGAGTGCGTAGTCGCGCTGATTGGAATCGGCGCTTATATTTTTGCGATGACGCTTGCGGTGGTCTCTCGCCTGCACCGACACGCTTCCCCTGACTCGACGTACACAGTCGAAACCGTTCAGCCCCTTTCTCACCCGAGGGTGACGTTCACCCACCGATACCCGGTGGGCTGCTCAGTCTAACGCGTCGCCGCGGGCGTTTCATCCCGGTTACCGTGTGCGGCGCGTTCGGCCTTCGTGGTGATGTTCTCGAGCATGCCGCGGAAGATCACGCCGTGGAACGGCATGATCGCGAACCAGTACAGCCGGCCGCCCAGACCGCGGGGGAAGAAGATCGCGCGCTGCTCGTAGCGGGACTTCGCCCCACCCTCGCGGGGGACGACCCGGAGTTCGAGCCACGCCCCACCCGGGGCCTTCATCTCCGCGCGCAGACGCAGCAACGACCCTCGTTCGATCTCCTCGACCCGCCACCAGTCGAGCGCCTCGCCGGTGTGCAGTCGACGCGGATCGCGGCGGCCCCGCTTGAGCCCGACCCCACCGACGACCTTGTCCATCCACCCGCGGATCACCCAGGCCACGGGGAACGAGTACCACCCGTTCTCCCCGCCGATGCCCTCGACGACGTCCCAGAGCAGTTCCGGCGGTGCCTCGCAGTCGCGGGCGCGCTCGTCGAGGTAGACCACTTCCCCCGCCCAGTCGGGGTCGGACGGCAACGGATCCGACGGCGCCCCGGCGTCGGTCGCGTTCGACCAGGTGGTCTCCACCTCGCCCGCCTCGATCCGTCGCAGAGCGAGCCGCACCGAATCGTCGTACCGCGTCAGTCCGCCGTCGGGCGGCGGGATCACTCGGTCGATGTCCCGTTCGTGCGCGATGGCGTCGTACTGGAGCGACTCGATCAACGGCATCGCCAGGCCCCGCGGGATCGGCGTCACCAGCCCGATCCAGTGACCGGCCAGGCGCGGGGTCAACACGGGGAGAACCAGCATGCGCCGCTTGCGCAGTCCGGCCACGGCGGCGTAGGTGTTCATCATCTCGCCGTACTGCATGACGTCCGGTCCACCGATGTCCCAGGTGCGCGACGTCTCGAACGGCGCCTCGGCCGACTCGATCAGATAGTGCAGCACGTCCCGCACCGCGATCGGTTGGATCTGGTTGTGCACCCACTTCGGCGTCGTCATGACCGGCAGGCGGTTGGTGAGGTGGCGGATCATCTCGAACGACGCGGACCCGGACCCGATCACCACGCCCGCCTGCAACACCACGGTGAACACCCCGGACTCGACCAGGATGCGGCCGACCTCGGCGCGCGACTTCAGGTGCGGCGAGAGATCGCCGGTCCGGGGATGGAGCCCACCGAGGTAGACGATGCGCCGGACCCCGGCACCCTTCGCGGCCTCGGCGACGTTCTCCGCGCTCTGCCGCTCGGCTTCGGCGAAATGGTCGGAACCGCCCATCGAATGCACGAGGTAGTAGACGACGTCGACGTCCCGGAAGGCGTCGTCGAGCGACTCGCGATCGGACAGGTCACCCTGCACCACCTCGACGCCGTCCGCCCACGGCACGTCGCGCAGTTTCTGTGGCGACCGCGCGAGGACGCGCACCCGGTAACCCGCCTCCCGCAACCGCGGGGCGAGTCGCCCCCCGATGTAGCCGGTGGCCCCGGTGACCAGGACGCGCGTGCCCGCAGAATCGTTCATGCACTCCATTCGTAGCAGAGGTGCGCCGCCAACGAGGCCGGCGAACCGCTCAGCCGGTTCCCGCGATCAGCGCGACGGCCCCCAACGCGACCACCATGCCGACCTTCTGCACGGTGCCCACCCGCTCGCCGAGCATCACCATCGCCAGGAGCACCGTCGCCGCCGGGTACAGGGACGCAATCACGCTGGTCAGCGAGAGCAGGCCGTCCTGGAAGGCGAACAGCAGAGCCGCGTTGGCGACGACGTCGAGCACCGCGATCCCGGCCGCCAGATGCAGCACGCTGCCGCGCGGCGCCGAGAACGCGCCCGTCGACAGCGCCACGGCCCACACCAGGGCGGTCGCGGCGAGCCGGCTCGCCAGCAGCGGCCAGAGCCCGGTGTCGTCCTCCCCGGCTCGGTCGAGGCAGACGAAGGTCGCGGCGAACGCCACCCCGGACGCGACCGTGAGCAGCGCGATGCGCGGCGTGAACCGCAGAACCCGTCCCCCGGCGACCTCACCGGCCGCCTCGTCCGGCGATTCCCGACTGACCAGCACCACGGCCACGAGCGCGGCCACGATGCCGACGTAGGCGAGCACGCTCGGTCGCTCGCCCACCGCCAGACCGATCAGCACGGGAACCCCGGCGACGAGCACCGCGGTGACGGGCGAGACGACGGCCATCGGTCCCCCGGCCAGCGCCAGATAGAACCACCACACCGCGACGCCGCCGGCGATACCCGACAGCGCGCCCCAGACCAGGGACGACGGCGTCGGCGAGCCGCCGACGACCGGGACCGCCACGGCGACGACGATCACCGACACGGGGTAGGACACGATCACCACGCGCAGCGCGGCGACCCGTCGCGACGCGACTCCCCCCACGAAGTCGCTGACGCCGTAGCCGACGGCGGCGAGCAGGGCGAGGAGAACGGCGGTCAGCGCAGTCCCCCGACGACGGAGGTCGTCATCTCATGTCCCCCGGCGACGGAGGTCGTCATCTCATGTCCCCCGACGACGGAGGTCGTCATCTCATGTCCCCCGACGACGGAGGTCGTCATCTCATACCCTTGATTCGACGACCGAGTTCGCGGGTCACCTCGCGCTCGGCGGTGCGTCGGGCGAGATCCTGACGCTTGTCGTAGTCCTGCTTGCCCTTGGCGAGGGCGAGTTCGACCTTGACCTTGCCCTCGTTGAAGTACATCGACAGCGGCACCAGGGTGATGTTGCCTTCGCGGGTCTTCCCCACGAGATGCTCGATCTCCCGCCGGTGCAGGAGGAGCTTGCGGTTGCGACGGGGAGCGTGATTGGTCCAGCTGCCCTGCAGGTACTCCGGAATGTGGAGTCCGCGCAGCCAGACCTCGCCGTCGTCGACGGTCGCGAAGGCGTCCGCCAGCGACGCCTTGCCGTCGCGCAGGCTCTTCACCTCGGTGCCCACCAGTGCGACGCCTGCCTCGTAGACGTCGAGAATGGTGTAGTTGTGTCGGGCCTTGCGATTGGTCGCAATGGCCTTGCGACCTTTCTCCTTCACGGTGGATCTCCTCTGTCGGGTCGAGCACGCGGTGTGGGGCGGTCGTGCACCGTCGAGCCAAGAATAAGGACGACGTCCACCCGTTTGTTCCCGTGGGCGGCGCTCGCGGTGTGTCTAGTGCCGCACGTAGAGACGCAACGTCACGTAGGACGTCACCGTCGCCATCCCGACGCCCACCACCAGCAGGACCGGCGAGACCAGCAGGACGTCGCTTGTGGTGATCCGCGCGAGGATGTTCGCCTGGTACAGGTCACCGAGGACGGAGTCGACGAAGCCGACCTTCGCGGTGAACAGCCCGGCGATCGCCAACACCGCACCGATCAGGGAGGCCACCACCGCCTCGAGCAGGAACGGCAACTGGGTGTACCAGCGGGTGGCGCCGACGAGGCGCATGATCCCCACCTCGGTGCGGCGGGTGAACGCCGCGATCTGCACCATGTTGGCGATGAGCAGCACGGCGGCGATCGCCTGCACGACGGCGACGGCGAAGGCCGCGTTGCGCACCCCGGCCAGCACGCTGAACAAACGGTCGACGAGGTCCCGCTGGTTGAGTACGCTCTGCACGCCCGGCCGGAGGCCGAACTGGTCCTCGATCACCCCGAACCGTTCCGGATCGCTGAGCTTGACCTTGAACGATGCCGGGAAGCTGTCGGGCGAGACCAACGACGCGAGCTCCGGCTGATCGCGGAACACCCGCTCCGTCGCGTCGGCGACGGCGTCGTCCCGGTTGAGGTACTGGACGGAGACCACCGACGGCGTGGACTCGAGATCGGACCGCAGGCTCGCGCAGATGTCCGAGGTGCATTGCGGGTCCGAGGTGGAGATGTCGTCGGTGAGGAAGATCTGGACCTCGACGCGGTCGAGGAAGATCTGCTGGGTCTTGTTCGCCATCTGCACGACCAGGAGGCCGCCGCCGAACAGGCCGAGCGAGATCGCCGTGGTCAGAATCATCGCGATGGTCATGGTGATGTTCCGGCGGAGGCCGGTGAAGACCTCGCCGAACAGGAAGCTTGCGCGCACTGGTCGTCTTTCGTCTGCGGTCGGTGGTGTCTGCCGGGTGCGGGGCGGGTCAGCGGCCCACGCCGTAGACGCCGCGCGCCTCGTCGCGCACCACGCGTCCGTTGTCGAGCTCGACCACGCGACGGCGCATCGAGTCGACGATGTGGTTGTCGTGGGTGGCCATGAGCACCGTGGTCCCGGTGCGATTGATGCGCTCGAGCAACAGCATGATGTCCTGGCTGGTGTCGGGATCGAGATTGCCGGTGGGCTCGTCGGCGAGCAGGACCAGTGGCCGGTTGACGAACGCGCGGGCCACCGCGACCCGCTGCTGCTCACCGCCGGAGAGCTCGCTGGGCAACCGGTCGGCCTTGCCGGACAGGCCCACCAGGTCGAGCACTTCGGGCACCGTGCGTTCGATCATCGCGCGCTGCTTGCCGATCACCTCGAGGGCGAACGCGACGTTCTCGGACACCGTCTTGTTCTGCAGGAGACGGAAGTCCTGGAACACGCAGCCGATGGACTGCCGCAGCTTGGGCACGCGCCGCCCGGCCAGCTTGGTGACGTGGAAGTCGGCGACGCGGATCTCGCCCGAGGTGGGCACCTCCTCGCGGAGGAGCAGCCGCATGAACGTCGACTTTCCCGATCCCGACGGACCGATGAGGAAGACGAATTCTCCCTTGTCGATGCTCACGGAGACCTTGTCCAACGCGGGGCGTGTCGACGACTTGTAGGACTTCGAGACGTTCTCCACGCTGATCACGGGACGCCAGTGTAGCCACCGCCGTCCCGCAGACCCCGGCTGCGACGCGCGGGGCCACGCGGCCGGGTTACGGCGCCGTCGTCGTCGTCGCCGGCGGGCCGAAGCCCGGAATGATCGGCAACTGCAGCCCCGGCGCGCGGGTGGTGGTGGTCGGTGCCGTGGTGCCGGTCACCGACGTGCCGGGGTTCGCACCGCCGGTGTCCGGGTCGTCCGTGGGCACCGTCGTGGTGGTGGTCGGCGTGGTCGAGGTGAACGTCGGTGCCACCGTCGAGGTCGGCGGCGGGACGATCGTCGACGTCTCGGACGGGGCCGGCGGGACGTACACCGGCGAGTTCTCGTTCAGCGTCGGGTCGAATCGCACCGCGTTCCAGAGCAGCAGAATCAGCAGGAACGCCACCACCATGACCACCGTGGTGGTGCGGAAGCCACCGGGCAGGTGAGCCGGGACACGGGAGAGCCACCCCATCGCGGGACGCGTCGACGGGCGATCGTCGGTCGACGACGTCGTGGTCGAGAGCTCGGGACTCGACTGTTCGGGACTCGAGTGTTCGGGACTCGACTGGTCGGGGGTCACTGCGCACTCCCCACCGGTCGGTCGGCCGACAGCTCGGGCGAGACGGTGATGCCGTTGCGTCGCAGCGTGATCGCGATACGCGCCCGCAGTTCGCGCCCGACCTCGAACTGCTTGCCGGGCAGGGTGCGCGCGACGAGCCGGAGGTTGACCTGGTCGACCTCGATGCTCTCGACGCCCATGACGGTCGGCTCGTCGAGCAGGAGTTCCGCGAGTTTGCGGTCCCGGTGTGCTTCCTGGCCGACGGTGCGCAGCAGTTCGGTGACCGCGGAGAGATCGGCCGTGGGCGGTACCGGGACGTCGATGACGGCGCGGGCCCAGTCCTTGGACAGGTTCACCGCCTTGACGATCTGGCCGTTCGGGACGGTGATCACCTCGCCCTCGGCCGATCGGACCCGGGTCACGCGCAGCGTGACGTCCTCGACGGTGCCGACGGCGTCACCGGCCGTCCCGGTGATGGCCAACTGCACGACGTCGCCGTAGCCGTACTGCCGTTCGGTGATGATGAAGAAGCCCGAGAGGATGTCCTGCACGATGCGCTGGGCGCCGAAGCCCAGCGCGGCACCGAGCACCGTCGCGGGCGCCACCAGGCTGGTGATGGGGAACCCGAGACGCTGCAGCACCCGGATGGCGACCAGGACGTAGATCAGCGCGATCACCACCCAGGTGACCACCTGCGCCACGGAGTGTCGGTGCTTGGCGGTCTCGGTGCGGATCAACGCGTCGGTCTGTTGGTAGGTGCGGTCGATCCGCCCCGTGATCTTCGCCCCGGCCCAGTCCACCGCGCGCGCGGCCAACATGCCCCCGAGGATCCACAGCAGGATCTCGAGGAAGTTGTTCTGGAGCCAGAAGACGAAGTCGGGAGGCAGTGGCCAGACGGCGCTCACCGCTCACTCCCCGTCGGCACGCATCCGCCAGCGGATGCCGGACTCGATGAACCCGTCGATGTCACCGTCGAGCACCGCCGACGGATTGTTGACCTCGTGCTCCGTCCGCAGGTCCTTGACCATCTGGTACGGATGCAGGACGTACGACCGCATCTGATTCCCCCACGAGCTACCCCCGTCGCCCTTGAGCGCGTCCATCTCGGCGCGCTCCTCCTTGCGTTTGACCTCGAGCAGCTTGGCCTGGAGCACGCGCATGGCGGACACCTTGTTCTGCAGCTGCGACTTCTCGTTCTGACAGGTCACCACGATGCCCGTCGGAATGTGCGTCAAGCGCACCGCCGAGTCGGTGGTGTTGACCGACTGTCCACCCGGACCGGACGACCGGTAGACGTCCACGCGGACGTCGTTCTCCGGAATGTCGATGTGGTCGGTGGTCTCCACCACGGGAAGGACCTCGACCTCGGCGAAGGACGTCTGACGGCGTCCCTGGTTGTCGAACGGGCTGATCCGCACCAGTCTGTGCGTGCCCTGCTCGATGGACAGCGTGCCGTAGCTGTACGGGGCCTTGACCGCGAACGTCGCGCTCTTGATACCGGCCTCCTCGGCGTACGAGGTGTCGTAGACCTCGACGCCGTACCCGTGCTTCTCCGCCCAGCGGATGTACATCCGCATGAGCATCTCGGCCCAGTCCGCCGCGTCGATGCCGCCGGCCCCGGAACGGATGTTGACCAACGCGTCCCGCTTGTCGTACTCCCCGGACAGCAGTGTCCGCACCTCGAGCTGCTCGATGTCGGCGTGGAGGGACAGGCGCTCGGCGTCCGCGTCGGCCGTGGCCTCGGCGGCGGCCGCACCCTCCTCGGCCTCGGCGAGTTCGTAGAGCACGGGCAGATCGTCGAGCCGCTGCCGAAGTTCCTCCACGCGGCGCAACTCGGCCTGGGCGTGACTGAGCGTGCTGGTGACCTGCTGCGCGTGCTCCTGGTCGTTCCACAGCTCCGGGTCCGCCGCCTGGTGCTCGAGCTCGTCGATCCGGCGGCGCAGTTCCTCGACGTCGAGGACCGATTCCACCGTCTTGAGGGTCGTGTCGAGTTCGGCGATGTCAGCGGCTACGTCGGGATGCACGCAGACGAGGTTACCGCCAGCGCAGTAGCGTCCTGACCCGTGACTCCGTCCTCCCCCGACACCGAGCCCGACCCGGGACGTGCGCCCGACACCGCCCGAGGCGTCGCCGACGATCTCGCGCTGGCCCGGCGTCTCGCCGACGCCGCCGACGAGATCACCCGCGCCCGCTTCCGGGCCGTCGACCTGCGTGTGGACGACAAGCCCGACCTGACTCCGGTGTCCGACGCCGACCTCGCCGTCGAGACCGCTCTGCGCGCTCTGCTCGGGACCGAGCGCCCCGGCGACGCCGTGCTCGGCGAGGAGTTCGGGGGCACGGCGTCCTTCTCCGGTCGTCAGTGGGTGATCGACCCCATCGACGGGACCAAGAGCTTCGTCCGGGGCGTGCCCGTCTGGGCGTCGCTGATCGCACTGCTCGAGGACGGCGTGCCGGTGGTCGGAGTCGTGAGCGCCCCGTCGCTGGAACGTCGCTGGTGGGCCGCGCACGGTCTCGGCGCGTACGCCGCGGTGACGGGCGAGAGCCCACGCCGACTGTCCGTCTCCACGGTCCGGTCGCCCGCGTCGGCCAGCCTCGGCTTCTCGTCGCTGTCCGGATGGAAGGACGCCGGACTGCGGGAGTCCTTCCTCGACCTCACCGACGAGGTCTGGCGCGTGCGGGGGTACGGCGACTTCCTCTCCTACTGCTTCGTGGCGGAGGGTGCCGTCGACATCGCCGTCGAACCCGAGGTCTCGCTGTGGGACCTGGCTCCGCTCGACATCCTGGTGCGGGAGGCCGGGGGCCGTTTCGGCGGCCTCGACGGCACGCCGGGCCCGCATGCGGGCAGCGCCGTCGCCACCAACGGGCTGCTGCACGATCACGTGCTCGGCGCGCTGCGGCTGGATCGGAGCACACAACGGCCGTTGTGACTCGCGGTAACTTACCGAGTGGTAGACAACTCAACTTACCGCCGAGTAAGATCGGGGCGTCCCCGACCGAACACCGAGAAACAGCTGGTGATCATGACGAAGAACGGCACCGCCCCTACCGCCGGCACGGGAGCCAAGCGCCCGGTGCGCGACACGTCCGCCCCCGGCTTGAACCCCATCAAGCGCGATGCCATCGGCACCGCGATGCGGGTCCTCACCAAGCTGACCGGGTCCGAGCTGGCCGAGAAGTACAACCTGCGCCAGACCGTCGACCGCGTGACGTACGAGAGCACCAAGACCGGATTCAAGACCCTCGGCGCCGCCACACGCGCCTTCGGCAAGGTCTCCGGCGGCGGTGATCCCGCGCGGCTGAGCGACTCGAGCACCAAGGGCTCGGACTACTTCGACCTCACGCCGGACGACGAGCAGAAGATGATCGTCGAGACCGTCCTCGAGTTCGCCGAGGAGATCATGCGCCCGGCCGCGCACGACGCGGACGAGGCCGCGGCGTCGCCCGACGATCTGGTGACCCGTGCCGCCGAACTGGGCGTCACCATGATCAACGTCCCCGAATCTCTCGACGGCGTGGCCACCGAGCGCAGCGCCGTCACCAATGCACTCGTCGCGGAAGCACTCGGATACGGCGACATGGGCCTGGCCCTGCCGATCCTCGCGCCCAGCGGTGTCGCGGTGGCGCTCACCCAGTACGGGTCGGACGCCCAGCAGAAGACCTACCTGCCCGCGTTCAGCGGCGAGAAGGTTCCGGGTGCCGCCCTGGTCGTGACCGAGCCGCGCGCCCTGTTCGATCCGTTCGCGCTGCAGACCAAGGCCGTTCGCTCCCCCAGCGGCTACAAGCTCACGGGTATCAAGAGCCTCGTGCCCGCGGCTGCCTCGGCCGAGTTGTTCATCGTCGCAGCCGAGCTCGACGGCAAGCCCGCCCTGTTCATCGTCGAGTCCGACAGCCAGGGACTCGTGGTCGAGGCCGATCCGAGCATGGGCCTGCGTGCCGCCGGCCTCGGTCGACTGCACCTCGACGAGGTCGCCGTGCCGGAGAGCAACCTTCTCGGCGAGGCCGACGCCGCCACCCGCGTCGCCGACTACACCGATGCGATCCGGCTGTCCCGCCTCGGGTGGGCCGCACTCGCCGCCGGCACCTCGAAGGCCGTTCTCGACTACGTGGTGCCCTACGTCAACGACCGCACCGCGTTCGGTGAGCCGATCAGCCACCGCCAGGCGGTGGCGTTCATGGTCGCCAACATCGCGATCGAACTCGACGGGCTGCGCCTGATCGTCCAGCGCGGCGCCTCCCGTGCAGAGCAGGGCCTCTCCTTCGCCCGTGAAGCCGCCCTCGCCCGCCGCTTCGCCACCGAGAAGGGCATGCAGATCGGTCTCGACGGTGTCCAACTGCTCGGCGGCCACGGCTTCACCAAGGAGCACCCCGTCGAGCGGTGGTACCGCGACCTGCGTGCCGTCGGTGTCGCCGAGGGCGTCGTCCTGATCTGATCCCCACCCACAGCCCGAAGGAACTCTCATGATCAATCTCGAACTCCCTCGCAAGCTCCGGGCGGGGGCCAACCAGGCTCACCAGGTCGCGGCCGAGATCATGCGTCCGGTCTCGCGCAAGTACGACCTCGCCGAGCACGCCTATCCGGTCGAGCTCGACACCATGGCCGCCATGATCGAGGGCATGTCCGACGCCGGCAACGAGGTCGGCGGCGCCAAGGGTGGCCGGGAATCCGGCGAGCCCAAGCCCAGCAAGACCGCCAACTCCAACGGCGGCAACATGGCCGCGCTGGTCAACGTCATCGAAACCTGCTGGGGCGACGTCGGTCTCACGCTGTCGGTGCCCTACCAGGGTCTCGGCAACTCGGCCATCGCCGCCGTCGCCACCGACGAGCAGCTCGAGCGCTTCGGCAAGGTGTGGGCCTCGATGGCCATCACCGAGCCCAGTTTCGGGTCCGACTCCGCGGCCGTCAGCACCACTGCCGTTCTCGACGGCGACGAGTGGGTGCTCAACGGCGAGAAGATCTACGTCACCGCCGGCGAGCGCTCCACCCACATCGTCGTGTGGGCCACCGTCGACAAGACCAAGGGTCGCGCGGCCATCAAGTCGTTCGTCGTACCGCGGGACGCACCGGGTCTGTCGGTCGCCCGTCTCGAACACAAGCTCGGCATCAAGGCGTCCGACACCGCTGCTCTCCTGCTCGACAACTGCCGCATCCCCAAGGACAACCTGCTGGGATCGCCGGACGTCGACACCGACAAGGGTTTCGCGGGCGTCATGCAGACGTTCGACAACACCCGCCCCCTCGTGGCCGGTATGGCCATCGGCGTCGCCCGCGCCGCGCTCGAGGAACTGCGCAGCATCCTCACCGAGGCCGGCGTCGAGATCGACTACGACGCACCGACGTACAGCCTGTCGGCTCCGGCGGCCGAGTACATCCGCCTCGAATCCGACTGGGAGGCAGCGTATCTGCTCGCCCTGCGCGCAGCGTGGATGGCGGACAACAAGGAGCCCAACAGCCTGCAGGCCTCCATGTCCAAGGCGAAGGCCGGTCGTAGCGCCTCCGACATCACGCTCAAGGCCGTCGAACTCGCCGGCACGCTCGGCTACTCGCAGCATCTCCTGCTCGAGAAGTGGGCGCGTGACTCGAAGATCCTCGACATCTTCGAAGGCACGCAGCAGATTCAGCAGTTGATCGTGGCGCGCCGCGTCCTGGGGCTGAGTTCCGCGCAGCTCAAGTGACGTCGTCCTGACACGTCGTTCGACGGGCCCGACACCTCGGTGTCGGGCCCGTTCTGCGTTCGGGGCGGCCCGCTCGGTAGTGACGGCGCGGTTCGGGGTACTCACGGCTCGACAGAGCGACGTACACGTGCGAGGAGGCACCCGATGGCCGAGTGGGCGAAGAAGATCGAAGAGAAGACGAAGGAGCTCGTCGCCGAGGCCGAGGTCAACCTGGCGCACCTCGAAGGTGCGGACGCGGTAGATCTCGACGAGGCCGAGGACGGCGACTCGGCCGATCGCACTGCGGCGTCCGATCGCACTGCGACAGGCGGCGAGGTGACCGAGAACGACGCTCCCACCACCGGATCGGTGTCCGAGGACCCCGATCTGCGGGACTGACCACACTGCTCCCGCCGGGTGCGTCGGGTGAGGGCCGGTCGACACACACCACTCCTGTCACAACCCGGTATCGATACCGCCGGCGACCGCCGACGAGGTTCCGCGGTCTGTCAGAGTTCGAGTTATGACTCCCCGCCCGCGTCGTCGCGCTGCCGCCGCTGCCGTAATGGTCGCCGCGTGCACAATCGCCTCGCCCACGACGGCCTCGGCGCAGCCGGAAACCTGGCGGTACACCATGGTGGCGTTCAGCAACGCCAGTGACCGCGACCTGGACGTCTACGAGTCGTCGGACGGAACGTCGTTCACCGCTGCGCGCACATCGGCCTACCGTCCGCCGTCCGGCGTGGTGCGAGACCCGAGCATCATCCGACACACCGACGGCCTCTACCACCTCACCTACACGACGGTCGACGGCGCGACCATCGGGTTCGCCACCAGTCCGGACCGACTGACGTGGACGTTCGGTGGGAATCACGCTCTGCCGTTGTGCTGCGCCTTCCTGCCCGGTACCGGTGATGGGCGTGGAGTCGTCGACCTCCCGTTGTTCGGATCGGCGGGCTCCTCCGACGGGCCGTCGCTGTCCCCGTTCACCACCAAGGCCTGGGCGCCCGAATGGTTCGTCGACGGTGATGCGGTTCACGTCATCGTGTCGTTGTCCACCGGTGGAGGGTTCGTTCCGCATCTGCTGACAGCGCAGAACGAGTCCCTGACGTCCTGGAGCGCCCCGGTGCCGATGGCGGGTCTGGGCGCCGATCGGATCGACACCACCGTCGTGAAGGTAGGTTCCGAGTACCACGCGTTCACCAAGAACGAGACGAAGAAGACCATCGAGCATCTGGCCTCACCCACCTTGGTCGGCCCGTATCGTCCACTGCCGCCGGGTGATTGGGGCGCCCTGCGCGAGGGGCCCGCCGTCGTCCAGCTGCCCGACGGCGCGTGGCGACTCTATCTGGACGCCTACACCGAGGGGCGCTACCTGTACTCGGACAGCGGCGACGGGCTGCGGACGTGGACCGAACCCCGGGAGCTCCCCGGGGTGTCCGGCACCGTCCGTCACATCGGCGTTCTGCGCGAGCCGGCCTGAGACCGGCTCCCGCCGGCGGGTCGGTAGACCGTTCCCGCTGACGCTGCACGCGTTCACGGACAGTGCACGGTAGTTGTCAACCTGTCTGAGACAGTCTGTGGTGGTTGATGCCGGTGAGTCCGGGTAGGTCCGGCGGCTGGGGCGGGCGCCGGAACCGTTCGGGGTGTTGGGCGTGGTAGCGGGTCAAATACTGTTGCCGGTCCTGTCGGACCAGGTGCGCGGTGCCGTGGTGGGTGTCGGCGGGGGTATGTCGGCCGAGGCCGCTGTGACGGTGCTCGGTGGCGTAGCGACGCAGGAAGGTCGCTGTCCAGGTTCGGGAGTGGTCGATGCTCTCGAACCGGGTGGGGCAGTCGAGGTCGTACTTGATCGTCTTGAACAGCGATTCGGAGAACGGATTGTCGTCGCTGACCCGTGGGCGGGAGAACGAGGTGAGCACACCATGTTCGGTGAGGGCGTCGATCAGGGTGTGTGAGCGCATGACGGCGCCGTTGTCGCCGTGCAGCACCGTCGGGGCGCCGTGGGTGGTGATGGCGTGGGCGAACATGGCCGTGGCCAGGTGTCGATCCTCGGTGTGCTCGATCCGCCATGCCACCGGGTAGCGGGAGAACACGTCGATGGCGAGGTAGAGCTTGTATCGGTCCTGCGGTCGGGGTCCGCGCAGTTCGGTGATGTCCCACGACCACAGGTCACCGACCGCGTGGGCGGCGACCACCGGGGTGCGGCGGGTCGCCGCGGCGCCGACTCCGCGGCGTCGGCGGCGGTCACCGACGCAGTGCGCGGCGGCGGCGACACGGTAGAAGGTGCGCTGTGAGCACGCCACCCTCCCTTCGTCGAATGCCCGCCAATACGTTTGCACCACAGACAGATCGGTGTAGTCGTCGTCGGTGACGACGTCGAGGATCCGGCGGCGTTCGTCGGCGGTCAGTGCTGCCGGTTGGGTCCGCTCACGGTGCGGGATCGGCGTCGGGACCCGGCGGTAGTGGGCGTAGCGGCGGGTGAGTCGGTAGTAGGTGGAGCGGGCGATCCCGACCAACGCGCACGCCGCCACCACCGACACCGACGAGGTCGTGGTCACCTCCTCGACGGTGGCGGTCAGGACAGCTTGGTGCGTTCGAGCCACTTGGCGTACTCGGTGGCGCTCATCAGCGCCGGCGGGATCTGCTCGTCGGTGTCGGTCGAGCTCTCGGTGATCCCTTCCAAGAGCTCGTGTGCTTTTCCCAGGATCTGCTGTACCGCTTCGCCCTGAGCCACCTTCTTCTTCAGGGCCTCGTTCTCCTTGCGCAGCCGGGCCAGTTCGGCGCGTTCGGTGTTGGTCACCTCGAACCTCGACTTTCGTGCGGCGGTCACCATCGATGCGGTGAATTCTCCACGCTCTCGTGAGACGAGCCACCGATCGACCGTCTGCCGCGCAAGGTTGTGTTCGCGCATCAGCCGAGCCTTCGCACCTCGCTGCACAGCGGCGTCCCACTCGCGTAGGAACTCGACCTTGAACGCGAACGAGAACTTTCGAACTCCGGTCGCCGTACGTCCGACCTGTACATCGGTCACTAGGATGCTCCGATCCTCACGCTGTTGCCGAATGTCTCACGACCATCCTGGCAACGAACGTGCACCGTCCGCGAACGCGTGGAGTGACAGCGGGAGTCGGTTCGCAGAGTCCACTCGGAGAGAGACCGGGATACCGACCCCGGAAACGACGAAAGCCGGCATCCTCTCGGATGCCGGCTTTCGCACGTGGTAGCGGGGACAGGATTTGAACCTGCGACCTCTGGGTTATGAGCCCAGCGAGCTACCGAGCTGCTCCACCCCGCGTCGGCGTCGGGAACCATGAGGCTCCGTCTGCGGCTGCAAGCGGTACTGCGTTCTTGCTGAACACGAAGTTACCGGACGGCATCACCGGATTGCAAATCGCCTGCCCGGCCGCCCGAACTGCCTGGCCGACAGCCGAAATCGTCGCTCTCCGAGGGTGATCCACGTCTCGCCGAAGCGGTGATCCCGCTCACGGAACGCCGTGCCCGTTCCCGTTCCGGAGAACGGGCGATCGCCCCGATCACCTGCATGGACGCCGCGACGATGCCGATCGGAGCCCGGGCACGGGGTGCCACCCGAGTGGTCACGCCGACGTGACGACCCCGTGATCGTTCCGTTACCGTCGCTCGCGGCCCACAACGAGGGCCAGGCCGACCCGCCGCTGGATTTCCCACTGCCCCGCGGGTCGGAGACCCGATACGCCACGGGGGCAGGGACCCGAGAAGCCGACACGGTTCTCGTGTGTCCGACAGCGCCGAGAGGATTCACCCCGTATGACCACTGCACGAAACTTCACCACCCGCGCCCTCGGATACGCCGCTGTCGCCGGCGCCACCGTCGCGATCCCCCTCGGACTCGCCACCGGAACCGCAGGCGCCGCACCGGCCCACAACTGGGACGGCGTCGCACAGTGCGAGAGCGGTGGCAACTGGGCGATCAACACCGGCAACGGCTACTACGGCGGCCTGCAGTTCTCCCAGAGCACCTGGGAGGCCAACGGTGGCTCGGGCGTCGCGTCCAACGCGTCGAAGGCCGAGCAGATCCGCGTCGCCGAGAACGTGCTCGCCACCCAGGGTGTCGGCGCCTGGCCGGTCTGCGGTCAGTACCTGACCCAGGGTTCGTCCGCACCGTCCGAGGTGCCCGCCGAGGCACCCGCCCCGGCCCCGGCTCCCGCGCCGGCCCAGCAGTACGTGGACCAGGGCGCTGCCGTGGCCGACCAGTACGGCGTCGGCCAGCAGTACCGCGACTTCGTCGCCGCCAACGCCGAGGTGCTCGCCGGACTGGGTCGCTGACCCCGGTTCACGACACCGACTGCACAACAGAACGGCCGCACCCCGTCGGGGTGCGGCCGTTCTGTTGTGTCCGGAACCTCCGCCGTCAGCCGCCCACGCGGTTGTACTCGTCGATCGCCCGCTGCAGGTTGTCGAACGCCTGACCCAGCTGGGCGAAGTCGCCCGACTGCTGCGCGGTCCGAACGGCCGCCAGAGCGGAGTTCAGGTTGCTCACCGCCGCGTTCCGATCCGCCGGCGCCGAGGTGGACGGCGCGGGAGTGGACGGAGCCGGGGTGGCCTCACCCTCGGCCGGCGTCGTCGTGCCCGGTGTTCCCGTGCTCGGCGTGTTCGCCTCTTCCTCGGCCTGCGGAGTGGCGGCGTCGCCACCCGGTGCCGTGGCCACGTTGCCGGTGCCGGCGCCGAACACCTGATCCAGCGCCTCGGCGAGCGTTGCGGCGTACCCGACACGCACGCCGCCACCGGCACCCGGCTCGCGGTAGCTCACCAGAACGCGCGACAACTGCGGGAACGTCGATGCATTCGCCGTGTTGCGTTCGGTGTAGAGCGGCTCGACGTAGAGGATGCCGCCCTGGGCGATCGGCAAGGTCAACAGGTTGCCGTACTGGATGCGGTTGGACTGTTGGAGCAGTGTTCGGTCCGACGCCACCCGGGTGTCCGACGTCATGGAGTTCTGCGCCTGCTGCGGACCCTGTGTCTGGGTGTCCGTGGGCAATTGCAGCACCGTGAACTTGCCGTAGTTCTCCGGGTCCGACCGCACCGAGATGTACGCGGACAGCAACTCACGGTTGAAGCCCACCATGGCACTGGTGAGACGGAACGACGGTTGCCCGGTGTCCGGGTCACCGATCAGGACGTAGTACGGCGGCTGGTTGAGATTGGTGCCGCCCTCGACCGTCGGGTCGCTCGGCACCGACCAGAACGCGTTGTTGGTGAAGAACTCACCGGGATCGTTCACGTGGTACTTCGCGAGCATCTCGCGCTGCACCTTGAACAGATCCTCCGGGTACCGGAAGTGCTGCCGGAGTTCGTCGGTGATGTTCTCCTCGGGCTGCACCGCCCCCGGGAACGCCCCCATCCACGCCTTCAGCACCGGATCGTCCCGGTCGACCTGGTACAGGTTCACCGAGCCGTCGTACGCATCGACGGTGGCCTTGACCGAGTTGCGGATGTAGGACACCTCCTCACGCGGCAACAGGCGGCCGGTGTTGGCGTCGATGCTGTCCTGCACCAGACCCTCGAGCGAGCTGCGCTGTGCGTACGGGTACTGGTCCAGCGTGGTGTAGGCGTCGACGATCCAGACGATCTTGCCGTCGACCACGGCCGGGTAGGAATTGCCGTCGGCGGTCAGCCAGGGCGCGACCTTCTGCACACGCTCCCGCGGATCGCGGTTGAAGATGATCTTCGACTCGTCCCCGATGGCGCTCGAGAACAGGATGTTGCGCTCGGTGTACTTCGCAGCGAAAGCCAACCGGTTGAACCAGTTGCCGATGTCGACGCCGCCCGACCCGGTGTAGGTGTAGCGCGAGGTGTCGGTGTCGTACTCGCGATCCTGACCCTCGTTCGCCCCGACGATGGCGTAGTCGGGGTTGGCCCCGGCGATGACCTCGCCGTAGTAGATGCGCGGCTGCTCGACGGGGATGACCTGATCGCCCGCGGCCTGCGACGCGAGGTCGCTCACGGTGTAGATCGGGTACCCCGAGTTGGAGTTGGACTCCGCGTTGGTCGCATCCTGCACCGCTGCGTTGACGCGGTTCGCCGGGGCCGCGACGAAGCCGTTGCCGTGGGTGTAGACCGTGTGCCGGTTGATCCAGTCGGTCTGGTTGCCGGTGAGGCTGCTCGGAGAGAGCTCACGGGCGGCCACGATGTAGTCCTGCAGCTGACCGTCGATCTCGTACCGGTCGACGTCCAGGGTGGACGGGAACCCGTAGAAGTTCTTGAGCTGCTGCTGCTGGGTGAACGTGCGGGAGAGCACGTTCGGATCCAGCAGACGGGTGTTGGCGATGGTGGTCTGATCCGCCGGGACGTCACGCGGTGAGGCGGTACCGACGCCCGGGTAGTCCTCGTAGGTGACCGTGTCGTCGGTGATGCCGTAGGCGTCTCGCGTCGCGGTGATGTTGCGCTCGATGTACGCGCGCTCCTTGTCCGCGGCGTTGGGTCGCACGGAGAACTGCTCGACGACGAGCGGCCACACGGCACCGACCAGGATCGACGAGAGCACCAGCAGCGCCGTGGCCAGAGCCGGGATGCGCAGGTCGCGGAGAAAGATCGCCGCGAAGAACGCGCCCGCACAGATGACGGCGATCGCGAGCAGGATCAGCTTGGCCGGCAGCACGGCGTTGATGTCGGTGAAGCCCGGACCGGTGAACGTCGGTTCCTTGCGGCTGCTGGACAGCAACGCGTAGCGGTCGAACCAGTACGCCACGGCCTTCAGCACCACGAACGTGCCGGCCAGCACGGCCAACTGCACGCGCGCGGACGAGGTGAGTGCACCCTCGCGCCCGCTGAGCCGCAGACCGCCGAAGATGTAGTGCGTGACCAGTGCCGCGAAGAACGCCAGCACGACGGCGACGAAGAGCCAGTTGAGAATCGAACGGTAGAACGGCAGATCGAAGGCGTAGAAGCCGACGTCCAGATCGAACTGCGGATCGCGAACCCCGAACGAACCGCCGTGCAGGAACATCTGCACGGTGATCCAGTTGCCCTGCGCCACCAGTCCGCTCAACACGCCGATGATCACCGGCACGCCGACGCCGAACAGACGCAGTCGGCCCATGACGGTGGTGCGGTAGCGCGCGATCGGATCGTTCGGACCGGCGGTGGGCACGAACACCGGGCGGGACCGATACGCGAAGGCCAACGCGCCGAACACGATTCCACCGACGAGAGCCGCGACCACGAGGAACGTGATCAGGCGGGTCACCAGGACCGTGGTGAAGACGTTGCGGAAGCCGACCTCACCGAACCACAGCCAGTCCGTGTAGGTGTCCACCAGTCGGGGACCGACGAGCAACAGCACGGCCACCACGACCGCGACGACGAGCAGGGTACGACCGCGTCTCGACAGAGACGGCATGCCGGTTGGGGGCCTCATGCCCACGTGTCACACTCCAAAAGTCTTCGCGAGCACAGGTCGTGACACCACCGAGCGTGACACCACCGAGCGACACCGCATGTCCGTTTCGGACCACTGTACGGACAGCGTGCCTCCGCCGGGTGGGGGGCTCGGTCGACACTCGGCCGGTGCGAGAATGACGCTCGTGACGTGCACGACGACCGGTAGAACGACCAGCGAGAGGCAGACATCGTGACCGACTTCGGGGACGTGACCGGCGAGGCCGCGCTCGCACGCGCCGTGCGCGAGATGGTCGCCTACGTCGAGGCCTCCGGCTGGGACCAGGGACCGCAACTCTTCGCGTTGGTCCCCACCGAGGATCTGGTGGCCGCCGAGCCCGGTCTGCTCGCCGAACTCGAGGACGGCGCCGTGCTGACCCCGGTCGCCCAGGATCGACTGCCGGCGGACGTCGCGGGTGGGTCGCGCGCGCTCGACGAGTTCCTGGGCACCACCAGCTGGCCGTCGTCGGTCGCCGGCTGCGCCCTGGTGGAGGAGATCGTCGTCCTGCCGCCCGACGCGGAGGCCGAGCTCGACAGCGCCCTCGCTCCCCTGCTGTCCGACCGGGACGCCGCCGATCACGCGGCACGCGTCGCGGCCGAGGAACACCCCGGCCGACGCGACGCGCGACTGATCGTCGGGGTCCTGCGCGACGGCCCGTCCCTCGCGCTGCTGCAGCTGCGCCCCGAGGACGAGGACGACGACGGCTTCGGAAGCGACGGCGACCTGCTCACGTACGACGACCTCGCGCCCAACGTGGTCGCCGCGTTGTACGCCACGCTCGACGCCGAGCCCGAGGACTGAGCTCCGGACGTCAGGAGCAGCCGGGCGCGTCACCGCCCTCGGCGAGGCTGCCCAACGCGTTCACCGCATCGCCGACGTCGGTCACGCGCACCAGGCGCAGTCCGTCCGGCACGTTCGCCGCGGCCTCGGCGCAGTTGTCCGTCGGCACCAGGAATGTCGTCGCGCCGGCCTCGCGGGCAGCGACCAACTTGTACGGGATGCCGCCGATGGGCCCGACGGTCCCGTCCGGGTCGATGGTGCCGGTCCCGGCGACGAACGCTCCGCCGCTCAGGTCACCCGGCGTCAGCTTGTCGATCACCGCGAGGGTGAACATCAGACCCGCCGACGGTCCGCCGACGTCGGCCAGGTTGAAGCGGACCTCGAACGGCACGTCGGGTTCCTCGGCGAGCGTCACGCCGAGGTATCCGCGCTCGCCGTCGTCCGGGCGCGGACCGACGGTCACCGTCTCGCTGAAGGGCACGTCGTCACGTACCCCGTCGATGGTCACCCGGTCGCCCGGCGCGAGGGCGCCGACGGCGGTGCGCACGTCCTCCGGGGTCTCGACTGCCGTGCCGTTCACTGCGGTCACGCGATCCCCGTCGCGCAGCACGCTCGCCGCCGGCACGTCGTCGCCGACCTCGGCGATCGTCAATTCGGTCGGCAGATCGAGGTAGCGCACCGCGGCCAGTTCGGCGCTGTTCTCGGACTGCGCGAAGTCCGCCTGATTGGCCTGTTCGACTTCCTCGCGACTGCGATCCGGCGGATAGACCTGGTCCCGCGGGACCAGACCCTGTCGGCCGCTGAGCCACAGCCCGAGCGCGTCGAAGACGGTGAGACCGTCGCGAACGGCCACGGTGGTCATGTTGAGGTGCCCGCTCGGCCGGTCGATCTCCGTCGCGCCCGTGGGATCCTCGACGTCGACCACCGGCGTGCCGTCGACGTCCCCGAGGGTGTCGAACGTCGGACCGGGACCCAGTGCGGCGAACGGGACGACGACCGTCGACCCCAGCACTCCGAGCACCACCACGGGCAGCAGTGCGACCAGCAGCGTCGCGATCCGTCGATTCACGGGAACCACCCTAGAGAACTCGTCGGAGACGCCGGTGTTCGCGCTCGGCGCACGCCGAGACCGGGTCCCGCGCGGGGTGGAGCCAGTACCGTTGGGGCATGGCGAACACTCCCTTCGGATTCTCGAACTCCGACGACGACGGCGACGACGACGCCGCACGCCGCGACTCCTCGCGCGGCTCGGGAGGTGGGGAGAACCCGTTCGCCGCGTTCGGCGGAGGCGCGCAGGGTTTCGACCCTGCCGCTCTCGGACAGATGTTCACGCAGATGGGTCAGATGCTCAGCGGGATGGGCCAGGGCGGGCCGCAGAGCGGCCCGGTGAACTACGACCTCGCCGCCAAGCTCGCGCGTCAGCAGATGGGGACGACCGCACCGGTGCGCGACGGGTCGCGGACCGCGATCCGCGATTCCGCCCATCTCGCGGAGCAGTGGCTGAACGAGGCCACGATTCTCCCGGCCGGCGCTGCACGCACGGAGGCGTGGACGCCGCAGGAGTGGCTCGACCGCACCCTGGACACCTGGAAGCGACTGTGCGACCCGGTGGCGGAGCAGATCTCCGGAATGTGGACCTCCGCGCTCCCGCCGGAGGCCCAGCAGATGATGGGCCCGATGATCGGCATGCTGGGGTCGATGGGCGGAATGGCGTTCGGATCGCAGCTGGGCCAGGCGCTCGGGCAGTTGTCGAAGGAGGTGCTGACCAGCACCGACATCGGACTGCCGCTCGGGCCGGCGGACACCGCCGCACTGCTTCCCGAGGCGGTGGCCGCGTTCGCCGAGGGCATCGAACTGCCCGAGCGCGAGGTCCTGGTCTTCCTCGCCGCCCGGGAGGCAGCGCACCACCGCCTCTACTCGCACGTGCCGTGGCTGCGTCAGCGGGTGCTCGCCACCGTGGAGGAGTACGCGCGGGGTATCCGCATGGACTTCGGCGCCATCGAAGAGGCCGCTCGCGGGATCGACCCGTCCGCTCTGACCGACCCGTCGCAGCTCGAGAAGATCCTGCAGCAGGGCACGTTCGAGCCACAGACGACGCCGGAACAGAAGGCGGCTCTGGAACGCCTCGAGGTGCTCCTGGCCCTCGTCGAGGGCTGGGTGGACACGGTGGTCGCGGCCGCGTTGGGCGAGCGTATCCCTGGCGCGATGGCTCTCGCGGAGACCATGCGTCGCCGTCGCGCATCGGGCGGTCCGGCCGAGCAGACCTTCGCCACCCTGGTCGGCCTCGAGCTGCGGCCACGCAAGGTGCGTGAAGCGGCGGAGCTCTGGCGACGGCTCACCGACGGTGCCGGCATCGAGGGGCGGGACGGAGTGTGGGCCCATCCCGATCTGCTCCCGTCGGCCGCGGATCTCGACGACCACGCGTCCTTCGTGGACCGCATCGTCGGCGGGGACACCGGCACCTTCGACGATCCGATCGCTCAGCTGGAGGAGTTCGAGCGCAAGCGCGCGAACGAAGTTGCGCAGGAACGGGATTCGGACGACGACGATCGCCGCGGCGGTCCGGAGAGCGGTCCCGCGCCGGTCTGACGGACCCTGTGGACAACCGGTGGTCGACGACGGTTCGGCCGCCGGTTCGTGTGCGACAGTGCCCGCCATGGTCGACACGACGATCGTCGCGGGACATCCGCGCCTGACACCGCATCTGGTTCTGCTCGCGCGGCGCGACGAGCGCGTGCAGATCGGGTGGTCCCCCGACACCCGCCTGATCCTCGCCCCACCGCCGGGAACGGGCGCCGCCACCATGATCGGCGCCCTGAGACTGCTCGACGGGCAACGGTCCCTGCCCGAGGTGATGTGGCGGGCCGCCGAACGCGGAGTCGACTCGGCGGCCATGGCCGCCGTGGTGCGGCTGCTGGACGAGGCCGGACTCCTCCACCGGCAGCCCCCGCCGGGATCCGATTCCCCGCTCCCCACCCTGCTGGTGGTCGGTCGCGGCCCCGTGGCGGACGCCGTCGGCGCGAGCCTGCGCCACGGCACCGTCGTCGATCACCGGACCACCTGGCCGAGGACCGTGCCGACCGACGTCGCCGCCGTTGTGCTCACCGACTCGGTGGTGACGTCGCCCGACGTGGTCCGGCACCTCATGCACGACGGGGTCCCCCACCTGCCCGTGCGATGCCGCGACGGCGTCGGTGTGGTGGGACCGTTCGTCGTCCCCGGCCACACCGCCTGTCTGCACTGCGTGGAGCTGACCCGGTGCGACCTCGATCGCGAATGGCCGTATCTCGCGGCCCAACTCGGCGGTCGTGCCGCCTCCGCCTCGCCGACGACCCTCGCCGCGACGGCCGCGTTCGCCGTAGGGCGCGTTCACGACTTCCTCGGCGACCGCCTGCCGTTCTCCCAGCGCACGACGCGTACGCGGCCCTCTGCGCTCGAGATGGGTCACAGTCAGGAGATCGACACGGCCGCGGGCACGGTGCGTCGACGCCGGTGGCGGCGGCACCCGGTGTGCCCCTGCTCCGGGCACGCCCCCGCCTGATCCGGAATGATGGATCGTATGCCCGACATCCCGCGCAGCAGCTCAGCCCGAACCGCCAAGCTCGCCAGCATTCCGCTCGGCATGGCGGGTCGCGCCGCCCTCGGCTTCGGACGCAAGCTCGCCGGGGGCAACCGGGAGGAGATCGACGCCGAGTTGACGGCCAAGGCCGCCGAGCAGATGTTCGCCGTTCTCGGCGAGCTCAAGGGCGGCGCCATGAAACTGGGCCAGGCGCTCAGCGTCATGGAAGCGGCGGTCCCGGAGGAGATGGCCGGCCCGTACCGGGAAGCCCTGACCAAGCTGCAGGCGGAAGCTCCGCCCATGCCGGCCAAGACGGTGCACCGCGTGTTGGATCAGCAGTTGGGCACCGCGTGGCGATCCCGCGTCACCGAATTCGACGACGACCCGGTGGCGTCGGCGAGCATCGGTCAGGTGCACCGAGCCACCTGGTCCGACGGCCGGGCCGTGGCGGTGAAGATCCAGTACCCCGGCGCCGACGACGCCCTGCGCGCCGACCTGAAGACCTTGTCGCGGTTCGTCGGCCTGCTCGGAACGCTCGCTCCCGGGACCGACGTGCGCGCGGTGCTCGACGAGATGTCCGCCCGCACCGAGGAGGAACTCGACTACCGCATCGAAGGCGAGAACCAACGCGCCTTCGCCGCCACCTACGACGGAGATCCCCGGTTCGCCGTGCCTCGGGTCGTCGCGAGCGCGCCCAAGGCCGTCGTCAGCGAGTGGATGGACGGCACCGCTCTGTCCAAGATCGTCGCTTCCGGCACCGCCGAGCAGCGCAACACCGCCGGTGAGAACCTGGCGCGCTTCCACTTCGAATCGGCCGCCCGGGTGCGTCGCCTGCACGGCGATCCCCACCCCGGGAACTTCAAGCTGCTCGACGACGGTCGGCTCGGCGTCATCGACTTCGGCGCTTGCCTGTCGCTGCCGAACGGCCTCCCGCCCGAACTCGGACGCATGGTGCGTCTGTCCCGCGACGAGGAGTTCGACGAGTTGAACGCGCTCATGCGCGACACCGGGTTCGTCCTGCCCGGCCACACCGTGACCGACCAGGAGATCGCGGACTACCTGCGCCCGTTCACGGACCCGATCAAGACCGACTCCTTCCACTTCACACGCAAGTGGATGCAGGACACCGCGGGCCGCGCGGCGGACTTCAACGGTCCTCAGTTCCGCACGGCCCGCTCCCTGAACCTTCCCCCGCAGTACGCGGTCATCTTCCGTGTCCTGCTGGGCTCGGTGGGCATCTGCGCCCAGCTCGATGCCTCCGCCCCCTACATGGCCATCCTCACCGAATGGATGCCGGGGTTCGCGGACTGACGCTCACATGCCGTCCGCCGCCGGGTTCTTGCGCGGCCGGCCCCGACCGCGCTTCCGCGCGATGACGGCACCCTGGTCGAAGATCTCACCGCCCCAGACGCCCCACGGCTCGGCGCGCTCGAGAGCCGCATCGAGACACCAGCTGCGCACCGGGCAGTCGGCGCACAACGCCTTGGCACGCTCGAGTGCCGCCGGAGAATCGGCGAACCACAGATCGGGATCGCCGCGATGGCACGGAAGAGAGCGGCCACCTGTGGCCGCGGGCACGGCATCGACCACGAGCGCATGGTCGGCGCGGGTCGTGTCGAATGCGAGAGTCACGTCGTTCTCCTGTTCGGACGTCCGTCACGAGATGAGGGGTGATCCGCGACGGCGTCGAGCGAGGCTCGAACGACGAAGGCCACGGATCGTGGGTACGAATCCGTGGCCAGAAGGCAGGGCGGGTGTCCTAGGCGGACGACTCCCGCGGGGGTCCTGTTCTCACGGATTCCGGAGCTACCCGGCGCTCACGAATGCCACGCGGCAGCAGTGCCACGGGTGCCACGTGAGACGCGACGGGTGCGACGGCGGGGTTCCCGCCACGGTGTGCAACAGCAGCGGTGTTCCCGGCGCGACGCGTCGCGGCAGCGGCGAATGCGGTGTGGATCTCCACCAGGAACACCTCCCTCGAGGACGACGGAACGACCGGCCGGAGCCGAGTCACGACCGGTTGCGATCGGGACGAGAACGACAGTAAACGGACCGACCGAACCGCACAACCCATTTTCGACCTGCGTAAACGTCGATCAGCGCGTCGCACGCTCCCCGACTCCACCGGTCAGCGCGTCGCACGCTCCCCGACGATCGCCAGGACGTCGGCCCCGAACCGCTCCAACTTCTTCGCGCCGATGCCCGGGATCGCCACGAGGGACCGATCGTCGCGCGGACGCTGCTCGGCGATGGCCGTCAGCGTGTTGTCACTGAACACCACGTATGCGGGCACCTTCAGCGTCTTGGACGTGGCCGATCGCCACTCCCGCAGCGCCTCGAGCAGGGGGACGTCCACGTCCGACGGACACTTCTCGCAGCGACCCAGCATGGTGGCCACGGTCCCGATCACCGGCGACCCGCAGACGCGGCAGACCGGACGCTTGCGGGTGGGCGCCGGCGCGGCGATGCGCGAGGCCGGCGACGACTCGGGTACCAGATCGACCAGGAAACGCGACCGACGGCGGGACTTGCGCCCGCCCTCGTTGCGCGCGAGGGCCCACGAGAGCTCCAGATGCACACGCGCCCGGGTCACCCCGACGTAGAGAAGCCGACGCTCCTCCTCGACCGCGGCCTCGTCGGGCGCCGACGAGCTGTCCCCGAGGGCGTGACTGATCGGCAGGGTTCCGTCGACCAACCCCACCAGGAAGACGGCGTCCCACTCGAGCCCCTTCGCCGCGTGCAGGGATGCCAACGTCACACCTTCCACCGTCGGGGGATGCCGCGCCTCGGCCCGCGTGCGCAGCTCGGCGAGCAAGCCGTCGAGATCCAGATCGGGCACCTGCTCGAGGAGGTCCGTGGTCAGCGCGACGAGTGCCCGCAGAGCCGCCCACTTCTCCCGCGCCTGCGCGCCCGTGGGTTCGGTGGCCGTGAGCCCCTGCGGTGCCAGGACGGCCTCGACGAAGCGCACCATGCCGGGGCCACGACGTGCGTCCTCCGGGAGGTCGTCGCGCGTCGCGCCGGACCGGATGGCCGTGACCGCCGCGCGCACGTCCGAACGTTGGAAGAAACTCTCCCCACCCCGCACCTGGTAGGGGATCTCGAGATCGGTCAACGCCTGCTCGTGCGCCTCGGACTGCGCGTTGATGCGGTACAGCACCGCGATCTCCGACGGCCGCACCCCCTCGCGAATCAAACGCTGCACCGTCCGCGCGACACCGGCCGCTTCGGACACCTCGTCGTCGTACTCCACGAACGTCGGCGCCGGTCCGGCCGGACGCTGACCCACCAGCTGCAGGCGAGTCCCGGCGATACGTCCGCGCGCGGCCCCGATGACCTGGTTGGCCAGCTCGACCACCTGAGGCGTGGACCGATAATCCCGCTCGAGCCGGACCACGGTGGCCTCGGGGAAGCGACGGGAGAAGTCCAGGAGGTACTTCGGGGTGGCCCCGGTGAAGGAGTAGATCGTCTGGTTCGCGTCACCGACCACCGTCAGATCGTCCCGCTCCCCCACCCATGCGTCGAGCACACGCTGCTGCAGCGGCGTCACGTCCTGGTACTCGTCCACCACGAAGCAGCGATAGCGCTCGCGGAACTCCTGCGCCACGGCCGGGCTGGTCTCGAGCGCCGCCGCGGTGTGCAGCAGAAGATCGTCGAAGTCCAGCAGGACGGCGTCGGGATCCCGGTTCTTGAGTTGCTCGTAACCCTCGTACACCGCGGCCACCCGGTCCGCGTCCGTCGGCGTGTCCCGGTGCAGCCGCGCCACCGTCGCCGCGTAGTCCTGCGGCGCGACCAGCGAGGCCTTGGCCCACTCGATCTCCCCCGCAAGGTCGCGAATGCTGTCCGTCGAGGTCGACGCACCGGCAGCGGACGCCGCCTGACCCACGACCCCGAACTTGCGGTCGAGCAGCCGCCAGTCCGTCGTGCCCACGACCTGCGGCCAGAAGTACTTCAGCTGCCGCATGGCCGCAGCGTGGAACGTGCGGGCCTGCACCTGGCCACCGTCGTTCGCGATGCCCAGCAGACGCAGGCGCTCCCGCATCTCCCCGGCCGCGCGCGCAGTGAAGGTCACCGCCAGGACCTGACTCGGCTTGACGTGGCCGCCCGACACCAGATGGGCGATGCGGCGGGTGATGGTCCGCGTCTTGCCCGTTCCGGCGCCGGCCAGCACGCACACGGGACCACGGGGAGCGAGCACGGCAGCCGACTGCTCGGGGTCGAGTCCTTCCACGGCGTCGGTTGCGGTCACCCGGCCATCATGTCAGCCCCCTCCGACAGCGCCCCGGCGCCGTGGCACCGGGGCTCGGGTCACCGCGGCACGGAACAATCCGAGCATGGCGGTACGTTGACCGACCGTGACCACATCAGACACCTCCCACGCGCCGGCACTGACCATGTACTCGACGTCGTGGTGCGGCTACTGCCGTCGGCTCAAGACCCAGCTGGACGAGAACGGCATCGCTTACACCGAGATCGACATCGAGGCCGATCCGGCGTCGGCCGAGTTCGTCGGCAGCGTGAACGGCGGCAACCATGTCGTGCCCACGGTGAAGTACTCGGACGGCACGACGGCCACCAACCCGTCCCTGGCCCAGGTGCGCAAGGCGCTCGGCCTGACCTGAGATCGGCCGCCGTACGGGACCATCCGCCGCGAGGCGTCAGGGGCGGGCAATCCAGGACTCCAGCATCGCGCGCGCGATCGAAATCGATCCCGGCAGCAACAACGGCGCCGATGTCGAGGCCGCCCAGTCACCGGCCGCCAGTGCGGCCTCGACGTCGCTGCGGTGGAACCACCGCGCCTCGGCGATCTCGCCGTCGGTGAACGCGAGCGCGGCGTCGGGGTCGGCTCGTGCCGCGAAGCCGATCATGATCGACCGTGGGAACGGCCACGGCTGACTCCCGAGGTACTCGATCCCGGTGACGTCGAGACCGACCTCCTCGCGCACCTCGCGCACCACGCAACTCTCGAGCGACTCGCCCGCTTCGACGAACCCCGCGAGAACCGACATCCGTCGCTCGGGCCACGTGGGCTGCCGCGCGAGCAGCACCCGGTCGGCGCCGTCGTGCACGAGCACGATGATCGCGGGATCCGACCTCGGCCACTCCTCGTGCCCGGTCGCTTCGGACACGCGCGACCACCCGGCCGCCGACATCCGCGTCGGTGACCCGTCGCGCGCGCTGAAGCGGGCGCTGCGATGCCAGTTCAGCAGGGCGACGGCCGTGACGACGACGCCGGCGGACGATTCGGTCAGCACGTCGCCGAACGAGCGCAGGTCGGTGGTCTCGCCGTCGAGCGACTCCACCGGAATCGCCCACAGGTGCCGCCCGTCGGCCCGGCCGAGGAACACGGCGTCGGACGGCGGCGCGTCGGCGACCTCCGCCGCCGGGACCATGCCGACCGCTCCGTCGGTGACGGGCACACGACCGACCGGGTCGACGCGCAGCACCGAGGCCGTCGGCCATCCCGCCGTCAGGGCGGCGGAGTCCTTGCGGAGTTCCTCCGCCCGGTCGAGCGGTGACCGCGACAGCATGGGCTCGGTGACGAGTGCGAAGGACACCTCACGACCCTAGCGAGCCGGTACTCGGCCGTACGCCGCACCGCCCCGAGCGAGGCGCCGATCAGGCGCTGACGCGGCGGATGTAGAGCAGGC
This sequence comes from Rhodococcoides corynebacterioides NBRC 14404, assembly GCF_001894765.1. Lineage (GTDB taxonomy): Bacteria > Actinomycetota > Actinomycetes > Mycobacteriales > Mycobacteriaceae > Rhodococcoides > Rhodococcoides corynebacterioides. The sequence continues at coordinate 119,890 of NZ_BCWV01000006.1, forward strand.
GATCCTCGGCTTCGATGGCGTCGACCTCGGGTGCGCCCACCCGGACCAGGCGCCCGTCCCGCACCACACCCAGAACGATGTCGGACAGATGGCGCGGCGATCCGCCCACCTCGTCGCGCTCGACCTCCCGCTCGGCGATCGCGAACCCGGCCTCCGGCGTCAGCAGGTCCTCCATCATCTCCACCACCGACGGGGTCGTGGTGGCGATGCCGAGGAGGCGTCCCGCCGTCTCCGACGACACGACCACCGAGTCGGCACCCGACTGACGCAGGAGATGCACGTTCTCCGCCTCGCGCACCGCGGCGACGATCTTCGCCTTCGGTGCGATCTCCCGTGCGGTCAACGTGACGAGAACGGCGGTGTCGTCACGATTGGTCGCGACGATGATCGAGGCCGCGTACTGCGCCCCGGTCAGGCGCAGGACGTCGCTCCGCGTGGCGGAGCCGTACACCGTGACCAGCCCGACGTTCGCCGCCGCGTCCAGAGCCGTCTGGTCGGTGTCGACGACGACGATGTCGGACGCCGAGATTCCGTCGCCCAGCATGGCGTCGACGGCGGTCCGCCCCTTGGTTCCGTAGCCCACGACCACCGTGTGATTGCGCACGTTTCGCCTCCATCGCTGAATCTTGAACGCCTGCCGCGAACGCTCGGTGAGAACTGCCAGGGTGGTACCGACCAACAGGATCAGGAAGAACACGCGCAGCGGCGTGATCACGAGGATGTTGACCAGGCGCGCGGACGGCGTGATGGGGGCGATGTCGCCGTATCCCGTGGTCGACAACGACACCGTCGTGTAATAGAAGGCGTCGAGGAACGACAGGTCGTCGCCCTGGTTGTCGCTGTAGCCGTCGCGATCGACGTACACGACCAACGCGGCGACGAAGAGCACGATCAGCGCAATCACGATGCGGCGGTAGATCGCCCGCCACGGACTCGACTCGAATTCCGGGATGCGCAGGACGCCGACCAGAGCGAAGTCCGGCCGATCGGTGAGTGCGGCGTTGGTGTTCTGCAGCCGCCTACGCAACCGTCCCGCCATCGTCTGGTCGTCCTTGCTCCTCGGGCGTCGTCGAGCGCGCTCGCGTCGACCGATGCGACTGTAACCGAGCGTTGCGCCGGGCGACCCGAACCGACCGGAAGCCCCTCGGCTGCGCCCCGTGGCAGGCTCGTCGGCATGACCCGACTCGCCCGCCTTCGCTCCCGACGCGGCACTGCCCGCACCGATGCCGTCGCGACGCGCCTCGCCGTCCTCCTCGGCGGCGCCGGCGTGCTGCACTTCGTCGCTCCGGCGCCGTTCGACGCCCAGGTGCCCCGCGCCCTGCCGGGATCGGCACGGACGTACACCTACGTCTCGGGAGCGGCGGAGGTGGCGCTCGCCGCCGGACTGGCGGCCCCCCGCACCCGTCGGCTGTCCGGCGCGGCCGCAGCGGCGTTCTTCGTGGCCGTGTTCCCTGCCAACGTCAACATGGCCGCGCTCTGGCTGAGGAGCGACCGCACGTCGACGGTGCAGAAAGTCGGTGTGGTGCTCCGACTTCCGCTACAGATCCCGCTGATCACGCAGGCGTGGTCGGTGTACTCGCGGGGTCCGCGCTAGCCGCGGAGCCGATCAGTCGGGCGAGCGCGTCGGCGTCCGGGAGATCCTGCGGCGACACCGTCGTTCCCGACCGCACGTAGTGGAACGCCGCCCGCACGCGGTCGAGGGGCACCCCGGCCAGCTCCGACCAGGCCACCCGGTAGGCGGCGAGTTGCAGCGCCACCGCCCGCTCCTCCGCCGGTGTGGGTTGTGCACCGGTTTTCCAGTCCACCACCGTGAATCCGCCGTCGGTGTCGGCGAACACCGCGTCCATACGGCCCCGGAGCACCACACCCCCGACCGACGTCTCGAACGGCACCTCCACCTCGAGGGGACTGCGCAGCGCCCACGGCGAGGCATCGAACGCACGTTGGAGCCCTTCGAGGTCGGCATCCGATCCGGTGGCCCCGTCGGCGGCGCCGGGCAACTCGTCCAGGTCGAGCAGGCGCGTGGCCCCGAATCGGCGCTCCACCCACGCGTGGAACGCGGTTCCCCGGCGCGCCAACGGGTTCGGCGCGAACGGCACCGGCCGCCGCAGCGTTCCGGCCAGTCGGTCGGGGTCGGCCACCAGGTCCACCAGCTGGCTCACCGACAGCGTGTTCGGGACGGGAACGTCGGTGATCCCCGGGGCGACGCGATCCCGCTCGGCCAGCAACAGGTCGATGTCGCGATGCCACCCCTCGGGATCGTTCCGTGCGGGCTCGATGTCGGGGTTCTCGGTGGCAGCGTTCTCGGCCGCAGCGTTCCCGGCCGTAGCGTTCTCGGCGGCCCCGTTCGCCAACGCCGCCCGGACCGCGGCCGCGCCTGCGTCGACGGCGGCTCGCCGCACCCCGAGCGGGTCGGCCGGCCACTGCGCGGTGACGACACGATCCTCGTACGGATTCGCCGACCCGTCGGTCGGCGGCTCGTCCCACCGGACCACGCTGCCTGCGTCGGCACTCGCGTCGGCGAGTGCCTTCAGCTCCGACAGGAACGGGGAGGGCCCCCTCGGCCGACTCGACCCGGGCGACCAATGGTGTCCCGAGACCAGCAGAACCCGCTCGGTCCTCGTCACCGCCACGTAGAACAATCGGCGGTCCTCGTCGAGTCGCCGTCCGGCGAGTGCCTTCTTGTGGCGGTCGAAGGCGGCCTCCAGATCCGCGCGGTGCGCGGCATCGGTGACGTCGAGCACCGGCACACCGTCGGCCGCCTCTCCCGGCTGCGCCCGATCTCCCCGCAGGTCGGGCGGCAGTTCGGCCACGGTGGTCATCCATGTCGGTTGACCACGGTTGGAGGGAAACACCCCGGCACACACACCCGGCACGGCCACGACCTCCCACTCGAGACCCTTCGCCGCGTGCACGGTGAGGATCTGCACTCGATGCGGATCGACCTCCACCTCCCCGGGCTCCAAGCCGTCCTCGACGTCGTCGGCTGCGGCGAGGTAGGCGAGGAGACCGCCGAGGGTGGCGGTGCGCTGATCGGCGAAGTCGGCGACCACGTCCGCGAAGGCATCGAGATGCTCGCGGCCACCGGCGATGCGCGCGGCGCCGCCGGCCCCGGCGTAGCGCGTTCGAGCCCCGGCTTCGACGCCGAGCCCGAGCACGCGCTCGACGTCCGCCACCAGGTCCGGCAACGGCTGCCCCAGGCGAGCACGCAGCGCCTGCAGCTCCTTGCCGAGCGCCGTGATCCGGGCGTACCCGGCGGCGGAGTACTGCGACGGATCGCCGGGATCGGCGATGGCGTCGACCAGTCCCGATTCCTCCGACCGCTCCCCCGGTAGCACCTCGCCCAACGCCTGCGCGAGATCGTCGACGTCGGTGACCGCGCCGGTGCGGCCGTGGCCGGACCCGGCCGCCACGGCCCGGGCGCGTCGGGACAGCGCACGCAGGTCGGCGATACCGATCTGCCAGCGCGCCCCGGTGAGGACACGCACGGCAGCGGAACCCGCGAGAGGGTCCGAGAGCATGCGCAGTACCGCCACCAGATCGGCCACCTCGGGCGTGCGCAGCAGTCCACCGAGTCCGACCACCTCGACCGGGAGCCCGCGACGTCGGAGGACCTCCGCGATCGGTTCCGCGTCGGCGTTACGACGGATCAGCACCGCCGCGGTGGGCGGCGGATCGTCGCGTCGGCGTGCGTCCTCGTACTCCCGCGCGATGACGTCGGCGACCCACTCCCGTTCCTCGTCCGCGGTGGTGGTGAGAGCGAGTCGCACGTCACCGGAGGAGGCGCCCGGCCTGGCCGTGAGTTCCTCGACGGCGACCCCCCGATCGCGGAGCGGCGACGCCACCGCGTTGGCCAGCACCAACGCCTCCGGCGGGTTGCGCCAACTGGTGGACAGGAACCGGCGGTCGGCGAGGACCGCTGCCCCGCGCCGTCGTGCGGCGGGGAAGTCGGTCACGAATCGGGGCAGGTTGGCGGCGGACGCCCCGCGCCAGCCGTAGATCGACTGCATCGGGTCGCCCACGGCCGTGACGGACAGCGCGGTGTCCTGTGCTCGACCGAACAACGACGACAGCAATACCCGCTGCGAGTGCCCGGTGTCCTGGTACTCGTCCAGGAGGACGAGCCGGAAGCGCTCGCGTTCCGCGCGGCCGGCTTCCGCGTGATCGGCCGCGAGGCGAGCCGCCAGCGACATCTGCCGCCCGAAGTCGAGCCGACCCTCCCGCCGCAGAGCCTCGTGCACCCGCTCGACCAGGGGCAGCAGGGCGATGCGGTCGTCCTGGACGGACACCACGTTCGTCAGCGGCCTGGTCGGATCCCCGTCGCGCTGCGACGGTCCCGGCGGCAGGGTGGCCACGAGCACCGCGAGCGCGTCGCGGACCGCCGCGAGATCCGCCGGGTCGACCAGGTGCTCGGCCAGTTGACCGGACAACGCCAACACGTGCTGGGTGACCGTCGACGGAATCTTGTCGGTGTCGATGTGACCGTCCCAGTCGGACACCACCCGGAACGCGATCTGCCAGAGTTCGGTGTCGGAGACCAGCGACGTCGCCGGCTCGAGCGGCAACACCATGCCGTACCGGTCGAGGAGCCGCCCGGCGTACGCGTGGTAGGTGGACACCTCGGGCTCACCCGAGACGAGGTCACGCCGGAGGTCACCGCTCGGGTCCAGCCGGGTCACGAGGTCGGACCCGGCGAGCCGAGACAACCGCTGCCGGATGCGCTGAGCCAGCTGTTGTGCGGCCTTGCGGGTGAAGGTCAGCCCCAGCACCTCGTCCGGCCGGACGAGGCGGTTGGCCACCATCCAGACCACCCGTGCGGCCATGGTCTCCGTCTTCCCCGCCCCTGCACCGGCGACCACCAGCAAGGGCCCACGCGGCGCGGCGATCACCGCTGCCTGCTCGTCCGTGGGCGTCGGAAGACCCAGGGCGCGAGCCAGTTCCGCGGGGTCGACCGTCGCGTTCACGGCTACTCCGTCCTCCGTCACGACCCCGCCACCCGACCTTCCTCCGTCACCCGTCATCCCCCCATCACCCCTCCGTCACCTGGCGTCCTCGATCCTGCGCGGGACAGGCCGTCACCACAGGGCAGTGGCGGCACCCGTCGTTGACCCGCGCCTCGAACGTCGGCCCGCGCGTGGCCTCGGCCGCGGCGACGACGGTGTCGCGCCACTCCTCGAGCTGCTCCGGGGTGGGAGCGGCCTGCGTGCGTTCCTTGGCACCGGTTCTGCCGTGGGGCTGTGCCACGTACACGAGGCGGCCGCCACCCGGCTCGCCCGCCGGTTCGCCCTCGACGGCACCGGCCGCGAGCGCGACCTGATAGGTCGCGAGCTGCGGATGCTGGGCGGCCACCGCGGCCGTCACCGCGTTCTTGCCCGTCTTGACGTCGACCACCACCGGGCGCCCGTCCGGATCGTGCTCGAGGCGGTCGATCCGGCCACGCAGCCGCACCGCAGGCTCGTCGGGCGACCGCGGTTCGAGGACGCCGTCGACGGGCACCTCCACGCCTGCTTCCGTCAGTTCGCCACGGGACCGTTGCATCCAGTCACGGAAGGTGTCGATCATCGCGGACGTGCGTGCCAATTCCCGTCGCGAGTACCACTCCGAGCCGAGATCGACTGCGCTCCAAGCTCGGTCGAGCTCCCGGCGAACCTCCTCCGGCGGCACCCGCCCGGCGACGGCCTGCACGATGGTGTGCACGAGGTTGCCGGTGACCGCGTGCACGGTGTCGCCGTCACGACCACCGTGCCGCTCGAGCGCCCAGCGCAACGGGCAGGTCGAGAGCACCTCCACCGTCGACGGCGACAACGACACGGCCGCGCCGTCACCGCCGTCCTGCCTGTCGGAACCCTCCCCGTCGGAACCCCAGAGGGCCGCCGCGGTGCTCGCGCCCCCGGTGCCGTACCAGGTGTCCGGATGTGCACCGGGAATGCCGGCCGCGGCGAGGCGAGCCAGCGCACCGACCGCCCGGGCATGCCGCTCCGGGTCGATCCGCGCGCCCGTCTCGTCGCACACGACGGCACGCAGTTCGGCCACGACGTCGGGCAGGGCGAGCACACGGGTGTCCGCGGCGCGGTCCGCACCGTCCGCCGAGCCCGTCGCACCGTCGTCCACCCGGACCCGGTCCGACGCGATCAACTCGTCGACGAAGCGGGAGCGCAACGTCTCCTCGCCGCCGGTCACGGAGTCCACTGCGGTGACGAGCAGCCCCTCCCGCGCCCGCGAACAGGCGGAGAGAAACAGGCGACGCTCCTCGGCCAGCAACGGTGCCGTCCGGGACAGTCGGCGATCGACGTCGCCCGCGGCGGTGGTGACACCGGCGTCGATGTCGAGCAGATCCTCGACGCCGAGGAGCGTTCCGCGGGGACGGAGAGCCGGCCACAGCCCGTCCTGCACTCCCGCCACGACGACGACGTCCCACTCACGACCGGCCGCAGCGTGGGCACTCACGATCTGGACTGCGTCGGGGACGACGGTGGCGCGGCGGCCCTCGGTGGCCGGGATCTCCTGGTCGAGAACGTGATCGACGAAGCCGCCGAGAGTGCTGCGCGGCAGCGCGTCCACGTAGGACGCGGCCGTGTCGAACAGCGCGACCACACTGTCGAGGTCGCGGTCGGCCTGACCACCGAGCGGGCCACCCCGCGCCGACGCTGCGACCCAGCGCCGCTCCAGCGTCGTCGCGGTCCACGCAGCCCACAGCGCGTCCTCGACCCGACGACCGTCCGGACCGACCGCCACGGCCGCGGCGCGCACGACCTTGCGCAGCCGACGCAGCGGCGCAGCCTCGACGTCGGTCAGCGCGTCGACCAGAGCGCCGACGCCGTGATCCGCCGTCGTGCCGGTGCCGCCGTCGAGCACGGCGGCCCGGACGAGCTCCGCCGAGTCGCGGTCACCACCCTGTGCGACCTCCGCTCGGCGCAGGCCGCGTCGCAGACGGCGAAGAGACAACGGATCCGCCCCGCCGATGGGACCCTCGAGCAGCTCGACTGCGTCGTCCACCGTGAAGTCCGCCGCACCGGCCGGGTCCGCACTCCGGCTCGCGACCACGGCGCGCAGCACCCCCAGCAGGGACGCCGCACCGCGTTGGCGCGACAGCGGGAGGGCGGCGGCGGACGTCACCACGGGAACCCCGGCCGCGAGCAACGCTCGCCGCAGCGGGGCCGCCGACCGGGGCACCGATCGCACGATCACGGCCATGTCGGACCACGCGACGCCGTCACCGAGGTGCGCCCGACGCACGGTGTCCGCCACGACCGCCGCCTCCTTGGCAGCCGAGGTGGTGACGACCACCCGGGCCGGCGCCACCGCGCGAGTCCGCGACGAGGAGTTCCCCGCACCGCCCGGTGTCGGTCCGTCGGCCGGGTCGTCGCGGAACCCGGATGCCCCTCGATGGTCGTGGCGACCGGGGAGCGTCCGGGCGACCGACGCGGCCGCTGCTCCGACCGGGGCGGTGGCACGATGATTGTGCGTCAACACGATTCGCGTCTCCGGGTCCTCGAGCAGGAACGCCGGGTCCGCACCGCGGAAGGAATACACGGTCTGGTCCGGGTCGCCCACGATCAGCACCGTCCCGGCCCCGGACGCCACGGCGCGGACGATCGTGGCGGCCTGCGGGTCCAGATGCTGCGCGTCGTCGACCAGGACGTGCCGGATCCGGGCACGTTCGCGAGCGAGCAGCTCCGGATCGGTGGCGAATGCCGTGAGAGCCGAGCCGACGAGCTCTGCGGCGTCGAGGCCCGGTGACGTCGCCTCCGGCGTCTCCACCCCCACCGATCCACGAAGAACCATCGCTTGCTCGTACTGCGCGGCGAACTGTCCGACGGCGACCCAGGCCGGTCGCGCGTGCCGGCGGCCCAGCTTGACCAGATCCTCCGGGCCCAGACCGCGTTCCGCGGCCCGCAACACCAGGTTTCGCACCTCGGAGGCGAAACCCGACAGCCCCAGCGCCGGGCGCAGGTGCTCGGGCCACCGCGCGGCCCCGTCGGCCAGCTCGCCCTGCAGCATCTCGCGCACGATCGAGTCCTGCTCCGCGCCCGTGAGCAGCCGCGGCGGTGGGTTGCCGTGCGCGGACGCCTGCAACCGCAGAACGGCGAAGGCATAGGAATGCACGGTGCGAACCAACGGCTCCCGCGTGGCCCGCCGGGCGGATGCGCTCTCACCGCGCGCCAGCAGCCCCGCGGTGATGCGTTCGCGCATGTCGACCGCTGCACGACGGGACTGGGTCAGGACGAGCACCGATTCCGGATCGACCCCCTCGTCCCTGATGCGGGCCACCGCGACGTCCGCCACCAGCGACGTCTTGCCCGTCCCCGGACCGCCGAGGACCCGCCGGACGCCGGCGTCACCGGGGGCGAACAGCGAGGCACAGTCCCCCGGCCACCGACGTTCCACCCGCTCGACCGGCAGCGGGCGCACCAACCGCGCACCCGCGACCGGCGCCCCGACCGGGCCACCCGACGTCCACTCCCTCATGACGCGATTGCATCATGGGAGTCCGACACGACCGCCGCGCGAGGAGCTTCGATGACCGACCCGTCCGTTCATCTCTTCGGCCCCACCGACGGCCCGACGGTGCTCGCCGTCCACGGCATGACCGGCCACGGTCGACGCTGGCGGGCGTGGAGCGAACACCTGCCGCACGCACGGGTGATCGCGCCGGACCTCATCGGCCACGGACACGCGCCGTACACGCCGCCGTGGTCCATCGAAGCGCAGGTGGCCCGGTTGTCCGCGGTGCTCGCGGCCCACGGTGGCGGGCCCGCCGTGGTGGTCGGACACTCCTACGGGTGCGCCCTGGCGTTGCACCTGGCCCGGACCGAGCCGGCCGCCGTCGCCGGGCTCGTCCTGCTCGATCCGGCGGCCGAGCTCCCGCCGGACAGGCTGCTCGACGTCGCGGAGTCGACCGTCCGACACGACGACTACACCGATGCGGACGAGGCGCGCTCGGACAAGGTGCACGGGGCCTGGAACGACGTCCCGACCGAGTTGCTCGACGAGGAGCTCGCGGACCACCTGATCGACGCCGGGAACGGCCGGGTGCGGTGGCGCACCGGCACCGCGGCGGTGGTGGCGTCCTGGGGCGAACTGGCGCGCCCGATGGCCGTGCCACCCGCGTCGATCCCGACCGTGGTGGTGCGCGCGAGTCGGGTGAGCCCGCCCTACCTGTCGGACTCCTGCCGGGAGCGTCTCGCCGCCGCACTGGACCACGTCACCTTCGTCGATCTCGACTGCGACCACATGGTTCCGCAGGCGAAGGGGCCCGAATCGGCGGCCGTCGTCGCCGACCTGCTCACCACCGTGGCGACCGCGCGTCGATGACTCCGTGGTGCTCACGGGCGCCGATCCGCTCCTGGACTCCGGTCACACCACCGCCTCGGGGACCGCGCGCGACGGAACGCGTTCGCGTGGACCGGCGTTCGCCCCACCCATGAGCTCCGCCAACACCGCCACGGCGTCCTCGATCTCCGCGGGAGTACGGGTGAACGGGATGCGCTGACACTCGTCGAACGCGTAGCCGGTGCCGAATCGGGTTCCGGGAGCGAGCATCAGGCCGCGCTCGCGGGCGCGGTCGACCAGATCCGTCGATCGTTCGCCTGCGGGGAGAGCGCACCAGAGCGACAGCCCACCCGGCGGCGACCGGAACGACCAGCCCGGAAGCGACCGGCTCAGTGCTGCGGTGAGCGCGTCGCGGCTCGTCCGTAGCTGATCGCACCGGTGTGCGACCACGGCCTCGTAGTCGCCGAGCAGTTCGATCGCGGCGTACTGGTCGATCAACGACACCGTCAACTGTCGCGCGCTGTAGACGGTCGCGACGGCGGCCAGGTGCGCCGGGTCGGCCCGTACCCACCCGACCCGAAGCCCGCCCCACACGGACTTGCTGAGCGACCCCACGGTCACCGCGGCACGATCCGGCACGGGGGCGCCGAACGGCTCGGTCGGTCCGTGTCCGTCCAGGTCGAGGTCGACGGACACCTCGTCGACCACCGTCACCACACCGCGACGATGAAGAGTGGCGGCCAGACGACGACGCGTGTCGGTCGGCAGGACCGCGCCGGACGGGTTGGCATGGTCCGGCATGAGGTACGCGAGAACCGGATCGTGCTGCCGCGCAGCGCGATCCGCGGCCTCGACGAACGCGTCGGGGTCGTTGGGATCGAGGGCGACGGGGATGCAGGTGGCGCCCACGGCACGAAGCGTGTCCAGCGCACCGGGGTAGGTGGGGTGTTCCACCAGGACGCGGTTGCCGGGCCCGACGAGTGCGGCGACCACGGCGTGGATCGCGTCGGTGGCGCCCGCGGTGATCATGACCTGATCGGGCGTGGTCGGCAGGCCACGCGCGGTGTAGCGCCGCGCGATCGCCTCCCGCAGACGAGAGGCCCCGCCCGGTACGTAGCCGGGGTGCGCGGCCGTCGTCGCGAGCCCGCGGGCGGCCGCCTCGTACGCCGCACCGAGGAAGGACGACGCGGGCGGCGCTGCATTGACGAACTCGAGAACGTCCGGTCCGTCACCGATCACCAGACGGCCCCAGGGGCGGGTGTCCGAGCGCGGAACCACGAAGGTGCCGGCCCCGTGCACCGACGTGAGCACGCCCTGCTCGCGGAGCTCGCGATAGGCGGAGGCGACGGTGACTCGCGAGACACCGAGGACGCGGGCCAGGACGCGTTCGGACGGCATGCGCGCCTCGGCGGCGACGGCACCGTCCTCGACGAGGCGCTGCAGATCGCGCGCCAGGCTCGCGTACATGGGCCCGACGCGGCCGAGCACCGCGGTCATGTCGAGGCTCTGCGCGAGCGCGCGGGCCGTGACGGACTCCCGGAGACGGGACGGTTCGGTCATGGGTCCACTCTCGCACAGTGGACCGCTCCCCGGCGTTCTCGAACGGTCCACACTCGGTGACATGATCCTCGGTGGCCTGCTCATCGCCCTCCTTGCACTCGCCCTCGTCGCCACGGCTGCGACCGTGCGTTCCGGTGGCCGCTGCGCCCCGGCCGGACCGCCGCGCAGCCACGCCGTGGGCGGCACCACGAGTCGTGGACATCGCCTGGACTAGGCTCGGGTGATGCCGGAACGCTCCCCTGGCGTCGACGCGATCGTTCTCGCCGGAGGTCGTGGGTCTCGGATGCCGGGTACCGACAAGGTCCTCGCGACGGTCGACGGACGCACCCTCCTCGGCCACGTCCTGACGGCCACGGCGTTCTGCGATCGGGTCGTCGTCGTCGGTCCCCGCCCCTCCGCGCTCGACGGCCCCGCCGCCGCCGATCTCCGATTCACCCGCGAGACACCGCATTTCGGCGGTCCGGTCCGCGCCCTGCGCGCCGGGCTCGAGGCGATCGACCGGAGCGCGGACCCCGTGCCGGCGTCCGACGACGACGTGATCCTCACCGTGTCCGCGGATCTGCCGTTCGTCCACGAGAACGCGCTGCGCAGTCTGGTCGACGCCCTCCGCTCCCGCGAGGTCGACGCGGTCTTCGCCACCGACGCCGCGGGCCGGGTCCAGTACCTCGTCGGCGCCTGGCGTCGCGGCGCGCTCCAGCGTGGGGTGGCGGCCGCGCTGGTCGGCGTCGACGACACCCGCGAGCGCGGGCCGTCGGTCCGTGCGGCGCTGCCGCAGGCGACGGCGACGCTCGCCCTCGACGACGTCGAGGACGTCGACACACCCGAGGATCTCGCGGCCGCACGCGCGCGGGCCGAGCGGTCCCCCGATCTCGACGCCGCGCGTCGGAGAATTCGTGCCCGCGTCGCACCCCTGCCGGTTCGACACGGCCGCCCGTCCGATCACTACGGCGGGTGCCTGGCCGACCCGATGGTGGCCGTGCGCCCGTTCCCGAGTTTCGACACCTCGGCGATGGACGGATGGGCGGTGGCCGGGCCGGGCCCGTGGAAGGTCGACGACGGCGTCGTCGTCACCGCCGGGTTCACCGGAACGACTGCCGTGGCCGACGGGCGGGCGGTCCGCATCGCGACGGGCGCACCGGTTCCGGTCGGCACCACGGTGATTCGCGACGAATTCACCGTGCGTTCCGGTGACGACCTCCGCCGACGACCCGACGCCCCCGTGCGTGACGACGCCCGCCGGGTCGGCGAGGACTGGGCCGTCGGGGCCGTGCTCGCCGGCGCCGGTCGGTCCGTCACCCCGGCCCTGGTGTCCACGGCGTTGTCGGCCGGCGTGGAGTCGGTGACGCTGCGCGCCGCGCCGCGCGTGGACGTGGTGCTCTCCGGCGACGAACTCTCGGACTCCGTCGACCCGCCGCCGGGATCGATCCGGGACACCGTCGGTCCGGTTCTGCCGCACTACCTTCGGTGGTGCGGTCTCGACCCGGTGTCGACCCGCCGTTGTCGCGACACCGACGACGACTTCGACGAGGCCCTCGCCGCCGGCGACGCGGACGTGGTGGTGATCGTGGGCGCCACGGGATTCGGCGCAGCCGACCCGCTGGCCGATGCGCTGGCCCGCGCCGACGCCCGTCCGGTCGTGCGCGGTCTGGCGTGCCGCCCGGGCGGCTCGACATCGGTGTCGGTGACACCGTCCGGCCGCCTCGTGGTCGGACTTCCCGGCAACCCGTTCGCGGCGGTGGCCACCGCATGCGCGATCCTGCCGGACGTCGCACGAGCCCTCACCGGTGGCGCCCCACGTCGGCAGTACGGCCTTCCCGCGCAGCCGATCTCGTCGTCCACCGTCACCCGGCTCCTGCCCGCGACGGCGACGGCGGACGGCCGGTGGCGCGTCGCGGACACCGTTCGCACGGCGCACCTGGCCGCGTTGGTGGAGTGCGACGCGCTGGCGGTGGTCAGTCCCGGCCGGGCCCCGGACGAGGCGATCGAGATCGTGCCGCTGCCGCCCAGATGACGTCGACCCCGGCTCGATAGCGAGCCACCACCAACTCGGTCACGCCCGGATGCACGCCCAGGGGCTCCGTCACCCCGGCGGCTCCCGTCGCTCCCAGCCGTGTGTGGAACAGCCCCGGCGCCAACAAATACGAGGCGACGACGACCCGATCGCCCGCGGCGTGTGCCGTCGCCACCACGTCGGTGACGCGGGGCTCTCCGGTGGCGACGTAGGCCACCTCGACGGGACGCCCGACCACCGTGCCGAGCTGATCCGCGGCGGTCCGAACGTCGGCCAGCGCTCGCACGTCCGAGGAGCCGGCCGCGGCCAGCACCACCCGATCCGCGGGTCGCAGTCCCGTGTCCCGGAGTCGCTCCCCCATCACCTGCGCGAGCGCGGGGTCCGGGCCGATGGCCGGCGTGACGTGCACGTGTCGGTGGCCGCTCTCGGTGATCTCACGCGGGAGGTCGGCGTGGACGTGGTACCCGGATGCGAGGAACGCGGGGACGGCGATCACCGGCGCGTCGGCCGGGAGGTCCCGCAGGACGTCGGCGGGCGAGGGTCCCAGCACGTCGACGAAGGCCACCCGCACCGACGGGCCGTGCGTGGGGTCGGAGAGTGCTCCCGCCACGGCGTCGGCGAGCCGGGCGATCGTCTCGACGCCGGCGGGGTTCCGCGTGCCGTGGGCGACCAGCAGCAGGACGGGATCGGTCACGGCACACGCTCCTCGTGGTCGACGGCAGGGGCACCGTCGTCGGGCGACGGGTCGAGATCGAGGCGGTACCCCCGTTTCACCACGGTCGCGATGGCGCCCGGGGCGTCGAGGGCGGACCGCAGGCGTGCGACGGCGGTCTCCACGGCATGGGTGTCGTCCCCACCGCCCGGCAGGGCGGCGAGCAGATCCTCGCGCGAGACGACGGCCCCGGGTCGACGGGCCAGGGCGTCGAGGACGGCCAGCCCGGCCCGCGGCACGACACGCGGCTCGCCGTCGACCAGCACCGTGGTCGAGAGCAGCCGAAGGGCGTGACCGCCGCAGCGCAGCGTGGGAATTCGGGCGGGCAACTCGTCCGCGACGTGTCGGACCAACGCACCGACGCGGGCGCGGGCGGGGGCCGTCGTCGGGATCCCCATGGCGTCGAACGGCCCGGCCGTGACCGGTCCCACGCAGACCGGGACCACTCGGGTACGGAATGCGTGTTGGAGCGGAGCGACCAGGCCCGTCTCGGCCGCCCGCATCATCATCGAGGCGACGGCGGGGGCACTGGTGAAGGTGACGGCGTCGAGCTCGCGGCACACCGCCGCCTCGATCAGTCGGTCCATCGGTGCGGGGTCGTCCGGCGGGACCCACCGGTACACGGGTACCGGGACGACGGTCGCGCCGGCGTCGCGCAGCCCGTCGCAGAAGTCCGGCAAGGGTTCCCACTCGGTGGTGGCACCGTGCAGCTGCACCGCGACGCGCAATCCGGCGACTCCGTCGGCCAGGAGGTGCGAGAGCACTTCCGCGGACGATTCCGACTCCGGCGACCACTCCTCGCGTAGGCCGGCGGCGCGCAGTGCCCCGGTGGCCTTGGGGCCACGGGCGATGACTCGTCCGGCCGAGAGCGCGGCGAGCAACTCCTCCGCCACACCCCACCCCTCGGCCGCCTCGATCCACCCGCGGAACCCGATCCCCGTGGTGGCGACCGTCAGATCCGGCGGCGCGGCGACGATCTCGCGAGTCCGGGCTTCGAGCTCGACGTCGTCGGCCAACGGCACGAGTCGGATGGCGGGCGCGTGCAGCACCTCCGCTCCCCGACGGGTGAGCAGCGTCGCCAACTCGTCGGCCCGGCGCGCCGCCGTGATTCCGATCCTGAATCCGGTCAGCGGACGATCCGGGGCGGCCACTCCCACCGGAGAGGAGAGATCGGACGGTCGAGTCACGGCGTGGAGTGCTCCGTTCCGATCGTGCGGGGCCGGTCCGCAACGGCGATCAGACCGTCACGCACCTCGACCTCGTAGGTGTCCAGGCTCACGGTGGGCTCGTCGAGGCAACGGCCGTCCACCAGCGAGAATACCTGCTTCAGCAGAGGCGACGCGACGGTCGGCTCGCCGGCCCGGTCCCCCACCAGGCCGCGAGACATCACGGCGGCGCATCCGAAGGGGTCGATGTTGTCGACCGCGTACACGCTGTCGTCGCTCAGCCGGAAGACGGCCACCTGCCGCCCGTTCGGCAGCAGGACGGCCGCACCGCGGCCGGGAACGAGGACGTCCAGCCGCGTGGCGGTCACCCACCGGTCGGTCGAGCGCGACGTCACGGGGCGGGAGTCGATGACGGTCATGGTTACCTCCTGGAATGGGTGACCCGGTAGCCAGTTCTACGGGGCAGGTGTTTCTCGTCGGTTACGGCGCCGTTGCCCGTGTGTGTGGTCCTGACGGTCGGCCCTAGCGGGTGGTGCTCGGCATCCCCAGCAGCACCGGAACCTTGCGGGCCCCGGACTCGTCGAAGGCGACGGTGGGGTCCGGCTCGGCGGGGGCGTTGACGAACGAGACGAACCGCGCCAGCTTCTCCTCGTCCTCGAGAACGCCCTTCCACTCGTCGCGGTAGCCCTCGACGTGCGTGGCCATCGCCGCCTCGAGGTCGGCCGCGATGCCGAGGGAGTCGTCGCACACCACGCTGCGCAGGTGGTCGAGCCCGCCCTCGAGGCTCTCGATCCACGGCGCCGTCCGCTGCAGCCGGTCCGCGGTGCGGACGTAGAACATCAGGTAGCGATCGATGTAGCGCACGAGCGTCTCGTCGTCGAGACCGGACGCGAGCAGGACCGCGTGCTTCGGCGACTGCCCGCCGTTGCCGCCGACGTAGAGGTTCCAGCCGCTCTCGGTGGCGATGATGCCGACGTCCTTGCTGCGGGCCTCCGCGCACTCGCGCGCGCAGCCCGAGACGCCGAACTTGATCTTGTGCGGTGCCCGCAGACCGCGATAGCGGTGTTCGAGATCGACGGCCATACCCACCGAGTCCTGCACGCCGTACCGGCACCAGGTCGAGCCGACGCAGCTCTTCACGGTGCGGAGGGACTTGCCGTAGGCCTGACCGCTCTCCATGCCGGCGTCGACCAGCCGCTTCCAGATCGCGGGCAGCTGCTCCACTCGCGCGCCGAACAGGTCGATGCGCTGACCGCCGGTGACCTTGGTGTAGAGACCGAAGTCGCGCGCCACCTCGCCGATCACGATGAGTTGCTCGGGTGTGCACTCGCCGCCCGGCATGCGCGGCACCACCGAGTAGGTGCCGTTCTTCTGGATGTTGGCGAGGAAGTGATCGTTCGTGTCCTGCAGTGCGGCCTGCTCACCACCCAGGATGTGGTCCGACGACGTCGAGGCCAGGATCGACGCCACGACGGGCTTGCAGATGTCGCACCCGGCGCCGCGGCCGTGTGCCGCGACCAGGCCGGAGAACGTCCGGATCCCGGTCGCGGAGACGATCTCGAACAGCTCGCGACGAGACTGGGAGAAGTGCTCGCACAACGCCGTCGACATCTCGACGCCCGCTGCTGCCAGCAACTGCTTGACGGTGGGCAGGCAACCGCCACAGGTGGTGCCGGCGGTGGTGCAGCCCTTGATCGCCGCCAGGTCGCACGCGCCGTCGGCGATCGCCGAACAGATCGCCCCCTTGGTGACGGCGTTGCACGAGCACACCTCGGCGTCGTCGGGCAGCGCGGCGACGCCCAGCTTCTCGCCGGTCGGCGAGATCAACGACGCCGGATCCCCGGGCAGCGGTCGACCGACCATCGGCCGGAGGGTCGCGTAGGCGGACGCGTCGCCGACGAGGATGCCGCCGAGCAGCGTGGTGGCGTCGTCGGACAGGACGAGCTTGGCGTAGGTCCGCTTGGCGGCGTCGTTCAGCACCACCTCCAGCGCGCCCTCGGTGGCGCCGAGCGCGTCGCCGAAGCTGGCGACGTCGACCCCCATCAGCTTCAGCTTGGTCGAGAGGTCCGCACCGGGGAATTCCGCTGCGCCGCCGACCAATCGGTCCGCGACGACCTCGGCGGTCGAGTATCCGGGTGCCACCAGTCCGTAGCAGCGACCCTCGACGGCGGCGCACTCGCCGATGGCCCACACGTGCGGGTCCTCGGTGCGGCAGCTCGTGTCCGTGAGCACACCGCCGCGGTCGCCGAGTGCGAGTCCCGCGTCGCGGGCGAGGGCGTCGGCGGGGCGCACGCCCGCCGAGAACACGAGCAGCGACGCGTCGATCACGGTCCCGTCCGCCAAGGTGACGTCGATGCCGTGGCCGTTGTCCGCCACCGCCGAGGTGCCGACTCCGGTGTGCACGACGACGCCCAGTTCGGAGACCAGCCGCTTCAGCAGAGCGCCGCCGCCCTCGTCGACCTGCAACGGCATCAGTCGCGGTGCGAACTCGACGACGTGCGGCGTCATGCCCATCTGCCGCAACGCATTCGCCGCCTCCAGACCGAGCAGACCGCCGCCGACCACCACACCGACCGCCCCCTCGCCCGCCGCGTCGGCGCAGGCGCGAATGCGATCGAGATCGTCGACGGTGCGGTAGACGAAGCACCGATCGAGGTCGTGGCCGGGCACCGGCGGGACGAACGGGTACGAACCGGTGGCCAGGATCAGCGCGTCGTACGCGACGGAGTCGCCCTCCGAGGTGACGACGACGCGTCGTTCGCGGTCGACCGACACGGCCCGCACGCCGGTGCGCAGGGTGACGGCGTCGTCTCCGGCGTACTCGTTCCCGGCCAGCGCGAGTTCGCGGTGGTCCCACGTACCCACGTAGGACGACAGGCCCACCCGGTCGTACGCCGGGATCGGCTCCTCGCACAGCACGGTCACGGTCCAGTCGCCGTCGGTGTCGCGGGCACGCAGCGCCTCGACGAAACGGTGTCCGACCATGCCGTGTCCAACGACGACTGCGGTGCGGGTCATGTCGAGCTCCTCACGAGAGTGGCGGGGCGGGGATCGGAAGACGAAGCGGGAGTGCACGAATCGTCGCCGGGTGGGTCGACGCGGGGTGGGTCGGCGCTGGTTGGGTCGGCACGGTGCAGCCAGTCGCACAGGCCGTCGACGGCCGAGACGCAGCTGCCGCAGCCGGTGGTGGCGCGAGTCGCCTGCGCCATCGCCGCGGTGGTGTGGCACCCCCGTCGCCACGCGGACACCAGATGCTTCTTGGTGACGGTGTTGCAGCGGCAGACCACGGCCGCGTCGGGCATGGTCGACGGAGACGTCGTCTCGGCGGGGCCGCCGGCGAGGTGACCGAGCAGCAGGGTCATCCGGTCGCTCGGAACGGGCGTTCCGGCGTCGAAGTACTGGCCGAGCGTGCCCACCACCTCGGGGTTGCCGAGCATGACGGCACCGATCAGGCGGTCCTTGCGGACGATCACCTTGGCGTAGCGCCCGCGGGTGGGGTCGCTGAGGGTGAGGACCTCGGTCTCGTCGTCGTCGGGCGTCTCGACGCAGCCCATCGAGGCGAGGTCGATGCCGTGCGCCTTGAGTCGCGTCACCACGGCGCTGCCCTCGTAGGCGGGCCCGTCGACACCGCACAGATCGTCGGCGAGAACGGCGGCCATCTCCCACGCGGGCTGCACGAGCCCGTACACCTCACCGCGGTGCTCGGCGCAGTCGCCGATCGCGCGGATGTGCGGATCGGAGGTGCGCAACCGGTCGTCGACCACCACGGCTCGTCCGACGTCGAGTCCACAGGCGACCGCGAGATCGGTGTTGGGACGGGCGCCGGCGGTGACCACCACGAGATCGGCGTCGACCCCGGTGCCGTCGGTCAGGTCGACCTGGAGCGTGCCGTCGACGTGTCGTACGGCCGCGGCCCGCGCACCCAGAGCGATGTCCATGCCGAGCTCGCGCAGGACGCGGGCGAGAACGGCTCCCCCGGCCCGATCGAGCTGCTTCTCCATGGGGTGGGTCTTGGGGTGGACGACGGTCACCTGCGCGCCGCGCAGCGCGGCGCCGCGGGCGGCCTCGACGCCCAGCAGTCCGGCACCGACGACGACCACGCGGGAGCCTGGCCCGGCCGACGCGGCGATGACGGCGCAGTCCTCGAGGGTGCGGAAGGTGACGACGCCCGGCGCCGGCCGCCCGTCGTCGTCACGCATGCCCGGGACCGGCGGCACCGCGGCCGACGAGCCCGTGGCGAGAACGAGCGTGTCGTAGGTGTCGGTGCCGCCGTCGGACCGGGTGATCGTCCGGCATGCGCGGTCGATACCCGTCACGCTCACCCCGAGGTGGGTCCGGTCGGCATGGTCGTCGACCCACGAGGAGGGGCGCAGCCCGATGTCCTCCGGTCGCAGTCGGCCCGCGATCACCGTGGAGAGCAGGATGCGGTTGTACGCGGGGTGCGGTTCGTCGCCGTAGACGATCACGCGGACACGCTCACCGGTGGGATCGCGGCGCAGCACCTCGTCCTGCAATCGGGCCCCGGCGAGACCGTTGCCGACCACGACGACGCGGTGCGGTGCGGTGGTCACGGTCATGACGTCGGCTCCAATCGCACGGCGGCGACCTTGAATTCGGGCATCCGGCTGGTGGGATCGAGCGCGTCGTTGGTGACCAGGTTGGCGCGCTCGGCCCCGGCGAAGTGGAACGGAAGGAAGACGGTGTCGAGCCGCATCGTCGCCTCGGTACGCACCCGGGCACGGGTGGTTCCACGCCGCGAGACGACGGACGCGTCGTCCCCGTCGGCGAGACCCGCTCGCTCCGCGGTGTCCGGGTGGACCTCGACGAACATCGGTCCCGTGGCGTCGACCAGTTCCGCGACCCGTCGGGTCTGGGCGCCGGACTGGTAGTGCCCGAGGACCCGGCCCGTCGTGGCGAGGAGGGGGAAGTCCTCGTCGGCGGTCTCGGCGGGTCCGACGTGGTCGACGACGGTGAATCGTGCACGCCCACTCGGTGTCCGGAACCGGTCGAGGAACAGGCGCGGTGTGCCCGGATGGTCCACCGCGGGGACCGGCCAGTGCAGCGCCTCGCCGGCGTCGAGCCGCTCGTAGGTCACTCCGGAGTAGTCGGCCGGGCCGCCGGCCGAGGCGCGACGGAGTTCGTCGAACACGGTGGCCGCGTCGCGGGGGAAGCGGTTCGCGGGCTGACCGAGCCGCTCCGCCAGGTCCGCGAGAATGTCGAGTTCGCCGCGCGCACCGTCCGGAGCACGAAGTGCTCTGCGGCGACGCAGGATTCGCCCTTCCAACGACGTCATGGTGCCCTCTTCCTCCGCCCACTGGAGCGTGGGCAGCACCACGTCGGCGCGAGCCGCGGTCTCGGAGAGGACGAAATCGGTCACCACCAGGAGCTCGAGGGCGTCGAGGCGGTCGACGACGTGCGCCGCCCGAGGTGCGGAGACCGCGAGGTTCGATCCGTGCACCAGCAGGGCGCGGGGCCCGTCGGCGCGGCCCACGGAGTCGAGCAGTTCGTAGGCGCTCTTCCCCGGACCCGGGATGTCGGCCGGGTCGATGCCCCACACGCCCGCGACGTGCTCTCGCGCAGCGGGGTCGGTGATGGATCGATAGCCGGGCAGCTGGTCCGCCTTCTGCCCGTGCTCGCGTCCGCCCTGGCCGTTGCCCTGGCCGGTGATCGCCCCGTACCCCGTCCCCCGGTTCCCGGGCAGTCCGAGGACGAGGGCCAGAGCGATGACGGCGGAGACCGTGTCGGTTCCGGACGCGTGCTGTTCGGCGCCGCGTGCGGTGAGAACGTAGGCGCCGGTACCGGCGTCGCGGGACGTCGCCAGGGCTCGAACGGTCTCGCGCATCCGCGAGACCGGAACCCCCGTGACCCGCTCGGCTCGCTCGGGCCACCACTGAGCAGCCGTCGCCCAGTAGGCGTCGACACCCTCGGTGCGCTCGTCGAGGTAGTCACGGTCGGCGTAGCCCTCGACGACGGCCAGGTGCGTCATACCCAGGGCGAGTGCGAGATCCGTCCCCGGCGCGAGCTGGAGGTGCATACCGCCGGCCGCCAGTGCCCGGTCCACCGTGGGAGTCCGGCGAGGATCGGCAACGATCAGGCCCCCGGCCGCCGCGGCGGTGCCGAGGTGCGCGGTGAAGGGCGGCATGGTCTCCGCGACGTTGCCGCCGAGGATCAGGACGGCGCGGGCGGATCCGAGGTCGGACACCGGGAACGGCAGGCCCCGGTCCAGACCGAACGCCCGATTGCCCGCCGCCGCGGCCGAGGACATGCAGAAGCGACCGTTGTAGTCGATGTTGGAGGTGCCGAGCGCGACGCGGGCGAATTTGCCCAGCACGTAGGACTTCTCGTTGGTCAGGCCACCGGCACCGAACACGCCCACCGAGTCCGGACCGTGCTCGGCACGCAGCCTGGTCAACGTGTTCGCCACCAGATCCAGAGCGTGCTCCCACGTGGTGGGAACGAGGTCCCCGTCCATGCGGACGAGCGGGGCGGTCAGGCGATCCGGCACGCGCAGCACGTCGGCGGCCGTCCATCCCTTGCGGCACAACCCCCCTCGATTGGTGGGGAACTGTCGCGGTTCGACCGCTGCCGTCGCGGGTCCGTCACCGGTGATCGTCATGGCGCACTGCAGTCCGCAGTAGGGGCAGTGCGTGGCGGTCCCGGCGGTGGCGGGTGCGTGCCGCTCGACGCCGGCCGGACCGAATTCGACGACGGTCATACCGTCACCGCGGCGCGGTCCGACCGACGCAGGTAGACCCCCCGAGTCACCGCGGCGCACGCGACGTAGAAGCCGAGGAACACCCAGAACGCGCTGGTGGCGGACTTGTCCGCGCCGGTGTAGGCCGCACGCAGGACCAGGTTGATGCCCACACCGCCGAGGGCTCCGATGGCCCCGGCGATGCCGATGAGTGCACCGGACATCGTGCGGGACCAGGCGGCCCGCTCCTCGGCGGTGGCCTCGGTCATCGCCGCGGCCTTCGCCGCGAAGATGGCGGGGATCATCTTGTAGACCGACCCGTTGCCCAGCCCGGACAGGACGAACAGGGCGATGAAGCCCACCACGTATGCGGTCATCGTGGTGCCGGTCGCGGCGCCCGGTGAGGCGTCGTCGATCGTGCCGGTCGCCACGAGGATGCCGGCGGAGAAGATCATCGCGACGAAGGTGTAGAGCGTGATGCGTCCGCCGCCGAGTCGGTCGGCGAGTGCGCCGCCGATCGGGCGGGACAGCGATCCGAGAAGCGGTCCGAGGAACGCGATCTGGGCGGCGAGCAGCGAGGCGCGCGCCTGCAGTGCGGGGGTGACCGGGCCACCCTCGGTGAGACCGGCGAGGAAGTTGATCTGCAGCACCTGGCCGAAGGCGAAGCTGTAGCCGATGAACGAGCCGAACGTGCCGATGTAGAGGAACGCGATCCACCACGAGTCCGAGTGGCGGAGAACGTCGATCATGGAGCGACCGTTGGTCTTCTGGTTGTCGAGGTTGTCCATGAACATCGCGGCGCCGACGGCGGCGATCGCGATCAGCACGAGGTAGACGGCACAGACGATCTCCGGGGCGGTGTTGCCGACGGTGGCGATCACCAACAGACCGAGCAGCTGGACGACGGGCACTCCGATGTTGCCGCCGCCCGCGTTCAGTCCCAGGGCCCAACCCTTTTCACGCTGCGGGTAGAAGGCGTTGATGTTGGTCATCGACGAGGCGAAGTTGCCGCCGCCGAGTCCCGCGAACGCCGCGACGATCAGGTAGGTCGTGTACGAGGCGGGGTTGACCATGAACCACAGCGTCAGCACCGTGGGGATCAGCAGCACCAGTGCGCTGAACACGGTCCAGTTGCGACCACCGAAGGTCGCGGTGGCGAAGGTGTACGGAATGCGCAGGACCGCACCCACCAGCGTGGGAACGGCCACCAGGAAGAACTTCCCGGCGGGATCGATGCCGTACACGTCCATCGGCATGAACAGGACCATCACCGACCAGATCGACCAGATGGAGAAGCCGACGTGCTCCGCCACCACCGACCAGACGAGGTTGCGACGGGCGATCTGCTTGCCGCCGGCTTCCCACGCCTCGACGTCCTCGGGGTCCCAGTGGGCGATGCGGTGGTTGTGCACCACCGGAGCCGCGGACGTCGGTGCTGTGGACGTCGCTGCATTGTGGTCCGACACACTGGTCACGGACGGCCTCCTGATCTCGGGGAAGCCCAAAGATAGGAAACTCGTGTTGCGAGAACGCTTCTGGTTGTGACCGGTCGATGAATTCGACCTCACGTGTGCGCCCGGGGTGCGGTGAGGTCCGTGTCACGGGGTTGTGGAGCAGCCGGTTCGCGGGGCTGAGGCCGGTGAGGTCACGTCCGGAACGAGCGGATCCGCGCGACTTCCAGTGGTCCGCGCGTGGTGCAGCTGCAGCGGAGTGCCGGAACCGACGCGGATCCGGTCAGGGATACGGATCTGCCCGCCCCCGCGAGGTCGGGTCGTTCGCGCGGGTTGCCGTTACGGGGTGGGGCGGGCGGCGAGCACATCCTCGAGCACCCGCGGTCGGCACGCGGCGCGCGCCGCGACCAGCAGCACCACGACGGCGCCGGTGAGGAAGGCGAACGACCAGGTCCAGGCCCCCGAGGCCTCGTGCAGCGCGCCGAACAGCAGCGGGCCGGAACACGCCACGAGGTACCCCACTCCCTGCGTGAACCCCGACAGCGCGGACGAGCCCTTCTCGGTGCGGGTCCGCAGATTGATCAGCGTGAGGGCGAGGGGGAACGTCGTCGGGCCCGCACCCACCAGCACCACCCACAGCAGCGTCAGGTGTCCCGGCGAGAAGTACAGACCGGCGAACCCGGACAGGAAGAACACCGTGCAGGCCACCGCCACGGGGAACGGATCGACCACGCGCGTCGCCAACCACGGAGCCACCAACGACGCCGCCAGCCCCAGCGCGCTGAACACGCCCACGGCCACACCGCCGGCACTCTCGGACACCCCCGCCTCCACGAGCAACGACGGCAGCCAGGCGAACAGGGAGTAGGTGACCAGGGACGTCATGCCGAACATCAGCGCCATGCCCCACCCGAGGGACGTCCGCCACGGGGCCACCCGCGGGCCCTCGGGAGGCGAGGACTCGGCCTCGGGCGACGTCGTCGCCGCTGCAGCTGTCGCTGTCGCCGCGGTTCGGCCACGACGGTCGATCACACCGACCGCGAACCACGGCACGGCCGCGGCGACGGCCGCGAGACCCCAGAGCGCCAGGGACGCTCGCCACCCGAGGGCGTCGGCGACGGGCACCGCGGTGAGGGACGGGACGATGGTGCCGAACTGCAGGAAGCAGATGTAGACGGTGCTCATCACCGCCACCCGGTCGGAGAAGTACCGCTTCACCAGCGGCGGGATGACGACGTTGCCGACGCCCATGCCGGCGAGTGCCACCGCGGAGAGCAGCACCAGACTGGCGGTCCCGGGCGCGTACGAGCGCGCAAAGATGCCCACCGCGGTGACCAGGGCCGCCACCAGAGCAGTCCGTTCGAGGCCGAGTCGGACGGCGATCGCGGGTGCCGCGACGCCGAAGACCGCGAACATCAGCGTCGGCACCATGCCCAGAACGCCGATGATCCCGGCCCCGAAGCCGAGGTCGTCACCGATGCGCGGGAAGAGCGGTGAGATCGACGTCACCGCGGACCTCAGGGTGAACGCCGACAGCACGATCGCGGCGAACACGAGGACGCGTCCGCGGATCAGAGGCAGCGGCGCGGGGCGAGGTGCGGTGGAGGTGGGCGACGACACCGAAAAATCATAGGATGACTTCGTTCGTCGGGGCAAAGACCCGTCGTCGACGCCACACCGCCCCGATCGGAGGAGGACCGCGTGCCGCCCGCCCGCCCCAGCCTGATCGACCGGGTCACCGAGCGCCTGCGCCGCGAGATCGAGAACGGTACGTGGCCCGTCGGCACCCGCATCCCCACCGAGACCGACCTGGTCGAGCTCACGGGCGCGGGCCGCAACACGGTGCGAGAAGCGGTCGGGGCTCTCGTCCACGCCGGCATGCTGGACCGCCGCCAGGGGTCCGGAACCTACGTCGTCGCCGCCTCCGAC
Organism: Rhodococcoides corynebacterioides NBRC 14404; assembly: GCF_001894765.1. Classification (GTDB taxonomy): domain Bacteria; phylum Actinomycetota; class Actinomycetes; order Mycobacteriales; family Mycobacteriaceae; genus Rhodococcoides; species Rhodococcoides corynebacterioides. The sequence goes on from NZ_BCWV01000006.1 coordinate 144,686, forward strand.
GTCGCAGCCACCGTCGGACGGTTCCTTGCCGCCTCGCGATCCCGCGACGTGCTCGAGCTGCGACAGGCCCTCGACGTCACCGCGGCCACCCTGGCCGCGCGCCGACGGACCGACGAGGACGTCCGCATCCTGTGCGACATCCGCGATCGACGGATGCAGGCCTGGGACAACGACCGCGCCGGGGCTCTGGCCCTCGACACGGCCCTGCACCGCGCGATCGTCGCGGCCAGTCACAACGCGGTGTACCTCGAGTTCTACGACCTCGCCCTCCCCACCATCGAGGAATCAGTGTCCCGGCACGTCGCGGAGACACGGCGGGGGTTCCACGACGAGCACGGGGCCCTCGTCGACGCCGTGATCGCGGGAGACCCCGACGCTGCCGCCGCGGCCGCACGCCAACTCTTCGCCGAGGTCTCCGCCCACTACCCCGGCTGAGGCGGTCTCCAGCCACCCCCGATCCGCGCCGGTTCGAGCGATCCGCTTCGGCTGCAACCCGCGCGCACCACCGGAACCCGCGCGGATCCACGACACAGCCACGATCCGTCACCGCGCCGACCGGCACCGTTCGGTGCATGTCACGACGAGATGGATCTCGTAACACGGCCGTCACCTCGGATACGCAACTGTCACAGCGATTCTGCGGTCCGGAAACACCCGTCTCGTACCGTTCTCCTCGCATACCGCTCTGGGTACGCCTCTGTACCCGCGCACCTTCGCCGACCGGATCACGGCCGAGAACTATTCGTAAACATCGCTGTTCGTGATAGTGACATGAAACTCGAACTGCCCGTGACCGTCTCGGACGCCGTGCGCGTCGTCGCCGTCACCGTCGCCTCCGGTGATCGCGTCGAACCCGGCAGGCCCCTGCTGGTCACGGTCCCTGCCGGCACCCCGGTGCCCACCCCGGACCCCACCCCGAGAACCGAAGGGACCATCCCCGCATGAGCGTCGTCGACCGAATCGACCCCACGCTGCCCCCGTCGCAGCGGGTGGCCCTGGCGTACGAGCGCCTCGGCGAGGAGGACCGGCCGGAGGTGTGGATCGACCTGCGACCGGAGGCCGAGGTGCTGAGCGACGCGCACGCCGTCGAGCAGCGGCTCGCCGACGGTGCCGACCTTCCGCTCGCCGGGCTGCTCGTGGCCGTCAAGGGCAACATCGACGTCGCCGGACTCGCGACCACGGCGGCCTGCCCGGAGTTCGGCGCCGTGGCCGAGCGGTCGGCGACGGCAGTCCGACGGCTCGTCGACGCCGGCGCTCTGGTGCTGGGCACGACGAATCTCGATCAGTTCGCGACGGGCCTGGTCGGCACACGCAGCCCGTACGGCGCGGTGCGATGCGCGTGGGATCCCGACCGGGTGTCCGGCGGGTCGAGCGCCGGATCGGCGGTCGCCGTGGCACTCGGCGTGGTCGACGTCGCGCTCGGCACCGACACCGCCGGATCGGGCCGGGTGCCGGCCGCGTTGCACGACCTGGTCGGCATCAAGGCCACGCTGGGGCTGGTTCCCACGGCGGGCGTGGTGCCCGCCTGTGTGGACTACGACGCCGTCACGGTGTTCGCCGCGGACCTCGCCACCGCGGCCGCCGCGATGCGCGCGATGATCGGGCCCGACGAGGAGGACCCGCGGAGTCGGTCGTGGCCCGCGACAGTTCGCCTCGCGGCCTCGCCCCGGCCACGCGTCGCGGTGCCGCGGGCAGAGGACCTCACGGCACTGTCGCCGGAGTTCGACGCCGCGTTCGCGGCGACCGTCGACGGGCTGGCCGACCGTGGGATCGACACCGTCACGGTGGACGTCTCCGCCCTTCTCGACGCGGCCACGCTGCTCTACGACGGGGCCGTGGTCGCGCAGCGGTACGCGGCGGTGGGAGCGTTCCTCGAGACGGAGCCCGCGAGCGCGGACCCGACGGTCGCCGCCATCGTGCGCGGAGCCAAGGCGCCCGCGGCGCACGAGTACGTCACCGACCTCGACCGACTGACCCGGGTCCGTGCCCGCGCGGTGCGCATGCTCGCGGACGTGGACGCACTGCTGCTGCCCACCACCACCGAGCACCCGACCATCGCGGCGGTGCAGGCCGAGCCGGTGGCGATCAACCGCCGGATGGGGACGTTCACGAACTTCTGCAACCTGCTCGACCTGGCTGCCGTGGCCGTGCCCGGCCTCCCGACGGCCGCGGGCGATCCGTTCGGCGTCATGCTCGTCACCGACCGCTTCGACGATCAGGTCGCCGTGGACCTCGCGGCGCGCCTGATCGACGAGCCGGCTCCGGACCTCGGCGCGGGTGGCGTGGACGTCCTGGTGGTGGGCGCGCACCTCGCGGGCTTCCCGGCGCACGGCCAGCTCACCGAGCGCGGGGCGCGATTCCTGGGCGAGGTGCGCACCGCGACGGTGTACCGGCTGCGCGACCTGCGCACCGAGCCGCCGAAGCCCGGCCTGGTCCGCGTGGGCGGCGGCGGCGCCGAGATCGCCGGCGAGCTCTACCGCCTCGCCCCGGCTCACCTCGGTACGTTCCTGGCTGCGCTCCCGGCGCCGATGGGACTCGGTCCGGTGGAACTGTCCGACGGACGGTGGGTGACGGGCTTCACCTGCAGCCAGGAAGCCGCCGACGCCGGGACGGACATCACCGAGTACGGCGGGTGGCGGGCCTACCGGGCGCGCTGACGGCGGCGGAGTCCTAGAGCAGGAGCCGCACCAGGTCGGCGGTCCGCGCCAAGCCGGGGTACGCCTCGGCCGTCGACCGGGGGTGCAACGCGTGGACGGCGAGCCTGAACATGATGGCGCGCAACAACATCTGCGGCCATTCCGGCAGGTCCTCCCACCGGCCGACGAGGCCGTCGTCCGCGCCGCCCCAGGACACCGCGTCGACCACGACCACCGCGGCGGCCCACGCCGCCGGACGCCAGTACGGGGTGATATCGGTCAGTCCGGGCGCGCGGGCGCCGTCGAAGAGCACGGTGCCGAACAGGTCTCCGTGCACCAGCTGGTCCGGCTCCTGCACCGGTCGCCGTAACGTCGCGAGCCGGCCGATCAGCTCCATGCTGCGCACCCCGTCGGGCGACGTCGGCTCCACCGCACCGCCCGCGCGGGCGGATCGGAACGGAACCGGTTCCCACGCAGCGCGATCCGCCGCGACGAACACGTCGACGTCGGACCACGGGGCCACCGGCGGCTGCGTGAGGAACCGCGGCTTCTCGAGCGCGGAGGTGGCCACGTGCAAGCGGGTGGCCAACGAGACCACCTCGTCGTGGCGGGGCTCGGGCGCGCCCTCGATGTACGTGTCGGCCCGCCAGCCGGACACGACGTACCGGCCGTCCGTGGACCGCACGGGGCGCGCGAGCCGCACCCCCTCCACCTCGAGCGTCTCGCGCACCTTCGCCGACCACGCACCGCGCGCATGATCGGCCACCGGCGAGAGCACGACGTCTCCGAGGCGCCATCCGCCGTCCCAGTCGTCGCCCAGCGGGACCGGGTCGGAGCCGCGGAGGCCGAAGGTGCCGATGACGTGCTGAGGTGGTTCCGGCATCATGCGTTCGACCGTACCGCCACGGCCGCCGACGTCCGGGACCTCGGCCCGTCGGGCGAACGGCGGGTCAGTAGGACGGCAGGGACGGGTCGATCTCTCGGATCCAGGCGTCGAGGCCGCCGCGCAGGTGGTGTGCGTCCGCCACACCCGCGGCCCGCAGGACGGCGAGGGCGTCGGCGGACCGCTCCCCCGTCTTGCAGTAGAGGACCACGGGGCGGTCTCGGGGGATGTCGCCGGTCGCGCTGCCGTCCAGCACCCGACCGACCGGAACCAGGGTCGCGCCCGCGAGATGGGCGATGTCCCACTCGACCTGCTCCCGCACGTCCACCAGCGCGACGGGCCCGTCGCCCGCGAGAAGGTCACGAACCTCCCCGGGCTCGAGGTCTCCATCGACCGTCAGGGGCGGGGTCGGCAGACCACACAGCACCTCGTAGTCCTCCGCGACCTCGGTGACCGGCGCCCGGCCGGGATCGCGACGCATCGACACCGTGCGGAACGTCATCGCCCGCGCGTCGTAGATCAGCAGCCGACCGAGCAACGGTTCACCGACACCGGTCACGAGCTTGACGGCCTCGGTGGCCATGATCGAGCCCACGACCCCGCAGAGCACACCCAGCACGCCGGCCTCGGCGCACGACGGCACCGTCCCCGGCGGCGGCGGATCCGGGTACAGGTCGCGGTAGTCGATGCCCCGACCGCCCGGCGCGGCGTCCCAGAACACCGACACCTGGCCGTCGAAGCGGTGGATCGACCCGAACACGTAGGGCACACCGGCCACCGCGGCGGCGTCGTTGACGAGGTACCGGGTGGCGAAGTTGTCGGTGCCGTCCACCACCAGGTCGTACTGCCGAAAGATGTTGGCCGCGTTGCGCGGAGCGAGCCGCAGCTCGTGCACCCGCACCTCGATGCTCGAGTCGATGCGTCGGATCGCGTCCCGCGCGCTCACCCCCTTGCCGCGCCCGACGTCGGCCTCCCCGTGCGCGATCTGACGCTGGAGGTTGGACGCGTCGACCTCGTCGAACTCGACGATGCCGAGGGTGCCCACCCCGGCCGACGCCAGGTACAGCAGGACCGGCGAGCCCAACCCGCCTGCGCCGACCACCAGGACGCGGGCGGCACGCAGTCGCCGCTGACCGAGGGTGCCGATGTCCGGCAGCAGGAGATGGCGGCTGTATCGGCCCACCTGGTCCGGCGTCAACGGGGCGCCGGGAGCGACGAGTGGCTCCATCACGTACGCGGGTACGGCCAGGGATTGAATCGACACACCTTGCCGTCCATGGGGACGACACCCTCGGGGTCGAGCGTCGCGATGTCGTCGTTGGCCGTGCCGAAGGTCTGCTGCATCATGATCGGTGCCAGCCCGCCGTCGGTCTCGCACGGCTGATGCGCCTGGTAGCCGATCGCGTGGCCCACCTCGTGGTTGACGACGTACTGGCGGTAGGAGCCGATGTCGCCCTGGAACGCCGTCGCACCGCGCACCCACCGGGGCTCGTTGAGCACCACGCGGTCGATGCCGGGGTTGTAGCAGGAGACCTCGAGCTGGATGTCGTAACCGCAGACGTCCCGCACCGTCATCTGCGAGGTCAGGGAGACCCGGAAGTCGGGATCACCCGTGTCGACCCGACGGAAGGCGAACCGCGCGTCGTTGGTCCAGCTCTTCGGGTTGGACAGCGTGGCGTCGACGAAGCGGCCGAAGGACTCGTCACCGCCGAAACCCACCGTGTCGATGCCGTCCTCGATCTCCACGGTGTAGGTGAAGACGCGCTCGGTGCCCTGCCCCACCTGGTCGGTCGTCCCCGGCACGACGCGCCATGTCCCCGCGCCCTGGACGGCGAACGGCCCGCCGTCGGGCATCTGGCCCGACGGAATGCTGTCGGCGAAATTGCCGTCGCCCGCGGGCGGCACCCCGATCACGTCGGTGCCCTCGGACGTGTTGGACAGTGCCGGGAAACCGGGCGCGGAATCGGCCGAGGGGCCCGTGCCCGGATCGCGCACCGCGTCGACGATCACGAGCACGGTGACCACGAGCAGGATCGGCAGGGCGTAGGCCCGCCAGCCGTAGGTGGCCACGAAGCGACCCACCCGGCTGCGCTTCTTCGCGGTGCGTTCGGGGCGCGGCGGGCGGGGACGACCGGCGTCGACGGCCGTCGGATCCCACTGCGCCCGGAGCGGCTGATGAGATCGCCGCGCCCGGTCCGCGCGCTGCGGATGCCCTCGATCGCTCACCGATCCAGGTTCTCACACGTGCCCGACCGCTCGGATCGGCGCGCCGGGGTATCGTCGACACGATCTGCAGAACGACATGCCGCGCCCTACCGCTGAGCCGAGAGATCCTCGTCCGTCGGCCGACGCGGCGGATGGGACGGTAGTACCAGATGACCGATGTCGCCGACCGAAGCTCGTCCGTCGGGGCCGGACCCGCGCGTCGCAGCGCCCGCCTCCCCCGCGATGCGCGCCGCGCGCAACTGCTCACCGCGGCCGGCGAGATCTTCGTGGCTCGTGGCTACCACGCCGCCGGCATGGACGAGATCGCCGAGTGCGCGGGTGTCAGCAAACCCGTTCTGTACCAACACTTCCCCGGCAAACTCGACCTGTACGTGGCGGTGCTCGGCAACTACGTCGACACGCTCATCTCCGGACTGCGCCAGGCGCTGCGATCCACCACGGACAACCGCAAGCGCGTCCGCGCCGCCGTCCTCGCGTTCTACGACTTCGTCGACAACGACACCCAGGGCTTCCGCCTCGTGTTCGAGTCCGACCTGATGGGCGATCCGCAGGTACAGGCGCGCGTGGACCAGGCCACCGAAGCCTGCGTCGACGCCGTCTTCGATCTGGTCAGTCACGACTCGGGCCTCGACCCCCACCGCGCCCGCATCCTCGCCGTCGGCCTTGTCGGCGCCAGCCAGTTCACGGCCCGTTACTGGCTCGAGGCGGATCGGCCGATCACCAAGGAAGAAGCCGTGGACACGACGGTCACCCTGGCCTGGGGCGGCTTGTCGCACGTACCCCTGCAGGCCGGTTCCTGACCGGAGTCGATTCGACCGGCACACGCCCACGACGACGAACGGCCCCGCACCTGCTCGGTGCGGGGCCGTTCGTCGGCGTATCCGAACGGGTCCGGTCAGGACGCCGTGACGGTCGAGAACCCGACGCGTCGGCTGTCCGACGGACCGATCTCGACGTAGGCCAGCTTGCCCGCGGGGACGAGGAACTTCCGGCCCTTCTCGTCGACCAGGGTCAGCACGCCCTCACCGCCGAAGGCTCCGGAGACCAGGGCCTCCACCTCGTCGGGCGTCTGGGCGCTGTTGATCACCAGTTCCCGTGGGCTGTCCGAAATTCCGATCTTGACCTCCACGGCCGACCTCCACGTCGTTGTCGTTGATGCCTGTCTGTTCGTGGTCCAGGCTAGTGCAGCACCCGCGCCCGACACGGTCTCCGACGCCACGCCCTGAGCGAACAGCCGGGCAGAACCGGACGAGATCCGAGGGGACGCTCAGACGAGGCCGAGAGTGGCCATGCGTTCGGAATGGCGCACCTGCATACGGTCGAACAGCGCGACGATGCCGGTGAAGTCGCCCGACGCCGTCATGACCAACTCGGTCAGCTCTTCGCGCTGCGCGAGGACGAACTGAGCCTGGGTGATCGCCTCGCCCAGCAGCCGCCGGCCCCACAGCATCAGGCGGTCCTTGGCGGCGGCGTCCTCGGCGACCCGAGCCGCCACCTCGGAGACGACGAACTCCGAGTGCCCCGTCTCGGCGAGCACCTCGCGCACCGTCGCGGCGACCTCGGCGGGCAGGCTGTGGGCGATCTCGCGGTAGAAGTCCGCGGCCAGCCCGTCCGCGACGTAGGTCTTGACCAGGACTTCCATCCACGTCGACGGCAGAGTCGACGCGTGATAGGCATCGAGGGCGGCCGCGAACGGTTCGGTCACCGACAGCACGTCTCGCCCCCGCTCCCGCAGAGCGGCCTCGAGGACCTCGAAGTGATTCATCTCGGCGGCGGCCATGCTGGCCATCGCGATGCGGTCCCGCAGCGTGGGGGCCATCGCGGCGTCCTCGACCAGGCGATAGAAGGCGGAGATCTCGCCGTACGCGAGCACGCCGAACAGGCTCACGATGCCCGGGTGATCGGCGGAGACGACACCCGGCGCCGAGGCGGCCTCCACATCCGGCGCAGAGGCGCCGTCGACCTGCTGCGACTGCCCGGTGACCCCAGTGCTCTCCATGGCCACAGACCCTACCGTCGGACACGTCCGAACTGCCGATACCGCGGCCCGGACATCGCCGGGCTAGAATGGTCGTGACGGCGCTGCGTCCGTGCGACGACGGCCGTGTCTCGGACACCTTCGAGTCACGCTGCGGCCACCGCGGCGCCGACACCGACACTGTGCGCGCACTCGGTTCGTGCCTGCCGCCGTTCGTGTCGCCGGGGTTGCCGCGACGGACCATGTCCGTCGCCACCACCGGCCGACGGCGCTGCGGGCGGCATACGGACTCGGGGGCATCGACATCGGCCGTCACTCGGCCTGGCCCTCGTGGTGCGTGCGAGACCCGAGAGAGGCCGGACCCCTGAGCAAGATCACCGTCGACCACGAGAACGACGCCCCCGCGGAGACCACCGTGTCCGCCGCGCTGGACACCACCCACACTCCCCCCACCTTCGCCGAACTCGGCGTGCACCCGCAGATCGTGCGCGGGCTCGCCGACATCGGCATCGACCGCACCTTCGCCATCCAGGAGCTCACGCTGCCGCTGGCCCTCGCCGGCGACGACCTCATCGGTCAGGCACGCACCGGTATGGGCAAGACGTTCGGCTTCGGCGTGCCGTTGCTGCACCGCCTCGCCACCGGTCCCGCCGACGGCTCGGGCACGTCGGTGCTGGACGGCACCCCGCGGGCGCTGGTCATCGTCCCGACGCGCGAGCTCTGCGTCCAGGTCACCAGCGACCTCGAGAACGCCGCCAAGCATCTGCAGTCCGCCGACGGACCCGTTCGGGTCATGTCCATCTACGGCGGTCGCCCCTACGAGGCGCAGATCGCCACCCTGCAGTCCGGCGTCGACGTCGTCGTCGGCACCCCGGGTCGACTGCTCGACCTGGCCAAGCAGGGCCACTTGATGCTCGGCAAGGTCGGCGTGCTGGTCCTCGACGAGGCCGACGAGATGCTCGACCTCGGCTTCCTCCCCGACATCGAACGCCTCATGGGCATGGTCCCGGACAAGCGTCAGACCATGCTGTTCTCGGCGACCATGCCGGGACCGATCATCACCCTGGCCCGCACGTTCCTCACGCAGCCGACGCACATCCGCGCCGAGGAGGCCGAGTCCTCCGCCGTGCACGAGCGCACCGCGCAGCACGTCTACCGTGCCCACGCACTGGACAAGGCCGAGATGGTGGCCCGCGTGCTGCAGGCCGACGGGCGCGGCGCGACCATGATTTTCACGCGCACCAAGCGCACCGCCCAGAAGGTGGCCGACGACCTCGCCGAGCGCGGATTCGCCGTCGGCGCAGTCCACGGCGACCTCGGGCAGGTCGCGCGTGAGAAGGCGCTCGAGAAGTTCCGTGCCGGCAAGATCGACGTCCTCGTCGCCACCGATGTCGCCGCCCGCGGCATCGACATCGACGACGTCACGCACGTCATCAACTACCAGTGCCCGGAGGACGAGAAGACCTACGTCCACCGCATCGGTCGCACCGGCCGCGCGGGTCGCACCGGCATCGCCGTCACGCTGGTCGACTGGGACGACATCCCTCGCTGGCAGCTGATCGACAAGGCGCTCGGACTCGACATTCCCGACCCCGCGGAGACCTACTCCAGCTCCGATCACCTGTACTCCGAGCTGAACATTCCGCGCGACGCCACCGGCAGCATCGCCGAGGCCTCCCGGCCGACGGCCGCCGAGACCTCCACCGACTCGCGATCCGGTTCCGACGGCGCCGGGTCCTCGGACGACGCGCCGCGCGCGCCGCGTCGGTCACGGAACCGTCGCCGCACCCGTGGCGGCACCACCGCCACGGCCGCCGCGACCGAGCAGGGAGCGACCGCCGCCAACTCGACCTCGACCTCGACCGACGGCGACGGTGGCGGTGACGACAAGGCCGGATCGCGCCCCCGTCGCCGACGTCGCCGCGGATCGGGTCGTGGTGGCGCGTCCGCCGACACCGCCACCGCCGAGTCCGGCGCCGCTGTCACCGCCGCAGCGCACGACTGACGGCCGGCTCGTCGGCCTGTGCTCGCACCCGAACGGCGCACCCGCGCCGACGTGATCGCCGCCGCCACGATCGCCGTTCTGGTGATGGTGGCGGCGGTCGCCGTCTGGTGGAACAGCGATGCCCGCGGCACCACGTCGGTGGTGGCCGAATCCCCGGTCGGTCCGCCGCCCTCGGCGCTGTCCGTCCCCGAATCGGTCTCCGAGATCTGGCGGACCGACGACGCGGGACGGGGAACTCCGTTCGTCGTGGGCGGCACCGTGATCGCCTCGGACGACCACACCGTGCGCGGCCTCGACCCGGCGACCGGGGACCCGCGCTGGAGTTACTCCCGCGATCGTGACCTGTGCACGGTGGTCGGCGCCTGGGACGCCGCGGTGGCCACCTACCGCGACGATCGCGGGTGCGGACAGGTCACCGAACTCGACGGCGGGTCCGGCGCTCGCGAGGACCAGCGCACCAACGACGCGGACGATCCGGCGCGGCTGAGCTTCGACGGAACCTACGTCACCCAGGCGGGATCGACGCGGCTCGAGGTGTGGCGGTCCGACCTGGTGCGCACCCTCGAGTACGGACGCGTCGACGCCCCCGTGAATCCGGGCTCGCAACCACGCAGCGGATGCACGCTGATCTCGACCTCCTCGGCGAGCAGTCGAGTCGCCGTGCTGGAGCGGTGCCCCGGCGAAACCGGTCTGCGTCTGACCACGATGAACCCGGCACCGAAGGATGCGACCGTCCCGGAGGTCTACGGGTCGACGGTGCTGGCCGACGTCTCCCCCGACGTCGAGACCGCCCGCGTCCTCGCCGTCGTCGGCGATCGCGTCGCGCTCTACCTGCCGCCGTCGGACACCGTGGTGGGTCGGGTGGCCCTCTTCGACGGGTCCGCGACGTTCCTCTCGGCCACTCCGATGGACGAGCCGGTGACCACCACGTGGCCGACCGCACGCGCGTCCGACCTGGTCCGCACCGGGTCCGTGCTGGTGTGGTGGACCGGATCCGTCGCCGTCGGCTTCGATCAGGCGACGCTCGAGCGCCGGTGGGTCCTGCCGACCGCCCTCGGCGCGGGTGCCGTCATGGCCGGGCAGCTCCTCGTGCCGGTTCCCGGCGGCCTGGCCGTGACGGACACCGAATCCGGCACCGTCTCCCGCACCCTCCCGGTCGACCGCGAGGACCGCACCGCACCCGTCTCGGTCACCGCGCTCGGCACCCGCGTCGTCGAGGGCCGACGAGGCGCCGACGGGACCGGCACCACCGTCGTCCTGGGCTGAGTCGTCGTCTCGCCGGGCGAGACGACGTGGCCGACCTACTCGCCGTCGTACGTCTGCAGCGCCGCGCCGTCCGTCCAGTGGGCGTCCAGGTTGCGCGCCAGTTCGCGGTAGGCCTCGGCGCCCTTGTTCTTGCGGCCCGAGATCACCGACGTCCCCGAGGCCGACGCCTCGGCGAACCGCACGGTCCGCGGGATGGGCGGGGCGACGACGGGGATGTCGTACTGACCGGAGACGTCCGCGAGCACGTCCCGGCTGTGGGTGGTGCGCGCGTCGAACAGTGTGGCGAGCGCGCCGAGCAACTCGAGGTCCGGGTTGGTGATCTGCCGGACCTCCTCGACCGTGGTCAGGAGCTGTCCCACGCCGCGATGCGCCAACGTCTCGCACTGCAGCGGGACGAGGACCGCCGTGGCGGCCGTGAGGCCGTTCAGCGTCAACACACCCAGCGAGGGTGGGCAGTCCAACAACACCACGTCGTACTCGGCCACCACCGGTGCGAGCGCACGCTTGAGCGTGTACTCGCGGCCGGGCCGCATGAGCAGGAGGGCCTCCGCGCCGGCGAGGTCGATGGTCGCCGGCAGGAGATCCACGCCGTCGTCCGTCGACAGAATCGCCTCACCGACGGGAAGCGCCGCAGTGAGCACCTCGTGCACCGACGCGGTGAGCTTGTCCGGGTTGTGCCCCAACGAGAAGGTGAGCGATCCCTGCGGATCGAGGTCCACGACCAGTACTCGCCGCCCCGACGCCGCCAGGGCCGCGCCGAGGGAAGCCACGGTGGTCGTCTTGGCGACGCCACCCTTCTGGTTGGCCACGGCCAGAATCGTCGTCACGCGCACGATCTTGTCATCACGACCGACCCCGCGCCGCACCTCGCCCCGGTGTGGCGCGACGAGGTCAGTGCAGCAGCGTCGGTGCGGCGCCCGAGCCGGCGGTCGGCGTGACCTTCCGACGCGGCAGCAGGAACGCCGGAACGAAAGTGAACGCCACGATGATCGTCGCCACGAGGAAGGTCGATCCGAACGCGTCCGCGGCCTGGGCGAGGCCCGTTTCCACCGCACCAGGCGGCAGCGCTGCGGCGATCTCCGGGTCGTTCTGCGCGGCCATCGCCGGGCCGGCGGCGGCCCGATCGAGCAACTGATTCGTCAGCACCACCGAGATCACCGCGGTACCCACCGAGCCGGCGGACTGCTGGATGATGTTCATCAGGGTCGACCCGCGCGCCACCGACGCGTCGTCGAGCGTCTGCAGCGCCGCCGTCATGATCGGCATCATCGTCGCGCCGAGGCCCAGACCCATGACGAACAGACCGCCGAGCAGAATCACGTAGGACGTCGACGGACCCACCTGCGTGAACACCGCCATACCCGCGGTGACCAGGGCCATGCCGGTGATGACGATGCGCCCGGGGCCGATGCGGTCGGCGAGATTGCCGGCGATCGGCATCGAGACCATCGCACCGAGTCCCTGGGGCGCCAGCAGCAGCCCGGCGGCGAGCGTGGTCTCGCCTCGCACCTGCAGGAAGTAACTGGGGAAGATCAACCCGGCCCCGAAGAAGGCGATCGCGAACAGGCTCATCGCCACCACGGCGACGGACAACGCGCGGTTCCGGAAGAGGCGCAGGTCGATCAGCGGATGCTCGACGCGCAGCGCATGGACCACGAAGGCGGCGACGAGGGCGAGACCCACCACTGCCGACACGAGCACGCGGGCGGACAGCACGGTGCCGGTCTCGGGAATCGACGAGACGCCGAAGAGGAACAGCGCGAGTCCGGGCGAGAGCAACAACATCCCGACCACGTCGAAGGACTGCGACGGCTGCGGGGCGTCCTTCGGCAGTATCGTCCACGCCGCGATCAGGGCGACGATGCCGATCGGCACGTTGATGAGGAAGATCCAGTGCCAGCTCGCGGCGTCGATGAGCCACCCGCCGAGGATCGGCCCCGCGATGGGGCCGAGCAGCATGGGCACACCGAGCACGGCCATGACGCGACCGATGCGGTCGGGGCCCGCGGCGCGGGTCAGGATCGTCATGCCGAGTGGCATGAGCATGCCGCCGCCGAACCCCTGCAGCACGCGGAACACGATGAGCGACGTGATGTCCCACGCCACGCTGCAGAGCATCGAGCCCGCGACGAACAGGACCAGGGCCGTCAGATAGAGGCGCTTGGTGCCGAAGCGGTCCGCGGCCCACCCGGTCAGCGGAATGACCGAGGCGAGGGCCAGCGTGTAGCCGGTCATCGTCCACGCCACACTCGCGTAGGTGGTCCGGAACTCGGCGGCGAACGTCGGAAGTGCCACGCTGACCACGGTCACGTCCAGGATCGACATGATCGCACCGATGACGATGACACCGGCGATCTTGAGGACGGTCGCGTCCAGGCCCCGCTCGGCGGCAACGGTCGCCACGGCGGGCTCGTCCACTCCGGTCGCCGGGGCGGACTCGGTGGTTCGATCGGTCATGATCGGTGACTTCCTTCTCTCGCGCACTCGTCACCCGCTCCGAGAGCGGTGGGAGGAACCCGAGAAGTAAACACGCATCCGCCCCGTTCGTTCCAGCGAGTTCTCCGAGACCTATGTCACCGACCCACGTCGCCGATGAGGAAGGATCGACGTCGTGCTCGACGACCACCGCCCGGAGTCCGATTCGCTGCGCCCCGACGCCCGCCTGGTGCTGCTCCGCCACGGGGAGACCGATTGGGCGCGCACGGGTCGGCACACCTCGGTGACGGACGTGCCCCTCACCGACCGAGGCGAGGATCAGGCGCGCGCCGCCGGCGGCCGAATCGCGATGCTCGGCCTGCGTCACCCGCTGGTGGTCGCGAGCCCGCGGACCCGCGCTCTCCGCACCGCGGAGCTCGCCGGCTTCGCGGTGGACCGAGCGTGGGACGCCGTGCGCGAGTGGGAGTACGGCGACTACGAGGGACGGACCACCCCGGAGATCCGCCGGGAGGTCCCGCACTGGACGGTATGGACCCATCCGTGCCCGGGCGGAGAAACGGCCGATGCGGCGTCGTCGCGCGCGGACCTCGTGCTCTCCGTGGTGTCGGCGACGCTGCCGGAGCGGGACGTCGTCGTGGTCGGGCACGGGCACTTCTCCCGCGTTCTGATCGCCCGCTGGATCGGCGAGCCCGTGACCGAGGGACGGCGATTCGCCCTCGGTCCGGCCGGCTCGACCGTCCTGGGGTTCGAGCACGGATTCAGGCAGGTGGTGTCGCACAACGTGCCGCCGGAGCACGGAGCGTAGCGGAGCTGCGACCAGGAATTCCGGAGCACGGAGCGTAGCGGAGCTGCGACCAGGAATTCCGGAGCACGGAGCGTAGCGGAGCTGCGACCCGAGATTCCGGAGGACTAGGCCGAGCGGTCGGCGTCCTGCTGGTCGTCCGGATCGGCGTACTCGGTGACCATCCAGCGGGCCGCGGGCGGGCAGAACAGGCAGACCAGGACGACGACGACCACGACGCCGAGGACGGTGCCGAGGACCGGCCGATCGGAATCGGTGAGCAGGGACCACACCACCGGGAGCAGCAGCAGCTGGGCGACCAGTGCGAGTGCACGTCCCCAGCGATGCCCCAGCACGAGGGCGATACCGCCGGTGAGCACGGCCCCGCCCAGGACGGCGAACCAGATGGCGCTGCCGAACCCGTTGACGACGGATTCGTCCGCTCCGGCAAGGCCGCGGACGACCAGCACGACGGCCACCACGACGGCGACGGTCCCCTCGAGCGAGACGAGCGCGCCCGCGACACGCACCGGAAGCGGGGTGGCGGTCGACGGGGGCGTGGCGGACACACGGCCACCCTAGAGCACCACCCGGCGCGATCGACGGGAGCCGACGACGGCCGCGTCTAGTCTGGAGCCTCGTGCGAGCCATCCTCATCGTGAACCCCAACGCCACCTCGACCACTCCGGCCGGTCGTGATCTGGTGGCACACGCGTTGGCGAGCCGGGTGAGTCTGCAGGTCGCTCAGACCACCCATCGCGGTCACGCCACCGAGCTGGGCCGCGAGGCTCGTCGGGCCGGTCTGGACCTGGTGATCGTGCACGGGGGCGACGGCACGGTGAACGAGGTGGTGAACGGCCTGTTGGGCACGCCCGCGCCGACGTCGATGCAGTCGGTCACCGTGGGCCCGGTACCGCTGCTCGCCGTGGTTCCGGGTGGGTCGGCCAATGTCTTCGCACGATCCCTGGGCATCGAGCGTGACCCCGTCGCGGCCACCAATCAGCTGATCGACCTGATCGGGGCCGAGCAGCGTCGACGAATCGGCCTCGGTTACTGCGTCCGGGTCGTCGACGGTCGGTCGGACGATCGACGCTGGTTCCTCTTCAACGCCGGTATGGGGCTCGATGCCGACGTCTGCGCGGCGATCGACAAGGGCCGACGTAGCGGCGACCCGGTGTCTCCGTCCCGGTACGTGCGCACGGCGATCGCGACGTTCTTCCGGCGCAAGCGAGCGGACCCGACGTTGTCGGTGTCGATGGAGGACCGACCCGAGGAAAGCGGCGTGCATTACGTCTTCGTCACCAACACCGATCCGTGGACGTATTTGAACGATCGCCCGGTTCGCACCAATCCGACCACGCGTTTCGAAACCGGACTCGGGGTGTTCGGGATGCGGACCACCGCGGTGTTGCCGTCGCTTCGGGTGGTGGCGCAATTGCTCTCTCCGACGCGGGAACCGCGGTCGTCGAGACTGCTGCGGACCGACGACACGTCGTGCGTCGTGGTGCGGTCGAGCGAGCCCGTCGGTCTGCAGGTCGACGGCGACTACCTGGGCGAACGGACCGAAGTTCGGTTCGTGTCCGCGCCGGACGCGCTCGATGTCGTGGCGCCGGTCGACGTCGACGGTGTGTCGAACTCGGCGGGAACGGGTACGACGGCGCGGTGAGTGAATGTCACCGGCACCTCGGAACGCCCGATGACCGAATTGTCAGTGAGCTTGGCCACGGAGACCGCGTCCGCTATTGACTTATCTCCGGTTCGTGAAAGCATTCACAAGTAACAGCGCGGAAACATGCTTCGGCTCGCTCGCGAACTGTTCGACAACAACCCCCCAATACGCGTCCGTCGACGCGACCACGAGACGACAAGCGCGTGCGCGCGCTCGGTGAGGAGTAAGAAGATGGATTGGCGCCACAAGGCTATCTGTCGCGACGAGGACCCGGAACTGTTCTTCCCGGTGGGAAACAGCGGTCCGGCTCTCGCTCAGATCGCCGATGCCAAGGTCGTGTGCAACCGCTGCCCCGTCACCGCGGACTGCCTGGCCTGGGCCCTCGAGTCCGGCCAGGACGCCGGCGTGTGGGGCGGCATGAGCGAGGACGAGCGTCGCGCCCTGAAGCGTCGTAACGCGCGTACCCGCGCTCGCTCCGCCGTCTGACCGCAACAGCAGGTTCGAAAGAGGTCGAAGGCCCGGCACCAAAGGGGTGCCGGGCTTTGTCGTGTTCGGGGTCGTCGTGTTCGGGGTCGTCGTGTTCGGGGTCGTCCTGTCCCGGTGTCGGCGGTGACCGTCGGACACGCTGCGTTCAGGTGCGACGGGTGAGACCCACCGGCACCCGAACCGTCGCGTCGGTCCCTCCGTCCGGCCCACCCGTGACCGCGATGGTGCCGCCGAGCTCGACGTCGACGAGCGTGGTCACGATCTGCAGCCCCAGTCGACCGGACGTGCGCGGGTCGAAGTCCGCCGGCACGCCGCGGCCGTTGTCGCGCACGATGACGGTGAGCGTGTGGGCGGACCGCTCGGCCAGGATGTCCACCCGCCCCGACGCACCGGACGCGAAGCCGTGCTCGAGCGAGTTCTGGATCAGCTCGGTGAGCACCATGACCAGCGGCGTCGCCCGTTCGGCGGGGAATCTGCCGAGCGCGCCGTCGCGCCGCACCCCGACGTCCGCCGAGACCGACCCCACGTCCGCCATCACCGGCAGCAACCGGTCCACCACCTCGTCGAGGTCGACCACCTCGTCGACGGAGTTGGACAGCACGTCGTGCACCAGAGCGATCGACGTCACGCGCCGCTCGGATTCCTGCAGCGCCGACCGGGCCTCACCGTTCTGCGTGCGCCGCGCCTGCAGGCGCAGCAACGCCGCGACGGTCTGCAGGTTGTTCTTCACCCGATGGTGGATCTCGCGGATGGTCGCGTCCTTGCTGAGCAGCGCACGGTCGCGGCGCTTGACCTCGGTCACGTCGCGGACCAGGACCACCGCCCCCAGCGGGCGGTCCGCGCGGCGCAGGGCGAGCGTGCGGAGCAGCACGGTGGCTCCCCGCGCGTCGATCTCCATGCGCCGTCCGCCGGCGTCGCGCACGGCGGCGCCGATGTGCGCGGCGATCTCGTCGCCGTCGAACGGGTCGGTGACCAGCGCACGCGTCGAGGCCGCCAGGTCGTGGCCCGCGAGGTCGGTCGTCAGCCCCATGCGGTGATACGCGGACACGGCGTTCGGGCTCGCGTAGGTCACGATGCCCGCGGTGTCGAGCCGGATGAAGCCGTCCCCCACCCGCGGGCTCGAGTTGACGTCGCCCGGCTCGGCGGCCGTCGGGAACGTTCCCTCCGCGATCATGTCGCCGAACTGGGCGGCCGACTCGCGGTAGGCGGCCTCGAGCAGGCTCGGCGGCCGTCGGGACACCGGGGCGGACTCGCGGGTGAGCACACCGACGACGCGCCCGCGGACCCGTACCGGCACGGCGTCGGCGACCGGGACGTACTCCCCCTCCTCCACACCCGGTCGGCCAGCGGACCGCTCCACGGCACCCGAGTCGAAGCACCGCGCCACCTCGGGGTGCTCGTCGTCGTCCACGACGGCCCCGACCTTGTCCATCGGAATCACGGTCGGTGCGGTGGTGGGGCGACACTGGGCGACGCACAGAATGCGAGCGGGCGGCGCTGCGGGAACCCAGAGGAGGACGTCGGCGAAGGAGATGTCCGCGAGGAGTTGCCACTCGCTGACCAGTCGCTGGAGATGGTCGACGGCGCCACCGGGCAGATCGGTGTGCGCCGCGAGCAGTTCCGACAGCGTCGACACGGGCGGCTGCGCGCGGGTCAGGCGATGACGGCGATGAGATCGCCCTGCTGGACGACGTCGCCCACCGCGACGTCGACCGAGGCGATGGTCCCGGCGGACTCGGCCAGCACGGGGATCTCCATCTTCATCGATTCCAGGATGACGACGGGGTCGCCCTCCGCGACACGGTCACCCGGGGCCACCACGATCTGGAACACCGTCGACACCATCTCGGCCCGGACGTCCTCGGCCATCTCGCTGCCCACCCCTCGTCGTCGGAGAACCGCGCCGTCGCCGTGCGCCGGTGCGCGGCCGGTCGCGGTACAGCCAACCACACGTGAGAAACTGGAGCGAACGAGAAGGAAGGAGATCGCGATGGGCAAGCGAGGACGCAAGAAGCGCAGCCGCAAGGGGAACGCCGCCAACCACGGCAAGCGACCCAACAGCTGAATCCTCACCACTCGGTGACGACGACGGGGCCGGACACGCATGGCGTGTCCGGCCCCGTTCTCGTCCCGGCTCCGCCGGGGTCAGGCGTCCGTCTCGACGACCGTGACGGTGCGCCTGATCTCGATCTTCAGCCGTTCCCGGAGGCCGTCGGGCGCGCGGTCCCCGCCGCACTTGCGACCCACCAGCGACTTGATCTTCTCCTCGATGCCGTACTGGGCGAGGCACGATCCGCAGGAGTCCAGGTGCTTCTGCACCCGCTGCCGGCTGGCCTCGTCGCACTCGTTGTCGAGCATCACCCAGACGTCCGCGAGGACGGCGGAGCAGTCGAGCTCCTCGAACTGGCTGTCGTCGTCGACGTCTCGCGCGGTCATCGCACGGCCTCCTCGGATGCGGTGGTGCGCAGGAAGCCGCGCTCGCGAGCGACCTCGGCCAGTTCGTGCCGCAGTTGCTTGCGCCCGCGGTGCAGCCGGGACATGACGGTTCCGATCGGCGTACCCATGATCTCGGCGATCTCCTTGTACGGGAATCCCTCGACGTCGGCGTAGTACACGGCCATCCGGAACTCCTCCGGGAGGGCGGCGAGCGCAGCCTTGATGTCGTCGTCGGGCAGCGTGTCCAGGGCCTCCACCTCGGCGGACCGCAGGCCAGTCGAGGAGTGCTCGGCCGTGGCCGCCAACTGCCAGTCGGTGATCTCGTCGGTCGGATACTGCGCCGGCTGCCGCTGCTTCTTGCGGTACGAGTTGATGTACGTGTTGGTCAGGATGCGGTACAGCCACGCCTTGAGGTTCGTGCCCTCACGGAAGCTCTTGAACGCCGTGTACGCCTTGATGTAGGTCTCCTGGACCAGATCCTCGGCGTCGGAGGGATTGCGCGTCATGCGCAGCGCCGCGCCGTAGAGCTGGTCCACGAGCGGAAGTGCGTCCCGCTCGAAGCGCGCGGTCAGATCTTCGGCGCTGGCCCGGGAACGGATTCCGTCCTCGGTCTCGAGCACCGCCGGATCGACTGCGCCCGTGGTGCTGCCGGGCTGGTCGTCCGTCACGGGGTTCCCTTCGGTTGCCGCGGCCGACACGGTTGCGGCGGACCTCGTGCCCACCGGCACGGCAGCGGCGGGAGCCGCGCCGTCGACCTCGTACCACCACGATACCGGCGGGATGACACGCTTCGCGGTCACCGTCCGGGACCGTGCGACGCGCTCGCCGACTGTTGTCGCGCTCACCCGGTCGCCTCCTCTCGCTCGAGTCCAGTGGCTCGAGTTCCGTTTCTCCGACGCCGTCCTCGTTTCGCACTCGGACACGCTCTCGTCGTCGGTGCAACAGTGACCCCCGCCCACCTGTTCCCGCCGGGGCCGGTCGGGGGCCTGCCGGGACGGGGACGGGACGGTCGGGCACGATGGCCCGCATGGCAGGAACGGCCACTCCGGCGACCACCGTCCTCGACCGGTCCGGCGTGCCGTACCGCCTGCACACCTACGTTCACGCGAAGGGCACCGCGCGATTCGGCGAGGAGGCCGCCGACGTCCTCACCGCCCGTCTCGGGATCGACGCGGACCGCATCCTCAAGACCCTCGTGATCAGCGCGTCCGGTGGTGCGGCCGCGCGACCGTTCACGGCCGTCGCGGTGCTGCCCGTCACCGCGACGTTGTCGACGAAGGCCGCGGCCGCCGCACTGGGAGCCGGCCGCGCCGCACTGGCCGACCCGCCCGTGGCGCGTCGGGCGACGGGGTACGTGCTCGGCGGGGTCTCACCCCTCGGCCCGTGGTGCACGGGCGCTCGCCCCGCGCTGCCCACCGTCGTCGACGAGTCCGCCGCCGCCGCGGACACGGTGTTCTGCAGCGGCGGTCGCCGGGGGCTCGAGATCGAGATCGACCCGGCCGACCTCGTCGCCCTCACCGGCGCGGTCCTGACGGACCTCACTCGCTGACGAGCGGGAATGAGAGACTGAGCACCGTGACGTACTGGATCGCCCCCACCGCCACGCGCCCGGTGCGTGCCACCGTCGACGTGCCCGGCTCGAAGTCGTTGACCAACCGTGCGCTGGTCCTCGCCGCACTGGCCGACGGCCCCTCGACGATCACCGGCGCGCTGCGCAGCCGGGACACCGAGCTGATGATCGACGCGATCCGCACGCTGGGCGCGACCGTGGAGAACGACGGCGATCGCGTCCGGGTGACGCCCGGACCGCTGACCGGGGGCACCGTCGACTGCGGCCTCGCCGGCACCGTCATGCGATTCGTGCCCCCGATGGCGGCGCTCGGCTCTCGCACGTCGCACTTCGACGGCGACCCGCACGCGCGGAACCGGCCGCAGCGCACGGTGCTCGACGCGCTGCGCGCGCTGGGGGTCGAGGTGCACGGCGACAGCCTGCCGTTCGACGTGGTCGGCACCGGATCCGTCCGAGGCGGCCGCGTCGAGGTGGACGCCTCCGGGTCGAGCCAGTTCGTCTCCGGCCTGCTGCTGTCCGCCGCGCGGTTCACCGACGGCGTGACCTTCGAGCACGTCGGTCCCCCGGTGCCGTCCATGCCGCACATCGACATGACGGTGGCGATGCTGCGGGAGAGCGGCGTGCAGGTGGACACGCCGGCCGACACCGGACGGGCGAACACCTGGCGGGTCCACCCCGGACCGATCACGGCCGTCGACCGCACCATCGAGCCCGATCTGTCCAACGCCACACCGTTCCTCGCGGCCGCGGCCGTGACCGGCGGCGCCGTCACCGTGCCCCGCTGGCCGGCCACCACCACCCAGCCCGGCGACGAGTTCCGCGCGGTGCTCACCGCGATGGGCGCGGCCGTCACCGCGGACGAGGCCGGCGTGACCGCCCACGGACCCGATCGGCTGGTGGGCATCGACGTGGACCTGCACGACATCGGCGAACTGACCCCGACCGTCGCTGCCATGGCAGCGGTCGCGTCCTCCCCCTCTCGCCTGCGCGGGATCGCGCATCTGCGCGGCCACGAGACCGACCGCCTCGCCGCCCTCGCCGCCGAACTGACCGCCCTGGGCGGCAGCGTCGTCGAGACGGACGACGGACTGGCCATCACGCCCGTCCGGTTGAGCGGGGCCCCGTGGCGCGCCTACGCCGACCACCGCATGGCGACGGCCGGGGCCGTGGTGGGACTGGTGGTCCCGGGAGTGCGGATCGACGACATCGACTCCACCGCGAAGACGCTGCCCGGCTTCGCCGATCTGTGGGGACGCATGCTCGGTACGGATGCCCCCGCCCCCGCGTCCGGCGGAGTCGAGTCCTGACCACCCGCCGCTACGACGAGTCGGACGTCCGGATCCGACCGGGCAAGGGCACCCGGCCGCGGACCAAGACGCGGCCGACGCACGCCGACGCCCGACGCGCGATGGTCGTCTCCGTCGACCGGGGGCGCTGGGGGTGCGCTCTGGACGACGACCCGGCGCGCGTCGTCGTCGCGATGCGTGCGCGGGAGCTCGGGCGCACCCCGATCGTGGTGGGCGACAGCGTCGGCGTGGTCGGGGACACGAGCGGGCGCACCGACGCCCTGGCGCGCATCGTGCGTGTCGAGGATCGACGAACGGTGTTGCGCCGCACCGCCGACGACACCGATCCGTACGAGCGGGTGGTGGTCGCCAACGCGGACAAGCTGCTCATCGTCGTGGCGCTCGCGGACCCGCCGCCCCGGTCCGGCTTCGTGGAACGAGCGATGGTGGCGGCGTTCGTCGGTGGATTGCGCCCCGTGCTGTGCCTGACCAAGGACGATCTCGCCGACGCCGAGGAGTTCGCGGCGATGTTCGCCGGCCTCGACGTTCCGGTGGCCCTGGTGGGACGCGACCGACCTCTCA
The DNA here is from genome assembly GCF_001894765.1 of Rhodococcoides corynebacterioides NBRC 14404. Taxonomy (GTDB): domain Bacteria; phylum Actinomycetota; class Actinomycetes; order Mycobacteriales; family Mycobacteriaceae; genus Rhodococcoides; species Rhodococcoides corynebacterioides. The sequence goes on from NZ_BCWV01000006.1 coordinate 166,926, forward strand.
CCGAGCTGACCGCGTTGATCGCAGGATCGTCGTCGGCGCTGATCGGTCATTCGGGTGTCGGCAAGTCGACGTTGGTGAACCGGTTGGTGCCGGGCGCGGACCGCGCGACCGGCGTCGTGTCCGGCGTCGGCAAGGGGCGACACACGTCCACGCAGTCGGTGGCACTTCCCCTCGACGGCGGGGGCTGGGTGATCGACACTCCCGGCATCCGCAGTTTCGGGCTCGCCCACATTTCCCCCGAGGACGTCGTGGCGGCCTTCTCGGACCTCGCCGAGACGGCGGCCGACTGTCCTCGCGGGTGCACCCACCTGGGTCCGCCTGCGGATCCGGAATGTGCGTTGGACTCGCTGACAGGTCAGGCGACGCACCGCGTCGCCGCGGTGCGTCGCCTGCTGGTGGCGCTCATGTCCAACGAAACCTGGTGACGCACAGCCCGTCCGGGTGGACCGGACGGGTCAGCGGCGGCCGAACCGGGCGCGCAGACCCCGTCCGCTCTTCGACTCGGCGATCGCCGAGAGCAGACCCTTGCGGCGGCCGGTGGCCGGGTCGACCACGGCGGTGGTGTTCCCGCCGAATCGACGCTCGGACGCGGTCTCCGGAGCGTCGTCCGCGGTGGCCTTGAGGAACTTGTCCGGCAGCGACAGCTTGGCGATGGTCCGCCAGGACTTCGCGTACTGCGCAGGGAACGACCCCGTGGTGTACGGCAGGTCGTACTTCTCGCACAGCGCACGGACCTTCACGCTGATCTCCGCGAGACGGTTGCTCGGCAGGTCCGGGAAGACGTGGTGCTCGATCTGGTAGCAGAGGTTGCCGCTCATGAACGCGAGCACGGGGCCGGCCTCGAAGTTGGCGCTGCCCAGCATCTGGCGCAGGTACCACTGGCCCTGCGTCTCGTCCTTCAGATCGTGGCGTGTGAACTTCTCCGCGCCGTCCGGGAAGTGGCCGCAGAAGATCACGGCGTTGGTCCAGACGTTGCGGATCACGTTCGCCATGATGTTGGCGGTCAACGTCTTCCGGTACGACGCGGCCGGCGACAGCGACGACACCGCCGGAGTCAGCGCGTAGTCCTTGAGCATCTGCTTGCCGACCTTCTCGCCCACCTCGGCGAGCTTGCGGCGCGTCTCCTCCTTGGACACGCGACCCTTGGCGACCTTGCCGAGCTCGAGGTGCTGCACCGCGACGCCGTACTCGAAGAGCAGCATCAACAGCGTGTTGTAGACGAGGTTGCCCGCGTTGAAGGGCGTCCACCGACGGTCGCGCGTGACGCGGATCAGGCCGTACCCGATGTCGTCGTCCATCCCGAGCACGTTGGTGTACTTGTGATGGATGTAGTTGTGGGTCTGCTTCCAGTGCTCGGACGGGCCCGTGTTGTCCCACTCCCACGAGGTGGAGTGGATCTCGGGATCGTTCATCCAGTCCCACTGGCCGTGCATGACGTTGTGGCCGAGTTCCATGTTCTCGACGATCTTCGACACGCCCAGCATGGCGCTGCCCGCCCACCACGCCACACGGTTGTTGCTGGCCAGCATGGTGGTGCGGCCGACCGCCTCGAGGGTGCGCTGGAAGCGGATGGTGTTGCGCACGTAGCGCGCGTCCTTCTCGCCCCGCACGGACTCGATCTCACGACGGATCGCATCGAGCTCGTGCCCGATGGCCTCGACGTCGGCGTCGGTGAGGTGGGCGTATTCCTTGACATCGGAGATCGCCATGAATCCACTCCTCGGCAGGTGGGGGAACCCCGCACGCGGGGTCGTACCGTGGTTACCCTACCGGAAGTTACGGCTCCGTAGGTTACGGTGCCGCAGGTGTGTGCGCCTTCACAGCCCGACGGGCCTCACGCCGTGCTTCCTGCAGCGCCGAGCGCAGTCCCCGCTTGCGACCGGTGATCGGATCGAACCGCACGCGATCGACGACGGCGGACGCCGGACCGTGGAAACGACGCTCCGAACTGGTCTCCGGTGCGTCGTCGGACGTCCGGCGCAACCAACTGTTGGGCACGGACAGCTTGAAGATCGTCCGCAGCGCCTTCCAGTACTGCGCGGGCAGGTGGCCCGTGGTGTACGGCAGGTCGTACTTGTCGCACAACTGCTGCACGCGCTCGGCGATCTCCGGGTACCGGTTGCTCGGCAGGTCCGGGAACATGTGGTGCTCGATCTGGTAGCAGAGGTTGCCGCTGAGAAACGCCATCGTCGGCCCGGCGTGGAAGTTCGCGCTCCCGAGCATCTGGCGGAGGTACCACTCCTCGTGGGTCTCGGTCTCGAACTGGCCCATCGTGAACTTCTCGGCACCGTCCGGGAAGTGACCGCAGAAGATCACCGCGTACGCCCACAGATTGCGGATGACGTTGGCCGTGAGGTTGGCCCCGATCGCGCGTCGCCATGCCGGTCCCGACAGAGCCGGGAAGAACACGAAGTCCTTGCCCACCTGCGTCGCCACCTTGCGGGCGAACTCCTTGTTCGGCCCGGACAGCACCTGTTTCGGATCGACTCCGCGCTCCTTTTTGGACGCGTCGAGATCGTGCAGCGCGATGCCCCACTCGAAGGTCAGCGCGAGCACCAGATTGGCGATCGGCTGCAGCAGGTTGATCGGACGCCACTCCTCGTCCCGCGTCATGCGCAGGATGCCGAAGCCGATGTCGTCGTCCATGCCGACGATGTTGGTGTAGGTGTGATGCGAGTAGTTGTGGGCGCGTTTCCAGTGGTCGGACGGACCGGTCTGATCCCACTCCCACGAGGTCGAATGGATCTCCGGATCGTTCATCCAGTCCCACTGACCATGGGAGACGTTGTGGCCGAGCTCCATGTTCTCGATGATCTTGCTCGCCGCCAACAGGCCCGTGCCGAGCAGTGCGGCGGGCCGCCACCGCGAACACAGGATCGCGAGACGACCACTCACCTCCAGCGACCGTTGAAGAGCGATGGTGCGGCGGATGTAGTTCGCGTCACGCTGACCGCGCGACTCCTCGACGTCGCGGCGAATGGCGTCGAGTTCGCGTCCGAAGGACTCGATGTCCTCGTCCGTCAGATGGGCGAATTCCAAGATGTCAGTGATCGCCATGTGGGTGTACTCCCAGAAGTCTCGTGGCGGCTTTCCCTCGCCGGCGCCGGGTCCGTGGACCGAACGGTGGGGGGTGTGCCTCGCGCCGAACGGGCGGGCAGCCACGACCGACAATAGCGGACCCACCTGAGAGTCGGGTATGCCTTCTGCGCGGGCTACGTCACAAACGCGGCGCCGAGCCGCCGGGCGTCACACGGTGCCCGACGAGCCGGCGCGCACTCACAACTCCAGCGTGCAGTCCCCCGCCGCGGCGGAGATGCACGTCTGGATGCGCTCACCGCGCGAGTGTTCCTTGCCCGACCGCAGGTCGCGGACGTGGCCGTCCGACACCGCGACGACGCACGTCTGACAGATCCCCATACGGCAGCCGAAGGGCATCTGCACCCCGGCGCTCTCCCCCGCCTCGAGCAAGGTGGTGGCGCCGTCCACGTCGACCGTGCGGCCCGACCGCGCGAAGGTCACGGTGCCACCGTCCTCCGACGCTCCGGTGCGAGCGATCTCGAACCGTTCGGTGTGCAGCCGGTCGGCCACACCCGCGTCGGCCCAGTGCGCCTCCACCTCGTCGAGCATCGCGATCGGCCCGCACGCCCACGTCTGCCGCTCGCGCCAGTCGGGGAACCGCTCGTCGAGCGACCGCAGGTCGAACTTGCCGTCCGATCGCGTCAACTGCACGTGCGACACCACTGAGTCGTACTTCGCGTCCAGCGCCTCGAGCTCCGCGCCGAACATCACGTCCGCCCGCGACGGCGCCGAGTGCACGTGCACCACGTCCGGCATGTGACCGCGTGTGTCGAGACTGCGCAGCATGCCGATGACCGGCGTGATGCCGCTGCCCGCGGTGACGAACAGAATCTTCTCCGGCGGAGGCTCGGGCAGAGCGAAATCGCCCTTCGGCGCGGCCAGACGCACGATGGTGCCCGTCTTCACGCCGTCGACCAGGTGGGACGACAGGAACCCCTCCGGCATCGCCTTCACGGCGATGGAGATCTGCTTGTCCTTCCAATCCGGCGCCGAGGTCAGGGAGTAGGACCGCCAGTGCCACCGACCGTCGACGTGCAACCCGATGCCGATGTACTGGCCGGGCCGATAGTCGAAGTCGAAGCCCCACCCCGGCTTGATGACCAGCGTCGCCGCCGTGTCGGTCAGCTTCTCGACTCGGACGATGCGGCCTCGCAGTTCCCGAGCGGACCACAGCGGATTGGCGAGGTGAAGATAATCGTCGGGAATCAGCGGCGTCGTGATGCGAGTGAGAGCGCCGCGCACCGCGTTCAGCGCAGGACGCCGCGGCACAGCCGCTCCGGACACCGGTGCCTCGAGCCAGTCCTTGAATCCCATGCGGTCATTGTCCCCGACTGCGCCGCCGCCCGGGAACCCGGCCCGTCGGGCCTCGGGACGTCACATCAGGTCGAGGAGAAACGGAATCTCCTGCGGCGCATACCAGGCGAGTTCGTGGTCCTCGGCATCGCCGAGGACGAACTCCGCATCCGCGTCTCCGAGGTCCGCCGCGTCGACCGCCTCCACCGCAGCACGGACGGGCTGCTCCGCCTCCGCGAGATCGACGTGGACCGACGCGACGTCACGCATCGACAGCGGCTGCGGCAGTCGCACCACTGCGTCGTCGAGATCCGGACGCAGCGTCACCGGATCGACGTCCGCCGCGATCACCACGCGTCGCGACGCCGACCGTGCGGGTGCGTCACCGTCGGTGCCGTCGTGCTCTTCCCCACCGAGGAGGCGCAAGGACGCGCGCGCGGCCTCCCGCAGCGCGACGTCCGCCAACTCGTCGTCGTCACCGGACGAGTACGCCTCGCGCAACGTCGGAGTGACCGCGAAGGCCGTGCGCGAGATCGGCGAGAACTCGCCGTCCTCGACCAACGCGCGCAGCATCGTCGTCGTTGCGGGAACGAACACCCTCACGAGCGCCTCGCTTTCGGGATCGGTGTCGTCCGGGCCGGCGCCCGGCCGGGACCGGTCACCGCACGGACTTGTCGTCGGAGGCGGCGTCGACGAGTTCGTCGAGCGCTTCGTACAGCAGTGTGGTCACGACGTCGATGTCCGGCATCGCCGCGCGGTCCGCGTTCACGCCGTAGTAGACGTGGCCGTCGTACGAGGTGAGGCCGATCGTCATCGCCTGGTTGCGCACCAGGGGCGGCACCGGATACATCTCGATCATGCGCGCCCCGCCGGCGTAGAGGGGGAACTGCGGCCCGGGGGCATTGGTCACCACGATGTTGAACATGCGCTGCGACAGGCTCGACCCGACGCGAGCGCCCATGGCGTGCAGCGTGGCGGGCGCGAAACCGGAGAGCTTCATCAGCGTCGACGCCGTCACTCCCCGTCCCTGGCGTGCGTGCGCCTCGGTGGCATGGGAGACGTGGGACAGCCGTACCACCGCGTTCGGCTCGCCCACCGGCAGATCGACGAGGAACGATTCCACCTCGCCGGCCGGATGACCGATCGTGTCGGCCCCCGCGGCCGCGGGCGCATGCACCGACAGCGGCACCAGCGCGCGCACCGTCGTGTACGGCCCGAGCGGCTCGCCACGAGACAGCAGCCAGTTGCGGAGGGCGCCCGCCACGACCGTGAGCACGACGTCGTTCACCGTGCCGCCGAAGCGTCGACGGACCGCCCGGTAGTCGTCGAGGTCCGTGCGGGCGACGGAGAACCGACGGTTGCGCGAGATCGTGGTGTTCAGCGGGCTGGTCGGGGCGGTCTGCGCCGCCGTCCGGACCACGGCCGCGACCTTGCCGACCGCACGCGCCGCGCCGTGGGCGGCCTCCGCGAGGTCACCGACCGCGCCCCGCACCGCCTCGACCGCCTCGCCGGGCCGCGACACCATCTCCGCCAACGCCGACGCCACCAGCGCGCGGTCGGACGGCTCCCGCGCCGGCATCCACAACTCCTCGGCCATCGGTGGGGGCGACTTGGCGTCGTCGAGGATCACCTGGCTGATCTCGAGTGCCTGATCGCCGTCGACCAACGCCGAATGGGACTTGGTGTAGATCGCGAATCTGTTGCGCGCCAGACCTTCCACCAGGTACATCTCCCACAGTGGACGAGTCCGGTCCAGCGGGCGCGACGTCAGCCGGGCGACCAGATCGTGCAACTGTTCGGTCGATCCCGGCTTGGGCAGTGCGGACCGCCGGATGTGATAGGTGATGTCGAAGTCGCGATCGTCGACCCACACCGGGCGAGCCAGCCCGAACGCGACCTCGCGCACCTTCTGCCGGTACCGCGGCACCAGCGCCAACCTGCTCTCGACGAGAGTCAACAGCTCGTCGTACGTGAAACCGCCACGCGGAGTGCGGAAGACCGCCAGGGAGCCCACGTGCATCGGCGTGGTCCCCGCCTCGAGGAAGTAGAACGACGCATCCTGAGTGGTGAGTCTGGTGGCCACCGCGCATCCCCCTCGATCGTCGGACCCACCGGATCCGGCCTGCCGGTCGTGACCTTCAGTCTCGCACGACGAGGGCCGGTCGGTTCGAGCGGAGGGACGCCGACGGTTCCGTGCCCGGGTCGGGTGTTTCCCCGACTCGGACGCCCTCGCCTGTGAGTCCAGGGGACATTCGCGCGAGACCGTGTACGACGACGAGCGGCGCGACGACACTCGGCCGCATGACCGCCCCCGACGTCCGACTGGACCACCCGCCCACCTCCGAGCCGTCGCTCGAGGACGACGGGATCGACCGGCCGTGTGCCTGTGCACCGCCCGTCGCACTGCCGTGCTCGGCACCGCCGGTCACACCGCCGTGCTCGGCACCGCTCCGCGTGTCCGGACGCCGTCCCGGCCCGCATTCCGGACGGTCGCCCGACCGGGTCGGATCGAACGGGGGTCGACCGGAACCCGTGCGCACCGTCCTCCGGCCCGATCCGGATCCCGAACTCGCCGCGGCCCGCTCGGCCGCCGACCGTCTGCTGCGCGGCGCGTTCGAGGTGATCGATCGACGGCGGGCACCGAACTCGCTCCGTGCGGGCGTCTCCCCCGCCGTGCTCGGCATGATCGCCTCGCTGTCCACGACGGAGGTTCCGGGCCGCGCCGCCGGGGTCGCGGTGCTACGCACGGTCCACGTCCGCCGCGGAGCCGGCGGGCACCTCGAAGTGTTCGGCTCCTACTCGCGCGGGGAGCGACGGTTCGCGGTGGCGGCGCAGCTCTCCATCGGACGGCCCGCAGGCTCGCCGTGGATCGTCACGAGCCTGCGGTTGTCCTGAACGCCGGATCTATTTGCGGCGCTTCGACTTCGCGCCGCGCTTGACGGGCTTGACGGTATTGCGTGCGGCTTCACGGCGTTCCCGCCGGGTGGCCGTGGACTTCTCCGCCGCTGCGCCGTCGGACGACGCGCGGCGCACGGTGGTGCCGCCGGACTCGTCCGGTCCCGAGTACGTGAGGCGGGACGGATCACGCTCGTCGAGCCCCTTCGCCCGCAACGCCGGGGGTGCCGTCTTCTCGGCTGCCACGGCCGCGGGCTCCCGGGTCGGCGACGCATCGCGACCCGCCGGGGCACCCGGCCCGGCGGCCGGCGTCGGTGTCGTGGGCGGCGCCGGGGTGGCGTTCGACCCTGCTGAGGCGGCCGGTGCTGCGGCCCGGGCGGTGACCGGGTTCTGCAGTCCGGCGCCGACCTGCAGGCCCGCGGACGCTGCCGGGCTCGGTGCCGTGGCCTCGACCTGCAGGTTGAACAGGAAGCCGACCGACTCCTCCTTGAGACCGTCGAGCATGCCGGTGAACATGTCGTAGCCCTCACGCTGGTACTCCACCAGCGGGTCTCGCTGCGCCATGGCCCGCAGGCCGATGCCCTCCTTGAGGTAGTCCATCTCGTAGAGGTGCTCGCGCCACTTCCGGTCCAGCACCGACAGCAGAACCCGACGCTCGAGTTCGCGCATGCCGCCCTCGCCGGCGATCGCGTCGATCTCCGCCTCGCGCCGCGCGTAGGCGGACCGGGCGTCGTCGAGCAGAGCCTCGCGGAGCTCGTCGCGGGAGAGATCCCCCTTCTCGCCGAACTCGTTCTCCTGCGTCAGTTCCTTCTGATCCACGCCCACCGGGTACAGCGTCTTCAGCGCCGTCCACAGCTGGTCGAGATCCCAGTCCTCGACGTACCCCTCGGCCGTCGCGCCGTCGACGTAGGCAGTGACCACGTCGGTGATCATCTGCTCGACCTGGCCCTCCATGTCCTCGCCGCGCAGGATCCGTCGACGCTCCTCGTAGATGACGGTGCGCTGCTGGTTCATCACCTCGTCGTACTTGAGCACGTTCTTGCGGATCTCGAAGTTCTGCTGCTCGACCTGGGTCTGCGCGCTCTTGATCGCCTTCGAGACCATCTTGGCCTCGATGGGCACGTCGTCCGGCAGATTCAGCCGGGTCATGATCGACTCGAGCGCCGCGCCGTTGAACCGGCGCATCAGCTCGTCACCGAGGGACAGGTAGAAGCGGCTCTCGCCCGGATCGCCCTGACGTCCCGACCGTCCGCGCAGCTGGTTGTCGATGCGCCGCGAATCGTGCCGTTCGGTGCCCAGGACGTACAGCCCGCCCGCCTCGCGCACCTTCTCCGCCTCGGCCTTGACCTGACTCTTGACGTCCTCGAGGGTGGGCTCCCACGCCTGCTCGTACTCCTCGGCGGACTCCACGGGGTCGAGCCCGCGGCTCCGCAGCGCGAGGTCGGCGAGGATGTCGGGATTGCCACCGAGCACGACGTCGGTGCCACGACCGGCCATGTTGGTGGCCACGGTGACCGCACCGGACCGGCCGGCCTCGGCGATGATGGTCGCCTCCTGCTCGTGGAACTTCGCGTTCAACACATTGTGCGGCACACCGCGCTTGGTGAACTGCTTGGACAGGTACTCCGACCGCTCCACGCTCGTGGTGCCGATCAGGACCGGCTGCCCCTTCTCGTGGCGCTCGACGACGTCGTCCACCACGGCCGCGAACTTGGCTTCCTCGCTCTTGTAGATGAGGTCGCCGTTGTCCACCCGGACCATCGGCCGGTTGGTCGGGATCGGGATGACGCCCAGCGAGTAGATCTGGTGCAGCTCGGCGGCCTCGGTCTCGGCCGTACCGGTCATGCCGGAAAGCTTGTCGTAGAGGCGGAAGTAGTTCTGCAGGGTGATCGTGGCGAGGGTCTGGTTCTCCGCCTTGATCTCCACCTTCTCCTTGGCCTCGATGGCCTGGTGCATGCCCTCGTTGTACCGGCGACCCACGAGAATGCGGCCGGTGAACTCGTCGACGATGATGACGTCGCCGTCGCGGACGATGTAGTCCTTGTCGCGCTGGTAGAGCTCCTTGGCCTTGACCGCGTTGTTGAGGTAGCTCACCAGCGGCGAGTTGGCGGCCTCGTAGAGGTTGTCGATGCCGAGCTGGTCCTCGACGAACTCGACGCCCGCCTCGTGCACACCGACCGTGCGCTTCTTGATGTCGACCTCGTAGTGCAGGTCCTTCTTCATCAGCGGGGCGATGCGCGCGAACTCCGCGTACCACTTGCTGGACGCGTCCGCCGGGCCCGAGATGATGAGCGGGGTCCGCGCCTCGTCGATGAGGATCGAGTCGACCTCGTCGACGATCGCGAAGTTGTGACCGCGCTGCACCAGGTCGTCCAGGGAGTGCGTCATGTTGTCGCGGAGGTAGTCGAAGCCGAACTCGTTGTTGGTGCCGTAGGTGATGTCGGCGGCGTAGGCCGCCCGGCGCTCGGCCGGCGTCATGCCCGACAGGATCACGTCGACCGACAGCCCGAGGAACCGGTGCACGCGGCCCATCCACTCGGAGTCGCGCTTGGCCAGGTAGTCGTTGACCGTGACCACGTGGACGCCGTCACCCGACAGCGCGTTCAGGTAGGCCGGCAGCACACAGGTGAGGGTCTTGCCCTCACCCGTCTTCATCTCCGCGATGTTGCCGAAGTGCAGGGCTGCGCCGCCCATGACCTGCACGTCGAAGTGGCGCTGCGACAGCACCCGCATGGAGGCCTCGCGAGCGACGGCGAAGGCCTCGGGCAGCAGGTCGTCCAGCGTCTCACCACCCTCGATGCGGGCGCGGAACTCGTCCGTCTTCCCCCGCAACTCCGCGTCGGTGAGCCCCTCGACGTCCGGAGACAGGGAGGAGACGTGATCGGCGATGTGCTTCAGCCGCTTGACCATGCGACCTTCACCGACACGGAGCAACTTGGACAACGACAACGACGGCACGGTCTTTACTCGTCCTCGGGTTCGGGTACAGGGGCGGGCGGAGCCGCGCCGGGGCGCGACTCCACCGGGGGCGCACGGCGACCTCGGCGCATCCATCGTAGGCGTCCTGCCTGACAGGTCGCTGTGAGGCCGACACGAAGCCGCCGGGCACCCCCCCACGAGACGGGGGCGCCCGGCGGACTCGGCGCGTCAGGACAGGCGGAGCAGTCCGTAGTCGAACGCATGGCGGCGGTAGACCACCGACGGTCGGTCCGACTCCTTGTCGTGGAACAGGAAGAAGTCGTGACCGACGAGTTCCATCTCGTAGAGAGCGTCGTCGACGGTCATGGGCACCGCCGGGTGCTCCTTCGTCCGCACGATCCGCCCGGGCCCGTCGGTGGGCTCGGTGTCGAGGGTGTCGAAGGCCTCGGCGGGCGCGGCGTCGACGGTGTTCTGCAATGCAGCGGTCGCCTCCGCGACGGAGACCGGGCGCTTCTCGCCGTAGTGAACCTTGCGGCGATCCTTCGTCCGCCGCAGGCGGTTCTCGAGCTTCGCGACGGCGGCGTCGAGGGCGCCGTAGAAGCTGTCCGCGCAGGCCTCCGCGCGCACCACGGGACCCTTGCCGCGCGCGGTGATCTCGACGCGCTGGCAACTCTTCGACTGGCGCCGGTTGCGCTCGTGCATGAGTTCGACGTCGAACAGGTGAATGGTCGGATCGAAGCGCTCGACGCGAGCGAGCTTCTGCGACACGTGAATTCGGAAGTGATCGGGGATCTCGACGTTGCGACCCTTGACGACGACATCGGCGGACGCCTCGGTCGGTGCGGCGCCGGGCGCGGGCGGCGGGGCGTCGTCGAACCAATCGACGCGCGCATCGGCGGCGCCGGGCGACTCGGGCGGGCTGGTGCGAGTGATCTCGGGCCCCGGACCGTGGGTCTCACGGGGATGAGCGTGCACCCGATGGGTGTTGGTCTGTGCTGCCGTCGTGTGAACTGCCGTAGTCGGCGACGTCGTCATACGTACCTCCCGATCGATGCTGCGCGAACAGTGTTGTCGCACAGGGAAATGCGAGGCACCGGAGCGCTGAATGCCCGGCGCCAGGTAGAGAGGCATCACCTCCTGACCTGGTGTCGAACGTGATCGAGCGTGGCCCCGACCGTAGTCGCTCACGTGCACGTCTGCCACCGTTAGCCGGATATTCACACACGGTGTTCAGCAACCACCGTCGTGGTCCGTGGAGCCGCCTACCGGACGGCCCCGATCACCACCACCGCGTCGACGGCGACACCCGCTCGCCGCAGTGCCGCGACGGACTCCGCGGCGGTGGTTCCGGTGGTCAGCACGTCGTCGACGAGCACCACCGGCCCGGGCGGCACCCGCGCTCCTCGTACGCCGATGCGGCCCGCCAGGTTCTCGGCGCGTTGCGCGGCACTCAGACCCACCGAGTCGCGCACGCCGCCGTCGACCGTCAGCACCCGCGCCGTCGACACCACCTCGGATACCGACGCGGCGGATGCCCGGAACGCGGAGGCCGCGGCGAGGCACAGGCGGACCACCGGATCGCCCCCGCGCCGACGCGCGGCCCGTCGACGCGACGGCGCGGGCACCAGGACCAACGGGTTGAGCTCGGGGGGATCGAGATCGCCGGAGTCGCGCAGACTCGCGATCGCCCCGGCCAGCGCACGGCCGAGGGGGGCGGCGAGATCACGCCGCCCGCGTTCCTTCGCCGCGACCACGGCTGCCCGGTGCGGTCCCGCGTAGGAGCCGAGCGCGAAGCACGGGACACCGACCGTCACCGCCGGGCGCACCGCGCGCGGCGGCTGCGCCAGCGCGTCGGCACACCGCGCGCACCAGGCGACGCTCGCCGCCCCGCATCCGCCGCACTCTCGCGGCAACACCAGATCCATACCCGCCCGCACCGTCGCCGGCCACCGTCCCCCCACGTGCGGCAGTGTGCCGGACGCCTCCGACGGAGTGCGGTCGACGACGCGCCCGACACGGCCTCAGCCGGGAAGGACCGGGACCGACCTCGCACCGGTCAAGCCGGGTACCTCGCGCCAGTACCGGTCGGACGCCGGATCGCTGTCGTCGATCTCGAAGACGGCGCGGGAGTCCGCGACGTAGGTGGTGCTCGGGGTCGCGTCCACGGACACCACGGGGGCGGTGAGGTTGCGACTGGGCAGACCGTCGAGCCGTGATCCGTCCACGGCCACCTGGACGATCGGGATCTCCGTCGCGGCGCGCGCCACCACGACCGTGTCGCCGGTGCTCCAGTCCAGGGACAGCGCGGCACTGGCCAGACCCGCAGCCACCGCCTCGGGCTCACGCAGCGAGTAGGTGCCGTCGGCACGGCGCACCACCACGCAGACGTAGACCGCGCCGTCGACGATCAGGGCGGCGCGAACCCCGTCGCGGGAGAGCCGGAGCTCGGTGATCTGTCCGCCGAGCTCCGCGATCTCGGAGGACTCGACGTCGGTCAGCGACACCTGGCCGGTGGCCGGGTCGCGGACCGCACGACGCACCGCGGACCCGTCGATCACCGCCCACACGGCGTCGCGATCGGGACCCCACGTGGGCCGGGTGATGGTGCCGCCCTCCGCCACCGGGAACGCGGACCCGCCGTAGGACCCGATGAGCAACGCGTCCGGCGGCGCGGGCGCCGGCCGTCCGGTGTCGGACACCGCGGCGACCAGCGTGCCGTCCGTGGACAGAGCGATCGACCGCATCGTGTTCACCGTGCCGAAGAAGCCGGGAACCGGGGTGACGCCGTTCGACCCGACGCGAACGAGGCTCCCGTCACGCAGCGCGTGCAGCCCGACGTCGGTACCGGCCACGGCCGACGGGTCGAACTCGGCGAGGTCCGCCGTGGTCCAGCCGTCGGGGAACTCGGGATCGAGCGGCACGCCGTCGGCGAGCAGGACGTACGGCCCCGACACCTCCGCCCGAGCCAACGTCCAGACGATCTGCGCGGCCAGGAGAGTTCTCGTCGCGCCGTCGAGTGGGCTCGCCCCGCCCAGGTCGATGCGGACACCGCCCGGTCCGACACCGACCCCGGTGGGGCGCCCGTCGGCCTTGGTGATGGCCTGCGCCGTGGTCAGACCGTTGACGACGTTGCGCACCGCCGGTTCCAGCGACAGGCGCGGGCCTGCCTGCAGCAGGGTGATCAGCGTGTCCGCCATGCGATCCTGCGACGCGGCGATCCACCGCTGGTCCGGAACGAGGGTGGTCCCGGTGGGGTCGACGAAGTACAGCGATCGGCGCTGGTAGGAGCCGAGGAACTGAGTCCGGTCCATCACGACGCCGGACGGCAGCTCGTCGATCCGCCATTGCCCGTCGCGAAGGACCAGGGTGAGTCGGGTCTCGAAGGACCCCTGCTCGGCCCGGTACTGGCCGCCGGTGTCGAGCTGGCCGACGCGGTTCGCGCGGATGGTGTACTCGATCGAGTCGTCCGTTCGCGACTCCTCGAGCACGTCGATCTTGTCCACGACGATCGCGATGGCACCGTCGTTCCACCGGTCCGCGGCCTCGGGGGTGAGGAACTGCCGCGCCCCCGCGTGTCGGTCGGTCGGATCGGTGCTCGCCTTCACGAAATCGCGCACCAGCAGACTCGGCTCGCGGCCCGGCGCCGGCTCGGGCAGTTCCTCCGCGACGGGTCCGCGCGCGACCGTCCCGATCGCCTGGGGTGCGGACGAGCTGGGCAGCGAGGCGCAGCCGGAGAGCACCGTCGTCAGGACCGCCATCAGCGCGAGGATCGTGCGCCGCCCGGTCGCGGCGGTCATCGATGCTCCCCCGACGACGCCCCGACACCCTCCGGACGCGCGGCGGGCACGGGCTGCCCTGCGGAGTACCGCTGCCCGGTGGGTCGGAGCGGCAGCGGGCTGGACACCACCTTGCGGCCACGCACCCGCGGCAGCGTCAACCGGAAGCAGGCCCCTTGCCCCGGCTCGCCCCAGGCTTCGAGCTTGCCGTCGTGCAGCCGAGCGTCCTCCAGCGAGATCGCCAGCCCCAGACCGGTTCCGCCGGATCGACGGACCCGGGAGGGGTCCGAGCGCCAGAACCGGTTGAAGACCAGTTTCTCCTCGCCGGGACGCAGGCCCACGCCCTGGTCACGCACCACGAACGCCGCCGCGTCGTCGTCGGCTCGCAACCGCAGCAGGACGGGTTTGCCCTCCCCGTGGTCGAGTGCGTTCGCGAGCAGGTTGCGCAGGATGCGCTCGACCCGCCGCGGGTCGACGGCCGCGTTCACCGGATCGTCAGGCATGTCGATGATCAGTTCCGTTCCCGTCTCGCGCGCGAGATGACGCACGGTGGACACGGCCGCCCGCGCGCACATGCGCAGGTCGAGTTGCTCGGATGCCAACTCCGCCACGCCGGCGTCGTGCCGGGAGATCTCCAGCAGGTCGGACAGCAACGTCTCGAAGCGATCCAGCTCCGCCACCAGCAGTTCCGACGACCGCTTGAGGAGTGGATCGAGGTCGTCCGAGCCGTCGTGGATCAGTTCGGCCGCCATCCGGACCGTCGTGAGCGGCGTGCGCAGCTCGTGGGAGACGTCGGAGGTGAACTGGCGCTGCAGGTTGCCGAACTCCTCGAGCTGGGTGATCTGCTTCGACAGGCTCTCGGCCATCTCGTTGAAGGACATGGCCAGGCGCGCGATGTCGTCCTCGCCGCGCACGGGCATCCGTTCCTTGAGGCGACCGTCCGCGAAGCGGACCGCGATACGCGAGGCGGACCGGATCGGCAGAACCACCTGCCGGGCCACCAGCAGCGACACCGCAGCCAGCAGCACCATCAGCACCGCGCCACCGATCAGCAGCGTGCCGCGCACCAGGGCGAGCGAACGGTCCTCCCCCGCCAACGGGAAGACGAGGTAGAGCTCGAGATCGGGCAGATCCGAGGCCGTGGGACTGCCGACGATCAAGGCGGGCCCGGAGTACCCGCCCGGCTCGGACACGGGCGCGAACTGGTAGCTGATCTGATCGGCCTGAACGAACGCACGCAGGGCGTCCGGGATCTGGTCGGCCGGGCCGGTGGACAGTTCCCGCCGGGCACCGTCGCCGCGCACCAGCAGAACCGGGTCGAAAGTTCCCGCGGACCCACCCTCGGATGCGGTGTCGCCGTCACGACTGGTCAGGCTGCTCCGCGCGAGCTCGAGCCGATTGGCGACGGACGTCGTGTCGTCTCCGGCGAGTTGACTCTCCACCGAGGCTCGCGCGCGATCGAGCTCCTTGGTCGCCGCGTCGATCTTGGTGTCGAGCAACCGGTCGGTGATCTGCCCTGTCAGGACCACACCCAACACGGAGATGACCACGAACGAGAGCGTCAACGTCGAGACCACCACGCGCAGCTGCAGCGACCGACGCCACGCATGGCCGGCGGCGGCCCCCACGGAGCGCGCCCAGCGCATCACCGGCGAGAACGTACCGTTGATGCGCCGTCGCGAACGGGACGTGAAGATCACCGACCTCCTCGTCCGGGGACCCCGTCGATCACGGCGGTCCGGCCTTGTACCCCACACCGCGCACGGTCAGCACCACCTCCGGATTCTCCGGATCGGTCTCGACCTTGGCGCGCAGACGCTGCACGTGCACGTTCACCAACCGCGTGTCCGCGGCGTGTCGGTAGCCCCACACCTGCTCGAGCAACACTTCCCGAGTGAACACCTGGCGCGGCTTGCGCGCCAACGCGACCAAGAGGTCGAATTCGAGCGGGGTCAGCGAGATCAGGTCGCCGTCGCGTGTGACCTTGTGGGCCGGCACGTCGATGACGACGTCGCCGATCGAGAGCAGCTCCGCCGGTTCCTCCTCCGTCCGGCGCAGGCGCGCGCGAACACGGGCCACCAGTTCCTTCGGCTTGAACGGCTTCATGATGTAGTCGTCCGCGCCCGATTCGAGCCCGAGCACCACGTCGACCGTGTCCGTCTTGGCCGTGAGCATCACGATGGGCACACCGGAGTCGGCCCGCAACACCCGGCAGACGTCGATCCCGTTCATCCCCGGCAGCATCAGGTCCAGGAGCACCAGATCCGGACGGTTCTCGCGGACGGCCGACAGCGCTTGCGTGCCGTCGCCGACCACGAACGGCTCGAAACCCTCACCGCGCAAGACGATGGTGAGCATCTCGGCCAGGGCCGTGTCGTCGTCGACGACCAGAATGCGTGGCTTCATGGGCCTATCGTGTCATCCCGTCCGACTCCGCGGTCCGATCCAGCAGTTGCGCGGCGAGTCGGTCGCTGTCCGCCTCGATCTCGTCCGCCGCCCCGCTGCCGACGACCACCCACGGCGACACCCACGACCGTGCGGCGAGCCCCGCGTAGACCGCGGCGGTGCGCTCCTGGAGACCACCGTCCCGCTCGTAGGCGTCGCGGGCGCGGGACTCGTCCGCCTCCTCGCGTCCGCGCGCCCGTTCCTCGGCCACCGACACCGGCACCTCGAGGTAGATCTGCACGTCCGGCACCGGAAGTACGAGACGGTCGAACTCGAGCGCGCGGACCCACTCGACCGTCGGTCCCGCGGCGTCCTCGTGGCGACGGGCGGCCGAGTACGCCGCGTTGGAGGCGACGTAGCGATCGAGCAGGACGACGTCGTGCCGGTGCAGCATCCGACGCAGGTCGGCCGCCGCCCCGGCACGGTCGAGTGCGAACAGCACCGCCATCGCGTTCACCCCGTCGGCGAGATCGCCGTGCTCGCCGGCGAGCGCTTCCGCGGCGAGATCCGCATGAATCGACTCCCCGTAGCGGGGGAAACCGACGCGGACCGCGTCGATTCCCGCCCGCTCCCAGGCGCGGACCAGCCGCGACGACAACGTGAACTTGCCGGCGCCGTCGACGCCCTCGACGGCGATGAGCGTTCCCACGTCGGTCGATCCCTCCGGTTCCGGTACCGGCGTCAGTACCGGTAGTGCTCGGGCTTGTACGGGCCCTCGACGTCGACGCCGATGTACTCCGCCTGCTCCTTGGTCAGCTTGGTCAGCGTGCCGCCGAGCGCCTCGACGTGGATCTTCGCGACCTTCTCGTCGAGGTGCTTGGGCAGGCGGTAGACCTCGTTGTCGTACTCGTCCGGCTTGGTCCACAGTTCGATCTGCGCGATGACCTGGTTGGAGAAGCTGTTGCTCATGACGAAGGACGGGTGGCCGGTGGCGTTGCCCAGGTTGAGCAGACGACCCTCCGAGAGCACCACGATGGACTTGCCCGAGGAGAACACCCACTGATCGACCTGCGGCTTGATGTTGATCCGCGTCGAGCCGGAGCGCTCGAGTCCCGCCATGTCGATCTCGTTGTCGAAGTGGCCGATGTTGCCCAGGATGGCCTTGTCCTTCATCGACCGCATGTGCTCGAGGGTGATGATGTCCTTGTTGCCGGTCGATGTGATGACGATGTCCGCGTCGGCGATCGCCTGCTCGACGGTGACGACGTCGAATCCGTCCATCAGCGCCTGCAGCGCGTTGATCGGGTCCACCTCGGTGACCTGGACGCGCGCGCCCTGGCCCGCGAGCGACTCCGCGCATCCCTTTCCGACGTCGCCGTAGCCGCAGATCAGCACCTTCTTGCCGCCGATCAGCACGTCGGTGCCGCGGTTGATGCCGTCGATCAGCGAGTGGCGGGTGCCGTACTTGTTGTCGAACTTGCTCTTGGTGACCGAGTCGTTGACGTTGATGGCCGGGAAGGTCAGCTCGCCGGCCGCCGCGAACTGGTAGAGCCGCAGCACGCCGGTCGTGGTCTCCTCGGTCACGCCCTGCACCGACTCCGCGATGGCGGTCCACTTGCCCGCGTCCTGCTCGAGCGACGCGCGCAGCAGACCGAGGAAGACCTTGTACTCGTCGGAGTCGCGCTCCTCGTCCACGGGCGGGACGACACCGGCCTTCTCGAACTGCGCACCGCGCAGCACCAGCATGGTGGCGTCACCACCGTCGTCGAGAATCATGTTGGCCGGGCGCGCCGTGCCGTCCTCGGCGACGGGCCAGGTGAGCATGCGCTCGGCCGCCCACCAGTACTCGGCCAGGGACTCGCCCTTCCAGGCGAAGACGGGCACGCCCTGCGGCGCGTCCGGCGTGCCGTGCGGGCCGACGACGATGGCGGCGGCCGCGTGATCCTGGGTGGAGAAGATGTTGCAGGACGCCCACCGCACCTCGGCACCCAGCGACACCAGGGTCTCGATCAGGACGGCGGTCTGCACGGTCATGTGGAGGGAGCCGGAGATGCGCGCACCCTTGAGCGGCTGGACGTCGGCGTACTCCCGACGGAGCTCCATCAGGCCCGGCATCTCGTGCTCGGCCAGGCCGATCTCCTTGCGGCCGTACTCCGCGAGCGAGATGTCGGCGATCTTGAACTCGAGACCGTTCACGATGTCGGACTGCAGCGCACCGAGGGTCTCGGCGAGCGCCTGCGTCTCGGAGGTGGTCGTCTCGGATGTCGTCATGTCTGGGGGCACTCCCTGGTCGGCTGGCGATCCACGCGGCTGGTGATCGCCAACCCAGGTTATCCCCTGACGGTGACCCCGGTGTCGGCGGTGGATCTCACCGGGAACCGGGCGCGCAGTCGGTCGGCGGCGCTCGGGTGGAGATTCGCGCGAGTCACGTCGCCGTCGTAGTGGCGGACGACCTTCGGATCCATGACCCGACGCCACAGGGGCGGCACCGCGGCCAACAGCACCATCGTCGCGTAGCCCGCCGGCAGTTGCGGCGATTCGTCGAAGCTGCGCAGCGTCTGGAACCGGCGGCCCGGGTTGGCGTGGTGATCGCTGTGGCGTTGCAGGTGGTAGAGGAAGATGTTGGTGACCAGGTGATCGCTGTTCCAGCTGTGCCGGGGAGAGCAGCGTTCGTAGCGCCCGGTCGCAGTGCGTCGGCGCAACAACCCGTAGTGCTCGATGTAGTTCACCGACTCCAGCAGGAGGATGCCGGTCACCGCCTGCACGAGCAGGAACGGCAGCACCACGGGGCCGAACACCGCTGTCAGGATCGCCACCAGCGCCACCGAGAGCCCCCACGCGGTGAGCACGTCGTTGTGCACCGAGAAGACCCGTCGGCCGCGCCGACGCAGGCGGTCACGCTCGAGGGCCCACGCCGACCGGACGCCGCCGAGAATCGTGCGCGGGAAGAAGCGGTACAGCGATTCGCCGAGTCGGGCACTGGCCGGATCCTCGGGCGTCGCGACGCGGACGTGGTGGCCCCGGTTGTGTTCGACCACGAAGTGGCCGTAGCCGCACTGCGCGAGGGCGATCTTGGCCAGGCGACGCTCCGCCCGCTCGACCCGGTGGCCCAGTTCGTGCGCGGCGTTGATGCCGATCCCGCCGACCAGACCGACGGACACCGCGTACCCCAGCCGATCGACCGTGGACAGAGTTCCGAAGGCGACCAACCAGCAGGCGACGACCAACCCGGCGTACTGCACGGGCAGGAACAGGAAGGTGCACCAGCGGTAGAACCGGTCGTGCTGGAGATCGCGCACCTCCTCGTCCGGCGGGTTGCTCCCGTCGGCCCCCGCCGCCACGTCGAGCAGGGGAATGGCGGCGAAGAAGATGAGGACGCCGCTCCACCAGAAGATCGGTGACCCCGTGTGGAGCACCAACTGCGACGGCAGCAGGGCGGACGCCGGCGCCAGGATGCCCAGCGGCCACAGATACCTCTTCGGATCCTGCCAACCCCGCGTCACCGTCACACGCTCCTCCCCGGCGCGACCCCCGATTCGGGTGATCGAATCGTTATCTGCCCCGGAAACATACCACTGGACCGTTTCGGGGCCTCACGAACGACTCGACCCCCGCCGTCGACGCAGGTCGAGGGCGGGGGTCGAGGGCGAGGGTCGAGGGCGGGGGTCGAGGGTGGACGCGAGAAGCGCTACTCCAGGCCGGCCTGCTGTCGACCGAGCACCGAGTGCCGACGGGAGTACGCGAAGTAGACGATCACGCCCAACGCCATCCAGACCACGAAACGCAGCCAGGTCTCGACGGACAGGTTCAGCATCAACCACAGGCAGGCGACGACCGCGAGGATGGGCACGAGCGGCACCAGCGGCGTCCGGAACCCGCGCTTCAGGTCCGGTCGGGTACGGCGCAACACGACGACGCCGATCGAGACCAGGACGAAGGCGAACAGGGTCCCGATGTTGACCATCTCCTCCAGCGTTCCGATGGGGAAGAACGTCGCGAGGACGGCGACCACGACGGCCACCACCACCGTGATGCGCACCGGGGTACCGCGCGACCCGGTCTTGGCCAGCGCGCGCGGCATCAACCCGTCGCGCGACATCGCGAACAGCACGCGGGACTGGCCGAGCAGGAGCACCATGACCACCGTCGTGAGACCGGCGAGGGCGCCGAAGGAGATGATCTTCTGCGCCCAGGTGATGCCGTTGAGCTCGAATGCCGTGGCCAGCGTCGACGAGTCCCCGGCCAGCTCGGTGTAGTTGACCATGCCGGTGAGGATCAGGGTCACCGCGACGTAGAGCACGGTCACGATGGCGAGCGAGCCGAGGATGCCTCGCGGCAGCGAGCGCTGCGGATCCACGGTCTCCTCCGCCGTGGTGGCGACGATGTCGAAGCCGATGAACGCGAAGAACACCAGGCTCGCGGCGGCGAGCAGGCCGTACCACCCGAAGTTGCTGCCCTCGGCGCCGGTGACGAAGGAGAACAGTGACTGGGTCAGTCCGGTCTCGGTCTCGGCCGGCTGGGCGGGCGGGATGTACGGGCTGTAGTTGGCCGCCTTGATGTAGAACGCGCCGACCACGACGATGAGCAGCACGACGGCCACCTTGATCGCGGTGATGATCAGGGAGACGCGTGAGGAGATCTTCACTCCGGTCACGAGGAGGACGGAAAGGACGACGACGATGAGCAGGGCGCCCCAGTCGACGTCGAGTCCGCCGACGCTGACGACCGGCGACGCCGTGCCGAGTACCTCACCGAGATACAGCGACCAGCCCTTCGCCACCACGGCGGCAGCGAGGGCGAATTCGAGGATGAGGTCCCACCCGATGATCCAGGCGACGAACTCACCGAAGGTGGCGTAGCTGAACGTGTACGCGCTGCCGGCGACCGGAACGGTCGAGGCGAACTCCGCGTAACACAGGGCCGCGAGACCACAGGCGACCGCGGCGAAGACGAACGCGAGCGACACGGCCGGGCCGGCCACGTTGCCCGCCGTGCGCGCGGTCAGCGTGAAGATGCCGGCGCCCACCGCGACGGCGACGCCGAAGACGGTGAGATCCCACGAGTTCAGCGTCTTCTTCAGTTTGGTGTCGGGCTCGTCCGTGTCCCGGATGGACTGCTCGATCGACTTGGTCCGCCGGAGACCCTGTCCGGAGTCGTTCACCGGCTCCCCGGTCGCACCCTTGCCGTGACTCGTCACCGGCGTGCTCCTTCGCGTCCGCGCACCGTCGTCGACGGCGCTGTGCGCCTATCGTCACACGCGGACGCGTCACAACGGACCAACGGGTGCTCGGTGCGTCACACGGTTTCGCACGCCGGGCACGGTTGCGCCGACATCGGGAGGACCGTCAGTCGACCGATCCCACCTCGGCGACGAAGACGGTGGCGTCGTCGGTCGCCGAGCAGAGTTCCGGAGCCGGATCGGACGCGGCCACCCACAAGGCATGTCCACGGTCGAGCGGGAGTGCTCGCTCACCGGCACGGACCTGCACGTGACCGTGCACGCACAGCAGGATGCGCGGACGATCCACTCGGTCGAGCGCGTACGGCGCCGAGGCGGCGTCCGCCGACCCGCTCCGCAGGTCGACGCGGGTGAGGGCGAACTCCGGTGCGGGCGTCGGGTAGCGCACCGAGCCGTCCGGCAGCGTCCGCGCCTCGAGGATCGGTGACGGCAACGGCTCGAAGTCGAGCACGCGCAGCAGCTCCGGTACGTCGACGTGCTTGGGGGTCAGCCCACCCCGCAACACGTTGTCCGAGTTGGCCATGATCTCCACGGCGGTCCCGCGCAGATAGGCGTGCAGGTTGCCGGCATCGAGGTAGAGCGCCTCACCGGGTCGAAGGGTGACGCGGTTGAGCAAGAGTGCGGCGAGCACGCCCGCATCCCCCGGGTAGTACTCCCCGAGTTCGAGCACCGTCCGCAATTCGGGAACGAACCGGCGATCGCTCGTCGTCTCCGCACGCTCGAGCGCCCGCACGCAGGCGTCGAGAACCGCGGGCAGCACCGCGTCCAGGGCGCGCTGCGGCAACGTGATCCACGACGTGAAGAGGGTGCGCAGACCCGTCGCGTCCGGTTGATCCTCCAACATCCGCTGGTAGGGGGCGAGTTCCTCGGCGCCCAACAGGGCGAACAGCTCGATCGTCTCGCGAGGCACGCGGAAACCGGCCAGTGCGTCGAACTCCGTGAGCGCCACCACCAACTCCGGCTTGTGGCTGGCGTCCCGATAGTTCCGCACCGGCGCGTCGATCGGCACACCGGCGGCGTTCTCGCGCCGGAACCCCTCCTGCGCCTGGTCCAGCGACGGATGCGCCTGGAGCGAGAGGGGCTCCTCGGCGGCGAGGAACTTCACCAGGAACGGCAGCCGCGACCCGAAACGCTCGGCGACCGCCTGCCCCAGCTGACCCGCGGGGTCCCGGTCGATCACCTCCAGCAACGACGTGGGACCGGCCTCGGTGACCAGCTGCGCGGGATCCCCCGGGTGCGCTCCGAACCACAACTCGGCCTCGGGATGTCGGGTGGGCGACGCGAGTCCCCGTAACTCCGCGAGAGCCGTGCGCGACCCCCAGGCGTAGGACCTCGCCGCACCGTCGAGAAGGTTCACCGTCGACCGCCTGTCGTCACCGTCGAGCCGTCGTCCGGTCGGACGACGGCGCAGAAGTCTGGGTCGGCGGCCGTCATCGGCCACCGGCGAGCTGGACGTACGCCGCGGCCGCCTCGAGCCGTGCCGCCAGGACGAGGCACTGACGCACCGTCGTCGCCACTCCCCCTCCGGCAGACGTGATCGCGCCGGGTCCGACCCGTCCGGCCTCGAACCCGGGTGTCGGGCGCATCTCGGGCGCGGATCCGTCGCCGGACAGGTCGTCGACGCGCACGACGTCCACCTCGCCGAGGACGGCGACGCGTCGACGCACCGACGAGTCGTCCGGATCGATCGAGACGGTCAGGATGCGGACCGGCTCGGTGGGACGCGGACCGTCGATCTGGTCGTCGTGGAAGAGCGGGTCGTAATCCTGCGACACGCCGTGTCCGGACCCGTCGCTCCCGGACCCACCGACCGAGCCGAACTCGTGCACCACCGCGACGGCGTCGGCCAGTTCGCTCGCCGCCGCGACGACGCCGGCCGTCCGCAGCAACACGGACGCGCCGTGGCGAGCCAGTTCGGTGGCGGCGACACCGTCGCCGGTGATCAGCACGCGCCGACCGGCCACGCGCGATGCCAGCGACTTGGCCGGGTTGCGGAACACCTCGACCGACGCGTGATGCCGTGCCGACTCCGCGTCGACCACGTCGGCGATCTCCGCCGGATCACCGACGTCGAACGAGGGATCGACGGCGGCGAGCACGGCCGTCATCGTCGACACGTGACGGGCGAACCCGTGATGGTCGAGGACCCGCACGCGCGGCGGGAGCGCGAGCACCCGACCGGCGCCGGCATCGGCGACGGGTCCTTCGTCCGGCACCGTCACCACCACGTCGGACCGGCGGCGGACGGCGCTGTCGACGGATCGAGCGAGCACGGGATCCCCCGCGTCGTCCCCGGCGACCACGACGACGTCCAGCGGACCCACCCACGGCGGCGTCGACGGTGCGATGACCAGCGGCACGCCCGCGTCGGCGGCCAGAGAGGACACCAGTCCGGCCGCCCGACGCGCGGGACCGGACGGTGCGACGATCACCACCGCCCTCGGCCGTGCCCCGTCGAGCCGGGCCAGCGCGCCCTCGGACACCGCCGCTGCGGTCGCACGGATCTGCGCTCCCGCGAGAGCGGCGGATCGCAGGACGCCGCCGCGGTCCGCGCGCGTGACGGCCTCGGCGTCGTCGAGGTCGACCGGCGTCACCGGGACGGTCGTCGGCATCTCGACCATCTCACCCACCTCCCACGCTCGAACGGGACTCCCGACTGTGTGCGCTCACTCCACCATGCCAGGCGTGTACCCGGTTCACCCCCGAACGATGCCCAGGATCTCCGTCGTCAACCGGTCGACGTCGGCCTCCGTCGGAGCCTCGACGTTCAAGCGCAGCAACGGTTCCGTGTTGGACGCGCGCAGGTTGAACCAGGCGTGATCACCGAGATCGACGGTGACTCCGTCGAGGCGGTCGACGGACACGGTCCGATCGGCGAACGCGTCGACGACCGCACGCGTGCGCTCCGCGGCGTCGTCGACGGTGGAATTGATCTCGCCGGACGCGGCGTACACCTCGTAGCGCGCCATGAGTTCCGAGAGCGGCGCATCCTGCGAGCCGAGAGCCGCCAGGACGTGCAGGGCGGCGAGCATGCCCGAGTCCGCACCCCAGAACTCGCGGAAGTAGTAGTGCGCCGAATGCTCGCCGCCGAACACGGCGCCGGTCTCGGCCATGAGCGCCTTGATGAAGGAGTGGCCGACGCGGGTGCGCACGGGTCGGCCGCCCAGCGACTCGACAAGTTCCGGCACCGACCGCGACGTGATGAGGTTGTGGATGATCGTCGACGACGGGTGTGCGGCGAGTTCGCGCTCGGCCACGAGGGCGGTGATCGCGGAGGGGGACACCGGCTCACCGCGCTCGTCGACCACGAAGCACCGGTCGGCGTCGCCGTCGAACGCCAGGCCGATGTCCGCTCCCGTCTCCCGGACGAACGCCTGCAGGTCGACGAGGTTGGCCGGCTCCAGCGGATTGGCTTCGTGGTTGGGGAAGGTGCCGTCGAGTTCGAAGTACAAGGGGTGCACGGTGAGCGGCCCGGGGCCGAGCACGGCGGGGACGGTGTGCCCGCCCATGCCGTTGCCCGCGTCCACCGCGACCGACAGCGGTCGGATCGACGCGATGTCGACCAGCGTCCGGACGAACTCCGCGTAGTCCCCCAGGACGTCGCGGGTGGTGATCTCCCCGCGCGGACCGTCGGTCGCGGGCACCCCCTCGATCACGTCGGCGGTGATGGTCGCGAGCCCCGAGTCCTGGCCCACCGGTTTGGCGCCGGCCCGGCAGAGCTTGATGCCGTTGTACCGGGCCGGATTGTGGCTGGCGGTGAACATCGCACCGGGACAATCGAATCGGCCCGACGCGAAGTACAGCTGGTCCGTCGAGGCGAGTCCGATGTGCACGACGTCCAGGCCGCGCGCGACGACACCGTCGGCGAAGGCCGCGGCGAGAGCCGGGGACGAGTCGCGCATGTCGTGACCGATCACCACACGGTCGGCTCCCTCGGATCCGACGAGCCGTGCGAAGGACGCCCCCACGTCCCGAACGAAGTCCTCGTCGATCTGCTCGCCGACGACGCCCCGCACGTCGTACGCCTTGATGACCGCTGTGACCAGGTCCGCTGATCGAGCCACGTCATTCTCTCCTCGGTGTCATGGGGAACGAGCCGGTGCGCACCGGATCTCGACGAACGCCGGGTGTACGTCGGACGCCACCGTCGGCGAATCACCCACACGGGGTTCGGTGGGTACGCCAGAGCCTAACGCCCGACGAGCCGTCGGGAGGGGCGGGCGCAAGAGAATCGCGGCGACTCGTTTCGCGCCGCGGGCCCGTCACGAACCGTGGGATCCGATCAGGACGACGGATCGGGGAGAACGCGGAGATGGCCGCGGCGACCCGTGCGCGCGGTCGGCATCACCGGCATGGACCCGGCGCCGTCGCCCTCCGGTCGCGAGGACGTCGGCCCCGAGTTCGGCAGGGTCCGGGGGGACACGCGATCACGGGCGCCGGCTTCGCGGACGGCCTCCGCCAGAGCGGTGAGATCGTCCTCGTCCGGGCCCGAGGTGGCGAAACCGCCTTCGTACCGGACCATGTCCCAGCCCTTGGGGGCGGTGATGGACGAGCCGTGCACCTCGCAGAGGTCCCAGGAGTGGGGTTCGTCCACCGTGGCCAGCGGACCGACGACGGCGGTGGAATCGGAGTAGACGTAGGTCAACGTCGCCACGGCCGGTCGGTTGCACCCCGGTCGGCAACATCCCCGCACAGCTCTCACAGCCAGCACCCTAACCCGCGGGACACGCCGGGGAACAGCCGACACGACGGGATCGTCGGTGTGCGCCGGTACCGCGATGCCGCCGAGTGCACGAGCCGTAGCATGACGCGGGTGTCGTCGTACCCCGATCCCGCGCGTCCGTTGCGGTCCGATCGCACCCGGCCGTCCGCGTCGCGATCGGCTGCCCGACGTGGGCGCGGGATGCGCGGAGTGCTGCTGCCCGACTCCGTTCCCGGACGCCGGTCGCGGTCCGAGCAGTTCGACGCGGCCGTGCTCGACGCGTTCGCGCCGATCGAGCGCCGTTGGCACGACCGGCTGCTCAAGCTCGACATCGCCGTGGACGACGTGCCCAAGATCCGCGCCGTCGACCCGTCCTCGGTGACGTGGCCGCCGGAAGTGGTCGCGGAGGGCCCGGTTCCGTTGTCGCGCCTCATTCCGGCGGGCGTCGACAGCCGCGGGGCGACGGTCCGTGCGCGCATCGTGGTGTTCCGCCGACCGTTGGAACGGCGGGCTCGCTCGATGCACGATCTCACCGACCTCGTGCACGACGTCTTGGTGGAGCAGGTGGCGACGTACCTGGGCGTCACCCCGGACGTGGTCGACCCCGACCCCCGGGACTGACGCCGAACCCCGGTACCGAATCGACCGGGACTCTCGATTCGCCAGCGGGTCGAGCGGTCGGTCGATATCGAGCGGTCAGATGATGCCGCGCTTGAGGCGACGACGTTCGCGTTCCGACAGTCCGCCCCAGATACCGAAGCGCTCGTCGTTGGCGAGGGCGTATTCGAGGCACTCGTCCTTGACCTCGCACCCGAGGCAGATCCGCTTGGCCTCGCGGGTGGAGCCGCCCTTCTCGGGGAAGAACGCCTCGGGGTCGGTCTGCGCACACAGTGCGCGCTCCTGCCACTGGTCGTCCTCGTCCGCACCGTCGACCAGGACCAGGCCGGGTTGCGGTGCCGCCGTGGGCATTCCGAGCGTGACGAGCGGCGGGTCGACGTCGACCTCGGGGGCCTCGATCGGGACACCGTCGAGGTCGTCGGCCAGGGTGTCCGCCAGGTCGAGGTCGAGATCGACGCCCTCGACGTCGGGGGCAATGTGCAGGCCGCCGCGATCCTGCAGACCGGAGTTCGAGTGCTGGTGGTCGGGCATCACGTCCGCCTCCTCTTGTTCGTCGCGTTCCGCCTGGCTGCGGCGGTGCGGTCGGTGTCGGTCACTGGTGTCGATGATCGACCGTGAAGCCGGATCGCGATGCGAGCACTCGCGGCGAGGCGAGCGAACACGTGTTCGAACACTGGTTCGCTGCAAGCGATTCCACCGTCCGAACCGGTAATGACATGACTGTGATTAGACACGCCGCGGTGTGTCGCGGTCAAGCGGAGCGCCGTTTTTCCCATACCATCACGCCCCGCGAAATCCGGGCACGCGGATGCAACGGTGTGTTCGCCCCGTCGAGCCCCGGCGCCACCCCCGTCTCACCCCGCCCTTCTACCCGAGCGTCACGACGGGCAAACACGCCCCCACCCGGCCGACGACCAGCAGCACACCGGCCCGGTGACCGCCCGGCGGCCGCGCCGGCGCGAGGGCCTAGGGTCGACGGTCATGAAGGTGACTGTTCTGGTGGGCGGCGTCGGCGGTGCACGCTTCCTGCAAGGCGTGCGCGAACTGCTCGGCGACGGCGACGAGATCACCGCCGTCGTCAACGTCGGTGACGACGTCTGGATGCACGGTCTGCGCATCACGCCGGACCTCGACACCTGCATGTACACCCTCGGAGACGGCATCGACGTCGAGCGCGGGTGGGGGCGTCGCGGCGAAAGCTGGAGCGTCAAGGAGGAATTGGCGGCGTACGGCGCTCAGCCGGACTGGTTCGGTCTCGGTGACCGGGACATCGCCACCCACCTGATGCGCACCCGCATGCTGCGGACCGGGTATCCCCTCTCCGCCGTCGTCGAGGCTCTGTGCGTTCGGTGGTCCCCCGGTGTCCGGTTGCTCCCCGTCACCGACGACCGGTGCGAGACCCATGTGGTGATCACCGATCCGGACACCGACGGCGACGAACGCAAGGCGATTCACTTCCAGGAATGGTGGGTCCGCCACCGAGCCGCGGTCCCCACGCACAGCTTCGCCCACATCGGCGCCGAGCAGGCCCGGCCCGCGGACGGTGTGCTGGAGGCGATCTCGGACGCCGACGTCGTCCTGCTGGCCCCGTCCAACCCGGTGGTGAGCATCGGCGCGATCCTCGCCGTCCCCGGACTGCGATCGGCGCTGCGCACCACCGCGGCACCGGTGGTCGGGGTCTCCCCCGTCATCGCCGGTCGTCCGCTCCGCGGCATGGCCGACGAATGCCTCTCGGTCATCGGCGTCGAGACCTCCGCCGAGGGCATCGGACGCCATTACGGGGCGCGCAGCGGTACCGGCCTGCTCGACGCCTGGCTCGTCGACGAGGGGGACACCGCGGACGTCCCCGGCGTCACCGTACGGGCCGTCCCCCTGCTGATGTCGGATCCGTCGGCCACCGCGGACATGGTGCGGGCCGCACTGAGCGCGGCGGGCGTGGCGTGAGCGACCACGCACCCGGTGGGGCCGTTCAGATCCTGCCCGTGACCGGCCTGCCCGAGTTCCGGCCGGGTGACGACCTCGCCGCGGCGCTCGCGACCGCGGCGCCCTGGGTGCAGGACGGGGACGTGCTGGTGGTCACCAGCAAGATCGTGTCCAAGGCCGAAGGGCGACTGGTGGTCTCGCCGACCGACCCCGACGCGCGGGACGCGCTGCGACGCACTCTCGTCGAGCAGGAGGCCGTGCGGGTTCTCGCCCGTCGCGGACGCACGCTCATCACCGAGAACCGACTCGGCATCGTCCAGGCCGCCTCGGGCATCGACGGATCGAACGTCGTCGGCGACGAACTGGCGCTGCTCCCCGAGGACCCCGACGCCTCCGCCCGGCGCCTCCGCGACGATCTGCGCGCGAGCCCGGGTGTCCGCGTCGCCGTCGTGATCACCGACACCATGGGGCGGGCGTGGCGAAACGGCCAGACGGACAACGCGATCGGCGCTGCCGGACTCCCGGTGCTCCACGGGTACGCCGGTGAGCGCGACGGCCAGGGCAACGAGCTGGTGGTGACCGAGGTGGCCCTCGCGGACGAGCTGGCCGCCGCGGGCGACCTGGTCAAGGGCAAGCTGGGCGGGGTGCCCGTCGCGGTGGTGCGCGGCCTGACCGTCACCGACGACGGCTCGACCGCACGCGATCTCGTCCGTCCCGGCGAGGACGACCTCTTCTGGCTCGGTACCGAGGAGGCACTGGCGCGCGGTGCGCGAGGGGCCGTCCCGGGCCGACGTTCCGTCCGACGCTTCACCACCGACCCGGTGGACCCGGATGCGGTGCGCGACGCCGTCGCCGATGCCGTCACCGCCCCCGCTCCGCACCACACTCGTCCGATGCGATTCGTCCACCTGCTCGACTCCGAGCGGCGCACGGCTCTGCTCGACGCGATGGAACGCCGCTGGCGTCACGACCTGAGCTCGGATCCCCGCACCGCCGGATCGGTGGACGTCCGCGTCGCTCGGGGCCGCATCCTGCGCGACGCACCGACGATCGTGCTGCCCTTCCTCGTTCCCGACGGCGAGCACGACTATCCCGACGCCCGACGGCGCGCGGCGGAACGCACGATGTTCACGGTGGCCGCCGGTGCAGCGGTGCAGGCGTTCCTGGTGGGGTTGTCGGTGCGGGGACTCGGTTCGTGCTGGATCGGCTCCACCATCTTCGCGCCGGAGGAGGTGCGCGCCGTGCTCGACCTACCGCAGTCCTGGTTGCCCGTCGGAGCCGTGGCCATCGGGGTTCCGGCAGATCCGCTCGCGCCGCGACCGGCCGCGTCCCCGGGCGACGTCCTGGTGGAGCGATGAGCGCCGAGTCGTTGCACGCCTCCGCGACCCGCGTGCTCGCCGAGTGGCGGACCGACGACCCCGCGGCCGAGTCGCTCCGTCACACCATGCTGGCTTTCCTCGCCGCCGAGCCGCGGGCGTGCCTTCGCGCGTGCGCCGCCGGCCACATCACGGCCTCGGCGGTGCTCCTCGACCGCAGCGGGCGGAACGTCCTGCTGACCCTGCACCCGCGCGTCGGACGGTGGCTCCAACTGGGCGGCCACTGCGAACCCGAGGACGCGACCGTGTGGGACGCCGCGCTGCGCGAGGCACGAGAGGAGAGCGGCATCGACGACCTCGCGTTGGAGCCCGGCCTGCTGGACGCGCACACCCACCCGATCACGTGTTCGCTGGGCGTGCCCACGCGGCACCTCGATCTCCGGTTCGTCGTGCGCGCCGCCGCCGACGCGGAGGAGGTCGCCGCCGTCCGGAGCGCCGAGTCGACGGACCTGCGCTGGTGGCCGATCGACGCCCTCCCGGACGGACCGGAGGGCGCCGAGCGCGACGCCCTCCGCGCGATGATCGACCGGGCGAACGCCCGCTGATCGTCGCTCGCCGGTGGAGCCGGCCCGGCGTCAGACGTCGGTGGAGAAGCGAACTCCGCCGTCCGGCAACGTGACTCCCGGCCACACACGCGCACCGCGCAACAGTTCGCAGCGCGCCCCGACGTTGGCGCCGTCGCCGATCACGGCGTCCCGCACGAGTGCCCGCGGACCGATGCGCGCACCGAAACCGAGAATGGACCGTTCCACGACGGCACCGGCCTCGACGACCGCACCGTCGAACAGGACCGCTCCGTCCAGACGGGCGCCCGCGCCGACCTCGGCACCGCGTCCGACGACGGTGCCGCCGATGAGCAGCGCGCCCGGCGCCACCCCCGCACCCGGATGCACCAACGACTCCCCGCGCGTGCCCTCGAGCGCCGGTGACGGTGCGATACCGCGGACCAGGTCGGCAGAACCCTTCACGAAGTCCTCGGGGGTGCCCATGTCCCGCCAGTACGCAGCGTCGACGTGTCCGTAGACGCGCCTGCCCTCCGCCAGCAGCGCCGGGAACACCTCGCGCTCCACGGACACCGGGCGACCGGCCGGAATCTGCTCGATCACGCTGCGGCGGAACACGTAACAGCCGGCGTTGATCTGGTCCGTCGGCGGATCCTGCGTCTTCTCGAGGAACGCGGTGACGCGCCCGTCCTCGTCGGTGGGCACGCAGCCGAACGCGCGCGGGTCGCCGACGCGGACCAGGTGCAGCGTGACGTCGGCCTCGGACGTGTGATGGGTGTCGAGCACGGCCCGCAGGTCGGTGCCGCCCAGCACGTCGCCGTTGAACACCATGACGGTGTCGGCGCGCAGTCGCGGCAGCACGTTGCGAATTCCGCCACCGGTGCCGAGCGGCTCGTCCTCGAAGACGTACTCGAGGTCGAGTCCGCGACTGCTGCCGTCGCCGAAGTAGTCCTCGAACACGTCCGCCTTGAAGGACGTGCCGAGCACGACGTGCTCGATGCCCGCGGCCTTGATCCGGGCCAGCAGGTGCTCGAGGAAGGGAAGCCCCGCCGTCGGCAGCATCGGTTTGGGAGCGGACAGGGTCAGCGGCCGCAGCCGAGTCCCCTTGCCACCCACCAGGATCACGGCATCGGTTGCCGGAGCTGTCATCTCGTCTGCCTCTCTCGTCGTTCGCCCGTCCCGACCTGCGTGTGCCGTGCGTCGTCCCCGTCCACCGCGCCGCGACCGCGCAACGCGGCCGCCACGACGATCCGGGATCGAAGCGCCAGACCGAGACGAAGTACCCCGCGCAGGGGGGCCTGCCACCACTCGGGATGGCGGTCCGCCTGGAAACGGTAGGCGCTCTCGTGGTGGGCCGGGAGCATGGACTCCGGATGACGGCCCGCCGCATGACCTTTCGCGTGGGTGACGACGGCGTCCGGCACGTAGACGTTGAGCCAGCCGGCCCGACCAAGTCGGTCGCCGAGGTCGACGTCCTCCATGTACATGAAGTAGCGGGAGTCGAATCCGCCCACGGAATCGAACGCCGCACGGCGCAGCAGCAGACAGGAGCCGGACAGCCAGCCGACCGGGCGCTCGTCCACGGCGTCGGTGTCCTGCCGATATCGCTGGGTCCACGGGTTGGTCGGCCACACCGACCCGAGCAGCGCATGGAGCGACCCGGAGGTCAGATCGGGAACCCGACGGGCCGACGGGTAACGCGACCCGTCCGGCTCCAGGATGCGGGGGCCCAACGATCCCGCGCGGGGCCACCGCTCCGCGGCTTCGAGCAGCGCGTCGATCGAGCCCGGCGACCAGCGGACGTCGGGGTTGACCACCATGACGAATTCCGCCGCGGGGTCCGTCAGGGCCACGGCACGATTCGCGGCGCCGCCGTAGCCGATGTTCTCCCCCGTCCGGACCAGGCGAACGTTCTCGCGCTCGTCCGCGGCGGCTTCGGGCGCACCGTCGGTGGACCCGTTGTCCGCCAGCAGGACCGTGACCGGTCGGGTGGTGGCCGCCGCGAGACTGTCGAGAAAGGTGCGCAGGTGCTCGCCGGGCGAGTAGGTCACCGTCACGACGGCGAGAGGGGCGTTCACGCCGGTCACCCTATCGGCCGCCGAACCGACCGCTCTCGTCCGCCCGAGCGGCGAGCGCGGCGTCGAGCGCGGCGCGCCACGGACGCAGCGGCGTCAGTCCGGAGCCGATCCAGGACTGCGGCGAGAGCACCGAGTAGGCCGGGCGAGGGGCCGGACGAGGGAAGTCGTCGCTCGAGCACGGCTGCACCCGTTCGGGGTCGGCTCCGACCCCGGCGAAGGCCGCACGCGCGAGGTCGAACCACGACGCGGACCCTCCGCCGGCCGCGTGCAGCACGGACGGCAGGGTGCCGACGGTGCCCGCGGCCTCGAGGAGCCCCGCCGCCAGATCGGCCGCGTACGTCGGCGACCCGACCTGATCGCTCACCACCGTCACGGTGTCGCGCTCCCGTTCGAGCCGCAGCATCGTCGCCACGAAGTCGGTGCCGGTGCCCGTGTAGACCCAGGCCGTCCGCACGACGGTCGCCCCGGGCAACGCCGCGAGAACGGCCCGTTCTCCCGCCAGTTTGGTGCGGCCGTAGACCGTGCGGGGGCCCGTCGGGTCGCTCGGCTCGTACGGCGTCCGGGCATCGCCGGGGAACACGTAGTCGGTGGAGACGTGCAGCAGCTGCGCGCCCACCTCGGCGCACCGTTCGGCCAGCAGCCGCGGGCCACGCACGTTGAGATTCTCGGCGGCGTCGACGTCCGTCTCGGCCGCGTCCACCGCGGTGTGCGCGGCGCAATTGATCACCACGCAGTCGCCGGTGATCGCGGCCTCGATGGACGACGGGTCGGTGATGTCGAGCTCGCGCGACCCGTATCCCACGGCCGCGCCGCCACTGCGGGCGACCACCTGACGACCCAGCTGACCGGCCGCTCCGGTGACGACGATCGGACGGGCGGGTGCGGTTCGGGTCACAGGCGAAGAGTGTGGCACGCCGCCGCGGCTTGCGCGGACCACCGCGGCGGGGCCGTTAGCCTGGACCGGTGACGGATTCTGTGACGAACCCCGGGACGCCGCGCGGTCGCCACGAATCC
Source organism: Rhodococcoides corynebacterioides NBRC 14404 (assembly GCF_001894765.1). GTDB lineage: Bacteria > Actinomycetota > Actinomycetes > Mycobacteriales > Mycobacteriaceae > Rhodococcoides > Rhodococcoides corynebacterioides. The sequence goes on from NZ_BCWV01000006.1 coordinate 200,725, forward strand.
GCGACAGGCGCCGCCGCCCGGCCGGGCGCCCGACGCTCGGGCGCCGACGACCGCAGCCCCCGCCCCGGCGGGGGTACCGACGGCCGCAGCCCCCGCCCCGGCGGGGGCCGTCGACCGACCTCGCGCACCCGCCATCGCTCCCCCGCACCCCCCGGTCGCCCGTGGGCGCGCATCGCCGTCGCGTCGCTGTCGGCGGCCGCGGTGCTGGTGACGGGCGTGGCCTGGCGCAGCGTCGACTCGCTGCGGAGCAGCCTCGCCACGGTGTCCGACCTGGGGCTCGGCGGCGCAGCCGACGGCGCGGTCGACATCCTCATGGTCGGCACCGACAGCCGTACCGACGCCCACGGCAACCCGCTGTCGGCGAGCGAACTCGCCTCGCTCCGTGCCGGCGAGGAAGTGGCGAACAACACCGACACGATCCTCCTCATCCGGGTGCCCAACGACGGGTCCTCGGCGACGGCCATCTCGATCCCCCGTGATGCGTACGTGGCGGTCCCCGGTCTCGGGAACAGCAAGATCAATGCCGCCTACGGCGCGACGAAGGAAGAGAAGCGTCTGGAACTCGTCGAGAGCGGTGTGCCCGACGACGAGGCGGATCGCGAATCGACCCAGGCCGGCCGCGAGGCGCTGGTGTCGGCGGTCGCCGGGCTGACCGGCGTGACCGTCGACCACTACGCCGAGGTGGGCCTGCTCGGGTTCGTCCTGTTGACCGACGCCGTGGGCGGGGTCGACGTCTGCCTGAACGCCCCCGTGGACGAGCCGCTGTCCGGCGCGAACTTCCCCGCCGGCGAGCAGACCCTGAACGGCTCCGACGCGCTCAGCTTCGTCCGGCAGCGGCACGATCTGCCGCGCGGCGACCTCGATCGCATCGTGCGTCAGCAGGTGTTCATGGCGTCGCTCGTGCGCAAGGTCCTCAGCGCCGGCACCCTGAGCAACCCCGGCACACTCGGGCAACTCTCCACCGCCGTGTCCCGCTCGGTGGTCCTCGACGACGACTGGGACGTCCTGCAGTTCGCCACCAACCTGCAGAACCTCGCCGGCGGCAACGTCACCTTCGAAACCATCCCGGTCGCGGACATCAACGGCATGACCGACTACGGCGAGTCGATCGTCGCGGTCGACCCCACCGAGGTGCAGAACTGGGTGCGCGGACTGCTGGGTGACGCCGCCCCGCCCGCCACCGATCCCGACGCTCCCGACGTTCCGCAGATCGACCCGTCGACGGTCACCGTGGACGTCGCCAACGATTCCGGCATCAGCGGTCTGGCCTCGTCGGTGTCCTCGACGCTGGAAGCCGAGGGCTTCCGTACCGGGGAGGTCGGCAACAACGAGGGCGAGTCGGTCGACACCACCACCGTGTACGCGGGCCCGTCGGACGACGACACGGCGCAGGCGGTCGCGGCGCGCGTCGGGACGACGTCGACGGCCGTCGACGACTCCCTGCCGTCGGGCACCGTGCGCGTCGTGCTCGCATCGGACTACTCCGGCACCGGCACACCGACCTCGGCGATCACCGGCGTGACCTCCGCGGGTGACGCACCGACCCCGGCTCCCGCCGCCGCCGACCCCATCGACGCCGGGTCCACCGGACCCCAGTGCGTGAACTAGTGCGTGAACCGAGGAGCGACGTCTCGTGACCGATCCCACCCTGACCGACCTGCTCCTCACCCCGATTCTCGAGGCCGACCCTGCGGGCCCGCGGGTCACGTACTACGACGACGCCACCGGTGAACGCATCGAGCTGTCGGCCCTGACGCTGGCCAACTGGGCCGCGAAGACGGCCAACTTCCTCCGCGACGAGCTGGGCGTCGCTCCCGGCGACGCCGTGCGCGTGGACCTCCCGGCGCACTGGCAGACCGCCGCCGTTCTGCTCGGCGCCTGGTGGGCGGGTGCCCACACCGTCGTCGGCGCGGCCGACGGGACCGCCACCTCGGTGGCGCTGGTGACCGCCGCCGGTCTCGACGACGCCGACGAGAGCGAGGTCGCGGCACTGTCCCTGGATCCCTTCGGACGTCCCCTTCCGGACCTGCCGATCGGGGTCACCGACTACGCGACCGCCGTACGCGTGCACGGCGACGCCTTCACGCCGTCGGGCACCGGTCCCGCGGTGGGTGGCCGGAGCGCGGCCGACGTCCTCGAGGACGCCCGACGACGCGCGGCAGAGCGATCGTGGGACGCGTCGAGCCGGGTCCTGTCGACGGCGCCGTGGCCGGATGCGGAGTCCGTCGTCGACGGTCTCGTCGCCGTCCTCGCGGCCGGAGCGTCGCTGGTCCAGGTCGCGAACGCCGATCCGGCCGCGCTGGAGCGTCGGCGAACGACGGAGAAGGTCACCCACTCGTTCCCGACGTGACGGGCGGGCGCGTCTACCGGCCGTAGCCGCCGTCGGTCAGCCCTGCTTCGATCTCGAAGCGGTTGGCCGCCCCCGGGCGGCGCACTTCCTCGACGAGGTAACGGATCGCGAACGACACCCCGTACCGACGCCACTGCTCGGCATGGACGGCCTCGTGCGTGAGCAGGGCGCGACGCCGCCGCGGGTCGGCGAGGGCGCGACCCGGCGTCACGGGCCCGGTCAGGAAGACCGAACCGACGCACGTGCCGCCGCGGCCGTAGCCGGTGCGCGTGCCGTGGCAGATCAGCAGGGCCGACTCTCGATCCCACTCGACCCGGCCGCCCCACACGGCGCCCCACAGCAGCGCCACCCACGTGGCGAACGCCACCTGACGGCTGCCCCGTGACACCGCCCGGACGGTGGTTCGCGACACCCGCAGCGGAGCGGTCATCCGAGCAGGGACCGCCGCAGGGCCTCGTCCTTCTCGAGCACCATCTGCTCGAGGCCGCGTTGGAAGTCCGTCATGCGCCCGCGCAGGGTGGGATCCGAGGCGCCGAGAATGCGCACCGCGAGGAGGCCGGCGTTCCGGGCGCCGCCGATGGACACCGTGGCCACCGGGACACCTGCGGGCATCTGCACGATCGACAGCAGCGAGTCCATCCCGTCGAGGTACTTCAGGGGCACCGGCACGCCGATCACGGGCAGCGGTGTCGCGGAGGCCACCATGCCGGGCAGGTGCGCTGCTCCCCCGGCACCGGCCACGATCACCTCGATGCCGCGGTCGGCGGCGTCGCGGGCGTAGTCGAGCATCCGCTGCGGGGTGCGGTGCGCGGAGACCACGCCGACCTCGAAGCGAACGCCGAACTCGGCCACGGCCTCGGCGGCGGCCTCCATCACGGGCCAGTCCGAGTCACTGCCCATGACGATGCCCACGCGGGCGCCGGTGGTGGTGTCGTCAGCCATGGTGCGGGTCCCATCCGTCGGTCCAGACGCCGTGCGAGAGCCAGTGCGCGGCGCGCTCGGCGCGTTCTCTGATGTCGGCGACGTACGCCGGGTCGTCGGGCGACCCACCGGGAGCGCCGACGACGTTCACGTGGCCGATCTTTCGATCGGGCCGCTCGCCCTTGTCGTAGAGGTGCACCTTCGCGTCGGGCATGCGGGCGAAGAGGTGGTGCAGACGCTCGTCCATCGACAGGTCCGGCTCGGCCGGTGCCCCGAGGACGTTCGCCATGACCGTGACCGGAGCCGTCGGCGAGCAGTCGCCCAGCGGGTAGTCGAGCACGGCCCGCAGGTGCTGCTCGAACTGCGAGGTCCGCGCGCCGTCCTGCGTCCAGTGACCCGAGTTGTGCGGGCGCATGGCGAGTTCGTTGATCGAGACCGAGCCGTCGGCCTTCTCGAACATCTCCACTGCCATGACTCCGACGACGCCGAGTTCCGAGGCCACCCGCAGCGCGATGTGCTCGGCGTCCGCCGCGGCGTCGTCGGACAGGCCCGGCGCCGGGGCGATGGCCACCGCGCACTGCCCCTTCCGCTGCACCGTCTCCACGACCGGCCACGTCGCGCCCTGCCCGAACGGGGACCGCGCGACCATCGCGGACAGTTCGCGGACCATCTCCACACGCTGCTCGACCATGAGCGGCGCGCCCGCGGCGAGTTGCTCGCGGACCACGGCCACTGCCTCGTCGGCGGTGTCGGGGAGCCAGACGCCGCGGCCGTCGTACCCGCCGCGGACCGTCTTGATCACGACCTGCCAGTCGTGGGCCTCGCCGAACGCGGTCAGGTCCGCCTCGGAGGCCACCGGCGCGAAGTCCGGCACCGGCAGACCCAGGTCGCGTAGGCGAGCCCGCATCTTCAGCTTGTCCTGGGCGAACACCAGAGCCGACGGCGGCGGCTGCACGTTCACCCCCTCCGCGACGAGGGTGTCGAGGTGCTCGGTGGGCACGTGTTCGTGATCGAAGGTGAGAGCATGCGCGCCCCGCGCGACCTCGCGCAGCGCGGCCAGATCGGTGTGCGACCCCAGGACGACGTCGGCACTCGCCCGCGCTGCGGGCTCGGTGGCGGTGCCGGACAGCACCCGCAACGTCTGGCCCAGTTCGATCGCCGCCTGCTGCGTCATCCGGGCGAGTTGACCTCCGCCGATCATCGCGACCACCGGCATCGACGTCATGCGATCGCGGGGCGGTTCCTCGCGGGGCGGGACTTCCGTCGGGTTCTCCGTCACGGCCCATATCGTTCCACGAGACCGTTCCGCGACCGAGCGCGGCCGCGATTCGTGCGTGGCGAGATTAGGGATCACGCCGATCCGTTCGTAAACTAACCAATCGTGCCTGTGATGGATCGTGTGGTAGCCAGCATTCCGCAACCGTTCAGGGATGTCGCGCTGCGCCACTCGGAACTGATCAAGTTCGCCATCGTCGGCGCCACCACCATGGTGTTCGACCTGACGATCTTCTATTCGCTCAGTCTCACGGTCCTCGAATCCAAGCCCGTCGTGGCCAAGATTCTCTCCGGCGTGCTGGCCACGATCCTCAGCTACATCCTCAACCGCGAGTGGTCCTTCAAGAACCGCGGCGGCCGTGAGCGCCACCACGAGGCCCTGCTGTTCTTCACCATCAGCGGTGTCGGCGTCCTCCTCGCCGCGGCGCCCCTCTGGATCGCCAACAACGTCTTCGACATCCGCGAGGGCGCCACCAGCCTCACGGCGCTGGTGATCATCGACTTCGTCCTCAACTACGTCATCGGCAACCTGCTGCAGATGGCGTTCCGGTTCTGGGCTCTGCGGCGGTTCGCGTTTCCCGACGAGAACGGGCGCGGCGTGATCGCCAATCCCCTCGACGAGTTCGACCAGCACGGCAACCCGCGCGACCCCGACGCACTCGACGACGCCGACCCGGACGGCCAGCAGGCGCCGTTCATGGGTCACAGCTGAGCCCGGACTCGTCACCGGGCCGACCGTCCCGCCCGAGCGGCGCCCGCGTTCCGGAGCGGCTCCTCCGATCGGGGCCGCCGCTCCGAAACCGGGGCGCCGGTCGCGGGTCGGGTGACACCCGGGGGCAGAGCCCCGTACGCACGGTCGCCCGTCGTCCGCCCGCCTACCGCGGCTCCACCGGCGGGCTCGTCACCCGCGGCGTCGTGGCCGGCAGGAACACCGTGAACATCGCCGGACGCCGTCGCTGCAGCTCCAGCCGGCCACCGTCGGCCTCGACCAGAGCCCGCGCCAACGCCAGCCCGACGCCGGTGGAGCCGGCCCCGGAGAACCCCCGGTCGAAGATGTGGGGGGCGAGCTCGTCGGACACGCCCGCGCCGGAGTCGGCGACGTCCACCCGCACCGTCGGCTCGCGGTGCTCACGACCGCCCACCGCACGGACCGTGACCACACAGTCCCCGCCGCCGTGGTCGAGGGCGTTGTGGATGAGGACCGAGACCGCCTCGCGCAACCGGGTGTCGGTGACGGACGCCGTCAGCGCGGGGTCGCCGGTGAGGGTGAGCGTGCGTCCGGCGTCGTCGAATGTGCGTCGCCAGTCCTCGACCACCACCTGCAACTCGGGCAGCACCGCCACCTCGGCGGCGCCGGCGGACCCGTCGTCGCGCGAGGACCGGACCAGATCGTCGATGGCGTCGGTCAGCCGATCCACCTGCGCCATGGCCTCGTTGGCCTCGGTGACCACCTCGGGATCCGGGTGCTCGGAGAGCTCGTCGAGGCGCAGGCGCACCGCGGTCAGACGGCTGCGCAGTTGGTGGGAGACGTCCGCGACCAGCGCGTGCTCGCGTTGCAGCCGACCCACGATCTCCACGGTCGCGGAGTCGAGGACGTCCGACACCCGGTCGAGTTCGGGAATGCCGTGGCGGGTCGCGTCCTTGCGGAAGTCGCCCTCCGCCAACCGCGCCGCTCGTCCGGCCACCTGCTGCAGAGGGTCGGCGAGGCGTCGTGCGGTGAGAACGGCCACGACCGTGCCCGCGGCGATCGACGCCAGCACCACCAGCGCGACGGCACCGACGGCCTGCGCCTGGGACGTGCGCATCTCCGCCGACGGGATCTCGAGCTTGAGCGAGCCCGACGTGCCCATGGACAGCGACTCCTCGATGGGTCGCTCGACGGACGCTCGGCCGATGTCGACGCGCGTCGCCGGGTTCTCCGGCGTCGGGTAGACCACCTCGAGGCGGCCCCCGGTCGGCACCGCGAGACGCAGCGACGTGGTGTCCAGCACCCCGTCGACGCGACCGTCGCCGCCCTCCTGCTCGATGATCTCCGCAGCGAGACGGTCCAGACGCAGTCGCATGTCACCGCGCGTGAAGTCCTCGACCCAGAGCCAGGCGGTGTAGGTCAGCGGAATGCCCAGCAGCAGCCCGGTGAGGATGACCACCGCGAGGATGGCCTGGAGAAGTCGGCGCCGCACCGGGTCAGTCCGTGTTGATGCGGAAGCCCACGCCCCGCACCGTCGCGATGCGGCGCTCCGCGACGGGCCCCTCGTCGCCGATCTTCCGGCGCAGCCAGGACATGTGCATGTCCAGGGTCTTGGAGCCGCGCAGCTCCACGTCCCCCCACACCTCGCGCAGGATCGTCTCGCGGGAGACCACCTGACCGGCGTGGTCGAGGAGGATCTTCAGCAGCTCGTACTCCTTGTTGGCCAGGCTGATCTCCGTGCCGTCCAACAGGACCCGCCGCGCGGCCGGTTCGAGCCGCAGACCGCCCACCTCGATCGGGGTGTCCTCGGCCGTGGGCCCGCGTCGGCGGAGCAGGGCGCGCACGCGCGCCATCAATTCGGCCAACCGGAACGGCTTGGAGACGTAGTCGTCCGCGCCGGCGTCGAGCCCGACCACGAAGTCGACCTCGTCCGTGCGGGCCGTGAGCATGAGAACGGCCAGCTCGGACGTCGACGCGCGGATCTGTCGGCACACCTCGAGGCCGTCCATCCCCGGCAGACCGAGGTCCAGGATCAGCAGATCGAACGTGCCGCCCAGAGCGCGGGCCAGGGCATCCGGTCCGGTCCGTTCGACGGTCACGGTGTAGCCCTCGCGGCCGAGGGCCCGCGACAGGGGTGCGGCGATGGCCTCGTCGTCTTCGGCGAGCAGAACGTCGGTCACCGGACCACCCTACGAGGTTCGTGGCCTTCGTCCGGGCGGTCGTCGGCGTCGGACATCACGTGGTGGTAGAGCAAGGAGTGCACGCGCTCGACGTCGGGCACGTCGTCGAACTCGAGCGGATCGTCCGATCCCGCCACCACCACCAGCGTCCCGGTCCGCAGCAGACGATCGACGAGCCCGTGACGGAACTGGACGTTCGCGATGCGCGCGAGCGGAATGTCCGTGCCGTGGTGGGCGAGGACGCCCTGCCGCACGATGACCCGCCGGTCGGTGACGACGAAGTGCGTCGTGCGCCACCGCACTACCGGCACCACCGTCCGCAGGACGACGATCGCGGCCCACGCCACGCCGACGGCAGCGATCGCGGCCGTCCGCGCCGTGCCCTCGGTGGTGCGTTCGGCGACCCCGGCGAGGAAACCGGCGAGTCCGGTCACCACCAGGGCAGTGAGGGCGGGGAGGACGAGCATCTTCCAGTGGGGGTGCCGGTGGAGGGCGACGTCCTCGTCCGGTCCCATCGCGTCACGCGGGAACGCCACGATCACTCCCCTGCGTCGGGGACGGCGCGAAGATGGGTGACGTCGCCTGCCGAGACGGCCAGAGGAGCGGACCCGTCCTCGGGAGCGATCACGATGCGTCCGTGACCGTCGACGTCCGCCGCCGTGCCGACCAGCACCTCGTCGCCGGGCATCGTCACTCGCACACGTCGCCCCAACGTGTCGCACCGTGCGCGGTAGAGCTCGGCGAGTCCGGCGGTGTCCCACCCGCTGTCGCGCCAGTGGTCCACGGCGGAACCGAACGCCCGGAGGAACGCCCGCACGATGGTTCCGCGGTCCAGTACCGACGCGCCCGCCGCCCGCAGCGAGGTCGCCGTCGGCACCGGGAGTTCCTCCGCCGTCGGGGTCACGTTGATGCCGACGCCGGCCACCACCGTCAGCGTGGGCCGACTCGCGGCGACCTCCACCAGGATCCCCGCGACCTTCCCCGGTCCACGGTCCCCGGTCAGCAGCACGTCGTTGGGCCACTTGAGGACGGCGTCCACCTCGCACACCGACCGCAGCGTGTCCACCACGGTGATGCCGGTCAGCAGGGGCATCCAGCCCACGGCGTCGGGCGAGATCCCCGCCAGACGGACCAACGCCGACACCGTCACCTGCGATCGCGGCGGGGCGGTGAACGAGCGGGAGTGCCGACCACGGCCCGCGTCCTGCACATCGGCGATCACCGCGGTGCGATCCGCTGCGGTGGCCGCGACGGCCACCAGATCGGCGTTCGTCGACCCGGTGCGCGGTACGACCGTCACCTCGGCCCACGATGCTCTCGGACCGGACACCAACGCGCGGGTGATCGCCCGGCCGTCGAGAGGAGCCCGGTCCAGGTCGGTCCAGGGCCCCGCTTCCTGTACACGTTCCGAGCCACCGTTGTCCGACATGAGGCCCGAGCATAGAGATTCCCGGGGCCGTTCCGAACGATCGTGACCGGGCGCACGGTTCGACGACGCCAGTCGTTACAGTGCAAGGCTATGACGAGTGTTCAGGACGCCGCAGCGCAGGAATCCGTTGCTCGCGACGACGCCGACGGGACGGCCGCGGCCGCACCCGACATCCACACCACCGCCGGCAAGCTCGCCGAGTTGGCCGCCCGCCGGTCGCAGGCCGAGCGCCCCATGGGCGAGGCGGCCGTGGAGAAGGTGCACGCCAAGGGCAAGCTGACCGCCCGCGAGCGCATCGAGGCACTGCTCGACGAGGGATCGTTCGTCGAACTCGACGCCCTCGCCCGCCACCGCAGCGTGAACTTCGGTCTCGCGGAGAACCGTCCGTTCGGTGACGGCGTCGTCACCGGATACGGCACCGTCGACGGCCGTGACGTCTGCGTCTTCTCCCAGGACGCCACCGTCTTCGGCGGCTCCCTCGGCGAGATCTACGGCGAGAAGATCGTCAAGGTCATGGACCTGGCGCTCAAGACGGGCCGTCCGCTGGTCGGGATCAACGAGGGCGCCGGCGCACGCATCCAGGAAGGCGTGGTCTCCCTCGGCCTCTACGGCGAGATCTTCCACCGCAACGTCCGCATGTCCGGTGTGGTCCCGCAGATCTCGCTCATCATGGGTCCCGCGGCCGGTGGTCACGTCTACTCCCCCGCGCTGACCGACTTCGTCGTCATGGTCGACAAGACCTCGCAGATGTTCGTCACCGGACCCGACGTCATCAAGACCGTGACCGGCGAGACGGTCACCATGGAGGACCTCGGCGGCGCCCACACCCACATGGAGAAGTCGGGTGTCGCGCACTACGTCGCGTCCGACGAGCAGGACGCGCTCGACTACGTCCGCGACCTGCTGGGCTACCTGCCCTCGAACAACCAGGCCACCGCGCCGCGCCTGGCGCCGACGGACCCGATCGACGGATCCATCGAGGACTCCCTCACCGCCGAGGACCTCGAGCTGGACACGCTGATCCCGGACTCGCCGAACACCCCGTACGACATGCACGAGGTCATCCGCCGCATCCTCGACGACGACGAGTTCCTCGAGGTCCAGGAGGGCCGCGCGCGCAACATCATCGTCGGCTTCGGCCGGGTCGACGGCCGTAGCGTCGGCATCGTCGCCAACCAGCCGACGTCGTTCGCCGGCACGCTGGACATCGACGCCTCCGAGAAGGCCGCGCGCTTCGTTCGGACGTGCGACTGCTTCAACATTCCCATCGTCACGCTCGTCGACGTCCCCGGCTTCCTGCCCGGCACCGGCCAGGAGTTCGACGGCATCATCCGCCGCGGCGCCAAGCTGCTCTACGCCTACGGCGAGGCGACGGTCGGCAAGATCACCGTCATCACCCGCAAGGCCTACGGCGGTGCGTACGACGTCATGGGCTCCAAGCACATGGGCGCCGACATCAACCTCGCCTGGCCCACCGCCCAGATCGCCGTCATGGGCGCGTCCGGCGCCGTCGGCTTCGTCTACCGCAAGCGTCTGCTCGAGGCCGCGAAGAACGGCGACGACGTCGACGCACTGCGCCTCGAGCTGCAGAACGAGTACGAGGACACCCTCGTCAACCCGTACGTCGCCGCCGAGCGCGGGTACGTCGACGCGGTGATCCCGCCGAGCCACACCCGCGGGCAGATCGTCACCGCCCTGCGCCTGCTCGAGCGCAAGTACGTCACCCTGCCGCCGAAGAAGCACGGCAACATCCCGCTCTGATCGACCGGCTCGACGGCCGGAGGGGCTCGATCACCAGAACCGGTGATCGAGCCCCCACCGCGTCAACTCGCTCGACAGGGTGTTCCGTAGGGCTGCGGTGTCTCCCACCAGATCCGGGTGGATGCCGAACACCGTGACGGTGACGGTGTCCGCGTACTGCACCGACCACGCGGCCAGCGCCGGCCCCTGGGCGCGCCGATCGGCCGCGGAGCGTCCCTGCATCACGGCGCGAATCGCGAACCGCTCGGCGGGCGCCCCCAACGGTGCCATCGAATCACCGGGCGCCGCACCGAGATTCGACACCGTGACGTCCGGTCCCGGAATGGCCTTCATGAGCCGACCGAGCGCGACGTCCGGCAACAGTCGCGCGATCGCCTGCAGATGGTCGACCACCGCGTCGTCCGTCACCGCGTAGCGCGCGAAGGCCTCCTTGCTCGAGCGGCGAATGGTCGCCAGTCCCGTGTCCGGGCCCACCGGCCCCGCCAGCCGAATCCACACGCCGCCGGACGCATTCGCGCGGTCGTCCCCGTCGGATCGCGTGTCGACCGCGATGCAGACGCGGGTGCCGCCCGGCGGCATCACGTGCCCGGTCCCGCGCAGCACGCTCGTCAGCACCGCGGTGAACAGGCTGTTGGGTGTCCCGCCCAGGGCGGCGGCCCGCGCCTCCCACTGCTCTCGCGGAATGTCGACGACGGCCAACGTGGTGTCCGCGTCACGCTGCGGCGGGGCGGGACGGTCCACCGCGGCGCCCACCCCCTCGGGTGCGTCCGACACCGGGGCCGCCGCAGCCGACCGCCCCAGCACCGCACGCACACCCGCCCGTGCGATCACGGCGGTCGCGCGGACGATCGCCGGGACCTGCGACGCGGCGTCGGCCAGATCTCCGCGCACGCCCGACCATCCCGACACCTCGGACGCCGTCGGAAGTCCGCGCACCGACCCCAGCCGGTTCTCCACCGATCGTCGGGCGTCGCGGAGGGCGTCGTGCACGGCGTGACCGTCGGCGATCATGTGGGACACCAGCAACGTGAGGACGACTCGTCCGGAGCGGGTGTGGGCGTACTCCACCGTGAAGCCCCGTCCGTCAGCGGGATCGAGCTCGACGCCTCGCAGTCGGCGGTCGAGCCAGGCTCCGACGGCGTCGTCGTCCACGACCGTCGGTTCGGCGTACACCGTCGGTGGTCGGTCCGATCGGACCCAGCGGTGCCGAGCGACCGGCACCCGGGTGCGCACGATCCGGCGGCCGAAACCGCCGTGCGACAACGCCGTTGCCCAGTCGACCACCGCGTCGTGGCCCGGATCGTCGCGCAGGACCCAGGCGAACTGGATCGGCGCGGTCCACCCGAACAGCCGCTCGGCCAGGTCGTAGGACTCGTCGGCGCCGGCCACCCGGTCCGCCGGATCGGTCGCCGTGTCCGTGGTCTTCGCTGCCTCACGCGACGTCACCGCGCACCCCCCACGCCTCCAGTTCGGCCCGCACTGCATCGCGCAGCGCGGATACGGACCCGACACACGTCTCGTCGAAACCGGCCACGGCGAACGTCGTTCGGCCCTCGGTCTCGAGCAACCACGACTGCACGCCCTCCCCGAATCGCTGCGGACGGTCCGGCCGGACACCGCGCGCATCACCGCGGAACGACACCGACGTCGCCGTCGCGTCACCCACCCGCGCCAGCCCGTCGAACCGACCGAGGTTCGAGGCCACCGCGTCCGGCATCCCGGAGGGCCCGGCCATCACCACGCGGGTGACCAACGCGATCGGCAACACCTGCAGAAGCGACTGCAGATGGTAGGCGGCGGGTCGCTCACCGGCGCCGACGGCGGTGAACGCCGCCCGGCACCGCGTCCGCACGGGTCCGAGGTCGCCACCCGCGGAGGGACGGTCGTCGACGACGACGGTCACCCCTCCGGTCGCATTGCTGCGCTCGTCGTCGGCGGCATCGGGTCCACGGAGACTGACCGGCACCCCGATGCGCACGGGGTCACCGGGCGCGGCGTATCCGGACGCGTAGAGAGCGCCGGCGACGACGGCCACGAACAGGGAATTCGGTGTGCCGCCGTATCGCGCGGCTCGCTCCGCCCAGTGGTCGGTGTCGGTGTCGACGACCACCCAGGACGGATCCGCTCGGGGCGCCCGTACCGCCGGTGCGGACCGCGCCGGACGTGCCGACCTCTCGGGGGACGGGGCCACGGGGTCCGTCGCGGAGTCGGCGGGCCGCGACGTCACCGCGGCGCGCACGGCACGGGCGGTTCCCACGGCCGCGCGGCCGACCTGCAGGCCGGCGTCCGCCAGGTCGCTCACGAGCCCGGGGCGGCGTAGCGACATCTTCGACGGTGCGGGCGACGCCGTTCGCGTTGCCGCGACGGCGTCGGTCGCCGCCGCGGTGAGCGCGCGACCGTCGGCCACCAGATGCAGGCAGGTCAGGGAGAGGACCGCACCACCGCGGTCGTCCGGAGCGAGGTGCACGGCCCAGCAGCGACCTGCCTCGGCATCGAGGTCGGTCGTGCGCAGCAGTGCGCGCGCCCACTCGTCTCGCTCGTCGGCCGGTACGGGTGCGTCCTGGATGGTCAGGGCGGCGTCGGCGGTCGAGCGCACCCAGGAGGGCCGGGCCACCGGGATGCGGGGCCTGACCAGCCGTCGGTGCAGCCGGCTCGCCGCCAGCGCGTCGGCGACACTCCGCACGGCCGCCGTCGCGGGCGGACTGTCGAACATCCACGTCACCTGCAGGACGACGTCCCATCCGAAGGCCTCGCGCAGAAACCAGTACGTGAAGTCCTGATCCTGGAGACGGCTCATCGCGCGACCGGGATTCGGGACTCCACGAGATCGGCCGCCCGGGCGACCGCGTCCTCCGGATCGACGAGGGCGTCCCCCACCCGACGCGCCGCGTCCGAGCGGGCCGCAGCCGACTCGATCGCGGCCGCGAGCGCGGCCGGGGTCGGATCGTCGCCCCGCAGCATCACCCCCGCGCCGACGTCCTCGAGGCGCCGCCCCCAGAACGGTTGATCCGCCGACACCGGCCGCACGACGGCGGGGCGTCCGGCGCGCAGGACCGCGGCGGTGGTGCCGGCCCCGCCGTGATGGACCACCACGGAGCAGCGCGGGAAGACCGCGGCGTGATCGACGTGGCCCGTGAGCACCCGCACGTCCGCACCCGCTCCGAGCGATTGGTAGACGTCGCTGTCGAGGTCGTTCCATCCGAGCGCGACCAGGGCGCGCAGGCCGAGTGAGCGCACCGCCTCGGTGACCCGGCGCAGCGATCGCTCGGCAGCCCGCAGCGGCATCGAGCCGAACCCGATGTGCACCGGCGGGTCTCCGGCGCCCAGCCAGGCCTCCAGGTCCGAGGGCAGCGGCGCCGCCGCCGGCGCACCACCGAGAAATCCGACGAGGGGACGGCGGGCACGGTCGAAACCCGCGGGCGGCGGGCAGAGCGCCGGGTCGTAGGCCTGGATCTCGACGGCGCCGGCATCGGCGAATCGGTACGGCACGGGACGACGCGCGGACGGCAGCCCCAGCCCGGCGCGCAACCTGTTCTCGCGGCGGCGGGTGGCGGTCCACAGCACGGTCTCGTGGACGGACCAGGCGGCTCGGGTCACCGGAGCAGGCAGACCGTCCGCACCGAAACCGGGCAGATGGACGTCGTTGGTGCGGACCGGCGCGTGGTGCAGACCGACCACTGCGGCCCGAACCGAGTCCGCCAGAGGCGCGGCGACCTGCTCGGTGGTGATCCCGGTGACGACGACGTCGGGACGATCCCGGTGGACGACGGCGGACAGGTCCGCGACCATCTCGGACCACCCGAGGTTCCACAGTTCACCGGCCGACCGAACACGGTCGATCACCGATCCGTGCGCACCACGTCGCACCGCGTCGGAGGCCAGGTGGGCCCGGGTGTCGTACCCGAACGGCTCGACCGGGACGCCGTGGTCGGACGCGAGCGACAGGAGGTTGGGCGGAAGTGCGGCCACCACGTCATGGCCTCGGGAGTGCAGTGCCGCCGCCAGATGGGCTGCCGGTTGGACGTCCCCCCTGGTGCCGCTCACGGCGACGACTACACGCATCGACTCTCCCTCGGATCTCGGCTCGGCATGCACGGGGACGCAGGCCCCGGTACTCGGACGTCACTGCGGCGAGTTCGGCGTCGGGCGTGCCGTGGACGGGTCCACGGGCCATGTTTCCGACCGACGACAATGCTCGACCGGGTGTTCGCTGGATGGTCACAGACTCTCGTGCCGCTGCGCCAATGAGTATGTCTCACAATGCCTTGCGACGGTTACCGGGGTGTTTCGCCGATGAATACGTTGCATGTCACCGACGTTCGCGCCGGTCACGGGCCGCATGAGAACGGTCACCCCGCCGGAAGGGTGTGATCCGCGCCGTCCCGGTTGGCGGGCACGGCGGTCGTCTGCCATGGTCGCAACGTCCGGACTCGATACCGACCCGAACGATCCGCCTCGGGCACGAGCGGGCCGTCGACCGGTCCGGTCGGGCGGATCGCAACCCGACGACGGGTACCGCGACGGTCGGTCGATCATCGCGTGCGGGAACACCTTTCGCGGACGAGCAGCGAGACGGAAGGAGGAATCGGATGGTGTCGACCCTGGTGTTCCAGGGCAGCAGAGGGGACGTCGAGCCGGGCATCGCACTGGCCGAGGAACTCGCCCGTCGCGGCCGGCCGATTCGATTCGCGGTCCCTCCCAACGTCGTCGACGACGTACGCCGCCGACTGTCCGTCGCGCCCGCCGTCGAGGTGTCGGCCTGCGGACCGGACACGTCCCGGACACTGGCGTCCACCGTGGCGACCCGGGAGATCAAGTCCCGCAACCCCGTCCGTCGCCTTCGCGCGGCGACGGCCCTCGCCACCGAGGACGGGATCCGCACCCGTCGCGATCTGCTCGCCGTCGCCGACGGATCCGATGTCGTGATCGGCTCCAACGTCGGCCAGGAGGCGGCACTCGACGTCGCCGAGCGGCTGGGAGTGCCGTACGTGCCGGTCCATCTCTGCCCCGTGCGTCCGACACGCGCGGTCTCCTTTCCCCCGCTTCCCTCTCGGGTTCCGGGACCGGTGCGCCTGGCCGGCTGGCACGCGCTCGATCGGGCACTCTGGCATGCCGCCCGCGCGACCGAGGCCGCGCACCGACACGACCTCGGCCTCCCCGCGGCGTCGTCGTCGGTGGCCCGCCGCCTGCGCCGACTCGGGACCACCGAGATCCAGGCCTACGACCGGGCCCTGTTCCCGACGTTGCCGGACGAATGGGGCGCTCGCCGACCTCTCGTGGGTTTCCTGCGCCCGACCGGTGACCCCGCGGGGCTCGACCCCGACCTGGCGGCCTGGCTGTCCGCCGGACCCGCGCCGCTCTACGTCGGGTTCGGCAGTATGACCGTTCCCGACGGACCCGCGGTGATCCGTGCGATTCTCGACGAGCTGGGGCGACGCGGACACCGAGCCCTCGTCGCCGGCGGCTGGTCGCGGCTCGGTGCGGACGACGACCGCGGCGGCGACGACGCGAGACGCGACGTCGAGGACCGGGTGCGGTGGGTGGACCAGGTGGACCACCGCGCCGTTCTTCCCCGCTGCACCGCCGTCGTGCACCACGGCGGGGCCGGCACCGTCGCGGCCGGACTGCGCGCCGGGTGCCCTACGTTGGTCTGCTCGATCGGGGCCGACCAACCCCTGTGGGGCGCCCGCGTCACCGCGCTCGGTACCGGGGCGAGCATGCCCGCGCGGGCCGCTCACGGTGCCGCCCTCGGTCACGCGCTCGATCGAGTTCTGCATCCCGACACCCGCGTTCGCGCCGCCGCCGTCGCTCGAGAGCTCGTCCCGCCCGACGTCGCGGTCCGAGCAGCGGCCGACGCGCTGGAGTCCGCAACCGACAGGAGAGTTCCGTGTCTCGATTGACCCTCTCGGTCGTGATTCCCGCCTACGACGAGGAGGAGTCCATCGGATCGTGCCTCGACCTGCTGTGCGCCCAGGCGTCCGACATCGACGAGATCATCGTGGTGGACAACAACTCTCGTGATCGCACCGCCGACATCGTGGCGGACCGCGCCGCTCGGTCACCGCTGATCCGCACCGTCACCGAGCACCGTCAAGGCTTGGTGTTCGCCCGTGACACCGGCATGGACGCCGCGCGGGGCGATCTGATCGCCCGCATCGACGCCGACACGCGCGTCGGGCCCGACTGGGCTCGCACGGTCCGCGACTTCCTCACCCGCGACACCGACGGTCACTGGTGGGCCGTCTGCGGCCGGGGCGAGGCGTACGACCTGCCCTACGGCACCGCCGCCGCCCGGGCCAAGAGCCGCTTCTCGCCGTTCGGGCGACGACGTGCTCCGGAGGTGCGCGACGTGCCGGTCCTGTACGGCTCCAACATGATTCTGCGTCGCGGCACCTGGGAGGCCATCCGCGATCGCGTGTCCGACCGTCGTGACGTGTTCGAGGACGTGGACATGGGACTGTGCGTGCGCGCCGCCGGGGGACGCAACGGCTTCCTCGCCGACCTCACGGTGGGCGTCTCCCCCCGCCGAATGCACTCCCCGACCGGGGAGTTCGTCCGATACATGGTCTGCCTGCCCCGAACGTTGCTGCTGCACCGGCGCATCGGCCTCGCGCTGGCTGCCGCCACCCTCTACGTCCCGGGGGTCGTGGTCCTGCACGCCGCACGCCTGCTCCTCATCCGGGGGGCCACCCGGGCTCCGATTCCTGCCGCACGCGGCATGCCCTGACGGTCCGTTCGACGAGTCCCCGGACCACCGGGAACGACTGCCACCTCCCTCAGATCAGGACGGCCGACATGCATTTCACCGAGCTCGCCGACTACCCCCTCCCGGACGGAACGGTGACGGAGTGGACCCCGTCCGTGTCGGACCCGGCCGCGTGGCGACCCGACGCGCGTCCTCTGGCGTTCACCCACGAAGCCCACCTGCGCCACAGCCTCGAACGGAGCCGCACGCTCGACACGACCGGCCCCGAGGGGGACGCCGAATGGATCGGCGCCGTCCTGGAGATCGACCGGACCTACGATCCGGAGGTGGTGCGGCGGACGGTGCAGCGATGGATCGCTCGACACGAGGCGCTTCGCACCACCGTGGACGCCGTGGGCGAGAGCCTCGCTCGGCGCACGGCAGACCCGTCCGCCGTCACGGTGACCGATCGCGTCGTCGGATTCCGGTCGGGGGCGGATGCCCACGATCACCTGCTGTCCTTCCTCGGGCGCGGCCTTTCGCCGTTCCGCTGGCCGCACGTCCTGATCGCCACGGTGTCCGAGACCGGGTTCCTGCAGGTGGATCACGATCGGTTCCTGCTGGTGTTCGGAGCCGACCACTCCGTCATGGACGCGTACTCGATGTTGTTGTCGGTCGGCGAGTTCCGGCGGATCTACGACCACGAGCTCGATGCCCGTGAGCACGACCTGCCCGTGATCGGGAGCCATCTCGACTACAGCGTGCACGATCGCCGGACCGGCGCCGACGTCGACGCCGACTCCGAGGCGGTCGCCGTGTGGGACCGGTTCCTGCGGGACGGCCGGTTCCCCGCGTTCCCCGTGCTCGCGGCGGACGCCGACCGCGCCGAGGGGCGGGCCGCCACGACCCGGCAGGGCGCACTGTCCGTCTCGATCGCGTCACCGGCGACCACCACCGAGTTCGCTGCCCGATGCCGACGCAGCGACGCGTCGCTCACGGCGGGCGTCGCGGCCGTCGTCGCCCTCGCGCAGCGCACGATCGAGCCGGCGCCCGGCGTCGACACCACCGGTCCGTGCCGGTTCGTCATGCCGATGCACACCCGGTACGCGCCCGAATTCTCCCGCGCCGTCGGCTGGTTCGTCGGCGTCGTCCCGGTGAGCGTGGACCTGGACTCCGACCACGCCGACACCGCACTCGTGACCGCCGCCGAGAACATGCGCGCCGTGGCGGGCGTGGAGAGTCGGCCGTGGTCCGCCATCGCGGCGCTCCTCGGCGTCGTCGACGTCCCCCGCTTCGTCGTCAGCTACCTCGACCTGCGCCACGTCCCCGACGCGGCCTCGTGGCGAGACTGGCGGGTCCAACCGCTCCGCAGCGCCACGTACTCGGACACCGAGGTCTACCTCTGGTTCCTGCGTACCCGGGAGGGACTGTTCCTGTCGGCCCGATTCCCCGGTACCGATGCGGCCACCGCCGCGGTACACCGGTTCGTGGCCCGCTGCCGCACTGTCGTCGACGCCCTGGCGGCCGGTGCCGAGACCGTCGGGATACCCGCTCCGAACGACAGCGAGCGGCCCGCTCCGAACGACAGCGAGCGGCCCGCTCCGAACGAGGCCGTGCGACAGGAGGTTCGAGCGTGATCATCACCGCGATGGCGAACTGGCGACCGGCCCCCGGCGAGATGCTCGAGTGGCATCCCGTCACGGCGGCCCGGGACGACGCCGACGGCACCGGCGACGCCGGGGTGCACCCGGTCCCGGCGTCCTTCCTGCAGGCCAACCACGTCCGCGGCGTGGACGCGGCGCTGCGCCGCGGTGATCGGCACACCGGATTCCTCGGCTCCGCGACGGAGATCGAGGGCGATCTCGACGACGCCGCACTGACCCGGGCGGTGGCGGTGTTCCTCTCCCGACACGAGGGCCTGCGGACGTGGTTCTCCGTGCGCGACGGGTCCGTGCGGCGGCACCCCGCACCGGCCGACGCTGCCCTCGTGCCCGTCGACGCCGGAGCGGTATCCTCGACCGACGGGGTTCGAGAGGCGGTGCGCGACAGACTCTCCCGTGACGCGACGCCCCTGTCGTGGCCCCCCGTGGCCGTCGGCGCAGTCCGGCGCCCCGGCAGCTTCTCGCTGTACTACGGCGCGGACCACGCGTTCTCCGACGGCGCGTCCCAGGTCAGCGTGATCACCGAACTGGCGGACCTCTACCGCGCGGAGGTGACGGGGACTCCGGCTCTCGACCTCACCGAGCACGAGGGCAGCTTCCTCGATCATGTCCGGATCGAGGACGAGGTCTCCCCGTCGTACGACCTCCGATCCCCCGAACTCGCCGACTGGATCGACGTGGTGTCCCGGCACGACGGCGGCCTTCCTCGTTTCCCGCTCGATCTCGGACTCGCCCCGGGCGAGACCGCACCGATGGAGCCGGTGGAGCGGGATCTCCTCACCGCGGCCGAGGCCGAGGTGTTCGAGCAGGTGTGTCGTGACGCCGGTGGATCGTTCACCAGCGGACTCTTCGCCGCCTGCGCCCTCGTCGAACACGACCTGGCCGGAACGGGTCGATACGACGGGATCGCCGTGCTCTCCACCCGGCACCGCGGGCCGTTCGCGTTGTCGCAGGGGTGGTTCTGTGCGTTCTCCCCGGTCACCTTCCCCGTGAGCGACTCGAACGGCCCGGACGACTTCGCCGAGGTGGTCCCGTCGGCGACCGCCGCGTACGCGCGGGCCAAGGCGGCGGCATCCGTTCCCATCGGCCGAGTCCTCGACCTGCTCGCCACGGGCGGTATCGGCGGCGCGGGGCTGGCGCGCAGCCCACAACTGTTCTCCTACCTCGACTTCCGTCGATTTCCCGGCTCCGGCACCCCTGCGGACGAGCGGGCCGTGCTGTTCACGGGTGAGGGCCGAACGGCCAACGCCTCCATGTGGTTCAACCGCGACCACCGGCATCTCTACCTCGGCGCACAGATCCCCTCGACGCCGACGGCCCGCCGCACGGTGCGGCGCTACCACGATCGACTGATCGAGCTGCTGACGGACGTCGTCCGCACGCGTGACGACGGACGTACGACAGGCGTGAGCGGTGCGGACGAGCGATGCGCCTGATCGGTGCGGACGACCTGCTGCCGCGGCCGGGCACCGTGCTGCTGTGGTCGGTCCAGGCCGACCCGGAGACCGCCCGGGTGCAGGACGCACCGCCGTCGTTCAATCAGCGCACCCACCTCGCCGGCACCGGTCCGCTCACCTGGCTCGCCGTCGCCGCCGAGGTGCCGGGGCCGATCCGACGCGCCGATCTCGCACGGGCCGTGCTCACCCTGCTCGCCCGTCACGAGTCGCTGCGGACCTCCTTCCGCCGAACACCGCAGGGGCTGCGCCGCGCCGTGCATCCGGCCGAGGCCCTGACCCTGCGTCCCCGATCGGCCGGTCCGGTCGCCTCACCCCCACGCGCGCGCGACGTCGTCACCGCGTTCGTGAGCGAGCAGTGCGCCGAGCCGTGGTCGACACCGGCCGTCGCCGTGGCGGCGGTCGACCGGGCGGACCGGTCGACCGTGGTGATCGGGATCGATCACGCGCTCGGTGACGCGTGGTCACTGACCGTGCTCCTCGACGACCTCGTCCGGCTCTATCGTGGCGCTCCCGCCGATCCGGTCGCGGTCCCGTCGTTCGGCCGACACTGCGTCCGCGAGGCGGCCACCGTGGTCGAGCCGGACGATCCGCGACTCGGCGAGTGGCTGCGCTTCCTTCGGGCGCACGGGAACGCACCGCCGTCGTTCCCCGGTCCCACGGGCGTTCCCGCGGGCGAGGTCCGACGAGCGGTGCTCCGGACCGACACGCTCGTCGGCGCGGACGATGCCGGCGCCGCCGAGGCGTCGTGCCGTGAGCTCGGAACCGGTCCCTTCGCCGGCGCCCTGGCAGCCCTCGCCCACGCCGTCGCCGACGAGTGCTCCGGCGACCGGCCCCGGTCACTGTCGCTGCTGTTCCCGCTGCACACCCGCACGCTGCCGTCCGAGAGCCGCGCCGTGGGGTGGTACGTCACCAACGCCCCGGTCACGGTGGCGGTGTCGGCCGACGTCCGGTCCACCACCCGCGGCGCGGGACTCGCCCTGCGCGCGGCACTTCCGCTGGGGGAGGTCCCGATCGACACCGTGATCGGCGCCCTGGGCGAACTCCGCCGCCCGCGTCACGACGTGTTCATGGCGTCCTTCGTCGACTACCGGCGATTGCCCGGACACGCGACCCACGGGCCGCTCGACGCCCGGCACGTCTCCGCCGTCACCGATGCCGACGACGTGCAGATCTGGTTCGCTCGCACCGACGCCGGCCTCGCGGTGCGCACGCGCGTCCCCGACACCGCGGTCGCCCGCGCGACCGTCGACCGACTGATCGACCGGATGCGCGCGCAGCTGAGCGCGCTCGCTCGCCCGGCGCTCCTCCCCGCCGATCCGGCCCCGGTACAGTGACGCTTCGACCGCCGGAGACGACGCGACCCGGCCACGGCAGGCAACGCAGCGAGGAGATCACGTGAGCGCAGCGGACGAGACAGCGACGGCCCCCGCCGTTCGGGTCGTGCGGGGCAACCCGTCCGACGAGGAACTGGCCGCGCTGGTGACCGTCCTCGCCGCCGCGTCCTCGACCGAGGCCCCGGCCGAGCCGCCCGTGCTCGACACCTGGGGTCACCCCACTCGCCTGCATCGCGACTTCCGGGCCTTCTCGCCGCTCGCCTTCGGCAGCGGTATCGCGCGACCGCCTCGATGACCACGGCGAGCCCGGCGCCCCCGGTGCGCCTGGTCCTCGCGTCCCGCTCCCCCGCACGTCTGGCCCTGCTTCGCGCCGCCGGCGTCGAGCCGATCGTGCGAGTGTCGGACGTCGACGAGGACGCCGTCGTCCGGTCCCTCGGACCCGGTGTCGCGCACACGTCGGTGGTCACCGAACTCGCCGCGGCCAAGGCCGAGGTGGTCGCCGAGACCGTCGCTGCCGAGCCCGATCTCGCCGTCGGCACCGTCGTGATCGTCGGCTGCGATTCGATGCTCTCGATCGGCGGCAGCCTGGTCGGCAAGCCGCACGACGTCGACACCGCCCGCGACCGATGGTCCGTGATGGCCGGTTCGGCGGGCGAGCTGCTCACCGGACACTGTGTTCTCCGGCTCGACGACGGCCGCATCACCGCGCGAGCGGCCCGGCACTCCGGCACGGTGGTCCGCTTCGGCACACCCGACCCGGACGACCTGGAGGCCTACCTCGCATCCGGCGAACCCCTCGCCGTCGCAGGGGCTTTCACGCTCGACGGCCTGGGCGGATGGTTCGTCGACGGCATCGACGGCGACCCGTCGTCGGTGGTGGGCCTCGGGCTGCCGCTCGTGCGCCGACTGCTCGCCGAGGTGAACGTCACCGTCTCGGCGTTGTGGGCGGGCCGGGGTCTCGCCACCTAGGATCGCGGAAGGCAAGTCCACCCCGATCAGCTCAGGAGACGCACGTGTCCGTCGCGCCCGATCCCCATCCCGCCTTCGCGTCGTTCGCCCACCCCGAACGACTCGTCACGACGCAGTGGCTGTCCGCCAACATCGGCACCCCCGGACTCAAGGTCGTCGAATCCGACGAGGACGTCCTGCTCTACGACGTCGGCCACATTCCCGGTGCGGTGAAGATCGACTGGCACCTCGATCTGAACGATCCCGTCACCCGCGACTACATCGACGGCGAGCAGTTCGCGGCTCTCATGAGCCGCAAGGGCATCTCCCGCGACGACACGATCGTCGTCTACGGCGACAAGAGCAACTGGTGGGCCGCCTACGCGCTGTGGGTGTTCACCCTGTTCGGCCACGAGGACGTGCGCCTGCTCGACGGCGGCCGCGACGCCTGGCTCGCCGAGAACCGTGACACCACCCTCGACGTCCCCGACGTCACGCCCACCGACTACCCCGTCGTCGAGCGTGACGACGCGGCCATCCGCGCGTTCAAGGACGACGTGCTGGCCCACCTCGGGTCCGGCCCGCTGGTCGACGTCCGCTCCCCCGCCGAGTACACCGGCGAGCGGACCCACATGCCCGACTACCCGGACGAGGGCGCCCTGCGCGGCGGCCACATCCCCACTGCCGTCTCCATTCCGTGGGCCAAGGCCGCCGCCCCGGACGGTCGGTTCAAGTCCCGCGCGGAACTCGACGAGGTGTACGCGGACGTGGACAGCGACGCGGAGGTGGTCGCCTACTGCCGCATCGGCGAGCGGTCGAGCCACACCTGGTTCGTCCTGACCCACCTGCTCGGTCACGAGAAGGTGCGGAACTACGACGGCTCGTGGACCGAGTGGGGCAACGCCGTGCGGACGCCGATCGTGCGGGGCGAGGATCCCGGGGCAGCTCCGTGACCGACGTGTTGCCGGCGCCGCTCGCCGAGATCGTCGACGATTTCAAGGCCGTCGAGGGGCAGGACAAGATCACCTTGCTGCTCGAGTTCAGCACGGACCTGCCGGCATTGCCGGCCGGGCTCGAGCAGGCCGCGATGGAACCGGTACCGGAGTGCCAGTCCCCGCTCTTCCTGTCGGTGGATGCCGAGGATCGGTCCGCGGTGCGACTGTTCTTCAGCGCGCCGCCCGAGGCGCCGACCACGCGCGGGTTCGCCTCGATCCTCGCGCAGGGCCTGGACGGGCTGCCGGCCGACGAGATCCTGGCGGTGCCGGACGACTTCTACACCGAGCTGGGGCTGGCCGACGCGGTGAGCCCGCTTCGCCTGCGCGGCATGTCGGCCATGCTGTCCCGCGTCAAACGGCACCTGCGCGGCTAGACCGAGGGCCCGGCCTTCGTCCTGACAACGGCGGGTCGGCCGGTACACTGGGCGCGATTCGGCGTCGCCCGCCGACCATCCCCGGCGGGCCGCGCACAGCCCTCCGGTCTCGCTCCCACCCCGATCGAGACCGACGCACCGGAAGGACGGTCGACACCCGTGGAGTTCACCGAGCTGGTCGACTATCCGGTTCCCGCCGGCACGATCACCGAGTGGATTCCCAGTGTCGGCCCCCACGCGTCGACCCCGGAGAACGCCGGCTGGTGTCGCGACGACAGGCCGACCTCCTTCGTGCACGAGGCGCATCTGCGTCGGACGCTCGCCCACCCGTCGGCGGGCAGGGAGTCCTGGCTCGGGACGGCGTTCGACATCGCGGGGCCGCTGGACGTCGATGCGTTCCGTGCGGCGGTGCTCGCGTGGATCGACCGGCACGAGCCGATGCGCACCAACGCCACCGTCGATCCTCGCACCGGTGAACTCTCGCGCGTGACCGCGCCGGTGGGAGCCACCGACATCTGGGTCATCCGCCAGGACGAGTGCTCTCGCGGAGACGAGGTGTACGAGCATCTGCAGCACCTCTTCGACGAGTACACCTCCCCGCTGGCCTGGCCGTCCTACGCCTTCGCGACCGTGGAACCGTCGGGCACGGACCGTGCCGAGCACTTCACCGTGTTCTTCGCCGCCGACCACTCGATCATCGACGGCCTGTCGATCGTGCTCATCGCACACGAGCTGACCCGCCTCTACAACGAGCAGGTCTCGGGCGCACCCGCCGGACTGTTCCCCACGGCGAGCTATCTCGACTTCGGCGTCGCCGAGCGGGAGCGATGCGGGGACCCCGGCGCCGTCGCCACGGCCGCCGCCGAGTGGAGCGATTTCCTGGCGGAGGAGGACGGCCTGTTCCCGGCCTTCCCCGTCGCCATCGGAGATCGGCCGTCCCAGCGAGTCGTGCAGAGCGGCCTCTCGGCCTGGATCATGGACGTCGACGAGGCCGAGGCCTTCACCGTCGCCTGTCGTCGCGCCGGGCCGGGGTTCCTGGCGGGATTGACGGCGGCGATGGCCGCAGCGGCCCACGCGACCTCCGGGGCGGAGCGGTTCCGCACGGTCACCCCCATGCACACCCGTCACGATCCCTCGTGGGCTGCCTCGCTCGGGTGGTTCGTCGGGCTGGGACCGGTCGACGTCGAGGTCGCGGCGGGCGACTCGTTCGCCGACCTCGTGCAGCGCGCCGGAACCGAGCTGACCCGCACCCGCGCGATCTCGCGGGTGCCGATGGACGTGGTCGGCCGCGCGGCGGGCATCGACACCGAACCGCGCTTCGTCGTCTCGTTCATGGACGTGCGGTTCGCGCCCGACGCCGAGACGTGGCCCGACGTTCGAGCCCGCGCGTTGCGGAGCCGCAAGTACGACCACGACGTCTACCTGTGGTTCCACCGGACCCCGCAAGGGGTCAACGTCGCGGCTCGATTCCCCGGCACCGAGCAGGCCACGGCCGCCGTGCATCGCTACCTCGCGGCCCTTCGCGCCGCGCTCGCGCGGGTGGTGCGCGACGGCTCGTTCGTGGTCGACGCGTACCTGTCACAGGATCCCGAGACGGACACGTCACAGGGTCACTGCGTCGGAGAAATGTCGCAC
Organism: Rhodococcoides corynebacterioides NBRC 14404; assembly: GCF_001894765.1. GTDB lineage: Bacteria > Actinomycetota > Actinomycetes > Mycobacteriales > Mycobacteriaceae > Rhodococcoides > Rhodococcoides corynebacterioides. The sequence goes on from NZ_BCWV01000006.1 coordinate 226,418, forward strand.
ACCTAGACTTCGATACAAGGACGTCCATTCGACGTGGCGCCCGCGTTCGCTCGGGTGCGTACGTCCACGTCCGGACGCGTCCGTGACCCTTCGACAATCACAGGAGGCTTCGTGCCCAGCCATGCCACGTCTCGTATCAGCAAGGTTCTCGTCGCCAACCGCGGTGAGATTGCCGTTCGAGTGATCCGAGCTGCGGCCGACGCCGGCTACACCTCCGTCGCGGTGTACGCGGACCCCGACGCCGACGCCCCCTTCGTCCGCTTGGCGGACGAGGCGTTCGCGCTCGGTGGCCAGACCTCCGCCGAGTCCTACCTCGACATCGCCAAGATCGTCGACGCGGCGACCAAGTCCGGTGCCGATGCGGTGCACCCCGGCTACGGCTTCCTCTCCGAGAACGCGGACTTCGCGCAGGCCGTGATCGACGCCGGGCTCATCTGGATCGGGCCGTCTCCGCAGTCCATCCGCGATCTGGGCGACAAGGTCACCGCCCGCCACATCGCCGCCCGCGCCAAGGCGCCGTCGGTCCCCGGCACCTCGGAGCCGGTGAAGGACGCCGACGAGATCCTCGCGTTCGCCGACGAGCACGGCCTGCCGATCGCCATCAAGGCCGCCTTCGGCGGCGGTGGCCGCGGCATGAAGGTCGCCCGCACCCGCGAGGAGATCCCGGAGCTGTTCGACTCCGCCACCCGCGAGGCCGTGGCCGCGTTCGGTCGCGGTGAGTGCTTCGTCGAGCGCTACCTCGACAAGCCCCGCCACGTCGAGGCACAGGTCATCGCGGACCAGCACGGCAATGTCGTCGTCGCCGGCACGCGCGACTGCTCGCTGCAGCGTCGGTTCCAGAAGCTCGTCGAGGAGGCCCCCGCGCCCTTCCTCACCGACGAGCAGCGTGAGGCGATCCACAGCTCGGCCAAGGCCATCTGCCGCGAGGCCGGCTACTACGGCGCCGGCACGGTGGAGTACCTGGTGGGCCAGGACGGCCTGGTCTCCTTCCTCGAGGTCAACACCCGTCTGCAGGTCGAACACCCCGTCACGGAGGAGACCTCCGGCATCGACCTGGTTCTGCAGCAGTTCCGCATCGCCAACGGTGACGAGCTCTCCATCTCCGAGGATCCGACCCCGCGCGGGCACTCGTTCGAGTTCCGCATCAACGGCGAGGACGCCGGCCGCGGCTTCCTCCCCGCCCCCGGCCCCGTGACGACGTTCGTCGCCCCGGAGGGTCCCGGCGTGCGCGTCGACTCCGGTGTGGAGTCGGGCTCGGTCATCGGCGGTCAGTTCGACTCCATGCTGGCCAAGCTCATCGTCACCGGCGCCACGCGTGAGGAAGCGCTGGCCCGCTCCCGCCGCGCCCTCGCCGAGTTCACCGTGGAGGGCCTGGCGACGGTGATCCCGTTCCACCGCGCCGTCGTCTCCGACCCGGCCTTCATCGGCACCGAGGACGGCTTCGACGTGCACACCCGGTGGATCGAGACGGAGTGGAACAACACCGTCGAGCCCTTCACCGCCGGCGCCCCGATCGAGGAGGGCGACGACGGTCCCCGCCAGAACGTGGTGGTCGAGGTCGGTGGACGTCGCCTGGAGGTCTCGTTGCCGGGAACGTTCTCCATCGGCACCGGCGGCGCTCCCTCCGGCGGTGCGATGCGCCGTAAGCCGACGCCGCGCAAGCGTGGCGGCGGCGGCGCGGGTGCCGCCTCCGGTGACGCCGTCACCGCCCCCATGCAGGGCACCGTCGTCAAGGTCGCGGTGACCGAGGGCCAGCAGGTCGCCGCGGGCGATCTCATCGCCGTCCTCGAAGCCATGAAGATGGAGAACCCGGTCAACGCCCACAAGGACGGCGTGGTGACCGGGCTGTCGGTCGAGCCCGGCGCGGCCATCACCCAGGGCACGGTGCTCGCCGAACTGAAGTGACGCGCTCCCCGCGGTATCGGGGCGCGCGGTCTAGGCTCGCGGCATGGCCGACAGTCCTGACGTGCGCATCGGTACCGCGGAGCGTGAACGCGCGTTCTCGCTGCTCGGGGAACATTTCGCGGCCGGGCGCCTGACGCCCGGCGAGTTCGACGAGCGGTCGGCGGCGGCCGGTCGCGCCGTGACCCGGGGTGAGCTGGTCCCGCTGTTCGCCGATCTGCCCGGCGCGGGAGCCGACCTGGTGCACTCGTCCGCGGCGGACGAATCGTCCACGGCCGCGGCGGGCGAGAAGTCCACACCGGCCGCCGTCTCGGACCCCGGCGCCGGCCGTGACTGGCGACGCGCCGTCATGGCTCTGGTGCCGATCGCCGCGCTGGTGCTGTTCTTCGTGACCGGCACCTGGCTGTGGTTCCTCGCGATCCCGGCGGCGGGTGCGATTCTCTTCGCGGGCCGGGACGACCGTTGATCGACGTCCGCGTCGCGCTGTTCGACGTCTTCGGCACCGTGGTGGACTGGCGAACCGGCATCGCGGACGCCGTGCGGACCTGGTCCGCCGTTCACGCGCCGACGCGGTCCGACCTCGATCCCGGCGACGTGGCGGACCGATGGCGTGCGCGGTATCAGCCGTCGATGCAGCCGATTCGCAACGGGTCGCGAGGATTCACCACGCTCGACGTCCTGCACCGGGAGAGCCTGGTGGATCTGCTGACCGAGCTCGAGATCGACGCGGACGACGAGGCCGTCGACGCCCTCAACGCGGCGTGGCACGCGCTGCCGCCGTGGCCGGATTCGGTCGCGGGACTCACGGCGATCCGAGAGTTGATGCCCGTGGCTCCGCTGTCCAACGGCAACGTCTCGCTGCTGCTGGACATGGCCCGGAACGCCGGGTTGCCGTGGGACACGATCCTGGGCGCGCAGGTGGTCCGGGCGTACAAGCCGACGCCGGAGAGCTATCTGCGGACCGCCGAACTGCTCGATCTCGAGCCGGAACGGTGCCTGATGGTCGCGGCGCACAACGACGATCTCGCGGCGGCGCAGGCCTGCGGCCTCCGCACGGCGTTCGTGCGCCGCCCTCTCGAACACGGGCCCGGCGGCGCGGATCCCGGGCCGACGGGCGACTGGGACGTCGTGGTCCGGGACCTCGTCGAGCTCGGAGCCGTGCTGGCTCGAACAGGTGCTCAGACGCGCCGTTCGTAGACGCCGACCTCACCGCCGAGCTCGTACGCGCCGATTCCCGCGAAGGAGGCGAGGACGCGCTCGTGGTTCCAGTCCTCGTCGACGTGGATCTCGTGCGGGTTGCCCTCGATCTCGTGCTGGGGGTAGTGCACGATCGGGATGGACAGGTAGACGGCCTTGCGCGCCGCCGCGGTGCAGCGCTCCCACAGCGTGAGGGCGTCCGCCTCCGTCATGTGCTCGGCGACGTCACCGATGATCACCACGTCCGCGTCCGGCAGGTCGACCTTGCGTGCGTCGCCCACGACGATCTCGTCGTAGTACTCGTGCAGGCGGTAGGTGTCGACGTAGGGCTGCCAGATCTCGATGCCCGTCAGCCGATCGACGTGCGGCCCGGCGAGGAGCTTGGCGTACGTGCCCACGCCCGGTCCGATGTCGAGCACGGACACCGGCCCTTCCTCGGCCAGCGCGAACACGCGGTCACGGGTCCAGGACTTACCTTCGGTCGAACTCATCGGCATGGGGGCTGTATGCCCCCGGCGCCTGCCCCGTAACCCGTCTCATTCGTCGTAGAACGTCTGCAGCACGATGGTGCTGCGTGTGTTCACCCCGGCGGTGGTGCGGATACGCTGCAGCAGGTGTTCGAGGTCCCGCGGTGACCCCACCCGGACCAACAGGACGTAGCTGTCCTCGCCTGCCACGGAATGACAGGCGCGGACTCCGTCCAGGTCGCGCAACCGCGCCGGGGCGTCGTCGGGCGCCGTGGGGTCGAGCGGCGTGATCGCCACGAACGCCGTCAGCGGCGCCCCCAACACCTCGTGGTCGACGCGCGCGGTGTACCCGAGCACGACGCCCGACGACTCGAGTCGTCGCACCCGCGCCTGCACCGCGGACACCGACAGGCCCGCCTTCTCGGCGAGGTGGGCGAGCGTGGCACGCCCGTCTCGGACCAGTTCCGCGACGATCACCGTGTCGACGGCGTCCAGCGACGTCCCGGGTGCGTTCATGCGAACAGCGGGGGCATGGCGAACACCATGACCGTCGACCACGAGACGTGGGTCAGGATGGGCGCGAGGATGCCGCCCGACGCTCGCCGTTCGAGCCCGAGCACGAAGCCGAGTGTGATGGCGGCGAACCCGAGCATCGGGTTGCCCGTCGCCAGGGTGGCGATGGTGTAGACGATCGTCGAGATCAGCACCGGGCGTCCCCGGCCGATCGCGGCGAACAGCGCGCCGCGGAAGAAGATCTCCTCGGCCAGGCCGTTGAACAACGTGATGAACACGATCAGGGCGAACGGTCCGACGCGCGCGTGATCGAGGACGTTCGCGGTGAAGTCCCGCAGGGGCGGGATCTCCCGGACGATCAGTGCGCCCAGGACGAAGACCGCGCCTGCCGCCAGTCCGATCGCGATGGGGGTCAGGATGGGCCGACGCAGATGGCCGCGGAACGGGATCCGTCCGAGGTGCAGCGGCCCGGACAGGAACCCGCCGACGATCCACACCAGGGCGAGCGCGATCGTCAGCGTGTAGAACAGCGGGTCGCCCGGCTTTACCGACAGCGAGATTCCGAGGAGCGTCGCCCCCACCACCAGCACGATGCCGACGACGATGCGACGGCGCAGGAACGCACGATCGGTCTCGGTGTGGTCGCGGTCGACCTTGTCGACCAGGGCGGATCGGACGACGCTCTCCATTCGGGTCTGCCAGGACACCATGGACAAACCTCACCGTCCTTTCGGGTCAGCGGTGCAGGAGGGACCGTACCCGTGCGGAGACGGTGCCAACCACGCTCGCGGCCACGTCGAGGTTGGTCCGCACCACCGGCGCGATCGGCCACGAGTAGAGGACGGCACCGGCGCCGAGCGCCTCGACCAGCTTCCACCCGTCCTCGCCGAGAAGCTCGGCGCCGTAGCGACGAATGGTCCGGACGTCGCCGCCGGTCCACTCGGCGTCGGAATCGGCCAGCCGCAGCGCATCGGGATTCCGGCTCACCGATCGCGGGTGACCCGCACCCAGAAGACTGCGGCGCATCGCGTCGTCGACGCCGGTGAGTCCGCCGTCCGGATCGGGAACGTAGCGCTCGATGCGCTTCTCCGACGCCGTCATCGAGTTGACCAACGACTGGACCAGGTCGTCGGCGAGCAGTCCCGGAACGGGGATCAGGCGACCGATGACGAACCCCGCCAGGGCGGTGGGCACCGGCGGCGTCGGAACACCGAGCCGGTGGAGCCGCGCCGCGCGCACGTACGCGAAGACGAGGTCGCGGTACGGCAGCACCTCGGGACCGGCGATGTCGTACGCCCCGGCCGGCACCGACTCGTCGGCCGTCGCCCGCAGGTAGTACACGACGTCGTCGACGGCGATGGGCTGCACGGGCTTGTTCAGCCACGTCGGCAGCGGGAGGACCGGCAGACGGTCCGCGAGGTAGCGCATCATCTCGAACGACGTCGAGCCGGCACCGATCACGATGGCGGCGCGCAGCCACACCACCTCGATGCCGTCGACCTGCAACGCCTCCCCGACCTCGGCCCGGCTGGCGAGGTGCTCGGACAGCTCCTCGCCCTCGGGTACGAATCCGCCCAGGTAGACGATGCGACCGATGCCGGCGTCGCGTGCCGCCTCCGCGAAGTGCCGGGCCGAGTCGAGGTCCGTGCGGCGGTACCCGGACTCGCCGATGGCATGGACCAGGTAGTAGGCGACGTCGACGGAGGACTCGCCGAGTGCGTCCCGGCAGGAGTCGGCGTCGGTGACGTCGAGTCGAACGGCGTCGACCGTGTCGTACCAGTCGAACGAGCGCAGGCGTTCCGGTGTCCGCGATCCCACCACGACGTCGACGCCGTCTGCGACCAGGGAGGCGACGAGCCGAGAACCGATGTAGCCGCTGGCGCCGGTGACGAAGACCTTCATGGAACCGAGATTACGGACGTCGCGCGCCAGGGCTCGATCCTGTGACCCCCCTCACGCGTCCTCGCCGATCCCGGGGACGGGAGGTGACATAGTTGGGCGATGGCGTCGGACCGAGAAGTCGAGGTACAGACCGTGCGACTGCCGGTGCCGTCCGTGGGCACCGCGGTCGCGCTGATGCGGGCGACGGTGTCCTGGTCGGTGGACACCGTGGTGCTCGTCGCCGCCCTGCCCTCGCGGATCGACGACTTGTTCTCCCGCGTCGATGCCCTGATCGCGTCCATCGAGGAGATCACCGCGCGCGCCGGCGGCGTGATCGAGGCGGCCGCGCGCACCACCGACGACGCGGCGGAGGTGATCGTCGGGGCCGGTGACGCGTCGGAGCGCGCGCGGACCATGATCGCCGACATCCAGCCGATCGCGGACCGGGGCATCCCGCTCGGGCGACGGTTCGTGGACAACTTCTCCGAGCACGAGCTCGACGCGTCCATCCGCATGGTCGACCATCTCCCCGAGCTCATGGAGCGGATGGAGGCGATCATGCCCATCCTGGCCACCATGGACACCGTCGCGCCGGAGATCCACCAGCTGCTCGAGGTGACCAAGGACGTGCGCAAGGCCGTCATCGGCATCCCCGGGTTCAAGTTCTTTCGCAACCGCGGCGAGGAGAAGCTCGAGGACATCTGACGCCGCCGTGTCGGTGGGTCGGTGCACTATGGACCGGTGAGCACTCCCCCGTCCGACGAGGTTCTGGCCCGGTTCTCCGCGCCCACCCGCGCGTGGTTCGAGGGTGCGTTCCCCGCACCCACCGGAGCCCAGCTCGGCGCGTGGGACTCCATCTCGAGCGGGGCCCACACGCTGGTCGTGGCCCCCACGGGGTCGGGCAAGACCCTCTCGGCGTTCCTGTGGGCGCTCGATCGGCTGGTCCAGCGCGATGCCGCCGCCGACGACTCCGTGCGCGGAACGCGCGTGCTGTACGTCTCGCCGCTCAAGGCGCTGGCCGTCGACGTCGAGCGGAACCTGCGCTCTCCCCTGGTCGGGATCACGCAGACCGCCAAGCTGCAGGGGGTCGCACCGCCCGAGATTTCCGTGGGCGTTCGCTCGGGTGACACCAGCCCCGCCGATCGGCGCGCCATGCTCAAGACGCCGCCGGACATCCTCATCACCACGCCGGAGTCGCTGTTCCTCATGCTGACGTCGGCCGCCCGGGAGACGTTGCAGACGGTCGACACCGTCATCGTCGACGAGGTGCACGCCGTGGCCGGGACCAAGCGCGGCGCCCATCTCGCCCTCTCGCTCGAGCGGCTCGACGCCGCGTTGGAGCGTCCCGCGCAGCGCATCGGACTCTCGGCCACCGTGCGTCCCCACGAAGAGGTCGGACGGTTCCTCACCGGCAGCGCACCCATCCGCATCGTGGCTCCCGCGTCCCCCAAGACCTTCGACCTCTCCGTGCGGGTGCCGGTGGAGGACATGACCGAGCTCGGCACGTCCGAACCGCAGGAGGGCTCCGCCTCGGCGGCGCCGCAGCAGGGGTCGATCTGGCCGCACGTCGAGGCGCAGATCGTCGACCTCGTGCTCGAGCACCGGTCGTCGATCGTGTTCGCCAACTCCCGGCGCCTGTCGGAACGGCTCACCGCCCGCCTCAACGAGGTATACGCCGAACGGCTCGGCGAGGGGGTGCCCACGGACCACGCGCCGCCGTCGCAGATCGGATCCTCCGGCGAGGTGGTCCACGGATCGGAACCCCTGCTCGCGCGGGCCCATCACGGCAGCGTCAGCAAGGATCAGCGCGCCCTGATCGAGGACGACCTGAAGTCCGGCCGCCTCAAGTGCGTCGTGGCCACCAGCAGCCTCGAGCTCGGCATCGACATGGGTGCAGTCGATCTCGTGGTCCAGGTGGAGGCGCCGCCGTCGGTGGCCAGCGGCCTGCAGCGGGTGGGCCGCGCGGGGCACCAGGTCGGCGAGATCTCCCGCGGTGTGCTCTTCCCGAAGCACCGCACCGATCTCATCCACTGCGCCGTCACGGTCCAGCGGATGACCGAGGGTCACATCGAGGCCCTGCAGGTACCGGCCAATCCGCTCGACATCCTCGCCCAGCAGACGGTCGCCGCGTGTGCTCTCGAACCGATCGACGCCGACGAGTGGTTCGACACCGTGCGTCGCACCGGGAACTTCGCGACGCTGCCGCGGTCCGCGTTCGAGTCGACCCTGGATCTGCTGTCCGGGCGGTACCCCTCGGACGAGTTCGCCGAGCTCCGCCCACGCCTGGTGTGGGATCGCGACGGCGGCTCGCTCACCGGCCGGCCCGGTGCCCAGCGGTTGGCCGTCACCTCCGGTGGCGCCATCCCCGACCGCGGACTCTTCGGCGTCTTCATGGTCGGGGAGAAGGCCAGCCGAGTGGGCGAACTCGACGAGGAAATGGTCTACGAGTCGCGGGTGGGCGACGTGTTCGCCCTGGGCGCCACCAGCTGGCGCATCGAGGAGATCACGCACGACCGCGTTCTGGTCAGCCCCGCGTACGGCCAACCCGGCCGACTGCCGTTCTGGCACGGGGACGGGCTGGGGCGTCCGGCCGAGCTCGGCGAGGCCCTCGGCGGCTTCCTCCGGTCCGCGACGGACGACGACGCGATGCGCGAGAGGTTGTCCGCCGGCGGTCTGGACGCCAACGCGGTCACCAACCTGCTGGCGCTGCTCGCCGAACAGCGTACGGCCACCGGCCATCTCCCGACCGACCGCACTCTCGTGGTGGAGAGATTCCGCGACGAACTCGGTGACTGGCGGCTGGTCCTGCACTCGCCCTACGGCCAGCAGGTGCACGCACCGTGGGCATTGGCCGTCGGCGCGCGGTTGATCGAGCGGTTCGGCATCGACTCCCAGCCGACGGCGTCCGACGACGGCATCATCGTGCGGCTGCCCGACACCGAGGACGAGCCGCCCGGCGCCGACCTGTTCGTGTTCGAGCGCGACGAGATCGCCGACATCGTCACCGAGCAGGTGGGCGGGTCCGCGCTCTTCGCCTCCCGGTTCCGCGAATGTGCCGCGCGCGCACTGCTTCTGCCGCGTCGTAATCCGGGCAAGCGGGCGCCGCTGTGGCAGCAGCGGCAGCGCGCCGCCCAGCTGCTGGACGTCGCGCGGAAGTACCCGACGTTCCCGATCCTGCTCGAGACGGTCCGCGAGTGCCTGCAGGACGTCTACGACCTGCCGTCCCTCGAGGCGCTGAGCACCCGCATCGCCCGGCGCCAGATCCGCGTCCTGACGGTCGACACCGACACGCCGTCGCCGTTCGCCACGTCGCTGCTGTTCTCGTACGTCGGCCAGTTCATGTACGAGGGCGACTCGCCGCTGGCCGAACGCCGTGCTGCCGCACTGTCTCTCGATGCCTCGCTGCTCGCCGAGCTGCTCGGGCGGGTGGAGCTGCGCGACCTGCTCGACGCCGCCGTGGTCGCGGACACCGAGACCGAGCTGCAACGGCTCGCGCCGGACCGGAAGGCCCGCGACAAGGAGGGCGTGGCCGACCTGCTGCGCCTGCTCGGCCCGCTTACCACGGCCGAACTCGAGGCACGATGCGAGACCCCGGAGGCCGCGGCCGGCTGGGTGGCGGACCTGGTCTCGGACCGGCGCGCCCTCGAGGTGTCCTTCGCCGGGTCCTCGTGGTGGGTGGCCATCGAGGACGCGAGCAGGCTGCGCGACGCCCTCGGCGTCCCGCTCCCGATCGGCGTTCCGGACGCGTTCATCGAACCCGTCGAGGATCCGATGGGCGATCTGGTGAGCCGGTACGCCCGCACCCACGGCCCCTTCTCGGTGGCCGACGTCGCCGGCCGGTTCGGCGTGGGTTCCGCGGTGGCGCGTGACGTCCTGCTGCGCCTCGCCGCGGCGAAACGTGTGGTGGAGGGCGAATTCCGGCCCGGCGGGTCGGGCAGCGAATGGTGCGACGCCGAGGTGCTCCGACGTCTGCGACGGCGTTCCCTCGCCGCGGCCCGTCAGGACGTGGAGCCCGTACCCACGCACGTCCTGGGCCGGTTCCTGCCGCGCTGGCAGCACGTCGGCGGAACCCTGCGCGGACTCGACGGCGTGGTCACCGTGATCGATCAGCTCGCCGGCGTTCCGATCCCGGCGTCGGCGTGGGAGTCGCTGATCCTGCCGCAGCGCGTGCGGGACTACTCGCCGGCGATGCTCGACGAGCTCACCGCCACCGGTGAGGTGGTGTGGTCAGGCCACGGGTCCATCTCGTCGAAGGACGGGTGGGTGTGCCTGCACCCGGCCGACGCCGCTCCGGTGACCCTCCCCCTCCCCCGCGACGACGAGCTCAGCGACCTCCAACACGCCGTCCTGCAGGCCCTGTCGGGCGGCGGCGCGTTCTTCTTCCGCCAGCTCTCCGACACCGTGGGAACGGTGCTGCGCGAACGCGCGGTCGACCCGCCGGACGACACGACGCTCGCCGCCGCGCTGTGGGACCTCGTGTGGACCGGACACCTGACCAACGACACGTTCGCGCCGCTGCGGTCACTGCTGCACGGCACCACGCGGTCCGCGCCGAGTCACCGGCCGGCTCGTCGCTCCCCCCGCTCCCGCTCCTACCAGCGCTACGCACGGCCCACCCTGCCCACCCGCACCGGTCCGCCCACCGTCGGCGGTCGGTGGGCTCTGGTGCCGGAGGTCGACACGGACCCCACCGTGCGCGCCCACGCGACGGCGGAGATCCTGCTCGAGCGCTACGGCGTCGTCACGCGGGGGTCGGTGATGGACGAGGGCATTCCCGGCGGCTTCGGGGGGGTGTACAAGGTGCTCACCGGGTTCGAGGATTCGGGGCGCGCGCGGCGGGGGTACTTCGTCGACTCCCTCGGCGGCGCCCAGTTCTCCACCTCCGACGTGGTGGATCGCCTGCGCAGCGAGTCCGAGCGCAGCCTCGGTGCCGTCGCGTTGGCGGCCACGGACCCGGCCAACCCCTACGGCGCGGCCCTCCCGTGGCCCAAGAGCGAGATCGAGGGCGCGTCCGGCCACCGCCCGGGACGCAAGGCGGGCGCCCTCGTGGTGCTGGTGGACGGCCACCTGGTGCTCTTCGTCGAACGGGGCGGCAAGTCGATTCTGACGTTCACCGCCGACCGCGACGCACTGTCGGCGGCCGGTGCGGCGCTCGGGTCCCTGGTGACCACGAGGTCGGTGGACCGCCTGCTGGTCGAACGCACCGACGGCGAGGACATCCACGGCACCGTGCTCGCGTCCGTGCTCGCCGAGTCGGGGTTCACGGCCACCCCGCGCGGCCTCCGGATCAGGGTCACCTGAATGCCCGAGGGCGACACCGTCTGGCGCACCGCCAACACCCTGCGCGACGCGCTCGACGGCAAGGTTCTGACCGTCTGCGACGTCCGCGTGCCGAGGTACGCCACCGTCGACTTCTCCGGTCACCGGGTGCAGGCCGTGCACTCGGTGGGCAAACACCTGGCCATCGAAGTCGCGCATCACGTCATCCACTCGCACCTGAAGATGGAGGGCGCCTGGCACGTGTACCGGCCCGGAACCCGCTGGCGTCGCCCCGCGTACCAGGCCCGCATCGTCCTCGCCACGGACGACCGCGTGGCCGTCGGGTTCGAGCTCGGCGTGGTCGAGATCCTGGACACTCTGGACGAGGCCGTGGGCTATCTCGGCCCCGACCTGTTGGGACCGAGCTGGGATGCCGCACTCGCGGTCGCGAACCTGGCCGCGGACCCGGGTCGACCGATCGGACTCGCGTTGTTGGATCAACGCAACCTCGCCGGTCTGGGCAACGTCTATCGCAACGAGATCTGCTTCGTCCGCGGGGTCGACCCCCGCACACCCGTCCGCGAGGTCGATCTCGCGCCGATGGTCGACCTGTCGTACCGCAGCATCGTCGCCAACAAGGATCGGAACGCCCGCACGTTCACCGGGGATCTCCGCGCGGGGCGTCACTTCTGGGTCTACGGCCGAGAGGGCAAACCGTGTCGGCGGTGCGGCACGGCAGTGCAATTCGGTCTGCTCGGCGACGACCCCACCGAGGAGCGGCAGATCTACTGGTGCCCGCGCTGTCAACCGCCGGTGGGGGTCACCGCGGCGCAGTAGCCTGTGCGGCGTGGCGACGCTGCACCCGGACGCGCTCGGGGACACCGGCTTCGGTCCGGTCACGGTCTCCGTCCTGGGCCCCCTCGTGGTCACGGTCGACGGGCGCGAGGTCTCGGCGGGCAGCCGCCGCCAACGAGCGTTACTGCAGCGCTTGGTGATCGGCGGCTCCGACGTGGTTCCGGTGGACACGTTGATCGACGATCTGTGGACCACACCTCCCCCGCGTGCGCTCGCGGCCCTGCAGGTGCACGTGTCCAACCTGCGCCGCATCCTCGAGCCGAACCGCCCCGCGCGTGGGCGGCCCCGCCTGCTGGTCGGCGCGGCGCCGGGCTACGGCCTCGTGCTCCCCGAGGACGCGGTGGACGCCCGCCTCGTCGACCGCGCGCTGACCCTCGCCCGCACGTCGCCCGACGCGGCCGATGCGCGACGACTGCTCGCCGACCACGCGGCGGTCATCGCTGAACTCACCGGCATCGTGCGGGATCGGCCGGACCGCGAGGAGAGTGTGCGTCTGCTCGCCACGGCGCTCTACCGCTCGGGTCGTCAACTCGACGCACTCGATGTCCTCGCGCGCAGCCGCCGTCACCTGGCCGACGAGTTCGGTGTCGATCCCGCGCCGCCATTGCGGTCGCTGGAGTCCGACATCCTGGCTCACCGGGACGTCTCGACACCTCCGCCCGACCACGAGGAACCGTCGGCCCCGCCCGTGGTCACGCTGCGGTCGCCGCGCCCGCGGACGGCCGCCGTGCCCGCGGTGGACGCTCGCCCGGCCGAGTCGGCCCGAGTGGCCGCGGTGCTGGCGCGGACGAGGGCGGAGTCGCGCGCCGCCACGATCTGGGTGACCGGCGAGGCCGGCGACGGCAAGACCACCCTGGCCGCGCTCGCCGCCGACGAGGTCCGCGCCCACGGCGCGACGGTCGCGACGGGACGATGCTCGGAGGGGAGCTTGACCCGGTTTCCCGGACAGTTCGGGTTGGGTGTTCAGGCCACGTCTGAGGTGACCCGTCGATGGTAGGCGTGTTCGTAATCCACTGGCGAGGAGTAGCCGATCCCGGAGTGCCGGCGGTGCGGGTTGTACCAGGCTTCGATCCATTCGAAGATCGCGGAGGCGAGCTGATCTCGGGTGTCCCATGATCGGGTGTCGAGCAGCTCGCGTTGCATCGTCGACCAGAACGATTCCATCATCGTGTTGTCGACGCTCGAGGCCACCCGACCCATCGACCCGAGCAGTCCTGCCGTGCGCAGTCGTTGGCCGAAAACCCAGCTGGTGTACTGGGATCCGCGGTCCGAGTGCGTGATCGTCCCGGTATCGGGGTGGCGGCGCCACAGCGCCATCTGCAGTGCGTCTACGACGAGGTCGGTACGCATGTGATCGGCGATCGACCATCCCACGATGCGCCGGGAGAATGTGTCGAGGACCCCGCAGCAGTACACCTTGCCCGTGCCGGTGGGGTGTTCTGTGATGTCGGTGCACCAGATCTGATCGGGCCGCTCGGCGACGAACCGGCGGGCGACGAGATCGTCGTGCACCGCTGGTGCGGGTCGGTGGCGACGCTTGTGGCGGACACCGATACCAGCAACGCCGAGTAGCCGCATCACCCGTGCGACACGTTTGCGTCCGACCGAGATGCCACCGCCGAGACGGAGTTCGGCGTGGACCCGCGGCGCGCCGTAGCACCCGCGTGAGCCTTGGTGGATATCACGGATGCTGTTGGCCAACAGTGCATCCGACATATCACGCTCGGACGGTGGTCGATGTCGCCAGTCGTAGAATCCGGACCTCGACACCTCGAGGGTCCGGCAGGTCACCGCGACGGGGAAGCCGTCCGCAGCCAATTCGTGGACCAGCCGGAAACCTATTTCGGGAGGATGTTCTCCCGCGCGAAATAGGCGCTTGCGCGTTTGAGGATCTCGACCTCGGTCTCGAGGCGCTTCTTGTCTCGGCGCAACTGTGCCAGCTCGGCGCGTTCGCTCGTGGACAGACCGTCGACGCGGCCGGCATCGACGTCATCGAGTTTCATCCACCTGCGCAGACACGACTCACTGATGCCGAGGTCGGACGCGATGCGCATGACACTCGCCCCCGGCTGACGTGTCAGGTCGACCGCCCGGCGGCGGAACTCCTCGGGATGGGCAGCGGGCATAGCTCGGACTCCTCTCCTGCAGCAGCAACGCTACAGATCAGGTGTCCGGGAAACCGGGTCAAGCTCCCATTGAACAAACGCGGCGACGCAGTGAACTTCCCCAAGGTGGCACGCGAAGGCAAAGTCAGCCTCGACTTTCTCTACCGCAACACCGAACTGCGCGAGATGATCACCCGTCTACGAACCCGCAACCAACCGACAACGGCCACCCCGATCGCCACAGACACCCACAGCACCATCGTGCTCAGCCTCACCCGCCAACTCGGTGAGGCCAAAACCGAAATAACCCGATTACAAGCAGCGCTCGCCGCGGCGCACGGCGAAAACCTCGCGCTACGCCGAACCCCGCCCCCGCCCCGATACGAGCCCGCAACGTAAAAAGTGAGGCCGGCGAACGGTTACTCCAGACTTCGTTCGCGTTCCTTGCGCTTAAATTGGTCCCGCAGGCAATTGCAGATTCAGGTCTCGAACCGACGGAAGTAGAACGGCGCGCCAAAGTTACCCATTTGCGGTTACTCCCCTGGTCGGCAAACCAGGCAAAAACTCACCGATCGCGCCAAAAACGGGAAATTGGACGAAATTGCAGTCGAGTTCGAGCCACTGCAATTCGAGTTGGACCACACGGTCCCACCTGTCGCTGCTCCATTACTCAACCCAGACCTATTACCAGGCAAGTTGACGCAGCCCACACCACTGTTCACTAGAACGTCGACCTGTGATCCCGTGTAATTCGAGCCGCTGAAGAATCAGGCCCGGCCGCTGGAACATGTTGCTGCGTCAGCAACACCCGGCGTCATGACTGCTAGCCCCAAAGCTGCAACAGTGGCGGCGAACGCGGATGCGAATTTTCTGGACATGGAGCCCTCCTGGGTAGCCGATTCAAACCCGACGTATCGACCTTGCTCCCGTGACTGCCGCTGCCGTTACCACTTAAGACCGATCGTTACGTAAATGAATCCTTAGTTTTCGCTGCTCGTCACGATCTCCAAAGACGAACCTTCACCCGATTGGCCGATACGCACAACCGGTTCGACTGATCTGAATCCGATGAACGACTGTGTGACTGCATCACCCGTCGTGGGTCCAAACGTCACGACTTCGACAACATCGTTTGATTCGGTGGTGGTCAACCGCGACTGATAAGGAGGCACATCACTTTCCGAGGTCGTGGGAAATCCAGTGAAGTCAACCTGCAACAAGCACGTGCCGGCCACGGGCACGGGTTCTGAATTGGCATGGCGCAACGGAAGCGATGTGTACCGCGCAGACCACCCGATCTGGCCGTCTCCGATGAACTCGTAGCCGATCCTCAGCGCGGATTGATCATCGGACCCAGGACTTAGTGTCACTTCCTGCAAGGCAACGTCACCCACAATCGCCTGACCAGGTAAGTCATCGGTATCCGGTGGGGCGAGCACCGGCCCGGGCGGGAGCTTTCCATCGCCCACCGTCACCGTCCCCGACCACGCATCCGTCACAGAACAATCGCGTGTCACAGGATCAAGTGCAGAATCCACCGGTCCGCCGACTTGCGATCCGGTTCCGCACGCACTCAAGGACATGACCACGGCGAAAGCCGTAAACGCGACAATCGCGTGGCCCGTGACAGTACGCACCTCGCCGAAAGGCGAGCGTATATCTCGAAGTTTGCGCAGGGTCTGCATGGTCGACGCGCCTTCCTGTTCATACCTGCGCGGATTACAGAGTCTCAATCAGCCAGGACGGAGCCCACCACCAGTGCTGACACCGATGGGTGCCGCGAACCGAGCACCGCCATCGGCATCGGCATCACGGTAACCGAACTCCACCACCGCGCTCGTTACGCGCAGACTCATGACTGATCGATTGTCGCTCCAGTGCGGGTCCAATTCTGTGACATCTCAGCCCGAGCATCCGACCGCGCCGCGACAGCAAATTCTCCAGACGGGGTTGTCCAATGTCGTCACAGACATTACCGCCACGTGTTGATCTGGGCACTCGTTTCAGCTACTGCACACGAGTGAAGATAACTCGTCCTCGGGGCCTTGTTCGGCGGCCTGGATGAGTCGCTGCCCAGTGATGTGGAACGACCGCCGTTAGGACTGTGAGAGGACGATGTCGGCGTAGTGCACGGCGGCGGAGGATCCGGTGGTGTCGGCGGTGACGACGTCCGCCCGTGCTCGGCGCAGCGGTACGTCTTTCTGCCCTCCCCCGGCTCGGTGCAGGACGGCGGCGATGGAGGCGGGGTCGTGTGGTTGTCCGCTGGTGACGAGTTCGGCGATGACGGTGAACAGTTCCGCGTAGGCGGGCTCGGCGAAGTCGGCCGGCACCAGGGCACCGGTGACCCGGGCGGCGGCGGCGGTGTCTGTAGACCACATGAGCGTGCAGAGGGTCAACGATTCCGGGTCGGTCCGCGGGTCGAGGCCGGCGCTGGTGTCGACGCCGGGGTCTGCGGCGTCGGGTGCGAGGTCGAGGACCGGGTCGGTCGGGTTCTGCTCGGGTTCGGGGACTGCCAGCAGTGCACGCGCAAGGGGCGCCATGACATTTTCTCTTTCGATCGGCAGCAGGGATGCGACGATGCGGGCGGTCAGGCTGCATCAGACGACAACGTTGCCGCTTCCGCGATGTGTTCGGTGAGCAGATCGCGCAACCGGCCGAGATGGCCCGCGAGCGCCGCGGTCGCCGTGCGGTCGGGCAGCTGTGGGGCGAGCTCGCGTATGCCTGCCAGGATCGGATCGAGGGCGTCGTGGTCCTCGGTGAGCTCGGACAGGTCGACGTGGGGGCCGGCGGTCTCGACGAGAATCGGCCACAGGACGTCGTCCTCGGTGCGGTGATGGTGCTCGATGCTGGTGCAGAACAGCTGCAGGTACTCGGCGACGGCCGCGCCGTGCCGGGCATCGGTGGGTGCACCCGCGACCAGGCCGGCCAGCAGATCGGTGAGTCGACCCGCGTCGGCGATCATCGCGCGGTGCGACAGCCGCATCCCGAGGGTGTCGTCGAACGTGGTGGGGCGGGCGGGGCTGGTGCCCATGGCAGTTCCTCTCGTCGGGGGCCGGACCCGGGAGGTCGGGTCGGCCGTCACGAGGACTGTGCGCGGCGCCGCTTGCAGTTCGCTTGTACTCGACTTCTCGGGGCGTTACCGACGGTCCGGTGTCGGTCGGCCGTGATAGCCCGGGGAAGTGAATGCTCGCACCCACGCCCTGCTCGACCCCCGCCGCATCTGGGCCGAACCGGGGGCGATCGCGGACCTGCGCGGCCAGGAGGTGCTGGCCCGCTTCCCGACCGCCGAGGTGATCGAGGTCGACTCGCACTGGCAGATTCCGTCGCTGCACGGCAACGAGGGCAACATCGACCGATGGGTGCGGGTCAAGACCGAGGACCTGGTGCTCGGCGTGAAGAAGTCGCTGACCGCGCGGCCGAACGGACGGTCGGCGGACTGGATCGCGCCGTCGACGGCCAACGGGTGCGCGATGGCCTGCGCCTACTGCTACGTGCCCCGCCGCAAGGGCTACGCCAACCCGATCACGGTGTTCACCAACATCGACAGGATCGTCGGCTACCTCGGGCGCCATGTGGCGCGGCAGGGTCCGAAGCCCGCGCCGAACCAGTGCGATCCGACGGACTGGGTCTACGACATCGGCGAGAACAGCGACTGCAGTGTCGACGCCACCGTGAGCGACAACGTCGCCGACCTTATCCGTGCCTTCGCGGGGTGGGACGGCGCGAAGGCCAGCTTCGCCACCAAGTACGTCAACCGGGACCTGCTGTCGCTGGACCCGCGCGGGGGCACCCGTATCCGCTTCTCGCTGATGCCGGAGCAGGAGTCGCGCCTGCTCGACATCCGCACCTCACCCATCGCGGACCGGATGGGAGCGCTCGACGACTTCGTCGCCGCCGGCTACGAGGTGCATCTGAACTTCTCCCCGGTCGTGCTGGTCGAGGGGTGGGAGGAGCGGTGGACGACGCTGATCGACTCCGTCGCCGCCGCGACGGGTGACGACTTCAAGAAGCAGGCCGCCGCGGAGGTCATCATGCTGACCCACAACCGCGATCTACATCAGGTGAACCTCGGCTGGCACCCGAAGGCGGAACGGGTGCTGTGGACCCCGGAGACGCAGCAGGCCAAGCGATCCCAGAACGGCGCGCTCAACGTCCGCTACCGGAACGACGTCAAGGCCGCGGCGGTGGCCCGGTTGACCGACATCATCGCCGAGCGCGCACCCTGGCTCACCGTGCGGTACGCCTTCTGATCCGGCCGGCCAGGGCCATCAGCCCAGAGCGACCAGCGCTACGGGATCCGACAGCATCGCGGCGACGTCGGCCAGGAACCGCGACCCCTGCTCGCCGTCCACCAGTCGGTGGTCGAACGAGACGCTCAGCGTGGTGACCTGCCGCAGGGCGATCTCACCCTCGAACTCCCACGGCTGCCGCCGGATCGCGCCCATACACAGGATCGCCGCCTCACCCGGGTTGAGGATCGGAGTCCCGGCGTCGACGCCGAACACGCCGACGTTGGTGATCGTGATGGTGCCGTCCTCGAGGTCACGCGGACCCGTCTTTCCCTCCTTGGCGACGGCGGTCAGGTCGGCCAGGGCGATCGCGAGGTCGCGCAGGCTCATCCGGTCGGCGTCCTTGACGTTCGGCACCATCAGTCCGCGCGGGGTCGCGGCGGCGATGCCGAGGTTCACGTAGTGCTTGGTGACGATCTCCCGGGTCTCCTCGTCCCAGGCGGAATTCAGCGACGGGTTCCGGCGGACCGCCGCGAGCACGGCCTTCGCGACCAGGACCAGGGGTGTCATGCGCACGCCGGCGAGGTGATCGGACTCGCGCAGCCGGTCGAGCAGGTCCATCGTCGGCGTGACGTCGACGGTGACGAACTCGGTCACGTGCGGCGCGGTGAACGCGCTGCGGACCATGGCGTCCGCGGTGTGCTTCCGCACCCCCTTGATCGGCGTTCGGGTCTCCCGCGCCGGGGCGTCGAGCGGCACGTCGTCGGTCGATCGAGCGGTGCGGTCGAGATACGCCGTCACGTCCTCGCGGGTCACCTCACCGTGCGGACCGGTCGGCGGCACGTCCGCCAGATCGATTCCCTCCTGCCGCGCGAGGAAGCGCACCGGCGGCGCTGCGAGCGGTCGAGACGAGTCCGTTGACGGTGCGGGCGCTGCGCTCGATGCGGCGTTCGCCGCGGACTCCGTCCCAGGTCGGGCGCCGCGTCGGCCGGCCGTCTCCCCCGTGACGCCGTAGCCGACGAGCACCGGCACACGGCCGTCCCCGGAAGCCTCGTGTCCGTTCACGGCAGGGGGTGCCGTCGGACTGTCGGCCGGCGCCTCGTCCCGGACGGTGGTCGGGGCCTCGACCGACGGGACGGTGGCGGTCGGCTCCGAGTCGTCCGGCCCGTCGCCGATGTCGATGATCGGTGTGCCCACCTCGACGGTGTCCCCGGCATCGACGTGCAGGGCCAGCACGACGCCCGCGTACGGCGACGGCAGTTCCACGGAGGCCTTGGCCGTCTCGACCTCGGCGATGACCTGGTTGAGTTCGACGGTGTCGCCCGGAGTCACCGACCAGCTGATGAGTTCTGCTTCGGTGAGGCCTTCGCCCAGATCGGGAAGGAGAAAGCTGCGGGCGCCCATGGTCGGGTCCTCTCGTCGTCGTCGCACCCGGAGAGATCGTCCCCGGTGTGATCCACACAACTCAAACAAGACAAAGCAGTCCGCGCAACACATGACCGCGGGATTGCGCACGGTGACCATCGAGTCGCGCAGTCGTTGGTGTAAGACGTACCGTCTGCGTCACGCGGTCGCGAGATCGGGCGGTCCCGTCGACCCGTCCACCGTGTCCCGGTCCGGAGGTGCCCGTGCCGTTCGATCCCCGCCGAGAGCTTGCCGGCTACACCGCGCGACGCGGCCGCATCGATCTCCTCGACCTGCCCGCACGTCGCTACCTCGCCGTCGACGGATCGGGCGACCCGAACACGTCGTCGTCCTACGCCGACGCCCTGGCGTCGCTCTATCCCGTCACGTACGGGCTGAAGTTTCTGTCGTCCCGAGAACTGCAGCGCGAGTACCGCGTACCACCGCTCGAAGCACTGTGGTGGGCCGACGACCTGGAGGCGTTCACCTCGGGCCGGAACAAGAACAGGTGGCACTGGACGGTGCTCACCGTCGTCCCCGAGTGGATCACCGCCGAGCACCTCGACACCGTGCTCGGCCGGGTCCGGGACCGCGCCGGGGGCCCGCCGCCACGCCCCGTCGAGCTGCGCACGATCGACGAAGGCACGGTCGTGCAGAGCCTCCATGTCGGACCGTACGACGCCGAGGGCCCGGTCATCGCGGCGATGCACGACGACGCGACGGCCCGCGGCCGGTCGCTCACCGGCCGCCACCACGAGATCTACCTGAACGACGCCCGTCGTACCGCGCCCGAGCGCCTGCGGACGATCCTGCGCCAACCGGTCACCGGGAGCTGACGACCTCAGTCAAGATCGTCGTGGCTGATGAGCTGGCGTGCAGCCTCCGTGATGGACCCGGTGAGCGACGGGTAGACCGAGAAGGTCTGAGCGAGATCGCGGACGGTGAGGTTGTTCTGCACGGCGATCGCGATGGGCAGGATCAGCTCCGACGCCGTCGGGGCGACCACGACGCCGCCGATCACCACGCCGGTGGCCGGGCGGCAGAAGATCTTGACGAAACCGCGCCGCAGGCCGGACATCTTGGCGCGCGGGTTGGTGTTGAGCGGCAGCATCACCGTGCGGGCCGGCACCTCGCCGTTGTCGATGGCCGATTGCCCGACGCCGACCGTGGCGATCTCGGGGCGGGTGAAGACGGCCGAGGCGACGGTCTTGAGCTTGATCGGGCTGACGCCCTCACCGAGCGCGTGGTACATCGCGATCCGACCCTGCATCGCCGCGACGGAGGCGAGCGGCAGCAGGCCGGTGCAGTCACCGGCGGCGTAGATGCCGGGCACGCTGGTGCGCGAGACGCGGTCGACGCGGAGGTATCCGCCGCGGTCGAGTTCGAGCCCGACGTTCTCGAGGCCGAGATCCGCGGTGTTGGGCACGGAACCGACCGTCATGAGCGCATGCGATCCCTCCACCGTCTGCCCGTCGGAGAGGGTCACCACGATGCCGTCGTCGGTGCGCGTCACCGAGTCCGCGCGTGCCTGCTTGACCAGCGTGACACCACGCTCGGACAGCACGTCCTCGAGCACGAGTGCCGCGTCCGCGTCCTCGCCGGGGAGCACGCGGTCACGGCTCGACACGACGGTGACCTTGACGCCCATCTCGGTGTACGCCGAGACGAACTCCGCGCCGGTCACGCCGGATCCGACCACGATCAGATGCGACGGGAGCTCCTGCAGGTCGTAGAGCTGGCGCCAGGTCAGGATGCGTTCGCCGTCCGGCTGCGCCCCCGGCAGCACCCGCGGGCTCGCGCCGGTGGCGACGAGCACCACCTCGGCGTCCATCCGCTCGGTCTGCCCCGTCGACAGGGCAGCCTCGACGGTGTGCGCGGCGAGTCCCGGCTGCGTGTCCACCACCTTCGCCGTCCCGGACAGCACGCGCACTCCGACGGTCTGCAGTCGCGCCCGAATGTCCGAACTCTGCGCTTGCGCAAGGGATTTCACGCGGTTGTGAATCTGCGGCAGGTCGACGACCGCCGACGACGGGTCGAGCTCGATACCGAGGTCCGTCGCGCGCCGCATGTCCGTCCGGATGCCGGTGGAGGCGATGAAGGTCTTGGAGGGGACGCAGTCCCACAGCACGCAAGCTCCACCGACCCCGTCGGAATCGACCAGGGTGACCGACCCGCCGTGTTGTGCGGCGACCAGAGCGGCCTCGTAGCCGGCCGGTCCGCCGCCGATGATCACGATGCGGGTCATGAAGCCTCCGTGGTGGATGTGCGGGAGAAGAAGCAAGCGTGAGGGTCACTCACACCGTCCAACCTAATTCACCGCACCGACGGTCCGCTCCCCGACCCGAGCCCGCTGCGCGGACGGATTAGGCTGACCGCCGTGCCGATCTACGCCGCCTACGGTTCCAACATGCATCCCGAGCAGATGCTCGAGCGGTGCCCCCACTCGCCGGTGGCCGGAACCGGATGGTTGCAGGGCTGGCGCCTGACCTTCGGCGGCGGCGACATCGGCTGGGAAGGCGCGCTGGCCACGGTGGTCGAGGACCCCGACTCGCGCGTGTTCGTCGTCCTCTACGACGTGCCGCCGGAGGACGAGGACCGCCTGGACCGGTGGGAGGGGTCGGAGCTCGGCATCCATCGCAAGATTCGCCTTCGCGTGGACACCGACGACGGGCCGGTCCTGGCCTGGCTCTACGTTCTGGACGCGTACGAGGGCGGCCTGCCCAGTGCGCGCTACCTCGGCGTGATGGCCGAAGCCGCCGAGATCGCCGGTGCCCCCGCCGAGTACGTGCGCGACCTGCGCACTCGCAACTCTCGCAACGTGGGGCCGGGCACCGCGCCCTGATCGTCCGTCCCGGCCGCGGACGGTTCAGGCGTGCTCGGGCCCGTCCAGTCCCAGCGCCAGTGCGGTCATGACCCGGACCCCGACGGCCAGCGCCCGCTCGTCGAGGTCGAACGTCGGTTGGTGGATGTCGAGCTGCGGACCGTGACCGGACCACACACCCAGACGGGCCATCGCCCCCGGCACGTGCTCGAGGTACCAGGAGAAGTCCTCCCCGCCGCCCGACTGGGCCGTGTCCGCGAGCGCGTCGGGACCGATCGTGCGAATGGCCGCCTCGAATCGGCGCGTCGCGTGCTCGTCGTTGACGACGGGCGGCACGCCGCGGCGGTAGTCGACCTCGAACTTCACGCCGGTCGGGGCCAGGACCCCGGCCACGATCTCCTGCACCAGCGGCTCGAGCAGTTCCCAGGTCTGATGGTCCCCGGTGCGGACGGTGCCGGTGAGCATGCCCGTCTGCGGGATCGCGTTCGGCGCCTGGCCCGCGACCACTGCACCCCACACCATGACGGTGCTGGTCCGCGGGTCCACCCGGCGGCTCAACAGTCCCGGCAGCGCCGTGACGACCGACCCCAGCGCATAGACGAGGTCGGAGGTCAGATGCGGGCGGGAGGTGTGCCCACCGGCGGAGTGCAGTCGGAGTTCGACCGTGTCCGCGGCCGAGGTGATCGCCCCGACGCGGATGCCCACCTTGCCCACCTCGAGGCGGGGATCGCAGTGCAGGGCGTGGATCTGGGCGACGCCGTCGAGCACCCCGGCCGCCACCAAATCCAGCGCGCCGCCGGGCATGACCTCCTCGGCGGGCTGGAAGATCAGCCGGACCCCGTGCGGAAGACTCGGCAGCGACGCGAGCACCACGCCCGTCGCCAGCAGGACGGTCGTGTGGGCGTCGTGACCGCAGGCATGGGACACCCCCGGCACCGTCGACGAGTACTCCGCGCCCGTGAACTCGGTGAGCGGCAGCGCGTCCATGTCCGCCCGCAGCGCGATCCGCGGGCCCGCGGGACCGATGTCGCACACCACGCCGGTGCCGCCCGGCATCACCGTCGGCGACAGGCCGACAGCGCGGAGCGTGTCGACGACCAGCGCGGTGGTCGCGAACTCCTGCCGCGCCAACTCCGGATGCGCGTGGATGCGACGACGCCACGCCACCAGATCCGCACCGTGTGCATCGATCCAGGCGTCGGCGGGGTTCATGGTCGTCTCGTCCTCTCGTGTGCCGCCGCGACGAGGCGGTCGCGGTGGTGCGTGTCGGTGGCCGCGAGCGCGGCGACCCGCGCCAGAGCTCGGGCACCGTCCACCACGGCGCGGTCGGCGGACTCGGTCGCGCACGCCGCAGCGAACTGTGGTTGGTGGGTGACGGATCCCTGCGAATCCAACCCGATCACCGGGTGGATGCCCGGGACGCGGGCAGTCACGTTACCCATGTCCGTACTGCCGAACGGCCGCGACGTCTCGAACTCGCGGGGTACGGCGGTGCGTCCGAGGTCGCCGACCACGTCGCGGTAGCGCTCGACCAGCCACGGGTCCGGCGTCAGTTCCGTGTACGTCGGCGACACCGTCACCACGTCGTGCGTGCATCCGGTGGCCACCGCGCCGGCCTCGAAGCAGCCTCGCGCTCGCCGATCCAGATCGGCCAACTCGTCCGCGGTGTCGGCCCGGAGGTAGTAGAGCAGTTCCGCCGACCCGGGAACGATGTTGGGCGCCGTCCCCGCGTGCCCGACGATGCCGTGCACCTGCTGACCGGGCCGCAGATGCTGCCGGAGGAGGCCGATGCTCACCTGCGCGACGGTGGCGGCGTCGGCGGCGTTGATCCCCCACTCGGGCGCCGCGGACGCATGGGCCTCCCGGCCGGTGTACCGCACCGCGATGTCCGCCAACGCGAGCGAGCGCGCCGCCACGATGTCGAACGGCCCGGGATGCACCATCATCGCCGCGCCCACGTCGTCGAACAGCCCGGCCTCGAGCATGACCACCTTGCCGCCGCCGGTCTCCTCGGCCGGCGTGCCGAGCACCCGGACGGTCAGACCCAGCTCCTCCGCGACGGAGGCGAGTGCCAGGCCCGCTCCGACCGCCGATGCCGCGATGATGTTGTGCCCGCACGCGTGGCCGATCTCCGGCAACGCGTCGTACTCCGCGCACAGGGCGATCACCAGGTCACCGGAGCCGTATTGCGCGTCGAACGCCGTCGGCAGCCCCGCCACACCGCGGGTGACCTCGAAGCCGCCGGAGGCCAGGAGATCGGCCGTGGCCGCCGAGGCGAAGGTCTCCTCGAACGCCAGTTCCGGACGCGCGTGGATCGCGTGCGACAGCGCGACGAGGTCCGATGCGGCGGCGGTGACGACGCCGTCGAGGGCGTCGGCCGGGGAGAAGGTCACGCCGGACAGTCTGTCACCGGTCGGCTGTCACCGGTCAGGAGCCGAACGAGAACGAGCTCTCACCCGTCTGCACCGACAGCGCGGCCAGCGTCCTGGTGTGAATGCTGTCCTTGATCGACGTCATGTTCGGGCCGTGCGTCGCGGTGCGCGCGGCGGCGATCTCGACCGCTCGGGCGACGACGGCGTCCTCGGCCGCGCTCTCCCCCACGATGTGGTGCGCGACCGCGTCGGCGGCGCCGTAGCGGCGGCCGGTGGTCATGGCCTCCACGGCCGTGGCGTTCGGCAGCCGTTCGAGCAGCAGCGTGGACATGCCCTCGGTGAACGGCATGCCGAGGTTGACCTCCGGCAGGCAGAAGAAGCCGCGGTCGGCCCGCATGACCGACGTGTCGTGGCACAGCGCGAGCATGGCCCCGGCACCGAAGGCGTGGCCGTTGATCGCGGCGACGGTGGCCATCGGGAACCGCAGCAGGCGCGTGTAGACCGTGTGCACGAGGTCGAGGTACTCCGGAATGCGGTCGGCGTGGGCGAAGAGATAGTCCGTGTCGAGCCCGTTGGAGTAGAACTTGCCCGCACCGACCGTCACCAGAGCGGCCGGCCCGTCCACCGCGTCGACCTCGTCGAGCAGGCCGTGGACCTGCTCGATCCAGTCCGGATGGAAGCGATTCTCCGGATTGACACCGTCGGCATGGGCAAGGCTGAGGACGAAGACGTCCCCGTCGCGCTCGAGTGCAGGCATGATCGGATGGTACTCACCGGTAACCCTCCACGGCGGCGCCGGTCGACAGCGAGAGGAGCGGTGATCGGTGCATCTCGCGGCCGTTCTGCAGACCGTCGTCATCGTCCTCCTCGTGGCGGCGTCGGCGATGTTGGTGTCGGTGGGCGCCTACGGCTCCGGCGTGGTCCTCGGATCGGCGGCGTCGGTGTGGTTCTGGCGGCTCTACCGGACGTACGCGGATTGACCGGGCGATCGCACTAGGGTCGGTCGGGTGAACACCCCCCACGCAGCCGCCGACCCGGAACTCGACCCCACCGCCGCCGCCGAGGCCGCCGCCGCAGCACTCGCGCGGATCACCGGCGTCGAGCGTCATCCCGTCGCCGTCGTCCTGGGATCGGGATGGCAGCGGGCCGCCGAGCAGTTCGGCGACCCGGACCACGTCGTCCCCATGTCCGAGCTGCCCGGCTTCGCGGCGCCGCGCGCCCTGGGGCACAGCAACTCCATGTGGTCGGTCCGGGTCGGCGAGACCCCGGTGCTGATCCTGTTGGGCCGCACGCACGCCTACGAGGGACATCACCTCGCGCGAGTGGTCCACCCGGTGCGGACGGCGGCCGCGGCGGGCGCGCGGACGGTCGTGCTGACCAACGCCGCCGGCGGCATCCGGGACGGCATGGCCGTGGGCGACCCCGTCCTGATCTCGGACCACCTGAACCTGACGGGCCGCTCGCCGATGATCGGCGCGCAGTTCGTGAACCTCGTCGACGCCTACTCCGCCGAGTTGCGCGCGGTGGCCCGGTCCACCGACCCGACGCTCGCCGAGGGCGTCTACGCCGGACTGCCGGGCCCGCACTACGAGACGCCCGCCGAGATCCGCATGCTCCGTACCCTCGGCGCGGACCTGGTGGGGATGTCGACGGTCCACGAGACCATCGCCGCGCGGGCCGTGGGGGCGCGCGTGCTGGGTATCTCCCTGGTGACCAATCTGGCCGCGGGCATCACCGGCGAGCCGTTGGACGGCGAGGAGGTCATCGCCGCCGGCGCCGCGTCGGCCGTCCGGATGGGAACGCTGCTGCGCGACCTGGTTCCGCACCTGTGACCGCCTTCGACCGGGACCGTCTGGACCGCTGGCTCGCCGACGATCCCGATCCGGACGCGCGCGCCGAGCTGCTGGCGGCCTCCGACGACGACCTGGCCGATCGTTTCGCCGCCACCCTCGCCTTCGGCACGGCCGGCCTGCGCGGTCCGGTCCGAGCGGGCCCGAACGGCATGAACGTCGCCGTCGTCGTCCGCGCGAGCGCCGGTGTCGCCGCCTACCTGTCGGCGCGGCACGCACCAGGGTCCGAGATCGTGGTCGGCCGCGACGCCCGTCACGGCTCCGCCGCGTTCGCCACCGCCGCGGCAGAAGTGTTCGCCGCGAGGGGATTTCGCGTCACGCTGCTCCCCCACCCGCTGCCGACGCCGATCCTGGCGTTCACGACCCGCGCGCGCGGCGCCGTCGCGGGCGTGCAGATCACCGCGTCGCACAATCCGCCCGCCGACAACGGCTACAAGCTCTACCTCGACGGCGGAGCGCAGCTGGTCTCCCCCGCCGACCGCGAGATCGAGGCCCTCATCCGGTCGGCGGACGGGGCCGCCCGGATCCCCCGGACCGCCGTCGCCCCGACCACCGACGACGTGGTCGGCCCGTATCTCGATCGCCTCCGGCACCGGGTTCCCCCGCGAGAGAGCCACTCCCGCATCAGGATCGCGTTGACTCCACTGCACGGTGTCGGCGGCGACCTCGCCGTCGAGGCGCTCCGCCGCGCCGGGTTCGACGACGTCGTCACCGTCGACGACCAGTTCGCCCCCGACCCCGACTTCCGGACGGTCGCGTTCCCGAACCCCGAGGAGGCAGGAGCCGCCGATCTCCTGCTCGCGCTGGCCGAGCGATCCGACGCGACCCTCGCCGTGGCCCTGGACCCGGATGCCGATCGGTGCGCCGTCGGCGTGCGCGGGCCGGACGGGTGGCGGATGCTCAGCGGCGACGAGACGGGCGCCGTGCTCGCGGACCACATCCTGCGGTCCAGCGCACCGGGCGCCCTGGTGGCGTCCACCATCGTCTCGTCCACGCTGCTGGGCCCGCTCGCGGCCGCCCGCGGCGCCCGCCACCGTCGGACGCTCACCGGGTTCAAGTGGCTCGTGCGCGCCGGCGACGGTCTGGTCTACGCGTACGAGGAAGCCATCGGCCACTGCGTCGACCCGGACGCGGTGCGAGACAAGGACGGGATCTCCGCCGCCGTTCTGCTCGCCCATGTCGCCGCCGAACTGGCCCGCGACGGGCGGACTCTGCTCGACGTCCTGGACGACCTCGACGTCGAGTTCGGGGCCCGTGTGGGCGCTCAGGTGTCCCGACGCGTCGAGGAGCTCGCCGAGATCACCGCCATGACCGGACGGCTGCGGTCGAACCCGCCGACCACCCTGGCGGGGTCCACCGTCACGACGTCGGACCTGAACGACCGCACCGACGAACTGCGCACCGACGCACTGGAACTCGTCGGCGATCGCTTCCGCGTGATGGTGCGGCCGTCGGGAACCGAACCGAAGCTCAAGGCCTACCTCGAGGTGATCGAACCCGTGGACGGCCGCGCGGACCTCGACTCGGCGCGGGCACGCGCGCGGGCCGTGCTCGCCGAGCTCGAGGAGTTCGCCCGGACGTTCTGACCGTCAGCGCGGTCCGAACTGCCGATCCCCTGCATCGCCCAGACCCGGCACGATGTAGGCGTTCTCGTTCAGGCCCTCGTCGACGGCGGCCGCGATCAGCCGGACGGGCAACCCCGCCGCGCCCAGCGTCTCGACGCCCTCCGGTGCCGCGACGACGCAGATCGCCGTGACGTCGTCGGCACCGCGTTGGACGAGCAGTTCGATGGTGTGCACCATCGACCCGCCGGTGGCGAGCATGGGATCGAGGACGTAGACCGGGTATCCGGCCAGATCGTCGGGCAGCGATTCCATGTACGGCGTGGGCTGGTGCGTCTTCTCGTCGCGGGCGATGCCGACGAATCCCACGCGCGACTGCGGAATGAGCGAGCTCGCCTTCTCCACCATGCCGAGTCCGGCGCGCAGAACCGGGACCAGCAGGGGCGGCGAGGCCAGGCGGTGGCCCGTGGTCGTCGCGACGGGGGTGTCGACGTCGAACGTCTCGAGCGGTGCGTCGCGCAACGCCTCGTACACCAACATCTGGGTGAGCTGTCGGAGCGCCGACCGGAAACCGGGGTTGTCGGTGGCACGGTCACGCATCTGGGTCAACAGCGCGGACGCGAGGGGGTGGTCGAGGACGATCGTCTCCATACCGGGGGTGGTGGTCACGCCGTCGACCCTAGAGGGGCGGAACCGGAACCGGGGGCGCGGCGTCCAAGACGACAGCGGCCCCTCCGTGCTCGGACGGTGCCGTGACCGCTCACGAGAGGACTCGCCCATGATCACCCCCGCCGTTCACGTCGACCCGGAGCATCTGCTCACCCTGGCCGCCTCGCTGCACCGCACCGCCGCGGCGACGGCGGACGTCGCCGGCGCCGGGCGCGCGGCCGCCGTCGTGGGTCCGGCCCTGGGGCCGATCGGAGGCGCGTTCGCCGCCGTCTTCGGTACGGCCGTCGGTCGTCACTGCGGGTCGCTCGACGCCCTCGCCGAGGTGATCGACACCGTCGGCGCGCGGGTCGGCTCGGCGGCGCACGCGTACACCGAGGGTGACGACGCCACGGCCGCGGACTTGCGCGGATGAGGGCGTCCACCGAGCCGGTGTCCCCCGTCGCCGCTGCAGCCCCTGCCACCGCTGCAAGCCCTGCCACCGCACTGCCGGCCGATGCGGCACCGGACTCGATCACCCTCACCCTCACGGTGCCCGGACTCGACTCCCTCCTCGCTCCGATCGACGGGGTGCTCGCCGAGCTGGGCCGCGGGGTCCTGCCGCCCGGCTCCGTGGACACCGTCCTCGCGGGCGGGGCGCAGGCCGCCGATGCCGTCGGCTCCTCGTTGCGCTCCGCTCTCGACGGGATCCCGTGGTCCGGTCCCGCCGCGACCGCGGCCGGTGAGGTGGTCGCCCGCGCCGCCGAGGCGGCGACGGCGCTGGCGCGGGAATCCGAGGCGTTGTCGGTGCTCGCCGGACGTGCCTGCGAGGTGGTGGCGCGGGGAACCGCGGAGGTGGAGGCGATCGCCGCCTCGTTCGTCGCTACCGCGGCGCCGCTGCTGCCGACCGCCGTGACTCCGGCCGGTGCCGCGGCACTGGCGGCACTGGCGCAGTCGGCCGTGACGGAGGCGGGTGCGGTCGCGGCGCGGGTGCGGGCCGAACTCGATGCGCTGGGCGCCGAGGTGTCGGCTCTGATCCCTCCGGTCGTGCCGGCGGTACCGGGGGCCTCGTCCGCCGTCACCGATGCCGAGCGGTTCCTGCGCGGCACGCTCGACCCGTCGCCGGCCGCTCCGGACGCCGGACCTGCCGACTCGGCGCCCGGCCATCGGGCGTACGACCCCGCCGCGGGTGGAACGGGCCGCGAGGTCGTGCTCCCGGACGGGTCCACGGCGCTGGCACCGAACGCGCGGGCGGCCGAGGCCGTCCGCTTCGCCCTCGCGCAGCAGGGCACCCCGTACGTCTGGGGCGGCACCACGCCCGGCCAGGGCCTGGACTGCAGCGGCCTGACGCAGAGCGCGTACGGCCAGGCCGGGGTGGACATTCCCCGTCTCGCTGCCGAGCAGTCGGTCGGGAGCCCGGTGTCGGTGGAGAACCTGATGCCCGGAGATCTCGCGGTGTGGGACGGCCACGTCGCGATGGTGGTGGGCAACGGGCAACTGGTCGAGGCGGGTGATCCGGTGTCCGTGTCGCCCGTCCGAACCACCAACGCGGGCATGACCTTTCACGGGTTCTATCGACCCACGGAGTGAGGCCTCGGTGCGCGGCCCGCCGCCGCTCGGGCGCTGAGATAGGCTCGCGCGCATGGCACAGGACATCGTCCCGATCGAGCTCGGAGTCACCGCCGGCGACCTGGTCACCCTGTGGGCGCCGGAATGGCGCGAGGACGGCGAGGAGTGGGAAGCCTTCCTCGGCCGCGACGACGCCTTGTTCGCCTTCCCGTCGGTCGCCCACCTCGCGGCGTTCATCCGCGCCGACGACGACAACGATCTGGTCGACCACCCGCAGTGGCGCACGGTGCGAGCCCTGTCCGCCGAGCACATCGAGCCGGACGACGATCACGTGTACGACCTCGTCGGTGTCCCCGAGCTCGCGGCGGAGGAGCCGACCGAGGAGAACGTGATCGAGCTGGCCCGCGCGCTGGGGATGGCGCGCACCCTCGGTGAGGTCTGTGAGCTCGACACCGTCACGCGCTACTTCTCGGCGAACCACCTCTTCGCGGTCCTCGGGCGCGGCGCCGACGCGTTCGTCGGCCGCGAGGGCAAGCAGCTGTGGAACCGCATCGGCGCGGCCCTGGCCACCGGGTGGGACGACGTCCTGGACGAGATCGACGGCGTGCTCGTCACCCCCGAGGTCGACGACAAGGCGGTGGCGGATGCGGACGCCGAGATCGTCGCGGCCGCCGAGAACATCGTCGACGCGGACGCACCCGACGAGACGGACGATCCCGACCTCGACGTCGAGCCCCGCACCGACGCCGCCGCGATTCCTGCCGTCGGCGGGGTGTCGGCGGACCGGGACGACGACTCGGAGGACGAACTCGACGACGAGGATCTCGACGAGGACGACTTCTGGGCCTCCGTCGGCATCGACCCCATTCGCATCATCACCGGCGAGAACACGTACTACACGCTGCGCTGCTACCTCGACGACGAGCCGATCTTCCTCGGGCGTTCGGGGGCGATCCTGGTGTTCACCAGTGAGCGGGCACTGGCGCGCTACCTGGCCGACGACCACGAACACGACCTCGCCTCCCTCGAGACGTACGACGACGTGCGGACCGCGGCCATCGACGGCTCTCTCGACGTCGTGGTGACCGACGAGAACGTCTACGTTCTGCCCGGGATCGCGGACGATCTGGCTCGCGGCCCCGAGGCCGTCGACGCCGATCAGCTCGATCTGGCCGTCGAACTCGTCTCGGACGCAGCGGATTTCGCCGGGGACACTTCGGTCGAGGAAGCGCTGGCACCGTCCACCCCGCTGGGCTGGCTGGTGTCGGGGATTCTCGAGCCGACGCCCGGCCGGATGGCACCGAGCCCGCCGTTCGACGCCGAGGCGGAATCCTGGCGCGACCTCGAGCGGGAGTTCGAGACCCGGCTGCGCGTCACCACCTGACCGTCCTGCCTCAGCGCACACGAGTCGCACCGATCGACGGGATCCCACCCATCGGATCGACCTGTGTGCGCCAGGGCATGTCCGCCCGTCAGGCGCAGGTGGTCGCCGTCGGCGTTCCGGCGAACCGGTCGGCGAGGAACTGCGCGGCGTCCGCCTCGAAACGGGGGAACGCGTCCGTGTGGCTCGCCCCGTCGTACTGGTGGTAGACGACGGGGACACCGCGATCGCAGTACTCCCCCGCCAGGTCCCGCACGTCCGCGGTGATCATGACCGAGTCGCCGGTGCCGTCGATGTCGCCCACCGCCAGAAACATCGGGATTCGCGGCGTCCCCGCGGTCCCCATGACGTTGTCGCCGACGGCGGCGACGACGGCAGGCACGTCCAGCAACGATCGGTACGGCGGTCGCACCATCGCGGCGTCGGTCAACCCCGGATACGACGCGGCGAACCCGGCGATACAACGGTCCTGAACCTGCGCGGTCACGGTGCGCCCCTCCTCGGAGAGGAACGCGTCGGTGTCGAGTCCGTACGTGCGCTGGTAGGCGACGACGAGGGCCGGGATGACGCCCGCCCAACCGGCCGAGCCGCTGACGTAGGGCAGGTTGTGCGCGAGGTTCACGGGAAGTCCGCCGGCGGCCGCGCCCACCAGCGCGAGCTCCGGGGCATAGGTCGGCGCCACCTCCGCCCCCCACTGCGTGGGGACGGATCCGCCCGAGTAGCCGATCATGCCCACGGGTGTCGACGGCGGCAGGGACAGGAAGGACTGTGCGGCCCTGATGCCGTCCAGCGCGGCGTAGCCGGACTGTCGACCGATGGTCCATTCGGACTGCTCGCCCTCGTAGACCGGGACGACCACGGTGTAGCCCGCCGCGAGGTACCCGGTGATCAGGCCCTGCTCGATCACCGCAGTCTCGCTGGTGCCGCGACCGGTGAGAGTCCACGACGGATTGCAGTCGGGTCCGAGCCCGTCGTACGCCGTGTGGAAGGAGATCATTCGCGTCGGTCCGGGCACGAGTGGGCGGAGCACCGTCGCGACCGTCACGGCGGGGCGGTCCTGCTGATCGGTGGTGCGATAGAGCACCTGAGTGGACGCGATGGGCGTCGCGAGGCCGGGGGCACCGTAGGGCACCGGACGCGACCGCAGGATCTCCCCCGGCGCCCGATCGGTCAGCGGCGCGGACCACTCGCGAAACGGGTCGGTGGACGGAGGCGGCGGCGCGGCCGGCTGCGCCGCGACGGGGCCGAGACCCGTCGCGGTGGCAGCAGCCAGGACGAGGCCCACGACGAACGTTCGCAGAGCAGACGATGCGCGCACGGCAGTCCTCGGGATCGGTGGGCGGTCAGGACCGCAGGATCTTCTCCATCGGGCGCCCCTTGGCCAGCTCGTCGATCAGCTTGTCCAGTCGGCGGATGTTCTGCATCAGCGGGTCCTCGACGTTCTCGACCCGCACCCCGCACACGGACCCCGTGACGAGGGGAGCGTTCGGATTGAGGTGCGCCGCGTCGAAGAAGTCGAGGAACGTGGTGTCCCGGTCGAGGTGACGCGTCAGCTCGTCGTCGTCGAATCCCGTGAGCCAGCGCAGGATCTCGTCGACCTCGGCCTTGGTTCGACCCTTCCGCTCCGCCTTGGTGACGTAGTGCGGATAGACCGAGGACACCGGAGTGGTGAAGACGCGATGCACCGCCCGAGTGTAGATCCGCAGACCGCCGCCGGAAAGGGATGGCGAATCCCGGGCGGCACACGGCGAGACCTGTCGCAGACGTGGTGTCGATGCTCGTCGGGAGGCACCTCCGCCGTTCCCGACCGGCCGGCCAACGTTCACCTACAGTGTAGAATCTACGGTGTAGAATAAATCTGGAAAGGCCCCGAGGAACAGCCCTCGCGGCCGACACAGGAGGACGAACGTCGTGAACGCCCGGAACGAGAAGGTCGACACCGTGGTCATCGGAGCCGGATTCGCCGGCCTGGCCGCAGCACGAGCACTGGCGGACGACGGCATCGGCGTCGTCGTGCTCGAGGCCCGCGACCGCGTCGGCGGCCGGGCCCACACGGTCCATCTCGACGACGGCACCTCCGTGGACGTCGGCGGGCAGTGGATCGGTCCGACGCAGGACGCGATGTACGCGTTGGCCGCCGAGCACGGCGTGGAGACCTACCCACTGCCCGCGCACGGGGCCCCCGTCTACCGCGTGGGCGACGCACTGCTGCACGAGCTCCCGGCGGGCGCGATCCGACTCCTCGACGAGTTCGACGCGCTGGCCGCCACCGTCGACACGCACGCCCCGTGGGATCACCCGCAGGCGACGGCACTCGACGCCCTCACCCTCCAGGCCTGGCTCGACACTCGGGACACAGGCACTCCCGACGAGAAGGCACTGGTCGGGCGCCTCCTCGCCGGCGGTCTGAAGACCGTGTCCGCCGGCGAGGCCTCCGTGCTGGATCTCGCGTTCTACGTGGCGAGCGGCCACGGTGTCGGCACGCTTCTCGACGCCGAGGGCGGGGCGCAGCAGGACCGCATCGTCGGCGGCCCGCACGCCGTCGCGGAGGCCATCGCCCGGTCGCTTCCGGCGGGCAGCGTGCGGCTGAACGAGCCCGTGCACGCCGTCGAGCTCGTCGACGACGTCGTCGTCGTGCACACCTCCGCCGGCACGCTTCGTGCCGATCACGTGATCGTCGCGATCCCGGCCGCCACCGTTCCGTCGGCGATCCGATTCACCCCGGACCTGCCCCTGCCCAAGCGACTGGCGCTCGGCCGCCTGCACGGCGGCATCGGCATCAAGACCAACCTGGTCTACGACCGACCGTTCTGGCGCGACGCCGGATTGTCCGGGCAGAGCAACCATTCCGCCGGCGTGGTGACCGAGACCGCCGACGGCACCACCCCCGACGCCGTCGGCGGCGTCCTCACGGCGTTCGTGTACGGCGACGAGGCGATCGCCCTGCGCCGATTGTCGCCCGACGCCGCGGTCGACGCGATCGTCGAATCCCTCGCGGACGTCTTCGGTCCGCAGGTGCGGGAGCATCGCGACGCGGTCACCCTGGACTGGGCCGACGAGCGCTGGACCGGAGGCTGCTTCTCGGCCGGATTCGGCGCAGGCGGACTCAGCCGCGTGGGAGAGGATCTGCGCCCCGCCGCCGGCCGCATCCATTTCGCCGGAACGGAGTACGCCCACACCTGGAACGGCTACTTCGAGGGCGCTGTCGGATCCGGTCGCGAGGCCGCCGCGGCGGTGGCCGCCGACCGTCGCGCAGCCGCAGCCTGATTCCTCGTCCGGGTGCTCGAGCCGGATGGGTGTCAGGACCGCGAGTTCCGGGCCGGGCGGTCGTCGACGATCAGTCCCTGCTGCATGACGGTGGCGACGAGCTCGCCGTCGCGCCCGAGGATGCTGCCGTGGGCGAGTCCGGATCGAGCCGTGTGGAACGGTGAATCCTGCACGTAGAGAAACCATTCCCCCGCGGTCACGTCGGCGTGGAACCACAGCGCGTGGTCCACGCTGGCGGTGCGCATGAGGTGGGCGGTCTCGAGGTCGCCGCGAGCGTGGCCGATGACGGGCAGCAGTGACCGGTCACTGGCGAAGGCGAGCATCGCGCGGTGCACGTTCTGCGGTGCGCCCTCCGCCGGGGCGGTACGGAACCAGAAGGTGCGGTCGTCGGTCCCGTCGACGTAGCGGATGTCGACCGGACGCGAGGCAGTCCACCAGTGTTCCCGTGCCGGCAGCTTGATGCCGTCCGCAGGCAGGCCGAGAGCCCGTCGGCGGTGCAGCGGTTCCAACGTGTCCGGCGCAGGCACGTCGAGCGGAACACTCGACGACGACGGGGTGCCGTGGGCTGCGGTCGTGCAGAACGTGATCGACAGTCGCGCGAGTTCGCGCCCGTCCTGACGAACGGCGGTCTCGCGGACCGAGAACGATCGGCCGTCCCTGATGCGGGACACCGTGTACTCGAGCGGACGCTCGTGCGTTCCGATGCGAAGGAACGAGCAGTGCAGCGAGTTCACGACCCGATCGGAGTACTCGACCGTCTCGGTCGCGGCGAGGATCGACTGCGCCACCAGGTGCCCGCCGAAGGTGCGCTGGACGAAACCGCGCACCGGATGTCCCACGTAGGTGTCGGCGGCGCGCGCGCTCGCGTGCCGAACGACGGCCAACCGCTCGACCAGCGTGTCACGGTTGATCACACCGGGCTCGGACGTGTCGTCGCCGTCGGTCTCCCATTCGGTCACGATGACCTCCCATCCTGATAGACAGTAGTCTATAGAGTGTGTAATGTACGTCATGTCGGCCCAGTGGTGTGGTCCACCCCACCGCGCGACGCCGTCACGCCACCCCCGACCGCTGCTCGCAGGAGTTGAGCCCATGACCGACCACCGCACAGACCGCTCGTTCGCCGAACGACTCATCGACCCGGCGTCCATCGCCATCGTCGGTGCCTCCGACGACCCGACGAAGACGACGGCTCGCCCGCAACAGTTCCTCGCGCAGGCCGGCTACCGAGGCAACGCCTACTTCGTCAATCCCCGACGCGAGACGGTGCAGGGCGCCAAGGCATGGCCGAGCCTCACCGCGCTGCCGGAGGTTCCCGAGCACGTCTACATCATGACCGGCGCCGAGGCCGCGATCGCCGCGGTCGAGGAATGCGCCGCACTGGGCGTCACGGCCGCCACCGTGTTGTCCTCGGGCTTCGCGGAGGACGGCCCCGAGGGTGTCGAGCGCGAGGAGCGCCTGCGTGCCGCCGCCGCCGCGGGCTCCGTCCGCGTGATCGGCCCGAGCAGCCTCGGGGTGGTCAACCCCCGCACCGGCGTGATGCTCACCGGTAACGCCGCCTTCGGCGAGCCGAACATCCCGGCCGGCGGCATCTTCGTCGCCTCGCAGTCCGGCAGCGTCATCGGCTCCCTCGTCAGCCGCGCCCGCGGCCGCGGCATCGGTTTCGCCGGACTCGTCTCCACGGGCGGCGAGGCCGATCTGTCGCTCGGCGCTCTGTGCGAGTCGATGGTCGACGATCCGGGTGTCACCTCCTTCGCCCTGTTCCTCGAATCACTCCGCCACTCCGAGGATCTCGCGTCCTTCGCCCGCGCCGCGGCAGCCGCCGGCAAACCCGTCGCGGTCTACAAGCTCGGCCGCTCCGACGAGGCCGCCGCGCTTTCGGTCTCGCACACCGGAGCCCTCGCCGGCGAGGACAGTGAATCCGAAGCCTTCTTCCGTGCTTGCGGATTCGCGCGCGTCTACACCTTCGAGTCCCTCGTGGAGGCGCCCGGACTGCTGCTCCGCGTCCCCACCTCCTCCACTCCCGTCTCGCCGCGCGTCGGCGTGGTGACCACCACCGGCGGCGGTGCCGCGATCATGGTCGACCAGCTCGCTCTCCACGGGTTGACGGTCGTCGGCCCGAGCGAAGACCTCGTGGCCATCATGGCGGAGCGCGGCGCACCGATCCCCCACAGCGGCATCGCCGATCTGGGTCTCGCCGGCGCGCGACACGACGTCGTCACCGCGGCACTCGACGCCATGCAGAACAGCCGCGAGTTCGACCTGATCGTGTTCGTCATCGGATCCTCCGCTCGCCTCAATCCCGAATTGGCCGTGCAGGCGATCTCCGAACGCGGCGACCACGAGGTGCCCATCGTCGCCTTCGCCCTCCCCGAGGCCCCGGACGCCGCCGCGTTGCTGAACACCTCCGGCGTCCCGGCGTTCCGCACGCCCGAGTCCTGCGCCGACGTCATCGCCGCCACCTACCAGCGCGTCCCGGCCACCATCGGCGGCGGCACCCGATTCGCGGTGGACGCCGACGCCCCCACCGCGGTGCTCGACGAGCTCGAGTCGGGGCAGCTTCTCGGTCGGCTCGGAGTGGCGGTGAGCCCGTCCGTCGCGCTCGACACCGCGAGCCTGGCGGACGACGGCGTCGAGCTCGATCTCCCGTTCGACTACCCCGTCGTCGTCAAGGTGCTCTCGGACGAGGTTCCGCACAAGTCCGACGTCGGCGGAGTCGTCCTGAACGTCACCGACGCGGAGGGTGTCCGCGCCGCGGCGCGGCGCATCGTCGCGAACGTCGCCGACCACGCACCCCACGTCGTGGTCGACCGAGTGCTCGTGCAGCAGATGGCCTCTCGCGGTCTCGCCGACGCGCTGGTCGGCTACCGGGTCAGTCGCGACGTGGGTCCCATCGTCGTCCTCTCCACGGGCGGCGTGCTGGCCGAGATCTTCGCGGACTCGTCGATCAGGCTGGCGCCGGTCACCCGCGAGACCGCCCGCGAGATGATCGGCGAGGTGAAGGGACTGTCCGTGGTCACCGGGTACCGCGGCCTTCCCGAAGGGGACCTCGACGCTCTGGCCGACACCATCGTCGCCCTCTCCACCCTTGCCGTGTCGAACACCGAGGTGCTCGAGGCGGAACTGAACCCCGTGTCGGTGCAGCACCGGGGTCAGGGGGTTCTGGCGCTCGACGCGCTGGTTCGGACGGCGGTGTCCCGTGATCACCAGGCCGCCGCCCCGCGAACGGACGACACGGTCGCTGCACAGAACTGACGGTCGACACGCCGAAGGCCGGCCACCGAATTCGGTGGCCGGCCTTCGGCGTGTCGCTCGCGGTGCGGTCAGTCGCAGCGCGCCGACATTCCCCCGTCGACGACGATCTCGGTTGCCGTGACGAAACGCGCGTCGTCGCTGGCCAGGAACAGCGCTGCGTTGGCGGTGTCCCGCCCGTCGCCCATGAAGCCGAGCGGGATACGCGCGAGACGCTGTTCGAGCAGAGCGGCCACGTCGCCGCCGGCCCGCTGTCCGGCGAGGCGGGTTTCCACCATCGGGGTGTGGAGCTGTCCCGGCACGACCGTGTTGGCCCGGATCCCGAACGGCGCGTGCTGGACGGCGATCGATCGGGTGAATGCGACGATGCCCGCCTTCGCGGCGGAGTACGCCGACTGGGCGGCCCCGGTCCATCGCAACCCGGACGTCGACGACGTGTTCACGATCGCCCCCGAGCCGGCGGACTTCATGTGCGGGAGAACGTGTTTGCACAGCAGGAACGTCGTCGTGAGATTGAACTCGAGCTGTGCCGACCAGTCGTCCTCGCTCATCTCCACCGGGCCACCGGCGCGCGAGCCGCCGACGTTGTTGACCAGGACGTCGAGACGGCCGGCCTCGACCATGCACCGCCTCACCACGGCCTCCACGGCGGCGCTGTCGGTGACGTCGCACTGGACGGGAACGATCGACCCGCTGTGCTCACCGGACCGACGCACCGTCTCGTCCAGTGCGGTCGGGTCGAGATCCACGGCGAAGACCGTGGCTCCCTCCTCGGCGAATCGGACGGCCGTGGCCCGTCCGTTCCCCCATCCGGGCCCGACGCTTCCCGCGCCCGTGACCACGGCGACTCGTCCGTGCAATCGTCCCGTCATGGTGACTCCCGTCGGATCTGCAGTGGGGTCTCCGGCCGGCCGCGTCCGATGTCCAGCGCGACGAGGAAGCGGGAGACCATGTTGTACGCGGCGATGGTGCCGGTGAGCTCGACGGTGCATGCGACGCCGAGCTCGTCCAGAACCGCGTCGAAGAGCTCCTGCGGAACCGCCACCGCGCGGGTCATGGCGTCGGTGTAGGAGACGATCAGGGCGAGCTCGCCGCCGAGCGCGGCGCCGTCGACCTCGCGATCCCGCAAGGCCGACAGCTGGGCTGCCGTGACGCCCTCGCTCCGCGCGAGCGGTGCATGCGCGTTCCACTCGTAGGCCGCGCCGTTGAGCACGGCGATCCGGCAGATCGCCGCTTCCCGGAGGTCGCCGCGGAGCGTCATCGACGAGCGCACGGCACCCAGGAGGGTGTTCCATCCGTCGGCGAACGGCGGGCTGTGCAACAGCGCCAGGTCGAGGGGGGTCAGCACGCCGCCGCGCCGGGCCCGCACCCGCTCGGCGACCTCACCGGTCGGGGCGGCGGGAGGGATACGGCCCGGTCCGTCGGACGCCCCCGGCGTCACCGAAAGACGCCGAGATCGGCCGTCACGAAACCCGGACCGGTGACGGCCGCGAGGTCCGCCAGACACCGGTCGAGCTCGGCGGCGTCCTGTCCGCGCACCCACGGACCGACTCCACCGATGTGTCGGGGGAATCCGTAGGCGGAGGTGAGCATCAGGTCCACGTCACCGGGACGGTCGGCGATTCCCTCCGCCAGCAGCAGAGCGGCCTCGTTGGTCATCGACAGGAGGGCGCGATCGACGATGTCCTCGTCCGAGAACGGTCGTCGTGCGATTCCCTTACGACGCGACGACTGCTCGACGAGCCGGGTGACCTCGGCGTCCTCGACGGGCTGCCGCGATCCGTCCGGGTAGCGGTACCACCCCGCGCCGGTCTTCTGACCGAATCTGCCCATCTCGCACAGCGTGTCGGCGACATCGGGGTAACGCTCGGCGGGATCTCGCACCGCATCGCGAGATCGACGCATCCGCCAGGCGATGTCGAGACCGGACATGTCCGAGACCGCGAACGGTCCCATGGCGAAACCGAACTCGACGAGGGCGCGGTCGAC
This sequence comes from Rhodococcoides corynebacterioides NBRC 14404, assembly GCF_001894765.1. Classification (GTDB taxonomy): domain Bacteria; phylum Actinomycetota; class Actinomycetes; order Mycobacteriales; family Mycobacteriaceae; genus Rhodococcoides; species Rhodococcoides corynebacterioides. The sequence continues at coordinate 266,938 of NZ_BCWV01000006.1, forward strand.
CTGCGCCGGCATCGCGCCTTCTTCGAGCATCAGTTCGCACTGTCGGCGGTAGGCGTTGTAGATCCGATTGCCGACGAACCCGTCGCAGACACCGGCGACGATGGGCAGCTTCCTCAGCACCGCCGCCGCGGAGAGGGCACGGTCGAGGGACGCCCGCGAGGTCTGCTTCCCTCGCACCACCTCGAGTACCGCCGCGCGGTGCGCGGGACTGAAGAAGTGCATGCCCACCAGCCGCTCGGGTCGGTCGAGCGCCGTGGCCAGCTCGTCGACGTCGAGGTACGACGTGTTCGTGGCCAGTGTCGAGTGTGACGGCACCACGCGCTGGAGCCGTCGCAGGAGATCCTTCTTGACGTCCATGTCCTCGAAGACCGCTTCGATCACCAGATCGCATCCGTCCAGCGCGGTCACGGATCTCCCTGCCGACAGCAGGAGCAGAGCCGACTCGGCGTCGTCCCGCTGCATCCGTCCCCGCGCGACCGCGGCGTCGTACGTCGCCCGTAGGCGGTCGATCGCACCGGTCGCAGCCTCGGGGTTCCGGTCGACGAGGATCACCGACCGGCCGGCCTCGACGAAGGCCCGAGCGATGCCGGCACCCATGGTTCCGGCACCCACGACGCCGATCGAGTCGACCTCGCGCGGAAGCGAGGGCTTGTTCGCCTTCGTGGTCGCCCGCCGAGCGAAGAACAGATGACGCAGGGCGGCCGCCTCGGATCCGTGACGCAGGCGGGTGAACTCGCTGCGCTCGAAAGCCAACGCCTGCCGCGCGGGGAGAGCGACGCCGGACACGACGGCCGCCACGGCCGCCGCGTACTGCGGTCGCCCCCGCCCGGACGACACGACACGAACAGCGGCCCGCTCGAATTCGGCCGAGGGGGAATCCGCCGCGACGGGAAGGTTCTGCAGGACCCGCTTCACCGCTCGGCTCCCGGCGAACTCGACGGCCGCCGCCCTGAGCGGTCCGGCAGCGATGTCGTCGACGAGACCGTGCTCGACCGCCCAGCGCACCGGCATGCGCTTGCCGGAGGTCGCGAACTCCAGTGTGCGAGCGGGGCCGAGGATGCGGAGCGGCCGTTGCGTTCCGCCTGCGCCGGGGATCATGCCGAGCGTGACCTCGGGCAGACCGACGACGGTGTCCGGGTGCGCGATCCGAGCGTCGCATCCCAGGGCCAATTCGAGTCCACCACCGAGCGTGGCCCCGGACAGGGCGGCCACGACGGGCTTCGGCGACGCCTCGATCGCCTCGATCACGGTGGGCAGCGTCGGCTCCGGTACCGGCCCGTCGAACTCCGTGAGGTCGCTGCCGGACACGAAGTTCGCTCCCGCGCCGATCACGACCACGGCGCGCACATCGGTGTCGGACAGCGCCCGGTCGAGTCCGCCCAGCAACCCGGACCGCACCGCCGCGCTGCTGGCGTTGACGGGCGGGTTGTCGATGGTGAGCACCGCCACCGACCCGTCCACGTCGTAGCCGACCACCGATGTCATGGGCGCACTGGTGGTCAGGGTCATCGTGCGGCCTCCGGGCGAGGTGCGCGCTGGCTGAACTTGCGGTCGAAGACCTCTTCGGCGATGCGGTTCTTCAGCATCTCCAGCGAGCCGCCGGCGATCATCCATCCGCGGGTGCGCCGCATGCAGTACTCGACCAGCGATTCCTGGCTGTATCCGAGCGCGCCCATCGCCTGCATGGCCTCGTTCGCCGCAAGGAAACCTGCCTCGTTGGCCGCGAGCTTGGCGACCGAGGTTTCGTAGGCACTCGGCAGCCCGGCGGCCGCGTTGGTGACGGCGCGATCGAGCAGCAGTTCGGCGCCGTCGAGTGCGACGGCCACCTCGGCGAACTTCCACTGCAGTCCCTGGAATTCGTTCAGGGTGCGTCCGAACTGCGTGCGCTCGCTCACGTGGGCGCGGGCGGTGTCGAACGCCAGACGCCCCAGAGCCAGCGCGCGCGAGGCATTCCCGATGCGCTCGACGTTGAAGCCGCTCATCTGCTTCTTGAAGCCGCCGGGCCCGAGGAGGACGTTCTCCCGCGGCACCCACACGTCGTCGAAGTAGAGCTGGCACCATTGCTCGCCGCTCATGTAGTTCGAGGGCTGTCCGAGCGTGAACCCCTCGGCACCCCGCTCGACGAGCACGGATCCGATGTTGCGGGTGCCCGGCCCGAAGCGGACGTACACGAGGAAGAGGGTGGCGTCGACGCTGTGCGTGCCCCAGATCTTGGTGCCGTTCAACCGGTAACCGTCACCGTCCTCGGTGACCGAGGTCTGCAGCTCGGTCGCCGCGGACCCGGCCTCGGGCTCGCTCATCCCGAGGCTGATCAAGGCGTTGCCGGACAACAGGTCCGGCAGATACTTCGCCTTCTGTTCCTCGGTGCCGAATTCCGCGAACGTGCGGATCGCGCCGAAGTTGCCGGCTTGGAGGATGTCCGCGCTCTTCGGGCAGAACTGCGCCACCTCCTTGATCACGGCGACGGCGTCGGCCAGGGTCGCCCCCTGTCCCCCGTCCTTCTCCGCGATGGTCAGGCCGAGGAGGTCCTGGGCGCCGAGGAGGCGGGCGATGTCCCAGGAGTAGGCCGGATCGTGCGCGCGCTCGAGCGCACCGCTCGCGAGGTGACGCTGGGCGAACGCACGAACCGAATCGACGAGCGCCTCGCGCTCGGTCATCACTGCAGTCATGGAATGTCCTCTGAGTATTCGAGATTCGATAGGTTATAGAGTTGGTGGTCGGCGACGGTGGCGCGACTTGTCCACACCCCGGGGGTCAGCCCATGTAGTCGAACGCCTGCTTCCACCATTCCTCGTCGCGTGCCGCGTACTTCTCGTAGTCCTCCTCGGAGAACAAGTGGAACTGGGGCGAATCGGCCTGCGGCAACTGGTATTTCCCGCCGGCCTTGACCGGCTCCATGTCCGTGCGAGCGGGCACGAATCCTTGGGCCGCGGCGAACGACTGGCCGGACTTCGACATGGTCCAGTTCATGAATACCTGCGCGGCGGGATTCTGCAGACCGTTCGCCGTCATGCCCATGAGATTCTCCGACGCGGAGACGCCCTTGTACGGAATCACCAATTCCAGCGGGGCTCCGGCCAATTCGGCCGCGAAGGCGTTGTTGAAGCTGAGCGAGGCGACGGAGATCTCGCCGCGGGCGAGGGCGTCGACCTCGGTGGACGTCGAGTCGAAGATGCGCGGGTTCTGCCGGCCCTGCTGCTCGAGGAATTCCCGTCCCAGCGTGGGGATCTGGAAGTGCGCCAGAGCGTTGAGGGTGCCACCGGTGGTCACCGCGACCACGCCCAGCTTGCCCGCGTACTTCGGATCGACCAGGTCCTCCCATTGGGTGGGCTGATCCTCCTCGATGATCGCGTCGTTGTATCCCATCGCGTTCACGAAGTAGTAGCAGTTGAGGTAGGTGTCACGTACCCCCGTGTTCTGCTCGCGGAGAAGCTGATCGAACGGCGTGGTGTACGGCACGAACACCCCCTGCTCGGAGAACTCCCGTGCGACACGCGGATCGGTGACCCGAGCGATGTCCGCACCGAGCTTGCCGGCGCCCTGCTCGGAGAGCACGCGCTCGGCGAGTTTGTTGGTGGGCAAGCGGGTGAGCTCGATGTCGAGTCCCGTCTCCTGCGCGAACCGGGCCGCGGTGAGATCCTCCGCCTCCTTGCCGGTTCCCGAGTAGAGCTTGACCACCTGGCCCTGCGCTGCCTCCCAGAGCTCCTTGTCGGCCACGAGCTCGCCGTCGATGACGAGACCGTTGCTGGTGTCGACCTCGGAGGGAGGCAGCAGCTCCCGAGCCTGCTCGTCCTTGCCGCCACCCTCCTGCCCGCAGGCGACCGTGGAGACCACCAGTGCCGTGGCCACGGCCAGGATCCCCGCCAACCGGGTGGTCCGTCGTCTCGCAACCCGTCGCGGTGTGCTCACGGTGCGTCCTTTCGAAGTCGAAACCGGGGTGTCGGCACTCGGATTCGGGTCAGGCATGACCGACTCCGCTCTTGGCGCCGATCCGGCGGGGCAGGTAGCTGAGGAGGAACATGATCGCGCAGTAGACGAGGGCCAGAGCCGACGCTTCGCGGAGGGCTCCGCCGTTCTCGAACTGGTCGTAGATCGCGATCGACAGGATCCGGGTGTCGGTCGTGTAGAGGAACAGCGGCACGGTGAGCTCGCGCATGCTGAGCATGAGGAGCATGAGGAAGGTCGACGAGACGGCGACTCGCAGCAGGGGCAACGTCACGAAGGAGATCGCCCGCGAACGTCGCGCCCCGAGCAGAACGGCACTGTCCTCGAGATCGCGATCCGTCGACTGGATGGCCGCGGCGATACCGCGGAAGCCCTGTGGCATCTGCACCGCGACGAAGCCGATGATGAGCACCCACAGGGTGCCGTAGACCGGCACCGGCATGACCAACCAGGTCCACAGCAGACCGATGCCGAGCACGATCGCGGGGATCGCGAGCGGAACCATCGACAGCGCTTCGAGGAGACCCCGGGCGTAGGAACTGGTCCGGTAGACCGTGTACCCGACCAGGAAGGCGAGCACCGTGCCGCCGGCGGCGGCCATGATCGACACCAGGACGCTGTTGGTGGCGGCGGTGTGGAACACGTCGGACGACAACACATCGGAGAACGAGGTGATGTCCAGCGCGCCGGGCTCGGCCAGGCTCGAGAAGGACTGCATGTACGGCGAACTGCGGATCGCGGAGAGGAACAGCGCCAGCAGCGGCAGCACGATCGCGAGGACGAAGTAGACGAGCGCGAGCAGCAGCGCGGGCGTCCGGAGCTTGCCCAGGTCGAGAGTGCGGGCCTTGACGCCCTTGCCCGAGACGGTGGTGAAGGAGCGCTTCGCCAGGACCTTGCGCTGCACCACGGTGATCGCGATGACCGCGGCCACCAGCACGATCGCGATGACCGAGGCCTCGTTGCCGCGGGACGGCGAGGTGTTCATCAGGCGGTAGATGAACGTGGGCAGGGTGTCGATCTGACCCGGTGTCGCCAGAACCTGTGCGACGGGGAAGTTCTCGAGGATGAGGATGAACATCAGCAGACCCGAGCCCATGATCGCCGGCAGGGCGAGAGGGGCGGTGACGGAGCGGATGGTGCGCCACGTCGAGGCGCCGTGCACGGTCGACGCGTCCTCGAGATCGGGGTTCATCATCGACATCGACGCGTGGATGAGCAGGAATGCGTAAGGCGCGTAGTACATGGCGAAGACCATCACCACGCCCTCGACCGAATACATGTTCACCGGGCTCCCCATGCCCAGGTCACGGGTGCCGACATTGATCAGGCCGGCGCCGGGACTACCGAGGATGGACCAGGCGAGCGCGCCGACGTACGACGGCAGGAACATCGGCATGAGTCCGATCAGGAACACGAACCCCTTGCAGCGCACGTTCGTTCGCGCGGTGATGAAGGCCAGGAAACCGCCGATGCAGAGGGCCAGGAACGTGGCCGAGACGGCGATGAGGATCGAGTTGCCCGTGGCCCCCAGCACGCCGGCCTCGAGGAGCACCTCGACGTTGCGCAGCGTCAGATCGAACGAGATGCTGCCCGGGCGGGGCACCGATTCGCTGAAGGCCGCGAGGAGCACGAACCCGGCGGGTACGAGAACGAGGAACGCCACCACGGCGAGCAAGGGGATACTGGCGAGTTTCCCGCGCCGACCGATCCTGCGGTTGCGTGTACGGGCCGGCGGCGGCGTGGGCACGTCGGCGGCGGGTCGGTCGAGCACGGCCTGACTCATGCCGCCACCGCCGACCGGGTCTCGGCGGACGGAACCTCGTCCGGGAGGACCTTCACGGCGTCGGCGTCGACGGACACCGTGACGCGAGCACCGGGAGCGAGGACACCGGTGGAGGGCGGCGGGCACACCGCGTCGAGCTCGATACCGCCGTCGATCTCGACCTTGCATCGAATGGTCGAACCTTGGAACACCGCGATGCGAACGACGCCGCCGAGGTGGTTCGCGTCGCTGCGCTTGCCCGACAGATCGCTGACGTCGCCGCCGGGATCGAGGGTCACCGTGATGTCCTCGGGGCGGATGCAGGCACTCGACGCCACCGTGGGAACGGCCCGGTCGGTGCGCAGGACCACCGTGGAGTCGGTGAGCGCGAGTGCGCGCGAGGTGGACCCCGAGGCGACCGGGAAGACGTTGGTCACGCCGAGGAAGCTCGCGATCGATGCACTCACGGGCGATCCGTAGATCTCTTCGGGAGTGCCGAGTTGGCTGATGCGGCCGGCCTGCATGATGGCGATGCGATCGGCCAGGGCCAATGCCTCCTGCTGGTCGTGCGTGACGTAGAGGCTGGTGAGTCCGCGCTCGGTCTGAATGCGGCGGAGCTCGACGCGCAGGTCGTCCCGTAGCCGAGCATCGAGGTTGGAGAGCGGCTCGTCGAGGAGGAGCACGCTCGGCGACATCGCCATCGACCGAGCCAGCGCGACGCGCTGCATCTGGCCACCGGACAGCATGCTCGCTCCCCGATCCGCGAGATGGGCGAGCCCGACGAGTTCGAGAACGGCCAGCGCCTCGGTGCGGCGGCGGGACTTCGCGACGCCCTTCATCTTCAGCGGGAACTCGACGTTCTCGAGCACCGTCTTGTGCGGCCAGACCGCGTAGGACTGGAAGACCATGCCGACGTTGCGCTTGTACACGGGAACGACACGACCGGAATTGCCGTCGAACACCGTCTTGTCGCCGATCGAGATGGTTCCGCCGGTGGGCGTTTCGAGACCGGCGATGCACCGCATCGTGCTCGTCTTGCCGCAGCCGGATTGACCGAGCAGCACGACGGATTCGCCGTCGGGAATGGTCAGATCGAGACTTCTGATCGCCGTGAAATCGCCGTAGGCGAGATCGAGATCGTGAACTGCAACCTCCATGAGAGGTCCTTTCTGGTGTCCGGCGGCTCGTGGGCGCCGGAGTAGGCGTGAGGGGTCAGGCGGGCTTCGCGGAGCGGACGGCCGAATCCAACTCGTCGAGGAAGTCGAGGGTGTCGAAGTTCCAGCAGGCCTCGACGAGGGTCTTGGCCCCGGCGAGTCCGATCACGGGTTCGAGCAACCCGTACGCCTTGACCTCGAGATCGGCATCCGACATGGGGTTGGTCGGTTCGCCGTAGGGCTGCTCGACGCGGTGCTGGTAGCGCGCGCCGTCGGTGGTGACGACCGTGACGTCGGCGGGACGCCCGGTCTTGGGGTAGGAGGCGTCGGCGGCCTCGTCGAGACGCACGACGACCTTGTCCATGAGAGCGATGGTTCGCCGATCCCGTCGGGCGGTCTCGGAGAAATCGGTGAGCGTGACCGATCCGGTGAGGGCCGCGACGGCGACGGTGTACGGCAGGCTCAGCTGGCCCTGCAGAACCGTGTCGAGGACGCGACCGGCGTGGCGCGTCGCGATCGCGAAGGTGCCGACCTCGATCGAGGCGATCGTGTCGGGGTCGAGGTCGAACTCCTCCCGCAACGCCAGCATCGCGTCGATGGCGCCGTGCAGGTGGCGGCAGCAGGGGTAGGGCTTGACGTAGGTGCGCAGCAGCACCCACTCCGCGCCGAGCCCGCGGGTGACGGTGTCGGCGAACCAGTCGGTGCCCTCCTCCCCCGCGAAGGCGGCGAAGTAGCCGTCGCGACCCTCGAGGATCGTGGTGGGACCGGTCAGGCCCGCCTCGGCGAGGTCGGCGCTGGTGATGCCGTCGCGGGCGGCCTTGCCCGGGTGGAAGCGCTTGACCTCCGCCGAGCCGCCGAGGAACTCGAACACGCCGCCGGCATGCGAGCCGGCGAGTCCGAGAGCGTTGGCGACGCCGTCGGAGTCCAGGTCGAGCAGCACCGACACGGCAGCCGCGGCGCCGAAGACGCCGGCGACGGGCGTGTTGTGGAAGTGGCGGTTCCGGGTGGCGGGGTGGCCGGCGTCGGCGAGCCGGCAGGCCAGTTCCATGCCGATCGCCGCGGCGCGCAGCACCCGCTCGCCGCTGATACCGCGCTCCTGGGCGACGGCGAACACGGCGGGGAAGACGACCGACGTGGGGTGCATCGACCCCGGGGTGTAGCCCTCGTCGGACTCGATGCCGTGTCCGTTGGTGCCGTTGAGGACGGCGGCCCCGAGCGCCGAGGTGCGGCCGTGGCCGATCGCGGTGGCCGTCGACCCCTGGTAGGTGCGGGCGACGTGGACGCCGACCGCCGCCGAGACCTCGCCGACCGAACTCGCCGCGACGCCGGCGAGGTGATCGAGGAGCATGCGGCGAACGTGGTGATTCGTCTCGTCGGGCAATGCCGTCGCGCCCTGGTGGACGATCCACTCCGCGACCGTGCGGGTGAGGGTGGCGTGGGAGCTCATGTGCATCTCCGTTGTGTCGGTGAGGGTCATCGTCTCGCTGCGGCGATCGACGGGACAGACGTTTCGGGTCACGAGGTGGCGGTCACACCTCGCGGGCCTCGTGACGCACGTTACACACTCTATAGAATGTTGTCTACCGGATAGAGAAGGCTGACTTCATGCCTCCTTCGGACGTATGCTCGGCACTCGATGGGGTAGAGAATGTAGAACGCAGACGAACGGCAGCCCTGCTGTCGACCATGCAGCACACGCGAGAAAGGGTCCGGCATGAGTGTCGAGAGTTCCGCTCCCCCGGTCAGCCGGACGCAGTACGTCGTCGAGCGACTGAAGGAGGATGTCGCCAGCGGCGCCATCAAGCCGGGTGAGCTGATCAAGCAGACCGTTCTGGCCAAGCGGTACGGGGTCAGCGCGACACCGGTGCGCGAGGCACTGCGCATGCTCGAGGCCGACGGCGTCGTCTCCTACGACGCGCACAAGGGCGCGTCGGTGCGTGAGATGACCCCGGACACGGCCCGCGACCTCTACCGGCTCCGCGCCGCCGCCGAGCGGACGGCCGCGGAGATGGCCGTCGAGCGCATGACGCCCCGTGGTCTCGAGGAGATTCGCGCCGCACACGCGGCACTGGCGACCGCGCAGTCGGCCGGCACGGCCGCACCGGCGGAACTGTCCGTGCTGAACCGCGCGTTCCACTTCGCCATCTACCGGCAGACGTCGCCGCTCATCGTGCAACACCTCGAATTGCTGTGGGCGCGTTTCACTCCCGGCACCACCGTGTGGCGCCACCCGGCGGACGCGGCCGAACTCCAGGCCGACCACGACCGCATCCTCGACGCCATCGAACGGGGCGACGCAGAGGCGGCGGGACAGTTGACGGCCGACCACGTCGCGCGCGCCAGTCGAATCCGCGAGCAGCAGCCCGATCTGCGCGCATCCGGGGCGGACGAAACCGAGAACTTCTCGAATGCCTGACGCCCCGACGGGGCGCCGCGGCGCCACGGCTCGGGAACACGTGCGATGACGCGATCGTGGTTCGTCATGCTGTGTGCCACCACGGCACTCATCCAGGCCGTGTACGCCGCGGTCCGCGTGATGATCACCTACAAGGCCCTCGAACTCGGGGGCGACGGCGTGACCGTCGGCATCCTCACCGCGCTGTACTCGCTGGTGCCCCTGGTGGCCGCGATGCGCATCGGCCGCGCGGTCGACGGCCGACGCGCCGCCACGATCCTCCGCGTCGGCACGGCCCTGTCTCTCGTCGCCGTGGCGATCGTGCTGGTGAGCTCGGCGATTCCCCTCCTCGCGCTCGGTTGTGTCCTGCTGGGCTTCAGCCACATCCTCACGATGGTCTCGAGCCAGGGATACGTTCCGGTTCGCTCACGGCCGGAGGACTACGACCGCCGGTTCGGCGGCCTCACCGTCTGGATCTCGGTGGGTCAGTCGATCGGCATTCCGGTGGTGGGCATCCTCGCCTCGCGCAGCGACATCGGGCACGTCGACACCACCGGCGCGCTGATCGCCATGCTGGGCGTCGCCGCCGTCGCGACGGCTCTGACCGCCGCACCCTCGCTGACCATCCGCCAGGACTCCGCACAGGTGCGCGCCGAGTACGAGACCCAGTCGACGCGCGCGATGCTCACCACGCGCGGCATGCGGCCGGCGGTCTTCTCCAGCCTCATCATCCTGACGTCGATGGACCTCATGATCGCGTACCTCCCGGTGTTCGGTGAGCACCACGGCTACAGCGTGCTGATGGTGACGATCATCCTGACCGCACGGTCCGTCGCCGCGATCGTCTCGCGCACCCTGCTCACCCGCCTGCTCGCGGTGGCGCCGCGGAACTGGCTCCTGGTGTCGGGAAGTCTGTGCTCGGCGCTCCCGATGATCCTCGTTCCCGTGCTGCCCCACCCCTGGGTGGTCGGCATCCTCGTCTCGATCGCCGGGTTCTTCTGGGGACTGGCGCAACCGTTGACCATGACCTGGGTGGCCGGCCTGGTGAACCCGTCCAACCGCGCGTCCGCCCTGTCGCTCCGGTTGACCGGAAATCGGCTGGGGCAGGTGGTGATTCCGCTGGCGGCCGGCGCCATCGCCGGATCCGCTGGCGAGGGTGCGGTGTTCGTCCTGACCGGAGGGCTGCTCGCGGGTGCCGCGGTCTCCACCTGGAGCGCCCTGTTCCGATCGAGACCGGCATGATCCCCGCACCGCGGAGCGACAACCGCCACCGCCGTCGGCCGTGTCCTCACTCCGCGGGAGCCGACTCGCGCTGCAGCAGTGGCAGTTCCACGGTGAACGTCGACCCCCGCTCCGGCGCCGAGTCGATCGTGACCCGACCCCCGTGCGCCGCGACGAGAGCCGCGACGATGGACAATCCGAGCCCGCTACCGCCGCTCTCACGGGTACGCGAGCGGTCGGCACGATAGAAGCGCTCGAAGACGCGGTCCGCGTCCTCGTCCGACAGACCCGGCCCCGTGTCGCGAACCCGGAGAACCGCCGTCTCCCCCACCGTGCCCACGGCCACGGTGATCGACGCGGAGTTCGGTGTGTGGCGCAGCGCGTTGCTCACGAGGTTCCCCAGCACCTGGCGCAGCCGGGCGTCGTCCCCGAGAACCTCGGGGACATCGCTGCCCGGCAGCATCTCCAGGTCCACCGTCCGATCGGGGGCCGCCGCGGCGGCGTCGTGGACCGCGTCGGCCGCGATCTGCAACAGGTCCACGGGTGCGCTGGCGACTGGGCGTTCCGCGTCCAGACGCGCGAGCATCACGAGGTCCTCCACCAGCATCCCCATGCGGGCGGCCTCGCCGCCGATCCTGGTCATGATCAGCTCGATGTCGGTGCTCGCGCCCTGCCGATAGAGCTCGGCGAAGCCCCGGATCGTCGTCAGCGGGGTGCGCAGTTCGTGCGAGGCGTCGGCGACGAACCGTCGCATCCGGTCCTCCGACGCGCGTGCAGTGCGTTCCGAGGCCGCGGATTCGGCGACTGCGCGCTGGATCTGCGCCAACATGCCGTTGAGCGCCGCCGACAGCCGGCCGACCTCGGTACGAGGATCCCGTTCGGGGACACGGCGATGCAGGTCTCCCGCGGCGATCGCTTCCGCCGTCGCCTCCACCTCCCGAAGCGGACGCAGACTGCGCCGCACCACCCACCAGGCGACGACGCCCAGGACGACCAGGACGCCGGCACCGATCGACACCTCCAGCACGACCAGGCGTCCGACGATCGCGGCGTTCTCCGCCAGGGACACCCCGACGGTGGTCGACCCGTTCCCGTTCGAGACGGTGACGACGCGCCAGTGCTCGTCGCCGCCGTTCGCCGACCCGACCGTCACCGGGGTCGGCGACGCGGCTGCGGTGAGATCCGGGCCCGGCGAGGAGTTGTCGTTGATCGACGTGCGGACGGTCCCGTCCGCGGTGACGGAGCGAACGTAGAACGACGTCGGCGGACGACCCGGCCCGATGTCTCCCGACGGCGGGGGCGGGCGGTCCTCACGCGGACGCGCCCAACCCGACGCCGCCTCCTCGAGTTGGGTGTCCACGCGGGCCAGCAGGGTGTTCTGCAGGGCGGTGGTCACCGCGAGTCCGGACGCCGCCAGACCCACCGCGACCAGCAGCAGCAGCGCCGCGACCAGGGTGACACGCAACGGCACGGCGTTCGGTCGTCTCACCGGCGCGGCACCCGCATCACGTAGCCGACGCCGCGAAGAGTGTGCAGCAGTCGGGGTTCCGTGGTGTCGATCTTGCGCCGCAGGTAGGACACGTACGACTCGACCACTCCGACTTCCCCGCCGAAGTCGTAGTGCCAGACGTGGTCGAGGATCCGAGGCTTGGAGAGCACCGTTCCGGCGTTGACCATGAAATAGCGCAGCAGCGTGAACTCGGTGGGCGACAGGGAAACCGGCTCCCCGGCCTTCCACACCTCCCTCGTGTCGTCGTCGAGTTCGATGTCCGCGAAGGTGATGCGCGACGGCTGCGATTCGGTCCCCGGGGAACGACGACGGAGAATCACCCGGAGCCGAGCCACGACCTCCTCGAGGCTGAACGGTTTGGTGACGTAGTCGTCGGCGCCCATCGTCAGCCCGGTGACCTTGTCTTCCACCGCATCCCGCGCGGTGAGGAACAACACCGGCGCCTCGATTCCGTCGGCACGCAGACGCCGGAGCAATCCGAACCCGTCCATGTCCGGCATCATGACGTCCAGAATCAGGGCGTCGGGCCGCAGGCTGCGGGCCACGTCGATCGCCTCCGGTCCGCTGCGGGCGGTGCGCACCGCGAAGCCCTGGAACTTCAGACTGACGGCGAGCAACTCCACGATGGTCGGCTCGTCGTCGACCACCAGCACCGTCGCCTCGGGGGCACCGGCGGCTCGGTCGATCGTCACCACGGCATTGTCGCTCATGCGTCCACGATCGACCGCGAGTCCGTGCAGTTCCCGGGACGAACCCGGGAACTTCCCGGGAGCCGTCGCGACTCCCGGGCGACTCCCGGGGAGCACCCGGGCCCACCCCGGGCGCGCCCACCACCGTCGGATCCCATGACCACCGAACAGCTCGCCACCGGCCGGCTCGTGACGCGACCGGACGGACCTCCCGCCACGGCCGTCACCGTCGACATCGTCGTCCCCGTGTACAACGAGGCCGCCGTCCTCGCGGACAGCATCCGGCGTCTCGACCGGCACCTCGCCGCCCACGTGCCCTACCGGGCCCGCATCGTCGTCGCGGACAACGCCAGCACCGACGACACCCCCGTCGTCGCGGCCGCCCTGGCGGCCGAGTTGGACCGTGTGGAGGTCGTCCGTCTCGACCTCGAAGGGCGCGGCCGCGCGCTCGACGCGGTGTGGCGGGCATCGTCGGCCACGATCGTCGCCTACATGGACGTCGACCTCTCGACGGACCTGCGCGCGTTGCTTCCGCTCCTGGCTCCGCTGGCGTCGGGACACTCCGACGTCGCCATCGGGTCCAGGCTCGCCCCGCAGTCGCGGGTGGTCCGCGGCCCGAAGCGCGAGATCGTCTCGCGCAGCTACAACCTGATCCTGCGGACGTCGCTCCGCGTGCGATTCTCCGACGCCCAGTGCGGATTCAAGGCCATGCGCACCGACGTCGCTCGCGAGCTGCTGCCGCTGGTACAGGACACCGGCTGGTTCTTCGACACGGAACTGCTGGTCCTGGCCGAGCGGGCCGGCCTGCGCATCCACGAGGTCCCGGTGGACTGGGTCGACGATCCGCACTCGACGGTGGACATCGTCGCCACCGCCGTCGCGGACCTGAAGGGGTGCTGCCGGGTCGGCCGCGCCCTGGCCACGGGTGCTCTCCCGCTCGGCGACCTCCGACGAAGCCTCGGTCGGGAACCGCTCGTCGAGGGTGTGCCGGTCGGCATGGTCGGACAACTGGTGCGCTTCGCCGGGATCGGGGTGCTCAGCACGATCGCCTACGGCGTGCTCTACCTGCTGCTCCACCCCGCTCTCGGGGCTCAGGTGAGCAACCTCCTCGCCCTCGCGATCACGGCCGTCCTGAACACCGCGGCCAACCGCGCCGTCACCTTCGGGGTCCGCGGAGCGGCCGGTGCCGTCGGCCACCATCTGCAGGGCCTGGCGATCTTCGCGCTCGGGTGGGCCGTCACGGCGGGATCGCTTCTGCTGCTGCACCGCTGGAGCCCCGACGCATCGAAGCATCTCGAATTGACCGTCCTGGTCCTGGCCAACGCCGTCGCCACCGTCATTCGATTCGTCGCCCTGCGCCGGGTGTTCCGCTCCCCCGCCACTCGTCCGTCCGGAAAGGACCTCGCTCGATGACCACCCTGCTGCCCTCGCGGCCCGCCGCCACCCCCGCGCCGTCCCGCCGGACACTCCACTGGGAGACACCCGCTGCGATCGCGCTCATCGTGGGCACCGCCGTGGCCTACCTGGTGAACCTGTCGGCGAGCGGATGGGGCAACTCCTTCTACGCCGCGGCCGTGCAGGCAGGATCGCAGTCCTGGACGGCGTTCTTCTTCGGGTCCTCGGATGCGGCCAACTCCATCACCGTGGACAAACCACCGATGTCGTTGTGGGTCATGGGATTGTCCGTCCGCCTGTTCGGTTTGAACTCCTGGTCGGTGCTCGCGCCGCAGGTGATCATCGGGGCGGCCTCGGTGGCGGTGCTGTGGCGCACGGTGCGCCGCCATGCGGGCCCGGCCGCGGGTCTGCTCGCCGGACTCACTCTCGCACTGACACCCGTTGCAGCGCTGATGTTCCGGTTCGACAACCCCGATGCCCTGCTGGTGTTGCTGATGATCGTCGCCGTCTGGGCCACGCTGCGCGCAGTGGACGACGGTCGCACCCGCTGGCTCGTCGTGGCGGGCGCCGCGGTGGGAGCCGGGTTCCTCACCAAACAGCTCCAGGTGATGCTGGTGGTGCCGCCGATCGCCCTCACCTATCTCGTCGCCGGTCCGGTCTCTCTGCCCCGCCGCGTCGGACAGCTCGTCGCCGCCCTCGGTGCCGCTGTCGTCACCGCCGGGTGGTGGATCGCCGTCGTCGAGCTCTGGCCCGCCTCGTCGAGGCCGTGGATCGGTGGATCGCAGAACAATTCGATCCTCGAACTCACGCTCGGGTACAACGGTCTGGGCCGTCTGAACGGCGAGGAGACCGGCTCGGTGGTCTCCGGCGGCGGCGGTGGAGCCGCCGGCCGGTGGGGCGACACGGGCATCCTGCGCCTGTTCGAAGCGGCTCAGGGCGGTCAGATCGCGTGGCTCGTCCCGGCCGCGCTGATCCTCGGACTCGCCGCACTGGTGTTCCGCGGCCGTGCCCCTCGTACGGACGGGTTGCGCGCGGGAGTCGTGCTGTGGGGTCTCTGGCTGGTCGTGACCGGCCTGACGTTCAGTTTCATGGCCGGCATCTTCCACGCGTACTACACCGTGGCGCTCGCTCCCGCCGTCGCGGCCCTGGTGGGTACCGGGGCGGTCGTGCTGTGGCGTCGACGTGACCGCATCGCGTCGCGACTCGTGCTCGCCGCGGCGATGATCGCGACCGTCGCCACCGCGTGGATCCTGTTGTCGCGCAGCGCCACCTTCGTTCCGTGGCTGCGCATCGTCGTCGTCGTTGCCGGTGCCGTGGCGCTCGTGGGGCTGCTCGCACCCCGGCTCACTGGGGGTCGCCTCGCCGCCGTCACCGTGACGGCCGCACTGATCGCCGGGCTGGCCGGCCCCACGGCCTACGCCGTGCACACCATCGCGACTCCGCACACCGGCTCCATCGTCTCCGCCGGCCCGGCTGTCGAGGGTGGACGCGGCGGCTTCGGCGGGCCCGGCGACGGACGGGGGCGCGGGGACGGCCAGGCCGCGGCGAGGTTCCCGGGTGCTCCGACCGGAGGCGGCCCGGCCGGCGGCGTTCCGGCGGGCGGCCCCGCCGGTGGTCCCCC
>NZ_BCWV01000007.1 GCF_001894765.1 Rhodococcoides corynebacterioides NBRC 14404
CAACCATTCCACGACACCCCCCGACCACACGGTCGGGGGGTGTTGTGCGTTTCAGGGCTCGGTTGTCGAGATGCGCTGCGCCGCAACCCCTGTCGCGCCGCCCGGCGCGTCAGTCGCGGCGAACGCCGAGGGCCGTGAGCGCTGCCGCCACGACGGTGTCGATCCCGTCGACGTCCGCGATGCCGGCGCCGTGCTCACGGGGCTCGAGTTCCTCGAGGGTGTCGAACTGCGACTGCAACAACGACGGCGGCATGAAGTGCTTGCGACGCGTCATGCGGGCCAGCAAGGTGTCGTAGTCCGCCTGCAAGTGAAGGAAGAACAGCTCCGGATATCCCGTGCGGAGTTGATCGCGATACGTCACCCGCAATGCCGAGCAGGCGGTGACCGACGTGCCGCCGTCCTGGTCGAGACGACGGATCTCGGCCGCGATCGCTGCGAGCCACGGTGCCCGGTCCTCGTCGGTGAGGGGATGGCCGGCCGACATCTTGTCGATGTTCGCCTTCGGATGAAGGGTGTCACCCTCGACGAACGACGCGTGGAGCTTCCGCGCCACCCGCTTGCCGACGGTGGTCTTGCCGGTTCCCGACACCCCCATGACGACGATGTGGCGGGGTGGGCCGTTCGAGGCGCCCGGGTCGGTGGCGCCGGTATCGGTGGTCACCTCAGAACACTACCCAGAGCAGCGCAGCCAGCAGGAAGACGGCGAGACCCAGGGTGGTCTCCAGGACCGTCCAGGTCTTCAGAGTGGTCTTGACGTCCATGCCGAAGAAGCGGCTGACGAGCCAGAAGCCCGAATCGTTCACGTGGGACAGCACCGTGGATCCGGCTGCGATGGCGAAGACGAGCAAGGCGATGTGGAAGTCGTCGAGGCCCAGCTCGGCGACCTGCGCCGACACCAGACCCGCCGTCGTCGTCAGGGCCACCGTCGCACTGCCCTGCGCCACGCGGAGGGCAGTGGCGATGAGGAACGCCTGCAGGATGAGGGAGAAGCCGAGACCCGAGAGCGACTCGGTCAGAGATGTCCCGATGCCGCTGGCGCGCAGGACGCCGCCGAACATGCCGCCCGCACCGGTGATGAGAATGATCGCGCACACCGGGCCCAGGGCGTCGTCCATCAGGTCCGTCGCCCGCTGCACCGAGAAGCGTCCCGGCGCGAGGACGACCAGCGCGAGCAGGACCGTGAGCAGCAGGGCGACGGGCGTCTGACCGATCAGGACGAGAGCGTCGGCCCAGGCCGCGTCGTCGGGGACCGTCCCGGCCGTCTGCAGCGTCGAAATGCCGGTGTTGAGACAGATCAGGATCAGCGGGAACAGGAGCAGGCCGAGCACGGCCACGAACTTCGGGGGGTCCGCGGCGATGCGCTCGTCGTCGTCCGCCGAGTCTCCGAACATGGCGGCGGGCGAGGTGACGAACCGTCGACCGAGGCGGGTACCGACGAGGTAGGCGCCGACGAACCAGGCGACGACGGCCACCGGAACGCCGACGATGAGGGTGAGTCCGATGTCGCCACCCATGAGGTCCGCCGCGGCGACCGGGCCCGGATGCGGTGGCACGACGGCGTGCATCGCGGCGAAGGCGCCGGCCGTGGGCAGCGCGTACAGCAACACCGAGCCGCCGAAGCGCCGCGCCACGGAGAAGATGATGGGCAGGAAGATCACGAGACCGGCGTCGAAGAAGATCGGGAAGCCGAAGATCAGTGCCGCGACGCCGAGGGCGAACGGCGCGCGCTTCTCCCCGAATCGCGAGATCAGGGTGTCCGCGAGAACCTGTGCGCCGCCGGTCTTCTCGAGCAGTCGACCCAGCATCACGCCCAGTGCGACGAGCAACGCCACGCTGCCGAGCGTGCCGCCGAACCCGGCCAGCAAGGTGTCCGGGACGTCGGCGAGTGGGATGCCGGCGGCGACGGCCGTGACCATGCTGACCAGGACGAGCGCGAGGAACGGGTGCAGCCTCACCTTCATGATGAGGACGAGCAAGACGGCCACGGCGACGGCCGCGACGGTCAGCAGATACGCGGTTCCGTAGGCCGGCTCCATGATGTCCACGCGGTCATGCCTCTCCTCGGTGTGACCCGACCCTAAGGTCCGGTGGTCGACCCCCGAGCCGAACGCACGGGCACCGTGTCCCAATCGTCACGTTCCGATCGCCCAGCGGAACACGGCCCTAGCGTTGCCGCTGCACCCGTGCCTCGTCCCACACCGGCTCGTCCGACTCGGTGACCCGCCCGTCCGATCGGAACACGAGGTATCGGTCGAAGCTGCGGGCGAACCACCGATCGTGGGTCACGGCGATCACGGTGCCGTCGAAGGCGGCGATGGCGTCCTGCAGCGAGTCCGCCGATTCCAGGTCGAGGTTGTCGGTCGGTTCGTCGAGGAGCAGCAGGGTCGCCCCGGACAGCTCCAGCAGCAGGACCTGCAGTCGTGCCTGCTGGCCTCCGGACAGGTCGTCGTACCTCTGCTCGGCCTGCCGCGACAGGCCGTACCGATCGAGCGCCCGTGAGGCCGCTTCCCGTCCCATGCCCGGCCGATGCGCGGTTCCCAGATGCAGGATCTCGAGCAGGGTCGACCCTTCGAGATCCGGGCGTGTGTGGGTCTGCGCGAAGAGGCCCGGCCGTACCCGAGAGCCCAGCACCGCGGTGCCGGTGTGCGGTACGACCGCGAGGTCGAGTTCGTCGACGGGGCGGTGCTCGGGTGCGGGATCGGATCCGCCACCGGCGAGCAGGCGGAGGAAGTGCGACTTGCCCGATCCGTTCGAGCCCAGCACCGCGACGCGGTCGCCGTACCAGATCTCGGTGTCGAACGGCGCCATCAGGCCGGTCAGCTCCAGCCCGGTGCACACGACCGCACGCTTGGCGGTGCGACCACCCGTCAGACGGACGGACACGTTCTGCCGCAACGGAACCGCCTCCGGTGGGCCGGCCTCCTCGAACCTCGCGAGCCTGGTTCGCGCCGCCTGGTAGCGCGAGGCGACACCGTCGTTGAACTTCGCCTTCTCGCGCAGCCGCAGCACCAACGCCTGCAGTTTGGCCCGCTCCTCGTCCCAGCGGGCCCGCAGGTCGTCCAACCGCTCGGTCCGCCGTACACGGGCGTCGGCGTACGTGGCGAAGCCGCCACCGTGGACCCACGCCGCGGCACCGGCCACGCCCGGTTCGAGAGTGACCACCCGAGTCGCCGCGTGCGACAACAGCTCTCGGTCGTGGCTGATGAACAGGATCGACTTGTCCGACGCTTCGATGGTGCGTTCCAGCCACCGCTTGCCCGGCACGTCCAGGTAGTTGTCCGGCTCGTCGAGCAACAGCAGTCGGTCGGAACCGGCGAACAGAGCCTCGAGCACGAGACGCTTCTGCTCGCCGCCGCTGAGCGAGGCGGCCGCCCGCCACTTCGCGCGGTCGTACGAGACGCCGAGGGCGGCCGTGGTGACCTCGTCCCAGAACGGCTCGAGGTCGTACCCGCCGGCGTCGCCCCAGTCGGACAGGGCTGTGGCATAGGCCATCTGGGTACGTTCGTCGTCGCGCTCGATCATGGCGGTCTCGGCGTCGTCGAGGGCCCGTGCCGCGGTCCGCACCCCCGGCGCGCACGCGGAGAGCAGGAGATCGCGCACCGTCGTCTCGTCCCGGACCTTGCCCACGAACTGGCGCATCACGCCGAGCGAGCCGGATCGGGTCACCGTTCCGGAATCGGGCTCGATCTCACCGGCGACAAGCCTTGTGACGGTGGTCTTTCCGGCCCCGTTGGGGCCGATCAGGGCGGTCTTCGCGCCGTCCCCCACCCGGAACGAGACCCCGTTCAGGAGCGGTCGACCGTCCGGGAGCGCGAGGTCGAC
The DNA here is from genome assembly GCF_001894765.1 of Rhodococcoides corynebacterioides NBRC 14404. GTDB lineage: Bacteria > Actinomycetota > Actinomycetes > Mycobacteriales > Mycobacteriaceae > Rhodococcoides > Rhodococcoides corynebacterioides. Next base: position 3,823 of record NZ_BCWV01000007.1, read on the forward strand.
GTCGACCAGTTCGAGATGAGCCACGGGCGTTCAGCGTACGGCGGCACCCCGGCAGGAGTCACCCGATATTCGGCCGCGTCGGTGCGGTCGGGCAGACTCGAGCGATGCAGCCCACCCGACCGCGCCTCGTCGCCTCCGACGTCGACGGAACGCTTCTCGACCGGCACGAGCGCGTCAGTGCCCGTACCCGCGCCGCCGTGCACGCGATCGTGGCGGCGGGGGACGTCTTCGTCCTCGCGACCGGTCGGCCGCCGCGGTGGATCACTCCCGTCGTCGATCAGCTCGGCCTGGCGCCGCGCGCGGTGTGCGCGAACGGCGCGGTGCTCTACGACAGTGAGACCGACCGGGTGATCTCCGCGCGCACGCTCGAGGTCACGGCGCTGGCGGAGATCGCCGCCGTGGTCGGTTCCCTCCTGCCCGGGTGCGGTCTCGCCGTCGAGCGCGTGGGCGAATCCGCGCACGATTCCGCGACACCGCAGTTCGTCAGCGAACCCGGCTACGAGCACGCCTGGCTCAACCCCGACAACACCGAGACCTCCGCCGAGGACGTGCTGTCGGCGCCGGCCGTGAAGCTGTTGGTTCGCCAGTCGTCGATGACCAGTGGGGCGATGGCGGCGGCGATCACCGCGCACGTCGAGCATCTGGCCGACGTGACGTTCTCCACCGACAACGGTCTGATCGAGCTCAGCGCGCCCGGCGTGTCGAAGGCGTCGGGCCTGATCGAGGTGGGGCGGACGCTGGGCATCGACGCCGCGGACATGGTGGCGTTCGGCGACATGCCCAACGACGTCCCCATGCTGACGGCCGTCGGCCACGGCGTCGCGATGGGCAATGCCCATCCTGATGCGATCGCCGCGGCCGACGAGGTCACCGCGACCAACGTCGACGACGGGGTGGCCCGCGTCGTCGAACGCTGGTGGAGCTGAGCTACCGACGACGGCCGGGTCAGCCCACCGGGGCGGGCTCGGGTGCCGGGGCCGGCGCGGCAGGGACCGCCTCGGGAGCAGGGGCAGCCTCGGGAGCGGGAGCCGCCGCGGGAGCGCCGGCATTCATCTCCGTCGTGTAGGTGTCGACGAACGTCTTCATCACGGTGGTCACGATGCCGGTGACCTGGTCGAAGATCAGTGAGCCGTTGGTGAAGTCGGTCTGCTTGCCGCCGGGGATGTCGTACTCGTCGGTGACGGGCAGGCCGAGCGAACCGGACTCCGAGCCCTGCGCGATGAACTGCTGGTAGATCTTGCCCAGCACCGAGACCACCTGGCCGGTCGGCGTCGTGTAGATGGAGCCGTTGACGAAGTCCGCCTTCTCGAGTCCGTCGGCGATGGGCAGCAGTCCGGTCAGCGCGGCGCCGAGGCGTCCGCTCTCGCCGCCCTCGGCGACCCACTTCTGCACCACCGGGTTCTGCACGCCCATACGCAGCAGGTCGGACACCAGTCCCCGCAGGGCGGCGCTGCTGTCCCGGCCCGAGGCGTCGGTGCTCGGCGGTGCGGGGACGGTGTCGCCGCCGACCACGGTGTCGGGCGAGGTGACGGGCGACGGCGCGGTGCCGCCGCCGAGATTGGCGGCCGCGATGGTGCGGATGTCGCCGAGGCGGGCGTACGCGGCGTCACCCGGGCACTCGGTGTTGCCGACGTCGCGGTGCGCGAAGATCACCGGCAGATCGATGGCGTTACCCTGCGGCACGAAGGTGTACTGCGTGCCCTCGGAGTACATCGTCGTCCGGCCCATCGGGTCCAGGCCGGCCTTGCCGAGCCGCCAGCCGAGGAAACGCCCGGCCGCGTCGATGGACTCCTGCGTCGGGGCTACGCGGCTGTAGTCGCCCATCAGCGCGAGGCCCATGGTGTTCTCGTTGAATCCGCCCGCGTGAGCACCCTCGACGTTGCGGTCGAGTCCACCGGCACGGCCCTCGAAGATCTGGCCGTACTTGTCGACGAGCACGTTGTAGCCGATGTCGCACCAGCCCAACGTCTTCGCGTGGTAGGCGTAGATCGCGCGGACGATGCCCGCGGACTCCTGGCGGGTGTAGTCGTTGCTGCCGGCGGTGTGATGGACGGTCGCGCCGCCCAACGAATCGTCGTACGTGGGGCTGCCGCAGCGGATCGACTCGTCGGCACCCCACTGGGCGCGGGAGATGACCGCGGGGCCGGAGCCGGCCAGCGGCGCCGCGATGTCCGTCAGCGTGGCGTCGGCCGCCGACGTCCCCGGGGTGATGAGGACCGCTGCCGCGTCCGCGAGGGTCTGGCCGGTCTGCTCGGCCGGCTGCGTGCGCAGGGGGCTCGACGACGACGCGGGGATGTAACCGAGGTCCGCGGCGGGCGCGGGGGCGGCGGGTGCGGGGGCGGCGGGTGCGGGCGCGGGGTCGGCGGGTGCGGGCTGAGCATCCGCAGGAGCGGGCGGCGCCGGGAACGCGGGGTCGGCCGGATTGACGGCCGGGGTGGGCACCGTCGGGGTGAGCAGGAACTGCACGCGCTTCGTCTCGCCGACGTAGATCGGCTCCGTGCCCGCAGCTGCGGTGGGGACGTCGGAATCGGAGCGGCCGGTGTCGATGGGCTGCGTCTCGTTCCACGGACCCCACGAGCCGTCCTCGAGCTGGGCGCGCACGCGGGCGACGGCATTGCCGAGCTGCTCGGCGGTGAGCGCCACCATGCTGAACGGGGTGTCCTGCGCGACTTCCTTGACCACGGCGCCGTTGGCCGGGATCTCGACGGACTCGGCGACGTCGCCCGGTGCGAGCGGGGCGGGGGCGGCGGGTGCGGTGAGGCCGGGAATGGCCGGGATCTCGAGGTTGTCCGGGATCGGCAGATCGCGCAGCGACCCGAGGTTGATGTCGGGCAGCGCCAGGCCGGTGAGCTCCTCGAGCGGAATCACGATGTCGGGCGCACTGGCCAGGGCGAGCTTGGCGATCTTGGTGGGGACCACGACGGCCGTGTCGGTGGTGGTCTGCACGTCGGCGGGTTGCTGCCCGACGAGATGGACGGCAACCGGGGTGGTCACCGCCAGCGCGGCGACGACACCCATGACGAGTGCGGGCTTCGGGCGACGGTGCACTGATGTACTCCCCTGGTAGGCGTCGTTGCGCACCGGTCATCGCTGTCACGGATGTGACGGAAGTGGCTTCTGATGCGCAACATGCGTCACAGTAACCACAGATGCGTCAACCATCAACCTCTACTAGAGGGTTCGGCCAGGTGTTCGAACGACCGTCCCCGCGCGGCCGAACCGCACGTTGCGGTTCCACTACACGGCGTCGGATACCCTGGTCACCCGTGACCGATTCTTCGCACGGCCGGTATGACCTCATCGTCGTCGGGTCCGGCTTCTACGGCCTGACCGTCGCCGAGCGAAGCGCCACCGAACTGGGCAAGCGCGTGCTCGTTCTCGACCGGCGCTCGCACCTCGGCGGCAATGCCTACTCCGAACCCGAACCCGAGACGGGGATCGAGGTGCACAAGTACGGGGCGCACCTGTTCCACACCTCGAACACCAAGGTGTGGGAGTACGTCAACAAGTTCACCGAGTTCACCGGGTACCAGCACCGGGTGTTCGCGCTGCACCAGGGCCAGGCCTACCAGTTCCCCATGGGTCTCGGCCTCGTGTCGCAGTTCTTCGGCCGATACTTCACGCCGGCGGAGGCGCGAGCGCTGATCGAGGAGCAGTCCAGCGAGATCTCGGTCGACGACGCGTCCAACCTCGAGGAGAAGGCGATCGCGTTGATCGGTCGCCCGCTCTACGAGGCGTTCGTCCGCGACTACACGGCCAAGCAGTGGCAGACGGACCCCAAGGATCTGCCCGCGGGCAACATCACGCGGCTTCCCGTGCGCTACACCTTCGACAACCGGTACTTCAACGACACGTACGAGGGCCTGCCGGTCGACGGCTACACGGCGTGGCTCGAGAACATGGCCTCGCACGAGCTCATCGACGTGCGTCTGGACACGGACTGGTTCGACGTGCGGGACGCGCTGCGCGCGGAGAGCCCGGCGGCACCCGTCGTCTACACCGGCCCGCTGGACCGCTACTTCGACTTCGCAGAGGGCGAGCTCGGCTGGCGCACGCTCGATTTCGAGACCGAGGTACTGCCGACGGGTGACTTCCAGGGCACGCCGGTCATGAACTACAACGACGCGGACGTACCGTTCACCCGCATCCACGAGTTCCGCCACTTCCATCCCGAGCGGTCCTACCCCGCGGACAAGACGGTGATCATGCGTGAGTACTCGCGCTTCGCCGAGTCCGGCGACGAGCCGTACTACCCGATCAACACGCCCGACGATCGCACCAAGCTCACCGCGTACCGCGAGCGGGCCAAGCGCGAGACGGCGGAGAACCGCGTGATCTTCGGTGGTCGCCTGGGCACCTACCAGTACCTCGACATGCACATGGCCATCGCCAGCGCCCTGACCACCTTCGAGAACACGTTGCGGCCGCACCTCGAGTCCGGCGCCCCGCTGGGGGCGACGGCGGACGGCGCATCGTGACCGATCGCGCACTGCTGCACCGGATCCTGTTGCCACGGGCCGGGGAGCCGCTCGACGTGCGCTCGCTCTACACCGACGAGGCGACCACCAATCCCCGTCGGGCACACTCGCTCTCACGGACCTCGGTGGCCATCGGCGCCGAGTCCGAGGTGTCCTTCGGCACCTACTTCAACGCGTTCCCGGCGGGGTACTGGCGCCGGTGGAGCGTGCTCACCTCCGTCGTGCTGCGGGTGGAGCTCGCGGGCGAGTGCCGGATCGACGTCTACCGATCGAAGGCCGACGGCTCCCGCATCCACGTCGACGGCGCCGCCACCGACGGCTCGACCGCCCTCGAGTTCGAGATCGATCTCGGGCCGTTCGAGGACGGCGGATGGATCTGGTTCGACGTCACCACCTACGACGACGTGCGCGTCGACGCCGCCGGGTGGTACGCGACCGTGCCCGCGCCGGGGTCGGGCCGCGTCGCCGTCGGGATCCCGACGTTCAACCGTCCCGCCGACTGCGTCGCCGCCCTGGCCGCGATCGCGTCCGACCCGCTGGTGATGGACGTCGTCGACGCGGTGATCGTGCCGGACCAGGGCACGCGGAAGGTGCGCGATCGGCCCGACTTCGACGAGGTCGCCGCCCACTTCGGCGACCGCCTCCGCATCCACGACCAGGCGAACCTCGGCGGGTCCGGCGGGTATAGCCGCATCATGTACGAGGCGCTGACCACCACCGACGCCGAGCACATCCTGTTCATGGACGACGACATCGAGATCGAGCCCGATTCGATCCTGCGTGCTCTCGCCCTCGCTCGCTTCGCCACCGTGCCGACGCTCGTCGGCGGGCAGATGCTCAACCTGCAGGCGCGCAGCCACCTGCACGTCATGGGCGAACGCATCGACCGGTCCCGCTTCATGTGGGGCGGCGCCGACAACGTCGAGTACGACCACGACTTCGCCGAGAAGCCGCTGCGCGACTCCACGCTCCTGCACCGCCGCATCGACGTGGACTACAACGGCTGGTGGATGTGTCTCATCCCGCGCGTCGTCGCGGAGACCATCGGTCAGCCGCTGCCACTGTTCATCAAGTGGGACGACGCGGAATACGGCCTGCGCGCCCGCGCCGCCGGGTTCCCCACGGTCACGCTGCCCGGTGCCGCCATCTGGCACATGGCGTGGAGCGACAAGGACGACGCGATCGACTGGCAGGCGTACTTCCACCTGCGCAACCGGCTCGTGGTCGCGGCCCTGCACGCGCCGGAGTCCGCGCGCGGACTGGTCCTCGACACGCTCAAGGCGACCACCAAGCACCTGCTGTGCCTGGAGTACTCGACCGTCGCGATCCAGAACATGGCCGTCCGCGACTTCCTCGCCGGCCCCGAGAACCTGGTCGACATCCTGCCCACCGCACTCGGCGACGTGCACCGTGCGCGACGGGAGTACCCGGACGCCGTCGTGCTCCCGTCGTCGACGGCGCTGCCCCCCGCGAGCGGCGCCGACGTGCCCGACGTGAGCACGCCCGTCGGCGCGGTCGCCAAGGTCTCGCGACTGGCCCGGGGCCTGGTGCACAGTCTGCGACCGGCCAAAAAGGGGCACCACGAGACGCCCCAACTGAACGTGCCGACCATGGACTCCCGCTGGTTCCTGCTCTCGCAGGTCGACGGCGTCACGGTCACCACCGCCGACGGCCGCGGGGTGGTCTACCGCAAGCGGGATCGGGCCGTCGCGGCGACGCTGGGCCGCGAGGCACTCGCGCTGCGCCGGGAGCTGCTCCGTCGCTTCCCCGAGGTGTCCGAGCAGTATCGTCGCGCCGTCCCCGAACTGACCAGCAAGGAGCGGTGGGAACGTGTCTTCTCTACCCCGGTCGGCTGACGACGCGGTCGGCTCGCCCCCGGTCGCACTGCCGACTCCGAACGCCGATGTCCGCACGCTGCTGGCGGTTCAGCGGACCGTCGGCTCGGTGCCGGGTGCCGTGCGCACCGCTCGGGGCCTGTCGCATCTCGGTGAGCACGCCCTCGGCTGGATCGCCGTCGGCGGCCTCGGTGCCGCATTCGACCCGGCCCGACGCCCGCAGTGGACGACCGTCGTCGTCGGGGCCGTCGGAGCGCACGCGGCCTCGATCGCCGTGAAGCGCGTCGTGCGTCGCCGTCGACCGACCCATCCGGACGTCCGGATCGGCGTCGGCGTCCCCAGCAAGTTCAGCTTCCCGTCGTCGCACGCGACGTCGACGACGGCGGCCGCGCTGCTGATCGGGCGAGCCTCCGGGCTCCCGGTCGCACCGGTTCTGGTGCCCACCATGCTGCTCTCGCGGCTGGTCCTGGGCGTGCACTACCCGTCCGACGTACTCAGCGGTGCCGCTCTCGGCGCCGTGAGTGCAGCGGTCGCGGTTCGACTCGAGAAGGCGGCGTCATGAGCGAGGAACCCACCGAGGTCGGCCGTCCGCCGGCGAACCTGGCGGCCGGCATCGTCAAAGCGGTGCGGCCCCGTCAGTGGGTGAAGAACGTCCTGGTGCTGGCGGCGCCGCTGGCCGCGGGGTCGGTCACCGAGGGGTCGGTGCTGGTGCCGGTCGCCCTCGCGTTCGTGGTGTTCTGCATGGCGGCGTCGGGCATCTACCTGGTCAACGACGCGATGGACGTCGAGGCCGACCGTGCCCACCCCACCAAGCGATTCCGGCCGATCGCGGCCGGGGTCCTGCCGGTGCAGCTGGCCTACGCCATGGCCGTCGTGCTGCTCGGCGGGGCGATCGCGCTGTCGTTCCTGGCGAACTGGAACCTCGCCGTGGTGATGGCCGTCTACATCGGGGTGCAGCTCGCGTACTGCTTCGGGCTCAAGCACCAGGCCGTCCTCGACATCTGCATCGTTTCGTCGGGGTTCCTGCTGCGCGCGATCGCCGGCGGTGTGGCGGCGGACATCCCGCTGTCGCAGTGGTTCCTGCTCATCATGGCGTTCGGTTCGCTGTTCATGGCGGCCGGCAAGCGCTACGCCGAACTCCAGCTCGCGGAGCGCACCGGAGCCAAGATTCGCCGGTCGCTCGAGAACTACACCACCACCTACCTGCGCTTCGTCTGGACTCTGAGCGCCACTGCCGTCGTGATCTGCTACGGCCTGTGGGCTTTCGACCAGGACGCGAAGAACGACAGCACCCTCTTCGCCATCTCGATGGTGCCGTTCACCGTCGCTATTCTTCGATACGCCGTCGATGTCGACGGCGGTGAAGCCGGCGAGCCCGAGGAGATCGCCCTCGGCGATCGAGTGCTCCAACTGCTCGCCATCGCGTGGATCGGAGTGGTGGGTGTCGCTGTCTACCTCGCCTAGGGGGACGACGCGCACGGAAGCAGTCGACCCGACCGAGACCTCGGTCCCCCGCTGGGCCCGTGTCGTCGGCCTCGTCGGCGTGCTGGTGGTCGCCGTCGTGGCGTTCCTCGGTGCGTGGGAGCGACGCTGGATCGCCGACGACGGACTGATCGTGCTCCGCACCGTGCGGAATCTGTTGGCCGGCAACGGGCCGGTCTTCAACGCGGGCGAGCGAGTCGAGGCGAACACCAGTACGGCCTGGACCTACGTGGTGTGGTTCTTCTCCTGGCTCACCGACGTGCGCCTGGAGTACGTGGTGTTGACCATCGCGCTGGTGCTGACGACGGCCGCGGTGGTCGTCGCGATGCTGGGCACGATGCGGCTGTACGGCGGGCGCGCGGTGGTGCTCCTGCCCGCCGGGGCCGTCGTCTACATCGCGATTCCCCCGGCCCGCGACTTCGCGACGTCGGGACTCGAGACCTGCCTGGTGATCTTCTGGATCGCCGTCCTGTGGTGGGCGATGCTGCGGTGGGCCGATCGGTCGACCCGTCCCGGCCTCGGGTCGGTGCTGTTCCTGGCCTTCTGGGGTGGTCTGTCACCGCTGGTGCGTCCGGAGCTCGTGCTGGTCGGTGCGATCGCGCTGCTCATGGTGGTCGCGGTGCCGCAGTCGTGGGCCCGGCGCGCGGCGATCGTGGTGGTCGCCGGCGTGACGCCGGTCGGGTACCAGGTCTGGCGAATGGGTTACTACGCGTTGCCCTACCCCAACACGGCGGTGTCGAAGGACGCCGGCGGCGCCAAGTGGGAGCAGGGGCTGACCTACCTGGGCAACCTGGTGGGCCCCTACGCGCTGTGGGTGCCGTTGCTGCTCGTCGCGGTGGCCGTGGTGGTGTGGACGATCGCCGCACCGCGAGCGGGTGCCCGCCCCGACCGCGAGCGCGGGCTGTCCCGGCTCCGGACGCCGTCGGCCGTGGTGGCGTTCGCCCTCGTCTCCGGCCTGTTGTCGGTGGTCTACGCCGTGCGGGTGGGTGGCGACTTCATGCACGGTCGGACGTTGCTGCCGGCACTGTTCCTGCTGCTGCTGCCCGTGGCGGTGATCCCCGTTCCGTTGCGGCGCGGCCCGATCGCGCTGGTGAGCGCCCTGCTCGTATGGGTGGGAGTGCTCGTGTGGGCCGTGGCCGCGGCGACCACGACGGCCATGCCGCAAGGCACCCAGGTCGGGCGCAGCGGCATCGTCGACGAGCGCGCGTTCTACTCGCAGAACACCGGCCACCGTCATCCGATCCTGGCGAGCGACTACCTCGACTACCCCCGGATGCGGGCCATGGTCGACGCGATCGAACGCACACCCGACGGCGGGCTGCTGCTGCCGTCGGCGCAGTTCACCAGTTGGGACGTGGTGCCGCCGCCGCTGCCGATCCCCGAGGGCGGGGCCGAGCACGTGGTGTTCTTCCTGAACCTCGGCATGACGAGCATGAACGTCGGTCTCGACGTGCGCGTGCTCGACCAGATGGGGCTCGCGTACCCCTTGGCTGCGCACACCGAGCGGCTCGAGAACGGCCGCATCGGACACGACAAGAACCTGTTCCCGGACTGGGTGGTCGCCGACACCGGCATGGTCGACGTCCACCCGTTCCTGCCGTTCTATCTGGACGAGGACTGGGTGACGCAGGCTAAGGTCGCGCTGACGTGCCCGGACACCGAGGCGCTGCTGACGTCCTACCGGTCCGAGTTGACGCGGGCACGGTTCGTCCAGAATTTCAAGCATGCGTTCGACTTCGCGGCCTACCGCATCGACCGGGTGCCGAAGTACGAGATCGAGCGGTGCGGACTGACCATGCCGCCCGAGCGCACACCGACCGGGCCGACGTCGTGAGTGAGATCTATGTCACACACGGCGTGTCGCGTGGTGGTGTTTCGCCTCGGACCGTGCGCCGTCATGACACGACCGGCTGGAATCTTGCATCTCGGTTGTGTAACGCTGTCATCGTCGCGGGGGATATGCAGAGATGATGTGCGTCGACGTGCGAACTCGCCCACCGGGTGACGTGCGCGCTGTGGACGAAACCGCGGGACGACGTTCGTGAAGCGAAACGGGAACGTCGCCCGTACGAACTTCAGGAAACAGTGTGGCCGACCGGCCGCACAGGTGATGGTGAGAGGCCGAATGTATGCGTGACGGGTTCGTGACCGAAGCCGCTGGTGATGCCAGCGCTCAGCCGCGAAAGGCAACTCGCCTTCGCACCCCCCGAGTCGGCCGCCGCATGCGTCGCGCCGTCGTGTCCTTGGTGATGGCCGCCGCCGTACCGCTCGGCCTCGCCGTGGTGGGCACCGGTCCCGTCGCCAACGCCGAGGTGCGTGCCGGATTCGACGTGTGGACCGACTCATCGATGGGCCCGATCAAGAGCCGCGTCTGGCGTGCCGCCGACGGCAACACCAGCAAGGTCGTGTACCTGCTCGACGGTCTGCGGGCGACCAACGACATCAGCGGCTGGGAGCACGAGACCAACGCGGGCTCGTTCCTGTCCGACCAGGGCATCAACGTCGTCCAGCCGGTCGGTGGCGAGTCCAGCTTCTACTCGGACTGGTACGCCCCCTCCAACTTCAACGGGCAGCGCACCACGTACAAGTGGGAGACGTTCCTGACGCAGAACCTGCCGGCGCAGCTGGGTCGTCAGCTCGGTTTCTCCAGCACCCGTAACGGTGTCGTGGGCCTGTCGATGGGCGGCTCCGCCGCGCTGACGCTGGCGGCGTACCACCCGAACCAGTTCAGCTACGCCGGATCGCTGTCCGGCTACCTGAACATCTCGGCTCCGGGCATGCGCGAGGCCATCCGTGTCGCGATGCTCGACGCCGGCCGCTACAACGTCGACTCCATGTGGGGACCGCCCTGGGATCCGGCATGGCTGCGCAACGACCCGTTCGTGTTCGCCCCGCGCCTGCGTGACAACGGCACGCGCGTGTGGGTCTCGGCCGCCAGCGGTCTCCCTGGCGTCTACGACCGTCCGGCTTCGCTGCTCGACTACTACAACACCGCCAACGGCATGGGCCTCGAGGCTCTGGCTCTGGCCAACAGCCGCGCCTTCCAGGTGCGGATGGCGTCCATCGGCGCGAACAACGTGACCTACAGCTTCCCGGGTCAGGGCACGCACCGGTGGGGCTACTGGTTCGACCAGGTCGTGCAGATGATGCCCGACCTGCGGGCCAACATCGGCTGACGCGAATCCTGACGACGATCGACCCCGGCACTTCGGTGTCGGGGTCGTTCGTCTGTCCGGACCGCGCAACCGAGTAACATTCGCACCATCCGTCACAGCGAGCCTCTCGGGGGAGAGGCCGCCCGGCGTGTAGAACTCAGAACTACCGACCACGCCGACGGCGTCGCGATCCGCGGATCCCGCGCCCGCCGTCCGCGTTGCCACCCGAGGAAGCGAGAGAGCCCCATGCGTGTACCGAGGACGACCGGCCGACGCCGACTGCGGATGTCCGCCGTCGCTCTGGCGCTGGTGCTGCCGCTCGTCGGCGGCGCGACCACGACCGCCCTCGCGGTACCCGCGGCCGCCGCTCCCGTGCAGGCCGCGCCCGTGCGCGCGCAGAACGACGCCGGGGCGTCCGTCTCGCGCGTCGACTGGCTCACCGATCGCCGCGTCGCGGTGTGGGTGAACTCGCCGTCCATGGGTGTGCCGATCCAGGTCCAGATCCTGCTCGCGCGGGACTGGAACCGCAGCCCCGGGGCGTCGTTCCCGACCCTGTGGTTGCTCGACGGCATGCGCGCGACCGACGTCGAGAACGGCTGGACCGCCGAGACCGATGCCGAGACGTGGTTCGCCGACAAGAACGTCAACGTGATCCTGCCGGTCGGCGGTCAGTCCAGCTTCTACTCCGACTGGGTCGAGCAGAACAACGGCCGCAACTACAAGTGGGAGACCTTCCTGACCAAGGAGCTCCCGCCCGTCCTCGAGCGCGACTGGCGGTCGACGGACGTCCGCGCCGTTGCCGGCCTGTCGATGGGCGGCACCGCGGCCATGACGTTGGCCGCGCGCAACCCCGGCTTCTTCCGGTTCGCGGGCTCGTTCTCCGGCATTCTCTCGACCTCCACGCTCGGCATGCCGCAGGCGATCGGCTACGCCATGCAGGACGCCGGCGGTTTCGACGTCGGGTCGATGTGGGGAGTGCCGTCGGGCGATCTGTGGGCTCAGCACGATCCGTACGTCCTCGCGGAGAAGCTGAAGGGCACCAGCCTGTACATCTCCAGCGGCAGTGGTGCCGCCGGACCGTACGACCAGCCGTCCGACATTCCCGGCATCAGCACCAACTACGCCGGCATGGGCCTCGAGATCCTGGCCCGGCTGACGTCGCAGACGTTCGCGACCAAGCTCACGAAGCTGGGCATTCCGGCCACGGTCAACTACCGGCCGTCCGGCGTGCACACGTGGGACTACTGGCAGTTCGAGGTCAAGCAGGCCTGGCCGCAGATCGCCGCCGCGCTGGGCGTCGAGGTGGACAAGCCCGCCTGCTCGGTGGGCGGCGCGATCGGCGGCGCGGCCAGCGCCAACGGCTGGCTCGGTGACTGCCTGACGGCGGAGTACGACGTCGCCGGTGGGCGCGCGCAGGACTTCCGCGTCGGACGCATCTTCACCTCCGACAGCGGGACGCACGTGGTCGCCGGTGCGATCGGTGGCGCCTACGCGGGACTCGGTGGGCCGGCAGGCGTGCTCGGCATGCCGACCTCCGGGGAACTGGGCGTGCCGGACGGCCGCGGACGCTACAACTCCTTCCGCAACGGAATGATCTACTGGACGCCGCAGACCGGCGCGCATGCCGTCCGCGGCGCGATCCTCGACGAGTGGGCGCGCCAGGGCTACGAGCGCGGGCCGCTCGGCTACCCGACGCGAGACGAGGTCGCGACGCCGAACCGCCCGGGCGCGGTGCAGGGCTTCGAGATCGGCGCCATGTACTTCTCGCCGGACACCGGCACGCACGCCGTGCTCGGGAAGATCATGGAGAAGTACGGCCAGACCGGCTGGGAGAACGGACCGCTCGGGTTCGCTCGCACCAACGAGATCGCGGTGCGCGACAACGGTCGCTTCACGCAGTTCGAGGGCGGGAACATCTACTGGTCACCGGCCACGGGTGCCTGGGTGATCCGCAACGGACCGATCTTCGACGCGTGGAAGAGCGTGGGCTACGAGAACGGTCGGCTGGGGTACGTGACCAGTGACGAGTTCCCGATTCCCGGCGGCGTTCAGCAGAATTTCCAGAACGGCTTCGTGACCGTGCGCGACGGCAACGTCCAGATCGTTCCCTGACACGCGACCGACCGGGGCGACGTCAGCTGTCAGGAGGCGTCGGAGAGCACAGAGTTCTCTCAGCCCCGGTCGGTAGCGTGTGCTGCGCTCGGCACCCGTCTCGACCGGAAGAGGACCCGCACGTGACATCGAGAGTCGTTTCCTTCCTCGCGCCCGTCCTGCTGGCGACGGCCGCCGGGGCTCTGTTGACCGCCTGTGGCGGCGACGACTCGTCGGCCAGCAGCACCCCCACGCCGTCGGCGTCGACGACGGCGGAGGCGCAGGCGACCAGCGAGGCGCCGTCCGCGACCTCCAGCGGCGCCGCGACCATCACCTCGGGTGCCGCCACGTCCGGATCCGCCGCCGAGGAGCAGGAGGCCGTGCCCAGCGGCTACCCCGGCCCCACCGAGGTTCCCCGCGACCCGCGGTCCGACGCCTTCCTCGACCGTCTGCGTGCCGACGGCGTGACCGTCGCCGGCAACGGCGACATCGCGATCGGCACCGCCAACTACATCTGCGCGGCGCAGAGCGAAGGTGTCGCCGCGGATCAGATCTCGACCTTCGTCACCGCCAACGTCGGCGCCGAGGCGTCGGCGAGCGGCACCGAGATCAGTGCCGAGGACGCCGCCGCCACCGCGCAGAAGTACATCGACGCGGCGCGGTCGACCTACTGCGGATAGGGCACATGTCGTCACGAGGGCGGGGAGCCGCCCGCCGCCGATCACCGCTTCGGATGCTGGTCGTCGCCATCGCGATGGTCCTGGTCCTGGTGCTGGTCGCGCTGCTGCTCTGGTACCTGCTCGCCGGTCGGCTGACCACGCCGGACCGCGGTCGTCCGGGCGAACCCGACGCCGCACCGCCCACCTCGCAGCCGGCGTCGTGCCCCGACGTGATGGTCCTGTCGGTGCCGGGGACCTGGGAATCGAACGCGGGAGACGATCCCTACGCACCCACCGCCAACCCGGCGTCGCTGATGCTGAAGGTCACCTCCGAACTGCAGAACCGGTTCCCGCCGAACCGGGCCGAGGTCTACACCGTCCCGTACGTCGCGCAGTTCTCCAATCCCATCGCCTTCCCGCCGGACGGGCAGGCGTCGTACAACGTCAGTCGCTCCGAAGGCGCCGCTCGGGCCAACGACGTTCTCGCGCAGCGGAGCTCGGACTGCCCGCTGACGTCGTACGTCCTCGCCGGGTTCTCGCAGGGCGCGGTGATCGTGGGTGACCTCGCCGCGGCGATCGGGGCCGGCGACGGTCCGGTGCCGCCCGAGCGTGTCCTCGGAGTCACGCTCATCGCCGACGGGCGACGCGACGGTGTCAGTGCTCAGCAGATCGGTCCGCCCGTGGACGGGGTCGGTGCGGAGGTCGCCCTCGGTGGTCTCGACGTTCCCGGCATCACGATGACGGGCGAGCGGCGCGGTGGCTTCGGGGCCCTGGCCGATCGGACCTACAGCATCTGCGCGCCCGGAGACCTCATCTGCGCGGCACCGCCGCAGGCGATGTCCCTGCGCAACATCCCGTCGTCGCTCGGTGCCCTCGCGGGGGCGGCCGGCAATCCCGTCCACGGCAGCTACGCGTCGTACGTCGTCGACGGCAACGGCACGACGGCGGTCGCCTGGACGCGCGACTGGGCTGCCGGACTCGTCGAATCGGCGCCGACACCGGCGCATTCGTGAGGTGGCACGCGTGTCGCGCGTGACGGACTGGCGAGAGGACAAGGTCTTCCGCACGGCCGTGTGTGCGTGTCACAGACGCTTTTGGTCTCGAGCCGGTAACGGCTAGAGTGGCTCCTCGGTTCTCGCCCCGGTGTCCCCCCGGTGTCCTCGGTACCTCCGAGAGCGGCCATGGGGGTCCACCACGAGTGCCACCGCGGAACCCTGCCCGATCCCGTCGACCGCCAGCCACAGGAGACACGACCGAATGACAGCTGCCGCTGCGCCTGTGCGCCCGTTCCGCTTCGCAGCCGGCGGCGAGGGAAACCCGGACGAGGGCGGCGCCCGTCGCTTCGTGAAGCTGGCGCAGAAGGCCGAGGAGCTCGGCTACGACAGCTTCATGATTCCCGATCACCTGGGCAATCAGGTGGGCCCGATCGCCGCGCTCGGAGCGCTGGCGGTGGCCACCGACAAGATCCGCCTGGGTACGGCGGTGCTGGCCAACGGCTTCCGGCACCCGGCCGTGCTGGCCAAGGACGCGACCACCATCGATCAGATCTCGGGCGGTCGGCTCGAGTTCGGGATCGGCGCGGGGTGGATGAAAGAGGAGTACGACAAGGCGGGCATCGCGTACGAGAGCCCCGGCGTCCGCATCGAGAAGCTCGACGAGTCGCTCACCATTCTCGACGTTCTGCTGCGCGGCCAGGAGTGCACCTTCGAGGGCAAGCACTACCAGGTCCGTGGGTTGCAGGGCAGCCCGCGTCCGCGGCAGGGGCCGCGTCCGCCCATCGCCGTGGGCGGCGGTGGACCGCGCATGTTGGCTCTGGCGGCCAAGCATGCCGACATCATCTCGCTGGTGCCGAGCACCACCAAGGAGGGCAAGCTCAAGCTCTCCGAGATCACCATGGAGAAGAGCATCGAGCGCGTCGAGGTCATTCGTCGTGCCGCGGGCGACCGTTTCGCCGACATCGAATTGAACTGGACGATCACGACCATTCTGATCTCGGACGACCGGGAACAGACGGCGGAGATGGTGCTCGGCGCGCTCGACAACGGTTTCCCGCCCAACATGGACGTCGACGTCAAGCTCACCGTCGAGGACGTCCTGCGCTCGCCCTACATCGCGATCGGGTCGTTCGAGGAGATCGCCGAGCAGGTGCGCGGGGTCCGTGCCGCCACCGGGATGTCCTACGTCGGAGTGTTCCCCACACAGATGGAAGCGTTCGCGCCGGTCATTCCGCTGCTGGCGGGGGAATGACGTGAGCGGGCGGTCTGTACCCTATCGTCGGCTGCGTCGACAATTGTCGGGCGTCGATTGTCGGCATTCCCACCCCAGTACGACCACTCGCGGTGCGCTCGCTCGGCGGCGCCACGGAGCGACGCAGCGGGTGCGCCACGGTGACACGGTGCGGCTGCGCCACGGAGACACGGTGCTCAGCGCCTCGGAGGAGATGAGATGAAAGACTCGTTCGACGACTTCGTCGACGAAACCGGCCGGATCCGGATCCGCGAGGGTCTGACGCTGGTGCGCCACGTCGAGGAGAACGTCGCCGAGAACGGTGACGCTCTCGCCTACCGGTACATCGACTACTCCCGTGAGCGGGAGGGCGAGGTCCACGAGCTCACCTGGGCACAGTTCGGTGCTCGCCTGCGTGCGGTCGGTGCCCGTCTGCAGCAGGTCACCACCCCTGGTGATCGGGTGGCGATCCTCGCGCCGCAGGGCCTCGACTACGTCATCTCCTTCTTCGGTGCCATCTACGCCGGTGCCATCGCGGTGCCCCTGTTCGATCCCGACGAGCCCGGTCACAGCGACCGCCTGCACGCGGTGCTCGGCGACTGCGAGCCGTCGGCCATTCTCACCGCCACCAATTCCGCGGCCGGGGTGCGCCAGTTCTTCCGCGCGCTGCCCGCCGCCAAGCGTCCGCGCATCATCGCGGTGGACGCCATTCCGGACACCGTGGGCGAGAGTTGGACCGAGCCCGCGGCGTCCATCGACGACATCGCCTACCTGCAGTACACGTCCGGGTCCACGCGGACGCCCGCCGGTGTGGAGATCACGCACCGAGCCGTCGGCGTCAACGCCCTGCAGATGGTCGATGCGATCGAGCTGAACGAGGATTCGCGCGGCGTCACGTGGCTGCCGCTCTTCCACGACATGGGCCTGCTCACGGTGATCCTGCCTGCGCTGGGCGGCAAGTACATCACCATCATGAGCCCGCGTGCGTTCGTGCAGCGGCCCTGGCGCTGGATCAAGGAGCTCGCCGCGGTGTCGGACGGCGCGGGCACCTTCGCCGCGGCGCCGAACTTCGCGTTCGAGCACGCCGCGCAGCGCGGACTGCCCAAGAACGGCAACACGCTGGATCTGTCCAACGTCATCGGCCTCATCAACGGCAGCGAGCCGGTCACCACCACGTCGATGAAGAAGTTCAACGACGCCTTCGCGCCGTACGGGTTGCCCAAGACCGCCATCAAGCCGTCGTACGGCATGGCCGAGGCCACTCTGTTCGTGTCCTCGACCAAGCACACCGACGAGGCCAAGGTCATCTACGTCGACCGCAGCGAGCTCAACGCCGGCCGCATCGTCCGCGTCGACGAGTCCGCCCCCAATGCCATCCCGCAGGTCTCCTGCGGATACGTCGCGCGCAGCCAGTGGGCCGCGATCGTCGACGCCGACGCCGCCGGCGAGGTGGCCGACGGTCACGTCGGCGAGATCTGGTTGCACGGCGAGAACATCGGACGCGGGTACTGGGGCCGGAGCAAGGAGACGTCGGAGACGTTCCACAACAAGCTCGTCTCCCGACTCGGCGAGGGCAGCCATGCCGACGGCGTGCCCGAGGACGCGAACTGGATGCGGACCGGCGACTACGGCGTCTACGTCGACGGCGAGCTCTACATCACCGGTCGCGTGAAGGACCTGGTGATCGTCGACGGTCGCAACCACTACCCGCAGGACCTCGAGTACTCGGCCCAGGAGTCGAGCTCGGCCCTGCGTCCGGGCTTCGTCGCGGCCTTCGCCGTTCCGGCGAACCAGCTTCCCGACGTCGTCTTCGAGTTCGGAGCGGGCGGTCTGAGCCGCGATCCGGGCGACTCGTCCGAGCAGCTCGTCATCGTCGCCGAGCGTGCACCGGGTGCCGGCAAGGCCGATCCGCAGCCGATCGCGGACACCGTCCGGGCCGCGATCTCCGCGCGCCACGGCGTCACCGCCCGTGACGTGCTGCTGGTGCCCGCGGGATCGATCCCGCGTACCTCCAGCGGCAAGATCGCCCGTCGTGCCTGCAAGGCGGCGTACATCGAGGGAACCCTGCGCGGTGGTTATCAGCAGACCGCGTTCCCCGACGCCCCCGAGGCCGCACCGGACGAGACCGCTCCCGAAGCATGATCACCCCCCGCGGGTAGTTTGGCGATTCGATGGCTGAAGAAGAGACGACCGTGGACACCGGCACCGGAGACTCCGAGATTCCCGCGGAATCCGGGGCTGCCGAGACGGCGAGCACGACGGGAACTCCCGGCTCGCCGGACATGACCGTCGCCCAGCTGCGTGACTGGCTGCGCAACTGGGTCGCCGAGGTCACCGGGCAACCGGTCTCGCAGATCTCCGACGATCGTCCGATGGAGGAGTTCGGCCTCTCGTCCCGCGATGCCGTCGCGCTGAGCGGCGAGATCGAGGAGCTGGTCGGCGTGACGCTGACCGCGACGGTCGCCTACCAGCACCCCACCATCGCGTCGCTGGCCACGCGCATCATCGAGGGTGAACCCGACGCGCCGGAGGGTGCCTCGGACGATGCGTTCTATCTCGGAGCGTCGGCGGGGACGGGTCATGATGTGGCCGTCGTCGGTCTCGCGACCCGACTGCCCGGTGCCGGACACACCCCCGAATCGACGTGGGAGCTCCTCAGCGAGGGCCGCGACGGCATCGGCGATCTTCCCGAGGGTCGCTGGTCGGAGTTCCTCGGCGACGCTCGCATCGCCGAGGCCGTCCGGACCACGGTCACCAAGGGCGGCTACCTCGACGACGTGAAGAGCTTCGACGCGGAGTTCTTCGCCATGTCCCCGCGCGAGGCCGCGAACGTCGACCCCCAGCAGCGGCTCGCGCTGGAACTGGCGTGGGAAGCGCTCGAGCACGCGCGCATCCCGGCCAGCGGCCTCAAAGGCGCGCCGGTGGGCGTGTTCGTCGGTACGTCGACCAACGACTACCAGATGATCGCGATCAGCGACACGGACCCGCATCCGTACGCGCTGACGGGGACGTCGACGTCGATCGTCGCCAACCGCATCTCGTACTACTTCGACTTCCGCGGGCCCTCGGTGGCGCTGGACACCGCCTGCTCGTCCTCGCTCGTGGCTGTGCACCAGGCGGTCCGGAGCCTGCGCAGCGGCGAGTCCACCGTCGCCCTGGCCGGCGGCGTCAACATGATTCTCGCGCCGGCGGCGACCCTCGGTTTCGGTCAGACGGGCGTGCTCGCTCCCGACGGCCGCATCAAGGCGTTCTCCTCCGATGCCGACGGCATGATCCGCTCCGAGGGCGGTGGCCTGCTGGTGCTGAAGCGACTCGAGGACGCCGAGCGCGACGGCGACGACATCCTCGCCGTCATCAAGGGCAGCGCGGTCAACCAGGACGGCCGCTCCAACGGACTCGCCGCACCCAATCCCGACGCCCAGGCCGACGTCCTGCGGGCGGCCTACCGGGACGCCGGAATCCTGCCGTCGACCGTCGACTACATCGAGGCGCACGGCACCGGCACCATCCTCGGCGATCCGATCGAGGCGGACGCGCTCGGTCGCGTCGTCGGTCGCGGACGGTCCGCCGAGGCGCCGGCTCTGCTGGGCTCGGCCAAGACCAACTTCGGTCACCTCGAGAGTGCCGCGGGCGCCGCCGGCCTGATCAAGGTCGTGCTCGCCATGCGCGAGGACCGTCTGCCGGCCTCGCTCAACTACGCCGGACCCAACCCGTACATCCCGTTCGACACCGCGCACCTGCAGGTGATCGACAGCCCCACCGAGTGGCCCCGCTACTCGGGATCGGCCGTCGCCGGCGTCTCCGGCTTCGGCTTCGGTGGCACCAACGCCCACGTCGTGGTCGCGGAGTACGTCCCCGGTGCGGCCGGGATCGACGACGGTGCACCCGTCGGGTCCGATGCGGACACCGTGCCCTTCGACGCGGACGACGTCGACCCCGAGGCGCTGGTGGGCGAGTCCGTCGGTGCCCCCGAGGAGACGGACGCCGAGGTGCGCGAGGTGTTGGCCGAGGCCACGGGCGCCGTCGGCTCCGCCGAGGCTTCGCCGGCCGGAGTCTCCCCGTCCGATGCCACCCGGTCCGATGCCACCCCGGCCGATGCCACCGACCCCGCGCTCCCGGTCCTGCTCGCGGTCTCCGCGTCGATGCCGTCGCGGCGTCGTCGTACCGCGGCGGAACTCGCCGACTGGCTCGAGACCGAGGCGGGCAGCACCACCGACCTGGAGTCCGTCGCGCGTGCGCTCGCCAAGCGCAACCACGGCCGGTCGCGTGCCGTGGTCCTGGCCAACACGCGCGCCGAGGCGATCACCGGCCTGCGCGCCGTCGCGGCCGGCAAACCGGCCACGGGTGTCCTGTCGTCCGACAGTCCCGCCGCCAACGGCGCGGTGTGGGTGTTCTCCGGCTTCGGAGCCCAGCACCGCAAGATGGCGAAGGCCCTCTACGCGGCCGAGCCACTGTTCGCCGCCGCGTTGGACCGCGTCGACGAGCTGATCGAGGACGAGTCCGGCTACTCGATTCGCGCGATCGTCGCGGACGACGCGCAGACCTACGAATTCGAGAACTCCCAGGTCGCCATCTTCGCGATCCAGGTGGCGCTGGTGGAGACCCTGCGTTCCTACGGCGCGATGCCCGCGGCGGTCGTGGGCCATTCGATGGGCGAGGTCGCCGCGGCGTACGCGGCAGGTGGCCTCGGCCTCGAGGATGCGGTCCGCATCATCGTCGCCCGCTCGCGCCTGCTGGGCGAGGGGCAGGAGGGTCTCGGCGACGCCGAGGCCGGCGCCATGGCCCTGGTCGAGTTCTCCGCCGCCGAGGTGGCCGAACTCGCCGACCGCTTCCCCGGCGTCGAGCCCAGCGTCTACGCCGCCCCCACGCACACCACCGTCGGCGGTCCCGCCGAGCCGGTGCAGAAGCTGGTGGAGTACGCGGAGTCGCTCGGCAAGATGGGCCGCGTCCTGGACGTGCGCGGGGCCGGGCACACCTCGGCCGTCGATCCGCTCCTCGGCGAGTTGGCCGCCGAGCTGATGGGCATCGAGCCGCACCCGCTGACGACCGCGGTGTTCTCGTCGGTCGACAAGGAAGCGTTCTACCGCGCCGGCCACGAGCCGATCCACGGGGTGGACTACTGGACCAAGGGCATGCGCCACGCGGTCTGGTTCACCCAGGCGGTGAAGACCGCCGTCGACTCCGGCTACACCACCTTCGTCGAACTGGCCCCGAACCCGGTGGCGCTCATGTCCGTCGCGGCCACCGCGTGGGCCGCGGGCGTTCCCGACGCCACGCTGATCGCCACGCTCAAGCGCAAGGAGAGCGAACCGGCAACGTTCCGCGCGGCGTTGGCCGAGCTGTACGTGCACGGGCACCCGGTCGACCTGGCCGCCGTGATCGGCCCGGGCGAGTACGCGCCGATCCCGCGCACCGCGTTCCTGCGCAAGGAGCACTGGCTGCACGCCGACGTCACTCTCGGCGGCTCGCCTGCTCGCGTCGCCCTCCCGGACGGTCGCACCGTGTGGGAGACGCCCGTCGCGCGCGTCTCGTCGGCCGACGACCTGGTCCGACGGTTGGCGTCCGAGGTCCTGCCCGACGTCGTCGTCGGTGCGGTCGTCGCAGGTGATCCGCCGACCACGGGGTCGATCACCACGCTGCTGACGCCGCACCCGGGCGGCGCCGCCCTGCAGCTGCAGTGGAACGACGGCGGTGTCTTCCGCCCCTGGGCCGAGGCCGTGGTGACGAGCGGTACCGCGGCGGTGTCCGGAGGCGTTCCGGTGTCCGCCGCCGCCCCGAGTGTCGCCGGCCCGATTGTCGGCGACGGTGTCGCGGCGATCGGCGACGGTGTCGAGTACGAGCCCGAGGTGGTCGAGGACTTCGGCAACCGCTGGGATCCCGCGGGCACGCAGACCATGGAGGAACGGCTCGCGATCATCGTCGCCGAGTCGATGGGCTACGCGCCCGAGGACCTGCCGGCCGAGATCCCGCTGATCGAGCTCGGCCTCGATTCGCTCATGGCCGTCCGCATCAAGAACAGGGTCGAGTTCGAGTTCGACATTCCCCAGGTGCAGCTGCAGGCCGTCCGCGACGCCAGCCTGCGCGAGGTGGAGAAGTACCTCCGGTACGCCCTCGAGAACCGCGAGGAGGTCGAGGCGCTCGCCGAGGAGCAGCGCCGCGAGCGCGCGGCGGAGGAGGCCCGGGAGGCCGGCGAGGCCGGAGAGGTCGGAGAGGCTGCTGCCACCGCCGAGTCCACGTCGGATTCCGAGGCCACCGGGCCGTCGGTCGCGACGGCGTTCGAGGTACCCGTCACCGACACGGCCGGGCCCGTGACGGAGCCGGCCCCCGCCCCGAGCAGCGACGCGTCGGATGCGAAGAGCTTCGCCGAGGCCACGGGCACCGACGTCGCCCCGCGCGACGCGGCCGAGCGGTTGACCTTCGCCACGTGGGCGACGGTCACCGGGCAGTCCGCGAAGGGCATCTTCAACCCGTTGCCGGTCCTGGACGACCCCACGGCGGAGAAGCTGGCCGAGCGGCTCAGCGAGCGCACCAAGGGCGAGGTGACGTTCGACGACATCCTCGACTCGGAGACCATCGAGCAACTCGCCGACGTGGTGCGGCCGTTCCTCGAGGCCGGTGACGTGTCCGGTCTGGTGCGGACCCTGCGGGCGCGTCCCGAGGGATCGACCGCCGTGCCGGTGTTCGTCTTCCATCCCGCGGGCAGCTCGTGCGTGGTGTACGAGCCGTTGCTGCGCCGCCTGCCGGCCGACACTCCGATGTACGGGCTCGAGCGCACCGAGGGTCCCATCGAGCAGCGGGCTCGCGAGTATCTGCCGGTCCTGCGGGAGATTCAGGGCGACGGCCCGTACGTCCTCATGGGCTGGTCGCTCGGCGGGGTGCTGTCCTACGCCGTGGCGACGCTGCTGCGGGCGGAGGGGGCGGACGTGCGCTACGTCGGTCTAATCGACACCGTGATGCCGTACGAGCCGATTCCGGACACCCCGGAGGAGATCGAGCTGCGCTGGAAGCGGTACGCGCAGGTGGGCAAGAAGCTCTACAACGTGGACTATCCGCTGCCGTACGAGCGGTTGGCGAAGGCCGACGACGACGGTCAGATCGCGATCATCATGGATCTGTTGAAGATGAGCAGCGCCAAGATCCCGAGTGGCATCATCGAGCATCAGCGGACGTCGTGGCTGGACAACCGCGCCATCCAGACGGCGCAGCCGGAGCACTACGACGGCGACGTCACGCTGTACATGGCGGACAAGTATCACGACGACGCGATCGCCCTCGAGCCGCGACTCGGCAAGCGCGAGGAGCACGGTGGGTGGGGTCCGTACGCGCCGAACCTGGACGTCGTGTACATCGGTGGTGACCACCTGGCCGTGATCGACGAGCCGTACATCTCGGCGATCGCGGCGGACCTGACGACGAAGTTGCAGACGATCTCGGCAGCATCCACACCGAAGGAAAGCGAGTCGCACCCGTGACGTCGACCACCGCCGCCAAACTCGCCGAGCTTCGGGAGAAGCTCGATCAGGCGAAGGAACCGGCGGGCGAGAAGGCCATCGCCAAGCGCGCCAAGAAGGGTATTCCGAGCGCCCGCCAGCGGATCGACATGCTCCTCGATCCAGGCACCTTCGTCGAGATCGGCGCTCTGGTGCGCGCACCCGGCGACCCGAACGCGCTCTACGGCGACGGCGTCGTCACCGGGCACGGCCTGATCGACGGTCGGCCCGTCGCCGTCTTCTCGCACGATCAGACGGTGTTCGGCGGCACGGTGGGCGAGATGTTCGGCCGCAAGGTCGCGCACATCATGGAGTTCGCGGCCGACATCGGGTGCCCCTGCATCGGCATCAACGATTCCGGTGGCGCTCGGGTGCAGGACGCGGTGACCTCGCTGGCCTGGTACGCCGAGCTCGGCCGCCGCCAGGAGCCGCTGTCCGGCATGTGCCCGCAGATCTCGGTGATCCTGGGCAAGTGTGCGGGCGGTGCCGTGTACGCGCCGATCAACACCGACATCGTCGTGGCCACCGAAGAGGCCTACATGTTCGTCACCGGTCCCGACGTCATCAAGTCGGTCACCGGCGAGGACGTCAGCCTGCACGATCTCGGCAGTGCGCGGAAGCAGGCCGAGTACGGCAACGTCCACCACGTGGCGGCGGACGAGAAGGCCGCGTTCGAGTGGGTGCGCAAGTACCTGTCGTACATGCCGTCGAACTGCAACTCGGCGCCGCCGGTGATCAACCCGGGCCTCGAGCCGGAGATCACCGAGGACGATCGCGCGCTCGACGTGTTCATGCCGGACTCGGACAACGCCGGGTACGACATGCACGACATCCTGTTGCGCATCTTCGACGACGGCGAGTTCCACGAGCTCACCGCCCAGACCGCCAACAACGTCATCGTCGGCTTCGCCCGCGTCGACGGTCGTCCGGTGGGTGTCGTCGCCAACCAGCCGATGGTGCTCTCGGGTGCGTTGGACGCGGCGAGTTCGGACAAGGCGTCGCACTTCATCAACATCTGCAACGCGTTCGACATCCCGTTGGTGCTGGTCACCGACACGCCGGGGTTCCTGCCGGGTCTCGAGCAGGAGAAGATCGGCGTCATCAAGCGCGGTGGGCGCTTCATCTTCTCGTACGTCTGCGCGAGCGTTCCCAAGGTGACCGTGGTGGTGCGCAAGTCCTACGGCGGCGGGTACGCCGTGATGGGCTCGAAGCAGCTCGGCGCGGACATCAACTTCGCGTGGCCGACGGCACGGATCGCCGTTATGGGTGCCGAGGGGGCCGTGTCGATCATGGCGCGCAAGCAGCTCGCCGAGGCGGGCGAGAACGCGCCGGCGATTCGCCAGCAGTTCATCGACTTCTACAACGAGCACGTCGCGACGCCGTGGATCGCCGCCGAGCGTGGGTACATCGACGCCGTCATCGAGCCGTCGACGACGCGCCTCGAGATTCGCAAGGCGATGCGGTTGCTGCGTGACCGGGCGCCCGAGCGTCGTCCTCGCAAGCAGCACCTGTTCCCCATCTGATCCACCCGTTTTCGCGGTGCTCCGCTGCGCAGGTGGGTTAGCGTTCCGCCCGTGGCCGTGAGACGACGACGCCTGGTGACCGTGTCGGCGGTGCTGGGCGCCGTCGTGGTGATCGCTGTGGCGGTCGTGGTGGTGGTGATCGCGACGCGCACCGGCGAGACCCGGCGCGACGACGACACGTTCCAGGCGTCGCTCGCCGACTTCTACGCGACTCCCGACAAGCGCGTCGCTCCCGGCGAGCTGATTCGCGTCGAGGAGATCGCCGATCTCGACGTGCCCGGCGGTACCGCGCTGCGCATGCTCTACGGCTCGGAAGGGTTTGACGGGTCGCCGCGGGTGTCCTCGGGCATGCTGCTGATTCCCGACGCTCCGGCCCCACCCGGCGGGCGTCCGGTGCTCGCGTGGGCTCACGGCACGCTCGGGCTGGGCGACGATTGTACGCCGTCCCGGCACCGGAACCCGACGCTCGCGGCTCTCGACATGGCGAACTGGGTGCCCGCGGTGATGGCTCGCGGTTGGGTGGTGGCCGCGACGGACTACGTCGGCGTGGGGACGGAGGGCGATCCGTACTACCTCATCGCTCGCAGCGAGGCGCAGGACGTCGTCAATTCGGTGCGTGCGGCGCGGGGTCATGCGCCGGCGCAGGCGAATACGACCTACGTGGCGTTCGGCCACTCGCAGGGCGGGCACTCAGCGCTCGCGACGGCGGCCTTCGCGGACTACGCGCCGGAGCTCACGCTGGCGGCGGTCGCGGCGGCCGCGCCCGCCGTGGAGCTGGGCCCGTTGTTCTCCCAGCAGTACCGGTCCGTCGTCGCGTGGGGCATCGGTCCCAGCGTGGCGGTGACGTGGCCGTCGGTCTACCCGGACCTGCCGCTGTCGGTGCTGACCGAGCGGGCGCGGGACCGCTACGAGTCGTTGGGGCGAGGGTGCCTGTCGCAGCAGGCGGTGGAGCTGTTGGTGGACCGGGCGAGCGGGGCGCAGTTCTTCGCGGAGGATCCGCTGCAGGACCCGGCGTGGCAGCGCGCCGTCGCCGAGCAGACCCTCGACGTGGCCCGGTTGGGGGTGCCGCTGTTCGTGGTGCAGTCCCTCGCCGATCAGATCGTGCTGCCGAACACCACCGCACTTCTCGCCCGGAATGCCTGCAGCGCAGCCGAACCCGCGCTGACCATGGCGTGGCTCGGCCAGATCTCGCACCAGGACACGGCGATGACCGGGGGCCTGCTCGCGGTCGACTGGTTGGCCGATCGGCTGGCCGGCGTGCCCGCCGGATCCACCTGCGGTGACCCGTTACCGGTCGAGCCCGCGTCGGCGGGCCCGTAGTCCTCGGCGTCGGACCAGCGGGATCAGTAGACCCGCAGCGTCCCCGGCGACCACAGACCCGAGCGGGTGCGCTCGCTGACCTCGACGTCCGCGGCGGTCGCCGACGGGTCGAACCGGTCGTAGCGTTCGAGCGAACCCCAGTCCCGGCCCCAGTCGTGGTTCAGATACGTCGGGATCGCGACGGGGGAGGCGAGCATCTCCGTGAATCCGAGCGGACCGCCGTTCTCGGCGGCCTGCCACGTGTCCGTGGAGGACACGGCCAGACCTCGGTCCGGCAGGATTCGGTAGCCGGGCACCTCGGCGACGCCGACGCGGTGGTCGAACGGCCGCTGGCACGGGAACTGCAGGCCGACGGCCCAGTCCAGCAGCACCGGCTGCTCGGACCCGATCTCGTCCTGAAGGGTGGTCACCACGGGCACCCGAGGCGGAGTGAACGCCAGCCATTGATCCCCGGTGAGGTTGGGGTCGTTGGCGACGATGCGGACGGCGTCGGTGTCGGCGGGCAGGTCCGCGCGGGGGATCCGCAGGTTGCGCCACGACGGCGCGGGGCCGATGTCCCTGGGCAGGTAGTCGCCCTGGACGGCGACGGTGCCGTCGGGCTGGGTGCGGCCGTACTCGACACGCAGGGACTGGCCGTAGGTGGTGGTGCCCGCGACCGGGTCCTCGGACCAGATGCGGCCGGCGGCGGAGACGACGATCAGCGGGGCGTCGTCGGACGCGGCCGGCAGGCCGTACCAACTGGACGAGGCGCGCGCCGGGGTCTGAACACCGGGTTGGTACGAGCCCAGCACCGGGGTGGTGGCGGGGTTCAGACCGAACGGCAGTGCGGCGGTGGAGCCGTTGACGCCGACGGCGCCGACACCGCCGGCGGTACCGGACGACTGGCCCTCCTCGAACGAGGCGCCGACGGACTGGGAGTCGGTGTTGCCCTGGCCGGGCTTGACCTCCACCGCGTCCGCGCTGAGGTCGGTAGGCACGCCGTTCGCGCTGAAGCCGATCGGATCCTCGCCGCCCAGGGGGCCGAGCTCGGGATCGGTCGGGCCCGGAAGCGGTTGCAGGATGCCCTGATTCGGGTCGGACTCGACCAGGACGTCGCGAGCGAGACCACACGAGTTGCCGGCGAGCGCCTGGACGTTCGAGCGGCCCAGCGAGTACGCGGGGTACTGCGACACCGCGCCCTTGAGCAGGGACGCCAGCGCGAACAGCACCATCAGCCCGGCCACCACGGTGAGCGGAGCCGCGGCGAACTTCCGGATTCGACGCCCGCGGACGGTGCCGGGTTTCGGCTGCGGCGCCGCGAATCCCTCACGAAGGTAGTGCCAGCCGGCCAGCGCGACGGCCGCGAAGAACAGCCCGAGCAGCACGGTGTTGGACTGGATGCCGCTGACGGAGACCACCTTGTCGAACCACGGAACGCCGTAGCTCGAGACGTACCAGTAGCCGTTGATGCCCGAGAAGGACAGGGCGAGAACGAAGACGAGTCCGACGACGAAGACGGTGCGATTGCGGCGGGACCGCAACGCGCTCGCGGACACCGCGACGGCGGTGAGCGCGGCCAGCGACCCGGCGATGCCGGCGTACACCCCGAAGTGGTGGGTCCACTTGGTGGGGTTGAACATCATGAAGAAGATCGTGCCGAAGACGACGGCGATCAATCGCCACGCCGGACCGGACGGGACGCCCGGAATCCGCTTGCGCCGCAACAGCACCACCAGCGTGGTGAACAGGCACAGCAGCATCACCAGGAACGCGAAGCGGCGGGCGAGCGAGCCGTCGACGGTCTGGACGAAGAGGTAGTAGTACCGCAGGAAGTCGTTGTACCAGGGCAGGTTGGGGCCGATCAACGTCCGGACGCGGGTGGATTCCCGGACGGCGGCGAAGGTCTGATCGGCGAACACGACGATCAGCACCAACGTTCCGGCGCTCAGGATCGGCGCGAGGAGCGGCAGTGTCCCCACGGCACGGTGCCGTTTGACCACGATGCGGGTCAGCGGCCGGATGCCGGCGAGAATGGCGGCGACACACATCAATCCGGTCGGCGCCGCCGCGAGGGTGAACGCGCCGACGATCGCGGCGACCGCGGCGGGCAGCAGGCGTCCGGTGGCGATCGCGCGTTCCACCGAGCACCACGTGAGCAGGGCACCGAGCGCGACGATCGGTTCCGGCCGCAGACCGTTGTCGTAGGGCAGCCAGAACGCGAGGAAGACCAGCCCGCCGGTCCACAGCGCCACCGAGTTGGTGCGGACGGCGCGGCCGAGCCGCGGAACCACCTCGCGGCTGATGACCAGCCAGCAGAGCACACCCGCGATCAGTGCGGGCAGGCGCATCCACGGGCTCGCGGTGGAGACCTTCGCGAAGGCGGCCAACACGTCGTAGTACCACCCGAAGGGGGCTTCGGGGACACCGAACCAGCGGAAGTAGTTGGCCATGTAGCCGGCGTTCTCCGACACACGGGCCATGGTGAGGAGGTAGCCGTCGTCGGAGGTGTTCGCGCCGAAGAAGTGCCAGCCGACCAGCGCACCGACCACGACGCCGTCGATACCCGAGGGCCGCCACCACCCGGCCGGGAAGAAGCGTCGATGCCTGCGCCCGTCGATGCCGTCGAGCCGGGCCAGTGCACCGAGCGCCAGGGCGGTGGTGCCGATCGCGCCGACCATGACGAGCAGCTTGAGCAGCGTCGGCGACGACGAGAACCGCGAGTCGACCGAGATGTCCACCGTCAGGCCGGGGAACGACGACGCCGGTCCGGACAGGTCGGAGTAGATGCCCACCACCTGGGGACGGAAGTCCCCGTCGAGACGTCCGGCGCGCGGGACGCCGGCGTCGTCGGTCAGGCCCTCGAACGCGGCGGTGGTGGCGGTGATGTCGGAGTCGAAGCGGATGGCGGTGCAGGCGGACGACTCGACCTGCGACCGCGGTGCCGACGCGATCGCGACGTTGCGGTCCAGGACGTCCACCGAGGTGTCGGAGACGCGGACGAACATCGCGTTGAGCGCCGCGCCTTCGCCGCGGGCGGGCGCCGTCGAGAGCAGCAGGCCGCCGCCGGCGGGGAGGGCGGCCACCGCCGTGCACGGCACCGTCACGCTCATCGACTGCGGGACCTGGGACATGAGCGGAGCGTCGACGCTCTCGAGCGTCCCGTTCTGGGGCCAGCGGATCGACGCGTCGTCCTGCGTGACCGGCAGGAATGGCGTCAGGACGGCGAACAGCGTGCCCAGCAAACCGGCGACGACGGCGATCAGCCGGGTGGTGCGGTACCGCGCCCGGGCGTCGTCCCCGCGGCCCGGTCGCGAGTCGGCTGCACTGCTCTCGCGGTCGGGTGTCGTCGCGGGCGGCACGGAGGGAGCGTCAGGCACGGCTACCGATGTTATGCGACCGTGACGCCGCGCCCGAATCGCCGGTTACCTACTGGTAGCCCAGCGAACCCGGCGACCACAGACCGGACCGGGTCACGGTGGTGACGTCCACGCCGGCCGGAGCCGCGTCCGGGTCGATCGGGGTGTACTTCTCGAGCGACCCCCAGTCCCGACGCAGGTCGTCGGCGAGGTAGGTCGGCACCGTGTCCGCCCGCAGGACGAGCGGGGTCCAGCCGAGCGGCCCGCCGCCGATGGAGTCCTGCCAGGCGTTGGTAGACTCGGCGCCGGTGCGGTCCGGCAGGATCCGCCACTCCGGCAGCTCGGCGACACCGAAGCGGTGGTCGAACGGCCGCTGGCACGGGAAAGCCAGTCCGACGGACCAGTCGAGGAGGACCGGCGCGGTCGGCCCGACGACGGTGTTCAGCGTCTCGGTCCGCGGCAACCGTGGGGGTGTGACGGCGAGCCACTGGTCCCCGGCGAGGTCGTCGTCGGTGGCCACCAGCCGCACCGCGTTCGCCTCGCGGGGGATGTCGGCCGAGTCGACTCGTAGCGTGCGCCACGACGGTGCGGGGCCGATGTCGATCGGGGTCACCCGGCCGAGGGCCTGCTCGTCGTCGCCCGAGACGACACCGAACTCCACCTCGAGGGACGCTCCGGGGGTCACGATGCCGTCGGCGTCCACGGACCTGATGCGTCCGGCCGCCGTGATCGCGAGGAAGTCGTCGGTCCGCGGCAACGCGTACCAGCTCGACTCGAGGGTCGCCGGGGCGGCATCGCCGGATCCGAAACTGCCGAGGACCGGTGTCGTCGCGGGATCGAGCCCGAACGGCAGGGCCACGCGTGAGCCGTTCACCCCGGTGCCCGCGGTGGTACCGCCGCCGGTCCCGGCGGTGTTCGCGGTGCTGGTCTGATCGGTGTCGGACGGGTCGACGGAGTTGGCGCCGCCGGTGGTGCCCGAGGTCTCCCGGTCCGCGGAGAGGTCGCTCGCGACGCCGTCGGGGGTGAAGCCGGTGGACGACGTGCCGGCCAGCGGGTCGACGCCCGGCGTGGGGGTCAGGGGCTGCAGCATCGAGGCGTTCGGATCGGACTCCACGCGCACGTCGCGGGCGAGGCCGCACGTCTCACCGGTGAGGGCGTTCAGGTTCGACCGCGCCACGGAGTACGCCGGGTACTGCGCCACGGCGCCCTTCACCAGCGAGAGGACCTCGAAGAGGACGACGGCGGCAGCGACGACGGTCAGCGGAGCTCCGCTCCATCGGCGCAATCGGGTGGGCTGCGGCGGCCGGAACGGCGCACGGAAGTGCTGCCACGCGGCCACGGCGAGTGCGAGGACGGTCAGCCCCAACAGGACCGTCGCGAAGCCCTTGCCGGCGATGGACGGCGGCTTGTCGAACCACGGCACGCCGTAACTCGAGACGTACCACCAGCCGTTCGAGCCGGTGAAGGCGAGCGCCGTGAGGAACAGCACCGCGGCGCCGAAGAGCGTGCGGTTGCGGGGTGAGCGTTCGGTGGCGGAGATGACGGCGATCGCACCCAGAGCGGCCAGGGAGCCGGCGAGCCCGGCGTAGACGCCGAAGTGGTGGGTCCACTTGGTGGGGGTGAACATCATGAGGGCGAGGGCGCCGATCACGATGCCGAGGATGCGGCGCGACGGGCCCAGCGAGGTGCCCGGAATGCGACCGCCGCGGCGCAGCATGACGACGATGCACGTCACCAGGCACAGCAGCATGGCGAACACCGCGAACCGCCGAGCGAGCGACCCGTCGGGTGAGATGTTCAGAAGCGCGTCCCAGCGGTACCGCTCGTCGAACCACGCGACGTTGGGTCCGACGGCGGACCGCACGCGCGTCGCCTCGAGCACGGACGCCACCGTCTGATCGGCGAAGACCGCGGTCAGCACCACCGTTCCGGCCGCGAGGATCGGCGCGATCATCGCCGGCAGTCCCAGCGTGTGGCGTCGTCGTACGACGATCTGCAGGACCGGACGGGATCCGGCGAGCAGAGCCGCGATGGCGATGAGGCCCGTCGGGCCGGCGGCGAGCGAGAACGCCGCCACGACGACGGCGACCGCGGCGGGCAGCAACCGGCCCGTCGCGATGGCCCGTTCCATCGAGCACCACGTCACGAGCGCGCCGAGCGCGATCACGGGCTCGGGCCGCAGGCCGTTGTCGTAGGGCAGCCAGAAGGCGAGGAAGACCAGACCCGCCGTCCACACCGCGACCGGGCGCGTGCGGACCGCACGGCCGAGTCGCGGGATGACCTCGCGGCTGATGATCAGCCAGCAGAGGATGCCGGCGATCAGGGCGGGCAGTCGCATCCACGGGCTGGCCGTGGAGACCTTGGTCAGCGCCGCGAGCATGTCGTAGTACGGCATGCCGAACGGCGCCTCGGGGACGCCGAACCAGCGGTAGTAGTTGGCCATGTATCCGGCGTTCTCGGACACGCGGGCCATGTTCAGCAGGTAGCCGTCGTCGGAGGTGTTCGCGCCGATGACGTGCCAGACGACGAGGGTGCCCAGGACCACGACGTCGACCCCGGTGAGCCGGAGCCAGTGCGCGGGGAGGAAGCGCCGGGGCCGACGTCCGTCGGAGCCGTCCAGACGATGCAGAGCCACCAGGGACGCGACGGTGAGCAGGGCGCCCACGATCATCGCGAGGAGCTTGAGGGCGGACGGGGACGACGAGAAGCGGGAATCGACGTCGACCGTGGCCGCGGTGCCGTCGGGCGCGGGACCGCCGAGCGTGGTGAACAGTCCCACGGTCTGCGGACGCTGGTCACCGGCGACCTCGCCGATCCGGTCGCCGAGCGTGACCGTGGTGCCGTCCTGCGTCGAGGTGATCGTGAGGGCGTCGCATCCAGTGAGCGCATCGGCCGGAGCCGAGAGCAGCAACTGGTCCCGCAGCACGACCGACAGGGTGCGGTCGGCCTCGGTCGAGACCACCAGCCCGACCCGACGGGCGTCGGGAGCGCCCGGCGCCGCCGTGGAGAGCACCGTGCTGTCCGCCGGCGCCGCGGCGAGCGCCGAGCAGGGCACGGTCGCATCCAGCGCGAGGGGGCGGTAGGACACGAGCGGGGCGGAGACGGACTCGAACTCGCCGTTCGGCCACGAGATCGTCGCGGCATCCTGCTCGACCGGCAGGAACGGGGTGACGAGCGCGAGCAGGGTGCCGAGTACGCCCGTGATCACGGCCACGAGACGGGCCGTGCGGAACGACCGTGCTGCCGGGTGGGTGGTGGAGGGAGACTCGGCGACAGCGTTCGACACGGCCCCGATGCTAGGCGACGACCCCTGTCGTCCCGTCATTCCCGCACGCCTCGCACGTCCCAGACGGTGGCGTCGCCGGTTCGTGCCCCGGGGTCGCCGAGGAGGGTCGCGACGGTGCGGCGCAGGGCGTCGGCCTGCGAGGCGTCGTCGGGAAGGATCACGACGTCGGCGTTCCAGTAGGCGAGATCCTCGCGCGCACGGGAGCGATCGATGTCCGCAACGTCCGGGACCTCCCCGGACCGGGCGACGCGGCCGAGCAGGAGTGCGGTGGGCCGGTCGATGGCGCCGTACTTCGCTTCGCCGTCGGCCTCCCCGCTGGGGCCGACGAAATAGCCGCCGGCGATCCGGTAGTCGAGGCCCGCGTCGATCTGCCACCGGAGCGCGTCGGCGTTGCCGGGGCTCGGGATCGGCACCGTGACCACCGTGCCGTGCACACCGTCGAGGTCCTCGACACCGCCGACACCGCTGCGCCAGGTGCCGTCGGCGAGGACGGTCGGGGCCGGGGTGCGCTCGGCCGTCGGCAGCGGAACGGGGACCAGCGGGACCAGCGCGACCGCGACGGCGCCGGCCCAGATGCCGACGCGACGGCGCCTGCCGGTCGGCCGGGCGGCGAGGACGCGATCGGTCACCAGGGCGACGAGCGTCGCCACGAGGGGAACGGCGGCGAGGACGAACCGGGTCTCGAGCACCGACTCCAGCAGGGGAGTGCGGTCGAGCCATTCGCCCGGCGCCCAGCCGACGACGGGGTCCTCGGTGATCGCCAGTTCGGTGCCGATCGACAGGACGGCGAGCACCAGGATCGTCACGGCCGCGGCTCGGGCGAGCGGCAGACGCCGGAGCACGACGACGCACGCCGCGACGAGGACGAGCAGGGGGATGCCGAAGTAGGCGTTCTGTTCCGTCGGGTTCAGCGCGACGTCCTGCACCGGGACGGCGAGTCCCCCCAGCGACTGAGGAGGGAAGGCGACGAAGGACAGGAGGGAATTGCCCGGCAGCTGGTGGTCCAGGTGGCTGTAGCTCTGGGGCCCCCGGAACTGCCACCAGAGGGGCCCGGCGACCAGGACTCCCGCGAGCACGGCGGCGACGACGACGGGCCCGGCGGCCCGCCGCACCGCGGCGAGCGTGACGCGCGGCGCGAACACGGTGTGAGTGACCAGCATCAGCGCGACCGCGATGGCGAAGATCAACAGGGGCTCCTCGCCGAGGAGCACCTGCCACGCCGCCAGCAGACCGAGTGCCACCGTGTGTCGACGGACGTTCCGGCCCTGTCCCAGCCGGATCAGGCAGAAGAGCAGGAGGGGAAGGACGCCGAGCACCGTGAAGTTGGGGTGGGCCGACGCGTGGCTGATCATGCCCGGCGCGAACCCCGCGATCAGGCCGCCGAGGCCGGCGGCCAGAGGCGCGCGAATCACCGTGCGGGAGAGCAGGAAGTACCACCCGAAGGCGGTGGTCGCGAGGCCGAGCGTCAGGGCGAGTGCGAAGGTCACCGTCGGGCCGAAGGCGAGCGTCACGGGGGTCAGGGGAACGGACAGGCCCAGCATGGCGGTGTTCGCCATCATGTTGACCCCGGCGGGGGCGTTCTGCAGATCCGAGAACAGCGGGTTCTGCAGCGACGCCACCGATTTCGCGGTGACGGCGAAGAACCACTCCCACATGGTCTGATCCTGGCCGGAGTACCGCAGGTACCCCGAGCCGAGATGCCGCCACTGACCGCCGAGGACGATCAGGGCGAGGACGAGGTAGACGCTCGCGGCCACGACGTCGGGACGACGTCGTCGCGGCGCGACCGTCGTGTCGTCGCCGGCGGTCGGCTCGGTCAGCACCCCGGTCACGAGCCGGCTGTCCTCTCGGCACCGGCGTCGGCTTCCCGCACGACGAGCACGAACGGACCGATGTCCTGGACGTCGAATCGCGGGTCGTCGAACAGGGTTTCGGGGAACGTGACGGTGTAGCGGCGGACGTTCGGATCGTTCGGGTAGACGTCCTCGGCGAGGCGAAGCGTGTACCCGTCGGCGCCACGACGGAACAGGAAGGCGTCCGGTGCACGCCACGGCGAGGCGTCGAGCGCGGCGATCAACTCGTCCGCGGTGGTGAGCTCGCTCCAGTTCTCGATCGTGTCCGCCCGCGCCGCGAACTCGGCCAGCGGATTGGCGTAGTGGCTGGTGAGTCCCTGGAAACCGAAGTAGGGCAGGAACGCCAGGAAGGACGTGTCCGAGGTGAGGACGACGGTGTCGGTCCGCGGCCCCGGACGGGCGGCCTGCAGCGCGGCGTCGACCTCGCCGTAGTAGGACGCCACGCCGGGCGCGCGACGGTCCGCGCGGTCGCCGTTGCCGTCGGTGTCCGTGTACGCCACGGTGATCTCGTTCTGCAGCACGTGCGGGATGTCCTGCGCGAACGCGACGGACCCGACCACGGCGACGGCGACGGTCGCCGTCCGCACGCGGGGGGACTCCGAGGCGACGAGGTACAGCACTCGGGCGCCGTCGACGACGCCGAACACTCCGGCCGCACCGAGCAGCGCGATCAGGACGGGTTCGAGCCGGAAGCCCAGCAACGTGGTTCCGGCGACGGTGGCCAGCATGGACAGCAGCGACCACAGGTACACCGAGACCACCCCGATCCCGAGGGCCTGAGCACGTCGGGAATCCTTCAGGCGGACCAGGATCCACACCGAGCCGACGAGACAGAGCGCGCCGAGGAGGGTGAACTGCGCCATCGGCAGCGGCAGTTCGGCACCCGTGGCGGGGAGGTAGTGCAGTGCGGTACCGGATTCGGCGGTGCGACCGGTCAGCGCCGCCGCCAGGTAGGGCGCCCAGACGGTGAGCGCGAGAAGTCCGGACAGGACCGCCACGACGATCAGGCGCAGGGCCGGGTCCAGCACCGCGCGCACCGTTCTCGTCGCGCGGTACCGCAGGAACGCCGACGTGAGCGCCATGAGCGTGACGGCGAACGCGGTGAAACCGAGGTAGAGCGTGTAGACGGTCGCCGAGACACCCAGGAACAGCCCGGTGGCGACGACGGCGCCCCAGCCGGCGCCGCGGGAGGCGCCGGGACGATGCAGACCGCCCCAGGCGAGTACCAGGATCGGGGGGATCAACACCGCGATCACCGCGCCGTACGCCTCGGGCGAGGCGTACGCCAGGACCAGGGCGGTGACTCCGAGGGCCGCGAGGATCGCCAGGTCACGGCGCACGAGGGCCGACCAGAGCACGAGGCCGATCACGGCCGCGATCGCGAGCGAGCCGATGGCCCAGGGTTTGTACGCCTCCCAGCCCGCGAGGCCGAGGGCGTCCGCGATGCGTCCGCCCACCCAGAACCAGCCTGCCGGATAGTAGGGCGGGAGGTCGGCGTACGTCATGTCCTGCAGCGCCGGCGAATCCGTCAGACGCGTCAGGTACTCGGTGCGGAATTCCTGGTCGACGGAGACGCCGAACAGGTAGAGCTTCGTCGCCGCCAGCGGCATGCCCAGCGTGACGGTGACGAAGGCGGACAACCCGATCCAGGACAGCGGCTTCCACCACAGCGGTCGGACGTGGCGGCGCGCCAGCACCACCGCGACGGCGAGGACGCCCATCGCGACCACCTGGCCCACGGTGGTGACGGCCCGCGTGACGTTGGAGGAGTTGAACGCCGGCCACTGGACCACCGAGAAGGCCGTCAGGCCCACCGCGACGACGAGCGCAGCCACCGCCGCAGCCGCCAGTGCTTCGGCGGCGACGGTGAGAGCCGTCCGCGCCGGGGCTGCCGCCCGCACTGTCAGATGGGAAGTTTGCGGAAGATCGGACGCGGCACGTGCCGCAGCCCCATCATCACGAAGCGGAACGGGCCCGGTGCCCACACCAGGTCCTTGCCCTTGCGGGCGGACGCGACGGCGAGCTTGGCGACGTCTTCCTTGTCCACGGTCAGCGGAGCCTCGTCGACGTGGGCACTGAACTCGGTGCGCACCATGCCGGGACGGATGACCGTCACGCGAGGACCGTACTCGCGCAACGCTTCTCCCAGTCCGAGGTAGAAGCCGTCGAGGCCCGCCTTGGTGGAGCCGTAGACGAAGTTCGAGCGGCGGACCCGCTCACCGGCGACGGAGGACATCACGATGATGCGTCCCGAGGCCTGCGCCTTCATCT
This sequence comes from Rhodococcoides corynebacterioides NBRC 14404, assembly GCF_001894765.1. GTDB lineage: Bacteria > Actinomycetota > Actinomycetes > Mycobacteriales > Mycobacteriaceae > Rhodococcoides > Rhodococcoides corynebacterioides. Next base: position 40,827 of record NZ_BCWV01000007.1, read on the forward strand.
TCTGGCCCAGGAGTACGCCGACCGACACCGACGCCGTGTAGTTGATGTTCGCGGTGAGAACTGCCTTGCGCTGGTCCTGCCACAGCTCCTCGGGGTCGAAGTCGACGGCGAACGCGACGATCGCGACGTCGACATCGCCCTTGGCCCAGGCCTTCTCGATGACGGCGGGATGCGCGTCGGTCTCGAGGGCGTCGAAGTCGATCACCTCGACCTCGCGCGCACCGGCCGCCTCCATCTGGGCCACCGACGCATCGCGCTTCGGGTCGTTCGGCAGCGCCGCGAGGATCACCCGCGCGGGCGCGGTGGCCAGGTACTCCGCGGTGATGGCGAGACCGATCTCGCTGGTGCCGCCCAGCACCAGGATCGTCTGCGGGTCGCCTACGGCATCGATCGTCACAGCAATTCCAACCTTCTGGCCATATCGGAGGCGAACACGCCGGTGGGGTCGACGGAGCGGCGGACAGCGATCCACTCGTCGAGTCGGGGGTACATCGCGTGGAACGTCTCGGCCGAGGTCCGCGAATCCTTGGCCGTGTAGAGACGGCCGCCGAACTCCAGGACTCGCTTGTCCAGGTCGGCGACGAAGCGGCCGAGTCCGGCCTTGATGGGGAAGTCGACGCAGACGTTCCAGCCCGCGATGGGGAAGCTCAGCGGGGCCTGGTTGCCCTCGCCGAACAGTTTGAACACGTTGAGGAACGAGTAGTGCCCCGAGCGCTGGATGTCGACGATGATGCGCTTGAACTCCTCGACGGCCTGCGGCGGCACCACGAACTGGTACTGCAGGAAGCCGGCCGATCCGTACGCGCGGTTCCACTCACCGAACATGTCGAGCGGGTGATAGAACTGCGTCAGGTTCTGGACCTTGCCGCGGTAGGTGCCCGACTTGCGGTACCAGAGCTCACCGATCGGCCCGAACGTCCACTTGTTCGCCAGACCGTTGGGGAAGACGTCGGGGAACGTCAGCAGCTGGGGGGCGTCGAACTTCAGCGGGTCCTTCTGCAGCTTGGTCGGCAGCTGGTCCAGCCGAGCCAGCGAGCCCCGCGAGATGGCGGCCCGGCCCAGCTTCGGCGGACCGGAGATCGCGTCGAACCAAGCGCTCGAGTAGTCGTAGTTGCTCTCGCTGCCGTCGCTGTGGAACGCGATGGTGTCGTCGAGACTCGCGGTGACGTCGCCGTCGGCGATGAAGTACGCCGTCTCCGTCGGAGTCATCTCGATGGTGGCGCGCAGGATGATGCCCGTCAGCCCGTTGCCGCCCACCGTGGCCCAGAACAACGCCGAGTGCTCGCCGTCGGGCGTGATGTGCCGGACGGTGCCGTCGGCGAGCAACAGATCCATCGACCGCACGTGGTTGCCGAAGCTGCCCGCGCTGTGGTGGTTCTTGCCGTGGATGTCGCAGCCGATGGCGCCGCCGATCGTGACCTGGCGCGTACCCGGCAGCACCGGAACCCACAGACCCAGTGGCAGCGCGGCGCGCATCAGCTGGTCGAGGTTCACGCCGCCGTCGACGTCGACGATGTGCGTCTCCGCGTTCATCGAGTGGATGCGGTTCATCGCGCTCATGTCGACGACGAGGCCGCCGCCGTTCTGCGCGTTGTCGCCGTAGCTGCGCCCCAGCCCACGGGCGATGACCCCGCGACGCAGGTGCGACGGCTTGCTGTCGTTCTGCTCGGCCACCACGCGGACGGCGTCGGCGACGACGGCCGGGTCCGGCGTGGAGAGAACCTGCGCCGTGGTGGGCGACGTGCGAGCCCACCCGGTGAGAGTGCGCGCGCTGGTAGGGGGCATATCGGTGATGGACATCGGTAGTCAGGTTACAGGCTCGCAGCTCCCGTCCTCTGCGGTGCGGAGGCGTCCGGGGCCCCGAGGGTTAGGCTCGCACGCGTGTCGGACCAGCCCCATGCACCGCTCCCGGTCGAGCTCCCCCTGACGGAGAACACGGCCGACGCCGCTCCGGATCTGCGCACGCAGATCGTGCGCTTCCTCGTCACCGGAGTGCTCTCGGCGATCGTCGACTTCTCCATCACCATCGCCCTGCAGTACGGGCTGGACGTGCAGCTTTCCCTGGCCAAGGCCGTCGGGTTCGTCGTCGGGACCACCGTCGCGTACCTGATCAACCGGCGGTGGACGTTCGCCGCCGCGCCGAGCCGGAAGCGGTTCGTCGCCGTCGTGCTGCTCTACCTCGCGACGTTCGGCGTACAGAACGTGCTCTACACCCTGTTCGGCCACCTCTGGCCGGAGACCGTGATCTACAGCGCTGTGGCCTTCGTCATCGCGCAGGGCACGGCCACCGTCATCAACTTCGTGGTGCAGCGGACGGTCATCTTCCGCGTGTCCTGACGCTCCGGTGTCCCTGTGCGCGGTGTCCCTGCCGCCCGGTCAGTGGTTCCAGTCGGCGAAGGCGGGGGCGGCGGCGTCCTTGTCGGAGAGCTGGTGGGTCAGGGGGGTGCCGTCGCGGCCGTGGGTGGGCCAGTCGATGGCGAGGTCGGGGTCGAGGGGGTGGATGTCGCGGTCGAGATGGGGGCTGTATTCGAGGCTGCACAGGTACATCACCGTCGAGCGGTCCTCGAGGGAGAGGATGGCGTGGCCGAGGCCGGCGGGCAGGTACACCGCGCGGCGGTCGACGTCGTCGATGATCACCGAGTCCCAGGTGCCGTAGGTGGGCGATTCCGGGCGGAGGTCGACCACGACGTCGAGGAACGCGCCGGTGACGGCGGTGACGTACTTCGCCTGCCCGGGCGGGTCGACGGTGGTGTGGATGCCGCGCAGCACTCCGGCGGCGGAGACGGAGCAGTTGGCCTGCACCAGGTCCACCGGGTGCCCGACGGCCTCGGTGAACGCGGACGACTTGTACCACTCGAAGAACACGCCGCGGTCGTCGCCGAACTGGCGTGGGGTGATCTCGAACGCCCCCGGCACCCGCAGTTCCCGGATGTTCATCGGTGGCCTCTCTCGAGCAGGTTCAGCAGGTAAGACCCGTAGCCGGACTTCACCAGACCCTCCGCGCGGGTGCGCAGCTCGTCGTCGCTGAGGAATCCGCGTCGCCACGCCACTTCCTCGGGGGCGCCGATCTTCAGGCCCTGGCGATGTTCGATGGTGCGCACGTAGTTCGATGCCTCGAGCAACGATTCGACCGTGCCGGTGTCGAGCCAGGCGGTGCCGCGGGGCAGCACCTCGACCTGCAGGCGGCCGGCGTCGAGGTAGTGGCGGTTGACGTCGGTGATCTCGTACTCGCCCCGCGGGGAGGGGGTCAGGCCGCGGGCGATCCCGACGACGTCGTTGTCGTAGAAGTACAGCCCCGGCACCGCGAAGGTCGACTTCGGGGCGGCGGGCTTCTCCTCGAGGGAGATCGCGCGGCCGTGCTCGTCGAACTCGATGACGCCGTAGGCAGTGGGGTCGGCGACCTCGTAGGCGAACACCGCACCGCCGTCGAGGCCCTCGAAGCGGGAGAGCTGCGAGCCCAGGCCGGGGCCGTAGAAGATGTTGTCGCCGAGCACCAGGGCGACGGCGTCGTCGCCAATGTGGTCGGCGCCGAGGACGAACGCTTGGGCGAGACCGTTGGGTTCGTGCTGGACGGTGTAGGTCAGGGAGATGCCGAACCGGGAGCCGTCGCCGAGCAGGCGGGCGAACTGGTCGGCGTCCTGCGCGGTGGTGATGATCAGGATGTCACGGATCCCGGCGAGCATGAGCGTCGACAACGGGTAGTAGATCATCGGCTTGTCGTAGACCGGCACCAACTGCTTGCTGATCCCCTGCGTGATGGGATGCAACCGCGAGCCCGTGCCCCCGGCCAGAATGATTCCTCGCACCGGGGGAGTCTCCCAGACTGCAGAAGCGACCGCTCGCCACGTACTGTTCCGCGCATGAGGATGCTCGTCACCGGCGGTGCCGGCTTCATCGGCGCGAACTTCGTTCACCTGACCCTGCGCACCCGCCCCGACGTCGACATCACCGTCCTCGACGCCCTCACCTACGCCGGCACCCGCGCCTCCCTCGACCCGGTCGCCGACCGCATCACCTTCGTCCACGGCGACATCTGCGACGCCGACCTGGTGAACCGACTCGTCGCCGACACCGACCTCGTCGTCCACTTCGCCGCCGAATCGCACAACGACAACTCCCTCGCCGACCCCTGGCCCTTCGTCCGCACCAACGTCGTCGGCACCACCACCCTCCTCCAGGCCGTCCGCACCCACGACGTGCGCTACCACCACATCTCCACCGACGAGGTCTACGGCGACCTCGAACTCGACGACCCGGCCCGGTTCACCGAGGACACCCCGTACAACCCGTCGAGCCCCTACTCCTCCACCAAGGCCTCCTCGGACCTGCTCGTGCGCGCATGGGCCCGCTCCTTCGGCATCCGCGCCACCATCTCCAACTGCTCCAACAACTACGGCCCCTACCAACACGTCGAGAAGTTCATCCCCCGCCAGATCACCAACGTCCTCACCGGTGTGCGCCCCCGCCTCTACGGCACCGGCGCCAACGTCCGCGACTGGATCCACGTCGACGACCACAACGACGCCGTCTGGACCATCGTCGAGCGCGGCGAACTCGGCCAGACCTACCTCATCGGCGCGGACGGCGAAGCGAACAACCGCACCGTCGTCGAGACCATCCTCGAGCTCTGCGGCAAGGCGCCCGACGACTTCGACTTCGTCACCGACCGACCCGGCCACGACCTGCGCTACGCCATCGACTCCACCCGCCTGCGCACCGAACTCGGCTGGACCCCCACCTACTCCGACTTCCGCGCCGGCCTCACCGCCACCATCGACTGGTACCGAACCAACGAGCACTGGTGGCGACCCCAGAAGGACGCCACCGAAGCCGTCTACGCCGGCACCGAGCGGATCGTCACCGGCATCTCCAAGTGAGATGGTCCTGGCTGAGCATTTCGATATTCGCTCTCGTCTCGGTGTGGGTCGCCTTTTTCGTGGAACGGTTCGGATTCAATCCCACGGACCAGGGGTTCGTGCTGGCGCAAAGTTGGCGAGTCCTGCAGGGCGAGATTCCGCACCGTGACTTCATCTCGGCGCGACCGTTGGGGTCGGCTTTCTTCCATGTCGTCGACATCGTGTTGCCTGGCCCCTCGTACCCGGCCTCGGTCATGATCGCAACACTTCAGATGATGGCGGCAACGGTGTGGCTCGCCCTCCTGACTCTCCGAGTGAAGCTGGACTCACTCCGATTCTGCGGATCGGTAGGCGTCGTGGTGGCCGCATTGGTCAACATCCACCTGTTTCCCATGAACGCGTGGCACACGATCGACGGGATCTTCTTCGTCGCGCTTGGTTGGTGGGCGCTCGACCGCGGAGCCCGGGGGTCGTCGACCTGGCTGTTCCGCCTGGGGCTACTGGCCTTGGGCGCGGCAACAACGACCAAACAGAGCTTCGCGCCCGCGTTGGTCGCTGGGTTGATCTTCCTGTTGATCGAACACCGCCGAGGTCGCAGAGATCGGCTTCTGTTGGATCTGGCAATACTGGCAGCGTGTCCGGCGCTCTACGCGATCGTTGTCGGTGCGGCGAACGGCGGCGCCCAGGCTCTCGATCAGCTGACCGGAGGCGCGGGAACCGTCGGGGACCGCCTGCTCTCCGCCGAGTCCGCAGAGGGGTTCGGCATCTACCTCGTCGTATTCCTCGTGGCGTGTGCAGTGGCTGCGTGGACCTCGACTCACGAATCCGTGTGGGCCACCATCATGGGCCGCTGTGGTGCAGCGGCGAGCCTGATGTGTGTCCTGGCGGTCGTCGTGAGAGGTGGCCTTTCCAGGGCTGGTGATTGGGGCATCGTTCTCCTCTGGATGCTGGTGCTGGCTATTGCGTTCGAGTTTCTGAAGTCTGCGATTCTCGGTCGGGCCAGGGTGCAGTGGCGACTGCTCGCGCTCCCGTTTCTGGCGTGGATGTCTTCTCTGTCCTGGGGATACGATTCACCGACGCTGCTCGGCGGAAGTATGGCGTTGTCGATCGCGGCGATCGTTGTGTCGTTCGTCTCTGGGGACTCGGTGGACGCCGGCGGATCGAGGTTGGTAGGCGTCGCGGCCTCCGTGGTAGGCGTGCTACTCGCGGGCTCGTTCCTCGTCGCGAAGCAATCGGTCGACGCGTACCGTGACCAGCCGAGGGAGCTGTTGACGGCCTCCCTCGGGTCGGTGACCGCGGAAATGAGGGGTATCCGCACAACGCCCGCCACGGTCGCCTATCTCGCTGACATAGATAGGTGCGTCCGCACATATCCGGCACGCAAGGTGGCTGTGCTCCCCGACAATGCTGTCGTCTATCCAGCCTTGAATCTCACGAATCCGTTCCCGATCGATTGGATGCTGCCGATGGAGCTGGTGGCAGATACGCGGGATCGCATTCTCGACACCGCCACCGAGATGGACAGCATGGGTTCCTACCTCGTTCTGTTCGCAGGAGTGACTCCGGAACAACTGGCGGGAGGCGACGGTGCGAGGGGAATCGACGCTGGTGCGGTCGGCCCGCAGGATCCGACCGGGCTGCTCGGTGCGATCGACAGTGCGTTGAATGGGTCCCGAATCACCTGCGGGACCTTCACGGGAATCTGGAAAGAAGGGGTTTGAGCTCCTACTCCGGTGTGGAGCTACCCGAGTGTCCCGGTCGGCTTGGTGCGAGAGCGGCTGTGCACCAGCCGGTTACGCAGCGATGCGGAGGTCAACGCGGCGGCGGCGGCGCCGGCCACCACCTCGCAGAGCGTGAAGATCAGGCGGCTGGCCAGGGCCAAGCCGAGGGCGACGCCCGACGGCATGAAGGGTGAGAGAGCGGCGACCACGACGGCTTCGCGGACACCGATGCCGGAGGGGGCGACGAAGACGAGCACCCCGGCGCACATGCCCAGGGCGAGGGCGCCGATGCACTGCACCAGGCCTGCCGGGTGCAGTCCCACGGAGTTCGAGGTAAGGATCCAGAGGTGGATTCCGTAGAAGACCCAGCTGGTCGCGCACCAGCCGAGTGCGAGGGCGATCTTGCGGCGGGTCAGCGGCTCGGTGAGCGGGGGTCGACGCAACAGCCGCAGCAGCATGTTCACCAGTCGTGTCAGCACGGCCGGGTATGCACAGATCAGTGAGATCGGGACGAGGCACAGCACCCCGACAGCGGCTACCGAACTGAGCTGGAACAGTGCCGGCAGGGCCAACAGGCCCACGACGAGCGCGGACGTCGTGCTCAGCCCCACGGTGACCAGCACCGCGGTGAAGCCCGCGGCACGGGTGACCCCGGCGCGGCGGACCAGTTCGGCTTGCAGCACGAAAGCCCAGACACTGCCCGGCAGGTACTTCGCGAGCTGTCCGACGAGGTAGCAGCGTGCGGCGTCGAACGCGGGGATGGGGAAGTGGAGCGAGCCGAGCGCGTGCTGCCACGCGCGGACTGCCGCTCCCATTCCGAGGAAGACGAAGAACGTGGCGCCGATCAGCGACCAGATACCCAGCGTCGTGATGGTGTCCCGGACGTCGGCCCACTGCGACCGAACCGCCAGCGCGACGGTGACGACGATGGCGGCGACGACGAGCACGCGCACGGCGGTCGCGAGGTGAGTCCGAGCGCCGTGGGTCGTCGTGGTCGGCTCCGTCATGAGACGAGCGGTTTGGTGGAACGCTCCCGCCACCAGGTGAAGTGGTCCGCTGTCGCCGTGGTCAGTGCGTCGGCCGACGGCAGACGTCCGTCGGTGTAGGCGGCGGCCACGACGTCGATGTCCGACTGCTCGTAGCCCTTGCGAGACATCCCGACGGTGTTGGCGGCGTGGAGGCGCGCGGGGTTGCCGGTGACGGTCGCGAAGGGAGGGACGTCCTTGGTGGCGATGCCCCCCATGCCCACCATGGCACCCGCTCCCATCACTCGGTGCTGGTGGATGGTGCTGTTCATGCCCATGTTGCACCCCGGACCCAAGGTGACGTGTCCGCCGAACGTGACCCCGGGTGCCGCGATCGTGTTCGCGCCGAGTTGAACGTCGTGGCCCACCGAAATCCGGTTCATGACGAACGAGTTCTCGCCGATCACGGTCGGGCGAACGCTGCCCTGGTGCACCGCGGTGAGTTCACGGATCACGGTGCCCGGGCCGATCACGATTCCCGTTCCGTCACTGGGTTCCTCGTAATCGGCGAAGTGGTCGGCTCCGAGTATCTCCGGCGGTGCACCCAGCACCACCTGCGCTCCGATCCAACAGTCGTCACCGATGGTGACCGGCCCCGTCACCACGACGAAGGGACCGATCGTGACCCGGTCGCCGATGGTGACTCCGTCGCCGACGACAGCGGTGTCGTGGATACGGCAGTCTCGACCTCGAGTTGTGGACACGAGAGACCATCCTCCATGAGTGAATCCGTCGAGCCGAATTCGGTCGACCGTACCCGTGGGTGCGAGCCTGGTGACCGGTACCGACGTCCGGGCGTTAGTGTCGAACGGATCTCGGTCCGTTATCGGGCCACGCTATTTGCCGCGGGAGAAAACAAGTGATTGCAATTTCGAGCGTTTCGTTCGGCGAGGATGTCGAGCGAGAAGTCCTCGACACGCTCCGCTCCGGGATCGTGGCGCAAGGGCCGAAGGTGCGCCGACTCGAGGAGGAGTTCGCCGCTCTCGTCGGGGCGCGGCATGCGGTCGCCGTCAACAACGGCACCACCGCGCTCGTCGCGGCGGTGAGCGTGCAGGACCTCGAGCCGGGCGACGAGGTGCTGACCAGTCCGTTCACGTTCGTCGCGACAGTGAACGCCATCCTCGAGGCGGGTGCGACGGTGCGGTTCGCGGACATCGCGGCCACCGATTTCGCGCTCGATCCGGCCAGCGTGGCCGAGCGGGTGAACGAGCGCACACGGGTGCTGCTCCCCGTGCACCTCTACGGCCAGTCGGCGGACATGGCACCGCTGATCGCGATCGCCGAGCGCCACGGCCTCGCGATCGTCGAGGACGCCGCGCAGGCGCACGGCGCCACCTACGACGGGCGGGGCGTGGGTACCTTCGGCCTCGGGTGCTTCTCCTTCTACGCCACCAAGAATCTCACCACCGGTGAGGGCGGCATGATCACCACGAACGACGACGCCGTGGCGGATCGCCTGCGCGTCCTCCGCAATCAGGGCATGCGGGCGCGGTACGAGTACGAGATGGTCGGTCACAACTACCGCATGACCGATCTGCAGGCCAGCCTCGCGTTGCCGCAGATGAGCGCGTACCACGCGCAGATCGCACAACGGCGACGCAACGCAGAGGCGTTGTCCACCGGCCTGAAGGACGTCCCCGGACTGACGTTGCCGACCGAATCGAATGGTCGCGGACACGTCTGGCACCAGTTCACCGTGCTCGTCGACGAGGACGCGCCGATCGACCGGAACACTCTGTCCGATCGCCTGACCGAGGCCGGGGTGGGTTCGGGAATCTACTACCCACGGACCGCGTACGACTACGACTGCTATCGCGCGCACCCGAGAGTGCAGATCGACGAGACTCCGGTCGCATCGTCCGTGGCGAGCCGTTGTCTGTCGATCCCCGTCCACGCACGCTTGTCCGAGGACGACGTCGCCACCGTCGTCTCGGCGGTCCGTTCGGCAATGGAGGCATGATGGCCACCCCACGAGTCGCGCTCATCGGGTCCGGTCGCATGGGGTCGCTGCACGCGCGGGTGATCGCGTCGTCGGATCGGTGCGACCTGACCGTCCTGGTCGAACCGCGCGAGGAGAACGGCGCGGCGGTCGCGGACCGCTTCGGATGCCGGTGGGCCCCCGACTTCGACGACCTGGACGGCATCGACGCCGTGGTCGTCGCCGCTGCCACTCCGGCCCACTACGACATCGCCTCGCGCGTACTCGCGCTGGGGAAGCCGGTGCTCGTGGAGAAGCCGCTGGCCGCGACCTACGAACAGAGCGCGGAGTTGGTGGCACGGTCCGAGAAGTCCGGCACACCGCTGATGTGCGGGCTGCTCGAGCGATTCAACCCGGCAGTCCGCACGGCTCGCGAATTCGTCGGAGACGTGTGGCAGGTCAACGGCATTCGGCATTCACCCTTCGTTTCCAGAATCTCGACGGGGGTAGCGACGGATCTGTTGATCCACGACGTCGATCTCGCGATCTCGTTCGTGGGTGCCGATCCGGTGTCGGCGCGCGGGGAGTTCGGCTACTTCCACGAGTCGTCACGCGAGAACGTGGCGGAGGACTGCGCCGATGCCGTGCTGCGGTTCGATTCGGGTGCAGTGGCCACGATCTCGGCCAGCCGGGTCAGCCAGCGCAAGGTCCGGCAACTGTCGGTCCTCGAAGCCGAGCGGCTCATCGAGATCGACCTGCTCCGTCGGGACATCACGATCTACAAGCACATCTCCGACGACATGCCCGCCGACCGGGACGGCTACCAGCAGCAGACCGTCATCGAGATTCCCACCCTGCAGTACAGCCAAGAACCCCTCGCGGCACAGCTGGATCGGTTCCTCGATCTGGTCGAGGGAAGGGACGACGCCGCGGCGGAGCGCGCGGCAATCCTGCCCGCCCACCGCGTGGTCGATCAGGTCACCACGGCCGCTCGAGGAGACGCTCTCCTCGGCGGGTGACTCGATCTCGGGGTCACGGCGAGCCTGTCTCGACCGCCTCGGGTCGGACGTCGGGTGTCGCTCGACGCCGTCGCACGCTCCACAGGACCGAGTGGGCCAGTGCCAGGAGGACGCCGGCTGCCGCGGCGCTCACGCCGAGGCTCTGACCCGGCGGGGTGTACGCGAGATCGACGGTCGATCCGTTCGCAGAAGCGGCGGGCAGATCGATCTGCAGCAGCCCACCGGAGGTGGCGTCCACCTCGACGGGTCGCCCGTCGACCGTCGCGGACCAGCCCGGCCACGCCAGCATTGCGAACGTGACCGCGCCGGATCCGCTGTAGCGCAAGCTCTCTCGGGTGGGCGACGTCGTCACGTCGTCCTGCACCTCGAGTCCTGCGGCCGTCGCCGACACACGCCCGTCGGGGAACGGGAGGGGGGTCGTGCGCCGAGCCACGGTGACGATCGGCCCGTCGATCACGGTCCAGTCCGTCGGCGACAGTCCGTCGAAGGCACGCGGCCCGCCGTAGGGCCCGCTGTTCTGCACCACGATGGTCTGCAACCGCAAAGCGTCGATCCAGGAGACGGTCGTTCCCGGGGCGGTGCGTTCGAGCCGGTCGACGGCGTCGGAACACTGGACCCCGCCGTAGTAGTTGAGGCAGAGGGCCTCCACGAAGTCGGCGTAACTGATGCCGGCGTAACTGTTGACCGCGTCGACCCCTGCCGCCTGCCATTGGTTGCCGAAGACCAGGTCGCCCCACTGCGAGCGGGGCTGGTCGAGCGGGATGTTCTCGGTGTCGGCGATCGCAAAGGTATTGCCGACGTAGCGGTCGGCGAACCGGTCCGCGGTGAAGGACGCCTGTCTCGGAAAGAACCACGGGGTCACGGTGTAATTTCCCGGGAACCACAGAGTGGTTTGCAGTGCGAGAATCGTAGCGGTTCCTGCTGCGAACACGGCGGCGTGAATCCGGGCGTCCGCGGCGCGCACGATCAGCACCAGTGCGGTCAGCACCGCCACGACGCCGAGCGCCGTCGCGTGGTAGCCGAGGTCCTCCGGAACACTGGACCACGCGGTGTAGAACTGGAACGCCACCAGCAGGGCGGTCAGGCCCGCGCGGAGGCGGAGGCGGTCGCGTTCCAGGCCCGCACTGAGCACGACCGCGACGACGACGATCACCGGAAGCTGCGCGTACTCGAGCAGCCTGAGTGGCCACCGAAACAGCCACAGTTGCGACGGGCCGAGCAGCAGGACGGCGTACACGCCGAAGAACACCACGAGCGACGACGCCCCGGCGAGCGAGGTCCGCATCGTTCGCCAGCGCATCCACGGCAGCAGCGGCACGACGAACCACGCGAGGTACCCCACCGGCATCGTGAGGAACGGATCACCGAACGAGTCGATCATCGGCAGTCGCGTCGGATTGGACAGGTCGAGAATGTCGCCGAGGCCGGGTCGGAGCATGCCGTCGTTGGTCACGCCCGTGGCCGTTCGGACCGAGACGCCGGTCGTGAACGCGAGGGGGAGATAGACGACGATCGACATCAGGAGCGCCGACAGCCCGGTGACCACCATGGAGGACAGGGCGCGGGGGCCTCGGTGCCGGAGCAGTTCGACTCCGACGGCCAGGTAGACCACCACCACGCCGACCGCACCGTAGGGATTTCCCGTGGTCAGCGCGAGGGCGGAGAACAGGATTGCCCACAGAGGGTTGATCCGGCCGTGCGCCGACGCGCGAACGGACCAGAACACGTGCGGAATCCAGGCGAAGGCGATCAGGCCCGACGCCCAACTCGAGGCGTCGAAGTACAGCGTGTACGTCGCGAACGGCATTACGTAGCCGGCGGTGAACGCCATCGGCCGCGATGCACCGAACTGCCTGGCCAGTACGTACGTTCCCACCGCCAGCACGGCGAGGAAGAACATCTTCACGAGCGTGATGCCGACTGCGAGATTGGGGACCAGGGCGATCACCACGGCGGCCGCGAGCAGCACGGGGTTGTAGATCCCGTAGAGGGCCTCGGCCGTGACGTTGCCGCCCGCCCACATCTCCGGGACCAGGGCGGGCCACCGGCCGTCGAGCAGCTCCTGTCCGATCACCCGCCAGCCCGGGGTGAAGGCGGCCGCACTGTCGTCCCAGTAGAAGAACCAGCGGTCGTATAGGAGGGGAATGGCGGCAGTGACGACGACCGCGACCGCGAGGAGGGCGGCCGGGCCGACACGTCCGGCCAGCGCAGGAGGGTGTTGCACGACTCACCTTCGTCGGTTCGGAGGCGAGCAATGGTTCGACTCGCTCAATGCAGCGTAGTGTTCCTCCGCGTCACACCGCCGTCGACCACGAAAGGCCCCCGTCGTGCCCACTGACTCGCCCTCGCGCGACGGTGCCGGGGCGGTGGAACTGTCCGTCGTCATCCCGGCGCACAACTCCGCGGCCGTCATCGAGTCGACCGTGACGGCGTTCGCGGACCATCTCGTCGACCGAATCGCGGAGATCGTGGTCGTCGAGAACGGGTCGACCGACGATACGTCGGCGATCTGCGACCGACTCGAACGGGATTGGGACGCGGAACGGACAGCACTGAGAGTGCTGCACAGCGACAAGGGCATGGGAAATGCCCTCCGCCTCGGAATCCTGCGTTCTCGAGGCGACAGGGTGCTGCTCACTGCCGACGATCTGCCCTTCGGATTCGACGACCTGGCGGGCGCAGACGAGCACGCACGTCGGTCGGCAGTGCAGGCGCCCGTCTACATCGGTTCGAAGTCGCACCCGCGATCGGAGGTCGAACGGGGCGTTCTTCGGGCGGCGATGACTCTGGGTTTCGCCACGCTCCGCCGAGTCGTGTTGCGGACCAGAACCGGGGACCCCCAGGGCACATTCCTGCTCGACGGGCCGATGGCGCGTGACCTCGCACCCGCGCTGACGGAACCCGGATTCTTGTTCACCACCGAACTCGACTACGCCGTGGAACTCGCCGGGATCCGCCCCGTGGAGGTTCCCGTTCGGTTGTCCGATCGGCACCACGATCAGCCCAGCCGGGTCGCGCCGGCCGACATCGTCGCGATGGCGCGCGGACTCTGGCAGCTCCGTACGCGCCGCCGCGGGCTTCGCGAGGCCGCGGGTGCGGCGCTACGTCGGCACTGAACGAGCTGAGCGCTCGCCGCCGCCGCTCCGTCGCGAATGCGGGCCTGACAGGCCCACATTGATAGCCTGACTCCGTTCGACAATCGATTGTCCGCTTCTCGTCGGGCAATGCCGAGAGAATGCGACGCGGAGGGTGATTTCCATCATGAACAGCGACGCCGTCGTTCCGACGCCGACCGGAACGATGGTGGCACAGCGGGTCTTGTTCGACGGGCCGTCACCGCTGGTCAGCGCAGACATGTACGCCGGAATCACCAAGGGATCCGCCGAGCGTTCACGCGCAGCGGTCACGGTGGCCAAACGCAGCGTCGTCTCGACCAACAGCTATTTCGGCCGCTTTCCGGCGAGTTATTGGCAGCGGTGGACCACCGTCACCGAGGTGACGTTCGATGCACGGGTCGACGGTCGGGCGCGACTCGACGTGGTGGCCACCGATTACCTGGGTCGCGAGCGCATCATGGACAGTCGCGCGATCAGCGACGCCGACGACCGCGTGAGCCTCACCGTGCCGACGACGCAGTTCCTCGACGGCGGGGCGCTGTTCGTGCGCATCATGACGTCGGCCGACGAGTTCGTTCTGGACGATGCGACGTGGCGGGTGGCGGCACCGGAACGGATGCGCCCCACCTCGGTGGTGGTGTGCACGTTCAACCGGGCGGACGACTGCGCTGCCACCGTGGCCGCACTGGCGGACGATCCCCTCGCCTTGCGGGACGTCGACCACGTCTACGTCGTCGACCAAGGTACCGACCGGGTCGAGACGCGGGCGGAATTCCAGCGTGTGGCAGGCGATCTGGGAGACAAGCTGGTGTACATCACCCAGCCGAACCTGGGCGGTGCGGGCGGGTTCACCCGCGGTCTGTACGAGGTGCAGGGCAAGGGTGGCGATCCGGCCAACGTGGTGTTCATGGACGACGACGTGTTGTGCGAGCCGGAAGCATTCGTGCGGATGAACGCGTTCGCCAACAAGACGGTGGAGCCGGCCATCGTAGGTGCGCAGATGCTCTACCTGCTGCACCCGGATCGCGTGCACGTCGGGGCCGAGGTGGCGAACCTCCAGCGGCTCGAGGCCGGACTGCACGTCAAGGACGCGTTCGCCGACCGTAGCGTGTTGAAGAAGAAGCAGCAGGAAGTCCGCGTGGACGCGGGCTACAACGGCTGGTGGTCCTGCCTGATCCCGTCCGAGATCGTGGCGGAGGTCGGCTACCCGCTTCCCCTGTTCTTCCAATGGGACGACATCGAGTACGGCTACCGTTCGCGCGCACACGGATTCGCGACGGTCACGCTGCCCGGGGCGGCGGTCTGGCATGCCGATTTCGCCTGGAAGGACTGGGACGAGTGGCACCGCTACTTCAACCTCCGGAACGGCATGATCACGGCCGCACTGCACACCGAACTCGACGGCGTCGCGTTGGCCAAGCAGTTGCGGCGAGATCTGTTGCGGTATCTCGTGTCGATGCAGTACGGCATGGCGTACACCCTCATCAAGTCCGTCGAGGACTTCCTCGGCGGTCCGGCGCTGCTGGCGGACGGCGGCATGGAGGCCGCCGCCGCGATCCGTCGGGAACGCGCCCGCTACGGAGAGACCAAGCGGCACAACGCCAACGACGTTCCAGGGGTCCGTCCCGCGGACATGGTCATCACGCCGGCCGGACCGAATCCCAAGCCCAGCATGGAATGGGCGGTGCTGGCCAAGCGCATCGTGCAGCAGTTCCGCGGCAGGGTTCATCCCGGCCCCGTCGCCATCTCGGCCGACGACGCCCACTGGTGGCACGTCTCGCTCTTCGCTCACGCCGTCGTCACCGACCGGTCGCAGGAGGGTGTCCGCGTACGGGTACGCGACCGTCAGCGGGCGCTGGAGCTGCTGAAGCGCGGTCGCCGGGTGCTGGACCGACTGCGCAAGGAGACGCCGGCGGTGACGCAGGCCTATCGCGCCGCGCGATCCGACCTGACGACGCGCGAGAACTGGGCCCGCCTCTACGGCCTCGACGTCCGTGAGGTCACCCGAGCCTGACGGCCACCTGCTCGTTGTTCGAGGTGTAGGCGAGGTACTCGAAGTCGACGCCGGTTCGGTCGACGAACTCGGTCCACGCCCGGTACTCGTGTGCCTGCCACCCGGGGAAGTTGAAGAACTCGTCGAAGACGATCACCGTGCCCGCCCGGAGACGGGATTCGAGGCGGCGTAGCACGAAGTCGGCCGAGGAGTAGAGGTCGGCGTCGATGTGGACGAACGCCACCGGGCCGCGGTTCTTGGACAGGAACGGGCCGAGCGTCTCCTGGAACAGGCCCCGAACGAGGTGCGCTCCGGGGACCTCGGGCAGCGTGTCCTGTGCGAATGTGCCGGCCTCGAAGCCGGTACGCCAGGTCTCGGGGAGCCCCTCGAACGTGTCGAAGCCCGCCACGACACCGACGTTGGCGTTCGCGGCCCACTGCTCGGCGATGACGTTCAACGTCGTGCCCGTGGCGACCCCGAACTCGAGCGCCATGCCGTCGATCGACACGGCGTCGACGGCGTGCCGCAGGGTGGCGGTGGGGTGGGTGAACGACGGGACCTTCGGCAGGTGCTGCTCGACGAAGTCGGCACTCGACGCGGCCGCCTCGACGTCGGAGGCGAACGGCAGATCACGTCGCATCCGGAACTCGAGGGTGGACACCGATTCCTGGAGCTCGGCGATCGTGCGGGCCTGGCCCACCAGCAGATCCAGCAGCTCGCGGTGCCGACGTTCGGCGCCCTCGGTGGTCTCCGCGACCACCTCGTGCACGGCCCGCACCACCTTCGCGCGCGCCGACGACCGGATGCGCCGACCCCACCTCATCGCGGCCCCCGCACTCGTGTCATGGACACCTACCGTAGTGGACCGCCCGGTCGACCACGCGTCCGGTTCGTCGGGTCAGGGACGGCGGAAGCGCTCGGTCCGACCGAGGGCGCGCAAGCGGCGCCACTCCCGGAGTCCGGCGAGGTCTCGGGTGGTGATCAGGAAGTACCACCCGAACCGAATCCATTCCTGCGGCAGCAGCTTTCGCATGCCCGGCTGGGCGAGGACGTACCCGCGGTTGCGGTAGGTGAAGTACCGCTTCACGGCGTCGTCGGGGTACTGGGTGTGCATGCGACCGCCCAGGATCGGCTTGAACTCGTCGCTGCCGTTGGGATGGAGGTACGCCGTCTGCAGGCACGTCCCGAAGCGCAGCCCGGAGCGGGTGAGGCGACGGTGCACCTCGACCTCGTCGCCACGCACGAACAGGCGCAGATCGGGCACGCCGACGGCCTCGACGGCCGCCGCCGTGAACAGCGCCCCGTTGAACAGCGACGCGTAGGACGGGAGGAACTCCTCCGTTCCCAACTCCGACCGCCATCGCCGCCACGCCGTGCCCCGGCGCAGCGGGAAGGCCAGCCGGTCGGGCTCGTCGATGTCGCAGACGACTGGTGAGACCTCGTCGAGCGCGAGGGTCTCCGCGCAGCGCAGCAGCGTCGCGAGCACGTCCGGACCCTCGGGCCGGCCGTCGTCGTCGGCCAACCAGACGCGGTCGGCACCGAGGGACAGGGCGTAGAGGATGCCGAGGGCGAAGCCGCCGGCGCCGCCGAGATTGTGCTTGCTGCCGAGGTACGTCGTCGCGAGAGGTTGCGACTCGACCAACGCCCGGACGTCGTCCTCGCACGCGTTGTCGACGACGATCAGGTGGTCGAGCGGCCGCGACTGCGACGCCAGGACGGCCAGGGACTCCGCCAACAGTGCCCGACGACGGTGGGTGACGACGACGCCGACGATCGTCTCAGGCACCGCGCTCCCCGTC
Source organism: Rhodococcoides corynebacterioides NBRC 14404 (assembly GCF_001894765.1). Classification (GTDB taxonomy): domain Bacteria; phylum Actinomycetota; class Actinomycetes; order Mycobacteriales; family Mycobacteriaceae; genus Rhodococcoides; species Rhodococcoides corynebacterioides. Next base: position 58,274 of record NZ_BCWV01000007.1, read on the forward strand.
GCTCCCGGTACCGTCGCCCATTGTGCTGTCGCGCTTGCCGTCGCTCACGGCCAGTTCGCGGAGAATGTGGGCGACGTGGTCACCGGCGTCGTCACCCTCGTAGGCCCGGACCACGTCCTCGATCCCGCCCTGCTGCCGCACCTGGCCATGGTCGATCCACATGGCGGTGTCGCAGAGCTGGGCGAGGAATTCGTTGGAGTGCGAGGCGAAGACGAGGATGCCGGAGCGCTTCACCAGCTCCTGCAGCCGCGTGCGGGCCTTCTTCATGAACTCCGCGTCGACAGCGCCGATTCCCTCGTCGAGCAGCAGGATCTCGGGGTCGATGCTGGTGACCACACCCATGGCGATGCGCACGCGCATGCCGGTGGAGTAGGTGCGCAGCGGCATGTCCAGATAGTCGCCCAGCTCCGTGAACTCGGCGATCTCGTCGATCTTGGACGCCATCTGCTTCCGAGTCTGCCCGAGGAACAGCCCGCGGATGATGATGTTCTCGTAGCCCGAGATCTCGGGGTCCATGCCGACGCCGAGGTCGAAGACCGGCGCCACCCGGCCACGAACGACGGCGCTGCCCCGCGTGGGTTCGTAGATCCCCGCGAGCAGCCGCAGGAGTGTCGACTTGCCGGCGCCGTTGTGGCCGACGAGCCCCACTCGGTCGCCCTCGCGCAAGGACAGGGTGATGTCGCGCAGTGCCTCGACGACGACGACGTCACTGTCGTTGCGGCCGATCGTTCCGCCCGCCTTGCCGAGGAACGCCTTCTTCAGTGAGCGGGTCTTGGCGTCGAAGATGGGGAAGTCGACGCACGCGGAATGCGTGTCGATGCTGACGGTCATGGTCGCGATCTCCGATCAGACCCAGTAGGGCACGCGGGCGCGGAAGGTGCGCATTGCGACCATGGTGAGAGCGATGCCGACCGCGGTGCAGCCCAGCACGATGTACCAGTGATACGCCTGCTGGTCCTCGCCGATCAACGGCGCGCGCAGGATGTCGAGGTAGTGGAACAGCGGGTTGATCTCGACCAGGCGGGCGCGTTGCGCTGCTTCACCGCCCATGGTCTGCAGGTTGGCGGTGGTCCACACGATGGGCGTCATGAAGAACAACAGCGTGACCAGGCTGCCCAGGATCGGCGCGAGGTCGCGGTACCGGGTGGCGACGATCCCGAACAGCAGGGCCACCCACACCATGTTCACGACGATGAGAAGGAACGCCGGAATGGCCGTGATGATGGTCCAGTGCAGCTCCGGCCGGAACACGGCCAACATGACGAGGTAGATCAGCAGGTTGTGCCCGAGCAGCAGCACCTGCCGCCACACCAGGCGGTAGACGTGCACGCTGAGCGCCGAGGGCAGCTGTTTGATCAGCCCCTCGTTGGCGATGAAGACGTCCGCGCCCTCGAGGATCGACGCGCTGATGAGGTTCCAGATGATGAGGCCGACGGTGACGTGCGGCAGGAACGAGCGCAGGTCGATGTCGAGCAGCACGGAGTACAGCAGGCCCATGGCGACGGCCTGGACGCCCGTGGCGATGGTGATCCAGAAGGGGCCGATGACCGATCGGCGGTAGCGCTGCTTGATGTCCTGCCAGCCGAGGCTGAGCCACAGCTCGCGCTGACCGTAGCCCTCGCGCAGGTCACGAACCGCCCGGCGATAGGTCTGGGAGTCCGACGCGGGTTCGCCGCCGGTGTCCGAGTCGATCGCTGGTGCTACCACGACGGACGAGAGTACCCGTCAGAGATATTGACCGGTGCCCTGGTTGTGCTGGGCCGGACCGCCCCCACCGATGGCGACGCCGGGCGGGAGTGCCCCTTGCCGCATCTGCTCGAGCTGGGCCCGCGCTGCCATCTGCTGAGCGAACAGTGCCGTCTGGATGCCGTGGAACAACCCTTCCAGCCACCCGACGAGCTGCGCCTGTGCGATCCGCAGCTCCGCGTCCGACGGCACCGCGTCCTCGCCGAACGGGAGGGCCAGGCGCTCGAGCTCGTCCCGCAGTTCCGGCGCGAGCCCCTGCTCGAGCTCGCGGATCGACGACGTGTGGATCTCCTTGAGACGAGTGCGGCTGGCGTCGTCGAGAGGAGCGGCCCGCACCTCCTCGAGCAGCTGCTTGATCATGGTGCCGATGCGCATGACCTTGGCCGGCTGCTCGACCATGTCGGCCAGCGACTCGCTGTCGTCGTCGTCGGACGAGTCGGCTCCCGTGACGTTCGCCCGGGCCGCCGCGGCCGCCGCTTCGCGAGGGCTGAGGGCGATCGGCTGCCCATCCGGGCCGATGACGACGACGTGGTCGGACCCGTCACCGTCGGTGGAAGCGGAGGATTCCGAACCGGAAGGTGTGGTCATGACTCCATCTTGACCCGGGTCACCGACAGGACAGAAGGCGGCCGACCCTCCGACCCACCGAGGAGTCGCCGACGACGCCTAGAGTGTTCGGCATGACCTACGACGTCGCCCGCGTACGAGGGCTCTTTCCCTCGCTCGGCGACGGCTGGATACATCTCGATCCGCAGCTGGGTGCGCAGATTCCGGACCGCGTCGCGACGGCGGTGTCGACGACGTTCCGGAATTCGGCCACGTCCCACTCCTCTCGGTATCCCGCGGCGCGTCGCAGCACGCAGGCGGTGGAGGAGGCCCGGCAGGCCGTCGCAGATCTGGTCGGAGGCTCACCCGAGGGGGTGGTGCTGGGCCCGGATCACTCGGTGCTTCTCGCGTGGCTCGCCGAAGCGTTGAGTACGCGACTGGGTCTCGGCACCGGCATCGTGCTCTCCCGGCTGGACGACGAGGCCAACGTCGCGCCGTGGCTCCGCATCGCCAACCGGTACGGCGCGCAGGTCCAGTGGGCCGAGGTCGACATCGAGACGTGCGAGTTGCCGACGTGGCAGTTCGACGAGCTCGTGGCCGCCAACACGCGGTTGGTGGCCGTGACGGCGGCGTCCTCGCTGGTCGGGTCGGCGCCCGACGTGCGCGTGGCCGCGGATCTGGTGCACGACGTCGGTGGGCTGATGGTCGTCGACGCGTCCGGCGCCGCGCCCTACGCGGTGCTGGACCTCGAAGACCTCAAGGCCGACGTGGTCGCAGTGAACGCGGCGGCCTGGGGCGGCCCGCGGGTCGGCGCGCTGGTGTTCCGCGATCCCGGCCTGCTCGATCGGCTGCCGTCCATCGCGCTGGACCAGCAGTCCACCGGACCCGCGCGGCTCGAACTCGGCGGACTGCACTACTCGCTGCTCGCCGGGGCCACCGCGTCCATCGACTGCCTCGCGTCGCTCGACGAGGGGGCGCAGGGAACACGTCGGCAGAAGCTCGAGATGTCCATCGGATCGCTCCAGGACTATCACGATTCCCTGTTCGCCTACCTCCTGGACCGGCTCGACCGGCCGCATCTGATGACGATCGGAACCGCGGCGAGCCGAGTGCCGTGCGTGAGCATCAGTGTCGACGGGGTCGAATCGGACAAGGTGGCGGCCCGCCTGGCCGACCACCGCATCGACGTCGTCTCCGGAGTCCACGGCGGCAGCCGCCTGCTCGAAGCGCTGGGTGTCGCCGATGCCGGGGGAGCGATCACGGTGGGTCTCGCGCCGTACACCACCCGGCACGAGATCGACCAGCTCGCGTCGGTGTTGGACTCGATGGCCTGAGGCGCGGTGTGGTCGGCCCCGAAGTCGATCACCGCACTCGCAGGATCACCTTGCCGGCCGTGGAGTGCTCGTCGAGCAGACGGTGTGCCCGGGGTGCCTCGGCGATCGGAACCTGCTCGTGCACAACGGGAGTGACCGACCCGTCGGCGATCATCGGCCACACGCGCTCACGGACCTGCCGCACGATCTCGGCCTTGCCGCCCGGCCCCGTCACGGGACGCGCCCGCAGTCCCGCGCAGTGCACACTCCCGCGGCGCGCCATCAGCGCGGCGAAGTCGAACTCCGCCTTCCGCCCGCCCTGCATGCCGATCGTGACGAGCCGCCCGTCCATGGCGAGGGCGGACACGTTGCGAGACAGGTACTTCGCGCCCATGTTGTCGAGGATCACGTCGGCGCTGTGCCCGTCGGTGGCCTCGCGGAGGGTGTCGACGAAGTCCTGCTCCTTGTAGTCGATCAGAATGTCGGCACCGAAGGACCGACACGTCTCGAGCTTCTCGGCGGAGCCCGCGGTCACCGCGACCCGCGCGCCCAGGGCCTTGGCGACCTGGATCGCGTGCGTGCCGATTCCGCTTCCGCCGCCGTGGATCAGCAGCGTGTCACCCGCACCGAGCCCGCCGTACATGACGACGTTCGACCACACCGTGCAGGCCACCTCCGGTAGCGACGCCGCGACCGCGAGATCGACGCCGTCGGGAACCGGGAGGACCTGCTCCGCGGGGACGACGACGCGCTCGGCGTAGCCGCCGCCGGCCAGGAGGGCGCACACCTCCTCGCCTACCTGCAGTCCCGTGACGCCGTCACCGAGCGCCTCGATCACCCCGGAGCACTCGAGGCCGAGAATTTCGGAGGCCCCCGGTGGCGGTGGGTAATTGCCCTGTCGCTGCTGCAGATCCGCGCGATTGACCCCGGCCGCGGTGACGGCGATGGCCACCTCGCCCGCTCCGGGCGAGGGATCGGCCGCCTCGGCCCAGACCATGACGTCGGGATCGCCGTACTCGGTCAGCGTGATCGCATGCATGATTGTCAGAGTAGGCCCGCCGGGTGATCCGGGGTCAGATCCGCGTGGAGTCCGCCCAGATGTCGACGTCGGCATCCGGGGCGTGCGCGTCGATACGCGACAGTTCGTCGTCGTCGAAATCGAGGCGTTGGAGTGCCGCGACGTTGTCCTCGAGTTGGTCGACCGACGACGCGCCCAGCAGCACCGTCGTCACCCGCCGGTCGCGCAGCGCCCACGCGATCGCCATCTGCGCGAGGCTCTGGCCACGCGACGACGCGATGTCGTTCAGCGCGTTCAGGTTCTCCCGGATCTCGTCGGTCAGCCACTCCGGATTCAGTGACTTGCCCTGCGCCGCACGGGAATCCTCGGGAACACCGTCGAGATACTTGTCGGTCAGCATGCCCTGCGCCAACGGTGAGAAGGCGATGACGCCGACGCCGAGCTCGTCCACGGTCGGCAGCAGATCCGACTCGATCCACCGGTTCACCATGGAGTAACTGGGCTGGTGGATCAGCAGCGGCACACCCGCGTCGGAGAGCAGCGACGCCATCTGCCGGGTGCGGGCGGCGGAGTAGGAGCTGATGCCGGCGTAGCGTGCCTTGCCCTGCTGCACCGCACTGATCAGCGCACCCGCGGTCTCCTCGACGGGTGTCTCGCGGTCGGCGCGGTGGCTGTAGAAGATGTCGACGCAGTCCAACCCCATGCGCTCGAGCGAACGGTCCAGGGAGGACAGCAGGTACTTGCGCGAGCCGCCGAATCCGTAGGGCCCCGGCCACATGTCCCACCCGGCCTTCGTCGAGATCACCAGTTCGTCGCGATAGGGACCGAAGTCCTCCTTCAGGATTCGCCCGAAATTGATCTCGGCGCTGCCGGCCGGAGGACCGTAGTTGTTGGCCAGATCGAAGTGGGTGATGCCCAGGTCGAACGCCCGGCGCAGCACCGCGCGCTGGGTGGCCAGGGGCTTGTCGTCGCCGAAGTTGTGCCACAGTCCGAGCGAGATGGCGGGAAGCTTCAGGCCCGAGGCGCCGGTGCGGCGGTAGGGCATGTGCTCGTAACGGTCGGCGGCAGCGACGTAGGGATCGGGCATGCCTGCCATCCTGCCGGACCGGGCGCGCTGCGCGGCGAGAAACGCGTGCGGCGGGCGCGCCCGAGCGGTTAGCGTTCGACGGGTGAGTGCATTCGGCAACTTCCAGAACGAGATCTACCTGACGGGCCTCGGCGGAACCGCGCCGGACCTCCCCACCACCGCCGCCGGGCTCGAGGCCCGGGCTCGCGAGACCCTGTCGGCCGCCGCGTTCGCGTACATCGCCGGGAGCGCGTCCACCGAGCGCACGGCCGTCGGCAACGTCGAGGCGTTCGGCCGGCACCGCATCGTGCCGCGCATGTGGCGCGGAGCGAGCGCGCCCGACGCCCGCGACCTCTCCGTCGACCTGTTCGGACTGCGTCTCGACGCGCCGATCCTCACGGCACCGATCGGGGTGCTCGGCATGGTGCATCCCGACGCCGAACCCGCCGTCGGCTCGGTGGCCACCGAGCTCGGTGTCGGCTCCGTGCTGTCGACGGCCTCGTCCACCCCCATCGAGGAGGTCGCGGCCGTGTCCGGGGAGAACTGGTGGTATCAGCTCTACTGGCCCGCCGACGAGGGCGTCGCCGAATCGCTCGTCCGTCGCGCCACCGCCGCCGGCGCCAAGGCGATCGTGGTCACCGCCGACACCCCCGGAATGGGGTGGCGCCCGCGCGATCTCGACCTCGGTCACCTGCCGTTCCTGAAGGCGCAGGGCATTGCCAACTATCTGTCCGATCCGGTGTTCCGATCGCGTCTCGCCGCGCCGCCCGAGTCGAGCGACGAAGCCCTGCAGATCGCGGTGCTCACCTGGGTGGGAATGTTCGGCAACCACACGCTCCGCCCCGCCGACATCGCCCGCGTGAAGGAGTGGACCCACCTGCCCGTCCTGGTCAAGGGCATCCTGCATCCCGACGACGCGCGCGCCGTCGTCGACGCCGGAGCGGACGGCGTCGTCGTGTCGAATCACGGTGGGCGGCAGGTGGACAACGCCATCGCCGCCGTCGACGCACTCGGCCCCGTCGCCGACGCGGTGGGGGACTCGTCCACGGTGCTGCTGGATTCCGGAATCCGTTCCGGCGCCGACATTCTCGTGGCTCTGGCGTTGGGCGCCGACGCGGTGCTCTACGGCCGCCCGTGGGTCTACGGCCTGGGCCTGGCGGGCCGCGACGGTGTCCAGCACGCCCTGCGCTGCATCCTCGCCGACCTCGACATCACCATGGGTCTCGCCGGTCTGACCTCCCTCGCCGAGGTGGATCGCAGCATCCTCGCGGGTGGGTGAGGAAGGGGCGTCCTCGGGCACTAGTATTCCGAGGTGATCGACCTGGAAGCGTGGCAGAGCGGCCTAATGCACTCGCCTTGAAAGCGAGAGACGTGTAACAGCGTCCGGGGGTTCAAATCCCTCCGCTTCCGCCACCGCGACAGCCCCCGAATCGCGCTATCCGCGCAGTTCGGGGGCCTTTTTGCGTCAGGGTAGCGGTGGGGTGGTCACTCCACTGCCCACAGTTTGCCCACACCTGCGGCAGATGCAGCGCGATCGAGCGCGGTGCCGACGGCCTCGAGGTCGTCGTCGAACAGGTCCGCGTAGACGTCGAGCGTCATCGCCGCGGAGGCGTGCCCGAGCATCCTCTGTAGCGCCTTCACGTTCGCGCCGGCGGACACGGCGAGCGACGCAGCGGTGTGCCGGAGGTCGTGCGGCGTCAGCCGCGGCACGCCGGCCTTCGAGACTGCCCGGGTGAACCAGCCAGTCGAGCTGACGGACCGCCGTAGGTAGGCCCCATTCGGCCCAGGGAAGACCAGATCGTCCAAGCCCTTCCCCTCACACTGGCGGGCCAGCACTGCCACCAGGAAGGCCGGTACGGGCACCGAGCGCTGCTCGTGCGACTTCGGGGTGCCGACGTGGACCACGTTATCGACCTGGACGGCGTTGTCGACTACCGCGAGCCGGCCGCGGAGCAGGTCGAGGTGACGCACGCGCAGGCCGATCGCCTCACCCCACCGCAGCCCGCAGTAGGCCAGCACCAGCACCAGCGCGCGGTGCTGGCCGGCCGCCGCGGCGAGCTGCGCGACCTGCTCGTGCGAGAGGTACACCCGGACGGCCTTCCGTCCCTTGCGGGGCAGGTTCTCGTCGCCGCGCGCGGGGTTCTTCGCCAGGCGCCGCGCCTTCACCGCCGAATCGAGGATCCCGGCCAGCACGCCGTACGCGCGGATCACCACGGTGGCGCCGCTGCCGGAGCGCACCATCGCCGCGATCCACGACTCCACCGCGTCGAGGTCCACGTCGGTCAGTCGGCGGTCGCCCCACCGCGGTTCGACGTGCACCCGCCACGACGTCTCAAGCGAGCGATACGCCGACGGCTTGAGGGTGGATTCCTTGCGCTGCAACCACTCCGGCCCCAGCTCGGCGAGCGTGATCCGGCCGAGCTTCGGCGGCACGTACTCGCCGCGCATCTTCTCGACCTCGACCGTGGCCGCGAAGTCCTGCGCCAGGCGCTTCGAGGTGAACCCACGCTTGTCGGTCTGGCGACGATCGGGTGTCCGGTACCGGACGCGCCAGCGCTTGCCGGCGGCGGTGTCGTAGGACTCAATCGTCGCCATCTGAACTCCCACTGCTGGTTCCGGGGACCAGGAGGTTCACGAGGTCCTCGGGTTTGAAGGAGCCCGCACCCTGCGCAACGATCGTGATTGCCCGGGCGATCAGATCCGCCGGCTGCTCGTCCATCTGCGGAGCGATCATCGTGCTCCACCAGGAGGCGTTGGCGGTCTCTGGGGAAGGCGGCGCGTGCATCGACGTCCATAGCTGGCTGGCCGCGACCTCTCCGAATCCTGTTGCGTGAACTGCTGTTTCGGCGCTCTCGGCACTCGGGAAGAGCAGCGCGACCGGCGACACGCTCAGGGCAGCCGCGAGCGCCATGAGGTCGTCGACATCGACCCGGCGAGCACCCCGTTCGATCTCGCTGATCGTGTTGTGCGCTATCGGCCGTTCGGTGTTCGATAGCCGATCGGCAACGTCGCGAAGGGTCAACCCCTGCTCGCGCCGCACGCGTGCGACGTTCTCGCGCACGGTTCGACCGGTGGGCCCCAGTTCAACACGCCTTGTCGCCATGTTGCAGATATTAGGTCGGAGCTTGCAGCACTCAAACGTTGCGCTAAGAATAAGCATGACCCGACCAGCATTCAGCGATATGCAGAACGGACAAAACATGACCACCGAAACGAAGTCACCTTTGGCTACCGCCGCGGAGGCTGCCACTTACTTGCGGTCCACCACACAGAAGCTCGCTGAACACCGGTATCGCGGGACCGGGCCGCGCTTCGTCAAGCACGGGCGCACGGTTCTCTACCGCTGGGCCGACCTCGAGGCGTACTTGGAGGCACACACCTTCCAGCGCACCGACGACCGACCGGTATCCGCGTGATCAGCGAGCAGCCCGCCAACGAGAACGCCCCCGACGCCGGCCAGGGCATCGAGGGCAGCAGTTCCAGCAACCACGACAGGAGCAGAACCGTGTCCGACCATACCCCGACCACCTCTCTCACCCCGCCGACCTGGTGGAGGCCGGGCGACTACAACGAGGCCGCGACCCTGCGTGGCGTCCCCAACATCGATTGGGAGCGCGAGATCCCCTGCGAATCGGACACGGTGCGCATCTCGCTACTGGCGAGCGACACGTTCGACGGCGCCACATTCGTGCGGACCGTGGAGACGATCGAGGTCTCGGCGATGCGTGTTCGCGACGGGTCGATCGGGTTCGCCGAGGCGCTGCGCATCAGCGATGCGCTTCGGGCCGCGGCCGCGATCTTCGCGGGCGGTGAACAGTGAGCGCGCGGTTGCGGTCGGTGCCGACTGGCGGGGAGCCGACGGACAGAGACCTCGAGGACTACGAGGTGTTCCTGCTCGGCGCGGGGGTGTCCGACAAGCGCCGTCGTGAGGCCCTGATTGCCCTGACCGCGTTCGAGCGCTTCCTCGGGCTGGCCGCGTACCTCGCGCGGCCGGTCGACGTCTCACGCTTCCTCGGTCGACCGCACCTGTCACCAGGATCGCGGCACACCTACTTCGGCGTGCTGCGCTCCTACTTCCGCTGGCACATCAGTGTCCATCCTGACCACGCTGACCCCACCGCGGCGCTTCCTCGACCGCGGCAACCCAGTGGCATTCCGAAACCGCTCACACAGGCGCAGTTCGAGACGCTGTTGCGGACGCCGATGCACCGCAAGACGCACGCGATGATCCTGCTCGCCGCGCTGGCCGGCCTCCGCGTCCACGAGATCGCCAAGGTGCGCGGTGAGGACGTCGACCTCGACGAGCGGACGATGTTCGTCTACGGCAAGGGCCAGAAGGAAGCCCTGATCCCCCTGCATCCGCAGCTGGTCGTGCTCGCCGAAACGATGCCGCGGCAGGGCTATTGGTTCCCCGCGAACAGTCGAGGATCCGGGCCGGTGAGGCCGGGATCGGTCGGCCGGACGATCGGCAACGCAATGGACCGGGCGCAGATTCCCGGCAGCGCTCATTCCCTCCGGCACTGGTTCGCCACCACGCTGGTTCGCAGCGGATCGGATCTGCGGACCGTCCAGACACTGATGCGACACGGCTCGTTGCAGACGACTCAGCGATACGTCGAGGTTGACGCCGATGCCCAGGTGCGCGCGCTCGACCGTCTGGTGCTGCCAACGTGCGACAGGTCCGCGTCCGGCGCGCGGTCGCAGGAGCAACTCGCTACGCGGGCCCCGGGGCGCCCTGGTGGCTGGTCGGCAGGGAGGGGCTCGGCGACATGAACCACGACGTCGAACTCGCACTGTTGCGAATCAAGGAGCTGAACGTGGCCCTCGACGCCGCCAGGGACCAATACCGCGCCGCGTGTGAGGCAGCGCTAGCCGACGCCCCGGCCGGCTTCGACGGCCTGGAGGTGCCCGACTGGGACGCGGACGGTGGGGATCTGGTGCGAGAGTGGGTGATCGGGTTCGACTTCGGACACCGCATCTATGTGGTCGACCGCATCGGACCGGACGGTTACGAACGGCGCGGACCCCTGGTGCAGTTCGCCGCGTACCTGCCCCCGATGTCGGTCAGCCTCGGGAAGGTCCACCTGTTGGCCGAGTCGATCGCGAGTGTCGTCGACAAGGTGGCCGAGATCGAAGCGGCGCAGGCGTCGAGAGACGAGAGCGACGGATGACCGATCGCCTCGAAGAGCTCGCGCGGCCGGCCGGAGGCGGTGACCCGGCGGACGAGTTCCTCTCGGTCCGCCCCGACGTCGTTCGCGCGCTTCGAGGCGGCAACGCGGCCTTGCTGTACGCGCTCGTCGAGTACCGGTGCAGAGTGCCCGGCGGCGATCGCGTCGAGGACGGTGGCGGGCGCTGGTGGAGGGCTACGCAAGGCGCCCTGTCGCACGACACCGGGCTGACGGTGGACCAGGTTCGCAAGACGGTGGCGGCGCTCCAGAAGGCCGGCGTTCTGGAGGTCGAGAAGCACCGAACCATGGGGTCCAGCGACCACACGGCGTCGTATCGCGTCTTGCCTCTACCTGCGATTCGGTCGATCGCCCACATCGAATCGGGCGATCGACCGAATCGCAGGTCAGACCGCATGGGCGATCGCCCACATCTTTCCTCTCTCCTAAGAAGTTGAAAGAAGGGGGCGCGCGCGAGGGCGGGACCGCAGCTCCCGACCGTGCGGAAGAACCACCCCCACGAACCTGCCCGCAGCACCCCGCGGGGACGCCCGACGCGTGCCGCGCATGCGGCGATGCGCGGCGCACGCGTCAGGAGTGGGACGCCCGTCGCGAAGCCGAGCGGGCGGCAGTCATGCGCGACCGACGACGGGCGATCGACACGTGCCCGCACTGCGACGAGACCGGACTGCGAATCGAGCCCCCCGAGGTCCGTGATTACGACCTACCGGCCGTCCGTTGCGACCACACCCCGATGCCCGCCGAGGCCTGGCTCGCGCACCTCCGAAAGGACGAGCGATGACACACGATCGGACAGGCGAGGTCATCGACCTCGACGCCCGCGGCGGCCACGACCCCCGGTGCAGACGCGGATGGCTGGGTGAGGACGGCGACGGCCATCCGATCCCGTGCTTGGTGTGCCGGCCGCACCTCGCGCGGACCTCCCGGGTGAACACCGTCGAGGAACGAGCCTGGAGCCGCCGTGCCGTCCGGTAGCCGCATCGTCCGCCCGCCCTCCGCGGAACAGGTCGCCGAGACCGTGGCCCACCTCGACCGAATCCGCGCTCCCCGAGACACCAGTGGGCCCGAGGCGGCAAGGCTGCTGCGGGCGGCCGGCATCGCCACCAGCACCACGCGCGCGGCGCTCGCAGCTCGACAGCGACGGGGGTCCCTCGCCGTCGCACGGGCCGCCCCACTCGCTCCCGCGAGCCCTCACGGCCCCGACCCCGTGCCCGAGGCCGCGGTGCTCGCTGTCGGGCTCGAGGACGCCGCGTGCCGCGGCCTGCAACCGGCGTTCGACGCCGAGGTCCACGGCGAGACCGGCGACCAGGCCGACGAGCGGCTACGCGGCGCGATCGCGGTGTGCCGACGCTGCCCGGTCACCGACGCCTGCGACGCTGCCCGGCGCGTCCTGCCGCCCCGCCTGGTGCGCGGCGTGTGGGCGGGCGAGCTGTTCGGCCGGGACTGGCCATGACCGCGCGGCCGGCGGGCGCGTACGTGCACGGCATCGACGGGCCGGTGGTGCTGGTCCCGGCGCGCGTCGCGGCGTGGATCGAGGCGAACACCTCGATCGAGGCTCTGCGCGTGGCCGCTCGTGGCACCGACACCGAAGTCGATGCCGTGCTGCTCGCACTCCACGAAGCCGCATTGCGTTCCCGCAGTAGCGGAAGCGAGCGGAAGCACCTCACCTGCGACGCTTCCGCAGACGCGGAAATCCGTTTGCAAACTCCGACGACGCATGGTGATCTGGTGGAGCTGTTGAGCACCCCGGAAACCGCGACGGTGACGGGATTGAGCGACCGGGCGATCCGGTACGCGATAACCAGTGGGCAACTCAGCGGAATCCGAAGAGGCGCAAAGTGGTTCGTGCGGCGGTCAGACGCCGAGCGGTTCCGTAACGAGCGCCTCGAACTCTGATCCGAAGGGCCGCGGCCGATGCCACCCATCGCAGTCGACGAGCTGGACGCCACGCTGAGTCGGCGTGACGCAGCCGATCGTGTCGCTCGTATCGCGTCGGCGGCTCGCCACAACCGCGTGCCCGATCGAGGCCAGGCCGACGCCCTCCACCTGCTCCGCCGCGCACGCGTCGTCGGCGACGCGATCCTCGAACAGGAACTCATCGCGGGGGCCGGCGCGTTCGGATGGCCCGACGTCCTCACGGAACTTCCCTCGACCGCATCCCCGAGTCGGCCAGATGAACGCCGCTTCGGGTCGAGTGGAGAACGGCAGCAGCTCCGGACGTGGAAGGTCCGCGACGCGCGCCGCGGCCCCGTCGAGGCGACTCGGCGGGGCCCTTTACTTCTGCGACAGAAAGCGAGAGTTGTTGTGACACAGAGCGAAGCGGAAGCCAGGCGTCAGATTGCGCGTGGGTTCGACGCAACCACCCCCAATCGCACGATGGACGAACGGATCGCGGCGCAGTACGACCCCGCCAAGGACGCGGAAGCCGCTCACCTCCGGTCCCTCGAGGAGCGCGGCGTCAGTCTTACTCCCGCGATGCGCATGGCGATGGGCTACCAGGAATCCGCCAAGCAGGCTCACGACCGCGTATCCGAAGAGGAGCGAAACCGATGATCGACGAGCCCGCCACCAACGAGGAGCTTCAGGCCGAGCAGGACGAACTCGTTCGGCAGCAACAGGAGGCGCAGGCCAAGGCCGATCGAATCGCCACCGAACTCGGCACGCGCGCCAGGGCGAAGGCGGCCAGACTCGCGGCCGCCCAGAAAGATCACGCGCAGGGCGTGTACGACCGGGCCGGCGACGTCGACACCGAACTCCAGGCGGTGAGCACCGAAGCCTTCGAGGAGTTCGGCCGAGCGGTCGCGGCCGGCGACCTGAACGCGGCGGCGACCGCATTCGTCGAGCACCGCGCTGCCCGTACCGCGCAGTACCACGCGCGCACGGCGGCGGGGGTGGCCACGCGAACGATCGGGGCGCAGAACAGTCCGGTGGCGGAGACGGAGGGGCTGCTGCGCGGCGTCGAGTTCCTCGACGAGCTGGCCCGGCTCATCGAAAGTCGGTACCTCGACCGGGCACAGGAGCTGCTCGCCGAGCGAGTGCCCGAGCCGCCGACCGAGGTCGCGTGACCATGGCCGTCGATGCACTCGACCCCGGCCCCCGCGGCGACTACCCGTACCTACCGCGCAACCCCGACGGCTCGCTGGATTCCAACCTGATGCCGGTCGGTGAGCGTCTCCGCAGAGGCCGGGACGGTCAACTGCTGATCATCGACGTGACCCCGACCGTCGCCGACGGCCGCAAGGTCACCGAGATCCCACCGCCGGCACCGTGATGCCCCGCGCCCGTGAGCGCGTCTGCTCCACCCCCGGCTGCCCGGCCATGCAGCCCGAGGCCCTCTGCCCTGCTCACCGGACAGCACGTGAGCAGGGCAGAGGAACCAAGCAACAGCGTGGCTACGACGCCGAGCACGACCGAGAGCGCCGACGCTGGGCACCGCGAGTCGCGGCCGGCCACGTTCGCTGCTGGCGCTGCGGGCAACGCATCGCGCGCGGTGCAGCGTGGGACCTCGGGCACGACGACCACGACCGCACGAGGTACCGCGGCCCCGAGCACGTGGTGTGCAACAGGGCCACCGCGGGACGCTGAAGGGTCACGCCGAGTTGTACGTTCCACGCAGCGAGTTGATGGCATCTGTGAAGAGCCGGGCGAACTCGCGCATCTCACGTTCGGTGATAGGGCTTGCGTGCGCAAAGGCCATGCGGCCGCCAACGTTGTTATTGACGGCCATCAGTGATTCATAGGCAGTTTCGTAGTCCAGTAGAAGCATCATGGCCGCGACAGTGGTCAGCTCAGCGCGGGCGTTTTCAACACCCTTCTTGGCCTCAACAACGAGCGCTCTCGCCGCTTGCTCGGTTGCAGTCTTCGGAGCCGGCCGATCGGCAAACTCTTCGGCCAGTCGGTCAAGGTCGATGTAGCAAGTCCTCAGTCCAATGAGTGCGCTCATCGCCCGGCCCAGCATCTCGAAGGACACCTGACGGCGGTGCTTGTCGGCCTCCAAACGAGCGGCGGAGGCGAGTTCCTCGGTGTACTTCGTCTTCTCGAAGAGCAGTTGCCGCGCGAACTTTCGCCGCTCATCCAGGCGCGTTGCGGCCTGACCGTTGAAAGCCAGGATCGCCGCGACTACCAGGAACGGTCCGCTGATCGAAGCTGCGATCACCGCCGCCTGAGCCTGGGTCAGGTCCCACCCCGCCAGGTGATGCCAGACCGACCCGATACCAATGACTAGCAGAGGTGCCGCCAGGGCGAGGGTAAGGGCACGTGCGATCCGCATGCGCGAATTATCCCCTGCTGGGTGGGGGGCACCCCCTAACGGGCTGGGGGGGCGAACCGCGGGGGAGGGCGCTGACCCGCGCGGAGGGTTCAAGAAACGCGGGCGGGGCACTGTTCAGCTCCGATCCAGCGATCGGGGTGGGGTTCCACATATGAGCCAGACTCTGAACGCGACTGCCGAGATGCTCGCACGCACAACGTCGTTGGTCGTGCAGAGCGTCGCTCGCGAGACCGGCTCTCAGCTCACTGAGCGGGTGGCCGTCGTCGCCGAGCTGCTGCGTGACGACCGCCATCCGGCTGTCTCCGAGGAGCTGAAGGCAGCACTTCGCTCGCTGTTCGACGGCGTGGTGGGGTTCACGGACTACGTCAGCGCGCTGCAAGATCAGGTCGCGGCGTGCAAGGCGCTGCACGAGCTCGCCGCCGATGGAGTGCCGGCCGCAGCCGCGTTCGACGGGCTGCTCGCGCACTACTCGGTGACCGCGACGTCGGGCGACCTGACGGAGCTCTGACCGCCGTGCGCAGCTTCCCGGTCATCGTCCACCCGCGCAACAACGAGCGCATCAAGCCGGTCGTGGACTTCGCCGACGCCCGCCAGCTCGCCGAGCGGGCATGGCGTAAGAGTGGCATCTGCGACCAGTACCGCCACCTCCAGCGCTTCACCGCTGCCGAGGCCGGCCGCGAGGACCGTGAGGCGTACCTGGTGCCGGTCGCGCATCCCGCCGGCCACGACGCGTCGGCGTCCGACGATCCCGTGGTGCTCGTCGACAAAGCGACCGGGACGGTGACCTACGTCGACCCGGCCGGCGCCGCGTGCCGCCTGGAGAAGATGACCGTCGTCGCCGCCCGGTAGGGGTGGGGAGGGTCCCTTCCGACCGCGGGGGGACGAACTGCGGGGGAGGGCGCTGATCCGCGCAGAGGGTTAGAAAAAACCTAGTCGTCGGTCAGGGGCGTTCGGTCGAGCATGCCGAGCGACCACCCGGTGACCTGATCCAGACGGCCTCGCCAGGCGTCGAGTCGGATCTGCTGCGTGCCCTCGTAAATCGTGACATTCAGAAGGTGTACGAACTTCGTGCGCACCAGCTCGCGCTCGAAGTGAAGTTCGTCCGTCGCTACCGACTGGTAGTGCTCGATCTGCTCGTCATACAGCCACTCGAAGCCGGAAGCGGAGAGTTTGTCTCGGACGTGCTTGAAGTACCGCAGTCCGGAAACCAGGTGTCCACTGACAACGTTCCCCTGCACCGTGAAGGTGATGCCAGCCTCACCTTCCGGCGAGCGATTCAGCAGTATGACGAGCTTGGCCAGCGGCACGTCTGGCGGCAGCTCCGTCAGTTCGACCTCCTGCTCGATGTCTTCCGGTGTGTCGGTATCTGAGGGTGCGGCGGGGTCCGTCATGGCTATGCGCTCCTTATCGTGGGTCTTCACTGTGTCAGGAGGTTGTGACATCCGCAGGGAACCCCTCCGCGAGACGACGACGCACCATGCACCGCGAAACCTGAACCACAGGCTTGTAAGTTCAGGTTTGTAGCCTCCAACCGGAGTGTTACGCATGATGTAACTGAAAACCTGAACGGCTCGTCGAACGTTCAGGTTTTGTGGCCTAAACTGGAATCATGGATGTTGACGGCCTCAGGAAATCGCCGGTCGGGAAGCTGGCTCCGATCTCCGGTACCGACCCGCGAACCGGCCGAGACTGGTCGTACTGGGCGTTCATCCCGACACCGCTGCCCGAGGAACCACGGCTCGGCAGCCGGGCTGCAAACGTCGCCGCCATGGCAGCGATGGAGGTCGCCCGGTTGGACCAAGCGGTGTCACAGCTCCCGCGGCCGGAGATCCTCGTGCGGCCATCTGTTCGTCGAGAGGCGGCCAGCACGTCGGCGCTCGAAGGCACCTACGCCAGCTTTGACGACGTGCTTGAAGCGGACTTCCTAGAAGATCGGCAACTCTCTGTCGAGCAGAGAGAGATCCGCAACTACGTGACGGCGACTGAACAGGCAGTCGAACTAATCAAGTCGTACCCAATCAGTCGAAACTTGGCCGGCAAGCTGCAAGCCACCATCGTCCGAGGAACAGAGGGTGACAGTTACGACGCTGGTGACATCAGACAGCGGCAGGTCGCAATCGGCCCGAAGAACAGACCCATCGAAGAAGCTCGGTTCGTGCCGACACCCGGCGACAGCCGTCTCGCCGATGGGGTGAGCGACTGGGAGAAGTGGGTCAACAGAGACGACCAGTTCATGATTGTTGCCCGAATGGCCATGGCGCACTACCAGTTCGAGACTCTGCATCCGTTCGCGGACGGTAATGGACGGCTCGGTCGTCTCATCGCCATCCTTCAGCTCATGCAAGACGGCGTTCTTCGATGGCCGGTGCTGAACCTGGCACCGTGGCTGGAGCAGCATCGCGACGAGTATCAGCAGGGGTTGTTGAACGTCACCATGACGGGTGAGTTCGATCCGTGGGTCGAGTTCTTCGGCGAGGCGGTGCGGGTACAGGCGAGAGCAGGCGTCGAGAAGATCACCCAGTTGCTTCGACTTCGCGACACGATTCTCGATGACCTCAGGGCTGACGGGGTGAAGGGAACCGCACTGCACCTCGCCGAGTTCCTCATCGGCTATCCCGTGCTCGACGTCCCGACGGCACGCATCCTGACAGGCAAGGGCTTCGAGACCGCGAACCAAGCTGTCGCGAAACTGGTGGACAAGGGCCTACTGACGGAGATCACCGGCAAGAAGCAGAACAGGCTCTTTGCGTGCCGCCAGGTCCTTGGCGTGACCCAGTTCTTGGTGTGATTGCGTCCGCCCACACTTTGCCCACACTCGCCCACGATCTAGAGCGATCCTGTGCAATTGGGTGAGACGTAAAACCGCAGATCAAGCACCAATACTGCCGTGACCTGGGGGTACCGGAAGGGTTCAAATCCCTCCGCTTCCGCCACCCACCTGCGCAGGTTCCGGTCGCCTGCACGGGTTGCAGCCGGTGAGGTTGGCTGCAACCTGAGCAGGTGCCGCCACTGGTTCCATCTGCGCAGCTTCTGGTCACCTGGACGGGTTGCAACCGGTGAGGGTTGCGGAAACCTGAGCAGGTGCGGCTCCGGGCGGTACTTGCTCCCCTTTCCGCATCGTGCTCCTGTTGTAACCGGAGCAAGTGGCTGGAGCAGGAGCAAGTTCGGGCCGGCGCCTGCAGCACCCCCACCTGCGCAGCTTCCGGTCACCTGCACGGGTTGTAACCGGTGAGGGTGGCGGAAACTTGAGCAAGAGCGGCTCCGGGCGGTACTTGCTCCCCTTTCTGCATCTTGCTCCTGTTGTAACCGGAGCAAGTGGCTGGAGCAGGAGCAAGTTCGGGCCGACGCCTGCCGAACACCACCTGCGCAGGTTCCGGTCACCTGGACGGGTTGCAACCTGTGAGGGTGGCGGAAACCTGAGTAAGTGCGGCTCCGGGCAGTACTTGCTCCCCTTTCCGCAGCGTGCTCCTGTTGTAGCCGGAGCAAGTGGCTGGAGCAGGAGCAAGTTCGGGCGGGCGCCCGGTGCACCCCACCTGCGCAGGTTTCAGTCACCTGCACGGGTTGCAGCCGGTGAGGGTGGCTGCAACCTGAGCAGGTGCCGCCACTGGTTCCATCTGCGCAGCTTCCGGTCACCTGCACGGGTTGCAACCGGTGAGGGTGGCTGCAACCTGAGCAGGTGCGCCCGACCCCCGAACACACCTCGGCCCCCTCATCACGGGGACGAGGGGGCCGAGTAGGGGAACTGTCAGCGCTTGCGCGTCGTCTTGGCCGCGGCGGCAGCACTCTGGGCGTTCTTCGCGTTCTCGAGCCCGCGCGCCACGATGGCGGCCTGCAGGTAGCGCAGGCCCGACGGGATGGACGGGTCGATGCCGGTGAGTTGGCCGATGCGCTTGAGGCGGTAGTCGACGGTGTTCGCGTGGACGAACAGGTGCCGGGCGGTGCGCTGACGGTTCAGCTCGTGGCCGAGGTACGAGGTGAGCGTCTCGAGGAGCTCGGGGGCGTCGTCGAGCGGCTCGAGTGCGCGGAGCAGCTGCTCGCGACCACGTCCGGGACGGGTGAGCTGGTACTCGAGCACCAGGTCCTCGGTGCGGTAGAGGCCGGCGGGGCGGCCCAGCTGCCGAGCGAGGGACAGCAGTTCGTACACGTGCTCGGCGGCGGCGGGGATGTCGTCGCGGTCGGAGGAGGTGACGGCGCCGGTGACGGGCACCTCACCGGCACGGGAGAGACGCTCGATCAGCGCGTCGACCCACTCCCGATCGCGGGGTGCGGGGAGCAGGATGGTGCCGCCCTCGGTGCTCAGCAGCGCGAGGGGGGACTTGCCGCACGAGGTGGCCAGTTCGGCCTGGATGCGGCGCAGCTTGCGGCGGGCCGACACGGTGCGGTCGACGACGGGGTTGGCCTCGTCGGGATGCTGCGGGAAGTGCAGGGCGAGGACGAGGTAGTCGTCGGCGAGGTCGATTCCGCACTGCTGGGCAGTGGCGGTGGCGTTCTTGCCGCCGCTGAGAAGCGTCGTGACCAGCGTGTGCGTGGCGGTGTGGTGCTCGGAGGCGACGGACCGGTACTCGTCGACGTAGGCCATGGAGACCTCGGTGGTGACGGCCTCGAGCAGGGTGACCAGGACCAGGGAATCGGCGGTGACGTCCTCGACCTTCTGGCCGGCCGTCTGGCGGCCCACCAGGGTGAGTCCGTAGCGGAAGCCGTCGTGGTAGGCGCGGAGGATGGCCCGCAGCGGGACGCCCTCGCGGGCCCAACGCGCCGCGGCGTCGTGGACGTTGGCCAGGTCCTTCTCGGACGGGGTGTTGCCGGACTCCAGCATGCGCACGGCCAGCCCGAGGCACTTGACGGTCACCTCGGTGACGTCGCCGTGCAGGAGCTCGCCCGGCAGGGTGCCGCAGGCCGTGTTGGCGGCGAAGTGGTCGACCAGGTGGCGGGCGACTCCGCGGAGGTCACTGAGGGCCAGATTGTTCCCCTTGGTGCCGGCGATGAGCCCGGCTTCGACCTTGCTCGGCAGCGGGCTCGCGGCGGTCTTCGGTGTCGTCATCTGGCTCCCCCATGACTGTGTAGTTCATGCCGGTTGGGCTGGTTCTCGGTGTACCGTAACAACCCTTAACGGGGACGAAGATTGTTTTGCCGGATTGAACCAAGCGTCATGTTTTTCCGGGGACGAGCGAACGGCCCCTCGGGTGTTCCCCATCACGCCACGTCCGACCTGCAATTTCGCCGGAAATCAACGACTGTTGAGTCCGCAATCACCGCCCGAAACGCCCTTGTCGACTTGCGTCTGCACAACGGAAACGGGATCGATTTTGTGACTACACACAGACCGATATCGGGACGGTAACGCATCGACAAGCGGCTGTATACGGATCTGCGGTCTCTTTCGCTGACTATGAGCAGGGTTTCGGTCAGCTGTAACCGGCGTTGTGACCGATTCCAGGACCTGAGCGGATGCACTGGACAGGATTCTGGCTGTCCTTACTGCGAAGTAACCTCGTCTGCACCGATGCTTCGCACGCTCCGCGCCGACGTGTCGCTCCGCTCACGTGCCCCCGGGGCCCCTGCCCGCCCACGACGAAGGGACCGACCATGCGACGTCTCGCGGCCCTCGCCGCGTCGTGCTTGGCGACGGCGACGCTCGTCATGGCCACGCCGGCCGTCGCCACCGCCGATCCGGCCGGACCTGTGGCCCTGGTCGGGGACACGGGTGCCCGCGTCGTCTCGGTCACCATGCAGACCGATCGGCGAGCGATGGTGTCGGTGTTCTCGCCGTCCATGGGCCGGGAGATACCGGTCCAGGTCCTCCTGCCGGCCGACCGGTCCGTGCCCCGTCCGTCGCTGTACATGCTCGACGGTGTGAGTGCCGGCGAGGAGACGAACTACACCGAGAGCACGTGGACCGCCAAGACCGATGCGGTGGCCTTCTTCGCCGACAAGCCGGTCAACGTCGTTCTTCCCATCGGTGGGCGGGGCAGCTACTACGCGGACTGGCAGCGGCCGGATCCGGTGCTCGGAGTGAACATGTGGGAGACGTTCCTGACGCGGGAACTCCCCCCGCTGATCGACGCTCGGTTCTCCGGGAACGGCACCGACGCGCTCATGGGATTGTCGATGGGGGCGCAGGGCGCGATGAACCTCATCGCCAAGCACCCGTCCCTCTACACCGGGATCGCCGCGTTCAGCGGGTGTTACGACAACCGCAGCAACGAGACCAAGAACGCCGTGCGTACGACCGTGGGGTCGACGGGTGGGGATGCGACCAACATGTGGGGGTCGAACTCCGATCCGGCATGGGCGGACAACGATCCGAGCCTGCGGGTGGACGCGTTGCGCGGCAAGGAGATCTACGTGTCGTCGGGCACGGGTCTGCCCGGCCCGTACGAAGCCGGCGGTTCGCCGCTGGACCAGTTGTGGGACGCGCTGCTGGTCGGCGGCCCACTCGAGGCGGCGGCCAACCTCTGCACCGACGGGTTCGTGGACACCTTGAACCGCGCCGGTGTGCCGGCGACGATCGTGCGCAAGCCCTGGGGCACCCATTCGTGGCGTTACTGGCAGGACGAGATGCACGCCTCCTGGCCCGTGATTGCGCGCGCTCTCGGGGTCTAGACGGTGGAGACGTAACGGTCCGCGGCCGCCGCGGCGAAGTCGAGGAACGCGTCGTTCTCGTGCGGGTCGCCCACGGTGACGCGGACCCCGTCGTCCCCGTACGCGCGCACCAGGATTCGCGCATCGGTCGCGTCCGACGAGAAACGGCCGGAGGCCTCGCCCAGCGGTAGCCAGACGAAGTTCGCGAAGGAGTCGGCCACGCGGTAGCCGGCGCTGCGCAGACCGTCGCGCAGTCGCGCCCGCTCGGTGACGACGAGTTCCGTGCGGGAGAGCAGCTCGTCGGACGCCGCGAGGGAGGCGATCGCGGCGCTCTGGGCGACCGAGCTCACGCTGAAGGCGGTGTGCACCTTCCGCATCGCGGTGACGACGGACGGTGCTCCGACGCCGTACCCGACCCGCAACCCCGCCAGGCCGTACGCCTTGGAGAACGTGCGCAGGACCATGACGTTGGGGCGCGTGCGTCCGATCTCTACACCGTCGATCCGGCGGTCGGTGTACTCGAAGTACGCCTCGTCGAGGACCACCAGCACGTGGTCGGGGACGGCGTCGAGGAATCGGTCGAGATCCGCCGGGTCGACGACGGTGCCGGTCGGGTTGTTGGGATTGCAGACGAACATCAGGCGCGTCCGGTCGGTGACCGCGACGGCCATGGCGTCGAGATCGTGGACGTCGTCGTCGGTGAGCGGGACCCGAACGGCGGTGGCGCCGGCGACCAGGGTCACGATCGGGTAGGCCTCGAACGACCGCCAGCCGAACACCACCTCGTCGCCCGGCGAGCACGTCGCCTGCACGAGTTCCTGGCACAGCGACACCGAGCCACATCCCACGACGACGGTCGGCGACGGGACGTCGAGGAAGTCGGCGAGGGCGTCCGTCAGCGCGGTCGCGGCGTTGTCGGGGTATCGATTCACCCCGGCCGCGGCCTCGGTGATGGCGTCCCGGACGCTGGGCAGCGGCCCCGCCGTCGTCTCGTTGCTGGCGAGTTTGATCGCGCCCGCCACGGTTCGTCCCGGGATGTATCCGGGAATGGCGTCGAGGTCGGGGCGGGTACGAGCGGTCACGACATCCGATTATGCGCGAACCGACGGGTGGGTGGTGGCGGGCGGGAGGACACGGAAGTGGTGTCGGACCACCGAAGGCTCTCGCCAGATGCGCGCGTCGGTTCTACGGTGGTTCCATGACGGCATCGATCGAGGATTCGGCCCCTCTTCGCCGTGCGGACGACGGCACCGAGTCGGCGGAGCGTGTTCCGCTCACGGCCTTCCGCCCGGCCTCCACTCCGCGCGGCGGCATCGTCGTCCTGCACGAGTCACGGGACTTCTCCCCGGCTCTTCTGGACTTCATGAGAGCGCTCGCCGAGGACGGGTGGTTGGTCGCCGCTCCACACCTCTTCCACCGCGCCGCGTCGGACGACGAGGTGTTCGGCGACGCGCTGTTCGAGGACTTCGACGCGACGGTGACGTGGTTGACGGGTCACGGCGTGTATGCCGACACCATCGGAGTCATCGGGTTCGACGACGCCGGGACGGCGGCCGCGCTGGTGGCCACCGACCGGCCCGTCGGTGCGGCGGTGAGCGTCGCCGCCCCGGGGATCGTCGAGCCGTTGACGGCGGACGCGCGGGCGCTGATCGACGCGGCGCCGTCCCTGCAGGCGCCGTGGCTCGGTCTCTACGGACAGGGAGACGAGCGCATCCCGGCGGCGCACGTCGACCGGCTCCGCGACGCCGTCGCCGAGGCCCCGGTGGCGACGCTCGTCGTCAGTTACGACGGCCTGGACCACCGTCCCGACGAGGTGTCGCCCGAGTCGGGGACGACCGCCGGGGAGGATGCGGTCGTCGACGCCCAGCGCCGCATCTTCGACTGGTTCGACAGCCATCTGCGCTGAGTCGTTCGGGACCGCCGCGGCGCCGTCGGCCTGCGGTTTTGCGTCCGTTGTGGGGCATGTGTAGTCTTCTCTCTCGGCGGTTCGAAAGGACCGGTGCCCTTCGGAAGAAGGCTCAGGAGGCGTGCCAGAGCGGCCGAATGGGAGTCACTGCTAATGACTTGACCCTTCACCGGGTCCGGAGGTTCAAATCCTCTCGCCTCCGCCACCTTCGACCTCGGTCGGAGACAACAGAAGACATGCGCCCGTAGCTCAACGGATAGAGCACTTGACTACGGATCAAGAGGTTAGGGGTTCGAATCCCTTCGGGCGCACAGAGATCCCCCATCCGGCTCGGCCGGGTGGGGGATCGTTCCATTCGGGGGCGGTCAGGGGCCGGTCAGGGGCCGGTCAGGGTCCCTGGCGCCACCAGGCCGTCACGTAGAGCACCAGCGACACCGCGAGTCCGAACACCACCCACAGCACCACGACGTAGTCCACGCGCGACCCGAGTGGCGGCGCGCCCGGGAACAGGTTGCGGATGGGCAGCACCGCGAACAGCATCACGGCGAACCAGGTGACGATCGGCGGCAGGAACTGCTTGCGCCCCAGCAGGGTCGCGACGGAGACGAACAATGTCAGTACGGGAAGCGCCACCAGGACGAGGCAGAGAACGACGGCGAATGCGACGGTCTCCGTGGTGCGCTCGGCGGTGATGGTCACCGGTCCGGTGCCGTCGTCGACCAGTCCGGTCACCCACGACGGCATGGAGTCCGTCACCGTCACGGCGACGGGCACGGTGGTCCGGCCGGTCCCGTCGTCGATCGTGGCGACCACGGTGAGTCCGGCCGCTTCGTAGCGGTCGAACGGCCATTGCCGGATGTCGCCGTCGAGATAGAGCGTGACCGGAGCGGAGCCGGCGCGGGTGCCCTGAGCGAAGGTCGCCGTGCCCGTGTTGGCCGCCGGGCGCACCTCGACGGTGACCGCGCCGGTGAGTTCGCCGGTCGAATCCAGCAGGGCCGCATCCGGTTCGATGGACACGCGGGTCTCCAGCGAGTACGTCTCGCCGCGCAGTCCGTCCAGGTCGAGGCTGACCAGGACACCGCCGGACGGGGGCGGCGGAGCGTCCTCGTCGGCGACGTCGCGGGCCCCGAGCAGGTAGAGCGTGGTGATCGCGACGTAGGCGACCGCGACGAGGGCGAGGATCGCGATCGACCGGGTCCGCGTCATGCGCGGTTTCACGACCGCGACCACCGCACCGACGACAACGACGCCGGTCCGAACGGGAATGCGGGGCAGTCATCGACGCCGTCCGGACTGCTCGCACCGTGGACGATCCGACCGCTGTACGCACCCGCCATGTCCCGACCAACCCTTCGGTTCTCCACCGCCGTGGGGAGAGGAGCGCAACGATAAACGGCCGGTGGCCGTACTCGGCACACTTTTCGATTACCCGTCCTCCGGGAGCGATCGGCCGTTCCGACGTGGGGTGCCCGATGGGGAGGTCGGACGGGATCGCGTCTCGTGTCTCCCGTGCTCGACTCGGGCCCCGAGTACGCTGCTGCGGTGAACGTCGCCGATGATCGTGAACGCGTCTACGGTGGCCGGGCGCTGTCCGCCCGGCGCGCCGAGCGCCGGCAACGCTTCCTCGCCGCAGGCCTCCTGGTGATCGGCGAGAAAGGTTACGCCGCAACGTCGGTCGCGGACATCTGTGCGGCAGCGGGTCTCGCCCGCAGCCAGTTCTACGACGAGTTCCCGAATCGGGAGAAGCTCCTGCTGGACGTGTACGACGTCGTGCAGGACGACGCCCGCGACGCGGTCGTCGCCGCCCTGGCGGGGGTCCGGACCGGCGATCGACGCGCCCTGGTGGTCGCTGCGATCACCGCGCTGATCGACTCGCTGGGCAGCGATCCTCGACGGGCCCGCGTGTCGTACCTCGAGATGCTCGGGGTGAGCGACGCGGTGGAACGACACCGCAGCCGTCGTCGCACGGAATGGGCGGCATTCATCGAAGCGACGTTGCGGAGCGAGCTCGGCGGTGACGTCGTCCCGCCGGGGGGCCACGAGTTCGCGGCGACGGCGTTCATCGGCGCGTTGACGGAGTTGATCTCGACCTGGTCGCGCATGCCCGACCCGCGCCCCCCGGTCGACCGCATCGTCGACACGATGGTCGCCGTGCTCGGTGCCTTCGTCCCGGACCTGGACGCGCCGCACCGCATGGCCGACTGACGACGTCCCCGGGGCGCCACGCTGGGTCGACGGGTCGGTGATTGTGTTCCGCCCCACACCCGGTCTACAGTCCTCGCACGATCTCGGACACGCGTGTCCAAGATTGTGAGCCGTGCCGGGTCTCGTCTGCGTCGGGCACACGGTTCATGCCGATCGCGGCCCGACGCGGAGATGAGTCACCAGTGGTCGTCGTCCTCTCGACCCGACGCGGGCGCATCACGGCGAGTGTCGCCGTGCTCGCCGTGGCGTCGGCGCTGTCCGTCTCGCCCGTCGCCACGGCACCGGCCGCTGCGCAGCCGGCGATTCCGCCGGTGCCCGCGCCGTTCCTGCCGAGTCCGGAATACGACACGGAGTTCTACGACCCGCCTGCCGACGTCCTCGCCGCGGCGGAGCCGGGGCAGATCATCGCCGCGCGCCCGGTGGAGCTCGGCACCCTCAACGTCGTCCCGACGCCGGTCGACGCCTGGCAGCTGTCCTACCGGTCGACCAACGGCCGGGGCGAGCCGATCCCAGCGGTGACCACCGTCATCAGGCCGCGCGGCGAGGCCGCCGAACCGCGACCGCTGCTGTCGGTGCAGATGGCGGTCGACTCCCTCGCCGCGTACTGCTCGCCGTCGTACGTGATGCGGCAGGGGGCGGTGCCGTGGCCGGTGACCGGGGCGGTGACCTCCGGAGCGCAGTTCCTCGAGGTCCAGGCGGCGCTGGCCCAGGGGTGGGCAGTGTCGGTCCCCGACCACCAGGGGCCGAACAACGCCTTCGCGTCCGGTCCCGTCGCGGGAAGGATCACGCTCGACGGCATTCGCGCGGCGGAGAATTTCGCGCCGATGGATCTCGCCGGTGTCGCCACCGAGGTCGGCATGAGTGGGTACTCCGGCGGCGCGATCGCCACCGGCCACGCCGCCGAGCTGGCCGCCTCCTACGCGCCCGAGCTCGACATCGTCGGTGTCACCGAGGGCGGCACCCCTGCCGAGGTCGCGGCGCTGGTGAACAACGCGAACAATGCCCTCGGCTCGGGCATCGTCGCCTCGGGAATCATCGGGGCGAGCCGCGAGGATCCGGAACTCGCGCAGTTCCTCGACCGGACCATCGACCCTGCGGGACGCGCTCTGTTCGCCGCGAAGGACGACCTCTGCGTCGGATGGTCGTCCGCGCTCCTGCCGTTCCTGAATCTGAAGGGATTCCTTCGTACGGACGGAGATCCGTTGCAGGACCCCGTCGTTCGACGCGCGCTGGGTCCGCTGACTCTGGGCGGTACCACTCCGGACATGCCGCTCTACGTGTACCACTCGAATCCGGACTGGTTGGTGCCGATCGGTCCGGTGAACGCGATGGTGGACGCGTACTGCAGCCGCTCCGGAGCGAACGTCACGTACACGCGCGACCACTTCAGTGAGCATCTCAGCCTCGAGGTCATCGCGTTCCCGAGCGCGGTCCTGTGGTTGCGGGACCGCTTCGCCGGTGTTCCGGCAGCACCGGGCTGCCGGACCACCGACGTCGGGTCCATGGCTCTGGACGAGCGCACCTACCCCGTCTGGGTCGACGCGGTGGGCGAGATCGTCGCGGGACTCTTCGGAGAGCCGATCGGGTCCTGACGGTTCTGCGTGCGGATCGAGCTGACCACCAGTGCGCCGACCACGGCCACCGCGGCGAAGGCGTAGAAGTTCACCTGGTATCCCATCGCCCACCCGGCGATGAGGCCGCCGAGGAGCGGACCGCAGATGGCGCCGATGCGGCCGACCCCCAAGGACCAGGCGAGTGCCGTGGCGCCCAGCTTCTGCGGGTAGTGGGTGGCGCAGAACCCGCCCACCAGGATCTGGGTGCCGACACTGCCGAGGCCGGCCACCGCGACCAACAGGAAGAGCAGTCCCGCGGGCAGATTCAGGCTGATGAGGAAGATGGCGACGCAGGCGAGAAGGAACGACGCGGTGACCACCTTCTGCACGCCGATCCGATCGGCGACGAAGGACGCGCTGATCGCGCCGACGATGGCGCCCAGGTTGAGCACCAGGAGGAACGCGAGCGAGCTTCCGAGCGCGAAGCCGGCGCTGCGCATGATCTGCGGGAGCCAGGTGTTGAGGCCGTAGACCAGCAGCAGGCCGCAGAAATTGGCCGCGGCGAAAAGGAGAGTGGAGCGACGCCACCGCGGGGTGAAGAGTTCGCGCATGCTCGAGACCGCGGGCGCGGTGTCGACGGCGCCGACCGCTGATGCGGCGGGAACCGGCGCGACGATGTCGTCGTAGACCAGTCCGTGCCGGGCGGCGACGTCACGGGCCTCGTCCTCGCGACCGGTGGCGGCGAGATAGGACACCGATTCGGGGAGGTAGCGAACGACGATGGGCAGCAGCGTGATCAACGGCAGGGCGCCGAGCGCGTAGAGCACGCGGAAGTCGGTCTCGGGCAGGAGTGCGATCGCGAGAAGCGCAGCGCCCACGCCGCCGACGGAGTAGCCGCTGAACATCACGGCGTTCGAGATCTGACGGCGGCTCTTCGGCGCGAACTCGACGGTGAGAGCGATACAGGTGGGCACCACGCCGCCGAGACCGATGCCGGTCAGGAATCGGAGAACGCCGAAGACGACCTCGTTCGGGGCGAAGGCCGTGGCGAGCATGCAGACGGAGAACCAGGCGATGGATCCGATCATGATGCGACGGCGCCCGAATCGATCGGTGACCAGGCCGACCGACAGTGTGCCGAGCAGCATGCCCACGAGAGCGAGGCTGCCGATGAGACCCGCCGACCCCGTGTCCAGGTCCCATCCTTCGTACGCGATCAGGGTGGGAACGGTCGATCCGTAGACCACCAGGTCGTACCCGTCGAAGACGATGGTGACGAAGCAGAGGACGAGAACCAGCAGGCCGGAGCGCTGTCTCGTGGGTCGGGGACGCGTCATGGGCGTTTCCTCGTTCCGGAGTGGGAGGTCGAGCAGTGAGTGCGGTCACAGTATGCTGCAGGTGTGATGATCGTCAAGAAATCGTCATATCGGTGTCGGGCGCAGCTCGACCACGCCCCCGGGGCGCCTCAGAACTGCGCCGCGACCACGAATCCCGCGGCACACGCCGCAATCGACGCGCCCAGCGTGAGGAGGATCCCGATCGCCGCCGCGCCGAGCCGCGTCGACCGTGTGAGACGGACCGCCTGCACCATCGCGGTGCCGAACGTCGTGTAGCCGCCGCAGAATCCCGTTCCGACCACCGTCTGCCAGGCATCCGGCGCGGAGTGGAGGGCGACGGCTCCGGCGACCACCCCGAGCAGGAACGAGCCGGACACGTTGATGCCGACGGTCGCCCACGAGATCGTGGTCGGCCACCGGCGTGTCACGGCGGAGTCCACGGCGAACCGCGCGACGGCACCGAGGGCGCCGGCGAGCACGACCAGCACCGCGGTCACGACGAGGACCTTCGTACGGCCCCGGCGGCCGCGATGCCGGCCGCCGCGGCGGCGAGGCCCGCCACGATCGACGCCGCGCCGTACGCCGCGGCGAGCGGAGCGGCGCCCCGCCGCAGCGACTCCACGATCTCGAGGGCGAACGTGCTGTAGGTGGTGAGAGCGCCGCAGAATCCGACGCCGAGCAGCAGGCGCAGGCGCAGGCGTGGGCCGGTGTCCGATCCTCGCCGAGACAACGCCTCGAGCAGGAGCCCGAGCACGAACGAGCCGACGACGTTCACCACGAATGTGCCGGTGGACCAACCGGTATCGGTGTGGGGCAGCGCGGACTCGACCCCGTACCGAACGGCGGTTCCCAGACCTCCGCCGACGGCGACCAGGCTCACCGGCACCGCGATGCGGACGGGGGAACCGGGCATGCGCTCTCCTCGCGGTCGGTCGGGTCCCCCGACGGTCGGCGGCGCCGATCAATCTACGCGCCGAAGGCCGCGGGAATCGTCCCCGCCGCTCTGCGAGCGGCGCGTCACGACCGGACCGCAGCCGTCACCGCAGCAGCGCCGCCGCCTCCCCGATCACGGCGGTCCAGCCCTCGAGGTCCGGCTCGTCGTCGGTGGGGTGCGCGAGCACCGAGGTGATACCCATCGCGCCGAGTCGGGTGAACTCCGCGGCGATCTCCTCGGCCCCGCCCGCGACGGCGATGTCGTCCGCGGAATCCCGCCCCCACCGGGCAGCCTCGGCGCGAAGGCGATCCGCCGCACCGGGTCCCACGGCGACCAGTCGCGGCGCGACGATCGGATGATCGTCGGTCGACGCGGCGTCGCGGACCTCCGCGCAGGCGGCGCGGAGCCGGTCGTCGGTCAGGGCCGCCGACAGCAGGGTGCCGTCCGAGCGTGCCGCCGCGAATCGCACGGTCCTGGGTCCCTCGCCGCCGACCATCAGCGGCGCGCCGGGAACGGGATACTGCAGACACACGGCGTTCAACCGGACGTAGCGACCGTCGACGGTGACCTCGTCGCCGGCCAGCAGCGCGCGCAGCGCGGCGTGGTACTCGTCCAGCAAAGTCATGGGGGAGGCCGCCCGCGATCCGACCTGCTCCATCCAGCGCTGTACCCCGTGACCGACACCCGGCACGAAGCGGCCGGGGAAGAGGCGATGGAGCGAGGCCACCTCCATGGCGGTCAGCGCGACGCTGCGCAGCGGGGCAGGCATGAGGCCGAGACCCACCCGGATCCGCGTGGTCGAGGCCAACGCCACGGCCGCGGTGGTCAGCCCGCCGTGGCTGAAACAGTCCTCCCACAACCAGAATTCGTCCAGCTCGGCGGCCTCGGCGGCGCGAACGGCCGCCGGAAGACGGGTCGGATCGTGGGCGGGGGTGAAGACGGTGCCGATGAAGGGAGTCGTCATGGTGACCGAGCCTGTCACGGCGTAGCGTCCCGCAGTGTGAGGGAACCGGATCTGCTCGCCTCGGCGTTGCGCGACGTCGGTGTGACCGACGTCCTGGTCGACGAGACGACGCGGGCCGCCTACTCGTCCGATGCGTCGCTGTATCGCGTGGTGCCGACGGTGGTCGTCCGCCCCCGTCACGTCGACGAGATCGACGCCGTCCTCGACGTGTGTCGGCGGACGGGTGTGCCGCTGACCACGCGCGGCGCGGGCACGTCGATCGCGGGCAACGCCGTCGGGACGGGTGTGGTGATGGATACCTCCCGGCATCTGCAGCGCATCGTGTCCGTCGATCCCGACGCCCGCACCGCGGTGGTGGAGCCCGGTGTCGTGCAGGCCGTCCTGCAGCGAGCCGCGGCGCCCCACGGGCTGCGCTTCGGCCCCGATCCCTCGACGTCGACGCGCTGCACCGTCGGCGGGATGATCGGCAACAACGCGTGCGGCACCCGGGCTCTGGGCTACGGCCGCACGTCGGACAACATCGCGGCCCTCGACGTGCTGACGGGCACGGGCGAGCGGCTGCACCTGGTGAGCGGTGCGCCGCCGCCGGACTCGGTCACCGTCGACGCGGTGCGGGACGTCGTGGGACGCGGGTTGGCCACCGTCCGAACCGAATTCGGTCGCTTCGTCCGTCAGGTGTCAGGCTATTCGCTCGAGCACCTGCTGCCCGAGCGCGGTACGGACGTCGCGCGCATGCTGGTGGGAAGCGAGGGCACGCTCGCGATCACCCGACTCGCGACGGTGCGACTGGTGGCCGAGCCGGAGCACCGCGTCCTGGTGGTTCTCGGGTACCCCGAGATGCCCGACGCGGGCGACGCGACCCCGAGCGTGCTGCGGTACCGACCCACCGCGTGCGAGGGCATCGACGCCCGCATCGTCGACGTGGTCCGAACCCGATTCGGCGCCGCCGCCGTCCCACCCCTCCCGGCCGGCGCGGCCTGGCTGTTCGTCGAGATCGCCGGGGACGATCCGGACGAGGTGTTCGCCCGCGCCGACGAGCTGGCGCGCGACTGCGGGGCCTCCGACAGTGCGGTCGTCACCGACCCGGCGTCGGCGGATCGCCTGTGGCGCATCCGTGCCGACGGATCCGGACTGTCCGCTCGCAGTCCCGTCGGACGTCCCGCACATGCCGGGTGGGAGGACACGGCCGTGCCGCCGGAGCGTCTCGGCAGCTACCTGCGCGACTTCGAGACGCTGATGGCCGACGCGGGTGTGACGGGCCTGCCGTACGGCCACTTCGGCGACGGGTGCCTGCACATCCGACTCGACTTCCCGCTCGATCGACGCGGAGGAGTGCGGGAGTTCCATGAGTTCCTGCATGCCGCCGCCACGATGGTGTCCGCGTACGGCGGGTCGCTGTCCGGCGAGCACGGTGACGGTCGCGCGCGCAGTGAACTGCTGCCGTTGATGTACTCCGGCGGCGCGCTCGATCTCTTCGCCGCGGTGAAGAACGTGTTCGATCCGGACGGGATCCTGAACCCCGGCGTGCTGGTGGACCCCCGCCCCCTCGATGCCGACCTTCGCGTACCCATGGCGCTACCGTTGCGCCGCAGTGGCTTTCGCTTCGACGAGGACGGCGGCGACGTCACGCAGGCCGTCCACCGCTGCACCGGGGTGGGCAAGTGTCGGGTCGACACCACGGCCGTCGGCGGCGTCATGTGCCCGTCGTACCTGGCGACACGGGAGGAGAAGGACTCCACCCGCGGTCGCGCACGGGTCCTGCAGGAGATGGCCGTCGGCTCGCTGGTGACCGAGGGCTGGCGTTCGCCCGAGGTGCACGACGCCCTCGATCTCTGCCTGTCCTGCAAGGGGTGTGCGTCGGACTGCCCGACGGGCGTCGACATGGCGACCTACAAGTCGGAAATGCTGCACCAGACCTACCGGCGGCGACTCCGGCCGGCGTCGCACTACGCGCTCGGTCGCCTGCCGCAGTGGGCGCGCCTCGCGAGTCGTGCCCCGGGCGTCGTCAACGCGGTGCTGCGATTCCCGCCCGTGCGTCGCGCTGCGCTGGCGGCCGCCGGCGTGGATCGTCGACGCACGCTGCCGACCTTCGCGACCGAGACGTTCCGAGAATGGTTCGCTCGCACCGAGTCCCACCGTCCGATCGACGGCGACCCCGTCGTCCTGTTCGTCGATTCCTTCACCGACCACTTCTCTCCGGACGTCGGGATCGCCACCGTGCAGGTGCTGACGGCAGCGGGTTTCGCGCCCCGCATCACCGCCCGGCCGGTGTGCTGCGGGCTGACCTGGATCACCACCGGGCAGCTGGACTCGGCTCGCCGCGTTCTCCGGCGCACGGTGGGTCGGCTCGAGGACGCGGCCGAACCGGGCGTGCCGATCGTGGGCATGGAGCCGTCGTGCACCGCAACGCTCCGATCCGACGCGTCCGGTCTGCTGGGAGCGCCCGCCACCGAGGCCGTCGTGAGCCGGGTCCGCACCCTCGCCGAGCTGCTCACCGAGCGGGGGTGGGCACCGCCGGACCTGACGGGTACCACCGTCGTGGCGCAGCCGCACTGTCACCATCACGCGGTGATGGGTTGGGACACCGATGCCGCACTGCTCTCCGCGGCGGGTGCCGAGGTGACACGACTCGGTGGGTGTTGCGGTCTCGCCGGGAACTTCGGTGTCGAGAAGGGGCACTACGAGGTGTCCCTCGCCGTCGCCGACCAGCATCTGCTCCCCGCGGTGCGGGCGGCCGACGACGCCGCCGTCGTGCTGGCGGACGGCTACTCGTGCCGCACGCAACTGGCGGACCTCACCGAGCGTCGCGGAGTGCACCTCGCCCAACTGCTCGCCGGTGCTACCGTCGACGTGTGTCCACGATGAACCCGATCCTCGAATCGGAGGTGGTCGGCGCTTCGGGCGCCGGCATCAGGTAACCGCGCCCCGACCGGTCTCGCTCCCCGCGACGACCGGTCATCGCTCGTACCCTGACGACACCCGGGTGCCCCGTGCGCCCGCATCCCGAACGGCTGATTCCTCATGCACACTCTGTCCTCGTCCGACCTGCGCGCGTCCTTCGTCAACGCCAGCCGGAAGGAACGCTCCGACGCCTCGATCCCCGACCTCGATGCGGTGGACTTCGATGCCCTCGACTACCTCGGGTGGCGCGACACCAAGTTCGACGGCCGCGCCTACGCCGTGATCCCCGCGCCGGACGGTGAGCCGATCGGCATCCTGCTGCGCCAGGCCGACGCCACGCCCCGCACCCGAACGCAGTGTTCCTGGTGCCGCGACGTTCGACTGCCCAACGACGTCGTCTTCTACGCGGCCAAGCTCGCCGGCCCGGCGGGCAAGCGGGGGAGCACCGTGGGCACCCTCGTCTGCCGCGACTTCCAGTGCTCGGCCAACGTCCGGCGCGATCCGCCGCGGCCGTTCCCCGGATACGACATGGACGCGGCACGCGAGGAGCGCATCGCCGCGCTGCGCGCAACGAGCGCGAGTTTCGCCGATCGCGTGCGGCGCGGTTGAGCGGTCGGGCCTCTACCCTTCGCGCATGACCGTTCTGCGTTCGATCGCGCTCTTCGGGGCGGCCGCGGTGCTGGAGATCGGTGGTGCCTGGCTGGTCTGGCAGGGCATCCGGGAGCACCGCGGCTGGCTCTGGATCGGCGTCGGTGTGGTGGCGCTGGGAGCCTACGGCCTGGTGGCGACACTGCAGCCGGACGCGGAGTTCGGCCGGATTCTGGCCGCGTACGGCGGTGTGTTCGTCGCGGGGTCCCTGGCCTGGGGCATGGTGATGGACGGGTTCCGGCCCGACCGGTACGACGTCACCGGCGCGCTCGTCTGCCTGGTCGGCGTGGCGATCATCATGTATTCGCCGCGCTGACCCACCACCCGAGATCGGTCAGGGACCGTCGAACGTCGTCACCACGTCGTGCTGCGTCCGTCGTCCCAGCGGGATGTCGCGGTCGTCGACGAGCACCGGCGCCGCGGCCGGGTCGAAGAGCTCGCGCACGCGCGCGCTCGGAACCGAGCGCCCCTGCCCGTCGAGGATGCGCAGGGCGACGACGGCGGATGCGCAGGTACGCCCGCCCGCGTCGAACGTCTGCTCGAGATAGGCGTTCTTGGTGTCGAATCCGAGCAGGCGTGTGGTGACGGAGAATCGGGTCCAGAACGTGAGCGAGGCGATGTAGGTGATCGACTGTGCCGCCACCACGGGATGCCAACCCTCGCGGCGCAGGGCGGTCCAGAGTCCGCCGCGGACGAACATGTCGACCCGGCCCGCGTCGAGAATCGACAGGTAGCGGCCGTTGTTCATGTGCAGCAGCACGTCGAGGTCGGACGGGGCGACTCGGAACCAGGTGACGGTGGTGTCGGCACGGACCGGGCCGCGCCCGGCGCGCCACGGCACCATCTGGCGCAACGCGCGAAGGGACATCAGCACGCGCCCACTCTGCCCCATGCGGCGCCCGACCTGTGATGCGGCCGATAGTTGGACCACTAATTGTTGGCGTAGAGTCGAATCATGGACGTCGCCGATCCACTCGCGCTCGACCGTCAGGTGTGTTTCGCCCTGGCGGTCACCAACCGTGCGGTACTCGGGGTCTACCGCCCGGTGCTCGAGCCGCTGGGCCTGACGCATCCGCAGTACCTGGTCATGCTCGCGCTGTGGGAGCGATCGCCGCGGTCGGCCGGGGACATCGCCAGGACCTTGTGCTTGGATCCCGCCTCGGCCACGCCGCTGCTCAAACGCCTCGAGGCCCGCGGCCTGCTGACCCGTCGACGCAGCGAGGACGACGAGCGACGGCTGGTCGTCGAGCTCACCGCCGCGGGACAGGCCCTCCGGGCGCAGGCGGAGGCGGTACCGGCCCGCGTGATCGACGCCCTCGGGGTCGACGTCGCGGACCTCGAACGACTGCACGCCGCCCTCGCGGTGATCAACCGACACGTCGATACCGTTCCCGAGAGGACCGATCAGTGAGTGCTCGTCGTCCGAATCCCGTGCAGTGGCTGGGTTACTCCGTCGGCCGCACGCTGCCCCCGGAGCTGCAGGGCTGGGTCCGCAACGATCTGATCGGGGACACCGCCGTGCCGCGCCACCTGATCCGGAGCATGGTGCCGTTCCTGCCGATCTTTCTGGCGTTCCTGCTCTTCCCCGGCGAGCTGTGGCTGCGCGGAG
The DNA here is from genome assembly GCF_001894765.1 of Rhodococcoides corynebacterioides NBRC 14404. GTDB lineage: Bacteria > Actinomycetota > Actinomycetes > Mycobacteriales > Mycobacteriaceae > Rhodococcoides > Rhodococcoides corynebacterioides. Next base: position 94,058 of record NZ_BCWV01000007.1, read on the forward strand.
CGATGATCCTGCTCGCCGTGCTGCTCGCCCTCTTCTACTCCCTGGCCTACATGGAGCCGAACCGCCGGCGCCGACTGGCCGCGCACGGGTTGTCGCCGGATCTGCAGAATCCGAAGAAGGTCGCCCGTGAGGAACGCGAGCGTCGCAACTACGAGCGGTGGCGCCCCGGCCGCTGATCCACCCGGGAGACTGCACCCGTGCGCATGCCACGCCCTCGCGACCTCCGCAGTGGAACCGATCCGGATCCGCGCTTCACCCTCGCCAACGAGCGCACCTTCCTCGCCTGGATCAGGACCGCTCTCGGCCTGCTCGCCGCCGCGGCGGCCCTGGAGGCCTTCGGTGATCGGGTGGTGCCGGGACCGGTCCACGCCGCGCTGGTGGTCGGGCTCGCCGTGCTGTCCGCCGTCGTCGGAGCGACCTCGTTGGTGCGGTGGATGCGCGTGGAGATCGCGTTGCGACGACGGGAGTCCCTCCCCGTTCCGGCGACGACGGCGGTGCTGGCCCTGGGTCTGACCGTCGCCGTGGTGGTCTTTCTCGTGGGCCTCGCGGCGTGACCGGACTGGCCCCGGAACGCACCGTGCTCGCGCGGCGGCGTACCGCGCTCGCCGTGGCGGCGACGTCGTTGATCGTCGCGCGGGCCGTGCAGTCGCAGTGGACGGTGAGCGGCGCGATGGCGGTCGTCGTGGCCGCGGCGGTGGCCGTCGTCGCCGGGGTCGTCGTGGTCGTCGTCCTCGCCGCACCGAACCGCGCCCTGCGGCACGGGGTGCTGGTCGTGGCGTTGCTGGTGCTCGCCGCAGCCGTGGCGGCCGCGTCCCTGCGGTGAGCGGACCATGGTGCGTACGTCACTCGGGTGGGGGTACGCAGGACCGGTGAGAAACCGTGTCCCATGTTGACCGCGCTGCTGTACGGACTGGGCACCGCCCTACCGCTCGTCATCGGAGCCGCGATCGGATTGCGCTGGTCGCTCCCGCAGCGGGCGCTGGCGGCACTGATGGCCTTCGGGGCCGGGACCATGATCGCCGCCGTGTCGTCCGAACTGTTCGAACCCGCGTTCACGCAGGCGGGCATCGTGGTGTCGGGCCTCGCGCTGATCGCGGGAGCGGGCGTCTACGTCGGGGCCAACCATCTGATCGAGAATCGTCTGGGCCCGGCTGCGATCGGTCCCGCGCTCATGCTCGGCACGATCCTGGACGGCGTTCCGGAGAACACCGCGCTCGGCGTCTCGCTCACCGCAGGCGGTGGACTGGTGCTGCTGGTGGCCGTCGCGGTCGGCAACGTGCCCGAAGCAGTCGGTGGCGCGGCGCTGATGCGGGCCCGGCACGGGTTCTCCGCATCGCGGGCGATGGCGCTCTGGTCGCTGACCGCCGCCGTGCTCGTGGTGGTGACGGTGGTGGGACACGCGCTTGCCGACGCGATTCCGGACGTCGGCATCTCCGCGGTGCAGGCGTTCGCGGGCGGCGCGACCCTGGCCGTGCTGGCCGACTCTCTCATGCCGGAGGCGTACAAGGACGGCGGCTGGTGGGTCGGCCTGTCCACGGCGGCGGGGTTCCTCGTCGCATTCGCGCTGGGTGGTTGAGGGCCGACAACTACCTGTGACCGCTCGATACACGAATGTGACCGGCATCACCGAACGGGGGCGTGCGCTTTCGGCGAGTCGTCTCGACTCATATCCAGAACGCGATGGAGACGCCGTCGCATCGAGAGAAAGGACATCTCATGGGATTCGTCGACAAGGCCAAGAACGCTGCAGAAGACGCCATCGGCAAGGCCAAGGAAGTTGTCGGTGACGTCACCGACAACAAGGACCTCGAGGCCGAGGGCAAGAAGGATCAGGGCTCGGCCGGCGCGAAGAAGATCGGCGAGAACGTGAAGGACGCCTTCAAGTAAGGTTCCCCGTTCTCCGAGAGGCGCCGATCCCGAGTGGGTTCGGCGCCTCTCGTGTCTTCTCTACCCGGTACACCGAATTCCGTACCGCGAGGACATGTTTCGTGATCCTCGGGTCGGAGTAACCCCCTCATCATCGCCCCCGGCGGACGCTGGAGGCTCTGCGAAAGGCACGACCATGACCGATACCGCCCACACCACGCATACCGGACGCAAGCGTGCCGGAGGATTCCTCTCGACGCTGTCCCTGCTGCTCTCGCTCGTGCTCGTCGTGGCTCTGGTGATCTTCGTTCTCCAGAACTCGAACTCCACGACCATCGACTTTCTCGGGTGGAACCTCGACCTGAGCCAGGGCGTTGCTCTGCTGGGTGCCGCGGTCGTCGGCGCGGTCATCGCCTTCTTCGTCTCCGGTGCGCTGCGCGTCCGTCGCGCGGTGCGCTGACAGTCGTCTCGCACGGTTCGACAGAAGAAGAGCCGCCCACCGAATCGGTGGGCGGCTCTTTTCGTGTTCCTGGTGTCAGTCGTCGCCACGCGGCGGGATGTCCGCCGCGACGCCGCCACCGTTGTGCTCGGGGCCGGCGTCCGGATGTCCCGCGGGGACGCGATTGCGGAAGCGGGCTGCTTCGCTCGGCTGAGACGACGAGCCGCCGACGCGCTCACCGCGGTAGGGGCCGGGCTTCGGGCGCGGCTTTCCGCCGGGGAACGCCAGCCGAATGATGGTGCGCTGCACAGTGCCCCACTGCTTGGACAGCGGTCCCGTGTTGTACGGCAGCTGGTACCGCTCGCAGATGTCCTTGATCTTCGGCGCCACTTCCTTGTACCGGGTGCTGGGCATGTCCGGGTAGAGGTGGTGCTCCACCTGGTAGCTCAGGTTGCCGGACATCAGGTGGAACAGTGCGGAGCCCTCGATGTTGGCGGCACCCACGAGCTGGCGGACGTACCACCCGCCGCGGGTCTCGTTCTCCACTTCCTTCTGGCTGAAGGTGTACGCCTGGTCCGGGAAGTGGCCGCAGAAGATGATCCCGTGCGACCACACGTTACGGATGATGTTGGCGACGAAGTTCGCGGCGAACGTGTTGACGAACGTCTGCTCGATGCCGGCACCGTGTCGATCGAGGACCGACGCCACCCGACGTGCCCCGCGAGCAGAACTCACGTCACGCAGCCGCTTGCCGAGCTTGGACTTGCCGCGGCCGGAGACTCGGCCACCGGTGGCCACCTGGGCGGCGCCGTAGGCGACCGCGCTGACCGCGGGCCAGCCGATGTAGTCCTTGACGATCTGACGACGCATCTTGGTGGCGATACCGCGCAGATCGGTGAGCACGTCCTTGACCGGCTTCTCGCCGCGTCGGATCGCCTCGATGTCGAGATCGTGGAGCGCGACGCCCCACTCGAAGAACGCCATGAGCAGCAAGTTGTAGAAGGGCTGCGCGAGGTAGACCGGCGTCCACTTCTGGTGCGGATCGATGCGCATGATCTCGTAACCGAGATCCTTGTCCTTGCCGCGAATGTTGGTGTACGTGTGATGCACGTAGTTGTGCGAGTGCTTCCACGCCTCGGCAGTGGACGCGGTGTCCCAGTCCCACACCGACGAGTGGATGTCCGGATCGTTCATCCAGTCCCACTGGCCGTGCATGACGTTGTGGCCGATCTCCATGTTCTCGAGAATCTTCGCGATTCCGAGGCACGCCGTTCCGGCGACCCACGCCGTCTTGGACTTCGACCCGAACAGGATCACGCGGCCGGCCACCGCGAGCTGCCGCTGCGCCGCGATGACCGTGGTGATGTAGTTGCGGTCGCGCTCGCCGAGGTCGGCGTAGACCTCGTCGTGAATGGCGTCGAATTCCTTGGCCAATGCCTCGATGGTCTCGTCGCTCAGATGAGCGAGTGGACTGACGATGTCGTTCGTCCGGCTCGTGTCGACGCTCATGACGATTCCTCCCCTGTAGATACCGCGTGGCGGTAATGGCAACCGGTCTCGTCAGAGATCGATCTCGATGTCTCCCTCGGCAGTGTTGACGCAGATGCGTACTGCCTGCCCCGTAGGTTCGGAGACTTCCCCGTTCCGCAAGTCCCTCAAACGCCCCTTCTTCAGGGTGCCCGTGCAGGTGTGGCAGATGCCGATGCGGCAGCCGAACTTGAGGTCCAGTCCCGCCTCTTCGCCGGCCGCGAGAATCGGTGTGCCACCGTCGCATTCGACGTCCTTGTCACTGCGCAGGAAGCGAACCGTGCCGCCCTCGCCCTCCTCGTCACCGCTGCCGATGACGGGTTGGAAACTCTCGTTGTGGAATTTGTCCGGATCACCGTTCTCTTTCCACCACGCCTTCAGATCGTCCAACAGATCGGCCGGTCCGGAGCAGAATGCCTGCCGTTCCCGCCAATCCGGGCACAACTCGTCCAGATCGGACGCCTTCATGCGGCCGCGATCCTCGGTGACGCGAATGTCGAGCTGCAGCGTGGAGTGTTTGCGGTCGAGCCGCTCGAGGGTGTCGGAGAACATGCACTGATCGCGGCTGTGGACGGAATGGATGACCACGACGTCCTTCATCTGATCCAGGTGGTCGAGCTCGCGCAGCATGCTCATGATCGGCGTGATGCCGCTGCCGGCGCTGATGTAGAGCAACTTGTCCGGTACGGGGTCGGGAAGCGTGAAGACACCCTCGACCTCGCTCAACCGCACGATGTCACCCGGCTTGATCTTCTCGACGAGGAAGGGCGAGACGGTGCCCTCCGGGACGAGCTTGGGGCTGACGGAGATGAGGCCGTTGTCGCCGTGCGGATCGGAGGTCAGCGAGTACGCGCGCCAGTGGTAGCGACCGTCGATCAGCACGCCGAGTCGTAGGTACTGACCGGGTTCGTGGCCGCCCCACTCGTACCCCGGCTTGATGAAGACCGAGACGGCGTCGGTGCCTTCCCGCTCGACGCGGTCGACCTTCCCCCGGAGCTCCCGCGTCGTCCACAGCGGATTGATCATCTCGAAGTAGTCGTCCGGCCGCAGCGGGTTCGACAGATGTTTGAACGCCTTGAGCATGGTTCGCCGGAGGACCGAGACCTGGGGGCGTGCACCGCGTTCAGCCATGGCGCCAACGGTACTGTCACCGCCGGTGACAGGTGTCCGAACACGCAATAGTCGGGCGGGTGCGGAGACGCGGTGCGCATGTCCTGCGTTTCAAACCTCCGAAGTCTCTCGAGATCGGCGCTTCCGACCGTGACAGACTCCTCGACGGGCCGGGGGCCGAGCACCGAGCGAAGGGTGAGGAGGACGACGTGACCATCGTCGACAACGCCGTGTACGTACAGGGTGCGCGCACCGAGCAGCCGGAGAGTCTCGATCGGACCTACGAGTTGCTCCGCAAGTGCGGCGGCATGGCGTGGATCGGCCTCTACCGGCCGGACAACGACGAGATCGCGTCGGTGGCAGACGAGTTCGGACTGCATCCGCTCGCCGTGGAGGACACGGTGTCCGCGCATCAGCGGCCGAAGCTCGAACGGTACGGCGACCAGCTCTTCGTGGTGCTGCATCCGGCTCGCTACATCGACGAGACGGAGAAGGTCGAGTTCGGCGAAGTCCACGTCTTCTGCGGTCCGGACTTCGTCGTGACCATCCGACACGCGGAGTCGCCCAACCTCTCCGTGGTGCGGCGCCGTCTCGAGGACGCACCGGCGCTGCTCCAGCAGGGCGCCGAGGCCGTGCTCTACGCGATTCTCGACCAGGTGGTCGACGAATACGAGCCCGTGGTGAAGGGGCTCGAGAACGACATCGACGAGATCGACGACCAGCTCTTCGACGGCGATCCCGACGTCTCCCGACGCATCTACGAACTCTCGCGCGAGGTGATCGAGTTCCAGCGCGCCACCCACCCGTTGGTCGCGATGATCGAGGCTCTCGGCCGCGGGTCCGAGAAGTACAACGTGGACCTCGAACTACGGCGCAATCTGCGCGACGTGCTCGACCACGCCATCCGGATCACCGAGCGCGTCGACTCCTTCCGCGCGACGCTGCAGAACGCGTTGTCCGTGCACACCACCCTCGTCGGTCAGCGGCAGAACGACGAGATGCGGGCGATGACGCAGGTGAGCCTCGAGCAGAACGAACAGGTCAAGCGCATTTCGTCCTGGGGTGCCATCCTCTTCGCGCCGACACTCATCGCCGGGGTGTACGGCATGAACTTCGACCACATGCCCGAGCTGCACTGGCGCTTCGGGTATCCCGCCGCCGTGACGACGATGCTGATCGCGTCCTGCGTCCTCTATCTGGTGTTCCGTCGCCAGAAGTGGTTGTGACCGCGCGGGTGTGAACGGGGCCCCGCCCGGGTAGCCGCCCGGGATGAACACCACCGTGTGGATCGTCGTGGCCGTTGTCGTCGTGCTGTTGTTGGCCGCCGTGGCGGTGGCGCTGTCGAAGAAGAGCAAGCAGAAGCGACTCGAGGAAGCCGAGCGCATCCGCGAGCAGGCGGCCGAGCGCTCCGCGGAGGTGGAGCAGCGCGAGGCCCTGGCGCAGAAGTCCGAGGCCGACGCTCGCCGCGCCGCCGCCGAGGCCGACGCCAAGGCCGCCGAAGCCAGGCTCGCCGCGCAGCGCGCACAGGAGCACCGCGGCGAGGCCGCCAGCAGCCGCGACGAGTTGGACAAGGAGTGGGAGCGGGCGAACAAGCTCGATCCGACCGTGCGTGGTGACGGGCGCGACGGCACCGTGCGTGGCGACGGACACGACGGCACCGTGCGTGGCGACGCACACGACGGCACCGTGCGTGGCGACGCACACGACGGCACCGTGCGTGGCGACGCACACGACGGCACCGGTTCGGAGGCTGTCGGTGAGCGGTACGGCCACGATCGCGGTCCGGTCACTCCGCAGTCGCCGGACACCGGCGGGCGTCACGAGCGTTAGTCGCTCGTTCGGTCCGCCCGGACGGTCGTGATGACCTTCTCCGCCGCGACCGCCGGGTCCTCGTGTTCCCAGATACGCACCACGGTCCACCCGGCATCCGCCAATCGTCCGTCGGTGTCTCGGTCGCGAGCGACGTTGGCCGCCAACTTGTCCGCCCACCACTGGGCGTTGTTGCGGGGGCGGGTGGCGTGCACCGGACAGCTGTGCCAGAAGCAGCCGTCCACGTACACCGCCACCCGCGCGCGGGTGAAGACGACGTCGGCGCGGCGGCGCATACCGGGCAGAGGGGCGCAGTCGACGCGATAGCGCAGCCCCGCTGCGTGCAGCAGCCGGCGGAGCGCGAGCTCGGGCTTGGTGTCCCGACGACGCTGCTTCGACAGCCGCGCACTGGTGGCCGCATCGGTGCCGGGACGCTCGGCCATGGCGGCGTCAGTCCTCGTCGTCCGGCTCGGACCAGCTGGGCGCGAAGCGGTTTCGCCGCTCCACCTCGGCATGCACCACGTCGAGGAACTCGTCGAAGTGCAGCAGGGACCGCTCGGGAGGGCGCCCGTTGCGGGGCGGTGCGTCCTCGACATCGAAGAACCGGACGTCTCCGCGGTACGGCCCGTCCGGCTCGTACAGCCCGATGAAGACCTTCTCGAACAGGTCGTAGCGCGTGTCCTCGGCCCCGAGGTCCACCCACGCCCGCTCACTGCTGCCGACCACGGGCCGCTTCCCGCGCCCGCATCGTTTCGCGAGCGTCGTGACATGGTGCGCGAAGGACGACTTGCCGACGTCGCTGGACTTGGTGGGATCACCGTCCTCGCAGGTGGACCACGGCTCGAACATCACGCCAACGAGCACGCTGTACGGCTGTCGCTGGTGCAGGACCATGGCCTCGCCGCGTAATTCGTGGTCGTTGCGGACGATGTTCTTGGTCCACCGGCCCAATCGTCCGGTCGTGGGGCTGTAGTCCTGGAAGCTGTAGGTCTTGATGGACACGCACAGGATGAGTCCGAGGGTGGGGTCGAGCGCTTTGACGTCGAGCCGCTTGCGGCCCTTGGCCACGTCGACCTGCGCCTCCTGCCCCACGCCGTGGGCGTCCGGAGTGATCGCCGGGTAGCGCGGACGGAGACCGTCCGCGACCACCTGCGCGAGGTGGTTGGACAGCCGTTGGGCGTAGTTCTTCTTCTCCCCGCGATCGGCGGTGGGGGACGGGCGGTCGCCGGAGAAGTCGAGAGCGAACGTGAGCGGGTACATCAGGCGACGCGCACCGGCTCGCGGTCCTCTGCTCGCATGCGCTCGAGGTGCGCGTCCACGGTGTCGAGGAACCCGGGCTCGAAGCGGAGGTTGCCGGACCGCGCACGGCGCAGGAACCCGGCGGTGGCCCGCTCCGACAATAACTTCGGCTCCGTGAGGAAGTCCGCGAGATCCTCGTACGGGTTCTCGACGGGCCAGGTGCCGACCGGAACCCGGTAGGCCCGGCGGTCACGACCCCACGCCGCCGTCGGCCACCGCTGCCCCGGGACGATCGGCACGTCCGCGGAGGCGTCGTACACCATCGGGTCGGCCAGCCGCTCGCCGATCCACGACGCCATGCGCACGCTCACCGCGTTGCCCACCAACTTCCAGCGGTGGCCGGCCCGCACCCCGGGCACGTCGACGGCCGGCGCCGTCCACCCGGCGTCGAAACCCTGGAGACGCTCGGCGTCGGTGATGCCGGGCGTCACCAGTTCACCTGCGGGCAGACGCACCGCCGGCGGACTCGCGATGCCGAGAGTCGATCCCCCCTTGAGCGTGGGAACCGCGTTCACGGCCCACCCCAGCCCACGGACTCCCTCGGTCCAGTAGAAACCGCAGGGCACGGACTCGGACTCGACCGGGTGCGGCACGAGGGAGTCGGTGCCGAACAGCACCTCTCGAGGATCCTCGGTCCGCGACGCCAGCATCACCACGCGCTGACGGCGCTGGGGGAGTCCGAACGCGCGGGCGTCGACCACCCGGTACGCCCACGTGTACCCGAGGTCCTCGAGCGCGTGCGTGATGTGCCGCATGGCGGCGCCTCGGCCGAGTTGCAGCATGAAGGGAACGTTCTCGATGACCAGCCACCGCGGGCCGCGGCGCCGGGCGACGAGGCGGAAGACCTGATCCACCAGTCCGGAGCGCGCTCCGGTGATCCCCGCGGTACGGCCGGCCTGGGACAGGTCCTGGCACGGGAAGCCCGCGGCGACCAGCTCCGTGCCCGCCGGGAGGGACCGGAGGGTGGTGACGTCGCGGTGCAGCGGCACGTCGGCGAACCGCGTGCGCAGGACGGATCCGGCGCCGGGATCGATCTCGCACAGGAGCTCGGTGGACCACCCGTGCTGCGTCAGCCCCAGCTCGAGGCCACCGATACCGGCGAAGAGACCGACCATCGTGCCTGTGCCCACGCCGGTCCTCGCTTTCGCCTGTCTCGTCCCGCCGACCGGTGCCGTTCGGCCCGATCTCGATCGACGCAGACGTTACCGGGACGCACCGACAGGCCCGCGGTGCCGCGCTACCGTCCGCCCTGGACGTCCCGGTGGCCCCGCTGGTACGCGTCGGGGATGCCGTCGCCGTCGTCGTCCCGCGTCTGGTCCTCCTCGATCGCGCGGTACACGCGGTTGCGGCTGCGCAGAACGAGGGTGGCCAGCGTCGCGGACACCACCGACCCGGTCAGGACGGCGACCTTCACGTGATCGTCGCGTTCGGATCCGATGCCGAACGCGAGATCTCCGATGAGCAGCGAGACGGTGAACCCGATGCCCGCCAGCATCGCCACCCCGCCCACGTCGCGCCACGCGAGTCCCTCGTCGAGAGTGGCGCGGGTGAATCGACCCACCAGGTAGGTGGTCCCGAACACGCCGAGGAACTTGCCCACCACCAGTCCCGCCACGATGCCGAGGGCGACGGGGTCGCGCAGCGCCGAGCCGAGTCCGGCGAGACCGCCGACGGTCACTCCGGCCGCCGCGAACGCGAACAGCGGGACCGCCACCCCTGCGGACAGGGGACGGATGCGGTGTTCGAAGTGCTCGGCGAGACCCGGTCCGGCCTCGGGTCCACCCGCAGCCCGGCTCCGGAGGACGGGCACGGTGAAGCCCAGCAGGACGCCCGCGACCGTCGCGTGCACTCCCGACTCGTGCACGAGAATCCACGTGACGACGGCCAGCGGGATCAGCAGCCACCAGGATCGAATCCGTTTCTGGACCGCGAGAGCGAACAGCGCGAGCGGAACCATCGCACCGGCGAGCGCGGCCACGTTCAGCTCGTCGGTGTAGAAGATCGCGATGACCGTCACCGCGAGAAGGTCGTCGACGACCGCCAGGGTGAGCAGGAACGTGCGCAACGCGATCGGCAGATGCGAGCTGACGACGGCGAGAACGGCGACGGCGAACGCGATGTCGGTCGCCGTCGGGACGGCCCAGCCGCGGAGTGCGCCGTCGGCGGCGAGGCCGTTGATCGCCACGTAGATCAGCGCGGGAGCGACCATGCCGCCCACCGCGGCGACGATGGGCAGCGCGGCGCGGGCGGGATCGCGGAGGTCGCCGGCCACGAACTCACGCTTCAGCTCCAGACCGACGACGAAGAAGAAGACGGCGAGCAGACCGTCCGCGGCCCAGGTCGCCAGCGTCAGGTCGAGATGCAGCGCGGACGGCCCGACGCGCAGGTCCATGAGGGAGTGGTAGGCCGCGGACCAGGGTGAATTGGCCCAGACGAGGGCCGTCACCGCGGCGGCCAGCAACAGCGCGCCGCCGACCGTCTCGCGGCGCAGGACGGCGGTGATCCGAGACGCTTCGGACCAGGAACCGAGGCCGAACAGGCGAGGAGTGGGAGGCATCGGAGACTTTCGTTCGGGGACCGGTCGGGACCGGCGTGAGGCCACCGGTGAGCCGCCGACCAGACTTCCCGGCACTCCGCGAACCAGCCTATCGCGCGTCTGTGAGCACGATCGCGGGCGTCGACGCTCGTGGCGCCGTTCACCCGCCTCGGTGCGAAACGGCTGCTCAGCGACCTGCGAGCATCGGGCGGTGTCGCAGGACGAGTACGCGAGAATCACGATCACGGACAATTCTGGCTGCTCTGCTCCTCGGCGGGGCCCGGTGCTCTACCGTGTGCACGTGACCACTCCCGCACCCACGTCTCTGTCGTCCGCCGACGCGCCGGGATCGTCGTGGCCGGCCGTTCTCACCTGGCGCGCGCTCGAGGCACCTCGCATGGAATCGGTGCGAGTGCAGATGAACGGCAAGCGCATCAAGGCTGCCGGCCGGATCATCGCCGGTGCCTGCGACGAGCATCCCGCGTTCTCCGCGTCGTACGACCTGGTGACCGACGAGACCGGGGTGACCAAGCGGCTCTCCGTGCGCGCCGCGGTGGCCGCCGGCGAGAGTCAGATCTCCATCAGCCGTGATTCCCAGGGGTTCTGGCTGATCGACAGCGCGTCCCCCACCCGCAGCGACTTCGACGGTGCGCTGGACACCGAGCTGGTGTGGAGCCCGTTCTTCAACACCCTGGCCATCCGTCGCCTCGGTCTGCACACCGCGGATGCGTCCGACCAGCAGGTTCCCGTGGTCTACGTCGGTCTGCCGGACCTGACCGCCCGCGCCGAGACCCTCTCCTACCGCGGCGGTCCGACCGAGTTCGAGGTCGACTCCCCGATGGGCCATTCGCGGGTCACGGTCGATTCCGAGGGCTTCGTCGTCGGGTACGACGGGATGGCGCACCGCATCTGACCGGTCCGGTCAGGTGATCGAGCGACGCTCCGGCAACCGCTGCACGACGCCACCGGCGCGCGCCCGGTCCCGCATCGCGTCGGCCCACCCGTCGGCGCCGACCACGACGTCCGTGATCTCCCACCACTGCAGCTGATCGTCGTACCGCGTCCGGGCGCGGTGCCCGTCGCGGGTCAGCTCCGTCGTGGAGGACGACGCCGCCAGGGACTCGCGGGCCCGGGTGAGGCGGGCCAGGGCGTCGTCGACGGCCTCGAGCAGGGCCGCGGCGTTGGCGTCGCACATCGCGGAGACCAAGGCGGGCGCGGTGCCGGCCACGCGGGTCCCGTCCCGGAACGATCCGGCGGCGAGACGCAGCGCCAGCTCACCGCCGTCGGCGCCGACGCTCGCCAGCAGCTCCGCCAACACGTGCGGAAGGTGGGAGACGCGGGCGACGGCGCGGTCGTGTTCGTCGGATCGCGCGGGGACGACGACGGATCCGCAGGTCAGGGCAAGGGAGGCCACCTGCATCCAGACGTCGGGGTCGGTTCCGTCGTCGACCGTGACCACCCAGACGGCGTTGCGGAACAGGTCGGCGTCGGCGGCGATCCAGCCCGACGCCGCCGTGCCCGCCATGGGATGGCCACCGACGTACGCGGCGGACAGTCCGTGCCGGGCGACCGCATCCGCCATCTCCACCTTGACGCTGACGACGTCGGTCAGCGGGCACTCGGGAGCGAACGTCGCGACAGCGGTGAGGACGTCGTCGACCGCCGTCATCGGCACCGCCACGACGACGAGGGCACGCTCGTCGGCCGCGCGCCGCAGGGCGGTCTCGAGGTCGCCGGTGACGTCGTACCCGTCGAGTCGCGCGGCGTCGACGGCGCCCGCGGACCGGTTCCAGCCGTGGGCCGGTCGACCGGACGCCACGACGGCCCGCATCAGCGATCCGCCGATCAGACCCAGACCCAGGACGCAGACGGGACGATCGGGTGAGTTCACAGCTGTGAGAAAAGCACATCCGCAGAAGGGTCGACGTATCGACACCGCTCACAGCGACTACGGTTGCGCGCATGGCTGCACAGCGTGGGAGTGGGAACACCTCCTCCGACGAGGACGACGACATGGAGGGGTTCGCGGTTGCCGTCGTGCGCGAGGACGGCAAGTGGACCTGTCGCGCCCTGTCGTCGGATGCTCTCACCAGCCTCTCCACCGCCGAGACCGAGCTCCGCGAGCTGCGCAGCGCGGGTGCGGTCTTCGGACTGCTCGACGTCGACGACGAGTTCTTCGTCGTCCTGCGCCCGGCGCCGTCGGGCAGTCGGGTCCTGCTGTCCGACGCGACCGCCGCACTCGACTACGACATCGCCGCCGACGTGCTCGACCGTCTCAACATCGACGTCCCGGATCTCGATCCCGACGAGCTGGACGACGTCGAGCCGTGGGAAGAAGGCGATCTCGACCTGCTCAGCGACATGGGTCTGCCGGAGCCCGTTCTCGGCGTGATCGTCGCCGAGACGGACCTCTACCCGGACGAGCAACTCGGCATGATCGCGCAGCGAATGGGCTTCGCGAAGGAGTTCGCCGCCGTGCTCGACTCGCTCCAGCACTGACGTGCTGCCCGCCGCCGACCACGAGCGGTGGATGCGGCGCGCGTTGGAGGTCGCCGCCGCGACTCCCGACGACGACGTTCCCGTCGGCGCGCTGATCGTCGATGCCCGCGGGACCGTTCTGGCCGAGGCGACCAACCGCCGCGAGCAGTGTGGCGACCCGACCGCGCACGCGGAGATTCTCGCCCTCCGGGCCGCCGCGGCTCGGCACGGCGACGGCTGGCGCCTCGGCGGATGCACCCTCGTCGTGACGCTCGAACCGTGCACCATGTGTGCGGGAGCCGCTGTGATGTCACGCATTTCGGGCATCGTGTTCGGCGCGTACGAGCCGCGGACCGGGGCGGTGTCGTCGTTGTGGGACGTGGTGCGCGACCGGCGACTGACCCACCGACCCGAGGTGGCCGGGGGAGTGCTCGAGCGCGAGTGTTCCGATTCGGTCACGGCCTTCTTCCACCGTGCTCGCGATGTTTCGCCGCGCCGGGAGCCCGGGTATCTGCTCTGACGTAGAACGACAGACGCAGCACCTGCGTCGCCTGCCCCGCCGAAACGGAGGGGTGGACGTCATGTTCTGCGTTGTGACAGTCCCACCACGGGACGAACAGGAGAGCACCATGGGCTTGGACGACAAGATTTCCAACAAGGCGGAAGACCTCAAGGGCAAGGGCAAGGAAGCCGCGGGCAACGCCACGGGCGACGACCAGCTTCGCGCCGAGGGCCAGGGCGACCAGGCCTCGTCCGCCGTCAAGGACGGCGTGGAGAAGGTCAAGGACGCCGCGTCCAACATCAAGGACAAGCTCACCGGGCACTGAGTGCGCAGCTCCGGCCGCGATTTCTCGATCGCCCACCCCCTCCGGTAGCCTGGTCGGCGGTGGCGTGTCCGAGCGGCCTAAGGAGCACGCCTCGAAAGCGTGTGACGGGTAACCCCCGTCCGAGGGTTCAAATCCCTCCGCCACCGCCAGAACGAAACCCCCCGTCACACCGGGGGGTTTCGTCGTTTCACAGGGAGTTCCCAGCCGCGGAACCGCCCGCATCGTTGAAACCACAACTAAAGTCGACCCCATGAAGAAGTGGTGGATCGTCGGAGCCGTCGTGGTCGTGGCAGTGATCGCCCTGTTCGTCGGGCCACGCATCTACGCCTCGGTCGAGAGCAGTGACCCCGCGGCCACGGTGTCCACCGAGGGCGCGCGCGCCGCGGAAGGCGACCTGGACGGGCAGTGGGCCGTCACGCCGGGGACCGAGAGCAACCCCACCTCCGCCGGCTACACCGTGGCCGAGGTGCTCAACGGCGCCGACGTCACGGTCGTGGGCACCACCCGCGACGTGAGCGGATCGGCCACCGTCGACGGCTCGACGCTGACGGGCGGCGAGATCGTCGTGCAAACGGGCACCATCACCACCGACAGCGATCGACGCGACAATCAGTTCCGCGGCACCATCTTCGACGTCGCGGCGAACCCGACGGCGACGTTCACGATCACCGAGCCCGTCGACCTGTCGACCGTGCCCACCGACGGCACCACGGCCACCGTTCCGCTCACCGGCGAGCTGATGCTCAAGGGGCAGACGCGCCCGGTGACGGTCGAGGCGTCGGTCCTGCGGGACGGCGCGAATCTGGTTGCGTCGGGCGGTATTCCGGCCACGTGGACGGATTTCGGGGTCGAGCCGCCGTCGCTCGGATTCGTCACCGTCGCGCCCACCGGCACGGTCGACTTCCTGGTGACGCTGAGCAAGGGCTGACCGACTCGAGGGGTAGTGGAGGCCCGCCGGGGCGGGGGTGACGGTCGGGTCGACGATCGTGGCGTAGGGTCGAAAGCAGAGCGCGCCGAGTCGTTCGTTCGTCGAGCCGTTCGATCTGTCGAACCCTTCTCGGTCTTCTGCGCTTCTTCCGCCGCGCACACCGTGCGCGCTCTCTCTGCCCGAAAGGGTCACATGGACACCACACCGCTCTTCCTCGCACCCGTCGACGCGTCCGCCGAGGCCGACGCCGCCGAGACGCCTGCCACCGAGGCGACCGCGCCCGTCGCCAAGCCCGATTACACCCACCTCTTCTCCGACCGGAGCTGACGCGCCGGTACCCCGCCACCGTCCCGGCAACACCGCGTGACGGGGTGGGGACCGTCACATAATTGCGTCTTTCTGCAAACTTGCCGAACTACGCAAGTTCCGTACCCTGGGTTCGGTGACGACGGAACCCGGCCTGCGTGACCGCAAGAAGGCGGAGACGCGCAGCGCACTCAGCGCCGCGGCGGTCAGCCTCGGCCGCGAGCTCGGCTTCGACGGCGTGACCGCCGAGGCCATCGCCGCCCATACCGGCGTCTCCACGCGGACGTTCCACAACTACTTCTCCAGCAAGGAGGAGGCCGCCCTCTTCCATCTGCAGAAGGCCGCGTTCGAGTGGGTCGACCTCCTCGAGAACCGCCCTGCGGACGAGAACTTCTGGGACTCCGTGCGATACCTGCTGCTCGAGGTCGTCACCGCCCCCGAGCGCGAACTGGCGGAGACCATCGAGACGGCGCGCTTCATCGAAGAGACTCCGTCGCTCCTGGCCAAGAAGCTCGCCTTCGACAAATCGCTGTCCGACGAGTTCCGTCGGGTGGTCGCCGAGCGCACGGGCCTCGATGCCCGTCGCGATCTCTTCCCCACGCTCGCCCAGGCCTCCGTCGGCGCCGCCGTGAGCGCCGCGCTGGCCTACGTCGCCGAGGACCCCGAGCACCGATCGGCCCGCGCCGTCGTCGAACACGCTCTGCAGCAGCTCGAGCAGGGGTTGAACACACCCCTTCCCGGCCCCACCCCACCCCCGTCCGTCTGACTCGACCGTCGACCACCCGACCGAGGAGCAAAACCCGTGGCCACCTTCCTGTACCGCATCGGGCGGTTCGCGTATCGACGCAAAGGCATCGTGCTGCCGATCTGGCTCGCCATCCTGGTGCTCGCCGGCGTCGGCGCCGCGACGCTGTCCGGCCCCACCAGCACGTCCTTCTCCATCCCCGGAACACCGGCACAGCAGGCCCTGGACCTGCAGTCCGAGCGATTCGGCGGAGGCGAGAACCCGCTGACGGCGGCGTCGGCCCAGTACGTGTTCGAGGCTCCGGCCGGAACCACGCTCGAGAGCCCGGAGGCCACGGCGGCCATCGACGCCACCATCGCGAACATCCGCGGTATCGCCGCGGTGAAGGACAGCGCGAAGGTCGACCCGGCCGCCGGTCCCGTGCCCGAGGGTGCGCAGCCGTTGCTGGATCCGGTCGCGGGCAACCAGGCAATCGTCGACCAGTACGCGCAGGCGGGGGCGCCGCCGGACGTGGCCGCGGCCGATGCCGCGGCGGTCTCGCCGCTCTCGCCGGACAAGACCGTCGGCATCGTCACCGTGCCGATCTCCGGCACGGTCACCGACATCACCGACCAGACCCGCACGGACCTGCAGAACGCCGCTCAGCCCGCGCGGGACGCGGGGTTGACCGTCGAGATCGGCGGCAGCGCCATGCAGGCGGCGAACCCGCCGGGTGGGACGGCCGAGCTCATCGGCCTGGCCGTCGCGGCCGTCGTGCTCGTGGTGATGTTCGGATCCTTCGTCGCCGCCGGGCTGCCGCTCATCACGGCGATCGTCGGGATCGGCGTCACCAGTCTCACCATCACCACCGCGTCGGGCTTCGCGGAACTGACCCAGTTCACGCCCATCCTCGCCATCATGATCGGCCTGGCCGTCGCGATCGACTACTCCCTGTTCATCGTCGCGCGGTTCAAGAACGAGCTCTCGGAGACCGACGATCGCGAAGAGGCCGCCGGGCGCGCGGTGGGAACCGCCGGCAGTGCCGTGGTCTTCGCCGGGACGACGGTCCTCATCGCGCTGGTCGCGCTGCGCGTGGTCGGCATCCCCTTCCTCTCGCAGATGGGACTCGCAGCCGGCTTCGGCGTGTTCGTCGCGGTGCTCGTGGCGCTGACGATGCTGCCCGCCGTGCTCGGTCTGTTCGGCCGCAAGGCCTTCGCCGGCAGGATCCGGACCGTGCCGGATCCCGAGCACAGCGACAAGCCGACGAACGGTCTGCGCTGGGTCCGCATCGTGCTGAAGCGACCGGCGATCGTGCTGGTCCTGGGTGTGATCGTGCTCGGCGTCATCGCCGGCCCCATGACGTCGCTGCGACTGGCGCTGCCGTCCGTCGCCACGGCGGAGCCGGGCACCCCGGCCCGCGAGGCGTACGACCTGATCGACAAGGGGTTCGGCCCGGGCCGCAACGGTCAGTTGCTCATGGTGGTCGACGGCAGCGCGGTGCCGGAAGCCGATCGCACCGCGGCCTTCGCGGCCGTCGTCGACCGGGCGTCGTCGGAGCCCGACGTCGCCAACGCGCAGCAGGCCGGTCTGAACCCGGCCGGCGACACCGCGCTGGTGTCGGTCACCCCGAAGAGTTCGCCCATCAGCGAGGACACGCAGAATCTCGTCACCGCCCTGCGCGGCGCCGAGGGTGACCTGGAGTCGCAGTACGGCGTGACCTACGGCGTCACCGGACAGACCGCGCTCGAGATCGACGTCTCGGAGCGGCTGCAGGATGCGCTGGTGCCCTACCTCGCCGTCGTGGTCGGCCTGGCGTTCCTGCTGCTCATGGTGGTCTTCCGCTCGATCCTGGTGCCCCTCACCGCGACGCTCGGCTTCCTGCTCAGCGTGCTCGCGACCTTCGGCGCCACGGTGTTCCTGTTCCAGGAAGGCGGACTGGGCCTGGTGTCCAACCCGCAGCCGATCGTCAGCTTCATGCCGATCTTCCTCATCGGTGTGGTGTTCGGTCTGGCGATGGACTACCAGGTGTTCCTGGTCTCGCGGATGCGGGAGGCCTACGTGCACGGTGCCGACGCGAGCGAGGCCATCGTGACCGGCTTCAAGTACGGAGCGCGCGTCGTCGCGGCCGCCGCGGTCATCATGATCTCCGTGTTCGCGGCGTTCATGCTCGAACCGGACGCGTTCATCAAATCCATCGGCTTCGCCCTGGCCGCGGCCGTCTTCTTCGACGCCTTCGTGGTGCGGATGGTCCTCATCCCGGCGGTCATGGCGCTGCTGGGCGACAAGGCGTGGTACCTGCCGCGCTGGCTCGACCGTATCCTGCCCAACGTCGACATCGAGGGCGAGAAGTTGGTGCGCACGGTGGAACGAGAGAAGGAACAGGTGACAGGCTGATGCCGTGCTGATCCCGCTGCTCCGTCGCTACCTCGCGCCGTACCGACGGCTCCTGCTCGGCGTGGTGGTGCTGCAGTTCGTCGCCACCGCCGCCTCGCTGTACCTGCCGCGCCTGAACGCCGACATCATCGACAACGGCGTGACGCTGGGCGACACCGGCTACATCCTGTCGACCGGGTCGATCATGTTGGCGGTCTCGGCCGTGCAGATCGCCTGCTCGATCGGTGGCGTGTACTGCGGCGCGCAGGCAGCGATGGCAGCGGGACGAGACCTGCGCGGTGCGCTGCTCGATCGCGTGGGCACGTTCTCCGCGCGCGAGGTCGGCACGTTCGGTGCGCCGTCGCTCATCACCCGGAACACCAACGACGTGCAGCAGGTGCAGATGCTCGTGCTCGCCGGCTGCACCATCCTGGTGATGGCCCCAATCATGTGCGTCGGCGGCATCGTCATGGCGCTGCGCGAGGATCTCGGGCTGTCCTGGCTGCTCGGCGTCGCCGTGCCCGCGCTGGCCATCGCGATGGGCATCGTCGTGGCGCGCATGATCCCGGCGTTCAAGGTCATGCAGAAACGGATCGACTCGGTCAATCGCATTCTGCGCGAACAGATCACGGGTATCCGGGTGGTCCGTGCGTTCGTCCGCGAACCGTACGAGATCCGGCGCTTCGACGAGGCGAACACCGCGCTCACCGCGACCGCTCTGCAGGTCGGGCGGTTGATGGCCCTGATGTTCCCCATCGTGATGCTCATCTCCAACCTCACCAGCGTGGCCGTCATCTGGTTCGGCGGGCAGGCCGTCGACGACGGCCGAATGCAGATCGGCTCGCTCACGGCGCTGCTGAGCTACATGATGCAGATCCTGATGTCGGTCATCATGGCGTCCTTCATCGCGATGATGATTCCCCGCGCCGGTGTCTGCGCCGAGCGCATCTCGGAGGTGCTCGCGACGTCGTCCTCGGTGGTGCCCGCCGCGAACCCGCGTCCGTTCGCCGCCTCTCCCTCCACCGTCGAGTTCGTCGGCGCCGGATTCTCCTACCCGGCAGCGGAATCGCCCGTGCTGTGCGACGTGTCGTTCCGCGCCGGCCCCGGAACGACGACGGCGATCGTCGGCAGCACCGGGTCCGGCAAGTCGACGCTGATCAACCTGGTGCCCCGCCTGATCGACGCGACGGCGGGTGTCGTCCGCGTCGGCGGAACCGACGTGCGCGATCTCGATCCCGCCGTGCTGCGGGCCGAGATCGGTCTGGTGCCGCAGCGTCCGTATCTGTTCTCGGGCACGGTGGCGTCGAACCTGCGCTACGGCAAGGAGGATGCGACGGAGGCCGAGATGTGGGAAGCACTCGAGGTGGCGCAGGCGGCCGACTTCGTCCGGGCCATGCCCGACGGACTCGACACTCCGATCGCGCAGGGGGGAACCACGGTGTCGGGCGGCCAGCGCCAACGCCTCGCCATCGCCCGCGCGGTCGTCCGCCGGCCCGCCGTCTACGTCTTCGACGACGCGTTCTCCGCTCTCGACCTCACCACCGATGCCCGCCTGCGAGCGGCACTGGCGCCGATTACCCGTGAGTCGTGCTTTCTGGTGGTGGCCCAACGCATCTCGACCGTGCGCGACGCCGACCGAATCGTCGTGCTCGACGACGGCCGGATGGTCGGGACCGGTACGCACGACGAGCTGCTCGAGACCTGTCCGACCTATGCGGAGATCGTCGATTCGCAGCGCAGCGCGGCAGGTGTGTCGTGACGCGGCCCGCCGGGCCCGGGGCGCCGGGCACGAAGGCGATGACCTTCGGCCCGTCGGTGAAGCGATTGGTCCGTCGACTCGCGCCGGAACGCGCCGTGCTCGCGGTCGTGCTGTTCTTCGCCGTCGCCGGTGTGATCCTCACGGTGATCGCGCCCAGCGTGCTCGGCCGGGCCACCGACCTGATCTTCGACGGCATCGTCGGGCGGTCGCTCGACCCGTCGCTGAGCAAGGAGCAGGTGGTCGAGGGTCTTCGTGCGCAGGGGGAGTCCTCGCGCGCCGACATGATCTCGGCGATGGACCTGGTGCCCGGCCGAGGCGTGGACTTCGACGCCGTGGGGCGGGTCCTGCTGATCGTCCTCGCGCTCTACCTCGCGTCCGCGGTGCTGCAGTGGTTCCAGGGTTACCTGCTGAACATCGCCCTGCAGCGCGTGATCAAGCAGCTCCGCACCGAGGTCGAAGCCAAGATTCACCGACTTCCGTTGCGCTTCTTCGATTCCACGAAGCGTGGCGACGTGCTCTCGCGCGTCACCAACGACATCGACAACGTCTCCCAGAGCCTGCAGCAGACGCTGAGCCAACTGGTGATCTCGGTCATCAGCGTGGTCGGCATCCTCGGCATGATGCTGTGGATCTCGCCGCTGCTGGCCCTCGTCGCCCTGCTCACGGTGCCGGTGTCGGTGCTGGTGACCGCGGTGATCGCCAAGCGGTCGCAGCCGCACTTCGTGGCCCAGTGGAAGCAGACGGGCTCGCTGAACGCTCAGGTCGAGGAGGCCTACACCGGACACGAGCTGGTGAAGGCCTACGGCCGTCAGGACGAGACCGCGCGGGTGTTCCACGAGAGCAACGAGGAACTCTTCCGCGCGAGCTTCCGCGCGCAGTTCATCTCCGGAATCATCATGCCCGCCATCATGTTCCTGGGGAATCTGAACTACGTGGCCATCGCCGTCGTCGGTGGTCTGCGGGTGGCGTCGGGCAGCCTGAGTCTCGGTGAGGTGCAGGCGTTCATCCAGTACTCCCGGCAGTTCACCCAACCGCTGACGCAGATCGGGTCGATGGTGAACCTGCTCCAGTCCGGCGTCGCCTCCGCCGAGCGCATCTTCGAGATCCTCGACGCCGAGGAGGAGGACGCCGATCCGGCGGGCGCCCCGGGTTCCGCCGGCGGTGGACGGGTCGAGTTCCGCGACGTGTCCTTCCGCTACGACGCCGAGCGGCCGCTGATCGAGAACCTGTCGTTCGTCGCCGAGCCCGGCCGCATGGTCGCCATCGTCGGCCCGACCGGCGCCGGCAAGACCACCCTGGTCAACCTCGTGATGCGGTTCTACGACGTCGATTCCGGGTCCATCACCCTCGACGGCGTCGACACGCGGGACCTGACCCGCGCGCAGTTGCGATCGCGGACGGGCATGGTTCTCCAGGACACCTGGCTGTTCGGCGGGACCATTCGGGAGAACATTCGCTACGGCAACGTCGACGCCACCGACGAGCAGGTCATGGAGGCCGCACGGATCAGTTACGTCGACCGCTTCGTCCACTCGCTGCCCGACGGGTACGAGACGGTCATCGACGAGGAAGGCGGCAACGTCAGCGCCGGCGAGAAGCAGTTGATCACCATCGCGCGAGCGTTCCTGGCCGACCCCGCCGTGCTGATTCTCGACGAGGCCACGAGCTCCGTCGACACGCGGACCGAGCTGCTCGTGCAGAAGGCCACCGCGGCGCTGCGCAGCGATCGGACGAGCTTCGTGATCGCACACCGGCTCTCGACCATTCGGGACGCGGACCTCATCCTCGTCATGGAGGACGGGTCCATCGTCGAGCAGGGCACGCACGAGGAACTGCTCGCCGCCCGCGGCGCCTACCACCGGCTGTCCGCGTCGGGCCTGCAGGAGCAGCAGGCGGCATCTGGTTCGATGGGATCGTGAGCGCACCGCAGGACGACTTCTTCACCGTCGGAACCCGACTCGACGGACGGCTCGGCCGCACCGGCACGCTGCGCACACCGCACGGCACCATCGAGACGCCGGCGTTCATCGCCGTCGGGACGAAGGCGACGGTGAAAGCCGTTCTGCCGGAGACGATGAGGGAACTCGGTGCGCAGGCGGTGCTGGCCAACGCTTATCACCTCTACCTGCAGCCTGGACCCGATATCGTGGACGAGGCCGGCGGGCTGGGTGCCTTCATGAACTGGGACGGACCGACGTTCACCGACAGCGGCGGGTTCCAGGTGATGTCCCTCGGCGTGGGGTTCAAGAAGGTCATCTCGATGGATGCCTCCCGCGTGCAATCCGACGACGTGATCGCCGAGGGCAAGGAGCGCCTCGCCCGGGTCGACGACGACGGCGTGACGTTCAAGTCCCACCTGGACGGATCGCGCCATCGGTTCACCCCCGAGGTGTCGATGCAGATCCAGCACCAGCTCGGCGCGGACATCATGTTCGCGTTCGACGAGCTGACCACGTTGATGAACACCCGTGCGTACCAGGAACTCTCGTTGGACCGGACGCAGGCCTGGGCGGTGCGGTGCGTCGCCGAGCACGAGCGCCTGACGCGCGAGCGCGCCGACAAGCCCTATCAGGCGCTGTTCGGAGTGGTGCAGGGCGCACAGTACGAGGATCTGCGCCGCACGGCCGCGCGCGGACTGGAATCGATCGTCGGCGAGTCGGGCCGCGGATTCGACGGCTACGGCATCGGCGGCGCGCTGGAGAAGCAGAACCTCGGCACCATCGTCCGGTGGGTGAACGAGGAACTGCCCGAACACAAACCGCGTCACATGCTCGGGATCAGCGAGCCGGACGACTTCTTCGTCGCCATCGAGAACGGGGCGGACACGTTCGACTGCGTGAACCCGTCCCGCGTCGCCCGCAACGCGGCCATCTACACGCGCGACGGCCGCTTCAACGTCAACACCGCTCGCTTCCGCCGGGACTTCACGCCGCTCGATCCGGACTGCGATTGCTACACGTGCGCGCACTACACGCGGGCGTATCTGCATCACCTGTTCAAGGCCAAGGAGATGCTGGCCTCCACGCTCGCGACGATCCACAACGAGCGGTTCACGGTGCGCCTGGTCGACGACATCCGGGCGTCGATCCACGACGGGCGGTTCGACGAGTTCAAGGCCGAGACGCTCGGCCGCTTCTACCGATGAGACCCCCGCGCGTCCGACGGGGACGCGCAGGGGTCCTCGGGGGTCAGGCGTACGTCGGTTCGCGCTTCTTGATGTAGCCGATCACGGCGTAGGTGACGGGCAGCACGATCACCTCGACCAGCGTCTTCCACAGGAAGCCCACAACGACGTAGTTGACGAAGTCGGCCCACGTCGAGATGCCGATGACGCCGGCGGCGATGGCGCAGAAGATCAGGGTGTCGAAGAACTCGCCGACCACGGTGGAGCCGATCAGACGCGCCCAGAGATGCTTCTCCTTGGTGCGTTCCTTGATCTTCACCAGCACGACGGCGTTGAGCAGTTGGCCGACGACGAAGCCGGCGAGCCCGGCGAGAACCAGCCGCGGCACGACGCCGACCACGGTCTCGAGGGCCGCCTGGTTCTCGTAGAAGGAGGCGGCGGGCAGCTCGATGGCCACCCAGAAGCAGACGGACATCAGTAGCAGCGAGCCGAAGCCGAGGTAGATGGCGCGGCGCGCGGCCCTCAGGCCGTACACCTCGGACAGCACGTCGCCCAGGATGTAGGCCAGCGGGAACAGGAAGAACGCGCCGTCGGTGTTGATGGGCAGGATCTGGAGAGGTCCGAGGGTGAGGTCGGACGAGCCGAAGAAGGCGACACCCTTGCTGGCGGCCACGTTCGAGATCAGCAGCGTCGCGACGAAGAGCGCGACGATCGTCGGGTAGTACCCGCGGCTGACATGGGCGAACGCGACCTGCCCAGACTTGGTGTCACCGTCGTTGTCGGTGGTGTCGGTAGCAGTCACCCGTCGATCCAAGCACCGAGACGACGACGGGCGCGAATCCCGGGAGGGGATGCGCGCCCGTCGTGTGGTCGTGCGGTGTCGGGGCGGACTAGGTTTCGACCACCTGCGTGCCGCCGGCGAACTCGTCGTGCTTGCCCTGCTTGGTGGGGCTCGAGTTGATGGTCACCGCGATGACGATGTACGCGATGAACGCGAGCAGCCCGCCGATGAAGGGGATGATCGTCAGCAGCATGAAGGCGTTCCGAATGGCGGACTGCTGCAGCGTGATCGTCCCTCCGCCGGGTCCGCGCACCGAGAGGCCGAGAAACTTCTTGCCCAGAGTCGCCCCCTGCGTGACCTCCATCGCCACGAAGTAGACGAAGAGAAGGAGGCCGGAGAACAGGCCCGTCACCAGGATGCTGTTCTCGTTACCGGTGAGGAAGGACAGCACCGCGGCGACGATGCCGACGATGATGCCGTCGATCAGACGCGCTCCGAACCGTCGACCCAGGGTGCCCGGGCGTGCGCCGCCGGGGCCCGGGTTCTGGAACTGCGGCGGCGTGGGGTACCCGCCGCCCTGGTACGGCTGCTGCGGGGGCGGGTAGTTGCCCTGCGGGGGCGGGTAGTTGCCCTGCGGGGGCGGGTAGTTGCCCTGCGGGGGCGGGTAGTTGCCCTGCGGCGGGGGATAGCCACCGGGGTTCTGCGGATCCTTGCCGGGGTCGAAACCGCCACTGGTCATCGCTGCCTACCTCGTCGCTGGGGGTCGCTGGGGGTCGCTGGGGTGGGAAATGCCTGTTGTTCCCGCTCACAATAGGGCGACCTCGTCCCTGGTGTCAGGTGTGACGCACAGTCGAGACCTCTAGGCGTCGTGGCCGAGCACGTACCACGGCTCCCGCGGCAGCAGGTCGGGCTGCCACCGGGTTACGAGATCGCCCACCGTGCGGCAGCCCGGCGCCCCGATGGATGCCGCGATCTCGGCCAGTACGTCGTCCGCGGACTCGCCCGCGTCCAGTCGATCACGCAGCGTGACGGCGCCGTCCCGCTTGGCCAGGCGCGTACCTGTCGGCCCGAGGGCGAGGGGAACGTGGACGTACTCGGGAACGGGCAGGCCCAACAGGCCCGCGAGATACGCCTGACGCGGCGACGACGACAGCAGGTCGTCGCCGCGAACGATCTGATCGACACCCTGGAACGCGTCGTCGACGACCACGGCGAGGTTGTAGGCCGGCACGCCGTCGGTCCGCCGCAGCACCAAGTCGTCGACGACGCCCGTGTGGTCGCCGAGCAGGACGTCGTGGACCGTCGCGGTGGTGACGTCGGCCCGCAGGCGCAGCGCCGCGCGTCGGCCCGCACGTCGGCGCTCGTCGCGTTCCGCGTCCGTCAGATTCCGGCAGGTGCCGGGGTACGCGCCCTGCGGCGCGTGCGGAGCCGACGCCGCCTGCTGGATCTCTCGACGGGTGCAGAAGCACTCGTAGACGCGGCCGGCGGACCGGAGGGTGTCGATCGCGTGGTCGTACGCGTCCCGGCGCGACGACTGGGTCAGGACGGGCCCGTCGGGGTCGAGTCCGAGGGCCGCGAGGTCGGCCAGCTGGCGCTCCGCCGATCCCTCGCGCACCCGATCGAGGTCCTCCATCCGGATCAGGAACGCGCGGTCGCTCCGCCGTGCGAACAGCCACGCCAGCACCGCGGTCCGCAGATTGCCGAGGTGCAGATCGCCCGACGGGCTGGGCGCGAACCGGCCCGCACCCGTCACCGCGCCGCCCCGGCGCGGCCTTGAAGCTCGTCGGCGCGCGCGAGTGCCTGCGCCCGGATCGCGTCGACGACGGCGGCCACCTCCGGACGTCGCAACGTGTCGGTCCGGGCCACCAGCCAGTACGCCAGAGTGACGGTGACGTCGTCGGGAAGAACGCGGATCAGGTCGTCGTGCCGGTCCGCCATGAAGCAGGGGAGCAGTCCGATGCCCGCGTGGGCGCGAGTGGCTTCGACGTGGACGAAGACGTTGGTCGAGCTGACGGATCCCGCCATCGCGGGCAGTCGGACCCCGGTGCCGACGCCGGTATGGGCGAGGTCGAGGTCGTCGACCCGCAACATGGAGTCGACGAAGTAGACCAGGGGATGCGCCTCAAGGTCGGTCCGGTCGGCCGGTGTGCCGTGGCGGTCGAGGTAGTCGCGGGTCGCGTAGAGCCCGAGGCAGTACTCGGCCACTCGGATGGCCTCCGCCCGGTGCACGCGCGGCTGCCCGACCACGACCTCGATGTCCATGCCCGACCGCGCCTCCGACGCTCGACGGGTGGCCGCGATCAGTTCCACCGAGACGGCCGGGTGTCGCCGTCGGACCTCCACTGCGGCGGGTGCGGCGATGTAGGCGCTGAACCCGTCGGTCGCGGAGATGCGGACGACGCCGCCGAGGGGAGCGCCGTCGGGGTCGACCAATCCGCGCACCACGCCGTCGACGTGCTCTGCGGCGTCGAGCGCCCGCCGACCGAGGGCGGTCAGTTCCCACCCGCCGGACGTCTTCACCAGCACCCGGCCGCCCAGGGCGCGCTCGAGCGAGGCGATGCGTCGCGAGACGGTGGTGTGGTTGACGCCGAGCGTGTCCGCCGCCGTCGTGAACCGTCCGCTGCGGCCAACGGCCAGCAGTACGAGGAGGTCGTCGGCGCTGGGGAGCGACCGACCGATCGGGAACATGTGTGCATCTTTGCAGGCTCGTCGTGCGGGAGCGTCCATTGTGGAGCGGGCGCACGACCGCCGATACTCGGCACGTGTGCTCCTGGTCACAGGAGCCGGCGACAGCGGACTCCGGTCACGGGGTCCATCAGGCGAGGAGTGGGACATGTCGGTTGCCGACAGGGTCGACCGCGACGAGGAACCGTCGGGTCTGAAGAAGGTGGTCGCCGCATCCATGGCGGGCACCGTGGTCGAGTGGTACGAGTTCTTCCTCTACGGCACGGCAGCGACTCTGGTCTTCAGCAAGATCATGTTCGCCGAGGGCACGAGCGAGCTCGACGCCATCCTGGCCGCGTTCGTCACCTACGCCGTGGGCTTCGTCGCCCGCCCGCTCGGCGGCATCGTCTTCGGCCACTTCGGCGACAAGTACGGCCGCAAGAAGCTGCTGCAGTTCTCCCTGGTGCTGGTCGGCAGCGCGACGTTCCTCATGGGCTGTCTGCCGACGTTCGATCAGATCGGCTACTGGGCTCCCGCACTGCTCGTCGCGCTGCGCTTCATCCAGGGCTTCGCGGTCGGCGGTGAGTGGGGCGGTGCCGTGCTGCTCGTCGCCGAGCACAGCCCCAACGCGCGTCGTGGTTTCTGGGCCAGCTGGCCGCAGGCGGGCGTGCCCGGCGGCAACCTGCTCGCGACCGTCGTGCTGCTGGTGCTCACCACCACGCTCCCCGAGGATCAGTTCCTCTCCTGGGGTTGGCGCGTGGCGTTCTGGCTGTCCGCCGTGATCGTCTTCGTCGGCTACTACATCCGCACCAAGGTCACCGACGCCCCGATCTTCCTCGAGGCCCAGAAGCAGACCGAGATCATCAAGGCGGCGTCCTACGGCGTGTTCGAGGTGGTCAGGCGGTACCCGCGCGGCGTCTTCACCGCGATGGGGCTGCGCTTCGGCGAGAACGTCATGTACTACCTGGTGGTCACCTTCTCCATCACCTACCTCAAGGTCGAGGTGGGGACGGACACCAGCACCATCCTGTGGTGGATGCTCGCCGCGCACGCCGTTCACTTCGCCGTCATCCCGATGGTCGGCCAGCTCGCGGACACGGTCGGACGTCGTCCGGTGTACCTGGTCGGTGCCGTCACCACGGCGTCGTGGGGCTTCTTCGCCTTCCCGATGATGAACAGCGGTCACAACGTGGTCATCATGCTGGCCATCATCATCGGCCTGGTGTTCCACGCATTCATGTACGCGACGCAGCCGGCGATCATGTCCGAGATGTTCCCGACGCGGATGCGCTACTCCGGTGTGTCCCTGGGCTACCAGGTGACCTCGATCGTCGCCGGGTCGCTCGCGCCGATCATCGCGGTCAAGCTGCTCGACGTCTACGGGTCCTCGGTGCCCATCGCCTGGTACCTCTTCGCGTCCGCGGCCATCACGTTCGTCGCGGTCATCGTGGCGCGGGAGACGCGCGGGATCGCGCTCGAGTCCATCGACGTCGCCGACGCCAAGACCCTCGCCACCGAGGCCGAGTTGGCCAAGGTCGGTCTGAAGTAGGTCGCCGCGGAACTGACGGCGGGCCCGCACCGGAACATCGGTGCGGGCCCGCCGTCGTTCTGTGTGAGGCGTGTCGGTCAGGCGCCGGTGTCGGCGGCGACCAGGTCCGGTCGCGGGGATCCCGCCGTCTCCGCCATGAACTCCTCGAACACGCGGTGGAAGCGGTCCGGGTAGTCCAGATGCGGGAAATGCCCGGCGCGCGGGAAGATCTCGACGCGTCCGGTGGGGAGCTCCGCGCGGGCGTTGTCGGTGTGCGAGAGCGGGATGATGGTGTCCCGCTCGCCCCAGACGAGCATCGCGTCGATGGTGGGGAAGCTCGCGAAGTGCGGAGTGGCGCACACGGTCTGGCCGTGGAAGCCGATCACGGACCGGGCCGTCGCCAGGAACGCGCGGCGGGTTCCGCGGTCCTCGATGCTGCCGAACGCGTCCCAGGCCTCCGCGGCGCTGGGGCTCATCACCGGCAGGCCCAGTTTGTCGAGGCCGCTCAGCGCGCGGTCGGTGATGCCGCGCAGCGCCCGGTTGACCATGAACGGCAGGACCAGCTCACTGCCGGGGAGCGTTGCCGCCCGCAGCAGCGGACTGACCTCGGGACCGAGGCCGCCACTGGCCACCAGGACCATGCGCTCCACCAGTTCCGGGAAGAGATACAGCGTCTGCATCGCGATGCCACCGCCCAGCGAGTGCCCGACGAACGTGGCCGACTCGATGTCCAGCGACCGCAGGAGGTCTCGCACCGTCGCCGCATGGGCGCTGATCGAGTAGTCGCCCGCGGGCTTGTCGGACTCGCCGTGTCCGAGCAGATCGGGCGCGATGACGCGGTAGTGCTGCGACAGCCTCTCCACCTGGGGCGCCCAGTTGCGGTGGTTGCCCAGCAGCCCGTGGATCAGCACGACCACGGGGCCCGAGCCCACGTCGAGATAGCGCAGCGCGTCGCCGTGGACGACGAGCGTGTGCATCGTCGGATGCGCGGCTTCGAATTCCGCCATGAGTGTCCCTCCGTAGATCTTCCCTCAGTGTGCCCCGGCGGAGCGGTTCGGAGGGCGTTCCGGGGAAACGAGAAGTCCGACATTCCCGGGGGCAGAGCGTCATGGATCACAAGGCGTTTGCGACGCGAACGAATCGTCGCGTCGGGATCGGCGCAGGTCAGTGGGTCAGGACGATCTTCGCGGCCGTGACGATCGCCGCCACGAGCGCGAGGACGACGCCGGCGATCACGACGCGGAAGGACACCTCGCTGCCGCGCAACCGCTGCACGACGACGGGAATTCCGGACACGCGCAGCGCGATCGGACCCACCGACAGGGCCTGCGCGAGCGCCGCGGAGACCAGGTCCGTGGTGGCCAGCGCCAGCAGGGCGGCGGGCACCGCGGCGGACGACGCGATGGGGACGGCGTCGCGCAGTTCCTCCAGCACGTGACGACGGTCCGCGCGGATGGCGCTCGCCGCGACCGTGTCGGCGAAGATATGGGCGAGGAACGTCGAGACCCCCGTCCCCAGCACGAGGAGCGCGGCCGTACCGTCCTCGACGTAGCCCAGCGGGGACGCCGCGGCCGCCGCCAGCACCAGCACGTTGCCGTACACGTAGGCGGACAGTCGCCGCGCCGCCCGCTCCGGCGACATGGTTCCCCCGTGCCGAGTGGTGAGGCGTCGACGGGCGGACCGGACGAGGGACGGCAGCGGCATCGCCGAATCATGACAGGGGAGCACACACATGGATCGGCACGTCGTCCGCGGAGTGCAGTGGCCGGGGCCGCGGCTCGCGCTCACGAACGTCCGGACGGGCGAGACGACCACCCGCGACGTCCTCGGCTCGCTGCGCTACCGCGCGATCGACGACGCCGGAATCGTGTGGTGCATCGGCCGGCGTGACGACGACGGCCGCGCGACCGCCTGCCCGCGCGGGAACCGGGCGTCGTCCGGCGTCCACTGCGCCGACTGCGCCGCCGCCGATCCGTACCGCTTCGTCCACATCGTCCACCGGCAGAACTTCCTGTCGAAGTCCCTCGAACGCGTTGTGCTGCAACCGCACTGGCTGTACGTGGCCACGTTCGCCGGTGGCGAGACCAAGGTGGGAACCGCGGCGGATCCGCGCAAGAGTGCCCGACTGCTCGAGCAGGGCGCCCTGGTCGGGCGCTACGTCGCCCGTGCCGTCGACGGACGCGTGGTGCGCATCCTCGAGGACGCCGCCACCGACGTCGCCGGGCTGCGGCAGGCCGTGCGCGCCTCGGCCAAGGCCGCCGGACTCGCGCGACCCGTCCACCTCGCCGCCCTGGACGCCGCCAACGCCGACGCCGCGTCGTTCGCCCGCGAGGTGCTGAGAGAGGTGGCGGCCGACCCGTCCACGGAGGTGGCCGACGACAGTTTCTCCGTCGTCGACGAACGGTGGGAGGCGCCGACGCGCGACGACGTGTTCTCCGGGCGACGCTCGTCGTACCCCCTCGATCCGGGCGTCGGGACCCACGGGCTGGACGTGCGATGGGGCGTCGGGTCGGCGGTGGGCGCCGAGGTGACGGCCGATCCCGGCACGGTGTACGTCGCCGACCTGTCCCGTCTGCGGGGGCGCCGGGTGGAGTTCGGTGACTACGAGACGGCGTTGCCCGCGGTGCAGGAAGCGCTGTTCTGACAGCCGTTTCGGGTTCGCCCGTCCGGGCACTCGACGGCCATGCCGATGTATCGAA
Organism: Rhodococcoides corynebacterioides NBRC 14404; assembly: GCF_001894765.1. Lineage (GTDB taxonomy): Bacteria > Actinomycetota > Actinomycetes > Mycobacteriales > Mycobacteriaceae > Rhodococcoides > Rhodococcoides corynebacterioides. Next base: position 124,835 of record NZ_BCWV01000007.1, read on the forward strand.
TCAGGGACACCGCCACCGACGACGTGCTGGCCACCGCGGTCCACGAGGACGTCTCCACCGCCGAGGCGTGGGCGGCCGTCGTGGTGAACGACGCCGATCCCGCGCCGGTGACGTGGGTGCTGGAACGGGACCAGTGACGCATCGAGGCCCCGCACATGCTGTGCGGGGCCTCGACGTGGCGGAGGATAGGGGATTTGAACCCCTGAGGGCGTTAACCCAACCCGCGTTCCAGGCGAGCGCCATAGGCCACTAGGCGAATCCTCCGTGGGCCACCATACCGGCGGCACCCCGCTCGGAGCCAATCGGACCCGCGACCAGGGGAGTTCGGTGCCGCGCCGGGACTATGACTAGACTCGTCTGCGGATCCCGCGCGGCGCGCATCCTGTGAACTCCCCCAGGGCCGGAAGGCAGCAAGGGTCAACGGGCTCTGCCGGGTGCGCGGGGTCCCCTTACTTCACTCCCGCGCGGTCGCCCTTCGAAAGGCCCCTCTCGTCATGCCCACGACGCAACTCGGACTGATGAATCCCGACGAGTTGGCTGCGGAGCACGAGAAGCAGACCGAGGCGTACCGAGCGTTGCAGGCCCGTGGCCTCGCCCTCGACCTCACCCGCGGCAAGCCGTCGCCCGAGCAGTTGGATCTGGCGTCCGATCTGCTCACGCTCCCGGGGGCGGATTTCCGCGACGGGTCCGGAACCGACTGCCGCAACTACGGCGGCCTGCAGGGGCTGCCCGAGCTGCGGGCCATCTTCGGTGAGCTGCTGTCGATCCCCGTGGCCAACCTGGTGGCGGGCAACAACGCGAGCCTCGAGATCATGCACGACCTCGTGGTGTGGGCGCTGCTGCACGGCACCGTCGACTCGGTGCGGCCGTGGTCGCAGGAGCCCGTCGTGCGCTTCCTGTGCCCCAGCCCCGGGTACGACCGGCACTTCGCGATCACCGAGAGCGTCGGCATCGAGATGATCCCGGTGCGCATGAACCCGGACGGCCCCGACGTGGCCGAGGTGGAGCGGCTGCTGTCCGCGGATCCGCAGATCAAGGGCATGTGGTGCGTGCCCAACTACGCCAACCCCACCGGCGCCGTGTACAGCGACGAGGTGGTGCGGGCGCTCGCGACCATGCCCGCGGCCGCCCCCGATTTCCGTCTGTTCTGGGACAACGCCTACGCCGTGCATCCGCTCGCCGAGGCCTTCCCCCCGGCATACGACGTGTTGGGCATGGCCGAGGAGGCCGGTCACCCCAATCGCCCGTACGTGTTCGCGTCGACGTCCAAGGTGACGTTCGCCGGCGCCGGCGTGAGCTTCCTGGGTGCCTCGACTGCGAACCTGGATTGGTACCTGTCGCACTTCGGCAAGAAGAGCATCGGGCCCGACAAGCTGAACCAGCTGCGCCACCTGCGCTTCTTCGGTGACGCCGACGGTGTGCGCGCCCACATGGCGAAGCACCGCGAGATCCTTGCGCCGAAGTTCGCGCTGGTGCAGCAGATTCTCGACGACCGGCTCGGCGCATCGAAGGTCGCGTCCTGGACCGAGCCCGCCGGTGGGTACTTCGTCAGCCTCGACGTGCTCGAGGGCACCGCCGCCCGCACCATCGCCCTGGCCAAGGACGCGGGCATCGCCCTCACCGCCGCCGGCTCCGCGTTTCCGTACAAGCGGGACCCCGAGGACAAGAACATCCGCCTCGCCCCGAGCTTCCCCTCCACCGACGAGCTCGCCGCCGCCATGGACGGGGTGGCGACGTGTGTCCTGCTCGCCGCGACGGAGAAGTTGCGGGGGTAGTCGTTCGGCTGGGCTGCGCAGCGCGCCCTGACTTGCGCAGGTTCCGGTCACGTGCGCGGGTTGCAACCGGTGAGGGTGGCGGGAACCTGAGCAGATGGGGCTTGCGGAGTTGCTGCGCAGGTTCTGGTCAGGCGCGCAGGTTGCAGCTGGTGAGGGTGGCGGGAACCTGAGCAGGTGGCGCGGTTCCGGCAGTTGCGCAGGTTCTGGTCAGGCGCGCAGGTTGCAGCTGGTGAGGGTGGCGGAAACCTGAGCAGGTGTCGCCGCTCGGTGGGTGTGGACAACTCCGAGCCCTGTGGATGACGGCCTCGTCGCCGTCCGTCAGCCCGTCATGCTGCTCGAATGAGTGCACAGCCCGAGTTCACCTCGGACGAGAACGACCTTCTGCTGACCCGGCGTGCTCTCCTCCGCCGTGGGGTGACGGACGCGGAGATTCGAACCGCCAAGCGGGGCGGCACGATCGTTCCGATCCGGCGCGGGTGCTTCGCCGAGACGGTGCAGATCACTGCTGCCACTCCGGAGGAGCGGCACCTACTCCTGGCTCGTGCGGCACTCGACGCGGCCTCGTCGGGTCTGGTTCTGAGTCACCAGTCCGCCGCCCTGGCCTGGGGCTTCGATCTCTGGCGGGGCGCGCCCGAGATCGTGCACCTCACCGCCGATCGTCCGACCGGCGGACGGGTCGACCGTATGCGACACGTGCACGCGCATCTGCTGGACGCGGTGGACGTCACGGAGCGGCTCGGACTCCCGATCACGACGGCGGCACGCACCATCGCCGACCTTGCGTGCGCCCTACCGTTCGACGAGGCGGTCTGCGTGGGGGATTCGGCACTGCGCTCTCAGCTGGCCACACCCGAACTGCTGGCAGCAGCGCTTGCACGCTGCGGTCGTCGTCGGGGAACCGCCAAGGCGCGACGGGTTCTGTCCTTCCTCGACAGCCGCAGCGAGAGTGTCGGTGAATCCCGCAGCCGCGTGTACTTCGACCGGTTCGACGTCCCGGCTCCGGACCTGCAGGTCGAGATCGTGGTCGACGGGAAGACCTACCGCGTCGACTTTCTCTGGGACGGGGTCGTGGGTGAGTTCGACGGCCTGAGCAAGTACGCCGGGGACCAGGGTGGTGACGCCGTGGTCCGCGAGAAGCTGCGCGAGGACGCGCTCCGGGCCGCGGGATACGTGGTGATCCGCTGGACCTGGGCGGACCTCGCGGACGGCCGGCTGGCACGACGGGTCCTCGCTGCTCTGGTCGGTCGGTGACCGGCTGCCGAGCACCTGCGCAGGTTCTGGTCACCTGCACGGGTTGCAACCGGTGAGGGTGACGGAAACCTGAGCGGGTGGGGGCTGCCGAGCACCTGCGCAGGTTCTGGTCACCTACACGGGTTGCAACCGGTGAGGATGGCGGAAACCTGAGCACCCGGCACCCCCGTGCCACACTGGACCCCATGGCCAGGACCCTCCATCTGGTCGGCGACCCGGACGCCGACGCACTGCTCGCCTCCGACCCGCTCGCCCTGCTGATCGGGATGTTGCTCGACCAACAGGTGCCGATGGAGTCGGCGTTCGCGGGACCGAAGAAGCTGGTCGATCGGATCGGGTCTCTCGACGTGCACACCATCGCCGAGATGCCAGAGGACACTTTCCTCGAGTACTGCAGCACCACGCCGGCGGTGCATCGCTTCCCCGGCTCCATGGGCAAGCGGATCCAGGCGTTGTGCGCGTACATCGTCGACGAGTGGGGCGGTCGCGCCGACGCCATCTGGACCGACGGCGAGCCCAACGGCAAGGAAGTTCTGAAGCGGCTCACAGCGCTGCCGGGATACGGCGACCAGAAGGCACGGATCTTCGTGGCGTTGCTGGGCAAGCAGATGGGCGTCGAGCCGGTCGGGTGGCGCGAGGCCGCCGGTGCCTACGGTGAGGACGGGTCGCGGCGGTCCATCGCCGACGTGGTCGACGCGGAGTCGCTCGGGCAGGTCCGCGAGTTCAAGAAGGCCGCGAAGAAGGCGGCCAAGGAGAGCGCCGGCTCGTAGATTCTCGACTGTCGGACGACGTCGGTAGTCTCCTCGACGTGGCCTTGTACCGGAAGTACCGTCCTGCGTCGTTCGCGGAAGTGGTGGGCCAGGAGCACGTCACCGAGCCGCTGTCGGTCGCGCTGGACTCTGGCCGCATCAACCATGCCTACCTGTTCTCCGGCCCGCGCGGGTGCGGCAAGACGTCGTCGGCGCGCATTCTCGCCCGGTCGCTCAACTGCGTGCAGGGCCCGACGTCGACGCCGTGCGGTGTCTGCTCCTCGTGCGTGGCCCTGGCGCCCGGTGGTCCCGGCAACCTGGACGTGATCGAGCTCGACGCCGCCAGTCACGGCGGTGTCGACGACACCCGGGAATTGCGGGATCGGGCGTTCTACGCCCCGGCCGAGTCGCGGTACCGCGTCTTCATCGTGGACGAGGCGCACATGGTCACCACGGCGGGATTCAACGCGCTGCTCAAGATCGTCGAGGAGCCGCCCGCGCACCTGATCTTCGTCTTCGCCACCACGGAGCCGGAGAAGGTGTTGCCGACCATTCGCAGTCGCACGCACCACTATCCGTTCCGCTTGCTTCCGCCTGTCGCGATGCGCGGGTTGATGGAGCGCATCTGCGCCGAAGAGAACGTGACGGTCCAGGATGCGGTGTATCCGTTGGTCATTCGGGCCGGCGGGGGGTCGCCGCGTGACACCCTCAGCGTGCTCGACCAGTTGCTGGCCGGCGCGGGGGACGAGGGTGTCCAGTACTCCCGCGCCCTGATGTTGCTCGGCGTCACCGATGTCGCGCTGATCGACGAAGCGGTCGACGCCCTGGCGGCGCAGGACGGTGCCGCGCTGTTCGGAACCGTGGAGAAGGTCATGGACGCCGGCCACGATCCGCGCCGCTTCGCCGTCGATCTGCTCGATCGCTTCCGCGACCTGATCCTCATGCGCGCGGTGCCCGACGCCGGGGAGCGCGGACTCGTCGACGCCCCCGCCGACATGATCGAGCGGATGCGGGACGAGGCCGAGCGCATCGGCCCCGCCACACTGGCTCGGTACGCCGAGACGGTGCACGCCGGCCTGGGCGAGATGCGGGGTGCCACGGCGCCGAGGTTGCTGCTCGAGGTCATGTGCGCTCGCATGCTGCTGCCGGCGGCGTCCGACGCGGAAAGTGCTGTGCTGCACCGCATCGAACGGTTGGAACGACGTCTCGACGTCAGCCTCCCGGTCGGCGAGCAGGCTGCGGTGGACGCCGAGCACCGGCAGGACCGCGCGGCGGCCGAGGCTCCGCGTGCCGACGCCCCGCGCGCCGCGGCCGCGACGGAGGCCGCGCCGCGATTCGTCCGGCCGTCCGAGCGGGCAGCCGCAGCACCCCCCACACCGGAGCCGCCGCGTCAGGAACCCCCTACCTCGGAGCCGCCGCGCCAGGAACCCCCTGCACCGGAGCCGCCGCGCCAGGAACCCCCTGCTGCGGAAGCGCCGCGGCAGAGCCCCCCTGCCCCGGAGCCGCCACGCCAGGAACCCCCGCAGCAGCCGCACCAGGAATCGCCGGAGCCGCCGCGCCAGGAACCCCCGGAGCCGACTCGGGTGGCCCCGGCCGATCCGGTTCCCGCCCCGACCCCCGAGCCGGAACCCGCCGCCGCTCCCGAGTACGCGCACGAACCCGAACCCGCGGCCGAGCCGGATCCGGAGCCGATCGCGGCATCGGGCCCGGACGCCGCGGACATCCGCGCTGTCTGGTCGGAGGTGCGCACCAAGGTGCGGGAGCGGAGTCGGACGGTCGAGGTGATGCTGTCCGGCGCCACCGTTCGCGCGGTCACCGACGGCACGCTCGTCCTCGCCCACGATTCGGCCCCGCTGGCGAAGCGACTGGTCGAGCCGCGGAACGCCGCGGTGATCGTCGACGCGCTGCGCGACGTGTTCGGGGTCGAGTGGACGGTGCAGTGCGAGGTGGGCGGTGCTGCCGCTGCCCCGGCACCCGCCGCGGCTCCCGCGGCCGCGCCGAAGGAGCGTCCGGCACCGCCCCGGTTCTCGCGCCCGTCCCGGTCGACCCCGCCGCCCGCGCCCTCGAGGGCATCCCCGGACGGCCGCGACGGGTCCGACGACATCCCACCGCCTCCAGAGGAGCCGGACTATCCGGATCCGGGGTACGACTCCTACGACGGCCCTCCGCCCCCGGAAAGTCCGGAGGAGCAGGAGGAGATGATGAAGCAGGCCAAGGAGCCGGTGGATCCTGCGACGCGTCGTGACCCCGACGAGGTGGCCCTGGAACTGCTGCAGACCGAGCTGGGCGCGACGCCGATCAAGGAGGTCTAGAGGCCGGCCTCGGCGGCGGCGATGGCGGCCTGCACGCGGGACTCCAGTCCGAGTTTGGCCAGTACGCGCGACACGTGGGTCTTCACTGTCGCCTCGCTGACCTGCAGCGCCGTCGACAGTTCGTGGTTGGACAGACCCTGGCCCAACAGGTGGAGCACGTCGCGTTCGCGGGGCGTGAGGTCGTCGTATCCCGCCGGTGCGGTCGTCGAACGGGGGCTGCTGACGAACCGCTCGATCACCGCCCGGGTGGCGCCGGGCCCGAGGGCGCCGTCCCCCGCCGCGACGCTGCGCACGGCGCCGAGCAACTCGTCGGCCGACGCCGTCTTGAGCAGGAAACCCGAGGCGCCGGCGTGCAAGGCGGCGAAGACGTAGTCGTCCACGTCGAACGTGGTGAGCACCAGGACTCGGCTCGACGTCGTCTCGACGATGTGCCGGGTCGCCTCGATGCCGTCCATCCCCGGCATGCGAATGTCCATGAGCACCACGTCGGGACGATGCGTCCGGGCGACGGTGACCGCCGACGCGCCGTTCTCGGCCTCGGCGACCACCTCGATGTCGTCGTGCCCATCCAGCAGCATGCGAAGACCGGCGCGGATCGCGGCGTGGTCGTCCGCCAGCACCACCGTGATCACGACGCCGACCCCACCGGGAGGTGCGCTCGGACCACCCAGTGCCCGCCGCACGGACCCGCGCTGCAGTCGCCGCCGAGCAGTTGCGCGCGGTGCTTCATGTTCGCGAGCCCGCGGCCGACGCGCCGGGTCTTGTCGGCGTCCGCATCGAGGTCGTTGCGGACGATCAGTCGCAGCTCGGTGCCCGTGCGGTTCGCGGCGACGTCGATGGGCCGACGAGCTGCGTGCTTCATAGCGTTGACCACGGCTTCATGGACGATGCGGTAGGCCGCGTGGTCGACGACGGTGGGCAGGTCCCCGACCTCGAGGTCGACCGAGACGTCGGTGCCGGTCGCGCGGGCCGCGTCGACGACGACGTGCAGGTCCGCCAAGCGGGGCGGGGCGACGGCGGGATCGGCGGCGTCGGCGTGGAGGACGTCGATCATGGCGCGCATCTCGGTCAACGCGGCGGTGCTTCCGGTGCGGATCGCGATCAGCGATTCGCGCACGGCCGGGTCGACGTCGCGAGAGAGCGCCGCGGTGGAGTGGATGGCGATGGAGGACAGATGCCCGGCGATGACGTCGTGCAGGTCGCGGGCCATGGCGTTGCGCTCCTCGGCGACGGCGGCCTCGCGGTCGCGGTCGGCGAGGATGCGGTGGGCGCGGGCCCGTTCGCGTTCGATGTCGGTCAGCTCCACCTGCCGCTTGATGGCCAGGCCCCACCAGAGGGAGGTCCCGAAGAACAGGGCACTCACCACGAGCGCGCCGGCGGCGGGTCGGACGTCGTGCTCCGCGGCCAGCACGACGCCCGCCAGCACGACGACGCCGATGCCCGTCGCGTAGGTGGCCGCCCGCCCCACCCGCGGCGACCCGTGTCGGACGGCGGCGTAGAGCAGGTCGGCGAGGACGATCCAGACGGGCACCGATGGGCCGAGGACGAGATCCACGGCGAACAGCACGGTGCCGAGGGCGAGGGCCGCTCCCGGCCGGGCGCGTCGGGCGCACCCGACGAGGCAGAGGGCGGCGAGCAGGACGAGTCGTACGGCGAGCGGTACGTCGGTGCGTTCGGTGCCCAGCGAGAAGAGCCCGGAGAGGTAGAGGACCACTCCGACGCCGAACAGGCCCGCGGCGATGACGACGTCGAGGGACACGCGTCGCGATCTCACCGCCTCATCACAGCACGGCCGGGGACGGCGGTCGTCATTCCTTCGGATGACCGGCGGGTGGCTCGGTCGGCCGATGTGGCAGGCCGCCCGACGATCGACGCTGATCCGTATGACGACACAACTCTGGAAGGTTCTCGGTTCCCTGGCCCTGATCGTGGTGGGTGGCTGCCTGTGGCTGTTCGCCCGCGACACCGAATTCCTGTGGTTCCGCGGCGGACCGCTGGGCGTGGTGCTGGTCGTGGTGGGCGCGATCGACCTGGTGGGCTCGCTGTGGTCCCGTGACCGTCGGCGGGCCGAGTGACAGCCACCCTGGCGGCGGCGCTCGCCGGGCTGGCGCTCGTCGACAGCACGTCCCTCGGGACGCTCGTGGTGCCGTTGTGGTTCCTGCTGGCGCCGGGCCGACCCCGGGTCCGGGTGCTCGCCGGCTACCTGGCCGTGCTGGCGTCGTTCTACGCGGTGGTGGGTATCGCCCTGTGGTCGCTCGCCCGGCTCGGGGTGACCGTGGCGTCCGGATCGCTCGATCATCCGGCCGTCCGTGTGGCGCAGTTGGTGCTGGGCCTCGCCCTGTTCGCCTGGAGCTTCCGGTTCGATTCGCGGCGCGGCGCGAGCAGTGTCGCGCGGTGGCGCGAGCGGGTGACGACGTCCGGGACCGGTGTGCGGCCGGTCGTCGGGCTCGCTCTGGTGGCCGGGCTGTCCGAGGTGGCGACGATGCTGCCGTATCTCGGCGCGATCGGGTTGCTGGTGTCCGCGGACGTGTCACCGCCGACGGCGGCGGCGACCCTGGCGGCGTACTGCCTGCTCATGGTCGCGCCGGCCGCGGCGATCACGGGTGCCCGGCTGGCCGTCGGGCGTCGGCTGGACGGTCCGCTCGGCCGGATCGACGGCTACCTCTCGGCGCGCGCGGACACCGTGGTCGGCTGGGTGATCGGCATCGTCGGGTTCGTGCTCGCGGCCTCGGCGGCGAACGCACTCGTCTTCGCGTGACCCTCCGCGGTCATCTCTCGTGCTCGTTTCGGACCTGTCGGGCACGTCCGCGCCCGCCTAGTGTGACCATCGTCGAGGTCTGTACCTCGTGGGCTCCGACGCGCTGCGTCGAGATGCCCGATCCACTTCTCGGAAGGAACTGCGCGCAGTGACCACAGAGGCATACATCTACGAGGCGATCCGAACACCGCGCGGGAAGGGCAAGGGCGGCGCGCTGCACTCCGTCAAGCCGATCTCGCTGGTCACGGGCTTGATCGACGAGCTCCGTCGTCGTTTTCCCGACATGGACGAGGACCGCATCTCCGATCTGATCCTCGGCGTCGTCTCCCCCGTGGGCGACCAGGGCGCGGACATCGCCCGCACGGCCGTGCTGGCCGCGAAGATGCCCGACACCGTCGGCGGATTCCAGCTGAACCGTTTCTGCGCCTCCGGCCTCGAGGCCGTGAACCTGGCCGCGCAGAAGGTGCGCTCGGGCTGGGACGAGCTGGTGATCGCCGGCGGCGTCGAGTCGATGTCCCGCGTGCCGATGGGCTCCGACGGCGGCGCGTGGGCGATGGACCCGCAGACCGCGTACGACACGTATTTCGTGCCCCAGGGCATCGGTGCCGATCTCATCGCCACGATCGAGGGATTCACGCGTGACGACGTCGACGCGTACGCCGTGCAGTCGCAGGACCGTGCCGCGGCGGCGTGGTCGGGTGGCTACTTCGCCAAGTCGGTGGTCCCGGTGACGGACCAGAACGGTCTGGTGATCCTGGACCAGGACGAGCACATGCGTCCCGGGACGACGACGGAGTCGCTCGGCAAGCTCAAGCCGGCCTTCGAGGGCGTCGCGGCGATGGGCGGCTTCGACGACGTGGCGCTGCAGAAGTACCACTGGGTCGAGAAGATCCATCACGTGCACACCGGCGGTAACTCGTCGGGCATCGTCGACGGCGCCGCGCTGGTGGTCGTCGGCAGCGAGGACGCGGGCAAGTCGATGGGGATGACCCCGCGCGCCCGCGTGGTCGCGACGGCCACCTCGGGTGCCGACACCACGATCATGCTGACCGGCCCGACGCCCGCGTCGAAGAAGGTGCTGGCCGCGGCCGGGTTGACGGTCGACGACATCGACCTGTTCGAGCTGAACGAGGCCTTCGCCTCCGTGGTGCTGCGCTACCAGAAGGATCTGAAGATCCCCGGCGAGAAGCTGAACGTCAACGGCGGCGCCATCGCGATGGGCCATCCCCTCGGTGCCACCGGCGCCATGATCACCGGCACCGTGCTCGACGAGCTCGAGCGTCGCAACGGCCGCTACGCACTGATCACCCTGTGCATCGGCGGCGGCATGGGCGTGGCCACCATCATCGAGCGAGTCTGAGGAACCGAGAACACATGAGCGAGAACATGATCGAGTGGCATAAGGACGCCGACGGCATCGTCACGCTGACGATGAACGATCCCGGCCAGAGCGCCAACACGATGAACGAGACCTACAAGAACTCGATGGGCGCCACCGTGGACCGCCTCGAGGCCGAGAAGGACTCCGTCACCGGTGTCGTCGTCACGTCGGCGAAGAAGACCTTCTTCGCCGGTGGCGACCTCAAGAACATGGTCAAGGCGACCAAGGACGACGCCGCGCAGGTGTTCGAGGAGGTGCAGCTGATCAAGTCGCAGCTGCGCCGCCTGGAGACCCTCGGCAAGCCCGTCGTCGCCGCCATCAACGGCGCGGCCCTGGGCGGCGGTCTCGAGATCGCGCTGGCCACGCACCACCGCATCGTCGCCGACGTGCCCGGTGTGCAGCTGGGTCTGCCCGAGGTGTCCCTCGGCCTGCTCCCCGGCGGCGGCGGCGTCACCCGCATCACGCGCATGATGGGCATCCAGAACGGCTTCATGTCGGTCCTCTCGCAGGGCACCCGATTCCGCGTGGCCAAGGCGAAGGAGCTCGGCCTGGTCGACGAGGTCGTCGGCAGTGTCGAGGAGCTGGTTCCGGCCGCCAAGGCATGGATCAAGGCCAACCCCGAGGGCGGCGTCGCGCCGTGGGATGTGAAGGGCTACAAGATCCCCGGCGGCACGCCGTCGAATCCTAAGCTGGCACAGATCCTTCCGGCGTTCCCGTCCAACCTGCGCAAGCAGATCAAGGGCGCGAACATGCCGGCTCCGCTCGCCATTCTGGCTGCCGCCGTGGAGGGTTCGCAGGTCGACTTCGACAACGCGTCCACCATCGAGTCGCGCTACTTCACCTCGCTGGTCACCGGTCAGGTCTCGAAGAACATGATCCAGGCGTTCTTCTTCGACCTGCAGGCGATCAACGCCGGCAAGTCGCGTCCCGACGGGTACGACAAGACGCAGTTCTCCAAGGTCGCCGTGCTCGGCGCCGGCATGATGGGCGCCGGCATCGCCTACGTGTGCGCCAAGGCCGGAATCGACGTGGTGCTCAAGGACGTCGAGCTCGCGTCCGCCGAGAAGGGCAAGGCGTACTCGGAGGCCATCGAGGCCAAGGCGCTCTCGCGCGGCAAGACCACGCAGGAGAAGTCCGACGCGCTGCTCGCGCGCATCCACCCCACCGCCGACCCGAAGGACGTCGAGGGTGCGGATCTGGTGATCGAGGCCGTCTTCGAGTCGCAGGACCTCAAGCACAAGGTCTTCCAGGAGATCGAGGACCTGGTGGTACCCGACGCGCTGCTCGGCTCCAACACCTCCACGCTGCCGATCACCGGTCTCGCGACCGGCGTGAAGCGGCAGGAGGACTTCATCGGCATCCACTTCTTCTCGCCCGTCGACAAGATGCCGCTGGTGGAGATCATCCGCGGTGAGAAGACCTCGGATGCGGCTCTGGCCAAGGCATTCGACCTCGTGCAGGCCATCAAGAAGACCCCGATCGTCGTCAACGACAGCCGCGGCTTCTTCACCTCGCGCGTGATCGGCACCTTCATCAACGAGGCCATCGCGATGCTCGGCGAGGGCGTCGAGCCGTCGTCGATCGAGCAGGCCGGTCTCCAGGCGGGCTACCCCGCTCCGCCGCTGCAGCTGTCGGACGAGCTGACGCTCACCCTCATGCAGAAGATCCGCAAGGAGACCTACGACGCCGTGGTCGCCGCCGGTGGCACGCCGCCGGAGGATCCCGCGGGCGCCGTGATCGACAAGATGGTCGACGAGTTCGAGCGTCCGTCGAAGGCCAAGGGCGCCGGCTTCTACGAGTACGTCGACGGCAAGCGTGCCGGTCTGTGGTCCGGACTGCGCGACGCGTTCGAGTCCGGCACCGCCGACATCCCGTTCGAGGATCTCAAGGAGCGCATGCTGTTCATCGAGGCCATCGAGACGCAGAAGTGCTTCGACGAGGGCGTCCTGAACACCACCGCCGACGCCAACATCGGCTCGATCTTCGGCATCGGCTTCCCGGCGTGGACCGGTGGTGTGCACCAGTACATCGTCGGCTACGAGGCCGCCGACGGCACCGTGGGCAAGGAGGCCTTCGTGGCCCGAGCGGAGGAGCTGGCCAAGCAGTACGGCGAGCGCTTCACCCCGCCCCAGTCCCTGCGCTGACGCACGAGAACGACGCAACCCCCGCACTCCCGACGCCGGGAGTGCGGGGGTCGCGTGCTGGTCGGGGTCAGCCGGTGACGGTGCGGGCGAAGTCCAGGGCCGCCGGCATCGACGCCATGAGCGTGCCCACGTGATCGGCGTCCGGGAACGTGAGGAGCCGATAATCCGTGCCCGCAGCGGACATTCGCGCGGTCTGCGCGAAGGTGAGCGGCGCCGGCACGGTCTGATCGACCAGGCTCTGCGTGACCAGCAGGGGCCGGTCGTAGCCCGCGACGGGTACGGCCTGCATCTCGCGCAGCGTCGCGTTCATCGCGGGGTCGTCGAGCGGGCGCGTGAGCAGATCGCGCAGCACCACCGGGTTGGCCTCCCGGAACGCTCGGAAGTCGTTGCCGCACAGCGTGGTCGCGGCGTTCAGGTAATCCAGTCCGCGGGGCGTGAGGTAGCTCGGGACGTTCAGGTCCGGCCGCTGATCGTTCAATCCGGCCAGGATGTACATCACGTACCCGACGTAGCCGCTGGGGGCGATCGGCGGAAAGACCGGTCCCGACGGCGGCAGCAGCGTGTCCAGCTGCGTCGGCCCGGCGATGGGAACGGCGCCGCGGTAGTCGAGTTCCGGTGCGCGCTCGGTCCCGACGGCGGCGGCGAAGTACGCGGCGTTGCCGCCCTGCGAGAGCCCCGTGGCGAGCCATCGCGGGGACAGCTCGTCACCGAGAAGCCGATGTGCGGTGCGCACGATGTCGACGACGTTGGCTCCCGACGCGGGACCGTCGAGGTATGCGTGTACACCCGGCGTGCCCAGGCCGGCGTAATCGGTGGCGGCGACGGCGTAGCCGTTCCGGAGCCACTCGGTCATGGCCGGCCGTTCGTACTCCGTCCCGCCGGTCAGCGAGGGCGTGCACGCGTCGGCGACGCCCGTGGTGCCGTGCGCGAACGAGACCACCGGCCATCCGCCGGCCGGCGTCTCGCCCTCGGGCACGAAGACCAGCCCGGTCGATTCCCCGGCCTGGCCCGCGGTGCGCAGCGTGCCGTAGCGCACCAGCGTGCCGGACGCCGCACCCTCGGGAAGCAGCTCCTCCGCGAGCGGCGAGCTCGACAGCAGCGCTCCGGGCTCTGAAGTCGGTGCGGCAGACGCTGCCGGTCCGGTGAGAACGGTGGGCGCGAGGCCCGCGACGACGCAGGTGACGACGGCGGCGGCGCGGCGGAAGGTAAGGGTCACTCAGCCATTCCACCACGGACGCAGCGGCAGGTGAGAGCGATTGCCGTCGGGTTTGACCGCGAGTACTTGATGGAGTTGAACGACGTTGCGCTCGAAGCCGAGTCGCGAGCCGGCCATGTAGAGACCCCACACGCGGGCGGTGCCCTCGCCGACCTCGGCGACGCAGGCGTCCCAGTTGTCGACCAGATTGCGGCACCAGTCGCGCAGGGTCAGGGCGTAGTGCTCGCGGAGGTTCTCCTCGTGCCGCACCTCGAGGCCGATGTCCTGCATCTCGGTGATGATGCGGCCGGATCCGGTGAGTTCCCCGTCGGGGAACACGTAGCGGTCGATGAACCCACCCGCGCGGGCGGCGGACCGGTTGTCCGGACGCGTGATGCAGTGGTTGAGCACCAGTCCGCCGGGCCGGAGCTTGCTCGCGACGAACCCGAAGTACGCCGGGTAGTTGGCGACGCCGATGTGTTCGGTCAGCCCGATCGAGGACACGGCGTCGAAGCCCGTCTCGGCGATGTCGCGGTAGTCGCTGTGACGCACCTCGGCGAGGTGGCCGAGGCCGTCGGCCTCGATGGCCCGTTGGGCCCACTCCGCCTGCTCCGCCGACAGGGTCGCGCCGATGACGCGGACGCCGCGGCGGGCGGCGTAGCGCACCATCGAGCCCCACCCGCACCCGATGTCGAGCAGCCGGTCGCCTTCCTTCAGGCGCAACTTCTCGAAGACGAGGCGGTACTTGTTCTCCTGGGCCTCCTCGAGGGTCGCGTCCTCCGTCGGGTACGCCGCGCACGTGTAGGTCATGGAGTCGCCGAGCACGTACTCGTAGAACGTGTTGGACACGTCGTAGTGGTGGTGAATGCTCTCCGCGTCCCGAGTCTTGCTGTGCCGCAGTCCTTCGGCGATCCGCCGCCACCGCGGCAGCGACTCCTGCGGCGGCGGGGCGATGGGCCGCAACAGTTCCCAGCCGAGCGAGCGGGTGATCGCCGCCAACGTCCGCGCCGACGGGCGCTTGAAGTGGAGGTCGTCGCCGAGCATGCGCAGCACGTCGTACGGGTCGCCCGGGTGCGCGCCGACGATCTCGAGGTCACCGGAGACGTACGCACGCGCCATCCCGAGATCGCCGGGGGCCGTGGCGATGTACGTCGTTCCGCGGGGCGTGAGCAGGTTCAGCCCGTAGGCCGAGTCCGGGTCGCCGGCCACGGAACCGTCGTACGCGCTGAAGCGCACCGGGATGTCGCCCTCGGTGAACTGCTCGAGAATTCCCGCGATGGTCAGCTTGGGGGAGCCGACCTGATAGTCCTTGTAGCTTTCTCGGAACAGAGTCATCGACGTTGCACCGCCTTCGAATACAGATCCAACAGACGTGAATCGGGGTCGTAGATCTTCTTGACGCGGGAGTAGTGATTCCCGCCGTAGAGCGCGTCGAACTCGTCCCGGTCGTAGAACGAGTCCGAGTAGAGGGACTTGTGGCCGTCGAGCTCGGACACCCGACGCTCGATGCGGCGATTCGTGGCGCCCTCGACGACACCGTCGGCGCCCTCCTCGACGGGCACCGAGGACCAGAACCCGACGTTGACGTACGTGTGGCCGGCGCGTAGTGGATACAGCGGCCACTCCCGCGTGCCGTCCCGTAGGCGCAGGGGGCAGAGCCACAGGGGTTCGATGGGAATTTCGTCGAGGAACCACCGCAGGAACGCGGCGGTGTTCTCGATGGGAACCTCGATGTCCTGCACCACGCGTTCGCGGATCGGGTTGCCCTTGCGGCGTTCGAGGCGGTCGGCGATGTCGAACTTCCGATCGAGCGCGATCAGCTTCCAGTAGACGCTGCTGCGGAGGTAGCGGCGCGGCCAGAACCGTCGGATCCGCGGATTCTGGGTGCCGAACGCTCGCGAGCACCAGAACCAGTCCGTGTCCCACCGCCACAGGTAGTCGTGCACGGTGAGCCGGTCGGTCCGCGGGGTGGCGCCGTCGTGCTGGATCGACCGGTAGTAGATCTGCATGCCGGTGTAGTCGCTCACCGGCCCGGGCTCGTCGGTCTGTCGGCCGAGGGTCAGATACGCCTCGGAGTCGGTGAACACCACACCGTCGAGGTAGTCGACGCGCTCGCCGCGGTACTCACCCGCGTCGACGATCGCATCCATCGCGTCCTGGACCGACTGCAGGTCGTGGAACCGGACGTGGCGCAGGGCGACGTAGGGCGGGACGGCCTCGAGTTCGATGCGCAGGCGGGTCGAGTAGCCGAGCGTGCCGTAAGAGTTGGGAAACGCGTGGAACAGGTCCGCGTGCTCGCCCTCGGGGCGCGCGGTGACCACCTCGCCCGCGCCGGTCAGCACGTCCACCTCGAGCAGGCTCTCGTGGGGGAGGCCGTTGCGGAAGGACGTCGATTCGATGCCGAGGCCCGTGACCGCGCCGCCGAGGGTGATGGTCTTGAGCTGCGGCACCACCAGCGGCACCAGTCCGTGGCGCAGGGTCGCGTCCACCAGGGTCTCGTACGTGCACATGCCCTGCACGTCGGCGGTGCGCGCGACGGGATCGACCGAGATCACCTTGCCGAGACCGGACACGTCGAGTCCGGGAACGCTGGTGTCCTGGCGGGCTCGGAAGAGGTTGGAGGTCTTCTTGGCCAGCCGGACGGTCTGCTCGCGCGGGATGGCCCGGTAGCTCGCGACCAGGCGTCGGACGCCCGCGGCGTGCGCGGCCGCGCCCACCTCGTGCGGGCCCGGAGAGTTGCCGGTCGGAGACTGAACGGTGCGATCCACGCGAGAACGCTATATCGCGATCGTTCGCAGGACTACGGATGGTGGGGGTCCGTCACGTAACCGTTGCCGGACGGACGTCTTTCGGCAGCGTCGAGGGGACCGAAAGCACCGTGGAAGAATGGGACGAAAGACCCCCGATGCTCAGGAGGAATGCGTTCATGGCCAAGGTCAGCGCCAGCACGTCCCACACCGTCGCCGCGACCCCGGAGCAGGTGCTGGCGGCACTGTCGGACTACCAGACCGTGCGCCCGCGGATCCTGCCCGAACAGTACCGGGACTTCACCGTCGTCGAGGGCGGTCAGGGCGACGGCACCGTGGCCACCTGGACGCTGCAGGCCACGAAGAAGCGCGCGCGCGACGTCCGCGCCACCGTCCGCGTCGCGGGCGACACGATCACCGAGACGGACGCCAACTCCTCGATGGTCACCACCTACCGTGTGACGCCGGCCGGACAGGGCAGCGAGGTCACCACGACCACCGAATGGACGGGTGCCGGCGGCATCGGCGGGTTCTTCGAGAAGACGTTCGCCCCGCTCGGCCTGAAGAAGATCCAGGCGCAGGTCCTCGAGAACCTCTCCCGCCAGGTCGGGTGAGCGAGTCCGGTCCCGAGCGGACGCCCGACGGCCACTTCGTGGTGATCGACGGGCGTCGCTGGCGGGCGACCGACCCGGCGATACCGGAGGACCGCCAGGCCGAACTGCGGTCCATCCTCATGGCGTGGCGACGCGACGTGCGCCGCACCGGTGGCGCCCCGGAATCCCGCGCGGGCGTGCAGGCGGCCAAGGTTGCGCTCGGCGAGCGCGGCACCCCGTGGTGGGAGCAGAGCGACGACGATCGCCGACGACGCTGGGAGGCCCGGGTCCCACGGCCGGGCGATGTCGGTGCGGACGACTAGGCTGGACTCACGTTTTCCCCCTCCGAGAGGACACCGACGGTGCAACCCGGCGATCAGCCCGACATGTCCCAGCTGCTCCAGCAGGCGCAGCAGATGCAGCAGCAACTGATGGCCGCGCAGGCCGAGATCGCCGCGACGGAGGTCACCGGCAGCGCGGGCAACGGGCTCGTCGTCGCCACGGTCACCGGGAGCGGCGAGGTCACGGGCATCACCATCGATCCCAAGGTGGTCGACCCCGAGGATGTCGAGACGCTGCAGGACCTGATCGTCGGCGCCCTGGCCGATGCCTCGCGCGCGGCCGGCGAGGTGGCCTCGCAGAAGCTCGGGCCGCTGGCCGGGCTGGGTGGCGGCGGCATGCCGGGTCTGCCCGGCTTCTAGGTCGCACGGGGTGTACGAAGGACCGGTCCAGGATCTGATCGACGAGTTGGGCAAGCTGCCCGGCGTCGGTCCGAAGAGCGCGCAGCGCATCGCGTTTCATCTCCTCGGTGTCGAGGCGCCGGACATCGACCGGTTGCAGAACGCGCTCGCCCGCATCCGTGACGGGGTGCAGTTCTGCACGATCTGCGGGACCGTCTCGGACAAGGAATTATGTCGGATCTGCGCCGATTCGCGGCGTGACCGCTCGATCATCTGCGTGGTGGAGGAGCCGAAAGACGTTCAGGCCGTGGAGCGAACCCGCGAGTTCAAGGGTCGCTACCACGTGCTCGGGGGCGCCCTGGACCCCCTCAGCGGCGTCGGTCCGGATCAACTGCGGGTCCGAGAGTTGTTGACGCGCATCGGCACTCAGGAGGACGGGGTCGACGTCACCGAGGTCATCATCGCGACCGACCCCAACACCGAGGGCGAGGCGACCGCGACGTACCTCCTCCGCATGCTGCGCGACTTCCCCGGCCTGTCGGTGACTCGGCTCGCGTCGGGGCTGCCCATGGGCGGCGATCTCGAGTTCGCCGACGAGCTCACTCTGGGTCGTGCGGTGGCGGGCCGCCGCGTGATGGGGTAGTCCCTACCGACGCAATCGGTACAGACGCTCGGGTCGTCCCACGCTGCCGTAATCCAGCGACACGAGCACCTTGTCGATGTCGGACAGGTACTCCAGGTAGCGACGCGCGCTGGACCGGGACATGCCGGTGCGGTCGGCCATCGCACTGGCCGACACCGCGCGCCCGGGGTCGTCGCTCTCCACCTCGCGGAGCTGCTGCTCGACGGTGGCGAGCGTCTCGGTGCTCAGTCCCTTCGGCAGCCGGGACGGCGAGCCGCGGAGGCCGAACGCCTTGTCCACCGCGTCCTGCTCCGCCTCCTGCGCAGCCGCCAGCGCCTCGCGGGTGTGCCGATAGTGGTCCAGCCGCTCCTGCAGTGCGGCGAACTTGAACGGCTTGATCAGGTAGTGCACCGCACCCGAGCGCAGGGCCCGCTGCACGGATTCGGCCTCGCGCTCGCTGGTGATCACCAGAACGTCCAGGTCGGGAATGATCTCGCGGAACGGTGCGATCAGGTCGAGGCCCGTCACCCCCGGCAGGTGCACGTCGAGCAACACCAGGTCGGGCCGGGCGGACTCCACCTTCTCCAGCGCTTCCTGCGCCGTGTGGGCGACGCCGCAGACCTCGAACCCGGGCACCTTGCCCACGAAACCGGTGTGGACGCGGGCGACCATGAAGTCGTCGTCGACCACCAGGACCTTCAGCACGTCATCGTTCCTTCCCCGCGCTCGCCGCCTCGTGTGCACGGGACGGGACGTCGAGCGTCGCGACGAACACCGTCCACCGGTCATTCTCCGCCCCGTCGGTGACGGTGGTGCGCACCTGCACCTCACCGCCGCCGCGTCGGCACACCACCCGAACCAGGGCGAGGCCGAAGCCGTGTCCGTCCGTCGACGTCCCCTTGGTGCTCCAGCCCTGGTCGAAGACGCGGTCCACGTCGGCGTCGGCGATCCCGGGACCGTTGTCGGCCACCGTCACCGTCACGCGGTCGGTCTCGTCCTGCGCGATGGTCACCCGCACCGTCGCATGCGGCGTCCCGTGCTCGAGGAGAGCATCGACCGCGTTGTCGACGAGGTTGCCCACCACCGTGCACAGGTCACGCGAGGCGTCGTCGTCGGCGCGCCGCAGGGACGAGTCCTCGGTGAGTTCGACCGACACCGAGCGCGCGGCCGCCGCACCGATCTTGGCGATGAGCAGCGCCGCGACCCCCAGATCGGCGACGCGGTCGGTGACGGCCGAGGTGAGCCGCTCACGGTGCTCGGTGATCCCGTCGACGTACCGCTCCACCTCGTCGTACTCACCGAGCTGGACCAATCCGGAGATGGTGTGGAGCTGGTTGTCGAACTCGTGGATGTGCTCGCGCAGCGCCGTCGAACTGGTGCGGCTGATGTCGAGCTTGCTCTCGACCTCGCTGAGCTCGGTGCGATCGCGGAACGTCGTCACGGTGGCGACGATGCGGCCGGACTCCTCGATGGGAACGGTGTTGAAGACGAGGATGCGATCGCCGGTCAGGACCAGCTGGTCACCGTCGTCGCTGGGGTAACGGAGCACGCGTTCGAGGCGATCGTCGAGGCCGAGGGCGTCGACCTGCTTGCCCACGCTGTCGGCCCCGAGGCCCAGCATGTCGTGGGCGCTGCGGCTGAGCAGGAGCACCGTGCCCTTCGGGTCCAGCGCGACGACGGCCTCCTTGAGACCTTCGAGCATCGCCTGGCGTTGACGGACCAGGTCCACGATCTCGCCGGCTTCGAGGCCCATCGTCTGCCGTTTGACGCGGCGCGCCAGCAGGAGCGAGCCCACACCACCGAGCAGCGTCGCCACGGCCAGATAGATCACCAGGTCCGGCGTCGATTGCGCGAGCCTCGACCACACCGACGGGTACTCACGGCCCACGATCGCGACCCCGACGATGCCTCCGTCGGGACCGAGCACCGGCACCTGCGACTGCACCGATCTCCCCGGCTCGAGTGCCGTGTTCTCGCTCGTCTCGGCCAGCCCCGTCCAACTGCGCCCGACGCGCGCCCCCGCGCCCTCGTCGGCCGAGGTCTCCCCGATCCGCGTGGGATCGGTCGCGGCGACGATGCGGCCGTCGGTGTCCGTGAGCTGCGCGTAGTCGAGGCCGGACACCGCGCGCACCGAGTCCAGGGCCCCCTGCAGTCCCGAGCGGATGCGCGGCTGGGCGCTCGGAAGCAACTGTCGCACCGTGGGGTTGGCGGCCAGATTCTCCGCCGCCGACTGCACCCGCAGTCCCTGCTCACGCTGGAACGTCGCCGACGACTGCGCCAGCGACAGCGCACCCACCACCACGAGCACCGCCACCACGATCAGGAGTTGGAGCGCGAGGAGTTGGGCCGACAGGGTCCGTCTGACCCGCAGCCGTCGACTCACGACCTGCACCGTACCGCCGACGCGTCGGCGAGACGTTCCGATCGGGAGGGCCGAAAGGAGCGGACGCAGCGCGCAGAATGAACACAACGCGAACTGTGCACCAAAGGGTGACCACAGTCACAAGCTGCGTCAGAGTGAGACTCGTGACCGACATCCGACGTGTTCGCCGCGGCATCCTCGTGATGCTCACGGCGCTGACCCTCGCGCTCTCCGCGTGCGGTGGGTCGGTCACGTCGATGGTGACCGGTGCGCCCCAACCCGGGCTGCGCATCATCGCCCCGTCGGTCGCCGGGGGCGGTTACGACCTGACCGCCCGCAGCGTGTCCCGAGCCTGGGCGGCCCGGGGCGTCGCGGTCGACGACGTCCTGGTGCTGCCCGGCTCGGGCGGCGTGGTCGGTCTCGGCCGGCTCGCCGCGGAACGCGGAAACGAACGCCTGCTGCTGATGATGGGCCTCGGCCTGGTGGGCGCGTTGGCGACCATTCCGTCCGAGTACACGCTCGACGACGTGACGCCGATCGCCCGCCTGGTCACCGAGCCCGAAGTGGTGTTGGTGCCGGCGGCCTCGCCGCTGCGCACTCTCGACGACCTGGTGACTCGGTGGCGGGCCGGTGACGACCTGCGGTTCGGCGGCGGGTCGGCCACCGGTGGGCCCGACGGGTTGTTCCGGACGCGGCTGGCGCGCGCGGTCGGCGTCGATCCCGACGCCACCGGCTACCGGGTCTTCGATGGCGGCGGTGAGCTTCTCCCCGCGCTGCTGACCGGCGAGGTGGACGTGGCCACCACCGGCGTCAGCGAATACCTGGACCAGCTCGCGTCGGGCACCGTCCGTGCCCTGGCCGTCAGCTCCGACGACGCCGTGGCGGGGGTCGACGCTCCCACCCTGCGCGAGGAGGGCGTCGACCTGGTCTTCGACAACTGGCGGGGCCTGATGGCGCCGCCGGGCCTGCCGCCGGACCGGGTGGAGACCCTGATCCGGCAGGTCGGGGAGCTGGTCGCCTCGGACGACTGGGCCCGGCTCACCGAACGGAACGGATGGCACGACGCCCTCCTGACCGGTGACGACTTCCGCGCGTTCCTGCGCGACCAGGCGGACATGGTCGCCGCCACGCTCGACCCCGCGGCCTGACCGCGTTCTCCGATTCCGTCCTGCTGTCTTCTTCGCTGCCCAGCCCTGCCCGACCCCGAACGAGGAGTACCCCATGTTGGTGATACTCGGCTTCCTGATGGTGGCCGCCTTCATGTTCCTGATCCTGACCAAACGTGCGACCCCCGTGGTCGCCCTGATCCTGGTGCCCGTCATCTTCGGCCTCTTCGCCGGCGCGGGCCTGGGCATCGGGGACATGATCACCGACGGCATCAAGTCGTTGGCCCCCACCGCAGCCCTGCTGTTCTTCGCGATCATCTTCTTCGGCATCATGATCGACGTCGGCCTGTTCGACCCGCTGGTGCGCGGAATCCTGCGCCTGGTGCGCAACGACCCCATGAAGCTCGTCGTCGGCACCGCCGTGCTGGCCATGGTGGTCTCGCTCGACGGCGACGGCTCGACGACGTTCATCATCGTCACGTCCGCGCTGCTGCCGCTCTACCTGAAACTCGGTGTCTCCCCGGTCATCCTGACCGTCGTGGCCGGTCTGGCCAACGGCACCATGAACATCATCCCGTGGGGTGGCCCGACGGTGCGTGCGGCGTCCGCGCTCGGCATCTCGCCGTCCGAGGTCTTCGTCCCGATGGTGCCGTCGCTGATCGCCGGCCTGGTGATCGTCCTGCTGTTCTCGATCCACCTCGGTCTGATGGAGCGTCGTCGTCTCGGCTCGCTGGTGTTCGACCAGGAGATGGTCTCCGTCGGTGGCGGGGGCGACACCGGACGTCCCGCTCGTCGTACCGGTGGCGGTGCGGGTGGCGACTCCGACGGTGGCGCCGGCCAGTTCATCGACGGGCTCGACCCGCAGCGCGACACCCTGCGCCCGAAGCTGTTGTGGTTCAACGCGGCTCTGACCGTCGCGCTTCTCGTCGTCCTGGTCATGGACATCCTGCCCATCCCGGTGCTGTTCATGATCGCCGCGTCCATCGCGCTGACGGTCAACTTCCCCAAGGTCAAGGAGCAGGGCGAGGCCATCGCTCGGCACTCCGCCTCGATCGTCTCCGTCGTCGCCATGGTGCTCGCCGCGGCGGTCCTGACCGGTGTGTTCTCCGGCACCGGCATGGTCGAGGCCATGGCCGAGTGGCTGCTCGGCGTCATCCCGAGCTCGATGGGTCCGTTCCTCGCCGTCATCACCGGTGTCCTGTCGATCCCGTTGACGTTCTTCATGACCAACGACGCCTTCTACTTCGGCATCCTCCCGGTCCTCACCGAGACCGCCGCGCAGTACGGCATCGAGCCCGTCGAGATGGCACGGGCCTCGATCACCGGTCAGCCCGTCCACCTGCAGAGCCCGCTGGTCCCGGCCATCCTCCTGCTGGTCACCCTCGCCGGTGTCTCGCTGGCCGATCACCACAAGAAGGTGCTCTGGCGCGCGACCGTCGTCTCGCTGGCGATGTTGGCCGTCGGTGTGCTCCTCGGCCAGATCCCCATGGGCTGACCCCGACCGTCGAGAGGAGAACACGTCATGAGTGTCGCCGTCGTGCACAACACCGCTGTGGAAGGACGTCGTGCCCTGGCCTCGGGCCTGACACAGGCCCGCGTGCTCGGAACCGACCTGGTTGTCCTGCACGCTTTCTCGGGATCCCCGGACCCGGCGTCGGAGGCCAAGGAATCGGCCGCGGTCCGCGATGCAGTGGTCGCCGGCCTCGCGGAGATCGGTGAACCAGACGCGGCGTGGACGCTGCTGGCGGGCCAGCCGGATCCGGACGCCGTCAGCACCCTCCTGGGTCTGGTCGAGGACGCGAAAGCCGAACTGCTGGTGGTGGGTTCGCGCCACCGCTCCGCCGTCGGCAAGTTCCTCATGGGCCAGTCGGTCCAGCGACTGTTGCTCGAGACCTCGATTCCGGTGCTGCTGGTCAAGTGACCCGCGTGCGTACCGTCGCCGTGAGCGCCGCCCGATGGGTGGCGCTCACGGTCGTGTCCGTGGTCGGGTGGGTCGCGCTCGACGCCGCAGGACTGACGGCGCCGTCGCTGTTCGCAGCGCTGGTGATCGCGGTGGTGTTCGCGCTCACCGGACTGGGACCTGCGCGGGTGCCGCGGCTCGGATCGATGGCGGCGCAGGGCACGCTCGCGGTGACCATCGGGCTCATGATCGATCCCGACACGCTGGGTGCGTTGGGCGACAACGTGATTCCTGCGGTGCTCGTGGGAGTCGCGACGCTCGTGATCAGTGCGGGCGCCGGGGCCCTCCTCGCGCTGCACCGCGAGGTGACCGCCGCGACGGGGATGCTGTCGCTCATCGCGGGCGGCGCCACCGGCCTCGTCGCCGCGGCTCGGGAACTCGGCGGTGACGAGCGGGTCGTCGCCGTGGTGCAGTACCTGCGGGTCGCGCTCGTGGTGGTCACGATGCCGCTGGTGGTGACCTTCGCGTTCCACGCCGACACCGGGGCGGTGGCGGCTCCGGACGCGGGTGGTCGGTCGTTGCCGTGGTGGGTGGCACTCGGCTTCGTCGCCGGGGCGGTCGTGGTGGGCATCGTCGCGGGTCGGCTCCTGCGGCTGCCCGCGCCGGCCACCCTCGGTCCGTTGCTGGTCTCCGGGGCGTGCGGCCTGTCGGGGTGGCCCGGCGACCTGGACGTTCCCGCGGCGGTGCTGCCGGTGGCGTTCCTCGTCATCGGATGGCAGGCGGGGCTCGCCTTCACCCTGCCGAGCCTGCGGCTGATCGGCCGCCTGTTCCCCTACGCCGTGGCCCTCGTGGTCGGAGTCGGGGTGGTCTGCGCGCTGTTCGGGTGGCTGCTCGCGGAGTCGACCGGGACCTCGATGCTCACCGGCTACCTCGCCACCACGCCCGGCGGACTGGCCGCGGTCCTCGCCGTCTCCGCCTCGACGGGGTCGGACGTCACCTTCGTCGCGTGCGTGCAGCTGATCCGGCTGGTGCTCATGCTGATCGCCGCGCCCGTCATCGCCTCGCTCCTCACCCGCCGAGCCGCGCGGCGGACGGACACCGTCGGGGTCTGAGCGCCGGGCGCGAGTTTTCGCACATCATCGGGGGAGATCCTGCGAATCCGCGGATTCGGGGCGGATCGTGTGGCAGAACTCGCCTGACTCAGCGGCGCAGGCGTTCCGTCCGCAACTGCTCGACATCGGGGAGGTGCAGCGGCTCCAGGGTCCGACCCAGCGCCGTCTCGAGCAGGTGGTCCGCCAGTTCGGGGTTCCGCGCGAGGGCCGGACCGTGCATGTAGGTGCCGATGACGGAGCCCTGCACCACGCCCTCGGTCCCGTCACCGACACCGTTGCCCACCCCACGCTCGACGCGAGCGAAGGGAGCGGCGTCGGAGCCGAGAGTGGTTCCGCCGCGGTGGTTCTCGAAGCCGGTGAGAGTCTGGCTCAGTGCCGGTGTCGCGGGCCGGGTGACCACCTCGCCGATGGCGCGTTCGGTACGCGGCGCGGTGGTGAGGTCGAGCATGCCGACCCCGTCCACGCGCTCTCCGGAACTGGTCTCGTACCAGTGGCCCAGCACCTGGATGGCGGCGCAGATGGCGAGCACGGGGGCGCCACGCTCGGCGGCACGCTGGAGGCCGGGGTATCGGGTCAGGTGCCGTGTCGCGAGCCGCTGCGCCGAGTCCTCGGCGCCGCCCAGGACGTAGACGTCGAGGGACTCCGGGACCGGGTCGTTCAGCGTGATGGAGACGATCTCGGCGTCCTGCCCTCGCATCCGCAGGCGTTGCCGCAGCACGAGGGCGTTGCCGCCGTCACCGTAGGTGCCCATGACGTCGGGCAGGACCAGGCCGATGCGGACGGTGTCAGGCACCGGGAGCCTCCTTGGCGGTCTCGCGGGCCAGTGCTCGACCCAGGTCGCGGAACGCGGTGTAGTTCGCCAACACCTCGACCCGTCCGGGTGGGCAGGATCGGATGGCGCGCAACGGATCCGCGACGACCTCGTGCTCGGCGGCGGCGTAGGTGAGGCGGACCCCGAGGTCGGTCGCCCGCTCGCCCGACGCGACGACGCGGGTGTTCTCGAAGTGCTCGAAGCGCACGTCCCACAGCCAGGACAGGTCCTCACCGTCGGGGACCTGACCGTTGACGGCGATGACCAGACCGTCGGCTTCGGGGTCGATCATCGACAGTGCTTCCTGCCACCCGGCAGGGTTCTTGGCCAACAGCATTCGGACGGAGTGCGGGCCGTACTGCACCGTGCCGTAGCGGCCGGCGACCTCCCCGACCGTCGACACCGCGGCGACCGCGTCCTCGGCGCGCGCACCCATCGCGACGGCGGCCGCGACGGCCTGCGCGGCGTTGCCGCGGTTGGCTCGGCCCGGCAACGCGAGAGACATCGGCAGCACGAGACCGTCGGGGCCGTACAGGTTCTCGTCGTCCAACCACCACGACGGCTCCGGCCGGGCGAACTCGCGCCCGTCCGCCAGGGGGGCGGTGCTGCGCCAGCGGGGCCCGTCCCACACGATGGGCTCACCGGTGCGCGGGCAGCTGACGGAGTCGCTCACCCAGCCCGCGCCCGCGGCCACCCACACCACGTTCGGGGCGTCGAACGCCGCCGAGGTCACGAGGACGTCGTCGCAGTTGGCGACGACGATCGTGTCGGGGTGACGGGCCAGGCCCGCCCGCAGCTTCCGCTCGATCATGTTGATCTCGCCCACGCGGTCCAGCTGGTCGCGGCTGAGGTTGAGAAGCACGACCACCTCGGGGTTCACCGCGTCGGACACGTGCGGGACGTGCAGCTCGTCGACCTCGAGGGCCGCCAACGGGGCGGCTCGGCGGGCCGTCAGTGCCGCGACGATGCCGGCGTCCATGTTCGCGCCGTCGGCCTGCGTGGCCACCTCGCCGAGGGTGCCGAGGGCGGCGGCCGTCATGCGGGTGGTCGTGGACTTCCCGTTGGTGCCGGTGATCACGGCGGTGCGGCGGCCGCGGCCGAGACGCGTCATCAGCGCGGGGTCGATCTTGAGTGCGACGAGACCGCCGATCATCGAACCCTGACCGCGACCGGCCTTGCGGGAGGCCCAGGCGGTGGCCGAAGCGGCTCCCAGGGCGATCCTGCCCCGCAGGCCGATCGAGCCGCGGGGGGCGGCGGCGCGCCGGGACGAAGTGCTGTCGACCATGGTGTCCGATCCTCCCACACCCCGGCCGTGTCGCTCGGGCGGCGGACGGCCGGGGTGACGGGGGTGACAGGCGACGCCTCAGAGCGCGAAGTGACAGGCCGAGACGGTGCCGTTCGCGCGGGGGAGCAGCGGAGGCTGCTCGGTCCGACAGACGGGCTGCGCCAGCGGGCACCGGCTCGAGAAGGCGCACCCGGCGGGCGGGTGTGCAGGATCGGGAACATCGCCCTCGAGAATCGTCTTGGGTCGCGCACGCTGGATCGCGGGGTCGGGGACCGGGATCGCCGACAGCAACGCTCGGGTGTACGGGTGCGTCGGACGCTCGTACACCTCCTCGGCGGTGCCGATCTCCACGATGCGGCCGAGGTACATCACCGCGATCCGGTCGCTCACGTGCCGCACGACGCTGAGGTTGTGGGAGATGAAGAGACACGTCAGATCGAATTCCTCGGACAGATGCACCAGGAGGTTGATGACCTCGGACTGCGTCGAGACGTCCAGCGCCGAGACCGCCTCGTCGGCCACGATGACCTTGGGGTCGAGCGCGAGTGCGCGGGCGATGGCCACACGCTGTCGCTGACCGCCGGACATCTCACCCGGATAGCGGTGCGCGAACTCGGTCCGCAGCCCCACCTTGGTCAGCAGCGTGGCGACGCGGGCCTCGGCGTCGTGACGCGACGTGCGTTCGAAGATGCGCATCGGTTCGGCGATCGCGTGTCCGACGGTCTTGGTCGGGTCGAGCGAGGCGTACGGGTCCTGGAAGATCATCTGCAGATCGCGCCGTCGGCGGCGCAGCGCGCGACGGGACAGCGTCATCAGGTTCTCGCCCTGGAAGACCACCTCACCCTTCTCCGGGGTGTCCAGCCCGAGGATGCAGCGACCGAGGGTCGATTTGCCCGAGCCGGATTCGCCCACGATGCCGAGGGTCTCGCCGGAGCGCAGCGTGAGGTCGACGTCGCGCACCGCGCGGACCTGTTCGCGCGGCCGACCCAGCAGATCGCGAGATCGCACGAAGGATTTCTCGAGGTCTCTGACCTCGAGGAGGACGGAGGAGTCCGCGGTGACGGTCATGGTCGAGCCTCCGTGCTGTCGGTGCTGGTCGTGGTCGGGTCGACGGCCTCGGTCGAATCCGTGGGCTCGAGTGGCTCCGCGCGGCGCGCGGGTACCGCCCGCGCGGGCAGCGGCGGAAGCAGGTTCGTCAGCTCGCCCCCGACCACCCGGACGCAGCGGGTACTGCGGTCGCCGCCCATCGGGACGAGAGGCGGATGGTCGCCGTCGCAGACGCCGGCGCGAGCATGGGTGCATCGCGGAGCGAATCGGCAACCGACGGGCATCTGCTCCGGCCGCGGCACCATGCCCGGGATGGCCACCAGATCGTCGCCCGGCGCGATGCGCTGGGGCAGTGACGCCAGCAGCCCGGAGGTGTACGGGTGCAGCGGGTTCGCGAAGAGCGGTTCGACGGGGCCCGTCTCGACGGGCTCGCCCGCGTACATCACCGTGACGTCGTCGCAGAAGTCCGCGACGACACCCAGATCGTGGGTCACCAGCAGCACGGCGGTGCCGAGCTCGGATCGCAGGCGTCGGAGCAGGGCGAGGATGCCGGCCTGCACGGTGACGTCGAGGGCGGTGGTCGGCTCGTCGGCGATGAGCAGCTTCGGTTCGCATGCGATCGACATCGCGATCATGGCGCGTTGGCGCATGCCGCCGCTGAAGCTGTGCGGGTAGTCCTTGGCGCGTCGTGCGGCGGCGGGGATGCCGACGAGATCGAGAACCTCGACGGCGCGGGCCCATGCACGCTTGCGGGTGGTGCCGCGATGGATTCGCACGGTTTCGGCGATCTGCTCGCCGACGGTGAAGACCGGGTTCAGGCTGGTCATCGGCTCCTGGAAGATCATGGCGATCTCCCGTCCGCGGATGCGCTGCATCTGTCGCTCGGACTTGCCCAGCAGGTCGTCGCCGCCGAACTCGATCGTCCCTGCCGCGACGCGACTGTTGTGCTTCGGAAGCAGTCCGAGCACGGACAGTGCGGTGACCGTCTTGCCGGATCCGGATTCGCCGACCAGGGCGCGGGTGCCGCCGGGGGCGAGGTCGAGGTGAGCGTCGGTGACCACCGGGGTCCAGCCGGCCTCGGTGCGGAATTCGACCCGCAGTCCGTCGATGGCGAGGAGTGAATCGCCCGTCCCGAGGGAGCGGGGGGCGTCGTCGAGCAGCGTCACGACTTTCTCCTTTCCTGACCGACGGCGTCACGGATGCCGTCGCCGAGCATGTTGAGCGAGAGGATGGTCAACACGATCGCGATGCCGGGAGGGACGACCATCCACGGACTCTGGAACCGGTTGTCGAACGCGCTGCGCAGCATCGAACCCCAACTCGCCGTGGGAGGTTGGACGCCGAGGCCCAGGAAGCTCAGGCCGGCCTCGGCCAGCAGAGCGAGTGACATCATCAGGGTCACCTGCACGAGCAGCGGGGACCGGACGTTGGGCAGGACGTGGGTGAGAACCGTGCGGGCGGTGGAACATCCGACCACCTTGCTCGCCTCGATATAGGTTTCCTCGCGCACGTTGATCGTGGACCCCCGCACCACTCGGAACAGGCGGGGTGCCGACGCCGCACCGACGGCCAGCATGGCGTTGACCAGTCCGGGACCGAAGATCGCGATGATGGCGAGGGCGAGAACGAGGGCGGGCAGAGCGATCAGTGCGTCGGCGACACGCCCTGCGATCCAGTCGAATCGGCCACCGAGGTACCCCGCGAGCAGGCCGAGCGGAAGTCCGGTGACGACGGCGAAACCGACGGCGATGAGCGGGGCGACCAAGGAGATCTGGGTCGCGTGGATCAGCCGACTGAGGGTGTCGCGGCCGAGTTGGTCGGTACCGAGGAGGTGCCCGTCCGAGAACAGCGGCAGGAAGGCGGACGCCAGCTTCTGATGCGCCGGATCGTACGGCGCGATCCAGGGCGCCGCCGCCGCCACGACGACGAGGAAGCCGAGGAAGATCAGGCACACCTTGTTGGTCCGCGACGACCACACCCGGCGGGCGAAGGCGCGTCCCGGTGACGGTGTGGTGCGGCGGCCGGTGGGCCGTGGCGGCGACGCGACGCGTGGTCGCACCGTGTCGAGCGGTGACGCTACTTGTCTGATGGTCATGCTTGCCGCGCTTTCGGGTTGAAGTAGGCGTACGACACGTCCACGAGGAGGTTGACGATCAGGACGAACAGCGTGATGACCACCACGAAGGCCTGGATCACCGGAAAGTCGCGCTCGAGAATGGCTTTGAGCGCGACGGACCCGAGGCCGGGCATGCCGAACACCTGCTCGACGATCACGGCGCCGCCGATGAGCGCGGCGGTCTGGAGGCCGAAGACCGTGACGACGGGGACGGCGGCGTTCTTGGTCGTGTGCTTCATGACGACCTTCCACCGGGGCAGTCCCTTGGCGGTGGCGGTGCGGATGTAATCCCGTTCGAGGACGTCGACCACCCCGGCTCGGGCCTGCCGGGCGATCTCGGCCGCCGTCACCGTGCCGAGCGCGAAGGCCGGCAGCGCGAGGTGCGAGAACCAGGACACGACGCCCTCGCCGAGCGGGGAGTAGCCGGTGGCGGGGAACAACCGGAACTGCAGCGAGAACAGTGTCACCAGGATCATGCCGAGCCAGAAGCTGGGCATGGAGATGCCGAGGGTGGTGAGGCCCGTCAGGGTCCGGTCGATCCACGTGCCACGGCGCAGGCCGGCGAGGACCCCGGCGACGACGCCGACCACGAGCGACCACGACAGCGCGACGAACGCGAGGGAGAGCGTGACGGGCAGTGCCTCGAGGATGGCGTCGATGTTGCGGTGGCTGCTGAGCAACGACGTGCCGAAGTCGCCGGTCGCGAGACTGCCGACCCAGGACAGGTACTGGACGACGATGTTGCGGTCGAGGCCCAGTTGCGCTCGGGTGGCGGCCACCTGGTCCGCCGAGGCGTTGTCTCCGGCGGCGACGACCGCGGCGTCGCCGGGGATGAGGTGAATCATCGAGAAGCTGAGAACCGTCACGATGAGCAGGACGGGGACGGCGGCGAGAATCCTTTTCAGGACGAAGATCAGCACGGGAACGTCACCTCGGTGGTCGGGGGTCGGGTGGTCATCGGCTGACGTCCATGGTGCGAAGCCCGGTGCCGCCGGTCTTGTAGAACTCGTAGTTGCCGACGTTGCCCTGGCTGGCCACGGACGTCACCGAGTGGCACAGCACGATCTGGGCGGGCCCCATGTCGAAGGCCTCGGCGAGCAGGTCCTCGTAGGCGCGGGCGCGCTCGGCGACGTCGGTGCTGCGCGCCGTCGTGTCGAGCAGGGCGGGCATGCGGTCGGTGGTGAGGCCGCCGGGATTGTCTCCGCCGGTGGGGAGGTAGGCGGCCCGGGCGTAGAGGCCGGGGTCGGTTCCGCCGCCGAACTGGCCCACCAGGGCATCGGCCTCGCCGGAGACGAAGCGGGCGCGTGACTGCGTCGCGTCCATGACCTCGATCTTCATGTCGATGCCGATGTCGGCGAGGTTCTGCTGCACCACCTGGGCGTTGTTCTGGTAGATCGACAGGCTGGGGACGGCTGCGGTGAAGGTGAATCCGTTCGACAGGCCGGCGTCCTCGAGCAGCGCGCGGGCACGGTCGGGGTCGTGGTCGGCCCAGCCGGAGTCGTCGAGCGCGTCGCTGTGTGCGAAGTAGCCCTCGGGGTAGGGCTGCGCCCCGGGTATGCAGTCCCCGGAGTAGAGGACGCGGGAGATCGCCTCGCGGTCGATCGCGAGGTTCATCGCCTGCCGGACGCGCTTGTCGCCGAATTCGCTGCGGGCGGAGTTCAGCGAGATACGGGCCATGCTGGTGCTGGCGCCCGTCGCGGTGAAGACCTGCAGTCCACCGGCTCGCGCCTCTTCTTTCTGCGGGCCCACGACGCCGGTCATGGTGGATTCGCCGGCGCGCAGCGAATTCATTCTGGTCGCGGTGTCGAGCTGGATGAGAAAGGTCAGCTTCGCGAATCGGTAGGCGTCGTCGTCCCAGTAGTCGGGGCGTCGATCGAAGTGATAGGCGGTGCCCGGAATGCTGCTGGTCATCACGAATGCACCCGCGCCGACGGGATTCTGATCCAGGTCCGCATTGTTCAGTGCCGCGGGGGAGACCATCATGCCCGGCCGTGAGGCGAGCAGTGTCGGCAATGCGCCGCCGGGTCCGACCAGATCGAATCGCACTCGACGCTCGTCGAGAACGGCCACCGATCCGATGGTCCGATCGACCTGACTGCGAATGGTCGACTTCGGGTCGGTGAGGATGCGGTCCATGTTCGCCTTGACCGCCGCCGCGTCGACGGGAGTTCCGTCGGAGAACGTGGCCCCGTCCCGCATGGTCAGGGTGAAGGTGCCGGCCTCGTCGTCGAGCTCCCAGGACTCCGCGAGCATCGGGATGGGGTTGCCGTCGGTGTCGACGTCGGTGAGGCGGTCGTAGATCACCTGCAGCAGCGGAAGGTCGTTCTCCGTCACGCCGCGGTGCGGATCCATGCTGCTCGGCACGACGATCTGGGCGTAGACGACGGACGCGTCGCGGTCGAGAGCGGCCGGGTCGAAGGTGCGCTGGTCGATGTCCGCGCACGAGGCGGCGAGTACGGAGACGGTCAGCAACGTCAGGACTCGTTTCAGAGCCGATCGTCGCGTCATCGGGTTCTCCCTCCAACAAGCGTTCGAGTGGTGTGGGGGCTGTCGTCGCCGTGAGTCGAAAAGCCTGTGGGAGTGCGGAACCGAGTCCTGCACCACCGGTGGAGTGATCTGCGTCTCAGTGCGATTTCTAGAAGAATGTTCTAAAACGACACGGGTGTCAAGCGATGCCGAGGACCCGGCCGGCGGGGGTTGACAAACCGCACCGGCTGCCGCACGCTGCCCTAGATCGCAGTTCTAGAATCCCGTTCTGGATCGGCTCCGGCGCCGCCACGACCTCGCGTTCCGGCCCGGCCGACCCGTACGCCCCACCCGGAAGGCAGCACGCGACATGGTCGATTTCGCACTGAACGAAGAAGAAGAATTGATGCGCAAGTCCGTCCGCGCATTCCTCGAGAAGGAAGTCATCCCGCTCGAGTCCGAGGTGCTGCGCAACGAACGCGAGGGCCGGCCCGGTCTCGAGGATTCGGTGGTGAAGGAATTGCGCGCGAAGGCGCGGAAATCCGGATTCTGGGGAATCAACACTCCGGAGGAATACGGCGGTGCGGAACTCGGCCCCGTGATGAGCGCGATCATCGCCGCCGAGGCCGGCCGCACGTTCGTCCCGTTCTCCTTCGGCGGGTCGGCCGACAACATCCTCTACGGCGCGAACGACGACCAGAAGCAGCGTTACCTGATTCCCACCATCGAGGGCGAGCGTCGATCCTGCTTCGCGATCACCGAACCGGGTGCCGGCTCCGACGCGAGGAACATTCGGACCCGTGCCGTCAAGGACGGATCGGACTGGGTGATCAACGGCGAGAAGATCTTCATCACCGGCGGCAACGAGGCCGACTTCGTGATGGTCTTCGCCGTCACCGACCGGGACAAGGGTGCGGACGGCGGCGTGACCTGCTTCATCGTCGACCGCGACATGGGCTGGACGTCCACGCCGATTCCCACCATGGGGCAGTGGGGTCCGGCCGCTCTGTCCTTCGTCGACGTCCGGGTGCCGGAGTCGAACGTGCTCGGGGAAGTCGGCAAGGGTTTCGACCTCGCGATGTCCTGGATCGGGCAGGGTAGGTACATGATCCCGGCACGCGCGATCGGCTCGGCGGAACGCCTGCTGCAGATGGCCATCGAGCACTCGAAGAACCGGGTGTCGATGGGTCATCCGATCGCCGAGTACCAGGCCATTCAGTGGCAGATCGCCGACTCCCACGTCGAGATCGAATCCACGAAGCTGCTGACCCTGCGCGCCGCGTGGACGGTCGCGCAGGGGATGGACGCCCGGCACGTGTCGTCGGTGGCGAAGCTGCACGGGTCCATCACCGCGAACAACGTGGTCGATCGTGTCCTGCAGATCCACGGCGGCATGGGCTACACGAAGGAACTGCCCATCGAACGCTGGTACCGCGAGCTGCGCCTGCTGCGCATCTTCGAGGGAACCGACGAGATCCAGCGCCGCACGATCGCGCGCAACCTGATCAAGGGACACGTCAACACGGAAGGTTTCGGGCACTGAGGTGACGAATACGACGTTGACGACTTCGACGGCGACCGATCCGACTCCGGGCGACCTCGATCTCCGCGCGCTCTTCGAGCCTCGCTCGATCGCGCTGATCGGGGCGACAGACAAGTCGCCCTGGTCGCTCAACACCTTCCAGAACATCAGGGGGAGCAATTTCGGAGGGTCGCTCTACCTGGTCAACCGATCGACCGATGTCGTGCACGGCGAACGCACCTTCCGGTCGTTGAGCGAGCTGCCCGAGGTGGTGGACCTCGTCTTCGTCATGGTCCCCACGACCGCCGTCCTGCCGACCCTGCAGGAGGCCGTGTCCTGTGGGGTGCGGGCCGCGGTGATCCTCACGTCGGGCTTCGGCGAGACCGGCCCCGAGGGGAAGGCCATCGAGGACGAGATCGTGCGATTCTCTCGTAGTTCCGGCCTGACGGTGCTGGGCCCCAACGGCAACGGCTTCATCAACGCCTCCGCCGGCATCACTCCGTACGGACTACCGATCGGGCGACCCCTGATCACCGGTTCCGTGGGCTTCGTGCTGCAGAGCGGTGCCCTGGCCAGCTCGGTGCTGCAGTTCGCGCAATCGCGCAACGTCGGCGTCAGCTTCCTGACGGCGATGGGCAACGAGTCGATGATGTCGGTCACCGACGTCATGAACTACCTCGTCGACGACGACGCGACCTCGGTCATCGCGCTGTTCCTCGAATCCGTCCGCGACCCGGACGAATTCCGACGGGTCGCGCGGCGGGCGCTGGAGGCCGGCAAGCCGGTCGTCGCCCTGAAGATCGGGCGGAGCGCGCTCGGTGCCCGAGCGGCTCTGGCGCACACCGGAGCGCTCGTCGGCGACAACGCGGTCATCGACGCGGCCTTCGAACAGATGGGTGTCGTCCGGGTGCGGTCCCTCGAAGATCTGATTCTCACCGCCGGGCTGATGGCCGGTCTCGGCGGCGGACTTCCGGGCCCGCGCCTCGGCGTCGTGACGCCGTCGGGCGGCGCGTCGGAGATCATCGCCGACCGCGCCGAGGACGAGGGTCTCGTTCTGCCGACCTTCGGTGCGGACACCACGCGCGAGCTGCAGGCGATCGTGCCGGCGTTCGCGACCGTGCAGAACCCGCTCGACGTCACCGGCTACGTGGTGATCGACCGGACTCTCATGCGTCGGTCGCTCGAGGTCGTCGCCCGCGATCCCGAGGTGGACTTCGCGGTCCTGCTCTCGGAACTGCCGCGGGTTCCCGGCAACGATCCCGAGCTGACCGTGACCGCCTACGGCGACTCGGCGCGCAGCGTCCGCTCGACCGCCGTCCCGACGGTGGTGCTGAGCACCGTGCTCACCGACGTCACCGAGTACGGCCGAGAGGTCGCCCGGCGCACGAACTTCCCGCACGTCGTCGGCGGGATCGAGCACGGGATCTCGGCCATCGCCAATGCCGTTCGGTGGGAGGAGGTGCGCCGCCGCGCCGCGGGCGCGGACGATGCACCCGAGCCTCGGCCCAGCGTGTTCGACTCCGAACCCAGCGGCATGTGGACCGAGTACGACGCGGGTCGATTCCTCGCGTCGCACGGAGTTCCCGTCGTCCCCACCGAGCGGGTCACCACGGTGACGGAGGCCGTCGCGGCGGCCGACGCTCTCGGATACCCCGTGGTGGTCAAGGCCTCGGCGGACGGACTGGGCCACAAGAGCGACATCGGCGGCGTGAAGCTGAATCTGCGGACGCCGGAGGAGGTCTCGGAGGCAGCCCGGTCCGTGTTCGACGCCCTGTCCGAGCGCACCACGGCGCCCGTCGCGCTCCTGGTGCAGCCGCACCGCTCGCAGGATGGCCTCGAGATGCTGGTGGGCGTGGTGCGGGACCCCGTGTGGGGGTTGACGCTCGCCGTGGGTCTGGGCGGCGTCTGGGTCGAGATCCTCGACGACGCCGCGATCCGAGTTCTCCCCGTCGGTCGACGCGACATCGTGCGGGCGATCGAGAGCCTGCGCGGCACGGCGTTGTTGCGCGGTGCGCGCGGACGGGCCCCGGTCGACGTGGAGGCGCTCGCCCTCGTCGTCGAGCGCATCGCTGCGGTCGCCCACGGACTGGGTGACCGTCTGCAGGCCCTCGAGATCAATCCCCTGTCCGTGACGGGCGGCGAGTGCGAGGCACTCGACGCGCTCATCACCTGGACTCTGCCGAACCCCGGAACGGAGAACACGCTGTGAGTGGAGTGTGCGAAGGACGCGTCGTCGTCGTGACCGGCGCCGGCCGTGGCATCGGTCGCGGACACGCGCTCGAATTCGCCCGCGAGGGCGCGACGGTGATCGTGAACGACGTCGGCGCGGACGTGAACGGGTCCGGTACCGCCGCCGGGCCCGCCGGCGAGGTGGTGGACCTCATCCGGTCGATGGGCGGCACCGCGCGCGTCGACGGATCGGACGTGTCCGACGAGGACGGCGCACGCCGGTTGATCGAGAGCACGGTGGAGCAGTACGGCGAACTGCACGCGCTGGTGAACAACGCCGGAATCCTGCGGGATCGCATGCTGGTCAACATGTCCGCAGCCGAGTGGGATGACGTGATCCGAGTCCATCTGCGCGGGACGTTCCTCTGCCTGCACCACGCGGCCCGCCATTGGAAGGACCGGGCGAAGGCCGGTGCCGCGGTGGACGCCCGCGTCGTCAACACCACGTCGTCGTCGGGCATCTACGGCAACATCGGCCAGGGCAACTACGGCGCCGCCAAGGCCGGCATCGCGTCCCTGACGATCATCGCCGCGATGGAACTCGCGCGCTACGGCGTCACCGTCAACGCGGTCGCGCCGGCCGCCCTGACTCGCATGACCGAGAACCTTCCCGGTGCCTCGGCGCGAACGCCGCTGCCGGAGGGCGCGTTCGACGAGAGTGCGCCCGACAACATCGCGCCGCTCGTGGTCTGGCTGGCCTCTCCGGAGGCGGCGGGGGTGACGGGCCGGGTCTTCAACGTGCGCGGTGGTCGAATCAGCGTCGCGGAAGGGTGGCGCGCGGGCCCGACGGTCGACCGGGGCGGGCGGTGGAACCCGGGTGAGCTGGGGTCGGTCATCCCGGGCCTGGTGGCCGAGGCGGCACCGAACGCGGGCATGAACGGACTCGTCCCCGAGACGGTCGGACCATGAGTCTCGACACCGACCTGGTGGGGTCGCCCGGCCCCACCCGCCGACGTCGGTGGTCGTCGGCGGACGCGCTGCTGTACGCGGTCGGCGTCGGGGCAGGCCAGGACGCCGACCCGGCCGAGCTGCCCTACGTCACCGAGAACTCGGCCGGCATCGAGCAGAAGGTACTGCCGACCTACGGCGTCCTGGTCGGGCAGGGCGGACTCGGCCGCCCGATGGGATCCTTCGATCCCGCGATGCTCGTGCACGCGGAGCAATCGTTCGACCTGCACGCCCCCCTGCCCGTGGAGGGCGACGTCGAGGTCACGTCCACGGTGACCTCGATGGTGGACAAGGGGTCGGGTGCGCTGATCACCGTCGAGTCGTCGTCGCGTACGGCCGACGGCGTCCCGGTGGTCACGACCCGGTCCTCGATGTTCGTCCGGGGCGAGAGCGTGGCCGGGCGGGGTGCCGCGCCGCCGACCGCCGAGGCGTTGCCGACGACGTCACCCGACGCCGTCGTCACCTACCCGACCCGGCCGGAACAGGCTCTGCTGTACCGACTCTCGGGGGATCGGAACCCGTTGCACTCCGATCCGACGTTCGCCGCGAGGGCGGGATTCGATCGCCCGATCCTGCACGGGCTGTGCACCTACGGGATCACCGGACGGGCGCTGATCCGCACGGCCTGCGAATCCGACGGAGACCGCCTCACCTCGATGTCGGGACGCTTCACCCGTCCCGTCCGCCCCGGCCAGAGTCTCACCGTCGAGGTGTGGAACATGCCGGGCGGCATCCGATTCCGGACGTCGCTGGACGACGGGACCGTGGTCCTCGATCGTGGCAGCGCGGTGGTCGCATGACCGCCACCGTGGGGGACGGGACGGCGGCGGGTGGCTCCGCGGAGGCCCCGAGCGGCTCCACCGAGGCGTTCTTCGTCGGCGGCGACGGCCGGTACGAGCCCCGGCCGCACGCCCGCAGCCCCTGGTCGGAGAGCCTCGTCGCCGGCCGGCTCGTGTGCGGCGTGATGGCCAGGGAGGTCGAGAACGCCCTACCGGCCGAGGGATTCGTGCCCAGTCGGATGACCGTCGACCTGTTCCGCCCCATTCCGCTGCGGCCGATGACGATCGCGGCGCACACCGTGCGCGACGGTCGCCGCATCCGCGTGGTCGACGTCGACGCGTCGGTCGACGGGGTGGTGGTGGCACGGGCCTCGGTCCTGGCCCTGCGCTCCGGCGCCGCCGACGAGGAGGTGGCCTGGACCCACACCTCGCATCGGCCGCCGGACCCCGATCTGGTCGAACCGCCGGTGCGGACGGCGCCGCGTCACTTCGGGGAGGTCCGTCGAGTGACCGATCCGGACGACCGCCGCTTCGCCTGGTTCCGCGAGACGGCACCGATGGTGGAGAACTCCGCGGACAGTCCGTTCGAGGTGGCGGCCATGGCCGCGGACTGGGTCAGCCCCTTCACCAACATGGGTGCGACGCGCCTGCACTACATCAACGGCGACGTGACGCTGTATCTGTCGCGACTGC
The DNA here is from genome assembly GCF_001894765.1 of Rhodococcoides corynebacterioides NBRC 14404. GTDB lineage: Bacteria > Actinomycetota > Actinomycetes > Mycobacteriales > Mycobacteriaceae > Rhodococcoides > Rhodococcoides corynebacterioides. The sequence continues at coordinate 163,418 of NZ_BCWV01000007.1, forward strand.
CGGTCGGACCGTGGATCGGGTTCGAGAACATCGACCGCGTCGTCACCGACGGAGTGGCCGTCTCCACCTGCGCCCTGCACGACGTCACGGGTCGGATCGGCAGCGCCTCCGCCGCGGCACTCCCGTACTGACCCACCTCACGCCCGGCGCCGTGTGCCCGGGCTCCGCCCTCGAAGAGAAGCGAGCGAGCATGACCAGCACGATCTCCACGGCCCGGACGACGGACGCGACCGGCACCCGGTCCCGTCGCCCGGTGCCCACTCCGACCCCCGACACCGAGTTCTACTGGACGGAGGCGGCCGCCGGCCGTCTCGTGGTCCGGCGGTGCCTCGACTGCGACGTCGCGTACTTCTACCCCCGCGACTTCTGCCCCGGTTGCCTGTCGACGAACGTCGACTGGATGCCGTGCTCGGGGCGGGCGACGTTGCACACCTTCGTGATCGAGCATCGGCCGGGCCCGGGCTACGAGGACGACGTGCCCTACGTGGTGGCCGTCGTGGACCTCGAGGAGGGACCCCGCATGATGACCAACATCGTGGGGGTCGATCCCGATCCGGACTCGCTCGAGCTCGACATGCCGTTGACGGTGGTCTTCGAACGACGGGGCGAGATCGCGGTCCCGATGTTCGAGCCGGCGACCGGAGCGGCGCGATGAGCGGCGGGGTGGTGATCGTGGGCGCGGCCGAGACCGACACCCTGGGGCGTCTCCCCGACCACTCGACGCTGATGTTGCACACCGAGGCTGCGCGGAACGCCATCGCGGACAGCGGGATCGATCCGAGGGACATCGACGGTATCGCCGGCGTCTCGGCGCCGGGGCCGCTGACGGTCGCCCACGCCCTGGGACTCGAGCCGCGGTGGATGGACACCACCAGCGTCGGCGGGACCTCGTTCCTGACCCACGTGCGGCACGCCGTCGCCGCACTCGAGGCCGGGCAGTGCTCGGTCGTGTTGATCACGCACGGTGAATCGGGCCGCTCCCGGGTCGGGGCGCCGCGGTACGCGCCGGACCCGGCGTCGCCGGTGGGGCAGTTCGAGGCACCGTACGGGGTGACGGGTCCGCCGAGCCGATTCACCCTCCCCTTCGCCCGGTTCATGAAGGACACGGGAACCGAACGGCGTCACCTGGCCGACGTGGCAGTGGCACAACGCAAGTGGGCGTCGATGAACCCGCGGGCGAAGTTCCGGGACCCGCTGACGGTGGACGACGTCGAGGCGTCGCCGTGGATCGCCTGGCCCTTCCACCTGCTCGAGTGCTGTCTGGTCACGGACGGGGGTGGCGCCCTGATCCTGACCACGGCCGATCGTGCCCGCGACCTCGACGTCGCGCCGGTGCGTGTCCTCGGCACCGGCGAGGGTTACGAGGGCCCCGGCATCTCGATGATGGAGGACATGACGTCGTTCAAGGGTTTCGCGCGATCCGGCGCGGCGGCGTTCGCCTCCGCGGGCCTGAGGCCGAAGGACATCGACCACGTCATGATCTACGACGCGTTCGCGCACCTGCCTCTCTACGGTCTCGAGGATCTGGGGTTCGTCGGACGAGGCGAGGCCGGCGAGTTCGTGCGTGAGGGTCACACGTCCCCCGGGGGCTCGCTCCCGGTCAACACCAACGGTGGTGGACTGTCCTACACCCACACCGGGATGTACGGGATGTTCGCCGTGATCGAGTCCGTCCGTCAGCTGCAGGGTCGGGCCGCCGCGCAGGTGTCGGATGTCCGAACCTCGCTCGTCCAGGGGAACGGAGGGATGTTCGCTGCAGGGGCGACCCTGGTGCTGGGCGCCGCCTGACCTGGTTGACGGACCCGAATTCTAGAATTACGCTTTGTCATCGGGTCGGAGAACCAGGGGGGAACCATGGCCGAGAAGCAGGCCGCGTCGTGGCAGTGGAGCAAGACCGGAGAGACGCAGCGTCGGCTGCTCGACGCCGCCCAGGACGTCTTCGCGGAATCCGGTTTCCTCAATGCGAACATCTCGGACATCGTCGAGCGCGCCGGATCCAGCACGGGCAGTCTCTACCACCATTTCGGTGGGAAGTCCGAGCTCTACACCGCCCTCTGGGACCGACACAACTCGGCGCACCTCGAGCAGGTTCGGGCGGCTGTGGCCGCCGAGCGTCGGGCCGGTACCGACGATCCTCTCGAGCTGTTCTGTGTCGGAGCCCGGGCATTCCTCGCCGGGAGCTGGCAGCGCCGTGACGTGGCCGCGGTGTTCCTGGACAACGACGGACCGCCCGGGTTCGAGCGTCGCCGGCGGGAAGGTCGGATCGAGTGGATCCGGCAGAACTCGGCGCTGCTCGGTCCCGCGGACACCAGCCGCAATCGCATCACGCTCGGCGTCCTCACGGACGTGATCGTCGAGTCGTCGCGAGAAGTGGTGGTGCACTGTCGCACCCGCAAGCAGGCCACGGTGGTGGCCGACTTCATGTGCGAGTTGATACGCAAGCTCTCGGTCTGACCGAGAGGAAGAAGGGCCGGTTCCCGTGACGGGAGCCGGCCCTTCTCGCGTGCGTGGACCGGCACGCGATCTCGAGATCTTCTGTGCGCCAACCGTCAATAGTCGAGTACGATTCTAGAAGTAACTTCTAGAGAGGTGCTCGACATGGGGACGTTTCTCGGCGAGGTACCCGCGGCCGGCGAGCCGATGCGCGTGGCGTCGTGTGTGGAGTGGCTGCTGGCGCCGAACCCGAGTGCCTGGACCTTCGAGGGGACCAACACCTGGATCGTCGGCGTGCCCGGCGGGTCGACGTGCGCGGTGATCGACCCGGGTCCCGACGACGCCCGCCACGTCGACGCCCTGCGTCGCGCGGTGGGTCGCCGGTCCGTGACGACCGTGCTGATCACCCACGACCACGACGATCACCACGGGGCCACCGACGCCGTACTGCGGTGGAGCGGGGCGACCCTGCTGGACGCGACCGCCGCCGAGCAGCGCAGCGTAACGGTCGCGGACGGCATCGACGCGACGGTCCTGTCGACGCCCGGCCATACCCGCGACTCGGTGTGCATCGTGCTCCCGGCCCATCGCGAGATCTTCACCGGTGACACCATTCTCGGCTCCGGATCGCCGATGGTTCGGCCGTCGCTCATGGCCGACATGCTGCGCACCCTGCGCAGCCTGGCGGAGTTGGGCACCCGCTCGCACCTGACCGTGCGCCCGGGGCACGGACCCGTGTTGGACAGCCTGGCCGACGCCGCGGACCGACGGTTGGCGGCACGCCTGCGTCGGATCGCCCAGGTCGAGGCCCTCACCGGCGAGAACAGTGGGCTGACGGTCGACGAGCTGGTGACGGCGATGTACCCGCATCTCGACGACCCGGACGTCCGCCGCGCGGCGGCGTCGTCCGTGGAAGCCATACTGCGCTACCTCGCGACGTCCGAACCGGTGGGGTCGGAGGCCCGCGCGTGACCGCTCGAGCCGACCTCGAGTGCGCCGACGACGCGCCGACGCGAGACGATCCCCAGGTCATGCGCGACGCCTGGCGGACGCTCAGCGTGGTCGCCTTCGCCAGCATGGTCTCGGGCATGTCCGGAAGTGCGTTGAACGTGGCGCTGCCGACGGTCGCTCGGCACTTCGATGCGAGCAGCGTCGCGGCCAGTTGGATCCTGCTCGCGTACCTCCTGACCAACACCGTCCTGCTCGTCATCTTCGGCCGACTGGCGGACATGTTCGGGCGGCGCACGATGTATCTGACCGGTCTCGCGCTGTACACGTTGGGCAGCGTGGCGTGCGGGCTGGCGCCGAGCGCGTGGTGGCTGGTCGGGTTCCGAGTGATCCAGGCGGCCGGCGGCGCCATGCTGCTCACCAACAGCGCGGCGCTGGTGACCGCCGCGTTCCCTCGGCACCGACTGGGCGAGGGGATGGGCATCTACCTCGCCTCGTTCTCCATCGCGCAACTGGCCGGCCCGACCCTGGGCGGGCTGCTCGCGCAGTCGGCCGGCTGGCGCTGGGTGTTCTGGTTCAACGTGCCCATCGGCGTGCTGTGCCTGATCTGGGGAGCGGTGGCCCTGAAGTCCGTGCCGACGGAGCGTGCTCGGCAGTCTCTGGATCTGCGTGGCAACGCGATGATTCTGGTGGCCCTGACCGGTGGCCTCGCTGCGCTGTCGCAGGCGACGTCGCTGGGGTGGAGCCACCCCCTGGTGATCGGCGGCATCGCCCTGAGCTGCGTGGTGATACCGCTGTTCCTCTGGTACGAGAGCACCGTGCCGGATCCGTTGATCGACACGGCGCTGTTCCTCTACTGGCCCTTCGGTTTCGGCCTGATCGCGTCCTTCCTCAACTCCATCTCGCAGAGCGGCGTGGTCCTGTTGATGGCGCTCTACTTCCAAGCGGTGCTGGGAGTGTCGCCGGTCGTCGCGGGGGTGATGGTGCTGCCGGTGGCCATCGCAGCGTTGATCGCGTCCCTGTCGTCGGGGCCGCTGCAACGACGGATCTCCGCGTCGACCCTGACGGTGACCGGAAACGTCGTCACCGTGGTCGCGCTCGTCGTCCTGTTCGCGGCCGCGACGGGTCGGCTGCACGTCGCGGTGCTGCTCGTCGGACTGTCGCTCGCCGGTATCGGATCCGGTCTGTTCATGCCGTCCAACGCCACCGCTCTGATGCGCGACCTTCCCGACGAACGCCTCGGCATCGCGAACGCCATGCGGCTGCTGTTGCAGTCGAGCGGATTCGTGGTGGGCACGGCCGTGATCCTGTCGGTGGTCACGAGTACGTTGCCGATCGAGCTGCGTCGTTTCGTGTTCGCCGGAACCATCAGTGAGATCGGCGATTCCGCCGTCGACCAGTTGTTGCAGGGGTACGGGCGGACGTTCGTCGCGATGATCGGCGTCGCGATGCTGACCGTGGTGACGTCGATCGTGGCGAGGCGCTCTCGGTCGTTGGATCAGCGCTGACCGGAGCGTGCGACGGGTTCGTGTTGCTGACCGGAGCGTGCGACTGCGGCCAGCTCGGGCCGCACGAGTTCGGCGCTGCGCCGCGTGGTCCCGAGTCCCCACAGGCAGCCGCCGATGACGACGGCGGCGCCGACGAGGGACAGCACCGACGGTGTCTCGTCCAGCACGATCCAGGAGGCGGCGATGCCCACCACCGGCACCAGCAGAGAGAACGGCGCGACCACCCCGGCGGGGTTGCGGGCGATGAGCACGGTCCACAGCCCGGAGCCGACGATGGTGCCGAGGAAGACGATGTAGGCCAGTCCGACCAGGCCCCAGAGCTGTCCGGTGGTGACGGACACCGCGAGGGCGGACCAGCCGGCCGTCGGGCCTTCCACGGCGGCGGAGAGCGCGAAGAGCGGGAGCGGCGGGACGACGGTCATCCACAGCATGAGACGCATCGGTTCGGTGGACTTGGCCAGGCGGTTGCCGAGGTTGCCGAAGGCCCAACTCAGGCCGGCGAGGAGGGTGAGGAGGACGGGAATGAGGGTGGCCGTCTGCGCGCGGTCCCAGCCGATGAGGACCATGCCGCCGACGGCGACGCCGATGCCGAGCCACTGACGTGGTCCGACGTGCTCGCGCAGCAGCAGCGCCCCGAGCACCACCGTGAAGGGCGCGGAGGACTGCAGAACGAGAGAGGCGAGTCCGGTGGGCATGCCCGCGTTCATGGCGGCGAACAGGAAGGCGAACTGGAGGAGTCCGAATCCGGTTCCGTACAGCAGAAGCCAGCGTATCGGCACGCGAGGCGGGCGGACGAAGAGCACGACGGGGACGGCGATGACGGCGAACCGCAGCGCGGCGAAGAAGAACGGGGGGTACTGGTCGAGACCGGCGCGGATGGCCAGGAAGTTCAGTCCCCACAGGATGACGACGGTGAGGCCGAGGAGGCGGTCGCGGGTGGTCATGGCTTTCATGGTGGGGCCCGGAAGGCTGTAGCACCATCGAATTGTTCCGACCCTTCCGTGTAGTTTCGCTACATGGATGTCCGTCGTCTGCGGGTGTTGCGGGAGGTTGCGGATCGCGGCACGGTCGCCGCCGCCGCGGCCGCGCTGTCCACCACCCCGTCCGCGGTCTCGCAACAGCTCAAGGTGCTGACCCGCGAGGCGGGTGTGCCGCTGCTCGAACCCGACGGGCGTCGTCTCCGCCTCACCGCCGCGGGCCGGGCACTGCTGCCCCATGTCGACGAGGTGCTGTCCGCGCTCGACCGGGCCGTGGCGGAGATGGAGTCGTTCTCCGAGACCCCGCGCGGCACGGTGCGGGTGGCACTGTTTCCGTCGGGCGCGGCCCTCCTCCTGCCCCGCGTGCTGCACCGGATGGCGTCGTCGGGTGTCACCGTCGACGCCCGCGACGAGGACGTGCCGGCCTCGGCGGTGCCGCGGTTGTTGGCCGACTACGACGTCGTGCTCACCCACCGCGACGAGCGGGCCCCGACCATCGCCTCGGAGCGGGTCGCGGTGCGCACCGTGCTGCGCGAGCCCATCGACCTCGTCGTGCCACCGGACCATCCGTTGGCCGGACGGGAATCGGTGGAGGTGCGCGAACTCGCGAACGAGCGATGGATCAGTGTGCGTGGCGGCTTCCCGGTCGACGACGTTCTGCTCTCGGTGGCCGCCGTGACGGGCGTCGAGCCACGAGTGATCATGCGTATCAACGATTTTCGTCTGATCGAGGAGTTGGTCTCGTCCGGCCACGGCATCGCCCTCATGCCCCGGTACGCCTCGGCCCACCCGGCGGTGGCGCGGTGCCGTCTGGCCGGTGTGCGCGCGGCGCGGGTCTACGACGTGGCCATCAGGCCCGGCGCGGACCTGCGCCCGGCCGTGCGAGCGGTGTTGCGTGCGTTCGACGACGAGGTGGCCGCGCTGCAGGACGTCGTCATCCCACCCGGCGACGGCCCGCCTCGAGATCCGGAACCACCGGGATCAGCCGGTCGAGGCCGCTGAGCTCGAACGGCCGCACCACTTCCTGGTGGTCGGCGACGGCCACGAGGGGGGCGCGCGAGGGCACGTCGTTTCGTACGCGGAGCAGCGTCGCGATGCCCGCGGAGGACAGGAAGTCGACGCCGCGCAGGTCCAGCAGCACCGCCCGGACGGACGCGTCGACCGGCGTGAGGTGGATCGACGAACTCAGGTCGAGGGTGCCGCGGACGGTGACGATGCGAAGGCCCTGCTCGGTGTGTTCGGCGACGACGGAATTCGACATCGGGCCCGGGTCACGCTCGGCCAACGCCCTCCCCTTCGACTCCGCTCGGCTCACCCGCGTCCGTGCCGGTCTCGGATGGGGTCCGGGGCGCAGTTCGCCCGACGCGACCGCCCACAGGTCTGCAGCCTGTCATACCCGTGGGCGGTGCGGGGGCGAAATGTGGTCAGTCGCGTCGGGCGGCCCGGTTGACAGCGGAGACCACGGCCCGCAGCGACGCGGTGGTGATGGAGGTGGCGATGCCGACACCCCACACCGTGTGCTCCTGGCCGCCGGGCAGGGTGACCGACGCCTCCACGTACGCGGCGGCCTGGGCGTCGTCCCCGGCGGACATCGCGTGCTCGGAGTAGTCGAGCACGCGCACGTCGTACTGCGTGGCGCCCAGCGCGTCGACGAAGGCGGCCAACGGGCCGTTGCCGGTTCCGGAGATCTCCTGCTCGGTGCCGTCGATCTTGACCGTGGCGGTGATGGAGTCGGTGCCGCCGTCGACCTCGGCTGCCGCGACGCGCTGACGAATGCGCTCGAGCGGGGTGATCGGCGTCAGGTACTCCTCGGCGAAGACGTCCCACATGGCCTTGGGCGAGACTTCGCCGCCCTCGCCGTCGGTGACGCGCTGGACCGCGGAGGAGAACTCGATCTGCAGGCGGCGCGGCAGGGCCAGACCGTGATCGGACTTCATGATGTAGGCGACGCCGCCCTTGCCGGACTGCGAGTTCACCCGGATCACGGCCTCGTACGTGCGCCCGACGTCCTTCGGATCGATCGGCAGGTACGGCACCTGCCACAGGATGTCGTCGACGTCCTGGTCCTGATCGTCCGCGGCGACCTTCATGGCGTCGAGACCCTTGTTGACCGCGTCCTGGTGACTGCCCGAGAACGCGGTGTAGACCAGGTCGCCGCCGTAGGGGTGACGCTCGTGGACCGGCAGTTGGTTGCAGTACTCGACCGTGCGGCGGATCTCGTCGATGTTCGAGAAGTCGATCTGCGGGTCGACGCCCCGAGTGAAGAGGTTGAGCCCCAACGTGACCAGGCAGACGTTGCCGGTGCGCTCACCGTTGCCGAACAGGCAGCCCTCGATGCGATCGGCACCGGCGGCGTAGCCCAGTTCCGCTGCGGCGACGCCGGTTCCGCGGTCGTTGTGCGGGTGCAGGCTCAGCACGATCGAGTCCCGACGCGCCAGGTTGCGGTGCATCCACTCGATGGAGTCCGCGTAGACGTTCGGCGTGGTCATCTCGACGGTGGCGGGCAGGTTCAGGATCATCGGCTTCTCCGGTGTGGGAGCGATGATCTCGGTGACGGCGTCGCACACCTGCTTGGCGTAGGACAGCTCGGTGCCGGTGTAGGACTCGGGGGAGTACTCGAACCGCCAGTCGGTGTCGGGGTACTTCAGCGATTCCTCGAGAACCTTGCGGGCACCGTCGGTGGCGATCTTCTCGATCGCGTCGGTGTCCGCGCGGAAGACCACCCGGCGCTGCAGAATCGACGTCGAGTTGTAGAAGTGGACGATCACCTTGTTCGCGCCCTCGCAGGCGACGAACGTGCGCTCGATGAGTTCGGGCCGACACTGCGTGAGCACCTGGATGGTCACGTCGTCGGGAATGGCACCGTCCTCGATGATCTCGCGGACGAAGTCGAAGTCGGTCTGGCTCGCGGACGGGAATCCGACCTCGATCTCCTTGTAGCCCATGCGCACCAGCAGTTCGAACATCCGTCGCTTGCGAGCCGGGCTCATGGGGTCGATCAGCGCCTGGTTGCCGTCCCGCAGATCCACGGCGCACCACTGGGGGGCGCGGTCGACGACCACGTCGGGCCAGGTGCGGTCCGGGAGGGTGACGGTCTCGACCTCGTCGGCGAACGGGCGATACCGGAACGTCGGCATCGACGAGGTCTTCTGGGTGTTCCAGGCGGGCTGGTCCGGGGGCGCGGGCTTCGTCGGGGTGGTGACGGTGCGCGAACCGGATACGAATGCGTCGGCGGGTGACATGGTGACTCTCCGTTGGCGAAATGAGGGGTCGACCGGCGCCGAAAAGACCCGCGACAGGGAGCCGGTCTGGTGGTCAGACCCCGTCGCGGCGACGAAGGAGAAGGGCGTACCCGGCGCCGAACATGGCCGTCACACTACTCCGCCGCGGCGCTCCGAACGAGAGGGGGGCCGCTACCGAGGAAGTCGACGCAGCCAGGGTTCGGGGTCGATCGCGCCCGCGCCGCGGGTTCGGCACGCGGCCAGCAGGTCGTGCCCGACGGCGTCCACCCGGAGGTAGCGATCCCACTGCGTCGACGCCCACGCACGGTCGTCCCCGACGGCGTGTTCCGCGGCCAGCGCGGCCCCGGTCAGTTCGAACTGGACGTCCCGACGCAGGGCCATCGACGACGGTGCGTCGACGGTGGACCCGCGCAGGTGGATCAGGAGGGTCCGGCAGGCGGTGACGGTCCGGACGAGGCACCGGTCGAGGCACCGTCGATGCGCTCGGGGCAGCACCAGCCACAGCGCCGCCACGGCGCACGCGACGCCGATGGTGGTCTCGATCAGACGTTCCGCCGCCAGCGGCCACGCCTGCGCGCCGGGGTGCGAGGCACCGCCGATCAGCAGGGCGAGCGGGGTGATGAAGACGACGGCGATGCCGTAGTTCCGGGCGATGACCAGTTCCACGAGGAACTGCAGCGCCATGAGTGTCAGCACCAGAGCGAAACCCGACGGGTGCAGCGAGAAGATCGCCGCGAAGAGCACCACCCCGAGTGCGGTTCCCGCCAGTCGATGGGCCGCGCGCACCAGGCCCCGTGGTCGATCCGGCCCCTGCTGGAGCACCAGCACTGCGCCGACCACGGCCCAGTCGGGTCGCCCGAGTTCGGCGGCGACGGCCAGACCGCCCGCGGCGAGCGAGGCGACGCCGACCCGCACCGCGGTGGTGGTCGCGTGCGAGTGCGGGTGCAGGGCCCGGCGAAGCCGGAAGCCGACCGACGGCCGGGCCATGGGAATGCCGTCGTGCACCGCGTCCGCGGCGTGGTCGGGGTCGAGGGGAAGTCCCGCACCGGCTGCCGCGAACGTGTGGTGCACGGTCAGGAGTCGCTGGACCAGCGGGTCGTCCGGTCGGTGGGCGGGGAGTCGTGCATCGTGCAGCGTCGCCCAGGCGGTGTCGAGGGCCGTGGCCGCCCGATGCCGCGCGGACACGACCCGGCCACCGGCCGCGTGCTCGGTCCGGGCGGTGTCGTCTCGGTCGGTGTCGTCCAGCGTGGAGAGGAACGCCGTGACCGCCCGTTCGGCGGCGGCGACGGCGTCGCGTTCGGGAGCCCGCCTCGGGTCGGCGTGACGTCGCCGGATCGGGTCTCGGAACGCCGACGACATCGACACCAGGACGGCCCAGGCGGCACCGATCGCGACGCAGCCGGCGTTGACGGTCCACGACACCCCCGCGAGCGGCACCACCGATCCGATGGCGCACGTCAGCACGAAGAAGAAGGGGCCGGGCGGACCCAGCCGCAGCGCGTCGACCACGACCACGCCGATCACTGCGGTCACCGTCAGGACCACCACGAGCACGACGCCGCCGGCCACCGTGTGCGCGGGCGCGTACTGCCCGACCAGTCCGCCCACGGCCGCCGACGCCACCAGGGCCGCACCGGCGGTGAGCACCACCGCCCACCGCGCGCGGAACGCGCGTCCCTCGCCGTAGACGACGGCGAATCCGCCCGCGGCCGTGAGCAGTGCCTCGGTCGGGAAACCGAGCGCGAGCAGGACCAACGCCGGGATGCCGAAGGCCAGCGCGGCCCTGATACCGGCGGGCCACCGTCGGCCGCGGGCGGGGACCTCCACGAACATCCGTCGCAATCCCTGCCGCGGCGGCAGAGCGGGGGAATCGGGTCGGCTCACGGATCGATGGTAGGGAGCGAGCACGCGATTGCCCCGAGTGGAGGCGTTCTCGGTAGGCTGACTCGCCGACCCGACCCGGAGCGAAGACAGCAGTCCAGGAGGTAGTACCAGCGTGGCACTCGTCGTCCAGAAGTACGGGGGGTCCTCGGTGGCCACCGCCGAGCGCATCCGGCGCGTGGCGGAGCGGATCGTCGAGACCAAGCGCCGCGGCGACGACGTCGTCGTGGTCGTCTCCGCGATGGGCGACACCACGGACGAGTTGCTCGATCTCGCCCAGCAGGTCAGCCCGGCACCGCCCGCGCGCGAGATGGACATGCTGCTCACCTCCGGCGAGCGCATCTCGAACGCGCTGGTCGCGATGGCCATCCACTCGCTCGGCGCGGAAGCGCGATCCTTCACCGGGTCGCAGGCCGGCGTCGTCACCACCGGAGTCCATGGCAACGCCAAGATCATCGACGTCACCCCCGGCCGGGTGCGCGACGCCCTCGACGAGGGGTCGATCGTGCTCGTCGCCGGCTTCCAGGGGGTGAGCCAGGACAGCAAGGACGTCACCACCCTCGGCCGCGGCGGATCGGACACCACGGCCGTCGCCCTCGCGGCCGCGCTGAACGCCGACGTCTGCGAGATCTACACCGACGTGGACGGCATCTTCACCGCCGATCCGCGCATCGTGCCCGACGCGCGTCACCTCGAGAAGGTGTCCTTCGAGGAGATGCTCGAGATGGCCGCGTGCGGGGCCAAGGTGCTCATGCTCCGGTGCGTCGAGTACGCCCGCCGGTACGACGTTCCGGTGCACGTCCGCTCGTCGTACACCACCAAGCCAGGGACCATCGTGTCCGGATCCATGGAGGACATCCCAATGGAAGAAGCCATCCTCACCGGCGTCGCGCACGACCGCAGCGAGGCCAAGGTGACCGTGGTCGGTCTGCCCGACGAGCCCGGCTACGCGGCCAAGATCTTCCGCGCCGTCGCCGACGCCGAGATCAACATCGACATGGTCCTGCAGAACATCTCGAAGGTGGAGACCGGCAAGACGGACATCACCTTCACGTTGCCGAAGACCGACGGCCCCACCGCCGTCACCAAGTTGACGGCGATGCAGGAGGAGATCGGATTCTCGAAGGTCCTCTACGACGACCACATCGGGAAGGTCTCGCTGATCGGCGCGGGCATGAAGTCCCATCCCGGCGTCACGGCCACCTTCTGTGAGGCACTGGCCGAGGCGGGCATCAACATCGACCTCATCAGCACCTCGGAGATTCGAATCTCGGTGCTCACCAAGGACTCCGAGCTCGACGACGCGGTCCGAGTGCTGCATGCGGCATTCGGACTGGGCGGCGACGAGATCGCCGTGGTCCACGGCGGAACAGGACGGTAGAACCATGAGCGGACTGAACATCGGCGTCGTCGGCGCCACCGGACAGGTGGGCGCGGTCATGCGCACGCTGCTCGCGGAGCGCCGATTCCCGGCGGCGTCGGTGCGCTTCTTCGCATCAGCACGGTCGGCCGGGAAGACGCTGCCCTGGGGCGACGGCGAGATCGTGGTCGAGGACGCGTCCACCGCGGACCCGACGGGTCTGGACGTCGCGCTGTTCTCGGCGGGCGCCACCATGTCCCGCGAGCAGGCTCCTCGGTTCGCCGCGGCGGGCGTCACCGTCATCGACAACTCGTCGGCGTGGCGCAAGGACCCCGACGTGCCGCTGGTGGTCAGCGAGGTCAATCCGGAGGCCGTGCGGAACCTGCCGAAGGGCATCATCGCCAACCCCAACTGCACCACCATGGCCGCGATGCCGGTGCTCAAGGTGCTGCACGACGAAGCCGGTCTGCAGCGACTGATCGTCTCGAGCTACCAGGCCGTGTCCGGCAGCGGTCTCGCCGGCGTCGAGGAGCTGGCCACGCAGGCCCGCGCGGTCGTCGCCGACGCGGAGAAACTGGTGCACGACGGCAGCGCGCTCGCGTACCCCGATCCGCAGGTCTACACCGCCCCGATCGCGTTCAACGTGCTGCCGCTCGCCGGCAAGCTGGTCGACGACGGGAGCGGCGAGACCGACGAGGATCAGAAGCTGCGCAACGAGTCCCGGAAGATCCTGGGTCTGCCGGACCTGCTCGTCAGCGGTACCTGCGTTCGGGTGCCCGTCTTCACGGGGCACTCGCTGTCGATCAACGCCGAGTTCGCCGCGCCGCTGTCGGTCGAGCGGGCCACGGAACTGCTGTCCTCGGCACCGGGCGTGCGCGTGACCGACGTCCCCACTCCGCTGGCGGCGGCCGGGATCGACGAGTCGCTCGTCGGTCGCATCCGGCAGGATCCGGGCGTACCGGACGGGCGCGGCCTCGCGCTCTTCGTCTCCGGTGACAATCTGCGAAAGGGCGCGGCGCTCAACACGATTCAGATCGCGGAACTGCTCGCGACCTGAATCGCGGGTCAGTTCCGGGAGATCGAATCCTCCGACGGGATGTACCCGCCGAGAATCGGGCTCCAGGACCACAACCGGCCGCCCATGCGGTAGCGGCCGTGTCGGGAGTCGGTGTCGAGTGCGGTGGCCTCGCCGCTGACGACGGCCGAGAGCATGAGGTTCTCGCCGAACACCGCGACGACGTCCGCCTCGGCGACGTCGTCACCCGTGTAATCGCCCGCGTAGTCCGCGTCGATCGCCACGGGCTCGATCTCGATCGGCTCCATCGACTCGGCGGCGCCGTCGGGCGCGTGCAGGAACCCGGAGGTGTGCGTGCAGCCATCGGCGAGACAGCGATCGAAGTCGGTGATGCGGTGAAGCCGGTCGACCAGGGCCCACAGTCCGTCAGTGTGCCACTCGGCCAGGCGTCGCATGGCGACGTCGTCGTGCCGACCGACCTCGACCGCGGCCTGAGCCGCTCGCCACCAGGCGAACAGTGCGGTGAACTCCTCGACCACCGCGCCGTGCCGGTACCAGCACGCCGGCACGGTCTCCGTGAGCTCGTACCGGTCGCGCAGCCACCAGACCCAGTCCACCAGGTCGTCCCACAAGCGGGCGGCGTCGCGTCGGTCCAGCGACCTCCAGGCGTACCGCGCCCGGGCGTGGTCGGGTGGGGGGACCGACGGGTCGTTCGGGGGTAGAGCAGGCATCGGCGTCCTCGGATCGCCCGGAAGGGTGCGGGCGAATCGTGATCGGCGGGGCACGTGCGGTGACGACGCGGGTTCGATCGTCACGAGCATTGGCTGCCCGACCGGTCCACCGCTGAACGGCGGTCCCGGCGCGGGCGTCGCATCGACACTAGGACGCCCTCGGGAACGGGCGCAAGTGTCCATTCTCCCGTGAATCCGGGGTCCGATCGGGACGATCGGCAGGTCCGCCTCGCGAGTCGGTCAGTACGCCGCTTTGGGGATCGCGATCCAGAGCACGAGATACACCACGAACTGCGGACCGGGCAGAATGCACGACAGCACGAAGAGCAGGCGAACCAGATTGGGGCTCAGCCCGAACCGCTCGGCCAGTCCGCCGCAGACGCCGGCGACGACCTTGCTGCGACGGGATCGGGTGAGGCGACGTGCGGGCGTGGTCATGGCGAGTCCTTCCGGTCGGGCGATCGGTCACCGGGACAACGTGCAGCGCCGGTCGCGGGTTCCCGCGTGGCTCGCTCGGGTCGGCCTCCTCGGGCGGGGCAGGTCGGGTCGACGCGACGAGTTCGTCCGGAGTTCGCCGCGCGGCCCGTCGTCGTACATCGGTTCCGTGACCGGGCCTGTCGATACTCCCGCCATGCGCATCGTGCAGGTGGCCAACTTCTACGGCCCGCGATCGGGCGGACTCCGCACTGCCGTCGATCAGCTCGGCGCCGGGTACGTCGCCCGCGGCCACCGGGTGACCCTGATCGTGCCGGGCACGTCGTACGCCGAGTCGACGACGGCCACCGGCGTCCGCCGGATCGAGGTCCCGTCGTCGGGCCTCCCGTTCACCGGGGGCTACCGCGTCGCTCGGCCCGGCCCCACCGCCGAGGTCGTCGCCGAGATCGGTGCGGACGTGCTCGAGGTATCCGACCGGCTGACTCTGCGCGGGCTCGGTGCATGGGCGCGCGAGCGCGGCATGGGGAGCGTGATGATCAGCCACGAACGGCTCGATCGGCTGCTCGGTCAGGTGCTGCCCGGCGCCGCGGCACGGCGTCTGGCGGACGCGGCGAATCGTCGCAGCGCGGCCGGTCACGACGCGGTGGTGTGTACGACGGAGTTCGCGGAACAGGAGTTCGACCGCATCGACGTCGACGCCCGGCGAGTGGCGCTCGGGGTGGACCTCGAGCTGTTCCATCCGCGACGGCGTCGTCGGAACGAGGGGCGTCTCGTCCGTCTGGTGCACTGCGGCCGGCTGTCGGTGGAGAAGCACGCCGAACGCAGCATCGATGCCCTGGCCCACCTGCGACGGGAGGGCGTGGACGCCGAGCTGACCGTGGTCGGTGACGGGCCCCGTCGGGCTGCGTTGGAGCGCCGGGCGGCCGGACTGCCGGTGCAGTTCACCGGCTTCGTCGGCGATCGGATGCGCGTGGCGCGGCTGCTCGCAGGGGCGGACGTCGCCCTGGCGCCCGGCCCGCACGAGACGTTCGGGCTCGCCGCGCTCGAGGCCCTCGCCTCGGGGACGCCCGCCGTGGTCTCGGCGACCTCGGCGTCCGCCGAGATCGTCACCCCGGCGTGCGGTGCGGCCGTGGCCAACACCGGCCGCGACTTCGCCGACGGCATCGCGAACGCGCTGAGCCTGCCTGGTGGCGGCCGGCACACCGCCCGCGCTCGCGCGGAGGAGTTCGCGTGGCCCGTGGCGGTCGACGCGATGCTGAGCATCCTGGCCGGTGCGGCGCGTCGGGCAACTTAAAGTCAGTCTGGACTGTTTGTAAGTTTCCCGCTATCGTCACCGGTGTGAGCGACACCACTACCGCCCCACCCCGGCGCACCCAGGCCGAGCGCACGGCGACGACCCGAGCCCGGCTGCTCGACGCCGCGATCGACGTGCTGGTCGACCTCGGATACGCCCGGGCGTCGACCCAGGAGATCGCGCGCCGCGCCGGTGTCTCGCGCGGCGCTCAGCTGCATCACTTCCCCACCCGTGAGGCGCTGGTGGTCGCGGCCGTCGAGCACCTCGTCGAGCGTCGGCTCGCGGAGTTCCTGACCGTCGACCGGGAGGCGGCCGGACTCGAGCTGCTGCTCGACGCGTTCTCGGGCCCGCTGTTCCACGCAGCACTGGAGTTGTGGGTGGCCGCCCGGACCGACCCGTCGCTGCACGCGGCCGTGCTGCCGCTCGAACGCAAGGTCACCGAGGCACTCGAACTCGGTGGACGTGAGATCTACGGCGACCGGATGAGTCCCGCCGCCTTCGAACTGAGTATCGAACTGGCCAGGGGAATGGCGGTCTCCGCCATCCTGCGCACACCCCGAGAGGAGAAGGACATGCGGGCTCGACTGCTGCCGGTGTGGGAGAAGGCGGTGACCGAGGCATGACCACGTCACTCGAGTCGGCGACACGAGAGTTGCCCGCCCACACCGACATTCTCGTCGTGGGCTCCGGATTCGCCGGGATGGGCGTCGTCGCCCGGGTCCTGCGGCAGAACCCGACCGCGGACATCACCGTGATCGAGCGGGCCCACGACGTCGGGGGCACGTGGCGCGACAACACCTACCCCGGCGTCGCCTGCGACGTCCCGACGTCGCTCTACTCGTTCTCCTTCGCCCCCTACGCCGACTGGAAGCACACCTTCGCGCGCGGGCCGGAGATCCACGAGTACCTGCGTGGGGTGGCGGACCGCCACGGCATTCGTGAGCGGCTGATCACCGGGTGCGCGCTGCTCGACGCGCGGTGGGACGAGGATCGGTGCCGCTGGCAGGTGACCACCGAGAAGGGGGAGTGCACGGCGCGGATCCTCGTCGCCGCGACGGGAACCCTCTCGACCCCCAAGCTGCCCGCCGTGCCCGGTCTGGACTCGTTCCAGGGACAGGCATTCCATTCCGCGACGTGGGATCACGACGTGGAACTCTCCGGCAAGCGGGTCGCCGTCGTCGGGACGGGCGCGTCGGCGATCCAGTTCGTGCCGGAGATCGCGCCGATCGCCGATCGCACGGTCGTGTTCCAGCGGACTCCGGCATGGGTGGTCCCGCGCGCGGACCGCACCAGGGGCCCGCTGGAGCGCGCACTGTACCGTCGCGCGCCGTGGACGCTCAAGGCGCAGCGCGGCGCGATCTACGCCTACCGCGAGATGTACGTGGAGATGATGGCCCGTCGCCCGAAGCTGCTCGGCGCAGCGCATCTGGTGGCCACGGCCTTCCTCCGGCGCAAGGTGCGGGATCGGACGCTGCGTGAGCGCATCGTGCCGTCGTACACCATCGGCTGCAAACGCATGCTGCTGTCCAACGACTGGTACGACACCCTCCAGCGTCCCGACGTCGAGCTGGTCGACTCCGGATTGACCGCGGTGACGCCCACGGGCGTCGTCGACCGCGACGGTCGCGAGCGTGAGGTCGACGTCATCGTCTTCGGAACCGGGTTCACCCCGACGGAACCCCCTGTGGCGCACCTGATCCGGGACGGGGAGGGTGTCACGCTCGCCGAGCGGTGGGCGGGCAGCCCGCGGGCGTACCGCGGCACCACCGTCGCCGGCTTCCCCAATCTGTTCATGATGTACGGGCCCAACACGAACCTCGGGCACAGCTCGATCGTCTACATGCTCGAATCGCAGTCGGCCTACCTCGAATCCGCGTTGCGGGAGATGTCCGACGCCGGCGTCGAGGCGGTGGACGTGCGCCCGGACGCGATGGACGCCTGGAACGCCGGCCTCGACCGCGATCTCGCCGGCACGGTGTGGAACACGGGCGGGTGCTCGAGTTGGTATCTCGATGCCAGCGGCCGTAATTCGGCGATGTGGCCGACGTTCACCTGGCTCTTCCGCCGGGCTACCAAGAACTTCGACCGCGAGAACTACCGCACGCTGCGTCCGGTGGCTGCGACGCGGGACGACCGCGCGACCGAGAAGGTGGAGGCATGAAGGACACGTACGACGTCATCGTGATCGGGTCCGGCTTCGGCGGCAGCGTCGCGGCGTTGCGCGCCACCGAGAAGGGCTACCGGGTGGGCGTGCTCGAATCGGGTCGACGGTTCGAGGATCACGAACTGCCCAAGACCAGCTGGCGGTTGCGAAAGTACCTGTGGGCGCCGCTGATCGGGTGCTACGGGCTTCAGCGTATCCACCTGCTGCCGAACGTCCTCGTCATGGCCGGGGCCGGTGTCGGTGGGGGGTCGCTGAACTACGCGAACACCCTGTACCAGCCGCCGACTCCCTTCTTCCGGGATCCGCAGTGGGGTGACATCACCGACTGGGAGAAGGAGATGGCGCCGTACTACGACCAGGCCAAGCGCATGCTCGGCGTCGAGGACAATCCCACCATCACCCCCGCCGACAAGATCATGCGCGACATCGCCGAGGAGATGGGCGTCGGCGACACCTTCGGCACGACGCCCGTCGGCGTGTTCTTCGGTGCGCCGGGACAGAAGGGCAAGGACGTTCCCGATCCCTACTTCGGAGGCGTCGGACCCACCCGAACCGGCTGCACCGAATGCGGGTCCTGCATGACCGGCTGCCGGGTGGGCGCGAAGAACACGCTGGTCAAGAACTACTTGCATCTGGCCGAACGCGCCGGCGCGACCGTGCATCCGCTCACCACGGTGACCTCGGTGCGCCCGCGGGCGGGCGGTGGCTACGAGGTGCGGGTGCGCCGCACCGGCGCGAAGCTGCGCCGCCGCGAGACCGTGATGACCGCTTCTCAGGTGGTGTTCGCGGCCGGCACGTACGGCACTCAGAAGCTCATGCTCGCCATGAAGGAGAGTGGTGAGCTGCCCCGCCTCTCGGACAAGCTCGGCTCGGTGGTGCGCACCAACTCCGAGGCGGTCCTCGCGGCCACCGCCCGCGATCGCCAGATCGACTTCACCGAGGGTGTGGCCATCACGTCGTCGTTCCACCCGAACGACCACACGCACATCGAGCCGGTCCGATACGGCAAGGGCAGCAACGCCATCGGGCTGCTGCAGACCGTGCTCAGCGACGGCGGTGGGCGACTGCCCCGGCCGCTGAAGACGCTGGGCGTCGCCGTGCGGCATCCGGCCGCCACGCTGCGCAGCCTGTCGGTGCGCAACTGGTCGGAGCGCACGGTCATCGCGTTGGTCATGCAAACCGACGACAACTCGCTCGAACTGGGGTCGAAGAAGGGTCGTTTCGGCCGACGACTCACCTCGCGTCCGGGTGGTGGCACGCCGCCGCCCAAATGGATTCCGGAGGGTCACGTCGCCATTCGCAAGGCGGCGGACAAGATCGGCGGCGATCCCGGTGGGTCCTTCGCGGACGTCTTCGACATTCCGATGACGGCGCACTTCCTCGGCGGGTGCGTCATCGGTGCCACGCCCGAGCGTGGCGTCATCGACCCCTACCACCGGGTGTACGGGTACGAGGGGCTGCACGTGGTGGACGGTTCCGCCGTCAGCGCCAACCTCGGGGTCAACCCGTCGCTCACCATCACCGCCCAGGCCGAGCGGGCCCTGGCGCTCTGGCCCAACAAGGGCGAGGAGGATCGTCGTCCGCCGATGCAGGGCGAGTACGTGGCGCTGCCACCGCAGAGCCCGGCCGCACCGGTGGTGCCGGTGCACGCACCGGGCGCTCTCCGGCTGCCGTTGACGGTGGTCGGCCAGGATCGCTGACCACGGTTGCGTGAGCGGGGGAGCGGGTAGCCGTTCCGTTGACGCGGCGGCCCCCGCGTCCCCCGATCAGCAGGAGGCAGTGGATCCATGACGACGCCCAAGCCCACCACCAACAACGCGGGAGTGCCCGTACCGAGTGACGAGCACTCGCTGACCGCCGGTGCGCAGGGGCCGATCCTGCTGCACGATCACTACCTCATCGAGAAGATGGCGCAGTTCAACCGCGAGCGGGTGCCGGAGCGCGTGGTGCACGCCAAGGGCTCGGGTGCGTTCGGCACGTTCGAGGTCACCGGCGACATCTCGCAGTACACGCGCGCGGCCGTGTTCCAGCCCGGCGCCACCACCGAGGTGTTAGCGCGCTTCTCCACCGTCGCCGGTGAGCAGGGCAGCCCCGACACCTGGCGTGATCCGCGCGGTTTCGCGCTGAAGTTCTACACGACCGAGGGCAACTGGGACATGGTCGGCAACAACACGCCGGTCTTCTTCGTCCGCGATCCGCTCAAGTTCCAGGACTTCATCCGCAGTCAGAAGCGCATGCCGGACTCCGGTCTGCGTGACAACAACATGCAGTGGGACTTCTGGACGCTCTCGCCCGAGTCGGCGCACCAGGTGACGTGGCTGATGGGCGATCGCGGCATCCCGAAGTCGTTCCGGCACATGGACGGTTTCGGTTCGCACACCTACCAGTTCATCGCGGCCGACGGCACCAAGTCGTGGGTGAAGTTCCACTTCAAGACCGACCAGGGCATCGAGTACCTGACGCAGGACAAGGCCGACGAGCTCGCCGGCACCTCGCCCGATCACCACCGCCAGGATCTGTTCGGCTCCATCCGCAACGGCGATTTCCCGAGCTGGACCGTGAAGGTGCAGATCATGCCGTACGACGAGGCGGAGAATTATCGGTTCAACCCGTTCGACCTGACCAAGGTGTGGTCGCAGAAGGACTACCCGCTGATCGAGGTCGGCCGGATGACGCTGAACCGCAATCCCGAGAACTTCCACGCCCAGATCGAGCAGAGCTCGTTCGAGCCGTCCAACCTGGTGCCCGGCATCGGCGCGAGCCCCGACAAGATGCTGCTCGGCCGCATCTTCAGCTACGCCGACGCTCACCGCTACCGGATCGGCACCAACTACGCGCAGTTGCCGGTGAACCGCGCCAAGGCGGAGATCAACTCCTACTCGAAGGAGGGCGCGATGAACATCCACTACAACTCGGCGGACACGCCGGTGTACGCGCCCAACTCGTACGGCGGGCCCGCCGCGGACAGCAACCGCTACGGCGACGACGGCGCGTGGGATTTCGAGCCGCGGTTCGTCCGCACCGGCTACGTCCAGCATCCCGAGGACGGCGACTTCGTCCAGGCCGGGCAGTTGGTGCGGGAGGTCATGGACGACGACGCCCGTGAGCGACTGGTCGACAACATCGTCGGCCACGCCCTCAACGGCGTGACCGAGCCGGTGCTGCTGCGCGTGTTCGAGTACTGGCGGAACGTCGACCCCGAGATCGGCAAGAAGGTCGAGGAGGGTGTGCGCGCCGGGCAGGGCGAGTCCGCACCCACCACCGGAGCCGGTGCCGTCGACGACCCAGCGGACGAGGCTGCCCGGGTCTGATCGCAGGCTGTCGCACCCCACTCCGGTCCGCCGGGGTGGGGTGCACCTTTATGTGATGTAAATCACGTTTGGGTCGCGCGTGTCTGAAATCCCGTCTTAATCGCGCTTTGCGGCCCTGCTGCGGCCACTGGTACCGAGTTCGGGTGACGAACGATCGGTTGGTTCAAGTTTCTCGGTCCCTATCATCGCTTCCGGTCGGTGCTAACCCGGGTTCCGCCGGATGGTTACCCGGAATAAAGAGAACGTTTGGAATGTGACGGGTCGCGTTTGGCTCTATAGTTCCTCCGCGGCCATTGCTGGAATGGCGCAGTGAATGGAACAGGGGCCCGTCATGACTACCGATCTCCCACAGGATTCGGAGCGCGACGACCGCTCCGTCCGCCGCCGCAAGGTCCGTGCGTTGCTGGCTGGCGGTCTCGTCCTCGGCGTCGGCGCGGCCGTCACCCTGGCGGCGTGGACGGACAACGTGTTCGGGCAGGCGGAGTTCAGCGCGGCGAACTGGAACGTGCAGGGCAACTTCGACGGAACGACGTGGGGCGAGTACGACCAGACACCGGGGAACGCGGCGGGGTCGTTCTCCTTCTCGACCGGATTCAACGCCATGGGTCCCGGTGACACCGTCTATGCACCGGTGTCGCTGCGGGTGGGCAAGGGCAGCACGGCCGGGGGTGCATACGACGCCGCGGTCAAGTTGAACGGGGCGACTCCGAGTACCGGTGCGTTGTTCCCCTACCTGACCTACACCGTCGTCCCCGGTGTCACACGGGCGAACTGCCTCGCGAAGTCCCTCGCCGGCGGAACGGCGCCCATCGTGACCGCAGGCAGCGCGCTGGGGGTGTCGAGCGCCGACAGTGCCCTCACCCTGCCGAAAGCGGGTACCGAGGTCCCGCTGTGCTTCGCGGTCACCATGTCCCCGACGGCCCCGGCCAGTACGGTCGCGGGTACGACCACGGGTGTTGTCACCTGGAAGTTCGACGCGACCGCCGTCGTGCCCTGAGCCGGTCGATGGCGCACCACGCTGCCCCGACGTCGCCGTCACGGCGTCGTCGTCGGGCATCGGTCGTGGCCGCGTCGGGCGTGCTGCTCGGCGTGGCCGCGGTCGGACTCACCACCACGAACGTCGTGGCGACGTTGCGAGATCCGGTGTTCGGCGGGACGACCTTCACGGCGGCGAACAACGGGTTCGAGATCTCGGGCGACGGGTCGACCTGGAGATCCGGAACGTCGGCGTCCGACGCCGTCACGATGACCGCGACGCCTGCCACGGCCATGCTGCCAGGCACCACCGTGTACACCGCAGTCTCGCTCCGGACGAAAACCGGATCATCCGCGATCACAGTCGCGACGAAGGCGACGAACACCGCAACGGGACTCCCGAATCGACTGCTGTACGCCGTCGTGCGGTCGAGCACGTGCACGTCGTCCGCATTCACCGACCCGGGAAATTTTCTGGTGGGTGGAGTGGCGACGGACGTGCCGCTATCGACGGCACCGACGGACTTCCCCCTGCAGGCCGCGACCGCGACCGCGCCCGGACCGACGGTGTCCCTCTGCTTCCGACTGCGCCTCCCGGACAGCATCCAGGTCTGGACCGACTCGTCGGTACCCGGTAGCGGACCGCCCGTATGGAACTTCGAGGGGAAGAAGCCATGAGCACCACCGATCCGGCCGTCACGCCGCGCCATGCTGCCCCGTCGACCCGCCGCAGCGTGGCCGGGCGGCTGGGCGACGCCGTGCTCACGGTCCTCGCCGCAGGCGGCGTCGTCTGCATCGTCGCGGTGCTCGCGTCGTTCGTCTTCGGGGTTTCGCTGATCATGTTCAAGACCGGATCGATGGCGCCCACCATCCCCACGGGATCGCTCGCCGTGGTGCGTGAGGTGCCGGCGTCGTCGGTCGTGCCCGGTGACGTCGTCACCGTCGATCGTCCTGGCGATCTGCCCGTCACGCACCGTGTTGTGCGCACGTCCCCGGGCCCGTCCGGTACCACCCTGCTCGAGCTGAAAGGCGACGCCAACAATTACGAGGACCCGGCCGGCTACACCGTGACCGAGGTTCGGAAGGTGCTGTGGTCCGTCCCTGGGTTGGCCCGCGCTGTCGTGTGGTTGTCGAATCCTGTTGTGCTGGGTCTGATCACCGTCGGCATGACCGCACTGGTCGTAACGGTGTTCTGGCCTCGTGAGCCCCGGCGGTCGCCGTGAGGGGTCGACTGCGTGCCGCGGTCGCGCTGGTCGGTGCGGTCAGCGTCATGCTGTCCGGAGTTCTGCGCGCCGACCTCACCGAGGCCAACGGGTACGGGTCGGAATTCGCCAAAGCCGGAGTGACGGCTGGGTACTGGCCGACAAAGGGAAGTGCCGCCGCGCAGGCGGGGACGGTGACGTCGGCGTCAGGAGCCGACATCATCCCCGGAGGATCCCCCTTGCCGTGGAAGGGGCCCACGGCAACGAGCAACCAGTCGTCGCCAGTCAGATCGGAGGCGAGTTCGGTGAACTCCTATCAAACCGGGTCTGTGCTGGGAACAGCCCTGCGGCTCATCTCGAGCGGTACGTCCGGCGCCGGGATCGACGGCCCGGTGTGCGCGTCCTACACTTTCGGACCTGCGCCAAGGGCTACTCCGTGCGTCACGAACAGCCCGGTGTCGGCGACCGCGTCACTGACGTCGTATCGGCTGAGAACGACCCTGCTCCTGACACTCGTCAACACCGACATCGTGACGGTGCCGTCGAGCCGCAGTCTCACGGCGTCCGCGAATTGCGACTTGTCCACGGCACAACGGGCGTTTACTGCACAGGCCCCTCGGAGTGGTAGCGACGGCGCCGGCTATGGATTCATCTCCGTCGGTGGCGAGCTTCTCCAAATACCCCCGCCCGGGGCCACACGTCAGAGCACCCCGGGTCGACAGGTGAACGCGACCGTCAGCAGTCTGGTGTCGACGTCGGGTCAGGCGTCTTCGGTGCTGACGGTCAGTGGTTCCGCAAGCTTCCTGGGTCTGGTGCCACTCAACTTCTCCGTCGTTCTTGTCGAGGCGAAGTGTGGCGGAGAGGCGTCGGCCTCTGCCTCGAATGCCGCGACGACGTCAGGCAATGCAGCACGATCGGCAAACGTCGAACAATCGACAACGGCAGCGCCACCCACCTCCACGAGTATCGGTGTGGCCACGTCGACGACAACACCCGGTTCGAGCTCGACGACCGCGGCTGCGGCGACCACGACCGCGAGCCCATCGCCCACCACCACGGTCGGAGGGTCGGCGACAACCAGCGCCGGGCCGACCACGGCAACTACGACGAGTGCCGCATCGACCACGACGGGCGCTGCGACAACGACGGCGAGTGCTGCGCCGACCACGACGACGA
This sequence comes from Rhodococcoides corynebacterioides NBRC 14404, assembly GCF_001894765.1. Lineage (GTDB taxonomy): Bacteria > Actinomycetota > Actinomycetes > Mycobacteriales > Mycobacteriaceae > Rhodococcoides > Rhodococcoides corynebacterioides. Next base: position 188,070 of record NZ_BCWV01000007.1, read on the forward strand.
CAGCACCCACCACGACGGCACCCACCACGACGACTGCGCCCGCGACGACCTTCACGGGTCCGGCGGAGGACGCGGTGACTCGGCTGACCACCACAGACGGAGTGGTCTGCACCGCGGCCGATGGGGGAGGGCTGAGCTGTGACGACGGCACCACCGTTCCGGCCGACGCGGTGACCCCGCCCGCAGTCGCTGCCGCGACGGTCCAGGGAGTGTGGTCACCCCGCACAACAGACGGCGTACCGATCCGGGTGGTGTCGGCGGCGCGGGGCTGAGGGGTCAGCAGGGCGGGGATGGAGGCTGTACCTGCGCGGGTTCCCGCCACCTGCTCGGGTTGCAGCCGGTGAGGTTGGCTGCAACCTGCGCAGGTGGGCGCACCCCGCCACCTGCGCGGGTTCCCGCCACGTGCACTGGTTGCAACCGGTGAGGGTGACCACAACGTGCGCAGGTAGGCGCCCGCGCCGCAGCGCCCGACCGTTTGTAGGAATGGACCGCCGGGTAGCCGACCGGGGTGACCTCGTCCCCTGCCGCGCTCTTCGACATCGACGGCACCCTCGTCGACTCGAACTACGCCCATGTCCATGCCTGGACCCGCGCCTTCCGCGAGGCGGGGATTCCGGTGCCGGCGTGGCGGACACATCGGTCGATCGGCATGGACGGGAGCAAGCTGCTGGAGTCGCTCACGGGCGACGCCGACGAGGACCGCGCGCAGCACGCGAAGGAACTCCACACTCAGTACTACGAGGAGCTCGCGCCGCTTCTGGAACCGCTGCCGGGAACCCGCGAACTGCTGGCCGAGATCGAACACCGCGGGCTGCAGGTCGTGCTCGCGACGTCGGCTCCGGAGAACGAATTGTCCATCGTCCGTGACGTTCTGGGGATCGACGACATCGTGTCGGAGTCCACGTCGTCGGAGGACGTGGAGACGGCCAAGCCCGAGCCGCGCATCGTCGACATCGCGCTCGAGCGCGCCGGAGTTCCGGCGGATCGAGCGGTGTTCGTCGGTGACAGCGTCTGGGACGTCGAGGCATCGCGGTCGGCGAAGGTCGCCTGCATCGGGGTGCGGAGCGGCGGCATCTCGTCCGCGGAACTACGGGACGCCGGGGCCGTCGCGGTGTACGACGACCCCGCGGATCTCCTTGCGTCACTGGATGATTCTCCGATCGCACGACTGCTCGACCGACGATGAGGCACGACGGGTACACCGGCATCGAGAACTACGCGGCGATCGGCGACGGCCGGACGGTGGCTCTCATCGCGGCGGACGGGCGGATCGACTGGCTCCCCGTCCCCAACCTCGACACCCGGCCGGTGTTCGCGGCCTTGCTCGACGCGGACGAGGGCGGTTACATCGCACTGCATCCGGTAGGTGAGTACACCACCGAGCGCTCCTACTACGACGGCACCAACGTCCTCATCACCACGTTCGCCACCGAGACGGGCGTGGCGCGGATGACCGATTCCCTGAACACCGGTGTGGCGGGCCGTCTTCCGTGGACCGAGCTCGCGCGTCGGGTGGAGGGAGTGTCGGGCACCGTCGACATGGAGTGGGCCGTCGTCCCCGGCACCTGCTTGGGCAACGCCTCGCCGTGGGCGTACGACACCGTGCACGGCACGGTTCTCCGGGTCGACGGCATCACGCTCGGTGTCCGCACCCTGAACGCGGACGACGTCGACAAGGACACCCGGTCCATCCGTGGGCGGTTCACCACGACAGCCGGTTCGCGGTCGACGGTCGCCGTCGTCGGAACCGAGGTCGAGCCGCTGTACCTGCCCACCCCGGAAGAGGTCGACGCCGGCATCGACCGCACCGTGCGCAACTGGCAGAGCTGGTCCGAGGAGTTCCGGTACGACGGGCCGTGGAAGGAGTCGGTGCACCGCAGTGCGCTGGCTCTGAAACTGTTGCTGTACAGCCCCTCCGGGGCCATTGCCGCCGCCGCGACCACCTCGCTCCCGGAGCGGTGGGCGGGTGCGAAGAACTGGGACTACCGCTACGCGTGGGTGCGCGACGCCGCCTACACCATCAAGGCGATGATCCGGTTCGGTCTGCGCGAGGAAGTGCACGCGGCGGTGGCGTGGCTCCTGCGCATCATCCGCCGCAACGACAAGCTCACCCAGGTCTTCTACACCCTGGACGGTGAAATCCCCGGCGGCAGTTCGTATCCGGATGTGCCGGGGTGGCGCGGTATCGGCCCGGTCATCGCCGGCAACGATGCCGCGACCCAGCTGCAGCAGGGCATCTTCGGCGACCTGTTCGACATCGTCTCGCTGTACGTCGACGCCGGCAACATCCTCGACGCGCCCACGGGTCGACTGCTCGCCGCCATCGCGGACACCACCTGCGACATCTGGCGCAGCAAGGACGCCGGGCTCTGGGAGTTGCCGGACGAGCAGCACTACACCTCGTCGAAAATGGGGTGTTGGCACGCGCTCGATCGGGCGGTGCACCTGTCGGAGCAGGGCATGATTCCCGGCATCGCGGACCGCTGGGTCACCGAGCGCGATCGTATCGCCGAGTGGATCCACGACCATTGCTGGTCCGAGTCCGTGCAGGCCTACGTCTGGTACCCGGGCACGGACAAGCTGGACGCGTCCGTACTGCTCCACGCCGGCAGCCCCTGCACCGACGACGCCCGCATGTCGTCGACCATCGACGCCCTCCGCTCCGAACTCGGTGCGGGTGACCACCTGTACCGCTACTCGGGGATGCAGACCGTCGAGGGCACCTTCGTCGCGTGTTCGTTCTGGGTGGTGAACGCCCTGGCGCACATCGGACGCAAGGACGAGGCCTCGGATCTCATGGATCGGCTGGTCACCAGCGCCAACGATGTCGGGTTGTGGGCCGAGATGGTCGACCCGCACCGCACCCCGGATCGGGGCACCACCACGCATCTCGGCAACTTCCCGCAGGGCCTGAGCCATCTGGCCCTCATCAACTCCGCGCTGACCCTCGCGCGCGGACACGACCACACCGCTTGACCCACAAGGAAATTGGAGCGCACTCATGGATCTCGGAATCAAGGGCCGCACGGCCGTCGTCACGGGTGCCGACTCGGGCATCGGCTGGTGCACCGCACAGATGTTGCTCGACGAGGGTGTCCGCGTCGTCGTCAGCGACAAGGATGAGGACGCGCTGGCCGAGTCGGCCGCGAAGCTGACCGGACCCCAAGGTGCCGTCACCGCGGTCGCCGCGGACGTCACCGACCCGGCGTCGGTGGCCGAACTGCACCGCCGCGCCGTCGAGGCGCTCGGCTCCGTCGACATCCTGGTGCAGAGTGCGGGCGTCACGGGCGCGCAGGGCCTGTTCCACGAGATCGACGACGACGGGTGGGCGTCCACCGTCGAGATCGACCTCCTGGGACCGGTGCGCCTGATTCGCGCGTTCCTCCCGGAGCTGCGCCAGGGCGGATGGGGGCGCATCGTGTTGCTCGCCTCCGAGGACGCCGAACAGCCCTACGTCGACGAATTGCCCTACTGCGCAGCCAAAGCCGGCATCCTGTCGCTCACCAAGGGTCTCTCCAAGACCTACGCCTCGGAGGGCGTCCTGGTGAATGCCGTGTCGCCGGCGTTCATCCACACGCCGATGACCGACGCGATGATGGACAAGCGCGCGGACGAGCGCGGCACCGACCGCGACGAGGCGATCGAGAGCTTCCTGAAGGAAGAACGTCCGTTCATGGAACTCGGTCGACGGGGTACCCCGGAGGAAGTGGCGGCCGTGGTGACGTTCCTGTGCTCCGAGCGCGCCGCCTTCGTCAACGGCAGCAACTACCGCGTCGACTCGGGATCCGTCGCCACCATCTAGACCCCGAACCGACGCACGACACGGAAAGACACCCATGACACGCTTCGGATACACCCTCATGACCGAGCAGAGCGGGCCCAAGCGGCTCGTCGACTACGCGCAGAAAGCCGAGAACGTCGGCTTCGACTTCGAGGTCTCGAGCGACCACTACTCGCCGTGGCTGTCGGCGCAAGGTCACGCGTCGTACGCCTGGACGATGCTGGGCGCCGTCGCGCAGGTGACCTCGCGGGTCGAGCTCTACACGTACGTGACCTGCCCGATCATTCGCTACCACCCCGCCGTCGTCGCGCAGAAGGCCGCCACGCTGCAGATTCTCGCCGACGGCCGGTTCACGCTGGGCCTCGGCAGCGGCGAGAACCTGAACGAGCACGTCGTGGGCCAGGGTTGGCCGTCGGTGGACAAGCGGCAGGACATGTTCGAGGAAGCCGTCACGATCATCCGGCAGTTGCAGTCGGGTGAGCTGGTCACCTGGGAGGGCGAGCACTACCGCGTCGATTCGGCGCGGTTGTGGGACACCCCCGACACTCCCCTCGAGATCGGCGTCGCCGTCAGTGGCGAGAAGTCGATCGAGCGCTTCGCCCCGCTCGCCGACCACATGATCTCCACCGAGCCCAAGCCCGAACTCATCGAGGGATGGGACAAGGCGCGGCACATCGGCACCGGACTGGCGCAGAACTCCAAGAAGATCGGCCAGATTCCGATCTGCTGGGGACCGGACGAGCAGGCCGCGATCACGTTGGCACACGAGCAGTTCCGGTGGTTCGCGGGCGGCTGGGCCGTCAACGCCGACCTGCCCACCACGGCGGGTTTCGCCGGGGCCACGCAGTTCGTGCGGCCGGAGGACGTCGCCGACACCATCGCGTGCGGCCCGGACCTCGACGCGATCGTCGAGAAGGTCAAGCCGTACTGGGAGGCGGGCTACACCGACATCGCGCTGGTGCAGGTGGGCGACGAGACGCAGGAGCGGTTCCTGGCCGAGGCCGCCGAGCCGCTGCTCGAGAAGCTCCGGGCGGCGTCGTCCTGATCGGCGACTGACCCTTCACCCCTTCCCGCGCTGCCGTTCCACTCGCGCGCTGCCTACGGTCAGCGCGTCCGCGAGGTCGCAGCGCGGGAAGGGCCCAGGTCGCCTCAGGTGCTGCCCGCCGCACCGCCCCCGCCGCCGGCGCCTCCGCCGGACACCGTCGCGGACGAGGCGCTCGCCCCGAACGTCGCGGAGAACGCGGCCCAGTTCACCACCGACGGGTCGACGGCCAGAGGTAGCCCGGCCGGTGCGGTGAACGCCCTCAGCTCCGGGCCGGATTCGAGCCGTTTCTTGTATGCCGCGCCGAGACCCAGCGCGACGATGTCCGGCAGCGCCGCGTCGAGGTCGACGGTCGTGTCGTCCTTCTTCGCGGCCGCCTTCAGACCGTCGCGGTACGCCTCCCACGGTCGGGCGGCGTCGAGACCGGCGACGGTCAGGCCCGGGTAGGACGCGGCCATCACCAGACCGGTCACCATCAGGAGACCACCGGGGACGGCCGCGACCAGCATGATCGGCGCCCCGGCGGCCGCGACCACCCCGGCGCCGACCATGATCGCTCCGCTGAGCAGGGCCAGTCCCGCGAACGCCCAGCGCAACCGCCCGATTCCGTGGGCTCGCCATCCCCGCGCGTCGAACTCGGCATTCACCACCGCACCGACCGGGCGCGTGTTCGCCCCGATCTTCTTCAGAGCCGCGTTGTCGACGACGCCGTCCACGGCATGTTCGGACAGCTGGTCCCATACGGCGCGGGGCACGTCCCCCCGAACCTTGCTCTCGTCCAGCAGGCGCACACGAACGGTCGGCTTCCCGTGCTTCTTCTCGTCGGGTTCGAAGGCGACGGCGTCGTCGGCGGCGAGCGCCACGACGGTGGCCGACGTGGCGCTCGCCTGACTGCTGCGGTGCACGAGGGCCGTGGCCACGGCCGGGTCGGTGCGGTGGTCCGGCCGGTACGTCGTCGGCGTGTCCGCGGACACGGTCGCGCGCGGACGACGCCGGTAGAGCGAGAAGGCCACGACCGTCCCGGCGAGTACCGCGGCCAGTCCGGTCCACGGCAACCACGACGACCCCGGCCCGGCGGCGAACCGATTCAGCGCGGTGACCGGCGGGCCGTTCACGATGGACGACTGCAGTCGGTCCAGTCCGGCGTTCAGGCTGCCCGCCACGTCGCCGTCCTTCAGTGGCGGTATCAACGCGTCCTCGACGATCGCCTCCTGCTCGTCCGAGGGAACGTTGCCGTCGTCGAACCGGGATCCCAGGAAGATGCCGGCCCGGGCCTCGTCGGTGGTGCCGGGTTCGCGGTTGATCAGGATCGCGCCGGCGATGTCCTGGTCGATGCCGGTGGCTGCGACCCGGGCCTGCTGCAGTGCCTCGACCTGGTCGAGGGTCTCGTCCGAATCGGCGTCGAGCTCGCGCACCCAGACCACGACGTCGGCGCCCGTCTCCACCCGCAGCGTCTCGAGTCGTCGTTCGAGAGCGTCCGTCTGGTCGCGATCGAGCGAGAATCCTGTCCGGTCGTAGACGCGCTCACCGGTGGTGAGTCCGTCGAAACGCAGGTCCTCCGCGGACGACGCGTCGGAGCAGCCGGCGATGCCGAGAACTGTTGCCGCGACGACGATCGCGATGGCGAACCGAGTGCGGATCATGCCGCCATGATAGGCAGACCCGGCGGTCGGTCGCGGGCATCCCTCACGGAGGCGCGACGTGAACGCGGAGGGGCCGTACCCGACCCGACGAGCCGGGGCGCACGGTATTCTACGCTGTAGAGAAAGGGCCGCGGGGCTCTCCGATGGACGATCACGAACGAAGGTGACGGGATGGCGACGACCACGCGGCAGCGACTCTCACGGGAGGACATGGTCGTGACCGCGGTGCGCACGCGGGAGAAACTGGGTGCCGGCGAATTCTCGCTCCGCCGCGTCGCCGCGGCAGTTCCGTGCGACCCGATGAGCATCGTCCACCACTTCGGTTCCAAGGCGGGTCTCGAGCAGGCGATGGCGTCGTGGGTCGAGGAGCAGATCGAGCCGCCCGTCGACGGTGACTGGCGAGCACGTCTCGACGCGCTGGCCGATGCGTATCGAGCAGTGGGACTTCGGCATCCGGAGACTTTTCCGCTGCTGCAGGCGTTCACCTTCACGGGCGTCGCGGATCAGGCGCTCACCGAGGTGGTCCATCGCGCGTTCGACGAGGCCGGAGTCGACCGGGATCGGATGGCCGACGTGACCACCGGGTGGTTCTCCTGCGTGATCGGTCTCGTGGTGGGGGAGGTGCGCGGCTTGATCGCGCCTCTCGACGACCACCTCGTCGAGCAGGTGACGGCGCTGGATCCCGAGCGCTTCCCCATCACTCGCGCACTGACCGAGCACTATCGGACGCTCGTGCCCGCGACGACTTTCCGTCTGACGCTCGACGCCCTGCACGCCGGCATCACCTCTGCCGGGCGAGGTCCGTCGTGACCGTGTGGGCCGTGGTGTGAGCAGAGAAAAGCCCTGACCGGGTTTCCCTGGTCAGGGCTTTTCCATCGTGTCTCAACCACGAGTCGGGGTGGCGGGATTCGAACCCACGACCTCTTCGTCCCGAACGAAGCGCGCTACCAAGCTGCGCCACACCCCGTGATCGCCACCCTTTCGGGCAGCCGCATCACTCTAACGCACGACCGCCTCGGAACGCGAAACGCCCACCTCGGGCACATTTTCGCGCGCGCGACCGCTCGGCACGAGCGTGAGCAGAGTGGCCTCGGGGCGGCAGCAGAACCGGTAGGGCGCGTACGGCGAGGTACCCAGCCCGGCCGACACGTGCAGCCGCGTGTGCGCACCCCACCGCGAGGGGCCCTTCACCCGCGACCGGTCGAGTCCACAGTTGGTCACCAGCGCACCGTAGAACGGCAGGCACAGCTGACCGCCGTGCGTGTGCCCGGCGAGGATCAGGTCGTATCCGTCCGCGGCGAAGCGGTCGAGAACGCGGGGCTCGGGGGAGTGGGTGAGTCCGATGCTGACGTCCGCCACCGGGTTCGGATTCCCGGCGACCGTGTCGTACCGGTCGCGCTGCAGATGAGGATCGTCGACGCCGGCGGTGGCGATCCGCACGCCGGACACCTCGAGTTCACGACGGACGTGGGTGACGTCGAGCCATCCGCGCTCGGTGAACGCCGCGCGCAGGTCCTGCCACGGCAGAGCGTCGCCGAACACGCGAGTGTGGTTCTTCCGGAAGTACTTCAGCGGGTTCTTGGGCACCGGCGCGAAGTAGTCGTTGGAGCCGAAGACGAACAGGCCGGGCCGACCGAGCAGACCGCCGAGGGACTGCACCACCGCCGGAACCGACTTGCGGTGGGACAGGTTGTCGCCGGTGTTCACCACCAGGTCCGGCTCGAGGCGATCGAGCTCCCGGAGCCAGGTCTGCTTGAGCTTCTGGTTCGGCATCATGTGCAGGTCACTGATGTGGAGCACCCGCAGCGACGGTTTCCCCGGGGCCAACACGGGGAGGGTCGCTTCCCGCAGCGTGAACGCGTTGCGCTCCACGGCCGTGGCGTACGTCAGTCCGGCGGCAGCGCTGCCGACCGCGAGGGCGGCGACGCCGGCGGGGGTGGACAGAACCTCACGGGCCGCGCGAGCGGACGAGGCAGCACCGACGGACGCGGCGGAGGCCGGACGAGAAGGGAACGCGGATTTGCCGGACACCTCGTCGAGGATACCGTTTCGAGCATGGCCGAGAACTCTGACATCGAAAAGCGCCTGCGCGCGGACCTCACCACGTCGATGAAGGCGAAGGACGCGCTGCGGACCGCCACGCTGCGCATGCTGCTGTCGGCGATCGGCGCCGAGAAGGTCGCCGGCAAGGAAGCACGCGAGTTGACCGACGACGACGTGCTGCGGGTGCTGGCCAAGGAATCGAAGAAGCGCGGCGAGTCCGCCGAGATCTACACCCAGAACGGGCGCGGCGAACTTGCCGCGACGGAGCGCGCCGAGGCACAGATCATCGACGAGTACCTGCCGACCCCGCTCACCGACGCCGAACTCGCGGACGTCGCCGACACCGCCATCGCGCAGGTCGCCGAGGAGCTCGGCGAGCGGCCGGGCATGCGGCAGATGGGCCAGGTCATGAAGGCCGCCACCGCCATTGCCGCGGGCAAGGCCGACGGCTCACGGCTCTCCGCCGCGGTGCGCGCCCGCCTCTGACGCGAGCTCCGGAGGCCGAGCCCCGGCCGGACCCTACCGCGGGGGTGCGGTGAGGCCGGGGATCGGCGGGATGGTCACGTCCGGCGGCAACGACGGCAGCGTGAGGCCGGGCGCGGGCCGGGCCGGCGACGGACGCACGGAACCGTCCGACACGTACAGCGTGATCGTCGAGCCGGGGATCGCCGAACCGGACGGCGACGTGCTGACCACCGTGCCCCGTCGTTCCGACGACGCGGTGGTGGCGATGGACACGCGGAATCCGGCGGCCTGCACCTGCGACTGCGCCGACCCCTGGTTCAGTCCCACCACATCCGGGACCTGGCCGTTGGCGGACCCGCGGACGAACTTCTGATCGACCGGGGGAAGCGAGACGTCGCCGAACTTGGTGGCCACGGGATCCATGGCGTCGAACCAGGTGCGGGCGGGCTCGTTACCGCCGAACAGGTTGCCCGATCCGCACGGGCGCAGCGGGAACGAGCAGATCTCGCTGGGCGTCGGCGAGTCGCCGTAGGTGTAGGCGGCCGCCGCGTAGCGGTTGGTGAACCCGAGGAAGCCCGAGGACCGGTGGGACTCCGTGGTCCCCGTCTTGCCGCCCATCGGCAGCGTCCATCCGACGGACGCGGCCGCGGACGCGGAGGTCCCGCCCGGCTGGTCGTCCTTGCTCATCGCGTTGGCCAGGGTGTTCGCCAACCCGGGCTCGACCACCTGCTCACAGGCCTGGTGCGTCACCGGGATTTGCTTGCCGCTGCGATCGAAGACGCTGTCGATCGGGTTCGGCGGGCACCACTTGCCCCCGGAGGCGATGGTGGCGGCCACGTTGGACAGCTCCAACGGGTTGACGTAGGTGGGGCCGAGGGTGAAGGAGCCCAGGTTGGCCTCCTTCTGGTAGTCGGCGAGGCTCTGGTCCGTCCCCTGGCCGGCGGTGCCCGGCAGGGTGTAGGACCGCAGTCCGAGGCGGACGGCCATGTCGACGGTCGGGGTGACGCCGACCGATTCGATCAGTTTCACGAACGCGGTGTTGGGGGACTGGGCGAGAGCGTCGGTCACCGAGAGGGCCGCCGGGTAGGTGCCGGCGTTGGTGACGCAGTAGGTCGAAGGCGGGCAGCCGCGTGCACCGCCGTCACCGAGGCCCTTGACCTCGACGCGGCTGGGGACCTGGAGAACGGCCGACGTGCCGAGTCCCTTCTCCATGGCCGCCGCGGTGGTGAAGATCTTGAAGATCGATCCGGCGCCACTGCCGACCAGGGAATACGGCTGCGGCTGCACCGTCTCGTTGGCGTCGCCGTTCAGCCCGTAGCGCCGCGACGAGCCCATCGCGAGGATGCGGTGATCGTCCTGGCCCGGCGCGATCACGTTCATCACCGTCGCGACGCCGTCGAGGTTGGGATTGCTGTTCCCGGTCAAGGCGGCGGACGTGCTGGCCTGCACCTCCGGGTCGAGCGTGGTGCGGATGAGGTACCCGCCCTTGTCCACCTGCTCCTTGCTGATGCCGGCGTCGGCGAGGTACTGCAGGGCGTAGTCGCAGAAGAACCCGCGATCGCCGGCCGCGATGCATCCGCGCGGAAGCTGATTCGGCTCCGGCAGGACACCGAGCGGCTCGGCTTTCGCGGCCTCGATCTCCGCGGCGCGCTCGGGGATGTTCTGGATCATCGTGTCGAGCACGGTGTTGCGACGGTCCATGACGCCGTCGTAGTTCGTGTACGGGTTCAACGCGGAACTCGACTGGACCATGCCGGCCAACATGGCGGCCTGGGTGAGCGTGAGGTCGGCCGCGTCCACCCCGAAGTAGGTCCGGGCCGCGTCCTGGATGCCGTACGACGAGTTACCGAACGGCACCAGGTTGAGGTAGCGGGTGAGGATCTCGTCCTTGGTCAGTCGCTTGTCCAGCGTGAGCGCCATGCGGATCTCACGGATCTTGCGAGCGGGAGTCGTCTCGATCGCCGCCCGGCGTTCCGCGTCGGTCTTGGCGACGACGAGCAACTGGTAGTTCTTCACGTACTGCTGATCGAGCGTCGACGCGCCCTGCTCCACCTGACCACTGGTGGTGTTCGTGAGGAACGCGCGGACGGTGCCCTGCCAGTCGACGCCGTCGTGCTCGGCGAAGCGACGATCCTCGATGGAGACGATGGCGAGCTTCATCTCGTTGGAGATGCGATCGCTCGGCACCTCGAATCGGCGCTGCTCGTACAGCCAGGCGATGGGGTTGCCCGCGGCGTCGACCATGGTGGACACCGCCGGAACCGTGCCCTCGACCAACTCGGCGGAGACGTTGTCCACGGTGTCGGCCGCGCGGTTCGAGGCGTAGCCGAACCCACCGGCGAGCGGAAACATCACTCCGGCGAGCAAGGCACCCGCGAGGGCGCTGCACCCGGCGAGCTTGGCGACTGTTCTGGCGATCGACACGCTGAACAGAGTACGGGTCGCCGGGCCGCGGGCCGGTGGTCTCGGCGGCAGCCCGCCCGCGTCGACCCCGTGACCTGGGCTTACGTCACAGTCCGCACGCCCGTACCAGAAATCTGACCGCCCACCTTGCTTCGCCGCTGGGCTGTCGCTTACATTGATCAGGCCGTTGTGATTCAGCTAACAATCACTCCGGTTAGTGGGGTAGCGCTCGGGTGGGTGTGCAGCAGGTGGCGCATCACGGCAGCGGTACCGGACACCGGCTGGTCCCGGTGTTCTCGGACGGTGAAGGGATCTTCGAATGCACGCAGGAACGTCGAACTCCGCGCTCGACATCGGAGAGGCCGAAGCGCGCATCGCGTGGGTCTCGCAGGCGCGGTGCCGGGGTGTGGACCCCGACCAGCTCTTCGTTCGCGGTGCGGCGCAGCGCAAGGCCGCCACCATCTGCCGTCACTGCCCCGTTCTGATGCAGTGCGGAGCCGACGCTCTGGACAACCGGGTCGAGTTCGGTGTCTGGGGCGGCATGACCGAGCGTCAGCGGCGCGCTCTGATCAAGCAGCACCCCGACGTCGAGTCGTGGGCCGAATTCTTCGAGGCGCAGCGTCAGCACCAGTCGGCGGTCTGACTCCGCATCCGACGCACGCTTGTCCTGTCCCACCGCGATGTCCGAATTGCGGTGGGACAGTTCACTATCGGCCACCATGTTGCGGGTCCGCCGGAGCATGAATTCTCGGTGAACGGACGACGGACGGGTGGGGCCGGTATCGCCGTCCCGCCGCGACGGTGTCGTCCGATCCGTCCCGATTCGTCGTCACGCGGTCTCGTGCTCTCGCCCGCCGGTCCGTCCCGTTCGCCCGATCCTCGTCGGTCCGCCGAGCGGGATCACCTCGCCGCCTCCCGACGCCTCGTGGCCCCGTCACCTGCGGTGATGCCCTGTCGACGCCGTCGCCCGCCACTAGACGCGCCGCCGACAGCCCGCCCGCTCCATCGCCCGCGGACCGCTCGTTCCGGTCCCGTGTCCCCGGTCCGTCCCGCCGCCGTTCCGTCGCCCGGCGGACACCTCGCCGTCGATTGACACGCGCCCCGGCCCCACCGAGACTTCCGTCGGCACAGCGACTTTCGACTACCTCACCTCTGACGAGACGGTCTGTTTCGCCGTGCCCGGAGCTCGACGGCTCCGCATTCGTCGGCCCGACACCCGGGCTCGACCTCGACGCGGCAAAGGACTGGCATGAAGCTCAACAGGATGGCGGCGGTCGCCGCCATGACGATCGTGGCTCTGGGCGGGGCGTCGGCCACCGCGTACGCGAACCCGACGGCACCCGAGGTGCACTGGAACGCGGTGGCCGCCGGCACCGGCGTCCTGGTGACGACGGACTCGGGCACCCTGAGCACCGAGAACAACCACCTCGTGGTGCGCGACGCCGCCGGTGTCGTCGTCGACTCCGTTCCGCTCGGACTGGCGCTGGACGGCGTGGTCCACCCCGTCTCCGCGCAGGTGGACGGCAACACCGCCACCCTCGCCGTCGACGCCGCGGCGCCGACCACCCCGGTCTACGACCTCCCCGGCACCGTGCCGGTCGACCTCCCGGCCGCCGTCGCCGGCGTCAAGGACAACATCGCGCTCAGCGCCTCGGTGGGCGGATTCCTCGGTGCCGCCAGCGGTCTGGTCGGCGGCTGCCTCCTCGGCGCCACCGCGGCCGGCGTCGTGTCGGCACCCGTGGCGCTCCTCTTCGGAGCGGGCCCGCTCGCCGGCTGCATCGGCGGCGCGGTGCTGCTCGGCTCGGGCGCGTCCCTGGCGGGCACGGCGATCGGCGGTCTCGGTGCGGTCGCGGGCAACGCTCAGCAGTTCGTGACGCTGCTGCAGGCGCCGCCGGCTCCGAAGAAGTAGGCATCGTGCGAGCGCGTCACGTCGCTGCGTCGGCCCTCGTGCTCGCCGGTCTCGTGGTCGGCGGCGGAGGCATCGCCTCCGCTGCCGACCCGGTGCCCGTCGGCGGCGGGTCCCCCGTGGTGGTCGCCGACCGATCCATCTGCACGGTGACGGTCGTGGGAACGGACGACGCGGGCCGGAGCGTCGGACTCACCGCGGGCCACTGCGGTGATCCCGGCGACGCGGTGACGCCGGAGTTCGAGCGGGATCGCGTGATCGGACACATCGTGCGGGTCCTGCCCGACTACGACACCGCCGTCATCGAGTTCGACGCCGGAGAGACGCTCCCCGTCACGACGATCGGCGAGACCACCATCACTCGGGTGGGTGCCCCGCCGTCGTTCGCCGACGCGGTGTGCAAGCAGGGACGGTCGACGGGCCGCACGTGCGGACTCACCGTCGGCGACGTGCTCGGCACGCAGCAGGCCTTCTCGGCTCTCTGTGTCGGGCAGGGTGATTCGGGTGCGCCGGTGGTCGAGGGGGACGCCGTGATCGGCATGGTGAACGCCTACCTCGGCGTGCCCTGCGTCGGCCCGGCGGTGGTCACCACCATGGAGTCGATCGTGCGCGAGGTCACTCGGACCGGCGGCGCGGGCGCAGGATTCCGGCCGGTCGATCAGGCCGTTCCGGTGAGCTGATCGCCCACGGCGCGCAGGGCGGTCAGGTCCGAGACCTCGAACGGCAACGACGGCACACCCACCATCGGCACCCGCGGATGGGCCGCGGTGAAGCGGCGCAGCAAGGCCAGTTCGCGGGTGGCCGTGCGGGCCCGATCGGCATGTACGCGCAGGATCCCGGCGGCGAGCTCGTCGTCGGGATCGCCGGAGCCGGAGACCGTGTCCGCCGCGCTCGACGCGTGATCCGGGGACAGCGAGCTCAGCGTCGGGTGCGTTCGGTTGAGCACCAGGCCGGCCAGGGGCATCCCGTCGGCGCTGAGGCGGTCGACGAAGAACGACGCCTCTCGCAGGGCATCCGGCTCGGCCGCCGCGACCACCACGAAATGGGTGCCCTCGTGGCGGAGCAGCTCGTACGTGTGGCGTGCGCGTTCGCGGAAGCCACCGAACATCGAGTCGAGCGACTGCACGAACGCCGAAGCGTCCGACAGCATCTGAGAGCCGACGATGGACGAGACGCCCCGCATCGCCAGCCCGACGGCGCCGGTGACGACGCGGCCGATACCCCGCCCGGGGGCCATCAGCAGTTTGATCATGCGGCCGTCGAGGAACGAGCCGAGCCGCTGAGGTGCGTCGAGGAAATCGAGGGCGTTACGGGACGGCGGGGTGTCGACCACCACCAGGTCCCACTCGCCGTCGGCGGCCAACTGCCCCAACTTCTCCATCGCCATGTACTCCTGCGTGCCGGAGAACGACGACGCCACGGTTTGGTAGAAGGAATTGTTCAGGATCTGCTGGGCCTTCTCCGGCGTCGAGTGTTCGATCACCATCTCGTCGAACGTGCGCCGCATGTTCAGCATCATCGCGTGCAGTTCGCCCGTGGCCTCGGGGCCCAGCGCGACGGGCTGCGGGCTGTTGTCGAGCTCGCCCACCCCGAGTGCCTGTGCGAGCCGTCGGGCCGGATCGATGGTGAGCACCACCACCTTTCGGCCGCTTTCGGCGGCGCGCAGGGCCATCGACGCGGCCGTCGTCGTCTTGCCGACGCCGCCGGAACCGCAGCACACCACGATGCGCGAGGCGGGGTTCTCGAGAATGGACGCGACGTCGAGAGTGGGCACGGTGGCCATCAGCGGACTCCCTGTTCGGTCAAGTGAGCAGCCAGTTCGTACAGACCGCCGAGATCCATCCCGTCGGGCAGCGTGGGCAGCACCAGCCGCGCCGCCGGCAGCGTCTCGAGCCGGCGCGCGCTCTCCCGCTGCGTGCGCACGGTCGCGGCGTGCTCGATGGATTCGGTCAGCAATCCGGCGAAGTCGTCCTCGGACAACGTGATTCCCGCCCCGGCGAGCACGCGCTGCACCGCGGCGGAATCGATGACACCGTCGGCGGCCTCGTCCAACACCGCGTCCGGCAGGTACGACGCGGTACTCCGGTTGACCACGACGGTGCCCAGCCGTAGGTCGGCCGCGGCGAGTTCGGCTGCGGCGTCGGCGGTTTCCTGCACGGGCAGGGCCTCGAGCAGCGTCACCAGGTGCACCACGGTCTGCTCGGAGTGCAGCAGGCGCACCACGCCTTCGCTCTGCGACCGCACCGGCCCGCTCTTCGCCAGATCCCGCATGGCCGTGGTGACGTCGAGAAAGCTGCCGATCCGGCCCGTCGGGGGCGAGTCGACCACGATCTCGTCGTAGAGCGGGCGACCGTCCTTGCTCGTCGCGACCGCGCGCTCCTTCACCTTGCCGGTGAGCAGCACGTCGCGAAGCCCCGGCGCGATCGTCGTGGCGAACTCGATCGCCCCGACTCGCCGCATCGCACGCCCCGCAAAACCGAGGTTGTAGAACATGTCGAGGTACTCGAGGAACGCGGTCTCGATGTCGACGGCCAGGGCGTACACCTCGCCGCCGCCCTCCGCGGACGCGACCTTGGTGTCGACGGGCGGCAGCGGCGGGACATCGAAGAGTTGCGCGATGCCCTGGCGGCCCTCCACCTCGACCAGCAGGACCTTTCGGCCGCCCGCGGCGAGAGCGAGGGCCAACGCGGCCGCGACGGTCGACTTCCCGGTGCCACCCTTGCCGGAGACGAAGTGCAGACGCGCCCGCGCCGCCTCGGGTGGCCAGCCGGTGGACTCGTGCGTCGCCGGGTTCTCGGGAATGTCGGGCTCGTCGGACACATCGCCGAGCCTATAGAAAGTCCGGTTGGTGAGGGTCTTCGCTAGGGTTTGCACCCATGAGCGCATCGACGACGTGGGAATACCTCACCGCACCTCTTCTGATCCACAACACCAAGACCATTCTCGACAACTTCGGATCCCAGGGCTGGGAACTGGTCACGGTGACCCCCGGGCCCACCGGCGAGCAGCTCGTGGCCTA
Organism: Rhodococcoides corynebacterioides NBRC 14404; assembly: GCF_001894765.1. Classification (GTDB taxonomy): domain Bacteria; phylum Actinomycetota; class Actinomycetes; order Mycobacteriales; family Mycobacteriaceae; genus Rhodococcoides; species Rhodococcoides corynebacterioides. The sequence goes on from NZ_BCWV01000007.1 coordinate 204,372, forward strand.
CTTCAAGCGTCCCGTCGGCTGATGATCCGCGAGCGCCTGGCCGAGCTCGGCCTGACCCTGCCGCCGGTCGTGCCGCCGGTGGCGTCCTACGTCCCGGCCGTGCGCAGCGGCAACCACGTCTTCACGTCCGGGCAGCTGCCGATGGTGGACGGCGCTCTCCACGCGACGGGCAAGGTCGGCGCCGAGGTCGATCCCGAGGTCGCGACGGAGGCCGCCCGACTCTGCGCGTTGAACGCGCTCGCCGCGATCGACGCGCTGGTCGGTCTCGAGTTGATCACCCGCGTGGTCAAGGTGGTCGGATTCGTCGCCTCCGCACCGGGTTTCACCGGACAACCCGGCGTGATCAACGGCGCCTCCCACCTGCTCGGTGACGTCTTCGGCGACGCCGGTGTCCACGCCCGATCCGCGGTCGGTGTCGCCGAACTGCCGCTCGGCGCCCCCGTCGAGGTGGAGTTGATCGTCGAGGTGCGGACCTAGCCGCCCTGCTCGGTGAGCCGCGCGGTCACCTGCGCCAGGACGCGCTGCAGGTGCAGGCCGCGGTGCACCGAGCACTCGTGCGGCACTCCGAGCCGCACCGACGCCAGGAACTCGTCGAGCAACACCGCGTAGCACCGGTCCGGCGGGGTGGTGCGCTCCTGCAGCTCCACCAGCCCGTCGGGCCCGCTCGCGGACACACGCAGCACGGACGGCCGCACGGGCGTTCGCATGGACAGCGTCACCTGGCTCACCCGGCCGTCGTGGTCGAGCGTGATCGCCCACGTGTCGGAGTCGACGTCACGACGCGCGAAGGGCACGTCGGTGACCGGGCCCAGCACGGCCTCCACCAGATCGACGACGTGCGGACCGACATCCATCAGCGCGCCGCCGTCGTGACGCCAGGTCGAGCCGGCGTACTCACCGCCCAGCAACGCCCCGGACAGCCACGTCGCGGTGACCCTGGCCGTCCGGTGCGCGCGGACCGCGCGAAGGAACTCGCGCGTCTCCTCGGCGAAGCGACGCGTCAGCGTCACCATCGAGCCCACGCCGGCCCGATCCACGGCTGCCGCCAGCCGCTCGGCGTCGTCGACCGTCCCGGCGATCGGCTTGTCCAGCAACACGTGTCGGCCCGCTTCCGCCGCCCGCACCGCCAGGTCCGCCTGGACCTCGGGCGGCACGGCGAACGCCACTGCGTCGACCGAGTCGATGAGCGCGTCGACCGAGTCGACGATCGGCACCCCCGGTGCCACCTCCGCCGCGGCCTCCGGGCGGCGCGCCCAGATGCCGACGAAGTCGACGCCGTCGTGTGCCGTGAGGGCGGGAACGGCGGCCTGGCGCGCCCAAGGGCCGGCGCCGACGAGTCCGATACGCACGGTTCTCTCCTCGTTCTTCTCGAGCTGCACCCCGACTGTGCCGATCCGGGGTGTGGTTGGGTGGAATCATGGCCGGTCTCGCGCATCCCGCCTACGGGCAACTCCGCCGGGTGACACCCACGGCGTCGGTACTGCTGGCGAACAACCCCGGCAAGATGACCCTCGACGGGACGAACACCTGGATTCTGCGCGCACCGGGCGAGGACCGGTGCGTGGTGGTCGATCCGGGACCGCGCAGCCGCGCCCACGTCGACGCCGTCGCCGCGTGCGGACCCGTCGCCCTCGTGCTCGTCACCCACCGCCACCACGATCACACCGGCGGCATCGCCCGGCTGCACCGCCTGACTCGCGCGCCCGTACGCGCCGTGACCTCCACCTACCTTCGCGGCGACGCCGCACCGCTCGAAGACGGCGAGGTGATCACCGCGGCCGGATTGGACCTCACCGTCGTCGCCACGCCCGGTCACACCGCCGACTCGGTGAGCTTCCTGTTGCCCGACGCCGTCCTCACCGGTGACACCGTGCTGGGCAGCGGGACCTCGGTGCTCGACGGGAAGGACGGGAGCCTCGGCGACTATCTCGCCTCCCTCGACCGGCTCGAACAACTGGGGGAGGGGCGAGCCGTCCTGCCCGGCCATGGACCCGACCATCCCGACACCGCCGTGCTCGCTCGCGCCTACCGCGCGCACCGCGAACAGCGGTTGGACCAGGTACGTGGGGCCCTGGACGTCCTCGGTGCGGACGCGTCGGCACGGGCCGTGGTACGCCACGTCTACGCGGACGTCGACAAGCGGCTGTGGCCGGCGGCCCGGATGTCGGTCAAGGCGCAGCTGGAGTACCTGCGCAGCTGACCGCTGTCGTCATCGGGCGCGACTGTCGGGCTTGACGCGCTGCGACTATCGGGCGCGACGCGCTGCGACTATCGGGCGCGACGCGCCAGGCGCTCGGAGTCGGAGATCAGAACGCTCTTGCCCTCGAGGCGCAACCAACCCCGGTGTGCGAAGTCGGCCAGCGCCTTGTTGACGGTCTCGCGGGAGGCGCCGACGAGCTGCGCGATCTCCTCCTGCGTGAGGTCGTGCACCACGCGCAGGGAGCCGGCTTCCTGGGTGCCGAAACGCTGCGCGAGCTGCAGCAGTGCCTTGGCGACGCGACCGGGCACGTCGGTGAAGATCAGGTCGGCGAGGCTGTTGTTGGTGCGACGGAGGCGACGTGCGAGCACGCGGAGCAACTGCTCGGCGATCTCCGGACGCTGATCGATCCAGGCCTTCAGAGCGTCGCGGTCCATGCTCACGGCGCGGACCTCGGTGACCGTGGTGGCGGTGGACGTGCGCGGGCCCGGATCGAAGATGGACAGCTCGCCGAACATGTCGGACGGTCCCATGATCGTCAGGAGGTTCTCGCGGCCGTCCGGGGAGCGGCGGCCGAGCTTCACCTTGCCGCTCACGATGATGTAGAGGCGGTCCCCGGGCTCGCCCTCGTTGAAGACCACGTGTCCACGCGGAAAGTCGACGGGCTGCAGCTGCTTCGTGAGCGCCGACACCGCCGACGGCTCGACCCCTTGGAAGATGCCGGCCCGTGCCAGAACCTCGTCCACGTGTGCTCCTTGCCGATCCGCGAATGACTGCGCCGTTCGTAGCCATCCGACTGCGTCCAGTCGTACCGGGAGGGAAGTCTACGTCGCTCGGGCGGTCGGGGAGTGAGCACGGCCACCCACGGGTGTGTCAGCTGGCGCGGCGCGCCCTGTCGTCGAGCATGGCGATGTCGTCGTCGGCGACCTCGCCGCCGCGCCGACGACGGGTCTTGAAGCGCGCGAGGGCGTGCGGGAAGCCCTCGGCCGCGAGCGTCGCCACCTCGGAGGAGCTGGCGGCGTCGAGGAACTCCTGCACTTCCTGCTCGCGGACGCCGACGCGGTTGAGGCGGACCTCGAAGCGCTCCATGGCGAGCGCGAACAGCATCAGCAAGACCGGGAACAGCACCACAGCGAGAGCTTGCATACCGAGGAGTAAACACTGCCTCGGTCACGGGGAGAACACGGTGGCGACCCGCCTCGGCCACGGCGGCGGGGTGGTCCGCCGGACGGATCGAGGGCTCTGTCGGAGCGTGTCCGTAGAGTCGTGGTCGTGCCCAGAACACCCGGAAACAGCCCTCACGTGGGTATTCGGTCGGAGACTCCGCTGGCGTTGACGCGCCGTGCCCGGCGGATGTACCGACAGCTGGGCGAGGTGTTCCCGCATGTCTACTGTGAGCTGGACTTCACCACGCCGCTCGAGCTCGCGGTGGCGACGATCCTGTCGGCGCAGTGCACGGACAAGCGGGTGAACGAGACGACGCCCGCGTTGTTCGCCCGGTACCGCTCGGCGCGGGACTACGCGGAGGCGGACCGGACGGAACTCGAGGAGTACATCCGCTCCACCGGCTTCTACCGGAACAAGGCGACGTCGCTGATCGGCCTGGGTCGGGAGCTGCTCGAGCGGTTCGACGGCGAGGTCCCGCCCCGCCTGAAGGACCTCGTCACCCTGCCGGGGATCGGTCGCAAGACGGCCAACGTCGTGCTCGGCAACGCGTTCGACGTCCCGGGGATCACCGTCGACACGCACTTCGGTCGGCTCGTGCGCCGATGGGAATGGACCGCCGAGGAAGATCCGGTCAAGGTCGAGCACGCGGTGGGTGCGTTGATTCCGAAGAAGGACTGGACGGTGCTCTCGCACCGCGTGATCTTCCACGGCCGCCGGGTCTGTCATGCCCGGACGCCCGCGTGCGGCGTCTGTCTGCTCGCTCCGCTGTGTCCCGCCAACGGCACCGGGCCCACGGACGCGCGCAAGGCCGCCGCCCTGGTGCGCGGTCCCGAGACCGACCACATTCTCGCGTTGGCCGGTGTGGAGCGGTGAGACCGTCGTCGGCCGCTCGGTGGTCGCTCGCTGCGCTCGTGGTGGTGATCGCGTTGATCGTCGCCATCTGGCCTCGCGACGACGACGTGTCGACGCCGGGCAGCTTCGCCGAGTACCGCGACCGGGCGGGCACCACCGCCACCGGTGACGCGCCGACCGTCGACCTCGGCGCCGAGCGGGCCGCGGCGGGTCTCGCGGAGTGTCCGCGGCCGGCCGATGGTGGTGCCGCGGAATCCACCGGCCCGCTGGCCGGCCTGCAGGTGACGTGCCTCGCGGACGGCGCACCGATCGATCTCGGGCGCGCGGTGGCCGGTCGGCCCGTCGTGCTCAATCTGTGGGCGCACTGGTGCGAACCGTGCGCCGAGGAACTGCCGTATCTGCAGCAGTACGCGGCGCGCGCCGGTGATGCGGTTACCGTTCTGACGGTGCACGAGGATCCGCAGCAGGGCAGCGCGCTTGCCCGACTCACCGACTACGGCGTTCGCCTCCCCGGCGTGCAGGACGGCGGCAAGTCCGTGGCCGCGGCGGTGGGCGCGCCGGCGGTGCTGCCGGTGTCCGTGCTGCTGGACCCGTCCGGCGACGTCGCCGCCGTGCTGCCGCAACCGTTCCGGTCGGTCGAGGAGATCGCCGAGGCGGTCCGCACCCGACTGGGGGTGACCACGTGAGCGGGCCGTCGTGGCTGCAGGGTCTCGTCGATGCCGGATCGATGGCGCAGCACCCGGACAATCCGATCACCCGGCTGCAGACACCGCCGGATGCGGACGGTCGGCCTGCTGCCGTGCTGGTGCTGTTCGGCGGTGACCCCGCCGCGGACTCCCTGCCCGACGACGCGACGGTCCTGCTGACGCAACGGGCGTCCTCGCTGCGCCAGCACAGCGGTCAGGTCGCGTTTCCAGGCGGAGCCGCGGACCCGGGCGACGGCGGCGCCGTGGGGACGGCCCTCCGCGAGGCCGCGGAGGAGACCGGCCTCGATGCCGACGGGGTCGATCCACTCGCGACGTTCGACCCGATCTTCGTGCCGCCGTCGAGATTCGAGGTCACGCCGGTGCTGGCCTACTGGCGTCGGCCCGGGCCGGTCCGGGTGATCGACACGGCCGAGGTGGCGCGGGTCGAGGCGGTACCGCTGCGCGAGTTGCTGGATCCGGCTCGTCGATTCGTCGTCCGGCATCCGCTGGGCTACCGGGGACCGGCGTTCGACGTGCGCGGCATGTTGGTGTGGGGATTCACCGCCGGCGTGCTGGCGGGCATTCTCGACACGGCCGGATGGACCGTCCCCTGGGACACCGCGGACGTGCGAGATCTCGAGACCGCCCTGGCCGCCGCGGGATCGGAGCTGCTGTGACGGTCACCGGATCGACGTGGCTCGACATCGTCGTCGTGCTGGTCGCCGTGCTCGCGGCGTCCTCGGGGTGGCGCCAGGGCGCCGTCGCGTCGGCCTTCGCCTTCCTGGGCGTCGTCATCGGCGCGGTGGCGGGCATCCTGCTGGCCCCGAAGGTGCTGGTCCACGTCGAGGAACCTCGCCTGCGCATTCTCGCCGGTATCGGGCTCATCGTGGTCGTGGTCGTCGTCGGCGAGATCGCCGGCATGGTGCTGGGGCGCGCGCTGCGCAGCGGCATCCACAGTCCGGTGGCCCGCGGCGTGGACAGCGTGATCGGCGCCGGTTTGCAGGCCGTGGCGGTACTGGTGGCTGCATGGCTGCTCGCGGTGCCCCTGACGGCCACCTCGCAACCGCAGATCGCCGCCGCGGTCCGCGGGTCGGCGGTGCTCGGCGCGGTGGACCGACTCGCGCCGGACTGGGTGCGCGAGATTCCCAACGACTTCTCCGCGCTGCTCGACACCTCAGGACTGCCCGACGTCATCGGCCCCTTCGGGCGCACCCCGGTCGCGGACGTGGGCCCGCCCGACCCGAGCGTCGCGCAGTCGCCGGTGGCCGCCGACGTCGCGGACAGCGTCCTGCGGGTTCGCGGGATCGCGCAGAGTTGCCAGCGCGCGCTGGAGGGCTCCGGGTTCGTCATCGGACCCGAACGGCTCATCACCAACGCCCACGTCGTGGCAGGGACGTCGTCGGTCGCCGTCGACACGCAGGACGGTCCGCTCGACGCGAACGTCGTGCTGTTCGATCCGTCCATCGACGTCGCGGTCCTCGCCGTGCCCGGTCTGCGCGCGGACGTCCTGCAGTTCGCCCCCGAGCGCGCGCAGTCCGGGACCGACGCCGTCGTGCTCGGCTACCCGGGCGGCGGCCCGTACACGGCGTCGCCCGCGCGCGTGCGCGAGACGTTGAACTTGTCGGGCCCGGACATCTATCGCACGGGCACCGTCGAACGCGAGGTGTACACGGTGCGCGGGTCGATCCGGCAGGGCAACTCGGGCGGTCCGTTGATGAGCACGGACGGTCTGGTTCTGGGCGTCGTGTTCGGTGCGGCGGTGGACGATCCGGATACCGGATTCGTGCTCACGGCAGCGGAAGTCGCCGAAGAGGTCGCTCTGGGCCTGCAGAACGGGAACGCCGTCGGAACCGGCGCCTGTGTCGTCTGAGGATCGTGCGACGGAGGTGCCGCGGGGAGCGTTCCCCGCGTACGGTGGCGACGTGGGTCCGCACTGTCGGGGGTGGCCGGACTCGTCCGTCGGTGCGAGCTGACACCGATGTTCCGTCGGCGGATCGTCCCCCGGGGAGGTGAGGCACGCATGACACGCCGTGCCGACCGGCGTCTCCGGCCGGAGCGCGAATCGCATTTCGACACACGCTCCAAGGGAGTCATCTTCAGCGCCGGCGGTGCGCTGCCGCTGTTGCTGATCGCGGTGCTCGAACCGACGTTCCTCCGCCCCGGCACCCTGCCGATTCTGGTCGGCATCGTCGTCTTCACCGTCGTGACCGTGGGTTTCACCGTGCGGGTGGGCACGTTGACCGACCGTCAATTCACCGTGCTCGGATCCGGCGGCATGCTCGGGGTGGCCGTGTGCGCGTTCCTCATCGCGGACCCGTCGGGCGCGCGTGCCGTCACCGCCATGCTCGCGGTCGTGCCGGCGCTTGCGGCGTCGGGATCGCCTCGCCGGGTCACGCTGTCCCTGACCGGTGCCGCGGTGATTCTCGCCGTCGCGCTGAGCATCAACGGTGCCGAGGGAGTGGTCCGCTACGTCGCGGCGGGCGCCGCGGTCACCACCGTGATCGTGCCGGCGTTGCTCATCGCCGCGATGCGAACGTCCCTGGAATCGGTCACCGAGCGACTCGAGACTCTCGCCAACACCGATCCCCTCACCGGTCTGTTGAATCGTCGCGGCATGCTGCCGAAGGTGGAGGCGCTCCTCGCCCGAGCATGCCTCGCGCAGAAGGCCGTCGTGGTCTCGCTCGTCGACGTCGACCACTTCAAGGCCGTCAACGACACCCGTGGCCACGCCGCGGGTGACGACGTGCTGACGACCGTCGCGGAGGCGATCGCGCGACAGGTGCCGTCCGACGCCGTCGTCGCCCGGCTCGGTGGTGAGGAGTTCCTGGTCCTGCGGGTGGCCGCCACGGTGACCGGACTCGAGGAGCACATTCTCGAGGCCGTGCGCTCGTCCTGCGACGTGACCGTCAGTATCGGCGTCGCTCAGGCCGACGTGCGGCCCGGCTCGGCAGATGCGGTGGTCGATGTCGAGACCACGCTGGACCGCCTGACCTACGCCGCGGACCGCGCGCTGTACACCGCGAAGACCTCCGGCCGGGACCGCGTCGCCTTCGCCCTGGAGGACCCGGTGGAGTGGCCGCTCGGCGGAATCTCGTCCCGGCGCGATCGCCTCGAGGTGTTGCGGCGAGGGGCGTCGTGACGGCCGGCCGGCCGGTCGTCGTCGCCGACAGAACGGAGTCCGTGTGACCCACCGCGTGTTCGACCCCCGGGACGATGCGGACACCCGCGCGGCCGAGGTACTGATGAACGACGAGTCGACCACCGTGATCGACACGACGGCCGAGCAGGCACTCTCGCTCGGAGCACTCCTGCCCACACCCGTCGCGGGTCCGGACGAGCCCGTGCGGTGGGTGCACTATCCGTGGCGGCGCTCGCTGGTCCGGGTCCTCGGCCCGATCGGCTTCCGACGCCTGCGGCTCGACCGCAACCGGGACAAGCTCACACTCGACGAGCAGGCCCGCGCCCTCGACCTCCGGATCGGTGTCGTCGGGCTCAGCGTCGGTCATGCGGTGGCGCACACCCTCGCGCTCGAGGGACTGTGCGGGGAGCTGCGGCTGGCCGATTTCGACGAACTCGACCTGTCGAACCTCAACCGCGTCCCGGCCACGGTGTTCGACCTCGGCGTGAACAAGTCGGTCGTCGCTGCGCGGCGGATCGCCGAGGTGGACCCGTATCTCACGGTGCGCACCTTCCCGACGGGAGTGGACGAAGCCGTGATCGACGACTTCCTGGACGGCCTCGACCTCGTCATCGAGGAATGCGATTCCGTCGCGGCGAAGTTCCTCGTGCGCGAGCACGCTCGTCGGCGGGGCATCCCGGTGATCATGGAGACCAGCGACGGCGGGGTCCTCGACGTCGAACGGTTCGATCTCGACGGCGCCCGCCCGTTCTTCCACGGCCTGCTCGGCGATCTCGACCTCGCGGGACTCGCGTCGTTGTCCGCGGAGGACCGCGCTCGCCTCGCACCCCGCATCCTGGGCGCCGAGTCGATCACGCCGCGCATGGCGGCGTCGCTGCCGCACATCGGCACGTCGTTGTCGACGTGGCCTCAGCTGGCGGGCGACGTGGCGCTCGGCGGTGCGTCGGTGGCTGCCGCGGTCCGGGCCTTCGTGCGGGGCGAGGCGCCGCCGTCGGGTCGACTGCGGGTCGGTCTCGACGCGGCGGTGGCCCACCTCGAGGACCCCCTCACGAGCGGCGGAGATTCTCCAGCAGCAACTCGGTGACGCGCTCCGGCTCTTCGTGGTGCACGTAGTGGCCGACGCCGGGGAGTTCGTGCGTCGTGATGCGAGGAGCCCAGTGGGCGTCGCGGCGGGCGGTGCGGCTCACGACGTACGGGTCGGCGCCGCCGAGGATCTGCAGTGCCGGCAGGTCCAGAACGGTGTCGACGACGGACGCGAACCGGCGCCCGTCCGGTCGGAACTGGCTCCGGAAGGCCCAGCGCTGGTACTCCAGCGTGCTGTGGGCGACCCCCGGCACGAGGATGGCCCGCCGCATGACGTCCACCGTCGTCGGGAAATCCGGCGAGCCCTGCCACCTCTCCGACGAGCGCTCGCGAACCAACCGTTCCACCTCCGCGCCGTCCTGCGCGGTGAGGGCGCGTTCCGGGACGCGGGGGAGTTGATACCGCAGGAAGGTGGGCAGCAGCGCGCGTCGCTGTCCGCGGTCACGCACGGCCGCGCGGCGCAGCGCCAGGGGATGCGGGGACGCGAGCAGGGCGATGCTGCGGACCGATCGGGGATGCAGCGCCGCCGTGGCCCAGCAGACCAACCCACCGTCGGCGTGACCGACGATGTGGGCGTCGGTGTGGCCGAGCGCGCGGATCAATCCGGCGATGTCGCCCGCGAGGGTCCAGCCGTCGTACCCGCGCGGTGGCTTGTCGGTGTCCCCGTAGCCCCGTAGGTCGACGGCGACGGCGTGATAGCCGGCGGCGCCGAGGTCGACCACCTGCGCGCGCCAGGAGCACCAGAGGTCGGCGAACCCGTGGACGAGCAGGACCAGTTCGGGCGTGGGGTCGTCGATCGACCGGTCGGGGACGATCTCCGCGACGTGGAACTTGATGCCGTTGGCCCGCACGTCGCGGTGACGCCACGGTCCCGGAAGTCGAACCGTGGCGGGATCCGGTGCGGGCACCGCCGGCGTCAGCGGGTGAGCGGGGCGCGAACGTCCTTCGCTGCCAGTTCGGGAGCGTCGGAGCCGCGCTGACCCGGGATCACGGTCGCGGTGGCCTTGAGCGAGTCGATGGTCTTCTCGGGCTTGCGCAGCTTCTTCACCCGCAGGTAGCCGAGAAAGGCGAGCAGCGCGGTGATGGCCACCATGATCAGGAAGACGATGAGGAACGCGAGCCACCGCACGACCCAGGTGTTGAGGAGCTCCGCCAGGAAGAAGAAGAAGAAGAACGAGCTGAAGATCAGCACGGCGAGGGCCAGCACGAACAGGACGCTGCCCTGCAGGCCCTTCTTGATCTCGCCCGTGACCTCGGCCTTGGCCAACTCGACCTCGGCGCGCACCAGCGTCGAGACCTGGGTGGTGGCGTCCTTGACCAGTGCTCCGATGCTGGCGGTGGCCGGGTTCGACCGACTGTCGACGTCCGTGAGCGGAATGGAGGACACGCCGGCCGGAACGGTGGTGTCGGCGTGGGAGTTGCCTCGGCTGCTGCTCACGTGTTGTCCCCTTCGACGTTCTCTCGTCTCGCGTGCCGTCCGGCACGCCCGATGGGATCCATACCCCGTCGGGGCTCACCCTATCTTCCCCGAGTCCCACCGACCGCGCGCAGCGGGATTCGGTCCGCCCGAGCGAGCACTCGGGTATTTTTTCCCGGGTCGACCCGCCCCGGTCGGGTCTTCTCGTACTTCCGATCTCCATGCCGCAGGAGCACACACGTGACCAGCACTTCCGCGGACCAGGTTCCCACCGACGGTCCGACAACCGACGCCGACGTGGTCGACGGGGTTCCCCGCAGCCGCATCGTCGTCGCCTCGATGGTGGGTACCTCCATCGAATTCTTCGACTTCTACATCTACGCCACCGCCGCCGTGCTGGTGTTCCCTCGCCTGTTCTTCCCGGCGGGTAACGACACCACGGCGCTGCTCGCGTCCTTCGCCACCTTCGGCCTGGCGTTCGTCGCTCGGCCGGTCGGCTCCATCCTCTTCGGTCACTTCGGCGACCGCATCGGCCGCAAGGCGACCCTGGTGGGCTCGTTGCTGACGATGGGCATCGCGACCTTCCTCATCGGACTCCTGCCCACCTACGACAGTGTCGGCATCGTCGCCCCGATGCTGCTGGCGCTGATGCGCTTCGCGCAGGGTGTCGGCCTCGGCGGGGAATGGAGCGGAGCAGCCCTGCTGGCGACCGAGACCGCGAAGAAGGGCAAGCGTGCGTGGGCTGCCATGTGGCCCCAGCTCGGCGCCCCGATCGGCTTCCTCCTGGCCAACGGCATCTTCCTCGTGCTGATGACGCTGATGGACTACGACGCCAAGACCTCGGCGTCCGATCACGCCTTCCTCACCTGGGGCTGGCGCGTGCCGTTCCTGCTCAGCGCCGTCATGGTGATCATCGGTCTCTACGTACGGCTCAAGCTGGAGGAGACCCCGGTGTTCAAGCGCGCCGTCGCGCAGGGGCAGCGGGTCAAGACGCCGGTGGCGCAGGTCTTCCGCACCAGCTGGCGGCCGCTCGTCCTGGGCACTTTCGTCATGCTGGCCACCTACACGCTGTTCTACGTGATGACGACGTGGGTGGTCAGCTACGGCACCGGCAAGGTGGTCGACGCCAGCGGGGTCGCCGTGTCCATCGCCTACACGGACTTCCTGGGGCTGCAGCTGATCTCGGTGCTGTTCTTCGCCGCGTTCGTCCCCGTGTCGGGGTGGCTCGCGGACCGATTCGGACGTCGTATCACGCTGATCGTGGTGACGTCGGCGATCATCCTGTTCGGACTGAGCTTCGGATGGTTCGCGGCCCCGGAGACCGCCACCGCGGGCCGGATGCTGGCCTTCATGTGCGTCGGTCTGGCGCTGATGGGTCTGACCTTCGGACCGATGAGTGCCGTTCTGCCGGAACTGTTCCCGACCAACGTCCGCTACACCGGATCGGGCATCTCGTACAACACCGCCTCGATCCTCGGCGCGGCCGTCGCCCCGTTCATCGCCACGTGGCTGGTGAACTCCTACGGCGTCGCCTGGGTGGGTGTCTACCTCGCCGTGGCGGCGGCGCTGACCCTGTTCGCGCTGATCGTCATGCGCGAGACGCGCGATCGGGATCTCGACCGGGTCTGAACCGACTCCCGCGCTGCCTCCGTGCTCGCGCGCTGCATGCTCGCAGCGCCGGTGCACGGTGGCAGCGCGGGAAGGTGGGGCGGGACGGTAGGGGTCGGGGGAGGCGAGAACTACTTCGCGTTCGCCTGACTGATCGCGTCGAACACGGCCGGGTCGACCAGGGTCGAGGTGTCGCCCAGGTCGCGGCCCTCGGCGACGTCGCGCAGCAGGCGGCGCATGATCTTGCCGGAGCGGGTCTTCGGCAGCTCGGGGACCACCGTGATCTGCCGTGGCTTCGCAATCGGCGAGATCTCCTTGCTCACCTGGGCCTTGAGCTCGGCGATCAGCTCGTCACCGGTGTTCTCGACGCCGCCACGCAGGATCACGAAGGCCACGATGCCCTGGCCGGTGGTCTCGTCCGACGCCCCGACGACGGCCGCCTCGGCCACGCCGTGATGGCTCACCAGCGCGGACTCCACCTCGGAGGTGGAGATGCGGTGGCCGGAGACGTTCATGACGTCGTCGACGCGGCCGAGGACCCAGAGGTCGCCGTCGTCGTCGAACCGGGCGCCGTCGCCGGCGAAGTACCAGCCCTCGGTGGCGTACCGCGACCAGTAGGTGTCCTTGTAGCGCTCCATGTCGCCCCAGATGCCGCGGAGCATCGAAGGCCACGGCTCGTCGAGCACCAGGTAGCCGTTGCCGCCGGGGCCGAGGGGCTTGGCCTCGTCGTCGACGATCTTGGCGGAGATGCCCGGCAGCGGCGTCTGCGCCGATCCCGGCTTCGTGTGGGTGATGCCGGGGAGCGGCGAGACCATGATGGCCCCGGTCTCGGTCTGCCACCACGTGTCGACGATGGGCGCCGTGCCCCCACCGACGACGTCGCGGAACCAACGCCAGGCCTCGGGGTTGATGGGCTCACCGACACTGCCCAGCAGGCGGATCGACGACAGGTCGTGGGCGTCGGGGATCTGGCGGCCCCACTTCATGAACGTGCGCACCAGCGTCGGCGCGGTGTAGTAGATGGTGACGCCGTACTTCTCGACGATGTTCCAGTGACGGTGCTCGTCGGGCGAATTCGGCGTTCCCTCGTAGACCACCTGCGTCGCGCCGTTGGCGAGCGGGCCGTAGACGATGTAGCTGTGCCCGGTGACCCAGCCGATGTCGGCGGTGCACCAGTAGACGTCCTTGCCCTGCTTGTGGTCGAAGACGTAGTGGTGCGTGTAGGCGGTCTGGGTGAGGTAGCCGCCGGAGGTGTGGATGATGCCCTTCGGCTTCCCCGTGGTTCCCGAGGTGTACAGGATGAACAGCGGGTGCTCGCTGTCGAACGGCTGCGCCTCGTGCTCCGCGGACGCCTGCCCGACGGTCTCGTGCCACCAGAGATCGCGACCCTCGGTCCACGGGGTGTCGATCTCGGTCCGCTGGACCACGAGCACGTGCTCGATGGACTCGGCGCCGTCGACCGCCTCGTCGACGGATTCCTTCAGCGGCGCCGCCTTGCCGCGACGCCACTGCCCGTCGGTGGTGACGACGAGCTTGGCCTGCGCGTCGTCGATACGCGAGCGCAGGGCGGACGAGGAGAAGCCGGCGAAGACGACGCTGTGCGTCAGGCCGAGCCGTGCGCAGGCGAGCATGGAGACGATGGCCTCGGGGACCATCGGCATGTAGATGGCGACGCGATCGCCGGCGACGAGGCCGAGATCGGTGAAGGCGTTGGCGGCACGGCTGACCTCGGCGAGGAGGTCGCTGTAGGTGAGGTCGCGGCTGTCGCCGGGCTCGCCCTCCCAGTGGATGGCCACCTGGTCGCCGCGGCCCTCGTGCACGTGCCGGTCGACGCAGTTGTACGCGACGTTGAGCTCGCCGCCGACGAACCACTTGGCGACGGGGGCGTCCGACCAGTCGAGGACCTCCTGGAACGGGGTGTGCCAGTGCAGGCGACCGGCCTGCTCGGCCCAGAAGGCGAGTCGGTCCTGCTCGGCGGCCTGGTAGAGCTCGGCGCCGGCATTGGCCTGGCGCGCGAAGTCCTCGCTCGGAGCGTAGGAGACGGGGTGTTCCGACTCCGTCGTGTCGGTCGTTGCCGCGGCTGCGTCGCCGCCGGTCACCGTCTCGGTCATGGTGCTCCTGGCCCCTCTCGGACTGGACTTGTTTGACGAATGTGAGGGTAGTCACGTGTGACCGGCGCCGCACCGTTGCATCGGGCAGCACGACGACGTGTGCGCCGAGAGGTCGATTGGGCGCGACGGGCGGTGGTCTGCGGCGACGGGCGGCGACCGGGCCGAAAAACCGTCCCATCAGGCTGTCCGACCGGACCGGTCCGGTCCGGCCCGAATTACGGCTGTGTTTCGGCGGGCGCCAATTTCGGGGGACTCGACGACACGGGTCCGGAGTGTGTCTACAGTCAAGCGAATATCCGGGTCGCACCATCGCATGCGGCCCACACCCGAGCCCGTGGACGTCCACGGAAACTGTCGAGGGCAGCACCCTGTCCCGCAGGACATGTATGGAGGATCGATTGTGAGGATCAAGCGCGCGCTCGCGATCGTGTCGGTCGGCTTCGTGGCCGTCGGCATGCTCGCGGCCTGTGGTGGCGGGGGAGGTTCCTCCAGCGCGGAGGGCGTCTACAGCCTCTACATCGGCGAGCCCGAGAACCCCCTGGTTCCCGGCAACACCACCGAGAGCGAGGGCAACCAGGTCCTCAAGGCCCTCTTCACTCCGCTGGTGACGTACAGCGACGAGACCAGCGAGGTCGAGTACAACGGCGTCGCGGAGTCCGTCGAGTCGGACGACCAGGTCACCTGGACCATCAAGCTCAAGCCGGACTGGACGTTCCACGACGGCACGCCGGTGACCGCGAAGTCCTACGTCGACGCGTGGAACTACACGGCGAACTCGACCAACGCATACCAGGCGTCGTACTTCTTCGAGAACGTCGCCGGCTACGACGATCTGCAGGCCGCCGACGGCGCCGCCCCCGCCGCGACCGCGATGTCCGGCCTGACGGCGGTGGACGACACCACGATTCGCGTGCAGCTGAAGGAGCCGTTCGCGATCTACCCGGTGACGCTGGGCTACTCGGCGTTCTCGCCGCTGCCCGAGGCGTTCTACGCGGATCCGGATGCGTTCGGTCGCAAGCCGATCGGCAACGGCCCGTTCAAGGCCGACCAGGACTTCGTCCAGGGCCAGGGCATCACCCTGACCAAGTACGACGACTACAAGGGCGACGATCCGGCGCAGGCGCAGGGCGTGCAGTTCAAGGTCTACACCGAGCTCAGCACCGGCTACACCGACGTCCAGGCCGGCGGCCTCGACGTGATGCTGGACCTGCCCTCCGACGCCTGGGCCACCGCCCGCGACCAGTTCGGTGACCGCTACGCCGAGCGTGCGCGTCCCGACATCACGGCTCTCGGATTCCCGACGTACGACCCGCGGTACTCCGATCCCCGTGTGCGCGAGGCCTTCTCGATGGCGATCGACCGCAAGGCGATCACCGAGGCGATCTTCACCAACACCCGTACCCCGGCGGCCTCCTTCGGCTCCCCCGTGGTCGACGGTTACCGCGAGGACGCCTGCGGCACCAAGTGCGAGCTGAACGTCGAGCGCGCGAACCAGCTTCTGGACGAGGCCGGCTTCGACCGGTCGCAGCCGGTGGACCTGTGGTTCAACGCCGGTGCGGCGCACGACACCTGGATGACCGCGATCGGCAACCAGCTGCGCACCAACCTCGGTGTGGAGTACGTCCTGCGCGGCGACCTCCAGTTCGCCCAGTACCTGCCCCTGCAGGATCAGAAGGGCATGACCGGTCCGTTCCGCTCCGGCTGGATCATGGACTACCCGTCGCTGTACAACTTCCTCGCTCCGACCTACAGCACGGCGGCTCTCCCGCCGGCCGGGTCGAACAAGCCGTTCTACTCCAACCCGGAGTTCGACGCGGCCCTGTCGGCCGGTAACAACGCCGACAGCCTGGAGGACGCGACCACGCAGTACCAGCGGGCCGAGGACATCCTGTTCCGCGACCTGCCGGCCACTCCGCTGTTCTACGGTCTGAACCAGGCCGTGTGGAGCGACCGCGTGGACAACGTCAAGATCGACCTGTTCGGTGACATCGAAGTCGCGGACGTCACGGTCAACTGATCGAACACCCGGTGGGGCGTTCTGCCTGACAGCGGAGCGCCCCACCGGTGCGTGACCTATCGGCCCGTGCCGTTCGGCACGGCAACGGTCCGTGCCCCTTCGGCACGAGACCCCTCTCGAGGAGAACCCAGTGGGTCGCTTCATCACTCGCCGACTGCTGTTGACCATCCCGGTCCTCATCGGCGCCAGTTTTCTGATCTTCGCGATGGTCTACGCCCTGCCGGGCGACCCCATTCGCGCGCTCGCGGGCGATCGTCCGCTCGCCCCTGCCGTCGTCGCGCAGTTGCGTGCGCAGTACAACCTGGACGATCCGTTCCTGGTGCAGTACGTGAAGTACGTCGGCGGACTTCTGCAGGGCGACTTCGGATCCGACTTCGCCGGTCGGCCCGTCCTGGACACCATTTCCCAGCGTCTGCCCGTCACCGTGCGGCTGACGATCGTGGCCATCGTCTTCGAGGCCCTGATCGGTATCGCCGCCGGTGTGCTGAGCGGCCTGCGTCGGAACTCGTTCTTCGACAACCTGGTGCTGGTGTCCACCACGCTGCTGGTGTCGGTGCCCGTGTTCGTCCTCGGCTTCGTCGCTCAGTACCTGCTCGGCTACAAGCTGGATCTGTTCCCCATCGCCGGCATCAACGCCGGCTGGTACAGCTACCTGCTGCCCGGCCTGGTCCTCGCGGCGTTGTCCATGGCGTACGTCGCCCGACTGACCCGCACCGCGGTGTCCGAGGCGATGGCGGCGGACTACATCCGCACCGCCCGCGCCAAGGGCGTCGGGTACCGGCGCATCGTCTTCCGGCACGCCCTGCGCAACAGCATGATTCCCGTCGTCACCTTCATCGGCGCCGACATCGGATCGCTGCTGGGCGGCGCGATCGTCACCGAGTCGGTGTTCAACATCCCCGGTCTCGGACGCGCCATCTTCGACGCCGTGCAGAACCAGGAGGGCGCCGTCGTCGTCGGCATCGTGACGCTGATGGTGTTCTTCTACATCTTCTTCAACCTGGTCGTGGACGTGCTGTACGCGCTCCTCGACCCCCGAATCCGATACGAGTAGGCACCATGACCTCCGATGCACAGCACGCGGCCGCCGAGGGCGAGCCGGGCAACGTCGTCACCGGTGAGGCGCAGGACCTCGTCGGTCAGGCCAGCCTGTGGGGCAACGCGTGGAAGAAGCTGCGCCGCAGCGCGTTCTTCTGGTTCGGGGCCGTCATCACGCTGGTCCTCGTTCTCATGGCCGTGGTGCCGCAGCTGTTCGCCCGCGGCATCGATCCGCGCGACTGCACCCTGACGAACACTCGGCTGAAGCCGAGCGCCGAGCACTGGTTCGGCACCGACCTGCAGGGCTGCGACTACTACGCCAACGTCATCTACGGGGCGCGCATCTCGCTCACCATCGGCCTGCTCGCCGTGATCGGCGTCCTGGTCGTGGGTGTGCTGATCGGTGCTCTCGCAGGCTATTTCGGCGGGTTCCTCGACAGCCTGCTGGCGCGGTTCACCGACATCTTCTTCGGCATTCCGCTGCTGCTCGGCGCGCTGGTGCTGCTCACGGTGACCAGCGAGCGCACCGTGGTGACGGTCGCCCTGGCCCTGGTGGCGTTCGGCTGGATGACCGCCATGCGTCTGGTGCGCTCGTCGGTCATCACCATCAAGCAGAGCGAATACGTCCAGGCCGCACAGGCTCTCGGCGCGTCGACGTACCGAATCCTGGTCCGGCACATCCTGCCGAACGCCCTGGCGCCGGTGCTGGTGTACGCCACCATCGCCGTCGGCACGTTCATCGCCGCGGAGGCGACGCTGTCCTACCTCGGCATCGGGTTGCAGCTGCCCGCGATCTCGTGGGGCCTGCAGATCAACCTGGGCCAGAACTACATCTCCACCTCGCCGCACCTGGTGCTCTTCCCGGCAGGGTTCCTGTCGGTGACCGTGCTGGCCTTCATCCTCATGGGCGACGCGCTGCGTGACGCGCTCGACCCGAAACGGAGCTGACGATGACCGAACGGGCAACATCGGACGCGGGGACCCCGATTCTCGGCGTCTCCGGCCTGACCATCGATTTCGAGGTCGACAAGACCTGGCGTACGGCCGTGCGCGACGTGTCCTTCGAGGTGGCACGCGGCGAGATCCTCGCCATCGTGGGTGAATCCGGCTCGGGCAAGTCCACGACGGCCATGGCGATTCCGGGGCTGTTGGCCGACAACAGCCGCGTCGCCGGCAGCATCACCCTGAACGGTCGCGAACTGACGGGCCTGAAGGAGCGCGAGCTGAACGGCGTGCGCGGCAAGGACATCGCCGTGATCTTCCAGGAGCCGATGACGGCCCTGAACCCGGTCTACACGATCGGCTGGCAGATCACCGAGGCCATCCGCGCGCACAGCGACGTCACCAAGTCGCAGGCCAAGGATCGCGTCATCGAGCTGCTGCGGTTGGTCGAGATGCCGGAGCCGGAGAAGCGCGTCGGCTACTACCCGCACCAACTGTCCGGCGGTCAGCGTCAGCGCGCCATGATCGCCCAGGCTCTCGCGTCCGAGCCCGCCGTGCTCATCGCCGACGAGCCGACGACGGCGCTCGACGTCACCGTGCAGGCCGAGATCCTCGAGTTGATGCGGGACCTGCGCGGACGGGTCGACGCCGCGATCGTGCTCATCACCCACGACATGGGCGTGGTCGCCGACATGGCCGACCGCATCCTGGTGATGCGCAACGGCGACATCGTCGAGCAGGGCACGGCGGATCACATCTTCCACCGCCCGGACCACGCCTACACCCGCGAACTGCTCGCGTCCGTGCCGCACCTGGGATCGCGGGCGGGCGAGCAGGGCACCGACGACACGCCGGACGTCACGTACGCGCTCGAACTCCGTGACGCCGTCATCGAGTACCCCGGGTCGCGCCGATCCGGCGGGTTCCGCGCGGTCGACGGGGTGAGTCTGACCATCGAGCCCGGCGAGGTCGTCGGGCTGGTGGGTGAGTCCGGATCCGGCAAGTCGACCATCGGCAAGGCCGCCGTCGGTCTGCTGAAGCTGCATTCCGGGTCGCTGTCCGTGGCCGGCACCGACATCACGTCGGCGTCCACCCGCGCGCTACGCCCGGTGCGCAGCAAGGTGGGCATCGTGTTCCAGGATCCGGGGTCGTCGCTGAACCCGCGCTGGCCCATCGGTCAGTCGATCGCGGAGCCGATGCTCCTGCACACGGAGATGGACCGTACGCAGCGCAACAAGAAGGTCGAGGAGCTCCTCGACCAGGTGCACCTGTCCCGCGACATGCGCAACCGCTACCCGCACCAGCTCTCGGGTGGTCAGCGACAGCGCGTGGGCATCGCGCGGGCACTCGCGCTCGAGCCGACGCTGCTGGTGGCCGACGAGCCGACGTCGGCCCTCGACGTGTCCGTGCAGGCCAAGGTGCTGGAGCTGTTCCAGGAACTGCAGCGCGAATACGGCTTCGCATGCCTGTTCATCTCGCACGACCCGGCCGTCGTCGAGGTGCTCGCGCGACGCATCGCGGTGATGAGCAAGGGCAAGCTGGTCGAGTTCGACCGCACCGACCGCATCCTGCGCTCGCCCACCGACCCGTACACCAAGCGCCTGCTCGCCGCGGTGCCCGTGCCGGACCCGGAGCAGCAGGCCGTGCGACGTCGGGAGCGGGCGGAACTGCTCGCCGCCGAGCGTGCGGGCGGTCGGTAGATTCGCCCCGTGACCGATCCGCTGGCTCCGCTCCTCGACCTACCGGGCGTTCGCGATGCCGCCGACCGCGCCCGCGACGCGCTGGCCGAGGTGCACCGGCACAAGGCGAACAGACGGGGATGGCCCGCAACGGCCGCCGAAGCGGCGGTGCGGGCGGCCCGGGCGTCTGCGGTGATCGAGGGGTCCTCGACCGCCGTCGCGGACGACGGCACGGCCCCGCCGATTCTGGCCGGTGCGCTGCGGGTGGCGCAGGCGCTCGACGGCGATGCGCTCACCGGCACCGTCGGGACCTGGCGACGCGCCCCGCTCCAGGCGCTGGCCCGCCTGCATCTGCTGGCCGCGGCGGACCTGGTCGACGACCAGGATCAGCTCGGCCGGCCGCGGGCGGGGGACGACGTCGCGCAGCGGTTGTCGATCCTCGCCGACCTCGTGACCGGCGGGACGCGGGCGCCGGCGCCGGTGGTCGCGGCGATCGTCCACGGTGAGTTGGTGTCGCTCCGGCCGTTCGGGACGGCCGACGGCGTGGTCGCGCGCGCGGCGTCGCGGCTGGTCGCCGTCGCGTCCGGCCTCGACCCTCACAATCTGGGCGTGCCGGAGGAGAGCTGGGCCAAGCGTCTCGCCGCCTACCGCACGGGGGTCGAGGGCTTCGCGGACGGCACCGAACGCGGCGTGGGGAGCTGGGTTCTGTTGTGCTGTGGGTCGTTCGAGGCGGGCGCCGCCGAGGCGACGACGATCGCGGAGAACGCGCAGCCTGCCTGACCCGCACATGACAACGGGCGGCGATGCCGGGATCTCACTCCGACGTCGCCGCCCGTAGGCACGGAATCCGCGGTTACCAGGCGTGCAGGGTGGGTTGCGGTGGAGAAACCTCCACGTGGCCTCGGCGAGAATGCGTGGCGACCTTCGTTCGTGTCCGCAACCAGTGCAGAGTTCTCACGTCGTCCGCCCGAATTCCGCAGGCCCACAACACTTGTGCCATCATAGCGGCGCGCTACGCGTGGGTACCGTCGGTCCGTGCCGGGAAAGCCCGGCTGGGAGAGCGTTCCTTCTCTTCCGGCTCGCTCTTGGCCTTCCGTCTTTCCGTGCGTCCATTCTTACTCTGTGATCGGCGCCACAGCAAGGGCTTCCGTGAGCCCGATCGATTCAGCGACTCGTGTGGACTGTCGCTGTCAGCGACGGCGACGCAGCACGCCGTACGAGACCGCGCCGGCGGCGACGGCCGCGAGCGACGCGGCGACCCCGGCGACGGTGCCCGACGACGGCGCGGTGAACCGGCTGCGCAACGAGACCGGATTCGAGAACGTGAGAATCGGCCACCCGTTGCTCGCCGCCTCCTTGCGCAGTCCGCGATCCGGATTGACCGCCGTCGGATGCCCGACGGCCGTGAGCATCGGCAGGTCGGTGACCGAGTCGGTGTACGCGTACGAGCGGGACAGGTCGTACCCGTGCTCGGCGGCGAGCTTCTCCATCGCCTCGACCTTGCCCGGCCCGTAGCAGTAGAAGGAGATCTCGCCCGAGTACTTGCCGTCCTCGATCCGCATCTGCGTCCCGACGTGATGGTCGGCACCGAGATCCTCCGCGATGGGGGTGACCACCTCCTCGCCGGACGCGGACACGATCACCACGTCGTGGCCGCGCAGTTTGTGGTCGGCGATCAGATCCGCGGCCTCGGCGAACACCAGGGGATCGACGATGTCGTGCAGGGTCTCCGCGACGATGGTGCGGACCGTCTCGACATCCCAGCCGGTGCACATGCTCGCGATGTGGATGCGCATGCGCTCCATCTGGTCGTGGTCGGCTCCGGAGACCAGGAACAGGAACTGGGCGTAGCTGCTCTTGAGCACGCTGCGTCGGTTGATCAATCCACCGTCGAAGAAGGGCTTGCTGAACGCCAGGGTCGACGACTTGGCGATGATCGTCTTGTCCAGATCGAAGAACGCGGCGATGCGTCCTGGTGCGTCGGTGCTGCTCACTCGGCCAGGGTAACGGGCGGGCCCGGAGGTCACCGAAAAGTCGGCCGGACCTGCTGCGACGACGCGCCGCGCGGCGATGTTGTCCGAGCGCAGTCAGGTGTAGACTTCGTTGTGCCCGGTCACGAATCGGGCGCGTTCAGCCCGACCCCCCGGGGCTGAACGTCGACGACCCCCGCCTCCTCCCCCCCTGGCGGGGGTCGTCCCATGTCCGGGGTCGACCGCCGGTCCACCTAGCACGCCGGTCCGACCCGCCGAGGGAGTTCTCCCCGGGTCGCGTCATCATCCCCGGGTGGTGGTTCGCAGGGCTGTCCGGCCTCGGACTCGGCGCACGATCGGCGGCGTGACCTCGCCCGAACTCCCCTCCTCGACGGACCCGGCCGTGACCGACGCCGCCGTGACCGTCGTCGTCGACGATCCCGTGCTGTCCGACCGCGTGCGGCGGGTCGTGGCCGCGGCCGGCCGGGACGTCGACGTGCGAACGACGATTCCGGATCGAGCGGGATGGCTCGGTGCGACCACCGTCGTGCTCTCGGAGTCCGCCGCCGCCGATGCGGTACGCCGACGGCACCCGCGTCGCCCGGGCGTCGTCGTGGTCTCCGACGGTGCCCCGACCGTGACGGCCTGGCAGAGCGCGGCGACTCTCGGGACACCGCACGTGCTCGACCTGCCGGCTCGGGAAGCGGACCTCATGACACTGATCGCGGCCGCTCCCGGGAACGATGCGCACGGCGCCGTCGTCACGGTGATCGGCGGCTGCGGCGGGGCCGGGGCGTCGGTGTTCGCGACGGCGCTCGCCCTGACGTCGGCGCGCTCGGCGCTCACCGTCCTGCTGGACGCCGATCCGTGCGGCGGTGGTCTCGACCTCGCGGCCGGCGTCGACGATCGACCGGGACTACGGTGGCCCGACCTCGTGGTCGGTGGACGTGTCGATGCCCGAGCCCTGCACGACGCGTTGCCGGGACGAGACCGCCTGGCCGTGCTCTCCACCGCCCGTGGCAGGGCCTCCGCCATCGATCCCGACTCCGTCACCGCGGTCCTGGCGGCCGCCCGTCGTGCGGGCGAGCTCGCTGTCTGCGACGTACCGCGCTCCGCCGGGCCCGAGCACCGGGCTGCGGTGGAGGCGTCCGACCTGGTGACGGTCGTCGTGCCGGCGACCGTGCGAGGGTCGTGGGCGGCACGTGCCGTCGTCGCCGACCTGCGGAGTCGCACCACCGACATCGGTCTCGTGGTCCGCGGTCCGGCCCCCGGCGGCCTCCGTGCCGACGACGTCGAGCGCACTGCGGGAGCGCCGGTCCTGGCCACCATGCGCCCCGAGCGCCGCCTCGCCGCCGCACTGGAACACGGCGGACTGGTGCTCCGGCCGCGGTCGCCGCTCGCGGCCGCGGCGGCCGCGGTTCTCGCCGTGCTGGAGGGCCCGTCGTGACGGGCTGGGTCACCGGCGATCTGCTGGGGCGGGTCCGCGCGCGGTTGACCACAGCCGGCGCCGAGCCGACGCCCGCTGCGATCGCCGCCGCCGTCCGCGCCGAGGCGGGTGGCGTGGTGGGTGACGCGGAACTGCTCCGCGTCCTGCACGTCCTCGACACGGAGTTCCGTGGTGCGGGCGTTCTCGACGCCCTGCTGCGTGAACCGGGTGTCACCGACGTGTTGGTCAGCGGTCCGGACGAGGTCTGGGTCGACCGCGGCCGCGGACTGGAACGCGCCGACGTGCGATTCGACGACGACGCGGCCGTGCGGCGACTGGCCGGTCGACTGGCGGTCGCGGCCGGACGCCGCCTCGACGACGCCCAGCCGTGGGTGGACGGGCGACTGCCGGGGATCGATTCCGCGTCCTTCGGAGTGCGTCTGCACGCCGTCCTCGCACCCGTCGCGCGCGGCGGCACCTGCCTGTCGTTGCGTGTTCTGCGACCGGCGTCGCAGGGACTCGGCGCGCTCGCGGCGGCCGGAACCTTCGCGGCCGGTGCGGAGGACCTGGTGCGGCGCATCGTCTCTCGCCGGGTCGCCTTCCTCGTGGTCGGCGGCACCGGGACCGGGAAGACGACCCTGCTCGCGGCGCTGCTCGGCGAGGTGGACCCGCGCGAGCGCATCGTCTGTGTCGAGGACGCGGCCGAACTCGCCCCGGCGCACCCCCACGTCGTCACGCTGGTGGCCCGACCCGCCAACGTCGAGGGAGTGGGCGAGGTGACGGTGCGCGACCTGGTCCGCCAGGCCCTGCGGATGCGGCCGGATCGCATCGTGGTGGGTGAGGTGCGCGGGCCGGAGGTGGTGGACCTGTTGACCGCACTGAACACCGGGCACGACGGCGGGGCCGGGACGGTGCACGCCAACTCGCCCGAGGAGGTGCCCGCGCGCCTGGAAGCCCTGGCGGCTCTCGGCGGGTTGTCCCGTGCCGCCCTGCACAGTCAACTGGCCGCCGCGGTCCACGTGGTGCTGCACACCGCGCGACTCGACGAGGGCCGCCGGGTGCTGGCCTCGATCGGAGTGGTGACGCCGGGTGACGACGGCGTGTGTCGCGTGCTCCCGGCGTGGTCGCGAGACGCGCCGACGGGGCCCGGCCATGCGCGACTGCGCGAGCTGCTCGGGTCGGCGGGGGCACCATGAGTCTGCTCGTTCTCGCGGCCGCGCTCCTGCTGTGGCCGTCGCGTTCCCCGCGCCGTCGGGTGATGCACGGGTCACGCCGTGCGGTTCGGGTCGACCCCGGGCGGCTTCCGGTGATCGCTGCCGCGGCCGTCGTGCTCGTGACCGTCCTTGCGCTCGGCCCGGCGCCGGCCGTCGCGGTGACGGTGGTGGCCGCGACGGTCCTACTTCGGCGGAGGGCGACTACACGCCGTCGGGCCGGCCGCGCCGTCACCGCCTCGCTCGTCGGTGGGGTGGACACGATGGTCGCGGAACTCGCGGTGGGTGCCGACCCCGCGGCGGCGTGCCGTGCTGTCGCCCGGGATCACCCGGGTGAGGTGGGGTCTCGATTCGCGGCTGCGGCAGCGCATTCCGAGCTCGGCGGGGCGCTGTCCACCGGTCTCGTCGGCGCCGGTGGACGCGGAGACGACCGCTCGGACTGGACCAGGATGGCCGAGTGCTGGGTGATCTGCGAGCGCTACGGCCTCGCGCCCGCCGTCGTCCTGCGGTCCGTGCGGGACGATCTCGACGCCCGGGTGCGGTTCGGTCGCCGCACCGAGGCGGCCACGGCCGGGGCGAGGGCGACGGCCACGGTGCTCTCGGTGCTGCCGGTTCTCGGCATCGCGCTCGGCCAGGCGATGGGAGCGGCGCCGCTCGCCGTGCTCACCGGGAACGGCGCGGGCGGGGTGCTCGGCGTCGTGGGCGTGACGCTGGTGTGCGCGGGCCTGGCGTGGACCGACCGCATCGTGGCGGGAGTGGTTCGGTGACGTGGGCGGCGACCCTGCTCGCCCTCGTCGTCCTGATCGCCCCGGCTCGGTCCGCGCGCCGCCGTGGTTCGGTCCGGGAGTCGTCGGCACCGGTTGCGGCACCGGCGATCTGCGACGCGCATGCGATCGCCGGAGCCCTCGATCTCCTCGCCGCCTGCGTGCGCGGCGGCGCCACAGTCCCCGCGGCCGCCCGGGCGGTCGCCGAGTCCGCGCCGGAGCCGTTGGCCTCCGCGCTGACCCGCGCCGGAGCGCTGCTCGCTCTGGGTGCCGATCCGGACTCCGCCTGGGCTCCACTGGCCGAGCACCCGGCGACCGAGACGGTGGCCCGCGCGCTGCGCCGATCCGCCCGGTCCGGCACGTCGGTGGCCGATGCGCTGTCCGACACCGCGGCGGAACAGCGTCGCCGGGCCGAGGACGAGGCCGTCGCCCGCGCGGAACGCGCCGGGGTTCTCGTCACCGGTCCGCTGGGACTGTGCTTCCTGCCCGCGTTCGTCTGTCTCGGCATCGTGCCGGTCGTCGTCGGGCTGGCCGGGTCGGTGCTGCAGGGCGGCGGGATCCCGTGACGGGGTCACACGAACGCCGTCGAGGGTTGGCCTCGACGGATCACGAAGGGGGAGAACATGTCCGTGGTGCACAGGGTGCAGAACAGGATGCTCGAGGTCCTCGCGGAGGACGACGGGATGTCGACGGCGGAGTACGCCATCGGCACCATCGCGGCCGCGGCGTTCGGGGCGGTGCTCTACACGGTGGTGACGGGCGACTCGATCGTCTCGGCCCTCACCGGGATCATCGATCGGGCGCTGCAGACCACGGTCTGAGCGGGGACGCCGGGGCGGTGACCGTCGAAGCGGCACTCGCCATCGCCGCCATCGTGGCGGTGGTGGTGCTGTGCGTGGGGGCGCTGGTGACGGTCACCGCGCACATCCGTTGTGTCGACGCGGCGCGGGAAGGCGCGCGGCTGTTCGCGCTGGGGGATTCCGATGCCGTCGTCGCTGCCCGTCGGGTCGCGCCCGCCGACGCCGAGGTGACGGTGGCGCGGGACGGGGACTGGGTGACGGTGCGGGTCGAGGCCGCGTCGCCGCTGCCCGGAGTCGAGGTCGCCGCCGTGGCGGTGGCGGTGGTCGAGCCCGAGGCGGACCCGCCGTGAGCGAGGGGGATCGCGGGTCTGCCTCGGTGATCGGGGCGTTCGTGGTGCTGTCGCTGGTGATGGTCACCGCGACGGTGATGTGGGTGGGGGCAGCCGTCGCGGCACGGCATCGTGTGCAGGCGGCTGCGGACCTCGCCGCGCTGGCCGGGGCCGCGGCCCTGGTCGAGGGGGACGCGGCGGGGTGCGCGGCGGCGCGGGCCGTGGGTGACCGCATGGGTGCGGTGCTCGCGACCTGCGTCGCCGAGGGGTGGGATCTCGAGGTGCGGTTCCGGGTGACCGTGCGGCTGGGGCGGTTCGGGGTCCGGGAGGCGGTCGCGGTGGCGCGGGCGGGGCCGGTGGAGTGAGGGGCCCTTTCCGCTGATGGTGCCTGCAGCTGCGGATGGTGCACTGCACCGTCCGCGAGAGCAGGAACGGTCAGCGGGAAGGCCGGAGGGGTCGCAGGCCACGCAGCAGCAACACGCCCATGCCGATGGTCCAGACGTTCAGGCTGTCCAGGGCCACCCGCTCGCTGAGTCCGGCTCCGAGCCCCCACGTGCCGGGGGTGAGGAAGGCGGCGCCGCCGATCACGGCGGCCGCGGTACAGGCGACGGTCAGAGCCCGTGCTCGCCGGTCACGTCCGAGTGCGCCCGTGGCGAGGACGATCATGCCGGCGACCTGCAGCGCCCAGTGCGTCTGCGCGGCGAGGTTGTGCGCGGCGGGGGAGACGTCCATCGGCAGGAAGCCGACGGCGCTCGTGGCGAGTCCGGACACCGCGACGAGGACCCACCCGACCCGATCCCGCCCGGCGGCCTGCGGAGCCAGGACGGCGGCTCCGGCCGCGGTGAGGGCGCCGACCGCGACGAAGGTGGCGTTCATGACCGCATGGTCGGGGGAGCAGTACTCCGTGCAGGTCGTCGCGCCGAGCGCACTGATGACGTCGTCACGCCAGCTGTACGGGGTGGGCCAGGACCTGGCCACCAGGACCCGGGCCGGCCAGTAGAGGACGGTGGCCACCCAGAGAGCGGCGACGGTGCGGCGCAGACGCATGGCCAGGACGGTAGACAGCCCTACCGGAACTGCGCATAGTGAGGGGCAGGATCCTGCGACGGGGACGTGGGACGACACGACGGGGGCAGGTCATGGCACGCGGTGGAGGACTGGTCGAGAGCGCGCGAGCGAGGGTGCGCTGGGCCGCGGTGCACGGGGTGGTGCGCTTCTTCGCGCAGCGCGGAATCAAGCTGGGTGACCCCCAGGCCAAGTTGATCGCCGATCCCGCCACGCGCGCGAATCCGGGCGTCGTCTATCAGGAGATTCGCGAGCGCGGACCGTTGGTCAAGGGGCGAGTGGCCTACCTGACCGTCGACCACGGACTTATCTTCGATCTGCTGCGGTCGGACGACTACCGCACCGTCGTCGTGGGCGGCAACCTGCCGGGTCCGCTGAAGGCGGTCGAGCGTCGCACGCGATCCGGTGCGTTGCACCCGTTGGCGCCGCCGTCGCTGCTGTCCGTCGAGCCGCCGTCGCACACCCGGTACCGCAAGCTCGTGTCGTCGGTCTTCACGGCGCGAGCGGTCAACAAGATGCGGGACGACGTCCAGCGCGTCGCGGACACCTTGCTCGACGAGTTGGTGGCGAGTGGAGCCACCACCGTGGACATCGTGCCCGCGTACTGCGCCAAACTGCCGGTCGCCGTCATCAGCGACATCCTCGGGGTGCCGGAGAGCGAGCAGAAGCGGGTACTCGAGTTCGGCGAGTTGGCCGCACCGAGCCTCGACGTGGGTCTGACCTGGCCGCAGTTCCGCCAGGTGGAGACGGGTCTGCAGGGCTTCGACGCGTGGCTGTCCGACCACATCGCCGAGCTTCGGAAGAACCCCGGCGACGATCTGATGAGCCAGCTCATCTCGGCGTCCGAGGACGGCGTCTTCCTGAACGACCGCGAACTCCGCGCGACGGCCGGTCTGGTTCTCGCTGCCGGCTTCGAGACGACGGTCAATCTGCTCGGCAGCGGAATCGACCTCCTCGTCCGTCATCCCGATCAGTTGGAGCGGCTGCGGCACGATCCCTCGTTGTGGGCCAACGCGGTCGACGAGATGCTGCGGATGGAGTCCCCGGTGCAGATGACCGCGCGGGTGGCCAAGCAGAACCTCGAGCTGGCGGGCAAACGTCTCGCCCCGGGAAGTCTCGTGGTGTGCGTGCTCGCGGGCGGCAACCGCGACCCGAAGGTGTTCGAGAACCCCGACCGCTTCGACGTGGCGCGGCCCAACGCCAACAAGCATCTCTCGTTCTCGGGTGGCCGGCACTTCTGCCTCGGTGCGGCGCTGGCCCGGGCGGAGAGCGAGGTGGCACTGCGCACTCTGTTCGATCGGTTCCCACACCTCACCACCGTGGGCGCCGGCACTCGGCGGGACACCCGTGTGCTGCACGGATATTCGTCGCTCCCCGTCTCGTTGGGCGAGCCGGCGACGGTGGACGCCTAGTCCGTCAGCTCGCCCAGCACGGCGTCGAGCACGCGGACCGCACCGTCCTTGTCCAACGGGTCGTTGCCGTTGCCGCACTTCGGGGACTGCACACACGATGGACAACCGGACCGGCATTCGCAGGACGCGATGGCGTCCCGCGTCGCAGCCAGCCAGGTCGCGAGCACCGCGTGTCCCCGATCGGCGAAGCCCGCCCCACCGTCGTATCCGTCGTAGACGAACACGGTGGGCAGGCCGGTGTCGCCGTGCAGCGCGGTGGACACACCACCGATGTCCCACCGGTCGCACGTGGCCACCAGCGGGAGCATGCCGATGGCGGCGTGCTCGGCGGCGTGCAGAGATCCCGGCACGCGCTCCGGTCCGACGCCGGCGCGGGCGAGCAGTTCCGGCGTGATCGTGTACATCGCCGCGCGGGTGTGCAGGGTCTGGACCGGCATGTCGAGTTCGACGGAGTCGAGGATCTCTCCGGACGGCAGCCGCCGGAGGTAACCGACCACCTGGTGGCTGACCTGCACACGGGTCAGCGCCACGTCGACCTCGCCGTGCCGCCGGTGCTCGAGGTAGTCCTCGACGACGATCTCGGTGACCTCGCGGGCCGACGTCGTCCAGTCGGGTTCCTCCGGGTGCACGACGGCGACGTGGTCGTCGAAGTCGAGCGTGTCGACGACGAACGACTCGCCCTGATGAATGTGCACCGCGCCCGGATGGGCGGTGGCGGGGGCGCGGCCGGCGTCGACGGTGCCCAGCATGCGGCCGGTGGTCCCGTCGACGATCGCGATCTGTGAGCCGATGCCGCCGCGGATGTCGATCTCGCCGTGCGGCGGGGTGTCGGAGGTGACGTACCACCCGTGCGGTCGACGTCGGAGGTCGCCGTCCGCCGCCAGGCGGTGGGCGACGTCCTCGGCGTTCCACTCGGCGATCTCGTCGTCGGACAGCGGCAGTTCCGATGCAGCGCAGAGCAATTGGGGCCCGAGCACGTAGGGGTTGGTGGGATCGGTGACGGTCGCCTCGATCGGTTTGTCCAGCAACGCCGACGGATGGTGGACCAGGTACGTGTCCAACGGGTCGTCCCGCCCGACCAGCACCACGAGGGATCCCTGGCCGCGGCGTCCGGAGCGACCGGCCTGCTGCCAGAACGAGGCGACGGTGCCGGGGAAGCCGGCGACGACGACCGCGTCGAGGCCGGCGATGTCGACGCCGAGCTCCAGTGCGTTGGTGGTGGCCACGCCGAGCAGTCGTCCGTCGGAGAGGGCGCGCTCGAGGGCGCGTCGGTCCTCGGCCAGGTACCCGGCCCGGTACGCCGCGATGCGGCCCGGCAGGTCCGGGTCGACGTCGGCGAGGAGCCGCGACGTCCCCAGGGCGGTGAGTTCCGCGCCGCGTCGCGATCGGACGAAGGTGAGCGTGCGGGCGCCCTCGACCACGAGGTCGGCCATGATGCGAGCGGCCTCGGACCCGGCGGCGCGGCGCACCGGGGCGCCGTTCTCGCCCGTCACGTCCAGCAGCGGCGGCTCCCACAACGCGACGGTGCGCGGGCCGTGCGGGGAGCCGTCCTCGGTGATCTCGACGCAGGGCGCACCGATCAACCGGCTCGCCGCGGCACCGGGTGCCGAGGCGGTGGCGCTGGCCAGCACGAACGTCGGGTCCGCGCCGTACCGGGCGGCGATCCGCCGCAGTCGACGCATGACCAGGGCGACGTGCGAGCCGAAGACGCCCCGATAGGAATGGCACTCGTCGACCACGACGTAGGCCAGGTTGCGGAAGAAGTGCGCCCACCGACGATGGCCCTGCAGCAGCGACAGATGCAGCATGTCCGGATTGGTGAAGATCCAGCGGGAGTTCGCGCGCGCCCAGCGGCGGACCTCGACGGGAGTGTCGCCGTCGTAATCGCTCGGCGCGATGTCGGGAAGGCCCGCCTGCGCGAGCGTGTCCGTCATGTCCACGGCGGCCCGGAGCTGATCGGATCCGAGCGCCTTGGTGGGGGCCAGGTACAACGCGGTGGCGCGTGGGTTCTCGGACAACGTCGAGAGAATGGGCATGCGATAACCCAGCGACTTACCCGAGGCGGTTCCCGTGGAGACGACGACGTGCCGGCCGGATTTCGCGAGCGTCGCCGCGTCGGCCTGATGGCTCCACGGTGCGGGAATGCCGCAGTCGACGAACGTGCGCACGATCCGGGCATCGAGCCACTCCGGCCACGGTGCCGTTCGGGCGTCGCGACCGGGCAGTTCGACCGCGTGGGTCAGCGGCGATTCGCCCGTCGGCGTTCCCGCCAGAGCGCGGTCCAACAACGCGCCACCGAAGCTGGTGGCGGACGTGTCGACGGTGGCGCTCAACTGTTCCGTCCTGTTCTCTGCTGCCCGTGGGGATGCAGGTCGAATGCTAGGTGCGAGCACCGACGGCGGGCCCCGACAAGGTTTACGAACTTGTTGCGCGCGACTGTCGCGTGCGGACGCGCGACGTGGTTCACTGTTCTCGGTCGCAGCTTCTGTGTTCGTGTTCACGCTCGCAGGATCTATTGTTGCGAGCGCGGTGCGTGAAGCTCCACCCTCCGGGGGGAATCACGACGGCGGTCGGAACCGGCCCGGTGAACTGTAAGTGCCGTTCACCGCATCCGGTGGTCAAGAAGAAGGATAGACAAGCATGGCACAGGGAACTGTGAAGTGGTTCAACGCCGAAAAGGGCTTCGGCTTCATCGCACCCGAGGACGGCTCCGCTGACGTCTTCGTCCACTACTCCGAGATCCAGGGCAGCGGCTTCCGCACCCTCGAGGAGAACCAGCGCGTGGAGTTCGAGGTCGGCCAGGGCACCAAGGGCCCCCAGGCCACGGGCGTCCGCGCAGTCTGATCCTCGGATCGGATCCACGCACGACACGCGAATCCCCCGTCACCCGTTCAGGGTGGCGGGGGATTCGTCCGTCCGGGGGTCGCTCGTCGTCCCGCGGCCACGGCGTCGGTGACCTACTGTCGCGACTGTGAGTCAGTTGTCCTTCTTCTCCGCCGAGTCGACGCCGCCCGCGGTGGACGACCTCGCGGGGTTGTTGGCTGCTCCGGGCCAGGTGGTGATCGTCGGGGGCGGCGCGCGAGTGTCCGTCGTCGTCGATCGGCCGTGGCGGGCGCACGCGATCGCGGACATGATCGCCGACTGCGGGCTCACGCCCGAGATCGCGGACACCGACGAGGGCCATCCACTGGTGCGGTCCGTCCCGACTCCCGACCTGATGCCGACGGCACGGTCCTGGACCCGCGGGGCGGTCAAGGCGGTACCCGCCGGCTGGACGCCCGGACCGCGGGCCCTGCGCGTGTGGGCGTTGGCGTCGGGACGGCTCGCCGCGGACGGGTCCCGCTTCGCGTTCGGCCTGGACCCGCACGCACCGGACACACACCCCGTCCTGGCGGAGTCGTTGATGCGCGTCGGTATCGCACCGACGCTGGCCGGCGCCCGCGGATCGACCCCGGAACTGCGCGTCACGGGTCGGCGGCGGCTCGGGCGACTGGTCGACACGGTGGGCGAGGCGCCGCCGGGTGTGATGGAGTGGCCGACGGCACCGTGACTGCGGCCACGGCGCCGTGGCAGTCGCCGACGCCCGCGTCGATCGCGCCGAAACGGCGGATCGGTGCACGTGTGTCACTCTGTATGGTGTCGACCTCGAGCGGTTCGAGGCGTCGACCGTGGTTGGAAGGGGTCTCGTCCGGCGAGGCCAGGAAGGTTCGGCAGCACGTGGCAGCAGGGGACAAGTCGACGGGGTCGTCGTCCGGCGGCGTCCGTCGTCTGGTGATCGTCGAGTCGCCCACCAAGGCCCGCAAGATCGCGCCCTACCTGGGCAAGGACTACGTGGTCGAGGCGTCGGTGGGTCATATTCGCGACCTTCCACGCGGCGCCGCGGACGTGCCGGCCAAGTACAAGGGCGAGTCGTGGGCGCGCCTCGGTGTCGACGTCGATCACGACTTCGAGCCGCTCTACGTCGTCAGCCCCGAGAAGAAGGGGAAGGTCAGCGAGCTCAAGTCGCTCCTGAAGGACGCCGACGAGCTCTACCTCGCCACCGACCCCGACCGTGAGGGCGAGGCCATCGCCTGGCACCTCCTCGAGACGCTCAAGCCGAAGGTGCCCGTCCGCCGGATGGTCTTCCACGAGATCACCAAGCCGGCCATCCTCGCCGCGGCCGACGACACTCGCGAACTCGACACCGACCTCGTCGACGCGCAGGAGACGCGCCGCATCCTCGACCGCCTCTACGGGTACGAGGTGTCGCCGGTCCTGTGGAAGAAGGTCATGCCGAAGCTGTCGGCGGGCCGCGTGCAGTCGGTCGCGACGCGCGTCATCGTGCAGCGCGAGCGCGAGCGCATGGCGTTCCGGTCGGCCGAGTACTGGGACATCTCGGCCCAGCTCGACGCCGGTGCCGAGGCCACCCCTCGGGCGTTCGGCGCCCGGTTGGTGTCCGTCGACGGTGCCCGCGTGGCGACGGGCCGCGACTTCGGTGCCGACGGCAAGCTGAAGTCCGAGAACGTGACGGTGCTCGACGAAGCCCATGCCCGTCGTCTCGCCGAGGCGCTCGACGGCGTCGATCTCACCGTCGCCTCGGCCGAGTCGAAGCCGTACACGCGTCGCCCGTACCCGCCGTTCATGACGTCGACGCTGCAGCAGGAAGCCGGGCGCAAGCTCCGCATGTCCTCCGAGCGCACCATGCGGATCGCGCAGCGACTGTACGAGAACGGCTACATCACCTACATGCGTACCGACTCGACGAACCTGTCGGCGTCGGCCATCGATGCTGCCCGTCGTCAGGCCACCGAGCTGTACGGCCCCGAGTACGTCCACGACTCCCCGCGGCAGTACACCCGCAAGGTGAAGAACGCGCAGGAGGCGCACGAGGCCATCCGTCCCGCCGGTGACTCCTTCGCCACGCCGGGCCAGCTGCACAGCTCGCTCGACACGGACGAGTTCCGTCTCTACGAGCTGATCTGGCAGCGCACCGTCGCGTCGCAGATGGCGGACGCGCGCGGAACCACACTGTCGCTGCGCATCTCGGGAACCGCCGGTACCGGCGAGGACTGCACCTTCTCCGCGTCGGGGCGGACGATCACGTTCCCGGGCTTCCTCAAGGCCTACGTCGAGAGCGTCGACGATCAGGCCGGCGGCCAGTCCGACGACGCCGAATCCCGCTTGCCCGTCCTGGAGAAGGGGCAGGCGGTCACCGCCACGGGCCTCGATCCCGACGGACACACCACCAATCCGCCCGCTCGCTTCACCGAGGCGTCGCTCATCAAGACGCTCGAAGAGCTGGGAATCGGTCGCCCGTCGACGTACTCGTCGATCATCAAGACCATCCTCGACCGCGGCTACGTCTACAAGCGCGGCAGTGCGCTGGTCCCGTCCTGGGTCGCGTTCGCCGTGATCGGCTTGCTGGAGGCACATTTCGGCCGTCTGGTGGACTTCGACTTCACCGCCGGCATGGAGGACGATCTCGACGCGATCGCCGACGGACGCGAGCGCCGCGGAAACTGGTTGAGCGCGTTCTACTTCGGTGGTGACACCGGTGTCGAGGGTTCGGTGGCCCGCTCGGGTGGTCTGAAGAAGATGGTGGGCACCAACCTCGAGGACATCGACGCCCGCGAGATCAACTCCATTCGGTTGTTCGACGACGCCGAGGGGCGCGAGATCCACGTGCGTGTGGGCCGGTACGGGCCGTACCTCGAGCGCATGGTGCAGAACCCCGACGATCCCGACGGCGACCCGATCTCCCAGCGCGCCAACCTGCCCGACGATCTGCCGCCGGACGAGTTGACCGTCGAGTACGCCGAGAAGCTGTTCTCGACGCCGCAGGAGGGTCGCAAGCTGGGCGTCGATCCGGCCAGCGGACACGAGATCGTCGCCAAGGAGGGTCGTTTCGGTCCGTACGTCACCGAGATCGTCCCCGAGGAGC
The DNA here is from genome assembly GCF_001894765.1 of Rhodococcoides corynebacterioides NBRC 14404. Classification (GTDB taxonomy): domain Bacteria; phylum Actinomycetota; class Actinomycetes; order Mycobacteriales; family Mycobacteriaceae; genus Rhodococcoides; species Rhodococcoides corynebacterioides. The sequence goes on from NZ_BCWV01000007.1 coordinate 239,205, forward strand.
CCGAGCCCGTCCCGGACATCGTTCCGGTGGAACGTGGCTCGGACGGTGGCGGCGGAACGGCCGTGGCGACCAAGGCGAAGGCGCCGGCCAAGAAGGCCGCGAAGAAGGCGGCGGCCGTCAAGCCGCGCACCGGTTCGCTCCTGAAGTCGATGGACCTCGCGACCGTCACGCTCGAGGACGCGCTCAAGCTGCTGTCGCTGCCGCGCATGGTGGGTGTCGATCCCGAGTCCAAGGAGGAGATCACCGCCCAGAACGGCCGCTACGGCCCGTACCTGAAGAAGGGCACGGACTCGCGGTCGCTGGCGACCGAGGAGCAGATCTTCACCGTCACGCTCGACGAGGCGCTGAAGATCTACGCGGAGCCGAAGCGCCGTGGACGGCAGGGTGCGGCCACGCCGCCGCTGCGCGAACTCGGGGTCGACACGGTGAGCGAGAAGCCGATGGTGATCAAGGACGGTCGCTTCGGCCCGTACGTCACCGACGGTGAGACCAACGCGAGCCTGCGCAAGGGTGACGAGGTCGCCACGATCACGGACGAGCGGGCGATGGAGCTGCTCGCCGACCGTCGCGCGCGCGGTCCGGTGAAGAAGAAGGCCACCAAGAAGGCGGCGACGAAGACCGCGGCCAAGAAGACGGCCGCCAAGACCGCGGCGAAGAAGGCTCCGGCGAAGAAGGCGGCCGCCACGAAGACGACCGCCAAGAAGACCACCGCCAAGAAGGTGCCGGCCAAGAAGACCGCCGCGGCGAAGTCCACGGCGTCGGAGGCCACGGACGGCTGATCGGCCGACCCGAGTACGGCGTAAGGTCGGCCCATGGCCGGAGGACTGGTTGCCCTGCTCGACGACGTCGCCGCGCTCGCGCGCCTGGCCGCGGCGTCCATCGACGACGTCGGTGCCGCCACCGGAAAGGCCACGGCGAAGGCCGCGGGTGTCGTCATCGACGACACCGCGGTCACTCCCCAGTACGTCCGCGGTCTGGCGGCGGAGCGGGAACTGCCGATCGTCAAGCGCATCGCGATCGGTTCGCTGCGCAACAAGCTGATCATCATCCTGCCGATCGCGCTGCTGCTCAGTCAGTTCCTGCCGTGGCTGCTCACCCCGATCCTCATGGTCGGCGGCGCGTACCTGAGTTACGAAGCAGTGCACAAGATCTGGGGTGCGCTCAGCGGTCACGGCGCGCACGATCACGAGGAGGACGGGCCGCGGGACGAGGACACCGTCGTCGCCGGAGCGGTCCGCACCGACCTCATCCTCTCGGCCGAGATCATGGTCATCGCCCTCGACACCATCGCCTCCGAGGGCTTCTGGTCCCGGTTGATCATTCTCGCCGTCGTCGCCGTGGTGATCACCGTGGTGGTCTACGGCGTCGTCGGGCTGATCGTGAAGATGGACGACATCGGTCTCCGTCTCGCCGACACGTCGTCGGGCATCGCGCAGACCGTCGGACGCGGACTGGTCCGTGGGATGCCGAAGGTCATGAGCGTGCTCTCCGTGGTCGGTACCGCCGCGATGCTGTGGGTCGGCGGCCACATCCTGCTGGTCGGCATCGACGAGCTCGGCTTCCACCCGCTGTACGACCTGGTGCATCACGCCGAGGAGGCGGTGCACGGTGTCGGCGGGATCGGCGGTGTCCTCGCCTGGATCGTCAACACCCTGTTCTCGGCGCTGCTGGGGCTCCTCGTCGGGTCGATCGTGGTGGCCGTCCTGGCCGGCATCGCGCGCCTGCGCGGCCGTCGGTCGGGGAGTGTCGGAGCGGAGCACTAGGCTCGCCGTCATGGCGGGAGTGTTCGATCGGCTGGTCGGCCAGCACGAGGTGGTGGCCGAGCTGACGGACGCGGCGCACGCTGCCCGTGAGGGCGACATCGGGTCGCGCATGACGCATTCGTGGCTCTTCACCGGGCCGCCCGGCTCGGGCCGGTCCATCGCCGCGGTGTGCTTCGCCGCCGCGCTGCAGTGCACCGATCCGGACGTCGTCGGCTGCGGCCGTTGCCGCGCCTGCACCACCACCCTGCACGGAACGCATGGCGACGTGCGCCGCATCGTGCCGCAGGGTCTGTCCATCTCGGTCAAGGAGATGCGCGACGTCGTGCAGATGGCCGCGCGTCGTCCGTCGACCGGGCTGTGGCAGATCGTCGTGATCGAGGACGCGGACCGGCTCGGTGAGCGGGCCTACAACGCCCTGCTGAAAGCGGTCGAGGAACCGCCCGCGCGGACCATCTTCCTGCTGTGCGCGCCGTCGGTGGATCCGGAGGACATCGCCGTCACCATTCGCTCGCGGTGCCGGCACGTCGCGCTGGTCACCCCCAAGCCGGACGACATCGCGCGCGTCCTGCGCGAGAACGACGGGCTGGACGAGAAGACGGCTGCGTGGGCGGCGTCCGTTGGGGGCGGGCACGTCGGCCGGGCGCGGCGGTTGGCGACGGACGCCGACGCGCGCGACCGGCGCCAGCGGGCCCTGGGTATCGCCAAGGCCGCGCTGCGGCCGGCCACCCAGTACGCCGTCGTCGAGGAACTGGTGAAGGCCGCCGAACTCGACGCGGTCGAGCTCAACGCGGCACGCGACGAGCAGGAGACCGAGGAGCTGCGCACCGCTCTCGGCGCGGGCGGCACCGGTAAGGGTGCGGCCGGCGCGCTCCGTGGCTCGGCGGGTGTGCTCAAGGAGCTCGAGGCGCGGCAGAAGTCCCGCCGGACCCGCACCGGCCGTGACGCGTTGGACCGGGCACTCATCGACCTCGCGGGTCTCTACCGGGACGCGCTGGCCCAGTCCTTCGGTGCCGAGTCCACGCTCACCCACCCCGACATGGTCGATCAGGCGCGGGGGTTGGCGTCGGTGTGCTCGGCGGAGTCGCTGCTGACCTGTATCGAAGCGATCCTGCGGTGCCGGGAGGCGCTCGAGATGAACGTCAAGCCCAAGTTCGCGGTCGACGCCATGGTGGCCACCCTGGGCGCGGCGGCCAGGTAGGGGCCCGTTTTGGTGGTGACCGGGGCGAGTGGTTAGACTCGTCCCGGCTCCTCGCGGGGCCGCGCCGCCTTAGCTCAGTCGGTAGAGCATTTCACTCGTAATGAAAAGGTCAAGAGTTCGATTCTCTTAGGCGGCTCCACAACGTACTCTGATCAGCGGTTATGCGATTCGCATGGCCGCTTTTTCAGCTCCGGGTGCGCCCGAATGAAGTGCCGTAGGTCCATGGAGTACATGCCAGCACTGCCCTGACCAGCAAGTATTCGGAACCGACTTTTTCATTTGGACTGTTAAGGTCGCCGGTCTCGGTGGCTCTGACCTGCGCATTCAGTCTCGATGACACGAGGGTGACACGATCCGTAACGGGACCCGTTGGGGTGCGGACGTGCGCGGACTCACGGTGGTCCGATGTGGCGGTGCACCGCTGCCGTGCCGGATCCGTGCGACGTTGTTCGAGAGCGTTCGCCGCCGAGGACGCACCCACTTGTTCTGCCTGTCGTTGGAGGACGCCGCCAACGAGTGCGGCGCCCTGGTCACCGCGTTGACTGTCGCTGTCACCGACGCCCTGGTCGATCGGGCCACCGCCACCCCCGCGGAAGGATCGTTGCCGGCGGGGCGGCTGCGGGTGCCGGCGACGTACGCCCTCGACGAAGCCGCGAATGTGGTGCGGTGGCGGCAGTTGCCGAACCGGTGCATCCACTTCGGTTCCCGCGGAATCACCGTCACCACCATCCTGCAGTCCTGGTCCCAAGGAGAGGAATGCTTCGGTCAGGGCGGGATGAAGAAGCTGTGGGGCGCGTCGACGATCCGCGTGTACGGCGGCGGCGGATCCACCGACGACGGCCGGTTTCTCGAGAACACCTCCGCCGCCCTCGGTGATCACTGGGAGATGAGCCAGACCGTCTCCACCAACTCCTCCGGGCGGTCGAGCTCGCAGCAACGGCAGAAGATCCGCACCCTGCCCGCGGATGCTCTCGAAGCGATGCCCGCGGGGCGGGCGATCCTGCGCGCCGCGAAATGCCTACCGGCGCTGATCGAGACGATGCCCTGGTACACCGGACCGTTCGCCGATGCCGTCGCCGCCGCCCGGGTCCGTGCCGGCCAGGACCCCGTCGTGTATTCCAACGCCGACGATCCTGATCCGGCGAACGCGACATCGCTGCTCCCACAGCCGCAGAAACACTCAGTTGCAGCGCGGCGGACTGACGCGGCGGTGGCCTCGTGAGCGACGAGTTCGACCCGGGCTCCGACATGGACGGAGCCTGGTCGGCCGATGCATCACCAGCCGACAGCGATCGAAACGAGCTGCAAGACAGTCTCGCCGGCGACGAGGCGGGCGGGGCGGGTGAGCGGGCCGATTCCGATGCTCGGGGCCCGTATTACCCGAACGCGTACCGCTTCTTCGCCGAGTTCCTCGCACCCGCGTACCGGCGCAAGACCATCGACCACCCGGCGATGCGGTGGTGCCCGAGCTGGTTCCTGCACCCCGAAGCCCGCGCCCGAGTCGACGCCCTGTGGCGGGCATGGGAGTACCTACGGCTCGATCCGGCCACCGGGATGAGCGTGTGGTGGAAGGACCACGCCGATCACCACATGTCGAGACTGCTGTCCCCGGACGGCACCTTCAAGGACTGCACCCCCGACCACCGGCAGGTGCACCCGCTCCCGAGCATCGCCATTCCCGACGAGCTGCTGGCGCTCCACACTGCCGATTCACCCGTGTCCCCTGCCTGACGGCACCTTCACCTCCTAGAAAAATCCGCAACCCCCTGAACCGAGGAGCACTCATGGCGGAGCTTGACCCGGTTTCCCGGACAGTTCGGGTTGGGTGTTCAGGCCACGTCTGAGGTGACCCGTCGATGGTAGGCGTGTTCGTAATCCACTGGCGAGGAGTAGCCGATCCCGGAGTGCCGGCGGTGCGGGTTGTACCAGGCTTCGATCCATTCGAAGATCGCGGAGGCGAGCTGATCTCGGGTGTCCCATGATCGGGTGTCGAGCAGCTCGCGTTGCATCGTCGACCAGAACGATTCCATCATCGTGTTGTCGACGCTCGAGGCCACCCGACCCATCGACCCGAGCAGTCCTGCCGTGCGCAGTCGTTGGCCGAAAACCCAGCTGGTGTACTGAGATCCGCGGTCCGAGTGCATGATCGTCCCGGCCTCCGGGTGGCGTCGCCACAGCGCCATCTGCAGTGCATCCACGACGAGGTCGGTACGCATGTGATCGGCGATCGACCACCCCACGATGCGCCGGGAGAACGTGTCGAGGACCCCGCAGCAGTACACCTTGCCCGTGCCGGTGGGGTGTTCTGTGATGTCGGTGCACCAGATCTGATCGGGCCGCTCGGCGACGAACCGGCGGGCCACGAGATCGTCGTGCACCGCTGGTGCGGGTCGGCGGCGACGCTTGTGTCGGGCACCGATACCGGCGAGACCGAGAATGCGCATCACCCGTGCAACACGCTTGCGTCCTACGCGAACACCTGCACCGAGGCGCAGTTCGGCGTGCACCCGCGGCGCGCCGTAGCACCCTCGTGAGCCTTCGTGGATATCACGGATGCTGTTGGCCAACAGTGCATCCGACATATCACGCATGGACGGTGGTCGATGTCGCCAGTCGTAGAATCCGGATCTCGACACCTCGAGGGTCCGGCAGGTCACCGCGACGGGAAAGCCGTCCGCAGCCAATTCGTGGACCAGCCGGAACCCTATTTTGGGAGGATGTTCTCCCGAGCGAAATACGCACTCGCACGCTTGAGT
>NZ_BCWV01000008.1 GCF_001894765.1 Rhodococcoides corynebacterioides NBRC 14404
ACTCTTATCAACCCCCGGCTAGAAACCAGGAAGTCAATGAAAACTAGAGAGCCAAATCCAGCAATAAAACTCACGCCAGCAATAACTCCATTGCTGACAAAAAAGAACCGGTCCCTCCCCGACGGGAAGAAGGAGAAGAACCAGCAAACCAAAAACAAAATATTGGCACTGACATTCATCGACACACTGTTGAGTTCTCAAAGAACACGCACACACCACCACCACCCACACGAAGCAGGAGGATCCGGGGCAACCGTTCCAGCCTAACCACACCGCAACACCCGAGTCAAACACCAGGCACCACGTGGATCAGGAAGTTGGACTGTACGCTCAGCCTACACGAGGTGCAGACGAACCTTTTCTGTCCGATCGGCCATGCGACTCCGTCCCACCTCGTTCGCCCAGCCCCGTAAGGCCTTCGGTCGGTGTCCGTGTCGCTCTGACTCGAAGAAAGTTACGCCTGCGGACCGCTCCATGCAAATCGGCAGGTGTTCCGCGGTCCACGCGGCGTCTGCCCAGGTCAACGCGTATGTCGGGGCCCGCGCCCGCTCACCCTGGAGCGACAGTCCGACTATGACGACACTCACATCGGTGGGGATGCCGCGCCGATCTCGTCCAGATCGGGCGCCGGGACAGGTTCGCCGACCTGCGTCGTCAACGGGAGGACGCCGGCCCACACTCCCCCGGCGGCGATGTCCCCCTCGTCGTCGTTCGGTCCGCCCGACCGTGCCTTCACCGACGCCTCGTACAGCGGTAGTGCCACCACGCGAGTCGCGGCCAGCTCCTTACGAGTGTTGGCCCTGACCACATCGGTTCGGCCGGGGACCAGCTTGTTCACGATGAGATCGAGTGCGACGGCGCGCTCGCCCTCGTCGTCCACGACACGGGGCGTCCCCCGCACCACGGCACTCCGGTAGTTCATCGAGTGATGGAACGCGGAGCGCGCCAGCACCAGGCCGTCCAGCACCGTGATGCTCACGCAGACGTCACCGGGAGCGCCCAGGGTCGTCGCGGCCACCGAGCCGTGGAGGTACAACGTCCCTTCGGCATCGGGACCGTCCAGGTCGTAGGCGAACGCAGTCGGGACGACGAGGGGACTTCCCTGCACCACCACTCCGAGGTGACAGAGCTGTGCGGCGTCGAGCACGTCCGTCAGAGCAGCGCGATCCGCCTGGGCGCGAGCTCGGTTGCGTCGCAACGTCGTTCGGGGTGTCGGAGAGAGAGCTGTCGCCGTCGACGAGGTGTCGGGCCGCCGGCCATGGGCATCGTGCATCGTCATGCGAATCAGTGTGCTGAACGAAGTGGTCCGCCGTCACGGTCCACTTCGATACTGTTCGGCTGGACCACTTCGACCAGCGGGAAGGCATCGACGTCATGGCCTCACACGCGTTACCACTCTCCGTGGACCGATCCTCGACGCGTCCACTCCCGTTGCAGATCGCCGACGCACTACGCACCGCCATCGTCGACGGACTTCTGGTCGCCGGCGATCGTCTCCCGTCGACCCGATCGCTGGCCGCAGAGCTGTCGGTCTCCCGCGGCGTCGCCGATCAGGCCTTCGACCAGCTCGCCGCAGAGGGGTGGATCGAGGGCCGCGCCGGATCCGGGACATTCGTCTCCCCCGACCTGCGGTCCGTCGCACCGACCACCGCCGCCGTGTCCGACGCGCGTCCACGCGCAGAGGCGGACAGCGCTCCCCCCACGCTCGCGCTTCGACCGGGCATCCCCTGGACACCGCCCTCGGCGACCGCGGCATGGCGGCGGGCGTGGCGCATCGCCGGCACGGAGCCCGCTCCCCCCGGTTACCCCGATCCGGCGGGGCCCGTCCGTCTCCGCCGCAGCGTGTGTTCGCTGCTCGGCCGCGCGCGCGGAATGAGCGTCGATCCCGATCGCGTGGTCGTGACGACGGGTGCCACCCATGGGCTGACTCTGGCACTCGCGGCGATGCGCGCGGACCGTCCGGAACCGAGACCTGTTCTGGCGATGGAGGATCCGGGATATCGGACTGCGGCGTCGGCGGCGATGGCGATGGGCTGGGACCTGTACGACGTCCCCGTGGACGCCGGCGGCATGAGGGTCGACACGCTCGCGTCCACGCCCGAGACCACACGCGCCGTGTACGTGACACCGTCTCACCAGTACCCCACCGGCGGAACCCTCGACGTGGGACGTCGTGCCGCTCTCATCGCCCATGCGCAGAGCACCGACACCGTCGTCGTCGAGGACGACTACGACTCCGAGTACCGCTACGACGTCGCGCCGCTCCCCGCCTTGGCGCACCTTGATCCGGATCGCGTCGTCTACCTCGGCACCATCGCCAAGACCCTGGGCGCAGGCGTGCGACTCGGGTGGATGGTGCTGCCGTCGTACCTCGTCCGGCCGGTGCTCGACCACCGCCTGGCCACGGGCGACTTCCCGTCGACACCCCTGTGCTCGGCGATGACGTCACTGCTCGACGACGGCGAGTGGGATCGCACGGTGCGAGCGGCGCGGCGGCGCTACCGCGATCGCGATGCGGCAGTACGGGATTCGCTGTCGCCGTTCGGTGAACTCCGTGGCCTGGGCGCGGGTATGCACACGACACTCGTCCTGTCGCCGAGACGAGCGGAGGCGGTCGCCCGCGGCGCAGCACACCGCGGAATCGAAGTACCGACCGTCGCGCTGTCCACTCGATCGCACACCGACGTGGGCGGTTTGGTGATCGGCTACGGCCGACTGACCGACACGGAGCTCCGAACGGCACTCACCGTTCTGGTCGACGAACTCCGACGCCACCGCGACTGACGTGCAGCGACGCGAGCGTCACTGCACGCGTTCGATGTCTCCGCCGAGATCCTGCAGCTGCTCGACGAACCGCGGGTAACCGCGGTCGATGTGATAAACGTCGTGCACCTCGGTTGTGCCGTCGGCCACGAGGCCGGCGAGCACGAGACCGGCGCCCGCGCGGATGTCCGAGGACCAGACCGGTGCACTCGACAGCCGCGACACTCCGCGGACCACCGCGTGGTGGCCGTCCGTTCGCGCGTCGGCACCGAGCCGGATCATCTCCTCGACGAAGCGGAACCGGGCCTCGAAGACGTTCTCGGTGATCATCGACGTGCCGTTGGCCACCGAGGCGAGGCCGATCGCCATGGGCTGCAGGTCCGTCGGGAACCCGGGGAACGGGAGCGTGGCGAAGTTGACGGCCACCGGTCGTTCCTCCTGCACGACGCGGAATCCGTCCGGGCGCAGGGTGACGGTGCTGCCGGCCGCCTTCAGCTTGTTGAGCACGAGGGTGAGGTGTTTGGGATTGACCCCCGACACCGTGACATCGCCACAGGTCATCGCCGCGGCGATGCCCCACGTCGCGGCCACGATGCGATCACCGATGACGCGGTGTTCGGTGGGCTTCAGGCTGGGGACACCGATGATGGTCAGCGTCGGAGTTCCGGCACCCTCGACGCGAGCACCCATCTTGTTCAGCATCGCGCACAGATCGGCGATGTCCGGCTCGCGGGCAGCGTTGTCGATCACGGTCTCGCCGTCGGCCAGCACCGCCGCCATCAGGATGTTCTCGGTCGCGCCCACGGACGGGAAGGCCAGCCGGATCGTCGCGCCGTGCAGCTTCTCCGCTGTCGCGACCACACACCCGTGCTCGATCTCGCTGTGCGCGCCGAGCAGGCGGAGACCCGACTGGTGCATGTCGAGCGGACGCGAGCCGATGGCGTCGCCGCCGGGCAGTGCCACCACGGCCTTGCGACACCGCGCGACCAGCGGTCCCAGGACGCACACCGACGCACGGAACTGGCGTACCGCCGCGAAGTCGGCGTGATACTTCGGCTCTGCTGGGGTGGTGATGCGCACGGCATCCCCCTCGAGTTCGACGTCGCACCCCAGCCCACGGAGAACGTCGGCCATGAGGGGGACATCGAGAATGTCGGGGCAGTTGGTGAGGGTGGTCGTGCCCTCGGCGAGCAGCGCCGCGGCCATCAACTTCAGCACGCTGTTCTTCGCCCCACCGACCGACACGTCGCCGGAGAGACGACTACCGCCGGTGACCAGGAAACGTTCACTCACGACGTCAACAGTAGAGGCATCGGTCGTCGATCAGAGCATCGGCCGACTGCCAGTAGGGTTGATCCATGGCGGTTCACCTGACCTCGATCTACACCCGTACCGGCGACGACGGGACGACGGGTCTCAGCGACTTCTCCCGCGTCTCGAAGAACGACCCGAGGGTCGTGGCCTACGCGGAGTGCGACGAACTGAACGCTGCTCTCGGACTGGTGTTGGCGGTCGGATCACCGCCCGAGGGCGTGGCGACGGTGTTGCGCCGGATCCAGAACGATCTGTTCGATGCCGGAGCCGACCTGTCGACTCCGATCCAGGAGAACCCGAAGTACCCACCGCTGCGCGTCACGCCGGAGTACGTCACGCGGCTCGAGACGTGGTGCGACGAGTTCAACGACACTCTCGCGCCGCTGACCTCCTTCGTCCTTCCGGGCGGGACGGCTGCTTCCGCGTTTCTGCACCAGGCGCGGACCGTGGCCCGACGGGCCGAGCGAGCCGCCTGGGCTGCGGTGGACGCCTTTCCCGACGTCACCAACAGGCTGCCCGCGCTCTACCTGAATCGGCTGTCGGACCTGCTGTTCGTCCTCGGGCGTATCACCAACCCGGACGGTGACGTCCTGTGGCGGCCGGGCGGGGACGATCAAGCCTGAACGCCAACCCGAGCGGAGCCTGCGGAGCGAGTGACAACCCGAGCGGAGCCTGCGGAGCGAGTGACAACCCGAGCGGAGCCTGCGGAGCGAGTGACAACCCGAGCGGAGCCTGCGGAGCGAGTGACAACCCGAGCGGAGCCTGCGGAGCGAGTGATGGCATGCCCGCAGTCGTCACCGGGCGCCCCCCGCGCCGGGACGGGGACGCCGGGAGCGGCCCGACGGGCGTGACTCGACCCACGACGTGAACGCCGTGAACGCCCCGCGGTCGAACGCCACCTCGTAGCGTCGGTCGGCGTCGAAGAGCTCCACGATCGCGATGTCCTCGGTCATGATGTCGAACTCCGATTTCTCGGGTCGACGACGCTCACCGAGATCGAGCGTCTGCCGCACCATGCGCCGGTCGGGACCGGGACGCAGGCTGGACAGCTTGTAGAACACGAGCACGTTCTCGCCGTAGCGGAAGATGCCGTGACGCCAACCGGCGCCCGGTGCAGCCGGCAGCGACCGCAGGATGACGGCCGTCCCACCTCGCCGCAGGGTGATCAGGCGATACAGAAAAGCCGCGGCGAGCCCGGCGAGAACGACCACCAGAACGACAAGAACTGTCATCCAGATCGTCATCATCACCGGACCCGCCGCGGCTTCTCGCGTGAGTCCTAGGCCCGCTCGACGGCGCGGACGCGCCCGCGTGCGATCGCGAGCGCCTCCTCGTCCTCGGAGCCCTCGGCAAGCAGGGACTTGGCTGCCTCCACGTCGATGTCCTCGGCGAACTCCGCGGACTCGGCGAGAATGGTCACCGTCTTGCCCGTCACGGAGAGGAACCCACCGTGGACGGCCGCGACGCGACGCTCGCCGTCGGTCGTGGTGATGGCCACCGTGCCGCCCTCGATCAGTTGACCGAGAACCGGCTCGTGACCGGCCATGATGCCGATTTCACCCTCGGTGGTCTGAGCGCTGACGAGCGTGGCCGTACCCGACCACAGTCGTTCCTCGACCGCGACCAGTTCGACGTCCATCTCTGCCATGGCGGACTACTTCCCGGAGATCTTCTTGGCTGCGGCCTCGACGTCGTCGAGTCCACCGCAGCTGTTGAACGCCTGCTCGGGCAGGTGGTCGTACTCACCCTTGGTGACCTTGTCGAACGCCTCGATGGTGTCGGACAGGGGCACGACCGAACCCTCTTCGCCGGTGAACTTCTCCGCGACGATGAAGTTCTGACCGAGGAACTTCTCCAGACGACGGGCACGGGAGACCGTGACCTTGTCCTCCTCGGAGAGCTCGTCCATACCGAGGATGGCGATGATGTCCTGCAGCTCCTTGTACTTCTGCAGGATGCGCTTGACCTCGTTGGCGACGCGGAAGTGCTCGTCACCGACGATCGACGCCTCCAGAATGCGCGAGGTCGACGTCAGCGGGTCCACAGCCGGGTAGATACCCTTCTGCGAAATCGGACGCGAGAGCTCGGTGGTGGCATCGAGGTGCGCGAACGTGGTGGCCGGCGCCGGGTCGGTGTAGTCGTCGGCGGGCACGTAGATCGCCTGCAGCGAGGTGATCGAGCGGCCACGGGTCGAGGTGATGCGCTCCTGGAGCTCGCCCATCTCGTCGGCCAGCGTGGGCTGGTAGCCCACCGCGGACGGCATACGGCCGAGCAGCGTGGAGACCTCGGAACCGGCCTGCGTGAACCGGAAGATGTTGTCGATGAAGAGCAACACGTCCTGGTTCTGCACGTCGCGGAAGTACTCGGCCATGGTGAGGGCCGAGAGAGCGACGCGCATGCGCGTGCCCGGCGGCTCGTCCATCTGTCCGAACACCAGCGCGGTGTCCTGCAGAACGCCCATCTCCTCCATCTCGAGGTGGAGGTCGGTGCCCTCACGGGTGCGCTCGCCGACACCGGCGAACACGGACGTACCGGAGAACTCGCGGGCGATACGCGTGATCATCTCCTGGATGAGCACGGTCTTGCCCACGCCGGCACCGCCGAACAGACCGATCTTGCCGCCCTTCACGTACGGGGTCAGCAGGTCGATGACCTTGATGCCGGTCTCGAGGATCTCGGTCTTGCCCTCGAGCTGATCGAAGGCCGGGGGCTTGCGGTGGATGCCCCACTGCTCGCCGTCGCGGCCGAGGCCGGGCGAGTCCAGGCAGTCGCCGAGCGCGTTGAACACGTGGCCCTTGACCACGTCGCCCACGGGCACGGAGATCGGCTTGCCGGTGTCGCTCACCGAGGTGCCGCGGACCAGGCCGTCGGTCGGCTGCATGGAGATGGTGCGCACCAGGTTGTCACCGAGGTGCTGGGCGACCTCGAGCGTCAGCGTCTTGGCGACGGCCGACAGCTCGATCTCCGCGTGCAGAGCGTTGAACAGCTCGGGGATGGAGCCACGGGGGAACTCGATGTCGACGACGGGACCGATGACGCGCACGACGCGCCCGTTCTCGGACTTCGCGGCGCCGGTACCCGTGTTATCGGTTACTGCTGCGGTCATGTTCAGTCTCTTCCTGAGCTCGCTGCAAGCGCGTCGACGCCGCCGACGATCTCGCTGATTTCCTGGGTGATCTGGGCCTGACGCGCCTGGTTGGCCTGGCGGGACAGAGCGTTGACCAGATCGTTGGCGTTGTCCGTCGCGGCCTTCATCGCCGTACGACGGGCGGCCGACTCGGAGGCTGCCGCGTCGAGCAGTGCGGCGTAGATACGCGTGCTGACGTACTTGGGCAGCAACGCGGACAACAACGTGTCCGCCTCCGGCTCGAAGTCGTACTGCGCGGTGACCTCGGTGGACGGCTTGGAGTCGGTGAGCATGTCGGCGCCGAGCTCGATCTCCTCGTCGTCGTAGTCCACCTCCAACGGGGCCATCCGTCGCACGGTCGGCTTGAGCGAGAGCATCGAGACGAACGTGGTGAACACGATGTGGAGCTCGTCGACACCCTCGACGGTGCCCTCACCGTTGGGCGCCTCGATCTCGTTGCCCGACCCGGCCATGAACAGCTCGACGAGGTGCTTGGCGGCCTTCGCCGCGTCGGCGTACGTCGGCTGCTGCGAGAACCCGGTCCAGGCGCCCTTCACGTCCCGATCACGGAACGTGTAGTACGTCAGGCCCTTACGCCCGAGGACGTAGATGACCGGTTCCTTGCCCTCGGACTTCAGCAGCTGCTGCAGTTCCTCGGCCTCGCGCAGAATGTTCGAGTTGTAGCCGCCACACTGACCCGAGTCACTCGTGACCACCAGCACCGCGGCCCGCTTGGGCTCGGGGCGCTCGGTGAGCAGCGGGTGATCGAGCGAGCCGGACGCACTGGCCAGCGCAGAGAGCACCTTGGTGATCTCGGTGGCGTACGGCTTGGACGCCTCGACGCGGGCCTGCGCCTTGGTGATGCGCGAGGTCGCGATCAGTTCCTGCGCCTTGGTGATCTTCTTGATCGAGTTCGTCGACCTGATCCGGGAGCGGAGCTCACGAATGCTGGGCACGGTTCACCTCACTCCCTGCTCGTCGCGGACCGATCATCACTTGCTGACGGTCTTGCGCGTGACGGTGACCTTCTCCTGGTCGACCTCGTCCTTGTCGAGCGCCTCGGCCTCGGCCTCGTTGACGATGCGCTCGCCCGAGGAGGTGAGGAAGCCCTGCTTGAAGTCGTCGGTCGCCTTCTTGATCGACTCGGCGGCGTCGTCCTTGAGAACCCCGCCACCGGCGATGGAATCGAACGCGTCCGACGCGTTGCGGTGCAGGTCCTCGAGCAGCTCGCGGTTGAAGCGACGGACGTCGTCGACCGGGACGCTGTCGTAGTAGCCGGCGTCGACGAGGTAGATCGAGACGATCTGGTCCTCGACGGACACGGGGGTGTACTGGTCCTGCTTGAGCAGCTCCACCCAGCGGGCACCACGCTCGAGCTGCGCCTTGGACGCGGCGTCGAGGTCGGAGGCGAAGGCGGAGAACGCCTCGAGCTCACGGAACTGCGCCATCTCCAGACGCAGGGAACCGGCGACCTTCTTCAGACCCTTGGTCTGCGCCGCACCACCCACGCGGGACACCGAGGTGCCGACGTTGATGGCGGGACGGACACCCTTGTTGAAGAGGTCCGACTCGAGGAACACCTGACCGTCCGTGATGGAGATGACGTTGGTCGGGATGAACGCCGAGATGTCGTTGGCCTTGGTCTCGATGAGGGGCAGGCCCGTCATCGATCCGCCGCCGAGCTCGTCGGACAGCTTGGCGCACCGCTCGAGCAGACGCGAGTGCAGGTAGAAGACGTCACCCGGGTATGCCTCGCGGCCCGGCGGGCGACGCAGCAGCAGCGAGATGGTGCGGTAGGCCTCGGCCTGCTTGGTGAGGTCGTCGAACACGATGAGGACGTGCTTGCCCTGGTACATCCAGTGCTGGCCCAGGGCCGAACCGGTGTACGGGGCGAGCCACTTGAAGCCTGCGGAGTCCGAAGCGGGGGCCGCGACGATGGTGGTGTACTCCATGGCGCCGTGCTCGTCCAGAGCGGTCTTCACACCGGCGATGGTGGAGCCCTTCTGGCCGATCGCGACGTAGATGCACCGCACCTGCTTGTCGGGATCGCCGGTCTCCCAGTTCTTCTTCTGGTTGATGATCGCGTCGACGCAGACCGCGGTCTTACCGGTCTTGCGGTCACCGATCACCAGCTGGCGCTGACCGCGACCGATGGCGGTGAGGGCGTCGATGGCGGTGATGCCGGTGGCGAGGGGCTCCTCCACGGGCTGGCGCTCGAGCACCGAGGCAGCCTGCAGCTCGAGCACACGCTGCTCGTCGGACTCGATGTCGCCGAGACCGTCGATCGGCTTGCCGAGGGGATCGATGACGCGGCCCAGGAAGTTGTCGCCGACCGGGACGGACAGAACCTCTCCGGTGCGCTTGACCTCCTGGCCCTCCTCGATGTGCTCGTAGTCGCCGAGGATGACGGCGCCGATCTCGCGATCGTCGAGGTTCAGCGCGACGCCGAGGACGCCGCCGGGGAACTCGAGGAGCTCGTTCGACATCGCGGACGGAAGCCCGGTCACGTGGGCGATGCCGTCGGACGTGTCCGACACCAGACCGACCTCTTCACGAGAGGACTCCGGTGCGTAGTTCGCGGTGTAGCTCTCGATTGCGCTACGGATCTCGTCGGAGGAGATCGTCAACTCCGCCATGTTTTCCTGCTCTCACTGTCTGTGGCCTCGGTACGCCGGCCGCCCTGGGCCGAATCACCGAAACGTGGGTGGGGACAAACTCTGGTCGTGCCTGCCGGTCGGGTGCGTGAACCGGGTTACTTGAGCGACTTGCGCAGCTGCGCGAGACGCCCCGCACCACTGCCGTCGATCACCTCGTCACCGACGCGAACGACGAGACCGCTCAGCAGGTCGCGATCGACTTCCACGTGAACGGTCACGGACTTGCCGTAGATACCTTCCAGCGTAGACGTGAGGCGGTCGACCTGATCGGTGCTCAACTCGGTGCTGCTGCGGACGTACGCGACTTCCTTGTTCCGCCGGGTCGCCGCCAGCGCGGAGAGCTCGCCGAACACCTCGGCCGGAGCCTCGGTCAGTCGTCCGACGGCCTGCACGGCGAGAGCCTCGGTGATCGCCGTGACCTTGCCGTAGAGCAGCGTCTTCAGCAGCTGCCCGGACGCCTCGGCCGGCTTGGTCCGATCCGAGAGCGCCTGCTCGAGAGCGGAATCACCCGCGATGATGCGACCGAGCCGGAACAGCTCGTCCTCGACGGTGCCCAGTTGATCCTGGTCCTCCGCCGCACGCAGCAGCGCTTCGCGGCCCAGCAGTACGAGCGAGTCGGTGAGGTCCCGCGCCGACGACCAGTTCTGCGCGACCGCGGCCTTCACCGTCTCCACCGCTTCCGACCCGACCTTGCCGTCGAACAGCCGCTCGGCGAGCTGACGACGGGAGTCGGCGGACGCGGACGCATCGGCCAGCGCCGACCGGAGCGGACGCTGGGCGTCGAGCACCCGGACGACCGCGAACAGGTCGGAGCCGGCACCGGCCGCGGCGGACGTGGAGTCCGACGCGGCGTCGAGCGCGCCGGTCAGAGCGGTGCGGGCCTCGGCGAGAGCCTCACGGCTCGCTGCGTACATGGTGTTCACTTCCCGCTGGTGGACTTTGCGCCGACAGAATCGAGTTCGTCGAGGAACCGATCGATCGTTCCGGCGCGCTTGACGTCGTCGGACAGCTGCTCACCGATGACCTTCTCGGCGAGCTCGACGGCGGTGCGGCCGAGTTCCGAGCGCAGTTCGGTGACGATCTGCTGACGCTGCGCGGCGAGCTGCTGGTGACCCGAGGCCACGATGCGATCGCTCTCCGCCTGCGCACTGGTCTTCATCTCCGCGAGGATCTGCTGACCCTGGGTGCGTGCGTCTTCACGGATCTTGGCGGCCTCCTGGCGAGCGTCGGCCAGCTGGGCGCGGTACTGCTCGAGCGCCTGCTTCGCCTCGGCCTGTGCCTCTTCGGCGCGCTTGATCCCGCCTTCGATCTGCTCGGACCGCTCCGACAGCACCTTCTGGAAACGAGGAAGCACGAACTTCCAGAAGAAGAACCCGATGACGGCGATGCAGACCGCAGACCAGACGATGTCGTACGTCGCGGGGAGGAGAGGATTGACGTCCTCTCCCCCTTCCGCTGCGAGGACTGCGAATGTCGACATGGCGATCAGAAAATGAAGCCGGCGACGAGGCCGATCAGCGCCAGGGCCTCGGTGAACGCGATACCGAGGAACATGTTGGTCCGGATCTGGCCGGCGAGCTCGGGCTGACGGGCGATGCCCTCGATGGCCTTACCGACCACGATGCCCACGCCGATGCCGGGGCCGATGGCCGCGAGGCCGTAGCCGATGGCGCCGTAGCCGCCGCCGGTGATTTCCTGAGCTTCCTGCGCCAGGTAGGTGAGGCTCATGATGATTGGTTCCCTTTCTGTTGCCCACGACCGGACGGCAGCGGGTCAGGTTTGTTACCGGTGGCTCGTCGAGCCGGGGTGGGTCAGTGCGAGTCGGCGTGCAACGCGAGGTCGATGTAGACCGCGGTGAGCAGGGCGAACACGTAGGCCTGCAGGAAGATGACCAGCATCTCGAACAGGGTGAAGCCGAAGCCGGCGACCAGGGAGAAGATGCCGAACACCTTCATCCCGGCTGCGGCCTCGAAGAAGAAGAACTGCGTGGCGCTGAAGAACAGCACCAGCATGATGTGACCGGCCAGCATGTTGGCCATGAGACGCACGGTCAGCGTGAACGGGCGCAGGATGAACGTCGAGACGAACTCGATCGGGATCAGCAGGAAGTGCAGCGGCAGCGGCACACCCGGCACCACGATGCTGCTCTTCACGTACTTGAAGAAGCCGTACTTCTTGATGCCCACGTAGTTGAAGACGATGTAGGCGATGGCCGCCAGCACGATCGGCATACCGATTCGCGCATTCGACGAGATGTTGATGAACGGGATGATGCCCGAGAAGTTCAGGAACAGGACCGCGAAGAAGATGGTCGCGAGCACCGGGAGGAACCGGCGTCCCTGCTCCTTGCCCAGGACCTCGTCCGCGATCTGATCCTTCACGAAGCCCAGTGCCATCTCGCCGACGTTCTGGATGCCGCGCGGCACGATCTTGGGGCTGCGCATGGCGAGGAAGAAGAAGGCGAGCAGGACGACCGTCATGACGATGCGCACGAGCATCAAGCGGTCGAGCTCGAACGGAGTGCCCTCGAACAGGATGGCCGGTGGGAAAAAGTCGGACAGTGACGGCGGATGGAACTCCGCGGCCAAGTTGGTGACGCTCAGCGGTCTCTCCCGTGGTCGGCCGCGTGCGTGGTACCCACGCGGTTCGATCGGACAAAGGGGCGGTCGGGCGGTTCGGTCGAGCGATCCTGCGGCGTGCCGGTCCACATTCTCACATGAGCTGTGGGCCTCGACACGTCGGCAGTGATGTCGATCACCGCGGAGGCGATCCCGCCGCGACGATTGTCCGTTACGCCGGGTAAGCCCACGCTTGCCGGGAACTTTATCAACACAACCGACCACGCCGCGCCGGGGGTTCGTCCCCGCACCCGGACACTACTACAGAAAGTCGTACTACTTCTCGTCCGAGGGCGGGGTATCGACGTACGGCGCGCGCTGGCGCAGGACCCCGACGGTCTCCGCGCCGAGCACGATCAGCAGCGACGCCAGCAACACCAGGCCCAGCGCCGGACGCGAGTAGAAGTCCATCCCGCGCAGAATCCCGAGCACGACGATCGCCACCAGCATCTTCGCGAGCCACCCGCCGAGCAGCACGGCCCCGACCGTCGTCGGCGGAAGATTCGCCGACCACAGTACGGATGCGGCCGTCGCCAGGATGAACACGCCGCCGACGGCCGATCCGATCAGCGCGCCCCACAACCCCGGCGTCCCGGCGACCAGGTAGGCGACCACGGCCGACACCACCGCGAGCACGGCCAGCGCGATCACCCCGTAGCGGACGGCGGAGCGCAGCGGCGCGGTCGAGGAGGGCACGGGCGGGGGCGTGAACGTCACGCCTGGCAGGTTACCGGCCGCGCGCGCCGCGACCCGACCGTCGTCGACGGGCCCGGCCGGCCGGTCGGCGCGGGTCGCGCACGGACGGCACCGCGGTGACCACGAGGGCGAAGACGAGCCCGCCGGCGAACAGCAGGATCACGATCCGCCGGTCCACCAGGGCGGCACCGACCGCCCCGAAGGCGAGGACGCCGACCCACAGGTAGATCAGCAGAACGACGCGGCGATGCGAGTGACCGATCTGGAGCAAGCGGTGGTGCAGATGCATCTTGTCGGGGCTGAACGGGCTGCGTCCGGCTCGGGTGCGGCGCACGATCGCGAGCAGGAGGTCGAGGATCGGAATGAACATCACGGCGCCGACCAGCAGCAGGGGCGAGAGCAGACCGAGCAGGTCGCGCGTGCCGTACAGGCTGGGGCTGATGCGACCGGAGGCGCTGGTCGCCACCGCGGCGAGCATGAGGCCGATGACCATGGACCCGGAATCGCCCATGAAGATGCGGGCGGGCTGGAAGTTGTGCGGCAGGAACCCGAGGCACGCGCCGGCGAGGGCGGCCGCGATCATCGCCGGCGGGTAGGCACTGACATCGCCGCCCTGTTCGTGCAGCAGGCCCACCGAGAAGAGACAGATGGCCACTGCCGCGATGGCCCCGACACCGGCGGCCAGCCCGTCGAGCCCGTCGACGAAGTTCAAAGCGTTGATCATCACGACCGCGATGAGCACCGTCACCAGACCGGCCTGCAGCTGGTCCAGCACCAGGGTGGACCCCTCGCCCCACGGCAGGTAGACGACGTACCAACTGACGCCCATCAGGACCAGCACGCCCGCGGCGGTCACCTGGCCGGCGAACTTGGTCAGCGCGTCGAGACCCCACCGGTCGTCGACCATGCCGACGACCATGAGGATGAACCCGGAGACCAGCGCGGCCTGCACGTCGGTGGTGAACTCGAAACCGCGGGTCAACGCGGGGAGGGTCTGCGCGAAGGACAGGGCGACCAGCAGTCCCAGGTAGATCCCGATCCCGCCCCACCGCGGAGTGGGCCGAACGTGGACGTCCCGCTCACGCGGAATCGCGACCGCCCCGACGCGCAACGCGATCAGCCGGACCGCCCCGGTGACGAGGAACGTCACGACGGCGGCGGTCAGCAGGACGAGGAGAAGCTCGCGAATCGGGACCCCGGCTCCCCCACCGCCGCTCTGCGCGAGAACCCTCACGGTTCCCGGCAGGGCCGCGTGATCGAGAGCGGTCACCGGTCAGGCGCTTCCGGCGACCAGCGACTCCGGAGCGACGCCGAGCACCTCGGCGATGTCGGAGGTGGCCACCGCCCCGACGCGCAGGATGCGCGGGGTGTCCCCGGTCAGGTCGACGATGGTGGACGCCAGGGCATGCTCGGCCGGCCCACCGTCGAGGTAGACCGCGGCGGAGTCGCCGAGCTGCAGCTGCGCGTCGGCGGCCGTGACCGCCGGCGGCCGCCCGGAGACGTTCGCGCTGGACACCGCGAGCGGGCCGACTTCTCGCAGGAGTTCGATGGCCACCGGATGGAGCGGCATCCGGAGCATGACCGTGCCTCGTGCGTCGCCGAGATCCCACGCCAGCGACGGCGCCTGGTGGACGACGAGGCTGAGCGCGCCCGGCCAGAACGCACGGATGAGGTCCCGAGCGGCCTGCGGGACGCCGAGCACCAGCCCGTCGATCGTGTGCCAGGACCCGACCAGCACGGGAACGGGCATGTCTCGGCCACGCCCCTTGGCGCGCAGCAGTTCCGCGACCGCGGAGCTGTCGAACGCGTCGGCGGCGATGCCGTAGACCGTGTCGGTGGGCATCACGACCAGGCGACCGGAGGACAGGGCGCGCCGTGCGGCGTCGAGTCCGGCCGCGCGAGACGCGGTGTCGGAGCAGTCGTAGACGGTGGGCACTCGGCCATCTTGCCACTCGCGGGTCACCGTGCCGCAGGGGTCACCGCGCCGCAGGGGTCGCCGCGGGGCGCGCATCACCGGGCCGCGCGGGTCACCCGGGTCGCGGAGACGTAGCGCGGCCGACCGGCGAGGTCGCGATGCGCGACGACGTCACCGAACACCGACCGACGACGGACGAGCGCCACGACGCCGTCGGCGTGCGAGTCGTCGTGCTCGATCGCGAGGTGCCCGCCGACGCGCACCCACCGTGCGATCGACCCGAGCATCGGCTCGATGACGGCCAGACCGTCGGGACCCCCGAACAGCGCTGCGTGCGGATCGTGCTCGCGCACTTCGGGTTCGAGCTCGGCGTCGTCCGGGACGTACGGCGGGTTGGCGAGGACGAGGTCGACGGCACCGTCGAGGCTCGGGAGCAGCGCACGATCGGTGACGTCGCCGTGGTGCAGTCGCACCGGGGTGTCCCCCAGGTCCGCGCGCCGGTCGACGTTGCGACGCGCCCAGGCGAGCGCCGCCGGGTCCCGCTCGACGGCGTGGACCACCGCGTCGGGTCGCTCGGCGGCGACGGCGAGGGCGAGAGCACCGCTGCCGGTGCACAGATCCAGCACGACCGGGCGCGGGCGCGAATCCAGCACGCGGAGGGCGTACTCGAGCAGATGTTCCGTCTCGGGCCGCGGAGTGAACACCCCGGGTCCGACCAGCACCTCGATCGGACCGAACGCCGCACTGCCGACGATGTGCTGCAACGGAATTCGGTCCGCACGGCGGGCCACCAGAGCACGGAACCGATCGGCCGTCGCGGGGTCGACCAACGGGGTCAGCCCCAGGCGTCCGCGCGGGGTGTCGAGCACGTGGGCAGCGAGAAGCTCGGCGTCGACCCCGGGGCTCGCCACGCCGGCCTCGGCGAGAACGCGGGTCGCCTCGACGATCGCGAGGCGCAGGGGTACGCGCTCCACGTCACTCCGCCTGGAGACGGGCAGCACGGTCCGCCGCGCCGAGTGCGTCGAGCAGGGCGTCCAGATCGCCGTCGAGCACGGCGTCGAGATTGTGGGCCTTGAATCCGATGCGGTGGTCCGTGATGCGATTCTCGGGGAAGTTGTAGGTGCGGATGCGCTCCGACCGGTCCACGGTGCGCACCTGACTGGCGCGGCCCGCGGCCGCTTCCTTGTCCGCCGCCTCCTCGGCCGCCGCCTGCAACCGCGCGGCCAACACCTGCATCGCCCGAGCCTTGTTCTGCAACTGCGACCGTTCGTTCTGACAGGTGACCACGATGCCCGTCGGCAGGTGCGTGATCCGGACGGCCGAGTCGGTGGTGTTGACGCCCTGCCCGCCCTTGCCGGACGACCGGTAGACGTCGATGCGCAGATCGCCCTCGTCGATGGCGACTTCCTCGACCTCGTCCGGCTCGGGGTAGATCAGCACCCCCGCCGCCGACGTGTGCACGCGACCCTGGGACTCGGTGACGGGCACGCGCTGGACGCGGTGCACTCCGCCCTCGAACTTGAACCGCGACCAGACCCCGTCGGCGGAGTCCGAGCGGGCCTTGATCGACAGGGTCGCATCCTTGTAGCCGCCGAGGTCCGAGACCGTGACGTCGAGGATCTCCACCCGCCAGCCGTGCCGTTCCGCGTAGCGCACGTACATCCGGGCGAGATCGGAGGCGAACAGAGCGGACTCCTCGCCGCCTTCCCCCGACTTCACCTCGAGGACGACGTCGTCGGCGTCGTGCGGATCACGCGGGGCCAGCAGGTCGGTGAGTGTGGCGTCGAGCTCGTCGACGGTGGCCTCGAGGGCCGGAATCTCGGCGGCGAACGACGGGTCGTCGGCCGCGAGCTCGCGCGCGGCCTCGAGGTCGTCCCGCGCGGCGACCAACCGCCCGTGCACGCTCATGATCGGTGCCAGCTGGGCGAACCGCTTGCCGGCCCGGCGAGCCGCGGCGGGGTCGTCGTGCAACGACGGATCGGAGAGCTCACGTTCGAGCCCGGCGTGCTCGGCGAGGACGTCGTCGATGGCGGACGGCGTCGCCCGCGGTGTCGGGGTGGACACGTCGATGGCCCCTTCCGGGAGACACACGGTCTGACTGGGACACAGGGTGGTGCAGTCGAGCTGCGGAAACGACCGACGCCCGTCCCGAGACGATTCTCGGAACGGGCGTCGGTGGACGAGCTAGCTGTCGGCGTCGGCCTTCTTGCCGGCGCGCTTGCCGTAGCGAGCCTCGAAGCGGGCGACGCGGCCGCCGGTGTCGAGGATCTTCTGCTTGCCCGTGTAGAACGGGTGGCACTGCGAGCAGACCTCGACGTTGATGCGCTCGGCACTGTTGGTGCTCCGCGTCTCGAACGTGTGGCCGCAACCGCACACGACGGTGGTCGCCGTGTAGTCGGGGTGGATTCCTGCCTTCATGGTGTCCCTTTCGTGGTCGCCGGGTCGCCCTCGACTGTCGTGGGCGTGAACCGGAACCGGACTCGGCCGATCAGTATGCCAGAGCAGCTGTCCGCGCTGGTAATCGTCTCAACCCGGCCGGCGGCCGAGTTGTTCCCGGTCCGAACGACCGGATGATTCTCGAGGTGCGACGTCAGTCGTCCATGCCGCCCGGTGCCGTCTTCGACACCGACATCAGGAACTCGATGTTGTTCTTGCTCTTCTTGAGACGGTCGATGAGCAGATCGATGGCCTGGTGCGAATCCAGACCCGACAGCACGCGACGGAGCTTGTGCAGCACCGCGGCCTCGTCCGGGCTCATGAGCAACTCGTCCTTGCGGGTACCGGACGGGTTGACGTCCACCGCCGGGAACACGCGACGCTCCGCGATCTTGCGATCGAGCTTGAGCTCGGCGTTGCCCGTGCCCTTGAACTCCTCGAAGATGACCGTGTCGCCGGTCGACCCGGTCTCGACCATCGCCGTGGCGATGATGGTCAGGGAGCCGCCGTTCTCGATGTTGCGGGCCGCACCGAGGAAACGCTTCGGCGGGTAGAGGGCCGTGGAGTCCACACCACCGGAGAGGATGCGGCCGGACGCGGGCGAGCTGTTGTTGTACGCCCGGCCCAGTCGGGTGATCGAGTCGAGCAGCACGACGACGTCGCGGCCGTCCTCGACCAGTCGCTTGGCGCGTTCGATGGCGAGCTCGGCGACCGAGGTGTGATCGCTCGGCGGGCGGTCGAACGTCGAGGCGATGACCTCACCCTTGACCGACCGCTGCATGTCCGTGACTTCCTCGGGGCGCTCGTCCACCAGGACGACCATGAGGTAGCACTCGGGGTTGTTGGTGGCGATCGCGTTCGCGATCGCCTGCAGCACCGAGGTCTTACCGGCCTTCGGCGGGCTCACGATCAAGGCGCGTTGGCCCTTGCCGATCGGCATCACCAGATCGATCACACGAGTGGTGAGGATGTTCTGCGTGGTCTCGAGACGCAGACGCTGATTCGGGTAGAGCGGAGTGAGCTTGTTGAACTCCGGCCGCTTGCGATTGCCGTCCGGCGGCGCACCGTTGACGGTGTCCAGGCGAACCAGCGGGTTGAACTTCTGCCGCGAGTTGTTCTGTTCGCCCTCGCGCGCCACCCGGACGGCGCCGGTGAGCGCGTCACCACGACGCAGACCGTTGCGGCGCACCATGTTCATCGACACGTAGACGTCGTTGTGCCCGGCCAGGTAACCCGAGGTTCGCACGAAGGCGTAGTTGTCGAGCACGTCGAGAATGCCCGCGACCGGCTGCAGGACGTCGTCGTCGCGCAGTTCGGGTTCGCGCTGATCGTTCGACGAACCGTCCCGGTCGCGACCCCGGCGGCGCTCCCGGAACCGGCGCCCGCGCCGTCCCCGTCCGTCGGTGTCGTCGTCCCCGGAGTCGTCGCGGGGGCCGTTGTTCCGGTTGTCGTTGCGGTTGCCGCCGTCGTTGCGGTTGCCGCCGTCGTTGCGGTTCCCGCCCTCGTTGCGGTTGGCACCGTCGTTGCGGTTGCCACCGTCGTTGCGGTTCCCGCCCTCGTTGCGGTTGCCACCGTCGTTGCGGTTGCCGCCGTCGTTGCGGTTCCCGCCCTCGTTGCGGTTGCCACCGTCGTTGCGGTTGCCGCCGTCGTTGCGGTTCCCGCCGTCGTTGCGGTTCCCGCCGTCGTTGCGGTTCTGGCGGTCCCGACGTGACCGGTCACCGCGGGTGCGCGGGGCACGACCCTCGTCGGTGGCGTCGCCGTCGGCGGCGTCCGTCCGTTCGCTTCGGTTCGCGTCGGTCTGCGACGCCCCTGCGGAGGCAGTCGCGCCGTCCTGGCCGGCCCCGGCGGACGCGGCGTCGGCCGACGGCGTGGCGTCGCTGGCGTCACCGTCGGTGACGGAGTCCGCCGCACCGGCGCGGCGGGAGGCACCACGCCGATTGCGGGTCCGGCGCGGGCCGCCGTCCCCGGCGGTCTCGTCGGACGCCGACTCGTCGGACGTGCGCGACGCCGGCTCGACAGACGTACGCGACGCCGGCTCGGCGGCGGAATCTCCGGAGGTCACTGCGGGAGCGGCGGGTTCGGTGGCGGGGCGCTCGGCGCGGGCGGATCCGCCGGCCGGCGCGGGAACGCGCTTAGACTCGATGGCTGCGACCAGGTCGCCCTTGCGCATCCCGGACACCCCCTTGATGCCCAGCTCGGCGGCCAGGCCGCGCAGTTCGGTGAGCACCATCCCGGAGAGGCCGTCACCGCGACGCGCCGCGCGGGCGCGAGCGGGGCGCTCCGGGGCGCCGGTGGCGACGTCGTCGGCGATGGCGACCGGAGCAGCGGTCATGTCCGTATCGGTCACGGAGGTCCTTTCCTTCCCTCGCGCGCCTGGTGCGCTGATCGAGGGTTCGTGTCCGACGTTCGGATCTCGTACCGAACGCGGATGCCACGTACGTCGTGTCGAGAAGAGGGCTACCGGACGACATCACGTCCGCGGCGGACTCCGGCGGCTCGATCGGGAGTCCGAGGTGACGGACCGAGGGACCGAGGAGCGGGGATGCGACCGTGGAGAGACCAGAAGTCGGCGCGACTGCGCACGATGTACGGACGAAGCCCACAATAGCCAACCCGCACGACCCGAGCAACAACGCCCCGGGCGGCGCGCCGCGCCGTCGTCCGCGACGACGGTGTCCGCGCCGTCGTCGAGCGCTCAGCCGACGACCGGCGAGGACTCCACGGCACCGGCGATGTCCAGTTCGAGCACGGTCATGCCGTCGTCCTCCGCCTGCGTGCGCAGGTCCGCGGGCAACGACTCCGTTCCCAGAACGAGCACCGTGGGACCGGCACCGGAGACGGTCGCGGCGTGACCGTGATCCCGGAGCGTTCGGACCCACCGCGCGGTGGTCGGCAGGGCCTCGGCGCGATAGGGCTGGTGCAGACGGTCTTCGGTGGCGAGCGGCAGCAGATCCGGCCGGGAGGTGAGGGCGACCACCGCGAGCGCGGCGCGGCTGGCGGTGAACGCGGCATCGCGGTGGGGCACGAGGTCCGGCAGCAGTCCACGGGTGTGCGCCGTGGACGACGTCTCGCGAGGGACCAGCACGGTCGCCCCGAGGTCGGGATGCACGTCCAGGCGGACCGCGGCGAAGTGCCGCGGCCCCTCGGGCGGACCGACTTCGCGGCTCCAGGAGACGACGGCACCGCCGAGGACACTGGCCGAGGCATTGTCCGGATGGCCTTCGAACTCGGACGCCAACTGGACGAGCGTCTCGGGCGGCAGCGCCAGCGACGGGTCGACGGCAGTGACGAGGGCATTGGCCGCGGAGAGACCGCCCACGGCCGCGGAAGCCGAGGAGCCGAGTCCGCGCGAGTGCGGAATCCTGTTGTGGCACACCACCTCCAGGCCGTTGGCCCAGACTCCCGCCGCCTCGAGTCCGCGTTCGATAGCGCGGACCACCAGATGCGACGGCCCCCATGGGACCTCGCTCGCACCCTCGCCGTCGACCCGCACCGAGAGCCCCGACGCCGCCGCGGTGACCGTGATCTCGTCGTACAGCCCGAGGGCCAGTCCGAGCGTGTCGAACCCCGGTCCGAGATTGGCGCTCGACGCCGGCACGACCGCGCGTACCGACGTCCCCTCGATCAGCGTGGCGGTCACGACGCGATCACTCGGACGTTCCCTCGAGTCGCAGCACGCTGGTCACGGCGTCGACGATGTCGAGGTCGGCCAGGGCCGCGACGGTGGCGGCGAGCGCCGACTCCTTGGCGCGGTGGGTCACCACGACCAGCCGGGCGCAGTCGGACGCGCCTTCCTGACGCACCGTCGAGATGCTCACGTCGTTCTTGGCGAATTCCGCAGCGACAGCCGACAACACACCGGTGCGGTCCTCGACCTGCATGCTGACGTGGTAGCGAGTCGGCGTGTCCCCCATCGGTGCGATGGGGAGTTCGGCATAGGTGGATTCGCCCGGACCCCGTCCGCCGAAGAACTTGTTGCGCGCAGCCATCACCAGGTCGCCCATGACCGCCGACGCGGTGGGGCCGCCGCCCGCGCCCTGGCCGTAGAACATGAGCTGGCCCGCGGCCTCGGCCTCGACCACGACGGCGTTGAACGCGCCGGACACACGGGCGAGGGGATGCGACAGCGGCAGCAGAGCCGGGTAGACCCGCACCGAGATGCGCTCGGTCCCGTTCTCGACCACCCGTTCGCAGAGCGCGAGCAGCTTGACGGTGCAGTCGAACGCCTTGGCCGTGGCCAGATCGTCGGCCGTGATGGACGAGATGCCTTCACGATGGACGTCGGCCGACGTCACGCGGGTGTGGAACGCGAGCGAGGCGAGAATGGCGGCCTTCGCGGCGGCGTCGTAACCCTCGACGTCCGCCGTCGGATCGGCCTCGGCGTACCCGAGACGACCCGCCTCCGCGAGCGTCTCCGCGTAGTCGGCGCCGGTCTCGTCCATGGCGGACAGGATGAAGTTGGTGGTGCCGTTGACGATGCCGATCACGCGATCGACCCGATCTCCGGCGAGGGACTGCATGAGCGGTCGCACCACGGGAATGGCCCCCGCGACGGCGGCCTCGAAATAGAGGTCCGCTCGATGCCGCTCGGCCGAGTCGGCGAGCTCACCGGTGTACTCGGCCAGCAGGGCCTTGTTGGCGGTGACGACGGACTTGCCCGCGTTCAGCGCCGACAGGATCAGTTCCCGCGCCGGTTCGATACCGCCGAGCACCTCGACCACCAGATCGACGTCGTCACGCGCGACGAGGCCGTGCACGTCGGTGGTGAGCAGGTCGGGATCGACGCCGCGATCCTTCGTCAGGTCGCGCACCGCGATGCCACGCAGCACCAGCGGCGCACCCACCCGCGCGGCCAGGTCGGCGGCGTGGTCCTGCAGGATGCGCACGACCTCGCTGCCGACGTTGCCCATTCCGAGCACCGCGACGCCGAGCGGCTTGTCGACGGGGCTGACGAACGCGGCCGGACGATCCTCGTCGGGGACGGTCTGAGCGGTCACCGGTCTACCTCCAAGCTGAGCAGGTCGTCGAACGTTTCACGGCGGAGCACCGTTCTGGCTTCGCCCCCGCGCACGGCGACGACGGCCGGGCGGGGCAAGAGGTTGTAGCGCGACGACATCGAGTAGCAGTACGCACCCGTCGCGGCGACCGCGAACAGGTCGCCGTCCCCCAGATCGTTCGGCTGCCAGGTGTCGCGAATGACGATATCGCCGCTCTCGCAATGCTTTCCGACGATCCGAGCCAGCACCGGATCGCCGTCGGAGTTCCGCGACACGAGTCGACCCACGTACTCCGCCTGATAGAGCGAGGTCCGGATGTTGTCGCTCATCCCGCCGTCGACGCTGATGTAGCGGCGCGTGCGTCCGGGCTCGACGGTGACGTCCTTGACCGTGCCGACCTCGTACAGCGTCACGGTGCCGGGGCCGGCGATGGCGCGACCCGGCTCCACGGCGAGCGTCGGCGGCTCGATGCCGATCGCCGCCGACTCCGACCGGACGATCTCGGTGAGCTTGGCGGCGAGATCGTCGACGGGGGGTGGGCTGTCACCCGGCAGGTACCGGATCCCCATTCCGCCGCCGAGATCGACGACGTCGATCTGGGAGGTCTTCTCCACGCCGAACTCGGCTCGGATCTCGCCGAGAAGCCCGATGACGCGATGAGCCGCGAGTTCGAAGCCGTCGACCTCGAAGATCTGGGAACCGATGTGCGAATGGAGGCCCACCAGACGGAGATTCGCGGCGTCGAACACCCGACGGACCGCCCGCATCGCGCTGCCGTCGGACAGCGAGAAGCCGAACTTCTGGTCCTCGTGAGCGGTGGCGATGAACTCGTGGGTGTGGGCCTCCACGCCCACGGTGGCGCGAATCAGCACGTCCTGCACCGTGTTCGCGGCCGCGGCGATCTCGTCGAGTCGACCGATCTCCGCCATCGAGTCGAGCACCACGTGCTCGACGCCGGCGCGCACGCCGGCGGCCAACTCCTCGCGGGACTTGTTGTTGCCGTGCATGGCAATGCGATTCGCCGGGAAGCCGGCGTTCAGGGCCACGGCCAGTTCGCCGCCGGAGCAGACGTCGAGCGAGAGCCCCTCGTCGGCGACCCACCGCGCGATCTCGCCGCAGAGGAACGCCTTGGAGGCGTAGTGGACTCGGGCCGGCGCTCCGAACGCGGCCGCCATCTCGCGGCAGCGCGAGCGAAAGTCGTCCTCGTCGATCACGAAGAGCGGCGTACCGAACTCCCGAGCGAGATCGGTGACCGGCACCCCCGCCAGGGTGACCACACCGTCCTCGCGCCGGCGAGCGTTGCGCGGGAACACGGTCGGGTCGAGATCGGTCACCTCGGCGGCGATCGTCGGGCGCTCGGGCGTCGCGGGACCGGGCGACGCGGCGTGGCGCGGGCCGGCCGGGTGCGCGCTCACATCTTCTCCGGTGCGGAGACACCCAGCAGGTCGAGCCCGTTGGCCAGGACCCGCCTGGTGGCGTTGCCGAGGGCGAGCCGGGCGGTGTGCACCGGTTCCGCCTCCTCGTCCCCGCGAGGGAGGACGCGACAGGCGCCGTAGAAGCGGTGGTACGCGCCGGCCAGATCCTCCAGGTAGCGGGCGATGCGGTGCGGCTCACGCAGACTCGCGGCGCTCTCGACCACGCGCGGGAAGTCGCCGAGCGTGCGGATCAGGTCGCCCTCGTTCTCGTGGACCAGGAGGGAGAAATCCGGCGCCTCCGCCGAGACGCCCAGCTCGGCCGCGCCGCGCGCGAGCGAGCACAGCCGCGCGTGCGCGTACTGCACGTAGTAGACGGGGTTGTCGTTGCTCTTGCTCGCCCACAGGGCGAGGTCGATGTCGATCGACTGATCGACCGAACTGCGGACCATCACGTACCGCGCGGCGTCGATGCCGATGGCCTCCACCAGGTCGTCGAGGCTGATGACGGTGCCGGCGCGCTTGCTCATCTTCACCGCGACGCCGTCCCGGACGAGGTTCACCATCTGCCCGATGAGGACCTCGACCGTGGCGGGGTCGTCGCCGAAGGCCGCGGCCGCGGCCTTGAGCCGGCCGATGTACCCGTGGTGATCGGCACCGAGCATGTAGATGCACAGGTCGAAGCCGCGCGCACGCTTGTCCTGGAAGTAGGCGATGTCGCCGGCGATGTAGGCCGCGTTGCCGTCGCTCTTGACCACGACACGGTCCTTGTCGTCACCGAACTCGGTGCTCCGGAGCCACCAGGCCCCGTCCTTCTCGTACAGATTGCCGGACGCCTTCAGGGTCTCGACGGCCCGGTCCACGGCGCCCGACTCGAACAGCGAGTTCTCGTGGAAGTAGACGTCGAAATCGGTTCCGAACTCGTGGAGGTCGGCCTTGATCTTGGTGAACATCGCGTCCACGCCGATCGACCGGAACGCCTCCTGACGCTCGCCCTCGGGCAGGTCCAGCGCGTCCGGCCGCTGCTCGAGCACGTGCGCGGCGATCTCGGCGATGTACTCGCCGGCGTAACCGTCCTCGGGAGCCGGGAGGCCCTGCGCCGCCGCGACGAGCGAGCGGGCGAACCGATCGATCTGCGCGCCGTGATCGTTGAAGTAGTACTCGCGCGTCACCGCTGCGCCGCGGGAGGCGAGGATGCGCCCGAGCGCGTCGCCGACCGCGGCCCACCGCGTTCCGCCCAGATGCACCGGTCCGGTGGGGTTGGCGGAGACGAACTCCAGGTTGATCGACGTCCCGGCGTGCGAGTCCGAACGTCCGTACTTCTCGCCCTCGCTCAGCACCCGCTCGACGATGGCGCCCTGCGCCGACTTCGCCAGACGAATGTTGAGGAAGCCGGGCCCGGCCACGTCGACCTCGTCGACGGCGGACTGCCCGGCGAGCGCCTCGGCGAGCCAGGTCGCCAGGTCACGCGGTGCGACACCGGCCTTCTTGGCCACCTGCATGGCGACGTTGGTCGCATAGTCGCCGTGCTCGGGATTGCGCGGTCGGTCCAGCGTCACGATTGCGGGCAACACCGCGGCATCGAGGCCGCGCTCGGTCAGGACGGTCGCAGCGGTGGCACGCAACAGTTCGGCGAGGTCGGCGGGAGTCACGAGGCACTATCCTATGGCCAGGACGCACACGCTCCGAACCGTGGTCGGTCACGCCGCCCGGGCGGGCGCATGCGGCCATCAGCGCAGTCTCAGACTCGCTCCGTACAGTAGGGATGCCTCGCGCCCGCGCCGGCAGTCTCGACCCGCCTCGCCGACGCCGTCGGCCGCGCCTCGACTGCCCGACGACGAGCGTCCGCGGCGACATGACCCACGATCGAAAGAGCACACCGACGATGCCCAGCGGTTCCGACAAGTCCGGATCGAAATCGGCCAAGGCCATCAAGGCGGCCGGCAAGAAGAGCACGACCAAGGGCGGTGTCCCCGCCCGGAGCGGTGGCGCCCGCGGTCGCAACGTGCCGTGGCTGACCATCGGTGCCGCCGTGGTCGTGATCGGCCTCATCGCGGCCCTGGCGATCAACCTGGTCCCGAAGTACCAGGACCGCGCCGAGGCGCAGCGCTTCGCGCCCAGCGAGTCCAACCAGGATCCGTCGACGGCCATCGAGGGCGTGCAGATCCAGCAGTACCCGGCAGCGCTCCACGTGACCGGGACGCAACGCGTCGCGTACGACCAGTCGCCGCCCTTCGGTGGCCCGCACGATCAGATCTGGGCCAACTGCATGGGCACCGTGTACCCGAACGGTCTGCGGACCGAGAACGCCGTGCACTCCCTCGAACACGGGGCCGTGTGGATCGCGTACGACCCGGACGCGCTGTCCGAGGATCAGATCGCCACGCTCGCGTCGAAGGTCGACGGCCAGCAGTACATGCTCATGTCCGCCTACCCGGGACTCGACTCGCCCGTGTCGCTGCAGTCGTGGGGCCACCAGCTCAAGCTGGACAGCGTCGACGACCCGCGGATCGATCAGTTCATCACCGCGCTGCGCTTGAACCGGTTCCAGTACCCGGAGGTCGGCGCCAGCTGCTCGACCACGCCGCAGACCTTCGACCCGGACAACCCGCCGCCGTTCGACCCGACGCCGCCGGGAGCGGACGCCGTGCCGATGTCCGGTGAGGGCATCACCCCCGACAGCACCGAGCTGACCGATCCGGCGCAGCTGCCGGCCGATCCGGCCCAGCCCGTCGTTCCCACGCCGTGAGCGAGCCGACCACGGGCGCGCAGGACACGAACGCCGTCGACACCGCGTCGACGGCACCCCGGCGCAGCCAGCGCGGTCCGCTGCTCGCACTCGGCGCGGTGGCGCTCCTGCTGGTGGGATTCGCCGTCGGCTTTCTCGCGCAGCTTCCCCTGCGTGACGACACCCCACCCCACCCCGCGCTCGACTCGGTGGACGTCGGCTTCGCGCAGGACATGACGGTCCACCACAACCAGGCCATCGAGATGGCCACGGTCGCACTGGGTTCGGCCACCGATCCCCTCGTGCGCAACCTCGCCTACGACATCCTGACCACCCAGCAGAACCAGGTCGGCCAGATGCAGGGGTGGCTCGCACTGTGGGACGCTCCCCCGCTCCCGACCGGCGGCTACATGGGCTGGATGTCCGACGACTCCGGCCACGGCGGCCACGGTGGTAGCGGCATGGCGGGGATGTCGGGATCCGGCGACGGCACCGTCGCGGCCATGCCCGGCATGGCCACGGCGCAGGACATGACGAACCTCCGGGCCGCCACCGGCCCGGCGGCGGACGTGCTGTTCCTGCAGTTGATGCTGCGCCACCACCAGGGCGGACTGTCGATGATGGAGTACGGCGCGATGCACGCGAGCGCGGCCGTCGTTCGGCAGCTGGCCCGGACGATGGTGGACACGCAGCAGTCGGAGTCGCAGCTCATGACGCAGATGCTGACCGAGAAGGGGGCTGCGCCGATCTGACGTTCGGCATGCGCTAGTCTGTGACAGCCCGATCGGCACACCGGTTCTCCGGTGCGCCCCCGTAGCTCAGGGGATAGAGCGTCCGCCTCCGGAGCGGAAGGCCGCAGGTTCGAATCCTGCCGGGGGCACTCGTTTTCACGCTTCTCGCCGCACCCACTCACCCTCCACCGCGTCCGCGGTGAGCGTCGCCGTGGGCTTGCGGGTCGGGGCCAGATCGTGGCCCGCCCCCTCCACCGTGACCACACGGACCGACGCGGGGATCGTGCGCATCTCGCGGACCAGTTCCTCGCTCGTCGCGAACGGGTCCTTGCTGCCGTGCACGACCACCGTCGGCACCGCGATCGCCGGAAAATGGTCGACACGCAGCACCTCGGGCTTCCGCGGCGGGTGCAGCGGATAGCTCAGCAGCAGGAGGCCGTCGGCCACGGACGGGTTCTCGGCCACCAGCATCGAGGCCTGCCGTCCCCCGTAGGAATGACCGCCGACGATCACCGTGGGACGACGACGGTCCCGCATACCGGCCCACTCGACGACAGCGGCGATGCCGGCGCGATCCGCGGCGGCGCCCGCGCGGTTCGGCGGCCCCGTGGGACGCTGCTGCCGGAACGGCAACGTCATCCGCACCACCCGCAGCCCGCGCTCCGCCAGCGCCGTCGCCACGGCGACGAGCACCGGCGCGTTCTTGTCGCTCCCCGCGCCGTGCGCGAGGACCACCAGGGCGGACGGGTCGTCGGTCGGGTCGTGGACCGCGACGTCGATCCCCTGTCCCGCCCACTCCCCGGTCCACTCCGCCGCCTCACCCGCTGTCATGACACGGAGGGTAGGCCGCGAGGAGACCACAGCAGAACGGGCCCCGGCGTGATCACCGGGGCCCGTTCGCTCAAGGCTAGTGCGGTCAGGGGACCTGCGTCAGGCCCACCGTGGGGAAGAACGCGCAGGTCTTGCCGTCGTGCGTCACCTGGCCGAAGACCGCGGCGAGCACGGTGCCGGACCCGGTGGCCACGGGCGCGAGGCGCACGCCGGCGCTGGGGAAGGCACCGAGGTTGCGCTGCACCAGGTCACGGGCCGGACCCTGGATCACCGGGGGCAGGCCGTCGATGACCTCGGCGGAGATGACGTCGGTGAGCCCGCCCATGTCGGCGAAGCCGCCCTTCAGCGTGTTGACGTTGAACCACGCGACCTGCATGCCGGACTTGTTCGCGGCGTCGTTCACGATGCCGCCGGGGGCGGGCACGAAGGCGTAGAGCGTCTCGCCGGGGTCGGCGATGCTGGTGTCGACATTGGGCAGGGTGGGCAGAGCGCCGACGCCGGGGATCGTCGGCGTGTAGGGGCCGGGGGCCGCGCCGGCCACGGCCGGAACGACGCCGAACGGCACACCGGGAAGGGCCGAGCAGTTCAAGGCCGCGGTCGGGTAGAAGAACGGCGTGAGCCCGAAGCCCTGGAGCAGGCCGTTCGCGGCGTCCACGAGGGCGAGGGGGTTGCCGTCGGGCTCCGCGACGTCGACGGTGGGTGCGGCGCCCAGGACGGCGCGGGCGGCGTCCAGTGCGTCGCCGACGGGATCGGTGGGGTCGGTGCCCTCGGCGGATCCGGTGCCGTCACCGGATCCGGTGCCCTCGAGCGCGGCGATCGCGGCGAGCAGCGGGTTCACCCCGGTGGCCGGGGTGGTCGGGGTGGTCGGCGTGGCGGGCTCGGCGGTGGCCACGGCAGGGACCGCGAGCGCTCCGGCGCACGCGAGGGCGAGGCCGGCGACGGTGCGCCGGAGTCGTCGGGATGTACGCATGATCTCTCCTGGAGTCGGGCGGTGCGGTGGTGGGTCGGAGCCCGGACGGACGGATCCCGGCACGGACTGCTCGGTACGAGTCCACCACGCGTTCCGGCACATCACGGCGGTCGAGACCCAAGTGATACCGAAGTGTCGCATGATGCTGATGTGACTGCTGTGAACCGTGGACGTTCACGCGCATCACACTGACCACGGGGCATCGTCGTGGAAGGATCGACCCATGCCCTCCGCACCGAAGCTCCCGCTCGACCCGATCGCCGAGGCCCATCGGCAATGGGTGCGGCACGGCTGGTCCGATGCCGCGGACGGTATGGCGGCGGTGACGTCCATCATGCGGGTGCAGCAGATCATGATGGCCCGCGTCGACGAGGTGCTCAAACCCACCGGACTCACGTTCGCCCGCTACGAACTACTGACGCTGCTCACCTTCACTCGAACCGGCGCGCTTCCCATGGCGAAGGCCAGTGCGCGCCTGCAGGTTCACCCGACGTCGGTGACCAACGCCGTCGACCGGCTCGAGAAGGCCGGCCTGGTCACTCGGGTCCCGCACCCCACCGATCGACGGACCACCCTCGTCGAGATCACCGACAGCGGACGGCGATTGGCCGTCTCCGCCACCGAGCAGTTGAACGACCGCGTCTTCGGTGCGCCGGGGGTGGAGGGTCGCGAGCTCGATTCCCTGGTCACCATTCTGGCCGGCGTCCGCCGTCGGGCAGGCGATTTCGACGACGAGGACGACTCCGGCTGGTGACCGACGGGGCCCGTCGGTCACCGGCCGGTTCGCTCAACGGTGGCGGAAGTTCGGGGTGCGCTTCTCGACGAACGCGGACATGCCCTCGGCCCGGTCCTCCGTGGCGAACGTCGCGTGGAAGACGCGGCGCTCGAAGCGAATTCCTTCGGCGAGCGTGGACTCGAAAGCCCGGTCGACCGCTTCCTTGGCGAGCATCGCCACCGGCAGCGACTGCGACGCGATGGTCTGCGCCGTCGTCATCGCCTCGGCCTCGAGGTCTGCCGCCGGGACGATGCGTGATACCAGTCCGGCCCGCTCGG
The DNA here is from genome assembly GCF_001894765.1 of Rhodococcoides corynebacterioides NBRC 14404. Classification (GTDB taxonomy): domain Bacteria; phylum Actinomycetota; class Actinomycetes; order Mycobacteriales; family Mycobacteriaceae; genus Rhodococcoides; species Rhodococcoides corynebacterioides. The sequence continues at coordinate 30,249 of NZ_BCWV01000008.1, forward strand.
CCTCCTCGGCGCCCATGCGGCGACCGGTCAGGCACATCTCCATGGCCTTCGCCTTGCCGACTGCCCGGGTGAGCCGTTGCGATCCACCGATGCCGGGGATGGTGCCGAGCGTGATCTCCGGCTGACCGAACTGCGCCGTGTCCGCCGCGAGCAGCACGTCGCACATCATGGCGACCTCGCAGCCCCCACCGAGGGCGTATCCGGCGACCGCCGCGAGGGTGGGCGTGCGCACGGCGGCGAACCGGTCCCACTCGGTGAAGAGGTCCCCGCCGTGGACGTCGGCGTACGTCTTCGACTGCATCTCCTTGATGTCCGCGCCGGCGGCGAACGCCCGCTCGGACCCGAGGAGCACGATGCACCCGATCTCCGGATCGGCGTCGAATCGCTCTGCTGCGGTGACCACCTCGTGCATGAGGGTGGAGTTCAACGCGTTCAGGGCCTTCGGCCGGTGCAGGCGGATCACGGCGACCCGACCCGACACCGAGATCTCGATGGTCTCGTGGCGCTCGGTCTCGGATTCCCCCGATGCCCCCGTCATGCCGTCTCCCCCGACCGCTCGCGGATGTCCTGGACGATGCCGGAGAAGTCGGACCCGCCGTGCTCGCGGGCGTACTCCTCGTACAGCTCGGCCGCGAGCAGACCCATGCGCGCCGGAACTCCGGTGGCGCGCACCGCATCCGCCGCCAGGCCGAGATCCTTGCGCATCAGGGCCGCGGCGAAACCGGGCGTGTAGTCGTTGTTGGCCGGGGACGTCGGAACCGGGCCCGGCACCGGGCAATTGGTGGTCAGAGCCCAGCACTGGCCGGATGCGGTGGAGGCCACGTCGAACAGCGCCTGGTTGGTCAGGCCGAGCTTCTCGCCGAGCACGAACGCCTCGCTGACCGCCACCATGGAGATGCCCAGGATCATGTTGTTGCAGAGCTTGGCCGCCTGCCCGTTGCCGCCCTGACCGCAGTGCACGACCTTGCGGCCCATGACCTCGAGGAACGGCGTGGCCGCGGCGACGTCCGCGTCGGACCCACCGACCATGAAGGTCAGGGTGCCGGCGGTGGCACCGCCGACCCCACCGGACACGGGGGCGTCGACGGCGCGGTGCCCGGCCCCCGTCGCGATCTCGGCGGCAGCACGGGCGTCGGCGACGTCGATGGTGGACGAGTCGACGAACAGCGTGTCCGGCTCGGCCGCCGGCACGATCTCGGCGTAGCAGTCCAGGACGTGGCGGCCACTCGGCAACATCGTGACGACGACGGACGCTCCGGCCACCGCCTCGGCGGCGGAGGCGACGACCGTGACGCCGCTCGCCCGAGCGGCGTCCTGCGACGCGGGCACGGGGTCGAAGCCCCGGACCTCGTGCCCGGCGGCGACGAGGTTGGCGGCCATGGGTCCACCCATGTGGCCGAGGCCGAGGAAGGCGACAGTGGTCATGCGGGGGATCCTTCGCGGGTGGCGGGAGTGAGGGGCTCGGTGCGGGAGGCGAGACCGAGTTCGGCGTCGCCGAGGGGGGCGAAGAAGCGGTCGACGTCGGCCGCGGTCACCTCGGCGAGAGTCGCCGGCCGCCACGACGGCTGCCGGTCCTTGTCGACGACCTGCGCCCGAATTCCTTCGACCAGATCGGGCGAGTCGAGGGAAGCGACCGACACGCGGTACTCCTCGTCGAGAACCTCGTCGAGGGACGACGCGGCGGCGGCGCGGCGCAGCGACCGCAACGTGACGACCACGGACGTGGGCGATTTCGACTCGATGGCGTCCGCCGCGGCGACCGCCTCGTCGACCCCGGAACGCCGGAGGCGAGCGACGATCTCGGCGGCGTCGTCGCCGGTGTAGGCGTCGTCGATCCACGTCCGCTGCGCCGCGAGGGCCGAGTCGGGCGCGGTGGACGCGAGGGCGAGCGCGGTGTCGACGGTCCCCGTGTGGACCGCCTCGACGAAGGCCTCGAGGTCGGCTGTCGGCACGTAGTGATCGGCGAATCCGGCCGCGATGGCGTCCCCGGCCGACATGCGGGCCGTGGTGAGGGCGAGGTGCGTCCCGAGCTCGCCCGGCGTGCGGGCCAGGAGGTAGGTCCCGCCGACGTCGGGCACGAAGCCGATGCCGACCTCCGGCATCGCGACCTTCGCGGTGTCGGTGACCACGCGGACCGAGGCGTGCGCCGAGATGCCCACGCCGCCGCCCATCACCGCGCCGTGCATGATCGCGACGACCGGCTTGGGGTAGCGGTGGATGCGGGCGTTCATCGTGTACTCGTCGCGCCAGAACTGTGCCGTGGCCGAGCCGGTGGGCCAGTTCGCGCCGGCCTTGGCCTTGGCGTCGTCGTGGATGGCGACGATGTCCCCACCCGCGCACAGCCCGCGCTCGCCGTTGCCGGTGATCAGCACGACGCGCACGGCCGGGTCCGCCGCCCAGTCGATCAGGGCGGCGTCGATGGTCCGCACCATCGCGTGGCTGAGCGCGTTGATCGCTCGCGGCCGGTTCAGGGTGATCGTCGCGACGCCTCGATCGACGCCGAGGATCACCTCGGGTTCGCTGGGGGTGTCGGTCATGCCGCGCCCACCACGGATCGCGCGATGACGAGTCGCATCACTTCGTTGGTTCCTTCCAGGATCTGGTGCACTCGGAGATCGCGCACGATCTTCTCGAGTCCGTACTCGCTGAGATAGCCGTATCCGCCGAGCAACTGCAGCGCGTCGTTGGCGACGGCGAATCCGGTGTCGGTGGTGAACTTCTTCGCCATCGCGCAGAGGGACACCTTGTCCGGGGAATCGGCATCGAGGGCCGCCGCGGCCCGCAGCAGCAGGACGCGGGCGGCCTCGAGATCGGTCCGCATGTCCGCGAGCCGGAACTGCAGGGCCTGGGCGTCGAGCAGTCGGGCGCCGAAGGCGCGGCGATCGGCGAGATACCGCACCGCGGTGTCGAACGCCGCGGCGGCGCCGCCGAGCGAGCAGGCCGCGATGTTGATGCGGCCGCCGTTCAGTCCGTTCATCGCGATGCGAAATCCGTTGCCCTCGCCGCCGAGCAGATGATCCGCCGGCACGCGAACGCCGTCGAGAATCACCTGCCGGGTCGGCTGGGCGTTCCACCCCATCTTGATCTCGTTGGGGCCGAACGACAGTCCCGCCGTGTCCTTCTCGACGACGAACGCCGAGATGCCCGACGGACCGGGGCCACCGGTCCGCGCCATGACGACGTAGACGCCCGACGTTCCGGCGCCGGAGATGAACTGCTTGACTCCGGTCAGCACCCAGTCGTCGCCGTCGCGGACGGCCTTGGTGGTGAGGGCCGCCGCGTCGGAGCCGGCACCCGGCTCGGTCAGGCAGTAGCTGCCGAGCTCGTCCATCGCGCACAGGGACGGCAGCCATCGGCGTCGCTGCTCGTCGCTGCCGTAGGTGTCGATCATCCAGGCGACCATGTTGTGGATGGACAGGTAGGCCGCGACCGACGGGTCACCACCGGCCAGCTTCTCGAAGATGCGGACGGCGTCGACCCGGCGCAGACCGGAGCCGCCGACGTCCTCGGCGACGTAGATGCCGCCCATGCCGAGCGCCGCCGCCTTACGGAGGACGTCGACCGGGAAGTGCTTGTCCCGGTCCCACTCCACCGCGTGCGGGGCGAGGAACTCCGCGGCGAAATCGGCGGCCGTGTCGGCGATCGCGCGCTCGTCCTCGTCGAGCGCGAACAGATCCGAGGTCACTCGCTCAGTCCATCGTCGGAATGACGAAGTGGTTCTGCGCGACGGCTTCCTTGCGGCCGCTGGGCCAGCGCTGTGTCACCGTCTTGGTCTTGGTGTAGAAGCGCACCGAATCCGGCCCGTGCTGGTTGAGGTCGCCGAAACCGGACCGCTTCCACCCGCCGAACGTGTGGTACGCGATCGGCACCGGGATCGGCACGTTGACGCCGACCATGCCGACGTTCACGCGCGCGGTGAAGTCGCGGGCGGTGTCACCGTCTCGGGTGAAGATGGCGACGCCGTTGCCGTACTCGTGGGCCGAGGGCAGGCGCAGCGCCTCCTCGTAGTCGGCGGCGCGGACGATCTGCAGGACGGGGCCGAAGATCTCTTCCTGGTAGATGCGCATCTCCGGCGTCACCTTGTCGAAGAGCGAGGCTCCGGTGAAGAACCCGTTCTCGTGGCCGGCCAGGCTGAATCCGCGGCCGTCGACGACGAGGTCGGCGCCCTCGTCGACGCCGATCTGCACGTAGTGGTTCACGCGCTCGACCGCGTCGGCGGACACCAGCGGCCCGAAGTCGCTGGCGGCGTCGTCGCTACGTCCGACGCTGAGCTTCTCGACACGCTCGACGAGCTTGGCGCGCAACGCCTCGGCCGTCTCCTCGCCGACGGGAACGGCGACCGAGATGGCCATGCAGCGCTCACCGGCACTGCCGTAGCCGGCGCCGATGAGAGCGTCGGCCACCTCGTCGAGATCGGCGTCGGGCATGACGATGGCGTGGTTCTTGGCCCCGCCGAAGCACTGGGCACGCTTGCCGTGCGCGGCGGCGGTCTCGTAGATGTACTGCGCGATCGGGGTGGACCCGACGAAGCCGACGGCGCGGATGCGCTCGTCGGTCAACAGCGCGTCGACCGCCTCCTTGTCGCCGTTGACGACGGTGAAGATTCCGGGCGGGCCGCCCGCCTCGAGGAACAGCTCCGCCAGGCGCAGCGGGACGGAGGGGTCACGCTCGGAGGGCTTGAGCACGAACGCGTTACCGCACGCGATGGCGGGCGCGGCCTTCCAGAGCGGAATCATCGCGGGGAAGTTGAAGGGTGTGATCCCGGCGACCACGCCGAGCGGCTGGCGCATCGAGTAGACGTCGATGCCGGTGCCGGCGCTCTCGGTGAACTCGCCCTTGAGCAGGTGCGGAATGCCGGTCGCGAACTCGACGACCTCGAGGCCGCGCTGGATGTCACCCTTGGCGTCCGCCACGGTCTTGCCGTGCTCGGAGGAGAGCAACTGCGCCAGGGAGTCCATCTCGGCCTGCACCAGGGCGAGGAATCGCATGAGCACACGGGCACGCTTCTGCGGGTTCTGCAGCGCCCATTCACGCTGCGCCGCCTCGGAGTCGGCGATCGCGTCCGACACCTCCTCGGCCGACGCCAGAGGAACGCGGGCCTGCACGGCACCGGTGTTGGGGTCGAACACGTCGGCGAACCGACCGGAGCGGCCGGGAGTGTGCTTGCCGCCGACGAAATGCGTCAGTTCGCGGGGTGCGCCGTCGGACGGGGACTGATCGAGAGCCATGGAACCACCTTCGTCGTTGATAGCGGTCATCCTATGGTTGGACGTCCATGTATGTCTACGGCCGGGTCAGAATCCGCCCAGCCGCCGGTACAGGGACATCAGCTCCGCCACACCGTCGCGCACGGCGGACTCCCCCACCTCCGCGGTCCGCAGCGCGGTGAGCAGGGGCCCGTCCTCGAGATCGTCCGGCGCTGCCACGAACGGCACGTCCGGCGGCGCGGGCACCACGGTCGCGTCCCCGAAATGATCCGACGGATCGACGAGCGAGACACCGTCGTCCTCGGTGTCGCCGACCAGGGCGTCGACCGACAGACCGCGCAGCACCAGTAGCCGAGTCGGATCGGCGTCGATGCGCTCCGCGGTGAGATACGTCAGCGCCGCCGCGTGTTTGCAGGGCGACCCGTGATCGGGACACGAACAGTCGTATCGCAATTCGGACGCACTCGACGGCAACAGCCACCGACCCAACTCCTGCGGAAGAGCCCCCGAGGCCAGCGTCGTCAGCATTCCCGGTGACCGGCGTACGGTCTCGACGACCTCCTCGGTGTCGAACGGATCCAGGGTGGTGACGGTGACGGTGGCGGAGAAGGGCTCGACCTGGCTGCCCTGCACGTCTCCCTCGATGCGGCCGGGCAGGACCGCGAGCGAGATCACCTGCCCGTCCCGCGCGTACGTCCGGCCGCGAGCGAGTCGGCCGTCCTCGGCCAGCCCCTCCATGGTCTCGACGAATCGCCGTCCCCACCAGGTGGAACCGAACCGGCCGCGCGCCGTGGTCGCCCGCACTCCGTCCTTGACCTTCCGCCGCGGCCCGTAGCCGTCCGTCCGCGCCATCACTCGCCCACCGCCTCGTCCGAGAGCGACAGCAGGGAGCGGACCTCTCCGGTCGACAGCTCGGTGATCCAGTGCTCACCGGAACCCACGGCCAGGTCCGCCAGACCCGCCTTGCCCGTGAGGATCTCGTCGATGCGCTCCTCCAGCGTGCCCACGCAGACGAGCTTGCGCACCTGGACGTCTCGACGTTGACCGATGCGGAACGCCCGGTCGGTGGCCTGGTTCTCCACGGCCGGGTTCCACCACCGGTCCAGGTGCACGACATGGTTCGCCGCCGTGAGCGTCAGCCCGGTACCGCCCGCTTTCACGGTGGCCAGCAGGATCGGCGGCCCGTCGGTCGACTGGAACCGCGCGACCATCTCGTCTCGTCCGCGCTTGCTCACCCCGCCGTGCAGGAACGGCACCTCGACGTCGAACCGCGCCGCCAGGTACGGCGCGACCATCCGGCCGAAGGCGGCGAACTGCGTGAACACCAACGCCTTCTCCCCGTCGCCGAGCACGGAATCGAGGATGTCCTCGAGCAACGCCACCTTGCCGGAACGGTGTCGACCCCGCCGAAGCACCGTCGAGCCGTCCGCCAGGAAATGGGCCGGGTGGTTGCAGACCTGCTTGAGCCGGGTCAGCGCCGCCAGGACGGCACCCTTGCGCTCCATCCCCTCCGCGTCGTCGATCTGCCGCATCGTCTCGTCGACCACGGCTTGATAGAGGCTCGCCTGCTCGGCCGTGAGGTTCGTGCGGACCGTCATCTCGAACTTGTCCGGCAGGTCCGCGATGACCGCCTTGTCCGTCTTCACCCGCCGCAGCACGAACGGTGCCGTGAGAGAACGCAACCGGGCCAGGGCCTGCTGATCGCCCTCACGCTCGATCGGCACCGCGAATCGCGCGCGGAACACCGCCGCACCGCCGAGCAGCCCCGGATTGCAGAAATCGACGATCGACCGCAACTCCTCCAACCGGTTCTCCACGGGCGTTCCCGTCAGCGCGATGCGGTGCTCGGCCGGCACGGCGCGGGCGGCGCGCGCCTGCGCCGTGCCGCTGTTCTTGACGTGCTGGGCCTCGTCGAGGACCACGCGCCGCCACCGCGCCGCCGACAACGCGGCGACGTCGCGGGCGAGCAGCGCGTAGGTGGTGACGACCACGTCGGATGCGGCGATCACCGCCTGCAGGTCGTCCCCCGTGACGCGCCCCGCCCCGTGATGGACGTGGACGGTGAGATCGGGAACGAACGTCGCCGCCTCGCGAGCCCAGTTGCCGACCACCGACATCGGTGCCACCACGAGCGTCGGCCGACGGTCCCCTGCGGGTGTCGACGCGCGCTCCGACGCGAGCAGCACGAGGATCTGCAGGGTCTTCCCCAGCCCCATGTCGTCGGCGAGGATCGCCCCGAGCCCCAGCGAACTCATGAACGCGAGCCACTGCACGCCCCGCTCCTGGTACGGCCGCAGCGTGGCCCGCACGGACGGCGGCACGACGACCGGCTCGGGGCGACGATCGCCGTCGAGGAGTGCGGCGACCCAGCCGGTCGCGGCGACGTCCGTGACGGGCGCCGGCGGCGGCTCGGCAGCGGCGAGTTGTCCGAGCGCCGACGCCAGCGGCACCGAACCCGGCGCGCGATGCCGCTCGACGTAGTCGATGGCCCGCGCCAGCACGGCGCCGTCGGCGTGCACCCACTTGCCGCGTACCCGCACCAGGTCGGCCTTCGACGACGCGAGGCGCGACATCTCCTGCGGAGTCAGCACCATGTCGCCGACGGCCACCTGCCAGTCGTACTCGACCAACCGGTCCAGACCCACCGCGGAGTCCTTCGTGGTGGGCGACGGCGGTGCGTCGACGGCCAGACGCATCGAGGTGTCGACGCGCGCCCACTCCCGCGGCAGCAGAACGTCGACTCCGACGCTCTGCACGGCGCGCACACCGGACACGACGAAGTCCAGCACCACCTCGGTGGGCAACAGCAGATCCAGCGAGCCCGGCGCGGTGACGACCGACGCGAGCGGAGGATAGGCGCCCACCGCCTCGGCGAGCGCCCGCACCGCGCTGCGGAACCGAGTGGCATCGGCCACGCCGGCGCCCGGTCGGAGCGAGACCGGTTGCGGCGCTTCGCCGTCCGGTCGGACGAGAACCTCGAGGCGCCAGAGGGCGGACGGCGCGCTCGTCTCGCTGTCGAACTCGGCGTTCGGGACGTCCTCGGCATCCTGGTCGAGATCGTCCGGTTCCACGAGCCGCAGGACCAGGGCCGCGTCCTCGCCCTGCAGACTGTCCCGCCACCGGTCGAGAGCCTGCTCGGATCGCGTCGACCCGTCGTCGTACGGCTCCTCCTCCACCAGCGCCACGAGCAGCGGATGCCGGACGTCCGGCCGACCGAGGACGTGCCGCACCACGGGGTCCGTGAGCTCGCCGATCAGGTCGTCGAGGACCGCGGCGGGATCGCCCTCGGCGCGCTGGACCGGCGGCATGGCCGCCAGCAGCTCGGCCCGCCAGCCTCGCTGATGCTCGTCGCCGAGCAGGCGCCAGCGGAGCCACCAGCGATTCTCGAGCCGCACCTGGTGCGGTACCACTCGACCCGCGCGTGCCCACCGTTCGAGACCGCGGGTGACCGCGGCCAGATACCGAAGGTCACCGGACAGGGCGGGATGCACGAGCGGGACCCGGCGCAGCAGATCGGCCGCTTCCATCGGCGCGAGTGCGGCCGCCGGCACGGCCTCCACGCGGTCGGCCGCACCGGCGGCCGCGGGCATGGTCACGGACGCGGTGTGTCGCAGACGCCGGGCCATCACCCGGGCGAGGAAGGGCGGCAGATCGTCGTGACCCTCTCCACCGTCCCCCTCGGGCCCGTCCCCGTCCGACACCGCACGGTCCTGCCACAGCAGCAGCCCCGAGCCGGGGGTCCAGAGTCCGTGGAGCACGAGGTCCATGAAAGCACCGCCGTCCGACACGGCGATCGACGAGCCTGTCGGTGGCGGCGGGCATACTGCGCACCGTGTTCACCCCGCCCGCCCGCCCCGTGTTCACCCCGCCCCGCCGCCCGCACTCCGGCCCGCCGTTCGCGGCGGTGACGATGCTCGCGGTGCTCGTGTCCGTTCTGGCGGGGTGCTCGCTGATCGCGCCGGTGGAGCCCGCTCCCGGCAGTCCGCCGGCCTCCGCGCTCGATCAGCTGTTGGCGCAGGTCGCGGTGGTACCGGAGCGCCCGGACGTGCCGGGATATCAGCGCAGCTGCAAGCAGGGCGACGCCTGCGTGTTCGGCCCGGCGTGGACCGACGATCACGACGGTCCCGGTGGTCACGACGGCTGCGGCACGCGGGACAACGTGCTGGCCCTGTCCCTGACCGACCTGCAGTTCCGTCCCGGCACCAACGAGTGCGTGGTGGTGGCGGGGACGCTGGCCGATCCGTACAGCGGCGAGGTGCTGCCGTTCACCAAGCAGAACGCGAACGACGTGCAGATCGATCACATCTACCCGCTCGCGGCGGCCTGGGACATGGGCGCCGCGGCGTGGCCGCTCGAGACGCGGATCCGCTTCGCGAACGATCTCGACGTCAATCTCATGGCGGTGTCCGGCGCGGAGAACCAGGCCAAGAGCGACAAGACGCCGGCCGACTGGCTGCCGCCCGACCCCGCGTACCACTGCTTCTACGTGGGTCGGTACCTCACGGCGGCGGTGTCCTACGGACTACCCGTCACGGCCGCGGATCGGGACGCGATGGCGGCGGTGGCACAGGGGTGTCCTTGATCGTGCAGGGGATTATCGTTGCCGACCATGTCGCGGATGCTCACCAAGGACACCCAGCTCTGCATGTCGCTCTCCGGTAGGCCGAGCAACATCGGTACCCGGTTCCACAACTACCTCTACGACGAGCTCGATCTCGACTTCGTCTACAAGGCGTTCACCACCGACGACCTGCCGAGCGCCGTCGCGGGGATCCGCGCTCTCGGAATCCGCGGCTGCGGGGTGTCGATGCCGTTCAAGGAAGCGGTCATCGAGCACGTCGACGTCCTGCACCGGTCGGCGTCCGCCATCGACTCGGTCAACACCCTCGTCAACGAGGACGGGGTGCTGCACGCCCACAACACCGACTACTCGGCCGTGGCGGACCTCGTCACCGCGGCGGGCGTCGACACCGCCGCCCCGGTGACCGTGACCGGGAGCGGCGGCATGGCGAAGGCCGTCGTCGCGGCGCTGCGCGACAGCGGGTTCACCGACGGTGTCGTCGCCGCGCGCAACGAGCGCACGGGCCCGGCACTGGCCGACGCCTACGGATACCGGTGGCAGTCCGCCCCGGACCCCGCGCCGGGGTCCTTCCTGGTGAACGTCACCCCGATCGGCATGGCGGGTGGCCCGGACGCGGACGCCTCGCCGTTCACCACCGAGGCCGTCGCCGCGGCGACGGCGGTGATGGACGTCGTGGCCGTGCCGAGCGAGACTCCCCTGATCCGCGCCGCCCGCGCCGCCGGCATACCCGCGATCACCGGCGCCGAGGTCATCGCACTGCAGGCCGCGTCCCAGTTCACCCTGTACACCGGAATCACGCTGCGCCCCGAACAGATTCAACGCGCGTCGGAGTTCTCTCGCCGCTGACGTCGGCGGCGTTCTCGCGCGAGAGGAGTCACCAGCCCTGCCACGACGGCTTGTGCTCCGCCGCGTAGCGGTAGTAGTCCGCCAGGCGGAGCCGAGCCGCGGCCGGCTCGTCCACCACGACGGTCACGCGCGGATGCATCTGGACCACCGACGCCGGGCAGAACGCCGAGACCGGTCCCTCCACCGCCGCGGCCACCGCATCGGCCTTGCCGTCACCGAGCGCCATCAGCACCAGATGACGGGCGGCGCCGATGGTTCCCAACCCCTGGGTCATCACGTGGTGCGGGACGTCCTCGGCGGAGTCGAAGAACCGAGCGTTGTCCCGACGGGTCTGCTCCGTCAGGGTCTTCACGCGCGTCCGGGACACCAGCGACGACCCCGGCTCGTTGAAGCCGATGTGACCGTCGGTCCCGATACCGAGCAGCTGCACGTCGATGCCGCCGGCCTCGGCTATCGCTCGGTCGTATCGCGCCGACTCGGCGGGGATGTCGTCGGCCTCGCCGTCGGGCCCGTCGATCGCGTCGGGATCGATGTCGACGAGCGCCGCGAACTCGTCGCGGATCACCGATCGGTAGGACTGTGGGTGCGCCGCGGGCAGTCCGACGTACTCGTCGAGCAGGAACGCCCGCGCCCGCGCGAAGGTCAGCCCCTCCTCGCGGTGGCGCCGACCGAGCTCGCGATACACCCCGAGCGGGGTCGACCCCGTCGCGAGGCCGAGCACCGACCCGTCGGCGTCCGCGCCGGCGCGCACGACCTTCTCCACGATGTCGGCCGCCAGCGCGTGCACCGCCGCCGCATCGTCGCGGATGACGATCTCCACTCAGTCCACGTCCTCTCCTGCTCGCACCACCCGGACGGGCACGAGACGGTCATCGGTGATCACCAGGTCGGCGCGCAGTCCGGCCTCCAGCCGGCCGAGCGTGCTCTCCAGGCCGAGGAACCTCGCCGGCGTCGCCGACCCCATGCGCACCGCGGACACGAGGTCCACACCGGACTCGTCGACGGCCCGACGGACGATGTCCAGGACCGTCGACGTGCCTCCCGCGATGGCACCGCCGGTCGTCAGTCGTGCCACTCCGTCGGTGACGGTGACGTCGAGCGCACCCAACCGGTACGGCCCGTCCGCGACGCCGGCCGCGGCCATCGCGTCGGAGACGAACGCGACACGGTCCGGCCCCACCAGATCGACGACCGTGCGCACCGTCTCGGGGTCGAGATGAACTCCGTCCCCGATCAGTTCGAGCATCATCTCCCCGCGCGCGGCCGCGGCGAGGCAGGCCGCCACCGGCCCGGGCGCTCGGTGGTGGAACGGCGGCATGCCGTTGAAGAGGTGTGTCGCGGACACCGGTCCGGCGAGTCGCCGCACGATGTCGGTGACGGCCCGCGCGTCGGTGTCGGTGTGACCCACGGACCCTCGGACGTCGCGGTCGGCCAGGACGTCGATCAGGCGATCGACTCCCTCGACCTCCGGCGCGAAGGTCATCGACCGGACCGCGCCGTCGCCGGCGTCGAGCACCCGGTCCAGCATCTCGACGTCGACGGGAACGATCGACTCGGGATCCTGTGCGCCGCAGCGGCTCACGGCGAGGAAGGGTCCCTCGAGATGCACCCCGGCGATCTCGCCGGAGCGCCACAGATCCGCGAGCGCGGCCGTCTGCCGCACGAGCACGTCCGCCGGTGCGGAGACGAGCGAGGCGAGCATCGTCGTCGTTCCCCGTCGACGGTGGAAGCGCACCGCGGTCGGGGCGGTCTCCGTCGTCGCGTCGGGAAAGCCGACGCCACCACCGCCGTGGCAATGCACGTCGACCATGCCGGGCAGGACGGTGCGGGGGCCTGCCGGCCCGGCCTCGTCGTCGACGGCCGGTCCGACATCGGGGCACTCCGCCGCCGGACCCACCCAGTCGATCCGATCGCCGCGAACGACCACGGCGCCGTCGTCGATCACCGCCTCGGCGGTGACGACCCGACCGCGAAAGGTCCTCGAGGTCACGCTTTTCCGGACGCGTCGTCCAGCACGGCGTCGTCCTCGCGACCGGGAGTGCGCAGGTTCCACTTCTTGATCACGAAGCTGAACAGGACGTAGTAGATCACCGCGTAGACCAGCCCGATGGGGATGAGCATCCAGGCCTTGGTGGCGATACCGAAGTTCAGCAGGTAGTCGATACCGCCGGCGGAGAAGAAGAACCCGTCGTGGATGCCGAGAGCGTTGGTCAGGGCCATGGACGTGCCGGTGAGCACCGCGTGGACGACGTAGAGGGGCCACGCGACGAACATGAAGGAGTACTCGAGCGGCTCGGTGATACCGGTGACGAAGGCCGTGAGACCGGTGGAGAGCATGATGCCGCCCACCACCTTCTTCTGCGACGGCTTGGCGTTCCGGTAGATCGCGAACGCGGCCGCGGGAAGCGCGAACATCATGATGGGGAAGAACCCGGTCATGAAGACTCCGGCCGAGGGGTCACCGGCGAAGAATCGGTTGAGGTCGCCGCGCACGATCTGCCCACTGGCGTCCGTGTAGTCACCGACGAGGAACCAGACCACCGAGTTCAGGATGTGGTGCAGACCCGTGGGAATCAGCATGCGGTTCGCGAAGCCGTAGATGCCGCTGCCGACCACGGAGTGGTCCGCGACGGTGGTGCCGACCCAGTTCAGGGCGCTGTAGAAGAGCGGGTAGAGGAACGACATCAGCACCGCGACGACCAGACCCGTGACGGCGGTGAGAATCGGAACCAACCGTCGACCGCTGAAGAACCCCAGGTAGTCCGGCAGCTTCTGGCGGTAGAAGCGCTGCCAGAGCACGGCGGAGAGCAGGCCGATGACGATGCCCGCCAACACCCCGTAGTCGATGGTGGCGGGGTCACCGTTGGCGTCCACCTCGCCGGCGAGCACCACGGGGGACATGGCCTCGAAGACGCCGTTCATCACCATGTACCCGACGACGGCGGCGAGGGCGGTGGAGCCGTCGGCCTTGCGCGCCCACCCGATGGCGATACCGACGGCGAAGATGAGGGGCAGCCAGGTGAAGACGGACTGACCGGCCGCGGAGATGACGGACGCCGCCGTCTCCAGCGGTGCGAACCGGCCGAGCAGGTCGGGCTGACCGAGGCGGAGCAGAATGCCGGCTGCGGGCAACACGGCGATGGGCAACATGAGCGACCGGCCGAAGCGCTGCAGTCCGGCCAACGACCGGGACTCCTTCTTGACCGTCGAATCCGCGTCCGGCGCGGGCGTTCCTGTGGAACCGTCGATGGGGGCAGCCATGGGGACCTTCTTCTCGAAGAGTGTTGTGGACCGGCGTCTCCCACGGGTACTGTCCGGTCATAACCAGTTGTAGTTTGGCCAGGTCGGGCAGTGATGTCAACCGCCTTCTGTGACCGCGACTACACCGACAGCGAGAGGACCCTACCCATGGGCAAGGCGGAGCAGATCGTGGCCGGCCTCGGCGGCGCGGACAACATCGTCGAGATCGAAGCGTGCATCACCCGACTGCGCACCGAGGTGCGCGACGGGTCCCTCGTGAACGAGGCGGCGCTGAAATCCGCGGGGGCACACGGCGTCTTCGCCAAGGGCTCGGCGGTCCAGGTCATCGTCGGACCGGAGGCCGACACGCTCGCCGAGGACATCGAGGACATTCTGTGACCACGGTCGCGGCGCCGCTGGCCGGCGCGGTCGTCGCTCTCGCCGACGTGCCGGACCCGGTCTTCTCCGCGCAGATGGTGGGTGCCGGCGTCGCGATCAGGCCGTCGACGCGGACGGGCCGGGTCGACGTCGTGTCGCCGGTCGCCGGCCGGCTGCTCAAGCTGCATCACCACGCCTTCGTCGTCCTCACCGACGACACGAAGGGCGTCCTGGTGCACGTCGGCATCGACACGGTGCAGATGAAGGGCGACGGCTTCGAACTCGTCGCCACCGAGGGCGCCACGGTGGCTGCCCGTGACGTGGTGGTGCGCTACTCCCCCGAGGCCGTCGTCGCCGCCGGATACGACGACGTGTGTCCGGTGGTGCTGATGGACTCGGCAGCCGATTCGGTGGACGCATCGTCCGTCGGTCGGGACGTCGTCCCCGGCGACACCGTGTTCGAGATCTGACCCCGCGCGACCCGATTCCAGGAGGTCAGGGTCGCCGACCCGGACGCCGCTGGCCCTGCACTTCCATCGAGAGCTGGTACCGATCGCAGCGGTACCAGCTCTCGCAGTGCTCGATCGGTTGATCGCCGTGGAAGGACACGCGGTCGAAGTACAGCACCGGAGCACCGCGCTTGGTGCCCAGCAGCGTCGCGATCTCGGTGTCCGCCGCGGTGGCGCTGACGGTCTGCTCGGCCCGGTCGATGGTCCGGTCGTAGTGCACCGAGACCGCGTCGTAGATCGACGCGCTGAGATCGTGCTCGATCAACCCGGGCAGGACCGACGCGTCGTACCAGCCGTCGTCGACGCTGACCGGCTCGCCGTCGGCGAGGCGAAGTCGCTTGATGTGGTACGCCTTTCGGCCGTCGTCGATCCCCAGCGCGGCGACCGTCGCCGCGGACGGTTCCTCGAGTCGCGCGAACAGCACCACCGTGGTGGGCCGCAGGCCCTGCGCTCGCATCTCCTCCGAGAACGACGCGAGATGCAGGCGAGACTGCACCGGTCGGCTGGCGACGAACGTCCCCTTGCCGCGCACCCGCACCAGATGGCCTTCGTTGACCAGCTGGCCGATCGCCTCGCGGACGGTGATGCGGCTGACGCCGTAGTCCTCCATCAGCCGCCGCTCGCTGGGCATGAGATCGCCGGGCTGCAGCTCCTTGGTGCATCGATGCAGCAGAATGGCGCGCAGCTGTTCGTGTTTGGGAACGGCACTGTCCCGAAGATGGACGGGCATCACCACGAGCGTCTCCGGGGGTCTCGGCCGAGCAGGGCGGGGCGGGGATGCCCGCCCCGCCGCAGCGGTACGGACTGGTCCCGACCGATCCTAGTCCGGACGTCGTTCCTGCGCGCGCTCTTTCGGCCCGTCCCGCCGCATGACCCGGGCGAGCCGGAGGCCGGCCGCATGACCCCGGGCAGGCCGGAGGCCGGTCGTCGGTTCCCGGGTAGGCCGGAGGCCGGTCGCAAATTTCCGGCTGTGGCATTCTCCTGTGCCATGACCACTGCTCCCGAGGCCACCGACTACCCCGTGCTGTGGCCGGTTCCGACGCGGTGGGCGGACAACGATCACTACGGGCACGTCAACAACGTCGCGTACTACTCGTTCTTCGACACCGCGGTCAACGGGTGGCTCATGTCGGCCACGGGCACCGACATTCGCGAACTGGACGCCGTCGGGGTCGTCGCCGAGACGTCGTGCCGCTTCCTCGCCCAGCTCAGCTTCCCCGACGAGCTGCGGGTCGGCATCGCGGTCGAGAAGCTGGGAACGTCGTCGATCGTGTACTCCCTGGCCGTGTTCCGGGTGCACCAGGACGAGCTGGTGGCAGCGGCGACGGGCCGATTCGTGCACGTGTACGTCGATTCCGCGACCCGCCGGCCCGTCCCGATTCCCCCGAGCATCCGCGCCGTCGTCGAGCCGCTCACGGCATGACGGAACCCGCGGCGCGCCCGGTGAGCCTCGCGGTGCCGATCGGCGCCGGGGTGGTCACCGCGCTGGTGGGGTTCACGTCGTCGTTCGCCGTGGTCCTGACGGGGCTGCGCGCGGCGGGCGCAACGGACGCCCAGGCCGCCTCCGGGCTGTTCGCTCTCAGCCTCATCATGGGCGTCGGCATCGTGGGTCTCGCTCTGCGCTATCGCATTCCACTGACCCTGGCGTGGTCGACGCCCGGCGCCGCGCTGCTCGCCGGCACCGGAGCGATCGTCGGCGGGTGGCCGGCCGCGGTGGGCGCGTTCGTCGTGGTGGGTCTCGCCATCGTGCTGACGGGCGCGTGGCCGCGGCTGGGTGCGCTGATCGCGTCGATCCCGGTCTCGCTCGCCCAGGCCATGCTGGCCGGCGTCATCCTGCCGCTGTGCCTCGAACCCGTCCGTGCGCTGGCGGCGTCGCCGGTGGCGGTCGCGCCCGTGGTGCTGACCTGGCTGGTCCTGCAGCGCTTCTCGCCGCGGTGGGCCGTCCCCGCGGCCTTCGGCGTCGCGGCGGCGGTCATCGGAGTGTCCCTCCTGCGCTCCGGTACCGCGGTCCCGGCCGACGCGCTGGTTCCGACGCTGTCGCCCGTCGCCCCGGTCTGGACCTGGCAGGCCGCCGTCGGGGTCGCCCTGCCGCTCTACATCGTGACCATGGCGTCCCAGAACATTCCGGGTACCGCCGTCATGGCGTCCTTCGGCTACACCGTTCCGTGGCGGGCCTCGATGACGGTCACGGGAGCCGCGACCGCCGCGGCGGCCCCGGTCGGCGCCTTCGCCGTCAACCTCGCCGCCATCAGCGCCGCCCTCGCCGCCTCCCCCGACGCCGAACCGAACCGGGACCGTCGGTGGATCGCCGCCGTCGCCGCGGGCGTCGCCTACCTGCTGCTCGCGGTGTCGTCCGCGGCCCTGGCCACCCTGGTCACCCTGGCCCCCGCCGGAATCGTCGAGACCGTCGCGGGACTGGCCCTGCTCGGCACCCTCGCCTCGGCTCTCGCGGCGAGCACCCAGCATCCCGCCGACCGGGTGCCCGCCGCCATCACGTTCGTCGTGGCGGCGTCGGGCGTCGCGGTCGCCGGCATCGGCTCGGCCTTCTGGGCCCTCGTCGCCGGTCTGGTGGTGCGCGCCGTGACCGCCGACAGGACCTAGAGAATCCCCGCGTCCTCCGCGGTGGCGACGGCGCGCGCGACGATTCCGTCGATCAGCGACGTCGTCGGCCCCCCGTCCCGTGCACGGTTGCGCTCGTCCGTCATCGCGCGGCGCAGGACACCCTCGGCGATGATGGAGAGCTTCCACAGCGCCAGGGCGTGCCAGTACGGCACGGTGGCGGTGTCGCGGCCCGTCGAGCGGGCGTAGGTCTCCACGAGGTCGTCCCGACGCGGGAAGCCCGGCAGCGTCGAGGCCTGGAAGAAGCCCGGGGTGTCGTCCGACGCCTCCGACCAATAGGCCAGCAGCGCACCGACGTCCGCGAGTGGATCGCCCAGGGTGCACAGCTCCCAGTCGACGACGGCGACGATGGTGCCGTCGCCCCCGGTGATGACGTTGCTCAGATGGAAGTCGCCGTGAACCAGCGACAGTTCCGTCTGCTCCGGCGCGTGGTCCGTCAGCGCCGCGGCCAGCCGTTCGAGCACGGGGACCTCACGCGTCTTGGACTGCTCCCACTGGGCGGACCACCGCTTGATCTGCCGCGCCGCGTACGGCTTGTGGCTGGCCAGGTCGGTCAGACCCGTCGCGTCCAGGTCGACGTCGTGGATGCGGCCGAGGGTGGTCGGCATCTCCACCCCGACGGTGCGACGACGGTCCTCGGAGAGTCCGGCCGCCACCGACGGATCGTCCAGAACGACGCCGTCGACGTGGCTCATGAGGACCAGCGGCGCGTCGGTCACCGCGGGATCGTCGGTCAGGGCGATCGTGCGCGGCACCGGAACCGCGGTGTCCTGCAACGCCGAGAGAATGCGGAACTCGCGGGCGACGTCGTGCGCGGACGCGAGCAACGTCCCCAGCGGGGGCCGGCGCAGCACCCACCGATGGCCGGCGTCGTCCGACACCAGGTATGTCAGGTTGGACTTGCCGTTGCCGATGCGCTCGTAGGCGAGAGCGCCCTGCGCACCGACGTCCAGCCCCGCGATCCACGACGCGATGCCGTCGGGATTCAGTCCGGCGGGAGTCGCGTCGGTCACGACGACACCGTCCGGTACGGCGCGAGTTCGGTCCGCGCGATGGTGCGCTTGTGCACCTCGTCGGGGCCGTCGGCGAGTCGCAACGTGCGCAGGTGGGCGTACATCGACGCGAGCGGGAAGTCGTCGGACACCCCGCCGCCGCCGTGCACCTGGATGGCGCGATCGACGATCTTCAGCGCCATGGCGGGAGCGGCGACCTTGATGGCGGCGATCTCGACCCGAGCCTCCTTGTTGGAGAACTCGTCCATCATCCAGGCGGCCTTGAGCGTGAGCAGCCGGGCCATCTCGATCTCGATGCGCGCCTCCGCGATCCAGTCCTGGATGTTCGCCTGCGCCGCAATGGGTTTGCCGAACGCGACGCGTGACGACGCCCGCGCGCACATCAGCTCCAGCGCCCGCTCCGCCATCCCGATCGCGCGCATGCAGTGGTGGATGCGTCCCGGGCCCAACCGAGCCTGGCC
Organism: Rhodococcoides corynebacterioides NBRC 14404; assembly: GCF_001894765.1. GTDB lineage: Bacteria > Actinomycetota > Actinomycetes > Mycobacteriales > Mycobacteriaceae > Rhodococcoides > Rhodococcoides corynebacterioides. The sequence goes on from NZ_BCWV01000008.1 coordinate 49,104, forward strand.
GATCATGAACCCGGCACCCGGACCGGCGAGGACGTCCTTGCCGGGGACGCGCACGTTCTCGAACAACACCTCGGCGTGACCCTCGCGGTCCTGGTAGCCGAACACCGGCAGCCCGCGGAGCACGGTGACGCCGGGGGCGTCCATGGGGACGACCATCATCGACTGCTGCTCGTACGTCGCCGCCTCGGGCGCGGTCTTGCCCATGACGATCATGACCCGGCAGTTCGCGTGCAGCGCGTTCGAGGTCCACCACTTGCGCCCGTTCAGGATCCAGTCGTCCCCGTCGGCCGTCATCGACATGGCGATGTTGGTGGCGTCCGAACTCGCGACGGCCGGCTCGGTCATGGCGAACGCGGACCGGATCTCCCCGTTCAGCAGCGGCGTGAGCCACGTCCGCTTGTGCTCGTCGGAGCCGAACCGGGTGAACACCTCCATGTTTCCGGTGTCCGGCGCCGAGCAGTTGCAGGCCTCCGGCGCGATGGCCGGGCTGCGGCCCATGATCTCCGCGAGGGGCGCGTACTCGGCGTTGGTCAGACCGGGGCCGTACTCGGGGTCCGGGTGGAACAGGTTCCACAGTCCGCGGGACCGGGCCTCGGACTTGAGGTCCTCGAGGATCGCCGGCTGGTGGTGCGGGTCGCCGGACTCGCGAATCTGCTGCTCGTACACCGCTTCCGCGGGATAGACGTGCTCGTCCATGAAGGCGAGCAGCCGCTCGCGGTAGTCGAGGCAACGGTCGGTGAAGGAGAAATCCATGCGGGTCAGCCCTGTCTGGTGTCGGCGGCGGGATCGGGAGTGCTGCGGTCGGGAGCGTTGCCGTCGGGAGCGCTGCGTTCCAGAGTGCTGCGGTAGCGGCGCATTCCGGCGATCCACCGGTCGTAGTCGGCGCTCTTGTGCGAGTACATCGTCAGGACCTGCGGGTGCGGGAGAATCAGGAAGCGTTCGGCCTCCATGCCGTCGAGCGTCATCCGCGCGACGTCCTCGGGTTCGAGGACGTCGCCGCCGGCGCTCGTCACCGCCGCGGCGGCCACCGACGCGCCCTCACGGTCGCTGTCGAAGCCGGAGTTCAGCAGTGCCGTGTTCACCCCCATCGGGCACAGACAGCTGACGGCGACGCCCCGATCGCCGTAGGTGACCGACAACCACTCGGCGAACCCGACGGCCGCGTGCTTGGACACCGAGTAGGTGGCCGAGCCGATCTGGGTCAGCAGGCCGGCCGCGGATGCCGTGGTCAGGAAGTACCCGGGCGTTCCGCGCTCGAGCCAGCGCGGAACCACCAGGCGCGCGGCGCGCACGTGGGCGAGCACGTTGACGTTCAGCGCCGTCGACCACGCGGCGTCGGTGCTGTCGAGGCCCATCCCGGCCGTGGTGCCCGCGTTGGCGACGAACACGTCGAGCGGCCCGAAGGTCGACTCCGCCAGATCCACCGCCGCGGCGATGACGGCGTCGTCGGCCACGTCGCCGCCGAGCGCCCGCGCTCGCTCACCGAGCCGATCCGCGACCGCCTGCGCCGCATCACCGTCCAGATCGACGACCACCACCCGATTACCCGCGTCGACCAGCGCCGACGCCAGTGCGGCACCGATGCCGGCGCCACCTCCGGTGACGACCGCGACCCTGTCCGTCATTCGCATCGTTCCGATAGTAGGCACGGGTGAGCCAGGTCACGACAGGAGGGGCCGCGGTCCGACCGGAGGCGGCCGGCTCAGAACGAGGTGCGCTTCTTCTCCTGCTCGAGCACGGCGTCGAGATCCTTCAGCCGATCCATCGAACTGACGGCGCGGCGGGTGCGCATGTTCGAGGCCAGCAGGTCGCGGTGGCGGTGGGTGAAGGCCCAGTACCCGGCGGTGAAGGGGCACGCGTCCTCGCCCAGCCGCTTCTTCGGGTCGAACGCACATCCCTTGCAGTAGTCCGTCATTCGGTCGATGTAGGCACCGCCCGAGGCGTACGGCTTGGTGGCGATGATGCCGCCGTCGGCATGCTGGCTCATGCCCACGACGTTCACGGGCATCACCCACTCGTACCCGTCGACGAAGTGTTCGGTGAACCACCGCGTGAGTGCGCGCGGATCGTAACCCTGTTGCAGCGCATGGTTTCCCAGGATCATCAACCGCGGGATGTGGTGCACCCACCCGCGATCGTGGACACCCGCGAGCGAGTCCGACAGGCAGGCCGCGGTGACCTCTTCCGCGTCGAGGCTGGCGAACCACGGCGGCAGCGGCGTGTCCGCGCCCATCTCGTTCTTGTCGATGTAGCTGTCGTCGAGATGCCAGTAGAGGTGCCAGACGTACTCACGCCACCCGAGGATCTGCCGGACGAATCCCTCGACGCTCGCCAGCGGAGCATCGCCGTCCCGGTAGGCCTTCTCCGCCGCGCGCGCAGCCTCGAGCGGGTGCAGCACCCCCAGATTGAACGGCACGCTGAGCAGCGAGTGCGACATCGTCCAGTCCGCGGCCATGACGGCGTCCTCGTACGGACCGAACGTCGACAGCCGCGTGTCGACGAACGTCGCGAGTGCATGCCGCGCCTCGTCCGCCGTCACCGCGAACCGACGCGGGCCGTCGATGCCGGACCACTGCACGTCCATCCCGTCGAGATCGCTCCGGACCTGCTCGTCGATCTCGTCCTCGGTGGGCCACCACGGTTCCGGGACACCCAGCGTCGCCTGCTTCTTCGGGGGCTTCTCGCGGTTCTCGGCGTCGAGATTCCACGTACCGCCCTCGGGATCCTTGCCGTCCATGAGCACCCCGAACCGCCGCCGCTGATCGCGGTAGAAGTTCTCCATGACGAACGAGGTGCGATTGCCCGCCCACTCGGCGAAGTCCTCGCGCGACAGCGCGAAGGTGGGGGTGGGCAGAACCTCCTCGACCAGGCCCTCCTCCGCCAGGGCGGCGACGAACGCCTCGGCCCGGCGCGACGTCGGCTGATGGACCACCACGGGCCGGCCGACGTTCTCGAGCGCCTCGCGGTAGGTGTCGGTCCGCAGGTGGATCGCGCGGTCCCCGAGCTCGTCGGCGAGGTGCCGCATCCCCGACAGCAGCAGGTGCGCCTTCTGCCGGTGCCCCCGCCGACGACCCAGCGCGCCTGCGGATTCGACGATCACCACCTCGCGGTCCTTCGTCTCGTCGGACGAGTGCACGTGGGGGCCGAGCTGGTCCGCGAAGACCCAGAGCGGTGCGGGTGTGGCCATGGGTGATCATTCCCCGCCGCGTCCGTACCCAATCGAGGCCCGATCGCGGCCGGACCGGGCCGGTGAAACGAGAGCGGAGGGGGTACGCACCGGCCATGACGTACACGAAGGGCACCAAGGTTCAGTGGAAGTGGGGCGAGGGCACCGCCGAGGGCAAGGTGGTCGAAGTCCACAAGGAGAAGGTGAGCAAGAAGATCAAGGGGTCGGACATCACTCGCAACGGCACCGACGACAACCCGGCGTACCTGCTCGAGCAGGAGGACGGCGCACAACTGCTCAAACTGGACAGCGAGCTGGAGAAGGACTGACCGTGCACGGTGGCCGGTCGGCGCAGATGCCGACCGGCCTTACTGCGCACTCTGCACTATCGACGAACTTCCTCTTGCGCATCCGGCCGCACAGGGCATGCTGTGAAGCACGCCACAGGCAGCGCACCACAGCATGCTCCGGCCGTTCACGAGACGGCCCGAGCCGGCGCAGGAGGGACACGATCATGACCCCGTCGCACGAGCGACTCCTCGACTCCGTCGACGAGTCCCCGACACCGCACGACCGCCGACCACGGCCGGTGGACCGCATCGCCCATCCGGTCCAGTTGGTACAGCCCGACGGCCGACGCGTCCACGATCGCGAGTACTGGGGCCTCGTCTCCGACGTGACCGCCGACGACATGCTGGCCCTCTACACCGACATGGTGGTGGCCCGGCGCATCGATACCGAGGCCACCGCCCTCCAGCGGCAGGGCGAACTCGGGCTGTGGGCACCACTCCTCGGCCAGGAGGCTGCGCAGGTCGGCTCCGCCCGCGCCTTCGCCCGTGACGACTACGTCTTCACCAGCTACCGCGAGCACGCCGTCGCGTACTGCCGCGGCGTTCCCGTCGAGAAGCTCACGGCCCTCTGGCGAGGAACCGCCCATGCGGGCTGGGATCCCACCGAGTACGGCATCACCAATCCGGCGATCATCGTCGGCGCGCAGGGCCTGCACGCCACCGGATACGCGATGGGCACCCGATTCGACGGCGTCGACGCCGCCACCGTCGCCTACTTCGGCGACGGCGCCACCAGTGAGGGCGACATCTCCGAGGCGCTGTCGTTCTCCGTCGCCTTCGGCGCGGGAGTCGTCTTCTTCTGCCAGAACAACCACTGGGCAATCAGCGAACCCGTCTCGCTGCAGACACCGGTCCCGCTGGCCACTCGCGCGGCCGGCTTCGGGATGCCGGCGATCCGCGTCGACGGCAACGACGTCCTCGCCGTGCTCGCCGTGACCCGCGCGGCCGCGCACCGCGCCCGCACCGGCGGCGGACCGACGTTCGTCGAGGCCATGACCTACCGCATGGGCCCGCACACCACGTCGGACGATCCCACCCGATACCGGCCCGGCGCCGAACGCGACGTCTGGGCGGGCCGCGATCCCCTGCTCCGGCTGGAACGACTCCTCGACCGTGAGAACGTCCTCACCGACGATGCCCGGTCCCGCGTGTCCGCGACCGCCGACGACGTGGCCGCCCGCCTGCGTGCGGCCACCGTCGGGGCTCCCGACCCGGATCCCGCCACCCTGCTCGACCACGTCTACGCCGAGCCCCACTCGCTCGTCGACAGCCAGAAGGAGGCTCTGCGATGACCACCGCCACCCCCATCCGTCCCGAGGGACCCGCCTCCGATCGGCCGGACGACTCCCCCTCGGATCGCGTCACCGGCACCCTCGGACGCGCCATCACCGCAGGCCTGCGCGCTGCGCTCGAGGCCGATCCGAAGGTGATCCTCATGGGCCTCGACATCGGCAAACTCGGCGGCGTCTTCCGCATCACCGACGGACTGCAGAAGGACTTCGGCGAACACCGCGTCCTGGACATGCCCCTCGCGGAATCGGGCATGGTCGGCACCGCGTTCGGGTTGGCGCTCCGCGGCTACCGACCGGTGGTGGAGATCCAGTTCGACGGCTTCGTCTACCCGGCTTTCGATCAGATCGTCTCGCAGGTGGCCAAGATCAGGTACCGCACCGCGGGCCTGGTCGGTGCCCCGATGGTCATCCGCATCCCCTACGGCGGCGGAATCGGTGCCGTCGAACACCACTCGGAATCACCCGAGGCGTACTTCGCGCACACGGCGGGGCTGCGCGTGGTCGCGCCCAGCACGCCCCACGACGCCTACTGGATGATCCAGCAGGCCGTCACCTCCGACGATCCCGTGATCTTCTTCGAGCCCAAGCGCCGCTATTGGGACAAGGGCGCGTGGTCACCGGCCGCACCGGATCTGCCGCTCGACCGGGCCCGCATCATGCGCATGGGCACCGACGCGACCGTCGTCACCTACGGATCGACCGTGGGCACCGCCGTGCTCGCGGCCGAGGTCGCCGAGCAGGAGGGGCGCAGCCTCGAGGTGGTCGACCTGCGTTCGCTCTCCCCTCTCGACATGGACACGGTCTGCCGCTCCGTGCGCCGCACGGGACGCCTCGTGGTGGCACACGAGGACACCGGGTTCCTCGGCATCGCATCCGAGATCGCCGCGCAGGTCTCGCGGGACTGCTTCTACTCGCTCGAGGCGCCGGTGGAGCGGGTCACGGGGTTCCACGTGCCCTACCCGGCCGCTCGCCTCGAACGCCATCACCTGCCCGACGTCGACCGCATCCTGGCGGGAGTGGACGCCGTGCTTCGCTGACCCGACCGGAGGGGTGACCGAGCTCTCACAGACGGTTGCCAGGATGACGGTCCATCATGGTGTGCCGTGAGCACCTCGACCACCGAGCAGATCGTCCTGTCCGTCCGACGGTCCACGCCGCGGTTGTGGCTGGCCGCGGCCGTCGGCACCGTGACCCTCGTCGTTCTCTACGCCGCGCTCCCCCTGGCCGGCGTCGCGTATCCGACGGCCAGGCCGATCCTCGAACCCGTGACCGGCCCTGCCGCGCGCGTGTTGTCCGCGATCGACGTCACCGCCGTGCTGGTGGTGGTGGCGGCATTGACTGTCGTCTCGATCGTGCGTGCCCTTCCGTACGGCATCGGCGCGGTGCTCATGCTCTGCCCGGGCGCCCCGCTCACCGCCGCGGCCGCGCGGTCCTGGTTGCCCGAGTCCGTGCTGGCCTCCGCCCATCCCGACGGTCGGATCGTGGCGGTCGCGTCGCTGGTCGCCGCGGCGTCCCTGGTGGTCCCGCCCCGCGTCCGCCCGGCGGTTCTCGGCCTCGGACTCGCCGCGACGGCCGCGGTGGCCCTGGCCGCCGTCGTCACCGCGGCCGCGTCGATCGTCGGCGTGCTCGGCGCCCTGGCGATCACCGGAACCTGGTGGGCACTGGCCGCCGTGGTCATGGCGCACTCGCCGATCGCGGCCCGACGCGAGCGCAAGAACCCCCTCGACACGGCAGCCCTGAAGCTCCGCCGCTGACGGCGGGCTCCAGGGCTGCTTCGGTGATCGGGACGTCACCTACGCGGTTGGAAGAAACTCAGAGCGCCTTGAGCTCCTCGATGACCGAGTTGACGGACTTCTTCGCGTCACCGAAGAGCATCGAGGTGCGGTCCGCGGTGAACAGCGGATTGTCGATGCCCGCGTAGCCGGAGCTCATCGACCGCTTGAGCACGATCACCGACCGCGACTCGTCGACGTTGAGAATCGGCATCCCGTGAATGGGCGAGCTCGGATCGTTGCGGGCCGCGGGATTGGTGACGTCGTTCGCGCCGATGACGAGGGTGACATCGGTGCGGGAGAACTCCCCGTTGATGTCGTCCATCTCCTTCATCGAGTCGTACTCCACGTCCGCCTCGGCGAGCAGGACGTTCATGTGCCCGGGCATGCGGCCGGCCACCGGGTGAATGGCGTACTTCACCTCGACGCCCTTCGACTCGAGGATCGACGCCATGTCCTTCACCGCGTGCTGCGCCTGAGCCACGGCCAACCCGTAGCCCGGCACCACGATGACCTGCGAGGCGTAGGCCATCTGGATGGCCGCGTCCGCCGCGGAGGTGGACTTGACGGTCCCACCGCCCTCGCCGGCGACACCGGCCGCGGCCGCGCCGCCACCGAACGACCCGAAGACGATCGCCGGGATGGACCGGTTCATGGCCGTCGCCATGAGATTGGTGAGGATGGTGCCGGACGCGCCGACGATCATGCCCGCGACGATCATCGCGGTGTTGTTCAGCGCCAGGCCCGCGGCCGCGGCCGACAGACCGGTCAGAGCGTTGAGCAGCGAGATGACCACCGGCATGTCCGCGCCGCCGATCGGGAACACCACGAACAGACCCATCAGGCCCGCCGCGACCAGCACGATCACGATCCACCGGACCGCCGTGCCCTCACCGGGAGTGGCGTGGATGCCGATCCACACCGACGCGGCCACCGCCACGAGCAGCAGCACCATGTTGAGCAGCTGGAACGTGCGGGCGTTGGCGACGAACGCCTTCTCCACCTTCTTGTTCAGCAGTTCCTGCAGCTTCGCGAACGCCACCAGCGAACCCCAGAAGGACACGGACCCGATCACCGCGGCGAACAGCGACCCGACCACGATGTGGACCGTCGGCTCCTCCCCGTGCTGGAAGGCGGAGAACCCGTCGGTCTCGAGGAACTCCGACCACGCGATCAGCGCCACGGTGCCGCCACCGACGCCGTTGAACAGGGCGACCAGCTGCGGCATCGCCGTCATCTTCGTGCGCTTGGCCGGCGGCACACCCAGGATCACACCGATCGCCAGGCCGGCGGCGATGAGGATCCAGTTGATCGCGGCGGTGTCGCGCACCTCGATCAGCGTGGCCACCACGGCCACACCCATACCGACGGCGGCGATCCAGTTGCCGCGCACGGCGGTCTTGGGACCGGTCAGGCCCATCAGGCCGTAGATGAACAGGGCGAAGGCGGCGATGTAGAGCACCGCGACGAGGTTGTTCACTTCTCCGCCCCCTCACGCGCGACGGGCTTCGACTTGAACATGCCCAGCATGCGGTCGGTGACGAGGAAGCCACCGACGACGTTGAGGGTGCCGAAGATCAGGGCGACGAATGCGATGATGCGCACGCCCCACGACGCGTCCTCGGGCAACCGGCCCAGGACGATCAGCGCGCCGAGCACGACGATGCCGTGGATGGCGTTGGTGCCCGACATCAGCGGCGTGTGCAGCGTGTTGGGCACCTTGGAGATCACGGCGAAACCCACGAACCCGGCGAGAACCAGGATCGCGATGTTCGCGAGCAAGGACAGGTACATCAGGCGTCCGCCTTTTCGGTGGTGGGGACGTTCCGGGTCACGCAGGACTTCTCGAGGACCTCGTCGGAGAAGTCGGGGGCGAACGACCCGGACTCGTCGAGCATCAGTTCGAGCAACGCGGACACGTTCTTCGAGTACAGCTCGCTGGCGTGCTCGGGCATCGTGGCCGGCAGGTTGAGCGGCGAGCAGATGGTCACGTCGTTCTTCACCACGGTGCGGCCGGGCTCGGTGAGCTCGCAGTTGCCGCCCGTCTCCCCGGCGAGGTCGACGATCACGCTGCCCGGCTTCATCGCCGACGCCGCCGCCGCCGTGACCAGACGCGGCGCGGGCCGTCCCGGCACCAGCGCCGTGGTGATGACGACGTCGAACGTCGCGATCGCCTTCTCGAGCGCCGCCTGCTGCTGCGCGCGCTCGTCCTCGGTGAGCTCGCGGGCGTACCCGCCCTCACCCGCCGCGTCGATTCCCAGATCGAGCCACTGGGCACCGACCGACCGGACCTGATCGGCCACCTCCGGACGCACGTCGTACCCGGTCGGTCGCGCACCGAGGCGCTTGGCCGTCGCGAGGGCCTGCAGCCCGGCCACACCGACGCCGAGCACCAGCACCGTCGCCGGTTTCACCGTGCCCGCGGCGGTGGTGAGCATCGGGAAGAAGCGCGTCGACTCCGATGCGGCGAGCAGCACGGCCTTGTAGCCGGCCACGTTCGCCTGGGAGGACAGCGCGTCCATCACCTGGGCGCGGGAGATCCGGGGGATCGCCTCCACCGCGAACGCCTGGACGCCGGCCGCGGCGAGCGCCGGGATGACGGTGTCCGCGTTGCGCGGCGCGAGAAAGCCGATGAGGGTGGTGCCCGACGCGAGCTTGCCCACCTCGGACTCCGACGGCGGCGCGACCTTCACCACCACGTCGGCCGACCACGGATCACCGATCTCGGCCCCCGCGTCGACATAGAGCTCGTCCGGGATGAGCGCCCCGAGACCGGCGCCGGCCTCCACGACCACCCGTACGCCCTTGCCGACCAACGACGACACGACCTTGGGCACCAGGGCCACCCGCCGCTCGCCCTCGGCGCTCTCGCGCACGACCCCGACGAGCGGCCCGGCGCCCCGAGAATTCTCCACCACTGACGACTTCCTCTACGAACGCATCGACGTCCCGACGGAGATCGAGACGAGAGATGACCTGCGCATCGCCGACCCGCCCGTGGTTGGGGACGTGTCGGCAGGGCCGTGGCCATGCAGGAAGGAACGACGGGCGACGGGGGCGGTTCGCACACGCCACATCACCGATCGGTTCCGCATCACGGCCGGATAGGGCCGACCAGAAACGTAACGCACACCACAGACACACAGCCGCATACCGGACACGGATTGTGAGAGAACTCATAACACCCGTCCGGTCCGCTCACCGGGCACACTCGACGGCGTGACCGCCACCCTTCCCGACGACGTCCTCACCGCCCTCCGCCGCGCCGACACGATCACCGTGTTGACGGGTGCGGGGATGTCGGCGCAGTCGGGCATCCCCACGTTCCGTGACGCGCAGACGGGCCTGTGGTCCCGGTTCGACCCCGCCGACCTGGCCAGTCACGCCGCGTTCGTGCGCGATCCCGATCTGGTGTGGGGGTGGTACCGGCGCCGCGCCGCGCTGGCGGCACGGGCGGAACCGAACTCCGGTCACGTCGCCCTCGCACGCTGGCAGCAGCACGCGGCTGATCGCGGCGGACGCCTGACGATCGCCACGCAGAACGTCGACGATCTCCACGAGCGGGCGGGGGCCGTCGTCGCCGCCCACGTCCACGGTTCGTTGACCGCGGTCCGGTGCTCGATCTGCGACACGCCGTATCACGGTCCGCTCGACGTCACCGGGGATCTCGACGGAACCGGCGACGACACCGAGGACGAGATCCGAATGCCGCCCCCGCCGTGCGCCGACTGCGGCAGTCCGGTGCGGCCGGACATCGTCTGGTTCGGCGAGGCGTTGCCCGAGGATGCCTGGCGGGCAGCCGAGACGGCGGCCGAGGAGGCCGACGTGGTGCTGGTGATCGGCACGTCCGGCGTCGTCTATCCGTTCGCGGGCCTGCCGGCACTCGCCCGGAGCGCGGGTGCACTCGTGATCGAGATCGACCCCGCGGAGACCGCCGTGTCGGACATGGCCCACCATCACCTGCGGGCCGGCGCCGCCGATGCGCTGCCCGCGCTGCTCGACAGCGTTCTCGATCACGGAGAGGTGCGATGACCCCCGACTGCATCTTCTGCGCCATCGTCGCGGGCGCCGCACCCGCCACCGTCGTCCACGAGACGGACACGACGCTGGCCTTCCTCGACATCCGGCCCGTCACCACCGGCCACACACTCGTGATCCCGAAGGCCCACTCGTCCGGGCTGGCCGACCTGGACCCGACGATCGCCGGTGACGTGTTCCGCACCGGTCAGCTGCTCGCGGCCGCCGTCCGCCGGGGACTCGGTGCGGACGGCGTCAACCTCGCGATGAACGACGGCCGGGCCGCGTTCCAGACCGTCTTCCACTCGCATCTGCACGTGGTCCCGCGGCACGACGGCGACCGCATCCGGTTCGTGGCCGGGTTCGTCACCCGTCGACCGGGCGACCTCGCCCGGACCGGCGAGGCCATTCGGGCGGCCGTGACCGCCGACTGAGTCCGGCGACCGAGTCCGACGTCAGGACGCGGCCGCCGCCTCGGCGCCCGCCGCGAAGAACCACGCGACCGCGAGGGCGCCGGGGTCGACGACGTCGCGGGCCGCATCGCCCACGTAGCTGGCTCGCCCGCGTCGCGCGGTCATGCCGGCGGTCCGTTCCGCTCCCCGAGCCGAGGCGTCCGCGGCGGCGGTCAGCGCCGCCGCCAGCGAGTCGGTCCGCGCGCCGTGCAGGGCATCGGCGGCCGGAGCGAGCGCGTCGACCATCGTGCGGTCGCCCGGGTCGGCACCGCCCAGCCGCATCACGATCTCGAGCGCACCCCGCACGGCGTCCGCCACCGTGTCGGCGTCGACGTCCCGTCCGGCGAGCCCGTCGGCCAGGCGATGGAACACCGCTCCGAAGAGTGCGCCGGACGTGCCGCCCGCGTTCTCGAGGAAGCTGCGGGACAGCGCCGAGAACATCGCCCCGGCCGACAGCGCGGACGACGCATCGGGAGCATCTCGCAGGCCCGCCTCCATGGTGACGCCGAAGTCGCCGTCGCCGGCCCGCCGATCCAGCTCGGTGAGCTCGTCGACGGCGTCGCGCACCCGCTCCGTGAAGCCGGTGATCCAGGCGGTGACCACGGGATCGGGCTCCCCGTCGTCACCCGACGCCGAACCTGGCGTGTCCGACGGCCGCTCCCCGTCCACGACGGAGTCCGAGTGCAGCTCGCGGGCCGGCGCGTGGGGCCACGCGGGCGCGGCGGTGGGGGCGTCCCAGAGGGCCAGGACGTCGTCGGTCGGCAGGTCGGGACCGCACCGCACGACCGTCAGGGACACACCGGCCATGTCGAACGCGGTCACGTACGTCCCCACGAGGTGACGGCGCACCCGCACCCCGCGTGCGGCCAGAGCGTCGAGGGCATCGCCGAAGACGACGGCGATCTCGAGCGCGTGCGTGCCGCCGAGTCCGTTGACCACCAGGAGCACGTCGTCGCCGTCGCCCGCGTCGAGTGCCGACAACACGGGGTCCAGCAGGGTGTCGACCACCTCGCGGGCGGTCAGGGTGTTCGCACGAGCGGTCCCGCGTTCGCCGTGGATCCCCACGCCCACCTCCACCTCGTCGTCGCCGAGCTCGAACGAGGGCGAGGACGCACCGGGCACCGTGCAGGCCCGGAAGGCGACGGCCATGCTGCGTGAGGCGGCCGCCACCCGCCGACCGAGGTCGGCGACGGCGGTCAGGTCGTCCCCGCGTGCCGCCGCGGCCCCACAGAGCTTCTCGACGACGACCGTCGCCGCCGTGCCGCGACGACCGGGACCGTCGGAGCCCGACGAGTCCGTGGCGACGTCGTCGTCGACCAGAACGGTCTCGACGTCGATGCCGTCGGCGCGGCAGAGGTCCGCCGCCACACCGAAGTTGATGACGTCCCCGGTGTAGTTCTTGACCACGTGCACCACGCCGGCGCCGCCGTCCACCGCACGGGTGGCGGCCTCGATCGCGAGGCTGTTCGGGGACGTGAACACCGCGCCCGGCACGGCCGCGTCGAGCATGCCCGCTCCGACGAAGCCCGAGTGCAGGGGCTCGTGGCCGGACCCGCCACCGGACAGGAGGGCGACACGGCCCCGGTCCACGGGGTCACGCCGCGTGAAGTAGCCGGGCCGCTCGACCCAGCGCAGGGCGGCGGCTGCGCGCGCGGTGGCGCGGCAGGCATCGGCGACGACGGACCCGGGATCGACGATCTTCGAGGACGACATGACCCGACCCTACGGCCGGACGCGGCCACGGGGCCGGGATGCGGAGGCCCGGACGTGCGCCGGATGTGAGACTGAGTCATGAGGTTGTTCCTGGCGTCCTATCGATTCGGCTCGCATCGCGCCCGCCTGCTCGACCTGGTGGGCACACCGGGTCGCATCGGCGTCGTCGCCGCAGCGGCCGACGCCTGGCCGGCCGCGGCGCGAGCCTCGGCGTCGACGAGCGAGTTCACTCTCCTCGCGGAGGCGGGATTCGACCCCGTCGAGGTCGACCTCCGCGCGGTCACGCCGACGACCGCCGAGGCCGCCCTGGCAGGACTGCCGGCCGTATGGGTACGCGGGGGGAACACCTTCGTCCTGCGCCATCGGCTGGCGACCTCGGGCGTCGATCACGTTCTGCGAGAACGACTTCGACGGGACGACCTCGTCTACGCCGGCTACAGCGCGGGCGCCTGCGTCATGGGACCGTCACTCACCGGCGTCGACGCTGCCGATCCGCCCGACGAACTCGCCGAGATCACCGACGATCCCGTGCCGCAGCACGGACTCGGGATGATCGACGACGTCCTCGTTCCGCACTGGTCGACGCCCGCGGCCCCGTCCGCGCTGGACCCCGACGGTGCCGCCCGAGCCATGGCGGACGCCTGCCGCGCGGCCGGCGTGCGGTACCGGACACTGACCGACGATCAGGTGTTCGTCCGGGACGGCGACGACGACCGGATCCTCTGAACCGGGGTCACCCGCTGTGTCGACGAGCGGGGTCACCCGCTGTGTCGACGAGCGGGGTCACCCGCTGTGCGCGATGGGGAACGTGAAGGGCGCCAACCGATCCATCGAGGCCCAGGCCAACCGGCACCGCCGCACCGTCATCTCGTCGGCGTCGGTGAGGAGTGCATCGAGCAGCAGCGACGGCCGCTCCCCCCACTCGCGCGCGACGGCGGCGACCTCGGCCTCGGCGAGGAGGCCCGACTGCGCGAGAGCCTCGATCCACGACGAGATCTCGCCGCGGTGCAGCGCCTCGAGGGTGTCGTAGTCGACTCCGTCGTCGACGAAGTCGTAGGAGAACATCGCGGCGGCCACCGCAGCCGCACTGCTGTTCGACGTGCGGTGCGCCGGCGTCGGCTGCAGTGCCTGAGCTGCTGCCGTCGTGCGCTCCGTGGTGCGTGACCGGGCCATGGGAACCCTCCTTGCTCGCCCCCTCGGTGTCGGCGGAGGTGCCGAGGTGCCGTGGTCCGACGCTAACTGTCGCTCGCCCCGTTGTCGGCAGCCTGCGAGGCACGATCTGGTAACAGAGTGAACACTGTGACTGATGTGACGAGCGTGTTCGAGGCCCGCTCGCGACCGAACGACACCCGCTCGAACCATCCGGTCTCGTCCGGAAACCCCCTCGACGATCGCGGGTGCACGGGTAGCGTCGATCACGGGTGCTCACGCGGACGCGTCGCACCCGAGTCACTGGAGGGGATCGTCGATGACCGACACGCGGGTGCAGGAACTGATCGGACTGTTGGACGACAAGGTCGTGGTGACCGATCCCGACATCCTGGTGAGCTATCGGCAGGACTGGGCCCGCGATCCGGACGCCGGAACCCCGCTCGCCGTCGTCCGCGCCCGCAGCACCGACGACGTCGCAGCCGTGATGCGCTGGGCCACGGCCCATTCCGTGCCGGTCGTCCCTCGCGGCGCCGGCTCCGGCCTGTCCGGCGGAGCCACCGCCGTGGACGGCGGCATCGTGCTCTCCACCGAGAACATGCGGGCGATCACCGTCGACCCCGTCACCCGGACGGCCGTGGTGCAACCGGGCCTGCTCAACGCCGAGGTGAAGAAGGCCGCGGCCGAACACGGGCTCTGGTACCCGCCGGACCCGTCGTCGTTCGAGATGTGCTCCATCGGCGGCAACGCGGCGACCAACGCGGGCGGTCTGTGCTGCGTGAAGTACGGCGTCACCACCGACTACGTCCTCGGGCTCGAGGTGGTGCTCGCGGACGGCATCGTCGTGCGTCTCGGCGGCGCGCGCCTCAAGGACTCCGCGGGGCTCTCGCTGACCAAACTCTTCGTCGGCAGCGAAGGGGTGCTCGGCGTCATCACCGAGGTGACGCTGCGCCTCATCCCCGCGCAGCCCCCCGCCAGCACCGTCGTGGCGACGTTCGCGGACCTGTCCGACGCCACCGACGCCATTCTGGCGATCACGCGGTCGCTGCGGCCGGCCATGCTCGAGTTCATGGATCGCACCTCGGTGAACGCCGTCGAGGACGCCATGAACATGGGTCTCGACCGCGACGCCGCCGCCATGCTCGTCGCGCGATCGGACTCCCCCGGTGCGCACCGCACCGAGGAAACCGAGATCATGGCCGCCGCGTGCACCGAGGCGGGCGCGGCCGAGGTCTTCGTCACCGACGATCCCGACGAGGGCGAAGCCTTCGCCGCCGCGCGCCGATTCGCGATCCCGGCCGTGGAGCGCACCGGGTCGCTGCTGCTCGAGGACGTCGGCGTACCGCTCCCGGCGCTGGCCGATCTGGTGCAGGGCATCGAGAAGATCGCCGACGCGCGGCAGGTGACCGTGGCCGTGATCGCACACGCCGGCGACGGCAACACCCACCCGCTCATCGTGTTCGACCCCGACGACAAGGAGATGGAGGAGCGGGCCCACCAGGCGTTCGGCGAGATCATGACCCTCGCGATCTCGCTCGGCGGCACCATCACCGGTGAGCACGGCGTCGGCCGACTGAAGAAGGCATGGCTGCCCGACCAGGTCGGCGACGACGTCATGGAGCTCACCCGACGAATCAAGAATGCGCTCGATCCGGCGGGAATTCTCAATCCCGGCGCCGTGCTCTGATCGCCTCGAACGATTTCGTCACGGACGCGTTGGTGAAAGGCAACCCATACTCAGGTCAGCCTGACCTTGCTGGTGAGAGCGGTTTTTCTCGGTTACCGTCGTATTCCGACGACCCGACCGCGTCACCTGAACGGAGAATGTCATGGCCACTCTGGAAATGCCCGAAGTCACCGACTGTTCGGTGAGCAGCTGCTCCTACAACCACGACGGTTGCCACGCTTTCGCCATCAGCGTCGGCGGCTCCAACGGCACGGCGGACTGCGCCACGTTCATCCCCCTCTCCACCAAGGGCGGGCTCGACGTGGTGTCCCCGCAGGTCGGCGCCTGCCAGCGCGCGGACTGCGCCCACAACAAGGACCTCGAGTGCACGGCCGCCGCCGTCCGGATCGGCGCCGGCGAGTCCTCCGACACCGCCAACTGCCTCACCTACAGCAAGGCCTGATCAGCTGAAGCCGAGGACGTCGTCGCCCCACACCTCGCGGAGTTCGCGATCGGGGTCCGGGGCCAGCGAGTCGCGAGAATCGATGAGCAGCGTTCGCCGACGAGAGTCGTAGGGCGCCCAGTGTTTCGAGCCGTCCAGCGCAGCAGGTACCCCGTGCCAGGCGAACGCCACCCAGCGTCGCTGAACCCGCCGGGAGACCTGCTGCGCTGCTCTGCGTCCGCCGAGCCAGAAGGTCGGATCGCGGTCGAACGTGCCGAAGTTGCCGAAGACGTAGGGCAGTTCGGTCGCGTGGCCGGCCCCGATACGGGCTGCCCGTAGTACGGGGGTCGCGTGATCGAAGCGGTAGACGAACGTCGGTGACCGGCGGCAGTGCGCATCCGCGATCCACAGGCTCGGCATCCGGAACCCGGCATCCCGCGACAGCGCCGCGGCCCCGGCGCTCGCGTCCCGCGAAAAAGCCAGCGCTGCAGCACTCTTGGGCAGGTCCGGATAGGCCGCCATGATCTCGGCGATCCGTTCGGCGGACAGGTCCGGATGGTCGGCGGCGATCGCCTCGAACATGGTGGCCACCGTCTCGGGGGTCACCGGCATGAGCGGCGACTTCATCAACCGGAACACCGAGGCCTCGTCCTTGTTCGACCCGATGATCAGGGGAACGGGGTGCGAGTAGCCCTTCTGGAACGCAGCCACCGGGTATCGCGGCACGACGTCGCCGTCGACGACGGGCGCCAGTCCCAGAGTGCCCGGCACCTTCTCGGGGATCTCGTACACCAACAGGTCCGATGCCTCGACGAGCCGCTCGACGGGCAGGTCGCGGAGTTCCTCGACGCGGTCCGGGCTCAGGTCCACCAGTTCGAGGAACCGCTCCGCCACGGATCGCGCGCGCTCGGGGCCGTACACCGAGGTGGCGGGGGCGCTCTGGGCGATGGCCTTGTGGAACAGACCCGCCGCCGGGGGCGAGGTCATGAGCGTGGTCACCGACGCGCCGCCGGAGGACTCCCCGAAGACCGTGACGTTCTCCGGATCGCCGCCGAAGGCGGAGATCGCCTCGCGAACCCAGGTCAGCGCGGCGATCTGGTCCCGTAGGCCGATGTTGGTGTCGAAGCGGTCACCGCCGAGCGACGGGTCCGACAGATCCAGCCAGCCCAGCGCACCCACCCGGTAGTTGATCGTCACCACCACCACCTCGCCGAGGTGGGACAGCTGATGGCCGTCGTAGATGCGTTGCGCCGACGAGCCCAGCGAGTAGGCGCCACCGTGGATCCACACCATCACCGGTCGCAGCACGCCGTCGGGCACCGGGGCCCAGACGTTGAGGGTCAGGCAGTCCTCGTCGACGGGCAGGGTGGCGTCCATCGGGACCGGCCCGCCGCGTCCCTGCGGCGCCATCGCCCCGAAGGCGGACCCGTCGCGCTCCCCGTCCCACGTGACCGGTGGGCCCGGCCGGCGGAAGCGGCGCTCGCCGACCGGCGGCTCGGCGTACGGGATTCCCTTCCAGGAGACCACCTCGCCGCGAACCACACCGCGGACGCGGCCGAACGGGCAGTCGATCACTCGGGTGCTCTCGCTCTGCGGCACCCGGCCGACGCTACCCGGCTCGCCGGACCGAGCGCTCCGGGCCGGTCACGGCCGAACCAGACCCCCGAGCGCGAGATAGGCGGCCGGTGAGTAGGCCAGCACGATCGGGGCGAGCCCGTCGACGGTGAGCCAGGTCGCGGATCCGGCGCCCTGCGTCTCCACACCGTGTTCGAGGGTCAGACCGGCGCTGCGGGCCCCTATCCAGGCCCGCCAGGCCCACGTCCGGGCCGACTCGTCGACGGCCAGCACCTCGAAGGACACGCGGACTCCCACCGGACCCTTCACGGTGCCGGTGGTCCCGGTCGTCAGGCGTTCGGTCGACGCGTCGACCCCCAGAATCTGCGGCGCCCAGGTCGGCCACAGC
Organism: Rhodococcoides corynebacterioides NBRC 14404; assembly: GCF_001894765.1. GTDB lineage: Bacteria > Actinomycetota > Actinomycetes > Mycobacteriales > Mycobacteriaceae > Rhodococcoides > Rhodococcoides corynebacterioides. The sequence goes on from NZ_BCWV01000008.1 coordinate 67,086, forward strand.
GAGATGTCGGCGTAGCGCTCCCAGGCGGTGTCCGCCGTGGCCCGTCCTCGTCGTCGCAGTGTCGTCCTCACCGCGGCCGGATTGACGTCGGACCCCCGGTTCAAACCCGCGATCGGACCACGGCGGGAGTCTCGGACCACGGGCTGCGCCTGCGGCGTAGTGTCCGAGAACGGACCACGTCGTTTTCGAGAAACCAGGTGCGCAGATGACCACTCAGGCTTCGGCCAACCACACCGCGAAAGTCATCGGCGTCACCGTGGCCGCAGCGGTGGGCGGCTTCCTCTTCGGCTTCGACTCGTCGGTGATCAACGGCGCGGTCGACGCCATTCAGGGCCATTTCGTCCTCGGTGAGTTCCTCACCGGCTTCACCGTCGCCATCGCCCTGCTCGGCTGCGCCGCCGGCGCCTGGTTCGCCGGTGGACTCGCGGACCGGTGGGGCCGCAAGAAGGTCATGCTGCTCGGCTCGTTCCTGTTCATCGTCTCCTCGGTCGGATCGGGCCTGGCGTTCAGCGTGCCCGACCTCATGGTGTGGCGCGTCCTCGGCGGACTGGGCATCGGCATCGCGTCGGTGATCGCCCCGGCGTACATCGCGGAGATCTCCCCGGCGCGCATGCGCGGCAGCCTCGCGTCCCTGCAGCAGCTGGCCATCACCGTCGGCATCTTCGCGGCGCTGCTGTCCGACGCCGTCCTCGCCAACGGAGCGGGCGGCGCGTCGAACGACTACTGGTTCGGCATCGAGGCGTGGCGGTGGATGTTCATCGTCGGCGTCGTGCCCGCGGTGGTGTACGGCGTTCTGGCACTGCTCATTCCGGAGTCGCCGCGCTACCTGGTGGGCAAGCATCTCGACGAGGAGGCGGCCCGCGTGCTCGCCGAGGTGACCGGTGAACTGCATCCCGACGAGCGCATCCACGAGATCCGGCTGACCCTGCGCAAGGAGAAGCAGTCGTCGTTCGCCGACATCCGCGGTCCCCGCTTCGGACTCCAGCCGCTGGTCTGGGTCGGCATCATCATGGCCGTCCTCCAGCAGTTCGTCGGCATCAACGCGATCTTCTACTACTCCACCACCCTGTGGAAGTCCGTGGGCTTCAGCGAATCCCAGTCGTTCACGACGTCGGTCATCACCTCCGTGATCAACGTGGCCATGACGTTCGTCGCCATTCTCTTCGTCGACCGGATCGGTCGACGGAACCTGTTGATGGCCGGGTCCGTCGGCATGTTCGTCGGACTGCTCCTCGCCGCGGTCGCGTTCTCGCAGCAGATCGGCAGCGGCGACGACGTCTCGCTGCCCGAGCCGTGGGGTGTGGTCGCGCTGATCGGCGCCAACCTCTTCGTCGTCTTCTTCGCCGCCACCTGGGGACCGGTGATGTGGGTCCTGCTCGGCGAGATGTTCCCCAACCGGATGCGCGCCATGGCCCTCGGCATCGGCACGGCCGCCAACTGGGTGGCGAACTTCGTCATCTCGCTGATGTTCCCGCAGCTGACGCAGTGGGTGGGACTGTCGATCGTGTACGGCGGGTTCGCGTTCTTCGCGGCCGTCTCGTTCTTCTTCGTCAAGGCCAAGATCCCCGAGACCAAGGGGATGGAGCTGGAGGACATGAAGTTCTGAGCGATCCCACCACCGCACACGAATCCGCGGCCCCGCACTCGGGGGCCGCGGATTCGTGCGTCGTGCACCGGCACCGTCGGCGGACGGGGCCGCCCGCCGACGGCGGTGCTACTGTCGCGGCGTACCGACACGGGGTGCTTCGCCGAGTACGGCGAGGCTGAGAAGACACCCGCGAACCTGATGCAGATAATTCTGACGAAGGGATGTCCGGCGATGCCGCACACCACGCTGCCCGAGCACGCGCCACCCGGGGGCGCGACTCACCCACGATTCACCGACCATCTCTGGGACGTGACCGCAGACCTGCGCCGCGCCATCGACGATCTCGAGTTCCTGCGCCGACTCGGCGACGGCACCCTCCCCGTCGAGAGTTTCCGCACCTACATCGAGCAGGACGGTCTGTATCTCGAGGGCTACGCCAAGGCGCTCGCCCTCCTCGCCTCCCGCGCGCCCGATCCGGTGGACGGCGCGTTCTGGGCGACGTCGGCCGCCACGGCGGTGACCGTCGAGAAGTCCCTGCACGCGGACCTGCTCAACGATCCCCGACTCGGCGACGCACCGCCATCGACGGAGCACAGCCCCGCCTGCCTCGGGTACGTCTCCTACCTCACCGCCACCGCCGCGACGGACAGCTACGCCGTCGGTGCCGCCGCTGCACTGCCCTGCTTCTGGATCTACGCCGAGGTGGGGCGCACGCTCGCGGCGTCGGCACGCGCGGTGCTCGCCGCCGATCCCGACCACCCCTACGCACGGTGGGTGACCACCTACGACGCCGAGGACTTCCAGGTCTCCGCCGCCCGGGCGCGGGACGTGGTCGACGCCGCCGCACGCGACGCCGGGCCGGACGAGCGCGCGCGGATGACCCGCGCCTTCGTCGTCGCGCTGCGGTACGAACTGCTGTTCTGGGACACCGCGCTGCACACCACGCCGTGGCCCTCGGCATGAGGGCGCGCGCGGCAGCGGCCGCCGCTCTGATCCTCGCGTCCACGCTGGCCGGATGCTCGTCGTCGACCGCGTCCGACGACACGATCCGCTTCGCACTGGACTGGACGCCGAACACCAACCACACCGGCTTCTTCGTCGCCCAGCAGGAAGGCTTCTTCGCCGACGCCGGTCTCGACGTCGAGGTGCTCCCCTACAACTCGACGTCACCCGACACCCTGGTCGACTCCGGCAACGCCGAATTCGGCGTCAGCTTCCACAGCTCGGCCACCCACGCCAAGGCCGCCGGCGCGAACATCGTCTCGGTGATGGCGCCACTCCAGCACTGGGCCACCGGAATCGGCGTGCGCGCCGACCGTCCCGACATCGCGTCGCCACGGGACCTCGACGGCAAGACCTACGCCGGATTCGGCGACGCGGGTGAGTCCGCTTCCCTGGCGGAGGTCATCCGCAACGACGGGGGCACCGGCGATTTCGAGACCGTCGTCCTCGGCACCAGCGCGTACGAAGCCGTGTACGCGGGCGAAGCGGACTTCACCGTCTCCTACTTCGCCTGGGAGGGACTGGAAGCCGAGCGCGCGGGCACGCCGATGAAGTACTTCGACTACACCGACTACGGCTTCCCCGATTCGTACGCCATCGTCATCGACGGCAACGAGGACTGGCTGGCCGAGAACCCGGACCGGGCACGAGCGTTCGTCCAGGCACTGCAGCGCGGCTACGCCTTCGCGGCGGAGAATCCCGACGCCGCCGCGCAGGATCTGATCGAGGCCGATCCGGGCGCCTTCCCCGACGAGGACCTCGTCCGGGAGAGCCAGCGCATCCTCTCCGAGCGGTATCTCCGCGACGAGAACGGCCGGGTGGGCACGCAGACGCTGGACAAGTGGTCCGGGTACTCGCGATTCCTCTACGAGGCGGGCGTGCTCACCGGGCCCGACGGCGCACCTCTGGCCGAGGAGCCGGACTGGTCCACGTACTTCACCGATGACTATCTCGCCGACTGAGCGGTCGGTGAGCCGGCCCACCGATCCGCCGCCTCCGCGACGGACGGGGGGCCTGCACCCGTCGCGATGGGCGCCGTCGGTGATCCTGGTGGCCACCGTGATCGCGGTGTGGGAGACCTACGTTCGCCTGGCCGACGTGTCACCCCGAGTACTGCCGGCACCGAGCCGAGTCGCCGCACAGGGGTGGGCCGCGCGCGAGGTGATCGCGGGCCACGCCGCGTCGACACTGCAGGTGACGCTCGTGGGTTTCGGTCTGGCCCTGGTGGTCTCGTGGATCATCGCGACCGCAGTGGACTTCTCGCCGCGGCTCCGTCGTGCCGTCGTTCCACTGCTCGTGATCTCGCAGACCGTGCCGATCGTGGCGCTCGCACCGCTCATGATCATCTGGTTCGGATTCGGCATCGTCCCGAAGTTGCTCGTCGTCGCCCTCGTGACGTTCTTCCCGACGACGGTCGGTCTGATCGAGGGATTCGCCTCCGCCGACCGAGAATCCGACCGTCTGCTGCGCAGCATGGGCGCCTCGCGTCGACAACAGTTCCGCTACGTGCGCCTGCCGTCGGCCGTGCCGCGCTTCTTCACCTCGCTGCGCATCGGTATCACGTACGCGGTGGTCGGGGCCGTGTTCTCCGAATACGTCGGCGCCACCAGCGGTCTCGGCATCTACATGAGTCAGCAGAAGAACGCGTTCCGCACCGATCTGGTGCTCGCGGCGGTGGTGGTCACCGCGCTGTGCTCGATCGCGCTGTTCCTGTCGACGTACGTGGTGGAGCGCCTCGTGGCGCCCTGGGCCAGGGGGGAGGAACCGTGAGCCCGCCCGACCCGGTGGTCGACCTGCGACACGTCCGCAAGGAGTTCGACGGTCGATCCGTCCTGGACGGCATCGACCTCTCCGTCGAGGCGGGTCGCTTCGTCTCGATCCTCGGCCCGAGCGGGTGCGGCAAGTCCACCCTGTTCTCCGTGATCGCCGGACTCGACCGCGCGGACACCGGGTCGGTCGACGCCCCGCCCTGCGCCTACATGCCGCAGAAGGACCTGTTGTTCCCCTGGCGGACCGTCCTCGCCAACACCGCGCTGGGCCTCGAGGTGCAGGGCGTGCCCGCGGCACGCGCTCGGCAGACCGCGAACGACCTGTTTCCCGCGTTCGGTCTGGACGGGTTCCAGGACGCTCGGCCTGCCGCGCTGTCCGGCGGTATGCGGCAGCGCGCGGCCCTCCTCCGCACGGTCGTGCAGGGGCGGGAGGTGGTCCTGCTCGACGAGCCGTTCGGCGCGCTGGATTCGATCACGCGATCGGCCATGCAGGACTGGCTCGAGGACGTCTGGCAGCGGTACCGATGGACGGTGCTCATGATCACCCACGACGTGCGCGAAGCGGTGCACCTGTCCGATCGCGTCGTCGTCCTCTCGCCCCGACCCGCTCGCGTGGTCGACGACGTCGCCGTGACCCTCCCCCGCCCGCGCGGAGCGGACCGCGTCACCACGCCCGAGTTCGCCGAGTACGAGCGCCGATTGCTCGCGTCGCTGCGCACGTCGTGATCGGTCCCCGCCGAGGGGAGGGCGAGTAGATTCGGTCCATGGCAGAACCGGACGAGACCACCCGCGTCGAGCATCACGCCGACCGGCACCGCTTCGAGATCCTCGTCGGCGACGAGGTCGCCGGATACGCCGAGTACCGTCCCGGCGCCGGGTCGCGGGACTTCGACCACACGGTGACGCTGCCGCAGTTCCGTGGGCGGGGGCTGGCAGCGGTACTGGTGCGCGAGGCGCTCGACGACACGCGAGCGGCCGGGCTGAGCATCGTCCCCAGTTGCAGCTACGTGCGGCACTTCGTGGACACGAACGCCGAGTACCGGGACCTCGTCGCGGGAGCCTGACGGGCGCGTCCGATCGCCGAGCGCGGCGATCGTGTCGGTGGTCGCCGTTACGGTCGCGGCATGAACGAGGTGGACACGCTCGACGGCGCGACACGCAGCGCCTGGGCGACCTTCCGCACCCTGCTCGCCGACGGTGTGGCGGCTCTGGCTGCGGGTGACACGCTGCTGATCGAGTGCCCGCACACGCCGTCGGACCCCGCACCGCCGTGCGTGCAGTTCCACGGCTGGGACGAGTCGGTGGTGCGATGCGAGGTGCTCGCGGACGACTACCTGGCTCCGTACCGGGCCTGGACGGCGTCCGGCTCCGCGCTCCTGAGCGAGCTCGGATTCCACGCGCCGCCCCGGAACGCGGAGGACAGGGGCGATACCGCGGACGAGTCGATACCCGTCAACTGGTACCTCGACCTCGGCCACCGCTACGCGGACCGCGCCGCCGACGCGTGCGTGCGCGTGCTGCGGGACGCGTGGGCCGTGCCCCACCCCAGCTTCCTGACCGTGACGGGGCCCGCCGACGCGGAGGTGTGCGGCATCGGTCGAACCGTCGTCTCGGCTGCGCCGGCGTTCGATCCGTTCGTCGCCGTCCGCACCGCCGACGCCGCGGGCCGACGTGCTCTGGTCGAGGCCACCCTTCGGCACCTGCTCGGCTTTCTTCCGGACGCGGACGAGGACGGTGACTACCCGTTCCGGCTCGGTCCCGCCCGGCTGTACCTGTGCCCCACCGAGGACGCGCCGTTCGTGCAGATCCTCGCGCCGGTGGCCGCAGGCATCGAGGACACCGCGCACGCCGCCGAGGTGATCGCCGACGTCAACCGTCGCTGGCCGCACGTCAAACTCGTTCTCGACGAGGATCGGGTGGTGGCCACCGTCGACGTCACGGTCGTGCCGTTCGTTCCCCAGCACGTGCTCGACATGCTGGCGGTGATGGAGAAGTTCGTCGCCGAGGCGGCGGACGACGTCGTGACGGCTCTGGGTGCGCGTCCCTATCTCGACCGCACGGGCTCCGTCACGTCCGCACCGGCGGGCCGATCGCCGCTGCTGCCGGAGTCGTTGTGCCGGCTCGCGGAGGCCGTGTGGGAACGCGGTGCGGACGTGAGCGTCGGCGAGGTCCTCGCCCTCTGCGGCGCCGACCGGGCGCGGATCGCCGACCTGCTCGCCCTCGCCCGCGGATGCGAGAACCAGTCCCTGACCCGGACGGTGTGGGACGACGAGCGCGTGGCCGCGTCCGCGGGGCTCGACGCCCGCGTGTGGCGGATGACCGCCGCGCTCCTGACCGCCGCCCACAGGCGACTCGTCGCCGAGGCGCGGGACGGATCGTCGACCGTGCAGCTCGACCTGTTCGGTGGCGTCGACCCGGCGGGCGGTGTCGGTGACACGCTCTTCGACTGATCCGGCACGGTGGGCCGCCCGGGTAACGTCGGACCGATGGTCTCCCCGGTGATGTCGGTGCCCCGCTACGGGGTGAACACGCTGTCCGATCTCCTCCCCGCCGTGCTCGGGGCGGTGACGGGAGACGGCTCACCCACGACGCTCGGCCTCGCCGGCGTCCGGCGCGTCTGCGTTCTGCTCGTCGACGGACTGGGGGCGCAGCAGCTCGCCGCTCGGGCCGAGCACGCGCCGATGCTGTCGTCGATGACCGGCGAGACCTGGACGTCGACCTTTCCATCCACCACGGCCACGAGCCTCGCCTCGCTCGGCACCGGCCGCCCGCCGGGCCAGCACGGCATCGTGGGCTACCTGACGGCGGTCGAGGGGTACGACCGGCCGATGAATCCGCTGCACTGGCGGTTGCACGGGCAGGCCGGAGGCCGGTCGACGAAGGACGGGCAGGCCGGAGGCCGGTCGACGAAGGACGGGCAGGCCGGAGGGGGTGGGTCGTCGCCGAAAGGGTCGTCGCCGAAAGGGTCGTCGGATCTGCTGTCCACCCTGGTACCGGAGGAGTTCCAACCGCACCCGACGGTGTTCGAGCGGGCTGCGGCGGCCGGTATCGCTGTGTCCCGGGTGGCACCGTCCTATCAGCGGGAGTCGGGACTGACCCGTGCGGTCCTGCGTGGCGGGGACTTCGCCGCGTCGGTGTCGGCGGGCGATCTGGTCGCGCGGACCGTGAGCGCGCTGAGCCGGGGCGACCGGTCGTTGGTGTACTCGTACTGGTCCGAGCTGGACCTCACGGGACACGTCCGTGGGCCGTCGTCCGATGCCTGGAGTTTCGAACTGCGACAGGTCGATTCGATCGTCGAGGCCGTCGCGGCGCGATTGCCGGCGGACGCCGCCCTGGTGGTCACGGCGGATCACGGGATGGTGGACGTCGCGGACCGCGTCGACGTGGACACGACGCCGACGTTGTCGCAGGACGTGACGATGATCGCCGGTGAGCCCCGCGCCCGGCACGTGTTCGCCCGCCCGGGTGCGGCGTCCGACGTGGCGGAGCGCTGGCGGGAGACGCTGGGCGAGGACTATCTGGTCATCGGTCGAGACGACGCGATCGACCGCGGATGGTTCGGGCCCGTTCGTCCGGCCGTCGCCCGCACGATCGGTGACGTCCTGGCGCTGGCTCTGGGGTCCGGCGCCGTGGTGCGATCGGGGGCGGAGCCGAATCAATCCGCGCTGCTGGGTCATCACGGGTCGCTCACCGACGCGGAGACCCGGGTGCCGTTGCTGCTCGCGCGGTCGTAGCGCCGACGTCGTCCGGATTTCGGATCGCGGCGAGCACAACCGTGGGCACGGCGCGTCCCCGCTCCTAGCGTCGGTCGAGTGACTGTCGACGGCGCTGCTCCCCCGCCCTCCCTGGCCCTTCACTGGTTCCTGCCGACCTACGGCGACAGCCGGTCCATCGTGGGCGGTGGTCACGGCAGCCGCGCGGGCGCGGCCAGTGGTGACCGGCGGGCGACCATCGGCTATCTGTCCTCGATCGCCCGGGCTGCCGAGGAGTTCGGCTTCACGGGCGCCCTCACACCGGCCGGGGCGTGGTGCGAGGACGCGTGGCTCACCACCGCCATGGTGGCCCGCGAGACGGAGAGGCTGGCCTTCCTCGTCGCCTTTCGACCGGGTCTGATCAGTCCGACGCTCGCGGCACAGATGGCGTCGACCTTCTCCCGGCACGCGCCCGGTCGGCTGCTGCTCAACGTGGTGACCGGCGGTGAGGCGCACGAACAACGGCAGTACGGCGACCATCTGAGCAAGGACGAGCGGTACGCCCGCACCGACGAGTTCCTCACGGTCGTGCGCGGCCTGTGGCGGGGCGAGTCGGTCACCCACCACGGCACCCACATCCAGGTCGAGGACGCGTCGCTTCCCTTCCTGCCCGATCCGATTCCGCCCCTGTACTTCGGCGGCTCGTCGCCGGCGGCCGGCCCGGTCGCGGCGGACCACACCGACGTCTACCTCACCTGGGGCGAGCCCCCGGCTGCGGTGGCGGCCAAGATCGACTGGATCCGCGGTCTCGCCCGCCTGCGCGGGCGGACCGTGCGCTTCGGCATTCGTCTGCACGTCATCACCCGTGACACCGCGACGGAGGCGTGGGCGCAGGCGGGGTCGCTGGTCGACGCCCTCGGCGAGGACACCGTGGCCACCGCCCAGGCGAACCTGGCTCGCAGCGAGTCGGTTGGTCAACGCGCGATGCTCGCCCTCCACGAGAAGAGCCGACGAGACGGATCCTGGCGAGACCCCCACGCTCTGGAGATCGCGCCCAATCTGTGGTCCGGCGTCGGGCTGGTCCGCGGCGGCGCGGGCACGGCACTCGTCGGCAGTCACTCGGAGGTCGCCGACCGGATCGCCGAGTACGCGGCCCTGGGCATCGACGAGTTCGTGTTCTCCGGCTACCCGCATCTCGAGGAGCTCTACTGGTTCGGCGAGGGCGTCCTGCCGATCCTGCGGCGTCGCGGCCTGGTCTCGGCGGGTGTGCAGCGGACCGCGGCCGGACACACTCCGTTCCTCCCGGCCTCGCGATGACGCCACCCGTGCTCGACGACGACGCCGCGCTGGCCACGGCCGAGGCTCTGCGGGCGGTCCTCGCGACCGGCGCCGCGGCACGGGACCGCGACCGCACCCTGCCGCGCGCGGAACTCGACGCGCTGTCGCAATCGGGCCTGCTGGGAATCACGGTGCCTGCCCGCTTCGGTGGTCGCCCCGTGGCCACCCGCACGGTGGCGCGCGTGTTCGCCACGCTGGCCCGCGGCGACGCGAGCGTCGCGCAGATCCCGCAGAGCCATCTGACGTTCCTCGACGCGCTGCGCCGGACGGGCACCGACCTGCAGCAGAAGCGGTGGTTCGGGGAAGCTCTGGCCGGGCGTCGTTTCGCGAACGCGCAGAGCGAGCGTGGGACGGCGACGGTGGGGATCGACCACACGTCGTTCGCGCCGCAACCGGACGGCTCCTTCCGGGCCACCGGGACGAAGTACTACTGCACCGGCGCCCTGCTGGCGCACTGGCTGGTGGTCCGCGGTGTCGTCGGCTCTCACCGTGAGGCGGAGGCGCAGACACGAAAGGTGTTGGCCTATCTGCCCGTCGACACTCCCGGCATCGACATCGAGGACGACTGGGACGGGCTCGGCCAACGGACGACGGCGTCCGGCACCGTCGTGCTGACGAATGTCGCCGTGCCCGCCGACGCGGTGATTCCGTACTCCACGATCTTCGCCGAGGCCACCACGTACGGCGCTCGAGCCCAACTCGTGCACGCTGCGATCGACGTCGGTCTCGCGCGGGCGGCGATGGACGCGGCGCGGGATGCCGTCGCCTCCGCACGGCCGCCGGTGGACGCGGCCGTCGCGTCGGCGGATCGAGATCCGTTGTTGCTCCAGCAGTTCGGCGACCTGGAGATCACGGTGCGGTCCGCGGAATCCCTGCTCGTCGAGGCGGGCGAGGCAATCGACCGTGCCGAGGATCCCCGCGCCGACGACGCGGGGGCGACCGACCCCGAGGCAGCCGCGGCCGCGTCGATCGCCGTGGCCGCGGCCAAGGTGGTCGCCACCCGAGCAGCCCTGGACACCACCTCGGCACTGTTCGACGCGGGCGGAACGCGCAGTGCGGCAGCGTCGTCGGGCACGGACCGGTTGTGGCGGGACGCCCGGACCCACACCCTCCACGACCCATCGCGGTGGAAGGTGCAGCACGTCGGGCGTTACGCGCTCACCGGCGCCCACCCGCCGCGGCACGGCCTCGTCTAGACCGGAGTGACGCGGCCACGGGTCAGGCCGGGGTGACACCGAACGGCCGACCGAACTGGGTCCGTACGCCGGGCGACCACAGCACCGAATCCGGGGGCCGGTTCGCGACGCCCGGCAGACCGGCCGCGGCCACCAGGTCGTCGCGCAGGCGCACCACGTCGGCGTCGTACAGGGGCCACCGCCGGTGCGTGTTCGGCACGTAGATCGGCCGACCCGCGACCGCGGTGTGCATTCCCCAGCGTGCGGTGAGGAACACCGCCAGGGCATCGTCGCTCCGGTCACGGGACCCACGCCGGACCGCGAAGTCGGTGGCGGCACCGCGATGCGGCGGTGCCAGACGAGTGCTCGCGTAGCCGAGCACCACCCCGTCGTCCGCGATGCCGATGCGCGAGAAGCGATACGGCACACCGGCGAGGTTGGTACCGAGGACGACGGCGAGCCTCGTCGCTTCCAACGACCGGAACACGACACCGCGGCGACCGTCACCGTCCCGGCTGTAGAGGCGAACGTTGATCTCGCCGAACGTGCCCAGGTACGGCACCGGGAGCCCGTAGCCCGGGCCGGCCCCCACCATGTGGAAGCCGATCAACCCGACCCAGCTGGACCCGTCGAACTCGTCCGGGACCACCCCGGGCGGGAGCAGCGGTGCCACGTCGGCGGGGTCGACCCGCCAGTGCAGGAACACCAATCGTGTCCAGTGCTGGTCGAGCAGGACCGGCCGCGGCAGGATCGGGGGCCGCGGCCACAGACGTGGCCCCCGATCCCCGGCCGACCGGCCGGGACCGTCACCCACCGAACAGGTTCTTCGCCTTGAGAATCAGCTCGTAGAGACCCCAGGCGAAGGGCACACCGACCCACAGCCAGGACACCACGACGACGGGGACGGACACGGCCGACGACGGCGCGCTCGAACGTTCTGGGGTCACGTGCGGACACCTTCCTCGCGGGTGGGATCGGCTTCGGAGTACTTCGGATCCACGGGCTTGATCAGTTCGTTGGCGACGAACCCGATGGAGAGCAACACGATCATCGTGACGAACGCCGGCACGTAGCGGCCGGTGGTGCCCGCCTCACCCAGGTCGGCGATGGCATTGACGATCAGCGGTCCGAGCACCCCGGCGACGGACCATGCGGTGAGCAGCCGGCCGTGGATGGCGCCGACCTGGTAGGTCCCGAACAGGTCGCGCAGGTAGGCGGGCACCGTCGCGAACCCGGCGCCGTAGAACGAGAGGATGACCATGGCGCTGACGAGGAAGAGCACCTTGTTGCTGTTGGTGAAGAGCGAGATGTACAGGTAGAGCAGCGCTCCCACCCCCAGGTACATCCGGTAGATGTTCTTCCGGCCCACCAGATCCGACACCGACGACCACACGAAGCGGCCGAGCATGTTGGTCAGGGAGAGGAACGCCACGAACCCGGCCGCGGCGGTGGCGACGGACTCGGGAGCGGTCGGGTCGGGGAAGAAGTCGGTGTAGATGCCGGCGGCGCGCTCGAGGATGCCGATGCCCGCGGTCACGTTGAAGCACAGCACGATCCACAGCAGCCAGAACTGCGGCGTCTTCAGGGCGTTGGCCGCGGACACCCGTTGGGTGTGCTCGCCGTCCTTCGGCTCCGGCGGGGTCCACCCGGCGGGCCGCCAGTCGTCGGCGGGCACGCGGATGAGAATCACGCCGAGCGCCATGAAGACCGCGTAGCCGATGCCGAGGGTGAGAAAGGTGGTGGCGATCGACGACGTCGTGTTGCCGCCGTAGGCCGACAGCAGCTTCGTGGTCAACGGGGATGCCACGAGGGCGCCGCCGCCGAAGCCCATGATGGCGATACCGGTGGCCATTCCGGGCCGGTCCGGGAACCATTTGATGAGCGTCGACACCGGGGAGATGTAGCCGATGCCGAGGCCGATGCCACCGATCACGCCGTAGCCGAGCACGACGAGCCAGAACTGTCCGATCGACATACCGAACGCCGAGACCAGCAGGCCGGTGCAGAAGAAGATCAACGACATCGTCATGGCCCACCGGGGACCGTGCACCTCCACCTTGGTGCCGAGCACGGCGGCCGACAGGCCGAGCATGACGATGGCGAGCTGGAAGGGCAGTGCGGTGGCGGTGCCGCTCAATCCCAGTGCGGTGTCGGACGATATGGCGGCCTTGAAGACACTCCAGGCGTAGGCCTGTCCGATCGCGAGGTGGATCGCGAGTGCGGCCGGCGGAACGAGCCATCGACTCCACCCGGGTGGGGCGACGATGCGTGCGCGTTCGAGTACAGCGGGCATGGGCGGTGGGTCCTCTCCGATCGTCGGCTCGTGGATCGGTGCCGACACCTCCATCCGATCATTCGGAAGGGGGGCTCGGGTGGGATTCCGCCCGATCGGATTCTCACCATTGGTCGCGCGAGATCTGGTCGGACACGGAATGGGTGTTGTCCGCCGAGATCTCGCGATCGCCGGATCGACCGAGGAGATCCTCGATGCGACGGTCCAGTCCCGCCGTCTGCGCGAGGACGTCCAGCGACCGGTGCTCGACCTCGGCGACGGCGATCTCGTCCACCACGCGTGAGAGCGCGGCGACACGGTCGATCACCTGATCCCAGACCGGGATGAGATCGCCGCGGCGACGGAGGATCTCGCGCCGACCCTCGTCGTCGATCGCGTCGCCCTGCGCCTCGAACGCGGCGGTCAGATCCGCGTCGAGCGTCGCCAGCGCCACCACGTCGACCGCGATGCCGACCAGTTCGAGACCGGGGTCGAGCTGGGCCCTCGCCACGGCGAAGAGATCGGTGTGCCAGATGCGCGCGCCCAGAATGCGGTCGTGGTAGGTGCCGGCGAGAAAGCCGACGGTCTCGTACCGGTCCGTGAAGCGGTCGACGTCGGTTCCGGCCACGGACCGGGCGAGCGCGGCGCCGCGCTCGTGCACCGGCTCGAGCCGTTCGGCCGCCAGTCCACCGAGAATCTCCCTCGCCCGACCCAGCGGACCGGGTCCGGCCCCGAGCGGGGCAGGGGTGTGACACAGCGCCTCGAACAGGCCGGTGCGTTGATCGACGTCCAGGTGCAGGCCGTCGCGCCGGTCCCGGCGGATCGCGCGTACGCCGGTGGCGTAGTGGGCCGAGCTCATGACGAATCGCGTCCGCAGACCCCCGAGGCGCCGCGACAGCAACGCTTTCCGCTGCATCAGCGCCACCCGTGTCGGACCCGCGCGGCCGGCGGACAGCCGCTCCTCGATCCAATCGAGCTCGCGCACCAGCGGACGCAGTGCCGCGAAGCCTCCGATGGCCGGGAAGCGGCGGCCGGCGCGCAGCCGCGCGAGGGCGACCGTCCGGACGCCCTCGTCCACCCGACCCAGTGCGTAGAGCAGCGCGGCACGGTCGGACAGCGGCTCGTGGACCGCGTCGATGCGGGCGGACTCCGCGATGCGGCGTACGGCATCCGCGCGCCGAGCGCGATCGTCGGTGGGATCACCGGGCATTCGTCACACCTCGCTGGAAGCCGGACCGGGTTCGTCGGACCTCTCCATCGTTCCAGACCGTCGTCGCGTCCCCGTCCCACCGCGGCGGCCTCGGCCCACGATGACGCGTCGACCGCGTGCCGCCTCTACGATCGATCGGGTGACCGACATCGATCGCCTCCGCACGCTCGCCGACCTCCACGGCGTCGCGACGTCGTACGAAGGATGGGACAAGACCCGTCGCGACGTCGCCGAATCCACCCTGCGCGCGGTCCTCGGCGCACTCGACGTCGACGCGAGCACCGACGCAGCGGCCGACGCCGCCATCGCCGCGCACGACGAGGCGCCGTGGCGACGCACGCTGCCGCCGTCCGTCGTCACCGTGGCGGGTGCGGACCGCGACGTGCCGGTGCACGTTCCGCACGGTGCCTCGGTGACGCTGTCGGTCGAGACCGAGAGCGGCGCGCGCCGCGAAGCGCAGCAGCGCGACGTGTGGGTCGACCCCCGCGACGTCGACGGCGCCCTCGTCGGCCGCGCGACCTTCGCCCTGCCCACCGACCTCGAACCCGGGTGGCACACGCTCGTCGCGGAGGTCGACGGTGCCGACGCGCCGTCGTCGTGCACCCTCGTGGTGACCCCGCCGGTGCTCTCGACCACTGCGGCACTGTCGGACCGGCAACGCTGGGGCGTCCTGGCGCAGCTCTACTCCGTGCGGTCCCCGCGGTCCTGGGGGATCGGCGATTTCGCGGACCTCGCCGACATGGCGTCGATTCTCGGCGAGGACCACGGCGCGGACTACGTGTTGGTGAACCCGTTGCACGCGGCAGCGCCGCGGCCGCCGATCGAGGCCTCGCCCTACCTGCCCACGACCCGCCGGTTCGTCAACCCGCTGTACATCCGGGTCGAGAACATCCAGGAGACGGCGATGCTCCCGCGGGACAAGTACGCGCGTATCCGCGACGCCGCCAGGCGACTGCACCGCGCGAACACTCGGACCGACACGATCGACCGGGACAAGTCCTTCCGCGCCAAGCTGCGCGCTCTCGAGGCCGTGTTCCTGGTGCCGCGCAGTCCGGCCCGCGAAGCGGCGTTCGCCGCGTTCCGTCGCGAGGAGGGCGAAGGGCTCTACAACTTCGCCACCTGGTGCGCGCTGACGGAGAAGTTGTCGCCGTCCGACGAGCGGTGGCGGACCAAGGCCGCCGGGCCCCGCACTCCCTGGGTCGAGCGGCAGCAGGTGAAGCTGGCGCACCGCATCGACTTCCACTGCTGGCTGCAGTGGATCTGCGACGAGCAGCTGGCCGACGCGCAGGCGGCCGCGCACACCGCCGGCATGGACATCGGCGTCGTCCACGACCTGGCCGTCGGTGTCGCGCGGGGCGGCGCGGACGCGTGGTCGCTGGGCTCCGCGCTGGCGGAGGGAGTCACGGTCGGAGCACCGCCCGACGACTTCAATCAGCAGGGCCAGCAATGGAATCAACCGCCGTGGCGGCCGGATCGGTTGGCCGAGTTGGGGTACGCGCCGTACCGCGACATGCTGCGCACCGTCCTCAAGCACGCCGGCGGGCTCCGGGTCGATCACATCCTCGGCCTGTTCCGCCTCTGGTGGATCCCCACCGACGCGGCGTCGCCGGCGGAGGGCACGTACGTCACCTACGACCACGAAGCGCTCATCGGCATCCTCGTCCTCGAGGCCGACCGGGCGGGCGCCGTGGTGGTCGGCGAGGATCTCGGCGTGTTCGAGCCCGTGGTGCAGGAGTACCTGGCGTCGAGAGGCGTTCTGGGAACGTCGATTCTGTGGTTCGAGCGGGACGACGACGGTCCGATCGATCCCGCCGAGTACCGCGAACTGTGCCTCACCTCGGTCACCACCCACGACCTGCCGCCCACCGCGGGATACCTGGCGGGCGAACACATCGACCTGCGGGCTCGGTTGGGCCTGCTCGAACGCGACGTCGACTCCGAACGCGAGCAGGACGAGGCGCAGCGGGAGTCGGTGCTGGACCTGGCACGTCGACACGGATTGCTGCCCGACGACGCGTCGACGACCGACACCGTTGCCGCCCTGCACCGTCTGATCCAACGCAGCCCGTCCCTGCTACTCGGGGTGGCGCTGGTGGACATGGTCGGCGAGCACCGCATCCAGAATCAGCCGGGGACGGACGAGACGCAGTATCAGAACTGGCGGATTCCGTTGGCGGACAGCGCCGGTCGAGCGGTGTCCGTGGAGGACCTGCGCCGCGTGCCGTCGCTGATCGAGGACTGAGCGCGGCCCGGGTGCGGCGTTGCGCCGCACCCGGGCGAGGTCACAGTGCGCCGACGAGGTCCTCGTGCGAGCGCGGCGCGTCGGACTTCAACATCTCCTTGGCCTCGTCGAGGCCCTCCCAGACGTTCCACATCAGCACCCCGCGCAACACCGAGTTCTCGTCGAGGTAGTAGACGACGCCCTCCTTACCCGGTGTCTTCCAGTCCTCGACGGTGGTCAGCTCGGTGCTCATCGTCCCGACGGCCTGATAGCCGTTGTCGTAGACGTCCGAGTAGAAGTACGGAGTGTAGGTGTAGGGATCGGTGGAGCCTGCCATGATGCGGCCCGCGGTCGTGCCCATCTCGTTGGCGTTGTCGACGTGCTCGATGCGGCGACGGCCGAGGATCGCGTCCGGGTAGTTGGCGACGTCGCCGGCCGCGTAGACGTCCGGATCCGCGGTCCGGAGGTGCTCGTCGACGACGATGCCGTTGTCGACCTCGAGGCCGGCCTGCTCGGCCAGCTCCACATTGGGCTTCACGCCGAGACCGAAGACGACGGCGTCCGCGTCCAGCGTCGACCCGTCGTCGAGCGTCAGGGTGACCGACGAGCCCGATTGCTGCCCGGAGGACACCTTCACGCCCGTGCGGACGGTGACGTCGTGGTCGACGAAGCTCCGATGGAACTCGCGCGCCAGGGTCTCCGGGAACATGTGTCCGCCGACGACGTCGTCGCTGGTGACGAGCGTGACCGTGACGCCGTTCTGGGACAACGCGGCCGCGATCTCGGTGCCGATGTACCCCCCGCCGACGACGGCGACGTGCGTGCCCTCGGACGCGAGCGCGCGCAACCGGCGGTAGTCGGCGAACGTGCGGAAGTAGACGACCCGCTCCGACGGCGGCAGGTCGAGCTGCGTCGGCGAGGCGCCGGTCGCGAGCAGCAGCGACCGGTAGGTGTGGGTGTCTCCCGCATCGGTGGTGATCGTGTGGGCGTCGCGGTCGAGTCCGGTCACGGTGGTACCCGTGACGACCGTGGCGCCGGTCTCCTCGGTGCCCAGCGGCACCTTGTCGGTGGTGAACTCCTCGTCGGTCCACAGCTTCTTGCTCAGCGCAGGACGGGTGTACGGGGCGTCGACGTCGTTGCCGACGACGAGAATCGAGCCCTCCGGGTCCTGCTCGCGAATCCCCTTCGCGGCATTGTCGGCGACCATGCCGCCCCCGACGATGATGTAGTCGTACTCGGACACCACGAACCCCGTTCTGTCGTCTACCTGCGAGCGCCGGGGCGGAGTCGATGATCGCCGCGCCCGGCCGTGGCCGTCGGATAGCCGCAGCCGTTGCCTCCTCAAACGTCCGGCGAGCCTCAGGCCGGTGCTCGTGCGAGGCGATTCGTGTCGGTGGCTCGTGGTGCGATGACTTTCGGCGGCGGCGCGAGTCAGTCGTAGGTCGGCAGAACACCGGGCGAGACCGTGGGCGAGAAGGGGAGAACATGGGCAGACGGGGAGATTCCGGAACGGCCATCGTGGCCACCGGGCTGGTCAAACACTACGGAGACGTCCACGCCCTCGACGGGCTGGACCTCGAGGTCCAGGAGGGGACGGTGATGGCGCTGCTCGGCCCCAACGGCGCGGGCAAGACCACCACCATTCGCGTCCTCACCACCCTGTTGAAGGCGGATACCGGGACGGCCACCGTCGCCGGCCTCGACGTGGTGACGGACGCGGCCGAGCTGCGCTCGCGGATCGGGGTGTCGGGGCAGTACTCGGCGGTGGACGAGTACCTCACGGGGTTCGAGAACCTCGACATGGTGGGCCGGCTCTACCACCTGGGCGCCAAGCGCAGCCGAGCGCGGGCGCGCGAGCTGCTCGAGCGATTCGACCTGGTCGACGCCGGGGATCGGCCCGTCAAGGGCTATTCCGGGGGCATGCGTCGGCGGCTCGATCTGGCGGGCGCGCTGGTCGCCGACCCGCCCGTCCTCTTCCTCGACGAGCCCACCACGGGCCTCGACCCGCGGGCTCGCATCGATCTGTGGGCGGTCATCGACGAGCTCGTGGCGGCCGGCACCACCCTGCTGCTCACCACGCAATACCTCGAAGAGGCGGACCGCCTCGCGGATCGCATCGCGGTGATCGACCACGGCGTCGTGATCGAACGGGGCACGGCGGACGATCTCAAGTCCCGCGTGGGCGGTTCGCGCATCGACCTGACCCTCGCGACGGCGGAGGACCTGAGCACGGCAGTGGAGATCCTCGGCCGACCGGCCGGTGAGGTCACGGCCGACGAGTCGTCGCGGCGGCTCACGCTGCCCGCGTCCGACGGAGCCATCACCCTGTCCGACGCGTTGCTCGCCCTGCGGGAGCGAGGAATCGTGCCCACCGATGCCTCGCTGGCCAAGCCGAGCCTCGACGACGTGTTCCTCACACTGACCGGTCGCGCCACGGCCGACGACACCGACGCCACCGACGCCACTGCGTCCGCCTCGACAGGATCCGCCCGATGACCGCTCCCCTGCTCGCCCTGTCCGACGGCGCCACCATCGCCCGCCGCAATCTCATCAAGCTCAAGCGCGTGCCGGACCTGATCGTGTTCACGCTGCTCTCGCCGATCATGTTCGTGCTGGTCTTCGCGTACATCTTCGGCTCGGCCATCGACGTTCCCGGAACGTCGTATCGCGAATTCCTGATCGCGGGCATCTTCGTCCAGACCGTGATCTTCGGGTCGACGTGGACCGGGCTCGGATTGGCCGAGGACATGCAGAAGGGCATCATCGATCGGTTCCGAACTCTGCCGATGGCGCCGTCCGCCGTCCTGGTGGGTCGGACCAGCAGCGACATCGTCATCAACGTGATCTCGCTGGTGGTCATGTCGCTGACCGGACTGGTGGTCGGCTGGCGCATCCGATCGTCGTTCCTCGAGGCCCTCGCCGGGTTCGCGTTGCTGCTGCTCTTCGCCTACGCGCTGTCGTGGGTCATGGCGGTCATCGGGCTGTGGATCCGCACACCGGAGGTGTTCAACAACGCCACCTTCATCGTCATCTTCCCGCTGACGTTCATCGCGAACACGTTCGTCCAGAGCTCGGACCTGCCGGGTCCTCTCCAGACGGTGGCCGAGTGGAACCCCATCTCCGCGATCACCCAGGCGTGCCGTGAACTGTTCGGCAACACGAGTGCTCAGGTACCGGTTCCCGATGCGTGGCCGCTGCAGCACCCCGTCCTTGCCACCCTGGGATGGTCTGTGCTGATCCTGGTGGTGTTCGTGCCGCTCGCCATTCGCCGCTACGCCAAAGCGGTCAGCCGTTGACCCTGCCCGGGGCTCGTTCACAGTCACGTCTCACGAATATCGTGTAGACACTGGGTCCTGTGACCGCCATCGAGAACGCGTCGACCTCTGCTGCCGCATCGGCACCCGCCCGCGCCGGTGCGGCAGCCCGCGTGCGGGCGTCACGGGTGGGGCGTGCGCGGTTCGGGCGTACCGAGTTCCTGCTCCCGGCCGCGGCCTTCTTTCTGCTCGCACCGCTCTACGCGGCCCTCTCCGTGACGGGCCACTACCAGGGCCGCACGTCCGGATTCGACCTCGGCATCTTCGTCCAGCAGATCTCGTCCTACGCGGACGGGCGTGCCCCCACCTCGGATCTGCTCGGTACCGGCTGGAACACGCTCGGCGATCACTTCTCGCCGATCACGGTGCTGCTCGCCCCCTTCTACGCGGTGGCTCCCGCTCCCGAGACGCTGCTGGTGGCGCAGGCCGTCCTGTTCGCCGTCGGCGTCGTTCCTCTCACCCGATGGGCACACCGCGCGCTCGGCGTCGTTCCCGCCGTGGTGGTCGCCGTGGGATACGGGCTGTCCTGGGGACTGCAGTCCGCCCTGAACTTCGACTTCCACGAGATCGCGTTCGCCGTCCCACTCCTCGCGTTCGCGATGTCCGCCCTCGGCCAGGGGCGGTGGCGCAGCGCAGCTCTGTGGACGCTGCCGCTGGTCTGGGTGAAGGAGGACATGGGTCTGACGGTCGTCGTCATCGGAGCGCTGATCGCCGTGTGGACCACCGGGCGAGACCGCGTGGTCGGCGTGCTGACCGCGGCGTGGGGCGCCCTGTGGACCGTGCTCGCGGTGGCGGTGATCGTGCCGGCGCTCAGCCCGGACGACGCCTACGGACAGGGATCCAAGCTGCCGCCGCTGTCGGAGGGCATCGCGGAGACCACCCACGGTCTGGTGAGCGGCGATCCCCGTGCTGCGACCATCCTGTTGCTCCTCGCGATCACCGGCTTCGCCGCCCTGCGGTCTCCGATCGTCCTGGTCGCGGTCCCCACGGTCGCGTGGCGTTTCCTCAGCGACAACACCAACTTCTGGAAGCCGATCTTCCACTACAACGCCGTACTCATGCCGATCCTGTTCGCCGCGCTGATCGACGCCCTGGTGCGCGGACGGACGCGGGGCGAACTCTCACGTCGGGCGGAACGCCTGGTGCTCGCCGCGGTCGCCGCCGTGGCCCTGATCGCGCTGCCCTTCCAACCCGTGGCTCGGCTCGCCTCCGCCGACGGGTGGCGCGTCGATCCCCGCATCGAGACGGTGCGCGAGGTGAGCGCGGACATCCCCCGCGACGCCAGAGTGTCCGCGTCGAACGATCTGGTGCCCCATCTCGTCGCCACGCACCCCACGACGGTCTTCCCGCAGCGTCCGTCGGACTCGACCACACCCGAGTGGATCCTGGTCGACCAGGCACGACCTCCGGGCTGGCCGCAGAACGCCGAGGGTGACCGCCGAGCAGTGAGCACGGCGCTGGCCGACGGGTACCGCGTGGTCGAGGACGTGAACGGCATCCTCGTTCTTCGGCGCTGACGCCGGGAAGGTGGGGCGGACCGGAAATCGGGGTATGACGCCGGGTATGACCTCGACGACGTCCTCCCTCTTGACCCGAGCCCCTCGAGTGCTCGGCGCTCTCACCGTCGCCTACAGCGCGGTGGTTCTCGCGTCTCCGCGCACCCTGGCCGCGCCGGCCGGGCTGACCTCGGATTCGGGTTTCGTGTCTCCGTCCGTCGCCACCGCCGTACGGGGCCTCGCGCTGCGGGACGTCGCGAGCGGCGCCGCCATGGTCGTGGCGCGTCGAGGAACCCCGCTGCGCACGGCGATCGGCGTGCGGGTCGCCTCCGACCTCGGCGATGCGGCGCTGTTCGCCGTCGCCGCCCCCGACGCCACGACGCGGGCCAAGGCCGTCGCCGTCGCGCTCGGCTGGGGTGCGCTCTTCGCGGCGTCCGCCCGCGTGGCGGGCTGACTCACTCCTCGTCCCCTCGGCCGGGGGTCGGGTTGGTCCATCCCGGGTCGGCTCCGTGACGGTCGACCTCGTCGAACCCGGACGGCGCGGGATTCACCCACGACGGTGCGGACGTCGACTCGGTCCTGGTGGTCTCCGCGCCGGTCGGCGGACCGTCGGGAGCCGCGTGTCGACCACCCGAATCCGCCGGTCGCTCGCCCGCGGGCCACGTGGCACCGGTGCTCGTAGCCCGGTCACCCGATCGACCGGGGTCGTCCGGCAGATCGGGGTCGGGTCCACCTGCATCGGGATCGGGGCCCGCGCCTCCCCCACCGTGCGGTCCGGGGCCCCCGGTCGGCGCCGAGGGTGCGGACTGCACCTGGGGCGCCGTCGGTAGCGGCACCGGGCTCGGCACCGGGCCGCGTTGCGGCTCGGGCTCGTCCGGCGCGTCCTCCGCCGATGGCAGACCCTCACCGGCGGGCTGCGGGGGCTCGGGCCGATCCGGTTCCGCAACGACGGCCGGCTCGGTGGGTACCTCGACGGCGATCGGAGCCACGGGTTCCTCGGCGACGGGCGGCGGGGCCGCTGGGGCGGGCGACTCCGGCGCGGGCGGCGGCGGCGGAGTCAGCCCCGGGATCTCGAACGGGAGGGGCGGCAGCGGCGGCAGGACCCATGGCGCCGGCGCCGGCGCCGGATTCGACTGCGCATCGGCGACGGCGGCCTCGGCCAATGCAGCGCGCTCCGCACGCGCCTCGGCCTCTCGGCGAGCCTCCGCCTCGCGTTCGTCCGCCGCTCGGTCCCGGGCGATGTCCTCGCTGACCCGCTCCTGGAAGGTCATGTCGGATCGCCGCTCGTCGTCGGCCTTCTTCTCCGACAGCGACATCTCGTCACGGTCGGCCGTGGACGGGTCCTCGTCCGACGTCGACGGTGCGGCGAGTGCGGACGTCGGTGCGCCGATCGCGACGGCGATCACCCCGCCGGTCACCAGGCCCGCCGCCGCGAGCCACGGCATCACCGCGCGGGACCACCGCGGTGGTGCTGCCCGGTGCAGCAGTGTCGTCGGGGTCGTCGGGGTCGTCGGGGTCGTCGGGGTCGTCCGTGTCGTCGGGGTCATCGTCCGGTCTCCGTATCCGATCCAGCGGGCGCGGAACACGCTGCGCTGCACTCGATCTTGCGCACGATGGTGAATCCGCGGTCACCACCGCGCACGACGAATTGCTGATCGAACGCGAACTGCCGCCCGTCCGGAGTGGTCAGGGTCAGAACGGCGTCGTACACGTCCGGTGCGCCGGTCGCGCGGATGTCGAGCCGATGGGTCGTGCCCGGCTGCACGGCGTCGATGGACGACTGGAGGTCGGCGACCATCGTGGCGCGGTCGACGCCCGCGGGAAGGTCCCACAGCGCGGCCGCAGCAGCCGCGTCCCGGTCCCGGTAGTAGAGGTCGTCGAACCGGGCGATCACCGCGGGACCGTCGAGCACCGTGTCGACCACGGATGCGCTCGCCGCGCCCGTCCGCGCCGACTCGACGACTCCGTCCCCGCTGTTCGCGCCGCCCGCGAACAGCGCGACGGCCGCACCCAACGCGACGGCCAGGACGACGGCGGCCGCGGCCAGCGGGGCAGCAACGGAACGGCGACGGCCGCGCTCCCGTCCCCGGGGCGCACGCGGGGACGGACCGATACGGCCACGATCGCCATGCGATCGGGCACGGAGCGTGGCGGTGGTGCTCTCGAAGGACAGCGCCGGTTCGGCGGAGACGTCGCCGCGACCGACCGGTCGCGGACGCAGGATCACCGCCGCCGCACGGGACCAGTCCGCATCGGCGCTGTCGGTCACGTCTACTCCGTCGAGGCCGTCGACACTGTCGGTCACGTCGAGAACCGTGCGGATTCCCGCTTCCCCGAGCCGGCGGCGCACCTCGGTGGTGCGGCCGCGCGCTCCCCCGGGGCGCACGACCGTGAGTCGACCGGCGGTCAGCCGATCGGTCAGGGCGATCACGCGCGACACCGCGTCGTCGTCGACGACGGGGACCACCACGGCGTCCGCGTCCTCGGCGAGAACGTCGAACCAGGGATCGTCCGGCCGCGCGCAGACGACGACGGTCTGCCGCATCGAGGACAGCGTCGCCAGCGCCGCCTCCACGTCCGCGGAGGTCAGCGGGCGAGCGGATCGGCCCGACGCCACGTCGTCGACGCCGGATCGGCGCGTGCGCAGCAAAGTCCTCGTCGGCGGAGCCTGGTCGGCGGCAGCGTGATCGGTCGAGGCGAGGGCGAGCGTCGCCGCCGCAGCGTCGACGGGATGCCATGCCACGACGCTGCCGGGGCGGTATCGCCCGATGGCGTCCGCGAGGTCGCGGAGCACCCGGCGGGCGGGATCCGGCCGGGCGGAGTGGCGGTCGGAGGCGGGATCAGGGGTCGCCGAGACGTCGACGACGAGGACGCGGTGGCGCAGCGGAAGTGGGCCGGCGAGGACTCGGTCGACCCCACCGGCGTAGCCGGAACAGGACACGTCACCGTGCCCGTTTCGGGGGCGGGACACCAGCCCCGCGACCACCGTCGACCTCATCGACCGCCCCCCGCCGCCGTTCACGGCCCTCGGTGCAGTCCCCCCGACTGCGAACGCGGTGAATATAGCGCACACGCATCACCGGCGCCGGGGCCCGAGACCGCTCCTCACCCGTCGCGCCCGACGGGTGTCCCGGGGTCGCGGCGGAGTCCGCTGGCTCGAAGCACCCGGCGCCGCACTCCGCTGCGCACGGCGTCCTCCGAGCCGAGAACGCGAACCACCGACTTCGCGCGGGTCACCGCCGTGTAGAGCAGTTCGCGGGTGAGCAGCGAGGACGTGTCGTCCGGAAGCACCACCGACACGATGTCGTACTGACTTCCCTGCGATCGGTGGATCGTCATGGCGTGCACGCTGACAGCGCTGGACAAGCGGCTCGGATGCACGAGGAGCGGGCGGTCACCGCGGGCGAAGGCCGCGACCACGCCGCCGTCACCGTCGCTCACCACCACGCCGGTGTCACCGTTGTAGACCCGGTTGTCGTGATCGTTCACGGTGATCAACAACGGGCGCCCGACGTACCAGGTCTCCTCGTCGAGGAAGGAACCGCGGTCGGCCCCGATCCGTTCGGCCGCGCGTGCGGACCATTGCCGCACGCCGCGCGGACCCTCCCGATGCGCACAGAGGATCCGGTGCCGCTCGAGAGCCGTCAGCGCCGCGGCGGCGTCACCGGTGTCGGCCGCGGCAACCACGGCGCGTGCGGTGGTCACGACGTCTCGGTCCACCGAGTCCGGCGCCGAGTCGGGGTGGAACTCGATACCCGGCGGCTGCGCGCGGAGGAGGTCGATCGCGGTGTCCGCATCACCGTCTCGCACGGCCACGGCGAGGTCGGCGATGGCGCCGCCGAACCGTCGGCCGCGACTCAGTCGCACGATGCCCGCGGCCAGTCGTCGACGCTCGAGGGTGCCGAGCGCCCGTTCCGGCCCGTCCCCCGGCAGGTCGTCGGCCAGGTCGCGCGCGATCAGATGCGTCACCACGTCCGGCACCGGACCCGTCACGGGGCGGGCGACGAGATCGGCCAGCACGGCACCCGCGTCGACCGAGGTGAGCTGGTCGGGGTCGCCCACCAGGATCAAGCGGGCATCGCTTCGCATCGCCGCCAGGAGTCTGCTCATCATCGTCGAGGACACCATCGAGGTCTCGTCGACGACCACGACGTCGTACGGCAGGCGATTGTGGGCGTCGTGCCGGAACCTGCTCCGGCCGGGTCGCCATCCCAGGAGTCGATGCACCGTCATCGCGCCGGGCACGTTCTGCAGACCCAGCTCCTCGCTCTGGGCCTCGACCGACTCCCGCAATCGGGCCGCGGCCTTGCCCGTCGGCGCGGCGAGACCGAGACGCAGGTGCGGTCCGTGCACCGACTGCAACAGCGCGAGGATCCGTGCCACGGTGTGTGTCTTGCCGGTGCCGGGACCGCCGGCGATCACCGTCGTCCACGCGGTGGCGGCCACGGCCGCGGCGATCCGTTGCCGATCCGGCGGCTCGCTGCCGGGGAAGTACTGGTCGAGCGCCGCGGCCACCGCCTCGACGTCGACCTCCGGTGCGCTGCGCGCGCGGTCCGCGAGGACGTCCCGGATGGTGCGCTCCTGCAGGTAGTACCGCTGGAGATAGAGCAGCGGACCGTCGGCGGTGTCGATCATCAGGATCGGCCGGAGCGGTCCGGCCTCGCTCCCGAGTACCAACGGACTGCGACGAACGGCTTCGAGCACTGCGTCGTCGTCCGGCCAGGGCAGCGCGTCGAGGTCCACGTCCTCGTCCGCCGTCACGTCGCGCAGTCGCGTCATGTCGAGACACACCGACCCGGCACGAACGGCCCGGACGGCGAGCGCGACGGCGAACAACGCGGCCTCGTCGGACTCGCCGCCGAGCTTGCCCAGCCGGAGGGCGACATGGACGTCCGCCGCGGTGAGGACACCCGCCTCGTCGAAGGTGCGGAGCAGGCCCTTGCCCCGTTGCGCGACCGAGGCGGGGAACCGATCGTGTTCGGTCATGCCGCTCCTCCCGACACCAGGTCGGACAGGTCGGTCACCAGAGCGGCCGACGGGTGCCATGCGAACACACCCCGACCGGCCGGGGTCCTCGGGCCCGCCATGCCCCGTACGAAGTGGTACTGGACACCGCCGAGATGCACGTCCGGCCGGTACCCCGGCAGGCGCCAGCGCAGGAACCTGTGCAGCGCTACCGAATACAGCAGCGCCTGCAGCGGGTAGTGCGCCGCGATCATCTCCGTCGCCATCGCGTGCGTCGTGAAGTGATCGACGGTGAGATCACCCGCCACGATGCGATTGGTCTTGTAGTCGACGACGACGAAGCGCGGCTCACCCCCGCCCTGTCGCCCGCGCACCCGGATCACGGAATCGATACTGCCGGTCAGGTATCCGCGCAACTCCCGATCGTCGAGGCGACGCAGGTGGCTCGGATACTCGCCGAGGACGTCGTCCGCCGGGAGATGCCGCGTCAGCAGATCGGCGATGTCGTGCACCGAGGCGCACCGGCGATCGGCGCGATCACCGCCGCCGAGTGGGAGTTCGAAGTCCAACTCCGACAGTCGATCCGCGGGCGCGACCTCGGCGAGCGTGCCGAAACCGAGCGGGGTCCGCAGGACCGCCCCGAGCGCCCGTGCCAGGTGCGCGGGGTCGAGGTCGGCGCCGAGCCGCGACGCCGCGTCCCGGCATCGCGCCTCGAGCTCGGCGGCGAGGTCGGTGGCGGACGTGTCGACGAACTCGAGGACGTCGTGCACCAGCGTGCCGAAGGCTGCGCCCGCCGGCAGTCCGTTCATCGGGGACGGCAGCGCGGCCTCGCTCGGGATCGCGTGCTCGACGCCGGCGACGAGCACGCTCTCCGGTTCGTCGACGACGCCGGGATCCTCCGATTCGTCGACCGCGGCCGAGGCGTCGGCACCGCGATCGTGGTGCGCGCCGGCGGTCAGTGCCGTGTACGAGGTGCGATGCCACGCGTGATCGAGCCGGCGGTCGAACACTGCGGCGGCGAGGGGCGCGGGCGTGCCCGTGGCGCCCCGGCGACCCAGTCGCGCACCCGTCGACCCGGTCGCGCCGACGGCCTCGACGGTCATGCTGTCGCCGGCCCGCGCGGCGAGCGCCGACAGCGCTGCCTCGTCCGCGGGCACGCGAATCGACCGTTCCGGAGCCGGCACACCGTCGACCCGACCGAACAGCAGTCGGTGCAGCGGGCCGTTCTTGGTGGTGAACGAGGGCGCCCACCACACCACGACCTGGCTGCGCGCGCGGGTGAGCGCGACGTACAGGAGGCGGAGTTCCTCACCTGCCGCCTCGTCGTCGTGCAGCAGACGTCGCGCGGCGTACCCGCGGGCGGTGGGGCCGCCGACGTCGAGGATGCGTCGACCGTCCTCGTGATACAGCAGGGGACGCTGGTCGAATGCACCGCTCGCGGCCCACCCGTACGGCACGAAGACCACGGGGTACTCGAGCCCTTTCGCCGCGTGCACGGTGGCCACCTGTACCGCGTCGGCGTCGCTGTCGAGGCGACGGCTGCGGTCCGCCCCCGACCCGAGCGTCGGATCGGCAACCCGGTCGGCCAGCCACCGGCCGAGCGACGCGACACCGTGTCCGGCTTCCTGGAACTCCCGGTCGAGCAGTTGGGCGACATGAGTCAGGTCGGTGACGTCTCGCTCGCCGCGCTCGCGGCCGAGCAGTCGGGCCTGGAGACCGGTCGCGCCGGTCAGCATCTCGACCATCGCCGCGAAGCCGACCCGCTCGACCACCCCGGCCAATTCCCGGAACCGAGCGCTGAGCTCGGACGTGGCCGCGTCGCCCTCTGCGTCCAGGCGTTCGGCCGTCCACCCCAGCAGCGGAGTCAGCGCGGCCCGCCGCACCACGTCGGCCCGGTGCGGTTGTTCCACGGCCTCGAGCACCCGGAGCCAGTCCGCGGCGGCCGGCGTCGCGAACACGTCGGCCCCGCCCGTGAGCACGGACGGCACGGCCGCGGCGTCGAGCGCGGTCCGCACCATTCCGGCCTCTTTGTTGTACCGCACCAGCACGGCGATGTCGCCGGGACCGATGGGCACACCGTCGACCTCGGCGCCGCTCGTCAGCAGTGCGACGATCTGGTCGGCGACGTCGTCGGCGATTCGTCGGCGGATTCGATCGATCGAGGCGAACCCGGCCTTGTTCAGCGGCCCGCACCCGGTTCTCGGGAGCACCCGCAGCCGCATCGGGTCCGTCGTTCCCGAGGGTCCCGTCAGACGACGTGTCCGGTGAGACGCCGACACGCCCGTCACCACGATCTCGTCGGCACCGAGGGCGGCGCCCTCGTACAGATGGGCGAGCGAGCGCACCACGGCCTCGTCGCTGCGCCGGTTCGTGGTCAACGCCAAGAGGTGGTCGGCCACCGCGACGGCCTCGAGGTAGCTGGTCACCTCCGCCCCGCGGAAGGCGTAGATGGCCTGCTTCGGATCGCCCACCAGAACCAGGACTCCGCCGTGGCCATGGAACGTGCGTCGCAGGATCTCCCACTGGAGGGGGTCGGTGTCCTGGAACTCGTCGACCAACACCACGCGGAACCGGTCACGGATGCGTCGGCACGCCGCCGCACCGTGGTCGGGATGGATCAGGACGTCGTGCAGCAGACCGAGGAGGTCGTCGTAGTCGCGGATGCCGACCCGTCGCTTGCGTCGCTCCGTCTCGATCCGGACGTCCCGCGCGAGCGCGACGCGGTCACCCGCCTCGGTCCCGTCCGGAACGTCCGGACCGAGCACCGCGCGCCGGTCGGACACCGCCGCCCTGCCGACGGCTCGCGCGTCCTGCGGCGTCACCGGCGGCTCGGAGGCGAGCCTGCTGTACCGCTGCAGGTAGAGATCGTCCACGACGTCGACGACGATGTCGTCGACGGATTCGACGAACGTCGCCCCCGGCTCCGGTTCGCCGGCGATGCCGAGCCCGTCCAGCATGCGCTGGCAAAAGCTGTGGGTGGTCGCGATGGTGCCCGCGTCGAACTCGGACAACGCCCGCAGCAGTCGGCCCCGCCGCACCGCGACCTCCGGGTCGGAGACCCCCGCGAGGTGCACCGTCAGCTCGTCGTCGGACACCCGCGCCGCCACGGGATCGCGCAACGCACCGGCGAGTTCGGTGAACCGCGCACGGGTGCGCTCACGGAGTTCCCTCGTGGCCGCCTTGCTGAAGGTGACGAGCAGTATGTCGGCGATGTCGGCGACGCCCTCCGCGACGTACCGCGCCGCGAGTCCGACGATCGCGTAGGTCTTTCCCGTTCCCGCGCTGGCCTCGAGCACCGTCGTTCCTCGGGGCAGCGGTCCGGTCAGGTCGAACGTGCTCACGGCACCTCCAGGGTCTCGACGGCCAGCAGCGGGGCCCACAACCGGCGGGCCAGCACCCCGAACCGCGTGCTGTCGTCGGACCAGGCACGCTCGTCGTCACGCGGGGTGTCGGCGGTGATGTCCGCGAAGGTCACCGCCGGTCCGTGGACCAGGCGCACGGCGGCGTCCGACCCGTCCCCGAAGCCACGGAACTCGCGGTCGGCCAGAGACAACGCCGCGTCCTCGCGCACCCCCTTGGTCACGCGGTCGGCGTACAGGCACCCCGCCTTGGTGGTCAACGGCAGGGGCTCGCGCAGACCCCGGTCACGGAGGTCGACCAGGCTCCGGAGCACGTCCGCGGCGGTGTCGGGCGGTCGCAGAACCTGGCGGATCGCTCGGTTCTCGGTGCGGCCGGTCGTGACCGCGGTCCACCCGGGCGACGGATCGTGGGCGGTGAGGACCACCAGATACAGCCACGCCTCGAGGCGGTGCGGCGCGCTCAGGACGGAGTAGCGGGCGCGCGCGACGGTGGTGCCGTGGATACCGGGCACGCTGCCCGTCAGACGTCGCCCGTCGCCGAGATCGACCACGACGTCCACGGTGTCGGGCGCTCCCACGTGGACCGGAGCCGCGGCGCGGAACAGTTCCCCCACCACGTACTCGACGGCCTCGAGCTCACGGGATCCCTGGTGGTGCGGCGGGAGCGACCCTCGTCGCC
This sequence comes from Rhodococcoides corynebacterioides NBRC 14404, assembly GCF_001894765.1. Lineage (GTDB taxonomy): Bacteria > Actinomycetota > Actinomycetes > Mycobacteriales > Mycobacteriaceae > Rhodococcoides > Rhodococcoides corynebacterioides. Next base: position 97,166 of record NZ_BCWV01000008.1, read on the forward strand.
ATTCCGCGGCGCGGATGCGGGCGGCGTCGACGCCCGCCAGCATCTGCGCGAGCATGCGGTCCCCCAGCGCCCACCTGGCGAGCGGTGGCAGTCGGACAGACAACGCGTCCTCGATCTCATCTTCCGTGACGTCCGCCCGCACCTGGAGCCGCTGCCGAAGGAAGGCTCCGATCGGATTGCGGACGAATGCGAGGAGGTCGGTGAGCTCGACGTCCTCCGTCGGAGCCGGCTCCAACGCTCCGCTCAGGAACGGTTCGGCGGGTGCGGACGGTCGCTGCAGGGCCCGCGCACCGTCGAGCGCGGCGGGATCGAAACCGTGCGGTGCCGCTGCCGCGAACGACGCGGGGTCGAACGGCTGCAGGGGGTGACGGATCACCGGCGACCGCCCGGCCGTCGCCGTGACCGCGTCGACGACATCGGCGAGCGGAATGGCGGGCGGCTCGACGACCCCCGTGGTCGGGTTCGCGCCCGTGTGGAACAGCAGCAGGCGATCGGTGGCCGCCATGACCGCGTCCAGCAACAACTGTCGGTCCTCGCTGCGCACGTCCCGCTCGCCGACGAGCGGGTCGCGCGCGAGCAGATCGTCTCCGTCGACGTGGCCCGCGCGGGGAAAGACGTCGTCGTCGAGTCCGAGGAGCACCACCACGCGGTGGGGTACGGACCGCATCGGAACCATGGTGCAGACGGTCAACTCACCGGTGCGGAAGTTCGATCGTGTCGGTCGCCCGGCGAGCCGATCACCGAGCAGCGCCCGCACGTCCGCGGACCGGAGCGGAACCGCCCCCGCGCCCTCGAACGCCGCGGCCACCTCGCGGCGAGCGTCCGCCCGAACCCACTCGTCGACGGGACGGACGTCGGCCACCAGGTCCGTGGTGAGCAGCAGGTGATCACGCCACTCCTCGGCGGGCCGCGCGCCGCGCAGACCGTGCAGCACCTTCGACACCCGGTCGACCAACTCGGCGAACCGGCCGACCAACTCGATGTCCCCGCCGTCGACGTCGTCGACCGGCAGCGCGAGGCCGAGCCACTCGCCGGTCGACTCGTCGGCAGCGGCCCCCAGCAGCAGTCGGTCGAGCGCGGCCGTGAAGGTGTTCTGCTCGAAGTCCCGCAACCCGAACGCCGACCGTTGCACGGTGTCGATACCCCAGCGAGCGCCGGACTCCCGGACCCAGTCCCGGAGTCGCTCGAGGTCGTCGTCGGTGAAACCGAATCGCGTCCGCACGGCGGACAGCGCCGCGACGTCGAGCATCTGACCGGCCGTCACCCGCGCGGTTCCCAGCTCGATCATGGTGGCGACGACCTCGAGCACCGGGTTGGTCCGACGGAGGCCCCGATCGGCCAACCGGACACGCAGCGTGTGCGCAGGGTGCGTCGAGGCCCGCCCCGCGGCCGGAGCCCCCGCGGCCGCCACCGCCGCACCGCCGAACGCCGCACGGACGAGCGGCGCGAACGACTCGACGTCGGGACACATGATGAGCACGTCCCGAGGCTCGAGCGTCGGATCGTCCTGGAACGCACGGAGCAGCACGTCCCGGAGAACGTCGACCTGGCGGGCCGGGCCGTGGCAGGCGTGCACCTCGACGCTGCCGTCCGCGGGAAGCGCGCCGTCGGTCCCCTCGCGAGTCGGCGCGCGGTCGGCGACGAGGTCACGCTGCAGCCGACGCAGCACGGTGTCGGCTGCCGCATCGGGTTCGGCGGCCAGGTAGTGGTCACGGTCGGCGAGGGGCGCCACGAGCGGACGCAGTTCCCGCACGTCGCGGGCGAGGCCGACGAGCAACGGGTGGCCGCCGACCGCCGCGGGCGGTACCTCACGACGGCGGGACCCGGGGGCGATCGACGACGCCGCGTCCCACTGCGCCGGCGACGGATGCGGGAGCCAGAGGTGGACCGCGCGATGCGCTGCGAGCGCGTGCAACAGCTCGCGCTGGGTGGTGGTCAGGCGGGTCGGGCCGAACACCGACAGACGCTCGGGCAGCGCCACGAGGCCGGGATCGACCCGCAGGTGCTTGCACACCGCCTGCAGTCGTTCCGCGGGGTGGGCGCCGAGCTCCGACCGCACCCGACGGAAGATCTCGGCCTGCCACTGCAGGTCGTCGGGCAGCGCCCCGCCCGCGCCGTCGGTGTCCTCGCCCGCGGCCCAGTCGCGGAGCATGCCGGGACGTTGTGCCGCATAGCTACGCAGGAGCCCGGCGACGTGGTCGGCGACCGACCACCGACGCCCACGTCGATGATCCTCGGGGTCGGCCGTCGCGCCGATGCTCGCGGCGAGAACCGCGCACCAGGGTTCGTCGGTGCACTCGTCGACCACGCGCAGAATCGACCAGGTCGACCGTCCGGCGGCCCACGGGTCGTCGGCGGGGTCGAGTCCGCCGACGGTGGACACGACGTCGTCGACCAGCCGGCCGGGCGAGGGGAACTCGATCCCGGCGGCGATGCCGTCGGCCGACTGCTCGGAGCCGACCCCGAGGACGCCGGACAGGCGCTGATGCAACCACCGCTCGACCCCCTTCGCCGGCACGGCGACGATCTCGGTGGTGAACGGATCCGCGAGCGGGGTGCGCAGGACCTGCGCCAGCGCGTCGGCCAGAGTGTCGGCCCGCTCGGCGCGATGGATCTCCAGCACTCGTCACTCCCGTCCGACACCGCGTACGGCCCGCACCGGGACCCGCACCGTACGACTCGTCCGAGCCGCTTCCCCGCGACCGTAACCCGACCCTCCGACACGCGGGGCGGTCCCGGACCGACGCGCACCGACCGGGACTGCGACCGCGAAGCGAGAATCGACCGTTGACACCGCGTGTGGGATGCGCCACACTCAACCTGTCAGACAGCCTGACATCACAACATCACCGAGCCGAGGAGACCGACGTGGCCGCCACCCGCATCGAGCACGACCTGTTGGGAGACCGCGAGGTGCCCGCCGACGTGCTCTGGGGCATCCACACCCTGCGCGCCACCGAGAACTTCCCCATCACCGGTCGGCCCATCTCGAGCAATCCCGCTCTGATCCGCGCTCTCGCCGCCGTCAAGTACGCCGCCGCCGCGGCGAACCGCGACCTCGGCCTGCTCGACCCCGAGCGTGCGGACGCGATCCTCACCGCCTGCCGCGAGATCCTCGACGGGCAGTGGCACGACCAGTTCGTCGTCGACGTCATCCAGGGCGGCGCCGGCACCTCGACCAACATGAACGCGAACGAGGTCATCGCCAACCGCGCCCTCGTGCTGCTCGGCCACCGCCCCGGCGAGTACCGCCACCTGCACCCCAACGAGCACGTCAACCTGGGCCAGTCGACCAACGACGTCTACCCCACCGCGTGCAACATCGCGACCATCATGGCCGTCGGGGTGCTGTCCGAGTCGATGCATCACCTGCAGAAGACCTTCCGCGCCAAGGCCGAGGAATTCCGCACCGTCGTCAAGATGGGCCGGACGCAGCTGCAGGACGCGGTACCGATGACGCTCGGCCAGGAGTTCGGGACCTTCGCGGTGATGATCGAGGAGGACCGCGCGCGGCTCGAGGAAGCGTCGATGCTGGTCCACGAGATCAACCTCGGCGCGACGGCCATCGGGACCGGCCTGAACGCCGCGCCGGGCTACCGCGACGCCGCCGTGCGGCACCTCCGCGAGATCACCGGCCTTCCCCTCGTCAGCGCGACCGACCTGGTCGAGGCCACGCAGGACGTCGGCCAGTTCGTCCATCTCTCGGGCGTGCTCAAGCGCTGCGCGGTCAAGCTGTCCAAGGTCTGCAACGACCTGCGCCTGCTGTCCTCCGGCCCGCGTGCCGGCTTCGGCGAGATCGACCTTCCCGCCGTGCAGGCCGGATCGTCGATCATGCCCGGCAAGGTCAACCCGGTGATCCCGGAGGTGCTCAACCAGGTCGCGTTCCAGGTCATCGGGCAGGACGTCACCGTCACCATGGCCGCCGAGGCCGGCCAGCTCCAGCTGAACGCCTTCGAGCCCATCATCATGGAATCGCTCACCTCCGGCATGACGCACCTCGGCGCCGCCTGCCGAACCCTCGCCGACCGGTGCGTCGTGGGCATCACCGCCCACGCGGCGCACCTGCGGTCCGACGTCGAACACTCCATCGGTCTGGTCACCGCGCTCAACCCGCACATCGGTTACCAGGCGGCCACCGAGATCGCCAAGGAAGCGCTCGACACCGACCGCGGCGTCGCGGAGCTCGTGCTCGAACGGGGCCTGCTCACCGCAGACCGCCTCGAGCTGCTGCTCCGCCCGGAACACCTGGCCAACCTGCAGAGCTGACCGACCCGCTCGGTCACCCCCGAACCCTCCCCCTCCACCCGAGCTCTCCCGCACCCACCGAGGACGCAGCATGACCACTCCCACCACCGACCACCGGGGCGCCGACGCGGCGCTCCACGAGGTCGAGAACCAGGGCTACCACAAGGGCCTGAAGACCCGTCAGGTCCAGATGATCGCGATCGGCGGCGCCATCGGCACCGGTCTGTTCATGGGCGCCGGCGGCCGTCTGGCCGGGGCCGGACCGGCCCTGGTGTTCGCCTACGCCATCTGCGGCTTCTTCGCGTTCCTCATCCTGCGAGCCCTCGGCGAGTTGGTCCTGCACCGCCCCACGTCGGGGTCCTTCGTCTCCTACGCGCGCGAATTCTTCGGGGAGAAGGCGGCGTTCGTCACCGGCTGGCTCTACTGGCTCAACTGGTCGATGACCGCGGTGGTCGACGTGACCGCGGTGGCGCTCTACATGCAGTTCTTCGGCAAGTACTCGGCGCCGATCGCCGCCGTCCCGCAATGGGTCTGGGCACTGATCGCCCTGGTGGTCGTGCTCTCGCTGAACCTGGTGTCCGTCAAGGTCTTCGGTGAGTTGGAGTTCTGGTTCGCTCTGATCAAGGTGCTGGCGCTGGTCGCGTTCCTCTGCGTCGGCCTCTACCTGCTGGTGACCGGCAACCCGAACCAGGAACAGGGACTGTCGACCTCGTGCACGACGACCCACGCCCGGTCGTCTTCACCGGCGCGCAGCGCACCGCCGACCATCCCGACGGGGACGGACCGCACAACGCCGAACTCGCCGTCGCCGTCGCCGCCGACCCGGACCGCCGCGGGCAGGGCGTGCTGGTCGCCTTCGGTCCGCGGGTACTGCGTGCACGGGGCGTCCGCAAGGCGCACACCACCGAACTCGACGCCTACACCGGCGTGCCCGCCGCACCGGCGGAGTCCCGAATCACGCTGAGGCGCAGCCCGATCGCGGGAACTCGCGTGGACATCGTCGCTCTGTACCCCGGTGTCGACGGCGCGATGATCGACGCGGCCCGACACCACGGCGCAGCGGGAATCGTGCTCGAGGCCATGGGTGCCGGCAATGCGAACGCCGACGTCGTCGCCGCGGTCCGACGTGCCGTCGACGCCGGCATCGTGGTCGCTCTGTCGACGCGCGTTCCCTCCGGTGGCGTCGTCACCACCTACGGCGGCGGTGGCGGCGGTGCCGATCTGGTCGCCGCGGGTGCGCTGTCCGCCGGCGAGGCGAGCCCTGCCCAATCACGAATCCTGCTGTGCGCGTTGATCGCCGAGTCGGCACAGGACGTCGCCGCGCGGTTCGCCGCCGTGGTCGCGACGGCGTCCGATCGAGGGCCGGATCCGGCGTCGGCCCCCTCGCGGACCTCGGTCCGAATCCAGGCGTAGCATCGCTCCGTGCCCATTCTGCTGACCTCGCGTCGACACGTCGACCTGCGCAGACAGGCCAGTGCCATCTGTCGGTGACCCCGCTCCGCGTCACCGACGGTGCCATCTGTCGGTGACCCCGCTCCGCGTCACACCGTCACCCCGCACTCACACGAAGGCACACCTATGTCCGCGCCCAGCGCTGCCCCCACCCGTCGGCTGCCCCAGTGGGCCACCTCCTTCGGCCCCCAGATCGTCGCCGGCCTGATCCTCGGCGTCGTTCTCGGGCTCGTCGCTCGCTCCATGCCCGACGCCGCCGACGGCAACCCCAACTGGCTCGTCGAAACCCTGTCCACCATCGGCTCGAGCTACGTCAAGCTCCTCACCGTCGCCGTGGTGCCGCTCGTCTTCACCGCCATCGTCAGTTCCATCGCCAACCTGCGTGCCGTCACCAACGCCGCTCGTCTGGCCGGCCAGACGTTGCTGTGGTTCGCGATCACGGCGTTCGTCGCCGTGATCGTCGGCATCGTCATCGGCCTCGTCGCGCAGCCGGGGTCCCGCACCGGCGTCGACGCGGCACTGGAAAAGGCCCCCGCCACCTCCGGCTCCTGGTGGTCGTTCCTCACCGGCCTGGTCCCCAACAACTTCCTCGCGCTCGGCGCCAGGACCACGCAGACCGAGGGCGCCCTGTCGACCAGCCTGAACTTCAACATCCTGCAGTTGCTCGTCGTCGCCGCGGCCATCGGCATCGCCGCGCTGAAGGTCGGCAAGGCTGCCGAGCCGTTCCTCACGTTCAACGCCTCGCTGCTCGCGATCGTGCAGAAGGTGCTGTGGTGGATCATCCGCCTGGCTCCCATCGGCACCGCCGCGCTCATCGGCAACGCCGTCGCCACCTACGGCTGGGACGCGATCGGGTCGCTGGGCGTCTTCACCGTGTCGATCTACGTCGGCCTCGCCATCGTGTTCTTCGTGATCTACCCGATCATCGTGCGCGCGCACGGCCTGTCGGTCCGCAGCTTCTACTCGGGCGTCTGGCCGGCGACGCAGCTCGGGTTCGTCTCGCGATCCTCGATCGGAACCCTGCCGCTCACCCAGCGCGTCACCGAGCGCAACCTCGGCGTGCCGCGGGAGTACGCATCGTTCGCGGTGCCGCTGGGCGCCACCACCAAGATGGACGGCTGCGCCGCGATCTACCCGGCCATCGCCGCGATCTTCGTCGCGCAGTTCTACGGCATCGACCTGACGCTGACCGACTACCTGCTCATCGTCGTCGTCTCCGTCGTGGGATCCGCCGCGACCGCCGGCACCACCGGCGCCACGGTCATGCTCACGCTGACGCTGTCCACCCTCGGCCTCCCGCTGGCCGGTGTCGGCCTGCTCCTCGCCGTCGAGCCGATCGTCGACATGGGCCGCACCGCGGTCAACGTGACCGGCCAGGCACTCGTGCCCACCATCGTCGCCAAGCGCGAAGGCATTCTCGACCGGGAGCGGTACGACGCGCCGCGTGACGGCGATCCGTTCAGCGACGACGCCGAGGACGTCGCGCTGGCGCGCTAGACCCGACGACGTGCGGGCGCGTCAGAGGAACTGCGCCCGCACGAAGCCGGCGATCAACACCCCGAGGCCGACGATCTCCACCCCGGCCAGCGCGACCATGAACGCGTGCGTTCCCCGCACGGGGTTCACGAACTGGTTGTCGGTGTCGCGTCGGGCGCCGTGGACGACGTAGCTGACGATGGCTGCGACGAAGAAGAACACCACGGCGCCCGACGCCACCAGGTTGACCACCGTCGACCACGCCCCGAAGTGCACCAACGCGGCGAGCACCATCGTGGCGAAGGAGTAGAGCAACGCCGCCCGGTGGGCGATGTCGACGTACGGGTGCGCGTGCCCGGTCGGGGACGTGGCCATCCCGCGGAACTTCCACACGCCGAGCACCAACGCCCACAGCAGGATCACGCCGGAGACGAGCACCAGCACGGCCGTGTCCACGGGAAGGGTCATGCCGCCCAGTTCACCAGATGCCCGGTCCGGGCGCGTCCGACCGGTGCGGTCGGGCGATACGGCACAATCGGCGACCATGCAGAAGGAGCCGACCATGATCGATCCCGTCGGTGCCTACCGCGATCGCTACGACCACTTCGTGCGGGCGACGGTCGCCCTGGCCACCGCGGTGGAGACGATCGTCACCGACGCGGGCCTCGACGTCGACGCGGTGGAGGCGCGGACCAAGTCCGTGGAGTCCGCGGCGGGCAAGTTCGCGCGCCTGCGGCCCGACGGCTCGCTGGAGTTCACCGATCCGCTGACGGAGGTCACGGATCTCGTCGGGGTTCGGGTCATCACGTATCTCACCTCGGACATCGAACGGGTGGCGACGGCACTGGCGGACGGGTTCGCCTTGCTCAAGACGATCGACAAGTCGTCGCTGGCGCAGGAGACCGGTGTGTTCGGCTATGCCGGCAAGCATCTGATTCTCACGGCGGACGGGGACCACGTGCCCTCGGGCTGCGCGGACTTCGTCGGGCTCGGGTTCGAGGTCCAGATTCGCACGGTGCTCCAGCACGCCTGGGCCGAGATCGAGCACGACATCCGGTTCAAGAACTCGCGAACGCAGGGCTCCCCGGTGATCGACCGCGCGTTCACCCTGGCGGCCGGCCTCATCGAGTTGGCGGACCAGCAGTTCGAACTGGCGGACCGTCACCACAAGGAGAAGATCGCCGAGCTGCGTGCCGCCGACGCCGCACGGGGCATGGACCTGGAGCTGACGGCCGAGAAGCTGCGCAGCATCGTCACCGACCTGCTTCCCGAGTACGCCTCCAGCCGCCCCACCCACTACGAGTGGCTGCTCACCCTCGTCACCGCGAACGGCATCACCACGGGCGCGGAACTCGAGGACGCCCTCGATCCGTCGCGCGTGCCGTTCGTGGTGGCCGCCATGGACTACCAGCATCGACCCGGCCACGTTCGCCTGGTGGACGATCTGCTGCTCGACCGATTCGGGGAGGCGCACATCGTCCGGACGGCGACGCTCACCACCGAACGCGACCGCCTCGGCAAGCTGCGATACCGGCTCACGAAACTCCAGGCGCACCAGGAGTGAGTTTCTGGTAGAAGGGCCTGCGTGACCGATGCCCTCTCGACCATCACCGTCCGCGGCGCCCGCGAGAACAACCTGAAGGGGATCGATCTCGATCTCCCCAAAGGTGAGTTGGTGGTGTTCGCCGGGGTGTCCGGATCCGGCAAGTCCTCCCTGGTCTTCGACACCATCGCCGCCGAGGCGCAACGGCAGATCAACTCGACCTTCAGCGCGTTCGCTCAGACGTTCCTGCCGTCCTACGGTCGCCCCGACGCCGACCTGATCGCCAACCTGTCCGCCGTCGTGATCGTCGACCAGAAGCGACTGTTCGGCTCGCCCCGCTCCACGGTGGGCACCATCACCGACATCGGGGACTGGCTGCGGATGCTGTTCTCCCGCGGCGTCCGTCCGTCGATCGGCCACGCCAACGCGTTCTCCTTCAACGACCCGGCCGGCATGTGTCCGGACTGCGAGGGCCTCGGCGAGGCCAAGGTCGTCGACGTGGACGAGCTCGTCGACTTCTCGAAGTCGTTGCGGGAGGGCCCCATCAGGCACCCGGACTTCCTCCCGGGCAAGTGGCCGTATCGGCTGTACGCGGACTCCGGTCTGTTCGACCTCGACGTGCCGCTCGAGCAGTACTCGACCCGAGAACGGCACGTCTTCCTCGACGCCGCCCCGGGCGAGGTGGCGATGGCGAACACTGACGCCGTGTTCACCACCTACGAGGGCCTGCTCTCGAAGTTCCGTCGCAGTTATCTGACCAAGGACGCGGCGACGCTGAAGGGCAAGGCCAAGGAGGCCTACGAGCGCATCGTCACCCGCGGCGTCTGCCCCGCCTGCGGGGGTTCCCGCTACAACCCGACGGTCCACGCCGCGCGACTGGAGGGGCTGTCGATCCCCGAGGCGTTCGCGATGCAGGTCTCCGACCTCGCCGACGTCATGGACGGCTGGTCGCTCGGCGTTCTCGACGCCCCACGCCGCGAGGTGATCACGCAACTGCGCCGCATGGAGGAGCTGGGCCTGGGCTACCTGAGCCTCGACCGCGCCACGTCGTCGTTGTCCGGCGGCGAGGCGCAGCGCATCAAGATGGTGCGCCACCTCGGATCCACCCTCAACGACATGCTCTACGTCTTCGACGAACCCACCACCGGTCTGCACGCCCGCGACGTCCACCGGTTGAACGCGATGCTGCTGGCACTCCGCGACAAGGGCAACACCGTCCTGGTGGTCGAGCACGATCCGGAGGTGATGGCCGTCGCCGATCGCGTCGTGGAGATCGGGCCCGGCGCCGGGGCGGACGGCGGCACCGTCGTCTTCGTCGGCACGCCCGGCGAGCTGCGCGCCGCGGACACTCGCACCGGGCGCACGCTGCGGGACGCGGCGACCGCACCGCGCCGTCCGCGGACGCCCACCGGATCGGTGCGCATCGAGAACGCCCGAACCCACAATCTGCGCAGCGTCACCGTCGACGTCCCGCTCGGCGTCCTCGTCGCCGTCACCGGAGTCGCGGGGTCCGGCAAGTCCAGTCTGATCCACCACCATCTGCCGACCGTGCGTCCCGACGCCGTGATGATCGACCAGTCCCCCATCCGCGGGTCGCGGCGGTCCTCGCCCGCGACGTACACCGGTCTGCTCGATCCGATCCGCGCGCATTTCGCCAGACGCACCGGCCGCCCGGCGGCGCTCTTCTCCCCGAATTCCGACGGGGCCTGCCCGGACTGCCAGGGCACCGGCACGATCTTCACCGAGCTGGGCTTCACCGATCCGGTCACCAGCACCTGCGAGACGTGCCAGGGACGACGGTTCCGCTCGGGGGCGATCAAGTACACCGTGGACGGCGTCTCCATCGCGGACGTGTTCGAGATGTCCGTCGACGCCGCGTTCGCGTTCTTCACGGCACCGAAGATCCGCGCCGTGCTGCAGCGGTGCCGTGATGTCGGTCTCGGTTACCTGACGCTCGGCCAGAACCTCACCTCGCTCTCCGGCGGGGAGCGTCAGCGACTGAAGTTGGCCTCCGAGCTCACCGGCGACGCGGCGCTGCTGGTGCTCGACGAGCCCACCACCGGATTGCATCCCTCCGACGTGAACAACCTGGTCACACTGCTGTCCGGCATGGTCGACGAGGGCCGATCGGTGGTGGTGATCGAGCACGACCTGGCCGTCGTCGCGGCGGCGGACTGGGTGATCGATCTCGGTCCGGACGGCGGTCACGACGGCGGCCGGGTGGTGTTCACCGGCACGCCGGCGGACCTCGTTCGAGACGGGGGCCACACCGGTCGGCATCTCGCGCGGCGGCTGGGAGAGTAAACCATCGGTAAAGTGAGGGCATGAGCGACACCGTCACCGCTGCCGCGAGTACCGAGCTGGGCGGCATCGCCGGATGGGCCGTCGGGCTGATGGAGGCCATCGGCGGTCCCGGAGCCGGTCTCGCCGTCGCCGCCGAGAACTTCTTCCCGCCCCTGCCGAGCGAGATCATCCTGCCGCTCGCCGGATTCACCGCGTCGCAGGGCGGCTTCTCACTGTTCAGCGCGCTGTTCTGGACGACACTCGGCTCGGTGGTGGGTGCCGCCGTCCTCTACTGGCTCGGCGTGAAGCTCGGACGGGACCGTCTCTACGCCATCGTCGACCGGATGCCGCTGGTCGACACCGACGATCTGTCGAAGGCGGAGGACTGGTTCGCCCGGCACGGCCGGTCCGCGGTCTTCTTCGGCCGCATGATCCCGATGGTGCGCTCCGGCATCTCCGTGCCGGCGGGCGTCGCACGGATGCCGTTCTGGCAGTTCCTGCTGTACACCACCGCCGGCAGCCTGCTGTGGAACTCCATCTTCGTGCTCGCGGGCTACTACCTCGGCGAGAACTGGCACTACGTGGAGAACTACGCCTCGGTCTTCCAGTACGTCGTCATCGGCCTGGTCGTGGCGCTGGTCGGGTGGTTCGTGACCAAGAAGGCACGGTCGCGCTCGGCCGCCTGATCACCTCTCCAGCAGGCCCTTCAGAGTCTCGAGGTCGCGCAGCACCGCGGCGCAGTCCCGGTCGTACTCGGCGTCGGTCATGCCCAGTCGGCGCACGGTGAACAGCACCTCGGCGCCGTCCGGATGCGGGACGACGCGCAGCGGGTTCAGGATCTCGGTGCCGTCCGGCAGGGTGACGGTGTGATCGAGCACGCCCAGCGCGTTGTCGGCCACGAACCGCACCCGCACCGTCCCCATCGGCGACTCGGTCAGCAGATCGTCGCCGTCCCGCGTGACCCCCGACGCGAGGCCCGCCGCCCACGCGGTCAGGTGCTCCGGGCGTCGGGCGTAGTCGTAGACCACGCGCGCCGGGGCGGCGATCACCACCGACAGGTGCCTGCTCTCCACGACGTCCTGCACGGTGGCCTCCTTCTCGCGGGTCACCGCCCATCGTGACCGACGGCGGGTGAGCCCGCGCGAGAAATCGGCCTCGGTGCCGGTCGCGCAGGTCACGTCAGGTCGGCGCGCTCCCAGCGATTGACGAACTCCAGACCGCTGCGGACGAACAGTTGCGAGACCGGGCACCGCCGCTCGACCTCCGCCACGAAGTGGTCGAACGCCTCGCCGTCGGCGTCGGTCTGCACGGTCGCCTCGACGGTGACGCGGTCGAAGTTCGCGTTGCCGTCCTCCCCCGCCACGAGGACCCGGGTGTCCAGATCGCCCTGCACGCGGAAGGTGAACTCACCGAGCGCGATGCCCAGATCCTTCGCCACCAGGCTCGCCGTCACCTGGTTGCACGAGGTGAGCGCGCCCAACGCGTAGAACAGCGGGCTCGGCGCGGCGTCGCGGCCGCCGAAGGCGGGGTAGGCGTCGGCGTCGAACTCGTGGCCGGCCGCGCCGTCCACCGAGAGGTGCTGGGCGACGCCGGTGCCGCGGGCGTCGACGACGAAGGGGACGACGGAGGTTCGCACGGAGGTCTTCGGGGAGGTCATGACGACGACGATCGCTGGTCGGTCCCTTCGGGTCCAGGTTCGGAATCACCTCGAGTGCAACCCCGTCCGCCGCGTAGGTTGGCGGTCATGCCGACCAGCCCCGCATCCTCCCCGGTGCGCACCGCCGCCCGCGTTCTGCTCGGCGCCGTCCTCGGGTTCGCGGGTCTGTCCCACCTGTTCTGGGCGCGCGAGGAATTCCGCGCCCAGGTGCCGACGTGGGTGCCTCTCGACGTCGACGCGGTGGTGCTCGCGTCGGGGGTCGTCGAGATCGTGCTCGGCGTGCTGCTGATCGCCGGGTGGCGACGGACCGTCGTCGGCTGGATCGTCGCCGCGTTCTTCGTCGCGGTGTTCCCCGGCAACATCTCGCAGTATCTGACCGGAACCGACGCGTTCGGCCTCGACACCGACAACGCCCGCGCGATCCGCCTGCTGTTCCAGCCGCTGCTCGTCGCCTGGGCGCTGTGGAGCACCGGGGCGTGGTCGGCGTGGCGCCGTCGGTCCGAGCGCGCTAGGCCAACGCGCGCAGCGTGAGGTCCCGCACGGCGGCGGAGAAGGCCACGACGGTGACCACGGCGACAGCGGTGTCGGCGCCGCGAATCGCCCGCACCTGCTCTCGCACGGCCGATTCCACCGGCCAGCCGTAAGCACCGCCGGAGATCAGCGGGAACGCGACGGACGACGCGCCCAGCGAGTCGGCCAGGAGCAACGACCGCTCGTACGCGGCCCGCAGCAACGGCGACCGATCCTCCCGCGCGGAGTATCGCGGGCCCACGGTGTGGATCACCCAGTGCGCCGGCAGGTGTCCCGCCGTGGTGGCGACGGCGGCACCGACGTCGAGTCCGTTCGGCAGCGTCGTCGCGCGCAGCAGACGACAGGCGTCGAGAATCGCCGGCCCGCCCGCCCGGTGGATCGCGCCGTCCACACCCCCGCCGCCGAGCAGGGTGGAGTTCGCGGCGTTGACCACCGCGTCCGCGCGGATGGCGGTGATGTCGCCGAGGACGACGTCGATACGTCGGGGTCCCGAGGTGGTCATGACGCTCCGTCCGTGAGGGTGTGGGTGAGGCTGATCAGGTCGGCCGCTCGGCGTCCGGGGTACCCGTGCAGCACGTCGATCCACTCCGGTGGAATCGCCGAGCGTCCCCAGCGCGCGCCGAGCAGGCCACCCGCGATGGCCGCCGTGGTGTCGGTGTCGCCGCCGGCCCGGACGCACTTCTCGAGCGCGTGGGGCAGTTGGCGCTCGTCCTCCTCCGTCGTGGCGATGGCCCACCACGCGGTCTGCAGGGCGTGGACCACCCACCCGTTGTTGGCGAAGTCCGCCGGCGTTCCGGCTTCCGCGGCGTCGAGCAGCGGCGACCAGGTGTGCGACAGGGCGGGATCCGCGGACAGGGCGAGGCGGAGGCCGTCGTACGTTCCGTGCAGCACTGCGTGGCGGATGGCGACGGACCACAGGGCGCACGCCTCCCCGGCCTGCGGATCGGAGTGGGTCAATGCGCTGATGCTGGTGGCGGCGTCCACCAGCCCGCGCTCGTCGTGCAGGAACGCCAGGGAGACGGGTGCCGTGCGCATGAGGGAGCCGTTGCCCCCGGTCCGGCCCGACAGTCCCGCGGCGCGCCGGGTCATCGCGTCGGCCGACGAGTCGCGGTGCGAGAGCACGGACCGCGTCTGGTTCCCGATATCCGGCGGCCGGGTGTCGTACCAGGTGACGAAGTTCGTCGCGACGGCGTTCAGGGCACCCACGGATCCGGTAGCAAGGGCGTCGGATTCGGCAGCGAGCGCGTCGGCGACGCACAGTGCCATCGACGTGTCGTCCGTCCACTCGCCGGGCGCCCAGTCGAACGGCCCGCCGCCGATCATCGCGATCTCCTGGTCCGCGGTGGGATAACCGAACTCGTACCCCGCGCCCAGGGCGTCACCAGCCGCGGTTCCCAGCAGCACGCCCTCGGCCCGGTCGACCTGATCAGTCCTCAGCATTGCCTACCCCTTTGCTCGATTCTGCGCTAACTATAGATCAATACTGCGCTAAGATGCAAGCGTGCCGTCCGACCTTGCCGAGTACCCCCGTCCGTCCGTCGCCGTCGACGTCGCCGTTCTCACCGTCACCGACGGCGGCCTGGCGGTCGTGACCGTGGACTCACGCTGGGGCGATGCTCTGCCCGGCACGTTCCTGCACCCCGGCGAGACCCTGGCCGACGCGGCCGGTCGCGCCCTGCGCACCAAGGCCGGGATCGAGGGGCTGGCGTTCCACCAACTCCGCATGTTCGACGCGCCGGATCGCGACGATCGCGGATGGGTGTTGTCGATGGCGCACTCCACGGAGGTCGGCGCGGCGGCTCTGCCGCCCGACGGCCGCACGGTGGGTGTCGAGCACGGCCGGCCCACCGTCCCCATGGCCTTCGATCACGCCGACATGGTCGCCGCCGCCGTCGCGGACCTGCGCACGCGCTACACCGATGCCCCGGACCCGTCGGGGCTGCTCGGGGCCCGATTCACCCTGCTTCGTCTGCGTCGCCTCTACGAGGTCGTCTTCGACCGCACGCTGCCCAAGGACACGTTCCGCCGACACGCCCTCGGCGCGATTCACGGCACCGGAGAGCTCACCGCCGTCGACGGTGGCCGACCGGCCGAGCTCTACGAGCGTCGACCGGGCGCGTCGTTCCCGAGGACCATGGCCGCACTCCTCGGTGGCTGATCGGTCAGCGCGGGACGGCACTCACGGTGAACGGCTCGACGGGGTCCCCGCCCCGCTTGTCGAACTGACTGTTCACCACGAGCAGCCGATCGTCGACGGCGGCGACGGTCGTGGGATAGGCGAAGCTCGGGTCGCGGATCTCCCCGGTGACGCGACCGGACCGGCCGTCGTCGGACAGATCGACGCGCGCGATCAGACCGTCGCGGTTGCGCACCACGTAGAGCGTGTCGTCGTCGTACTCGAGACCGTCGCCGTTCTGCAGCGTGGCGCCGCCGAGGTCGACCTGCGTCACCTCTCGGGACCCACCGTCGACGCGATAGAGGTTGCCGGTGGACGACTGCACGATCACCAGGGCGTCGTCGTCGACCTCGACGATGCCGTTCGCGTTGAAGCCCTCGCCGTAGACGAAGGGGGTGCCGTCGAAGGTCACCGCCGGCTCGAGCTGCCCGTCACCCTTCGCGTTCGGCGGCACGCGCCACAGCACGGGGCTGCGGGAGTCGGTCACGTAGGCCTCACCGTCGTCGCCCACCACGACGTCGTTGAGGAACGTGGCGTCCGCGCCCAGACCGTTGGTCAGGGTGGCCCGCAGCTCGCCGGTCTCCGCATCGTGCACCCACACCCGACCGGTCGCGCCGCCGGCGATCACCAGGACGCCGGCCTCGCTGTCGTCCCCGTCCTCGACGTCCAACCCGGCCGCGCCCGTGCGACCGTTCTCCCCCGGCGCCAGGAACGGACGGACCTCCGGGTCGCCCACGGTTCCGCGGAACACCGCGCCGTCGGAGGTCGACGTCACCCAGAACGTGTCGTCGTCGGCGGTGATCCCCTCCGGGAAGACGCCCGTTCCCGGCAGGCGGTAGACGAAGGCCGATCCCGACGGCTGCGACGTCGCAGCCGACGACCCAGGCAACGACGACCCAGTCGACGACGACGTGGCGGCCGCCGACGCCGATGGTTCGGCCGTCGGTTCGCCGTCCTGCGACGACGAACAACCGGACAGGACGAGGGCGAGGACGCCGACGGACGCGGCGACCGGAGTGCGCATTCTGGACATGGTCCGAGAGTGCCCGATTTGTCGTCTCACGACACAGGTCCGCGTTTCGCCGTCGCGCGGCGGGAACGACGGCCTACGGTCGTCAGGCCAGAGGCCACCCGAGACGCGGGCGGTCGAACCCGGAGGACGCATGCCCGTCATCACTCGCCAGGTCGAGATCGCCGTGTCGGCCGCCGACACGTTCGCGTACCTGTCCGATCACACCAACGTGCCGGACTGGATGTTCGGCGTCACCGCGTTCGATCCGGTACGACCGGTCACCCGAGACGTGGGCGACCGGTTCGACGCGGTCATGAAGCTCGGTCCGAAGACCCTGAAGTCCACTGTCGACGTGGTCGAGTGGGCGGACGACGAGGTGTTCGCGCTGCGGTCCGTCGCCGGCTTCGAGACGAGTTCGCGGTGGCGGGTGACCCCGATCGACGACGCCCGGTGCCGCGCCGACGTCGAGTTCGGCTACGAGTTCCCCGGCGGCCTCACCGGACGAGCGTTGGCCAAGATCGTCGAGCCGTTCATCGGGCAGGGCGTGGCGATGACCGACCGCAACATCCGGCAGCGCCTCGAGGTCTAGCGCGTCGGACCTCGAGGAACGCACCGCGTCGGACCATGTCGAGACGCACCGCGTCAGACGATTGCCACCGCGTCGATCTCCACCAGCATCTCCTCGCGCGGGAGTCCGGTGAACACCGTGGTGCGGCTGGGCAGGACGTCGCCGCGGGTGTGCTCGAGCACGAAGGCCCCGTAGGCGTCGTTCATGATGGCGAAGTCCTCACGCTTGGTGAGGTAGACGCGGAGCATCACCACGTCGTCGAACGTGGCACCGGACGCCTCGACGATGGCCTTGACGTTGGTCAGGGTGCGGGTGGTCTGCGCGGCGACGTCGCCGGGGTACAGGTACTCGTTGGTCTCGGGGTCCACCGGACCCTGGCCGGAGACCTGGACGAAGTTGCCCTTGCGGACGCCCTGGGAGAACGTGTGCGCGGGGGCGGGCGCATCGGTGGTCAGTACGGCGATCTTCTCGGTCATCGAGATCCTTCCGGGGACGACGGGGGGCTCCAGCCCAGTTCCACCGACACGGCGTCGGCGGCGGCTCGAACCCTGGGGAGGGTGCCCAGTACGCGGGCGTGGTCCAGCAACATGTCGGGCACCGACATCGACACCGCAGCGACGATCGCGCCCGTTCCGTCCCGCACCGGCACGCCGATGCAGTTGACGAACGATTCGTGTTCCTCGCGGTCCTCCGCGAAACCCTGCTGCGCCACGAGGGCGAGTTCGTCGAGGTACCGCTCCGGCGAGTCGATGGTGCGCTCGGTGAAGCGCGTGTACTCCAGCCGGTGGGCGATGCGGGTCTGCTCGTCGGCGGGCAGTCCGGAGACGAGGATCTTGCCCACGGCCGTGCAGTGCAGCGGGGCGGGTTTGCCCACCCGCGAGTACATCCGCACGCTCTGGGTCGCGTCGAGCTTGTCGACGTAGATCGCCTCGCCGGACTCGTAGGTGGCCAGATGCACCGTCTGCCGGGTGTCGGCGTTGAGCGCCACCAGATGCGGGCGTGCGATCACGCGGATGTCGCGGTGCTCGAGTGCGCGATTGGACAGCTCGAACAGCCCGGCGCCCAACCGATACCGGTGCTCGGCGTCGTGGGTGACGAAGCGGTCGGCCTCCAGTGTCCGGAGCAGCCGCAGCACCGTCGTCTTGTGCACGTCCACGTGCGCGGCGAGATCGTCGAGGGACCGGGGGCCGTCGGCCAACGCCCGCAGGATCGTCAATGCCCGTGCGAGAGACTGACTCACGACGCCACCGATCCGGCGACGTCGACCCACGCCAGCCTCGACCACTCGTCGTCGGTGACGTCCGCAGCCGTGGCCAGGTCCGCGACGGTGGGCACGGCGGCGCCGTCCCCGTGCGCCGTCAGTGCGGCCGCCGCACAGAGATGTCCCCATCGCACGGCCGTGGCGGTCCCGACGCCGTGCAGGACACCGGCGAGATAGCCGCCCGCGAAAGCGTCACCGGCACCGATCTTCTCGACCACCTCGACGCGCACGGCGGGCATCACCACCGCGTCCTCACCGTCGAAGGCCGTGACGGCGGCGGAATCGTTCTTGATCACCAGGCGCCGCGGCTCGGGGAACAGGGCGCGCAGGGCGGCCGGATCGCCGGTCCCGAAGACCACCTCGGCCTCGTCGGCGCCCATGAGCACGATGTCGCTGCGCCGCACCTGCTCGCCGAGCACCCGCGCCGCCTCGACCCCCGACGTCCACAGTGTCGGACGGTGATTGAGGTCGAAGCTCACCGTCGTACCGAGAATTCCGATGCGTGCGACCGCGGCGCGCGCCGAATCGGACAGCGCGAGCGTGATGCCGCTGACGTGCACCAGATCGGCGGGGGCGAGGCGCCCGGCGATCCAGTCGACGTCGTCGGCGCACAGGGCACTCGCGGCGGACCCGGACCGGAAGTAGGCCATGCGGCTCTCCCCCGGCCCGAGGTCGTAGGGGTGGGCGGTGCCCGCACCCCGCTCCTTGACGTAGAGGCCGGTGGACCGCGTGGGGTCGACGAGCACGGCGGAGGTGTCGACGCCGGCCTCGACCAGATCGGACCGCAGATACCGGCCGAACCCGTCGTCGCCGACCCGGGAGGCCCAGGAGGTGTCGACCCCCAGCCGGGCCAGCACGCGAGCGACGTTGGCCTCGGCTCCGCCGGCGCCGCGGACGAAGTGGTCGGAGTCCTCCAGCGGCCCGGGCTCGGCGACCATCACCACGAGCCCTTCGCCGACACACACCGCTCGGGGGCTCGTCACAGTCGGATCCTCGCTCTTCTCAGCATTCTCTTGCCATTCCTGCCGGTCTCATTGCAGACTAACGACACCGAACACATTGTGCAATCAACGTTGCGTAATACGCAACCGTTGCCGGGATCGCCGCAGAACGGTGCCGATCCGAGCCCGACCGGAGGACAACCCATGATCGACACGCGCACCGTCGACGCCCTGCGCGAGCGACGTCTCGGCCCCGAACACAAGTCTGTTCCGCCGTCGGCGTGGGGACTCACCGTGGACGAGTTCCTGGGCACCGCACCGACGTTGGCGGACTTCCAGACTCCCGTCGTGACCCTCGATCGGGCGCGTCTGACGTCCAACATCGCCGTGATGGCGGACTGGGCGGCCGCTGCCGGCGTCGACCTCGCACCCCACGGCAAGACCACGATGGCACCCGCGTTGTGGCGCGAGCAGCTCGTCGCCGGGAGCTGGGCGATCACTCTCGCCACCCCGTGGCAGGTCCAGCTCGCCCGCGCATTCGGCGTGCAGCGCATCATGCTGGCCAACGCCCTGGTCGATCCCGGCGCCCTGCGGTGGATCTCGGCCGAGCTCGACGACCACCCGGAGTTCGACTTCGTCTGCTGGGCCGACAGCGAGGAGACCGTCGTCCGCATGGCCGAGGTCCTCGGCTCGCCTCGACGCCCGGTGAACGTCGTGGTCGAACTCGGTGGGCCACACGGACGGACGGGCGCGCGCACCGTCGACGCCGCCGTCGCGGTCGCTCGCCGCGTCGCGAACACTCCGAGCCTCGCCCTCGCGGGCGTCGGCGGGTACGAGGGCGCACTCGCCCACGATCGGACGACCGACGGACTCGCCGCCGTCGCCCGGTATCTCGACGCGGTGGCCGACCTGCATCGCACGCTGGCGGCGGAGGGTCTCTACCCGAGCGACGCGGTCGTCACCGCGGGTGGCAGCGCCTATCCCGATCTGGTCGCAGAACACCTCGCCGGACTCACCAAGACCGCCGGCGTTCCCACTCGCGTCGTCCTGCGGTCGGGCGCCTACCTCGTCCACGACGACGGCTTCTACGCCGGCATCTCGCCGCTGATCGAATCCCGCGTCGGCGCAGAGCATCTGGCGTCGGCCATGCACGGCTGGGCCCGCGTGGTCTCCCGCCCCGAGCCCGAGCTGGCCCTGCTCGACGCGGGCAAGCGGGACGTACCGTTCGACGAGGGACTGCCCACCCCGCAGCGAGTGGACACCGTGGACGTCGCTGCCGACCACCACATCTCGGCCGTGAACGATCAGCACGCCTTCCTGCGCATGCCGAGCGCCGGCCCGGACCACGCCCCCGTCGGCAGCGTCGTGCGACTGGGTCTCTCGCATCCCTGCACCGCCTTCGACAAGTGGCGCCTGCTGCCCGTCGTCGACGACGCCGACGGCGCGAACCCGCGCGTCGTCGACCTCGTCCACACCTTCTTCTAGGAGCGCGCCGTGATCGATCTTCTTCTGCGCGGCGGTGACGTCGTCGACGGCACGGGCGCCGCCCGGGTCCGGGCCGACGTGCTCGTGGCGGGCGGCCGCATTCACGACGTAGTCCCGGCCGGCGCCGCCGTCGACGCGGCGGAGGTGCTCGACGTCCCCGCCGGGCACGTCGTCGCGCCCGGATTCGTCGACATGCACGCCCATTCCGATCTCGGACTGCTCACCGATCCGGGCCACGTCGCGAAGATCACCCAGGGTGTGACGACGGAGGTCATCGGCCAGGACGGACTGTCGTACGCGCCGATCGACGACGCGACCCTGGCCGTCGTGCGCCGCCAGATCGCCGGGTGGAACGGCAATCCCGCGGACTTCGACTTCTCGTGGCGCACGGTCGGCGAGTACCTCGACCGGCTCGACGCCGGCATCACCCCGAACGCCGCGTACCTCGTGCCGCAGGGCACGCTGCGCTACCTGGCGGTGGGCGCCGACCAGCGACCGGCGACGCGCCGCGAGGTCGACCACATGGCCGAGATGGTCGATCGCGCGATGGACGAGGGCGCCGTCGGTATGTCCAGCGGCCTCACCTACACGCCGGGCATGTACGCCGACACCGGCGAACTGCGGGCGCTCTGCGAGGTGGTGGCGCGCCGCGGCGGGTTCTACGCCCCGCACACCCGCTCGTACGGCCGCGGTGCGCTGGACGCCTACCGGGAGATGATCGACCTGGCCCGCGAGACCGGCTGCGCGCTCCACCTCACCCACGCCACGATGAACTTCGAGGAGAACCGCGGCCGTGCCGGGGAATTCCTGGAGATGGTCGACGCCGCCGTGGCCGAGGGGTGCGACATCACGCTCGACACCTACCCGTATCTGCCCGGTGCCACCACTCTCTCGGCGCTGCTGCCGAGCTGGGCGATGTCCGGTGGGCTCGACGCCGCCCTCGGTCGTCTGAGCGACCCCGAATCTCGCCGGCGCATCACCGACGACGTCACCCGCTACGGCTCGGACGGGTGCCACGGTGTCACCGTCGACTGGACCACCATCCAGCTGAGCGGGGTGGCCAATCCCGAGCTCGATCCCTACGTGGGCCGCACCGTGGCCGAGATCGCGAGCGCGGAGGATCGACCCGCCGTGGACGTGTTCTTCGATGTGCTGCAACGAGATGCGTTCGCCACGACAATTCTCCAGCACGTGGGCCACGAGGAGAACGTGCGGGCCATCATGGTGCACCCGCACCACATGGGCGGCAGCGACGGCATCCTCGTCGGCGACCGCCCGCACCCGCGCGCCTGGGGCACGTTCCCCCGCTACCTCGGCCACTACGTGCGCGAGATCGGGTTGCTGTCGCTCGAGGAGTGCATCCACCACCTCACCGGGCGCCCCGCGGCGCGCCTGTCGCTGCGCGACCGCGGACTCGTCCGCCCCGGCCACGCCGCCGACCTCGTGGTCCTCGATCCCGAGACCGTCCGGGACACCGCCACCTTCGATCACCCGAAGCAAGCCGCGGCCGGCATAGCCCACGTTCTCGTCGCCGGCCGGTTCGCCGTCCGCGACGGCGCACCCACCGGCGTGCTCGCCGGCCGCTCACTCCGCCACTCTCCGACAGGAACCGCATGAGTATCTCCACCGTCCTCGAGGACCGCGCACTCGTCGTCGTGCGCGCGCCCGCGATCCCCGACCCGGTCGCCCTCGCCGAGGCCCTCGCCGCGGGCGGTCTGCGCGCCGTCGAGCTGACGTTCACCACCCCGGACGTGTTGTCCTGCCTCGAGAAGGCCGCCGCGTCCGGTGCCGTCGTGGGCGCGGGCACGGTCGTCACCGCCGATCAGGCCGCGGCCGCCATCGACAGCGGCGCCACGTTCCTCGTCACCCCCGGTCTCCGGCCCGACGTCGCCCGCGTCGCGACCGAGCGGAACGTCCCGGTGGTCATGGGCGCGCTCACCCCGTCCGAGATCATGGTCGCCGTCGACCTGGGCGCCGCCGCAGTGAAGGTGTTCCCCGCCAAGCTGTTCGGGCCGTCCTACTTCGGCGATCTGCGCGGGCCGTTCCCGGACACCGCTCTCATCCCGTCCGGCGGCGTCAACGCCGACAACGCCGCCGACTTCCTCGCGCGCGGCGCCGTCGCCGTCACCGCGGGGACGGACGTCGTTCCGCCCGATGCCGTCGCCGCCGGTCGGTGGGACGACATCACCTCCCGCGCCGCCCACTTCGTCCGCGCGATCGCGCGCCCGTAACCCCCTCGAAAGGCACCCCCCCATGAGTTCCGTCGTCGACTGGCTCCGGACGTCCACACCCGGACTGCTCGTGCTCTGCGGTATCGCGATCGCGGTACTGCTGTTCGTCATCATCAAGATCAAGCTGGAACCGTTCATCGCCCTGCTGATCGTGGGTCTCGGTCTCGCCCTGGCGGCCGGACTTCCCGTCTCGCAGATCGTCGGCACCGCCATCAAGAGCGGTGACTCCATCCTCGAGACCGGCTTCGGCGGCATCCTCGGCCACATCGCGGTCATCATCGGTCTCGGCACGGTGCTCGGTGCGATCCTCGAACGGTCCGGCGGCGCACAGGCTCTCACGGCACGCCTGCTCGGTGTGTTCGGTGAGCGCGGCGCCCCGATCGCCATGGGTCTGCTCGGGCTCATCTTCGGTATCCCCGTGTTCTTCGACATCGGCATCTTCGTCCTCGCGCCGCTCGTCTACGTCGCCGCACGCCAGGGCGGCAAGTCGCTGGTGCTCTACGCGATGCCGATGCTCGCCGGCCTGTCGATGACCCACGCGTTCCTCCCGCCGCACCCCGGCCCGGTCGCCCTGGGCGGCCTGCTCGAGGTCAATCTCGGCTGGCTCATCCTCATGGGATTCGTCTGCGGCATCCCCGGTTTCATCGCCGCGGGCCTGCTGTGGGGCAGCTACATCGGCAAGCGTGTGATCGTCGAGGTGCCCGAGGACTTCGTCAACGACGCCGACGCCGTCACCACCGGCACGGGTACCGGTTCCGACCAGGACGGCCCGCACGTCTCGGGCGGCACGGCCGTGACCACCTCGCGTCCCCGCGTCACCACCCCGCCGTCGGTGGGCACCATCGGCGCCATCATCGCCGTTCCGCTGATCCTCATCCTCGGCGCCACCTTCGGCACGATCCTGCTCGACGAGGGTCGCCTCCTGCAGGTGCTCACCTTCTTCGGCACGCCCGCGGTGGCACTGCTGATCGCCGTGCTCATCGCGTTCTACGTTCTCGGCATCCGCCGCGGCTCGACGGTGCAGGAGTTGTCCACGCTCACCGGCGAGTCCCTCCGCCCGGTCGGCATGTTGCTGCTCGTCGTCGGTGCCGGCGCGTTCTTCGGCAAGGTCATCTCGGCCACCGGCATCGGAACGGCGCTCGCGGACACCATGTCCGCCGCCGGACTGCCGATCATCGTGCTGGCGTACATCATCAGCTGCGCCCTGCGCATCGCCCAGGGCTCGGCGACGGTCGCCATCGTCACCACCGGCGGCATCGTCGGACCGCTCGTCGCGGCCCAGGACTACTCGCAGGTGGCCGTGGCACTGATCGCGATGTCCATCGCGGCGGGCTCGATCATCCTCAGCCACGTCAACGACGGCGGGTTCTGGATCATCGCGAAGTTCTTCAACATGACGGTCAAGCAGACGCTGCAGACCTGGACGGTGCTCGAGACCGTACTGTCGGTAGTGAGCTTCGCCGTCGCGGGCGTGCTGTTCGCGATCATCGCCTGACCGCTGTCGACCCTCGCCGGGAGGTATCCGTGCCCACGTTCGTCACCGACGACGGAGTCACCCTGGCGTACACCGACACCGGCGGCCCGAACCCGGCGATCGTGCTGATCGCCGGGTTCTGCGCTCCCGCGACCACGTGGGTGTTCCAGCAGGACGCCCTGGTCGACGCGGGCTACCGCGTGATCGCCTGGGATCGACGCGGTCACGGGGAATCCGCGTCGCCCGAGCACGGCGCGACGATGGACCGACACGGCCGCGATCTTCACGACCTGCTGGACGCCCTCGCCCTCGAGAACGTCGCCCTGATCGGGGGGTCGATGGGCGCGAGCACCGCGTGGTCGTACGTCGAGACGTACGGGACCGATCGGCTGCGCGCGGTGGCCTCGATCGACCAGACTCCGAAGATGGTGTCCGATGCCGACTGGCCGTACGGCTTCCACGGTCTCACCGAGGCGACCGTCGACGGGTTCTTCGACGGCGGCATCCCGGACACCGGACGCGGAAGGCCGACCCGCAAGTCCGTGATGCCGATGGCGAAACTGGCTCTGCGCCTGCGGGGTATGCCGCGAATGGCGTCACCCGCCACCGCGCCGATGCGCGCGCTGCTCGACGACCATGCTCGCCGCGACTGGCGCACCGCGGTTGCCGGTGCCGACGTGCCGGTCCTGATGCTCGCGGCTCGTGACAGCCAGTTCTGGCCCGCCGAGCACGCGGCCGCCGCGGTGGCCGACAACCCGCTCGGCCGGTCGGTGGTGATCGAGGACTGCGGTCACGCGGCCAACCTCGACCGACCCGACGCGGTGAACGCCGCGCTGCTCGACTTCATGGGGCGACCGTGACCGCGGTCGGGTCGGCCGTGGTCGACGCGCTCCGGAGCGCCCTGCCCGCGGATCGCCTCCTGCTCGATCCCGACGTCATGGCCTCCTACGTACACGACGAGGCCGAGTGGGCGCCGCACGGCGAGCCCGCCGCCGTCGTGCGACCACGCTCGGCCGAGGAGGTACGCGCCGTCGTCCTCGCCTGCCTCGAGACCGGAACGCCCGTGGTCACGCGCGGAGCCGGAACCGGCCTGTCCGGCGGGGCGAATGCCGTCGCCGGCTGCGTGGTCGTCGCACTGGACGCGATGAACTCCATCGTCGAGATCGACACCCTCGAGCGCTACGCCGTCGTGCAGCCGGGCGTGATCAACGACCACCTGCGCGAGGCCTGCGCCGAGCACGGGCTGTGGTACCCGCCGGACCCGGCCAGCTCGCCCTGGTCGACCATCGGCGGCAACGTCGCCACCAACGCCGGCGGACTGTGCTGCGTCAAGTACGGCGTGACCCGCGACTACGTCCTCGAGCTCCAGGTGGTGACCGGCACCGGTGAGCTGGTTCGCCTCGGTCGACGCACCGCCAAAGGTGTTGCGGGATACGACTTCGCCTCCCTGATGGTCGGCTCGGAAGGCACCCTCGGCATCGTCACCGAGGTCACCGTCCGACTGCGCCCGTTGCAGCACCCGCCGCGCACCGTGGCGGGCTACTTCGACTCGATCGTCGATGCCGGTCGGGCCGTCGCCGCCGTCGCCGCCGCGGGCCTGACGCCGTCCGCCCTGGAGTTGGTCGACCGGCAATGCCTCGTGGCCGTCGACGCGTGGAAGAACATGGGACTCGCCGTCGACGCGAACGTCGTGCTGCTGGGCCGGGTGGACACCCCGGGCGTCGAGGGCGACGCGGAGGCCACCCGGATGTCGGCGTGCTTCGACGACGCCGGCGCCACCTGGTCCGCCGTGTCGACGGACCAGGCCGAATCGGACGCGCTGTTCGCTGCGCGCCGGTTGGCGTACCCGGCGATGGAGCGACTCGGCCCCGTCCTCACCGAGGACGTGTGCGTGCCGAAACGACACGTGCCGGAGATGCTCGCCCGGATCGAGGCCATCGGCCGCCGCCACGACACCGTGATCGCCAACATCGCCCACGCTGGCGACGGCAACCTCCACCCACTTCTCATCGCACCCCGTGACGACGACGCCGCGCGGGATCGTGCCCGCGCCGCGTTCGACGACATCATCACCGCCGCACTGGATCTCGGTGGAACGGTCACCGGTGAGCACGGGGTCGGTCTGCTGAAGATGGACGGTCTGGTCCGCGAACTCGACCCGGTGGTGCTCGCCATGCACCGGGCGGTCAAGGCTGCCCTCGATCCCCACGGGATTCTCAATCCGGGGAAGATCGTCTCGTCCTGACCGTCTGTCGGTTGCTCGACGGACAGACGCGACCCTCGCGGTGTGGTTGCATTCGCTCAGTACCCATTCCGACACCGTTCTCGCCCATGCCCCCAGAAATGGGGGCTGTCGCGGTCCCCGCATCGGAACGTACGGTCGGTTCCGGCAGTCGATCGACGCCGCAGGAACGGCCGGGGGGAAACGGATGCAGACGATGATGGACGAGAAGGTGCGTCCCGCGTTGAGCGCGCGGGAGGTGGAAGTTCTCCTGGCGTGGATCGTCCGCGACTCCAAGGACGACGTCGCGCGATCGTTGTACATCTCCCCCGCCACCGTCGGCACGCACATCGCCCGTGTCCGCGACAAGTACGAGGCCGTCGGCCGGTCGGCCAAGTCGAAGGCCGCACTGGTCGCGCGGGCACTGCAGGACGGGTACATCACCCTCGACGAGCTCTGACGGCTCTCGCCGGCCGGGGGTGGTGCCGCTCCCCACCCGATCCGCGCGACTTCCAGGGATCCGCGTCTGCTGCAGCGCACGCGGATCGCTGGAACGGAAGCGGATCGAGCGGTCACGGCACCCGATGAGTCAGGGGCGGCGGCCGGCCCTTCGCCAGCGCCATCGCTCGCCGGACCTTCACGGCACCCGCGTCCGAAGCGAGGTCCGCCCACGTCAACCGCGCGACGGTCCACCCGAGTGACATCAGTTCGTCGTGCCGCTTCTTCTCCTCGAACAGCACCTGCTCCGAGGTGTACTTCACCCGCCCGTCGAACTCGACGATCACTCCGTCGAGCAGGAAGTCGGGGCGACACACGAACACACCGTGACGCAAGGTCACCTGCAGCTCGAACGGCGGAAACCCGAAGCGCTGCAGGTACACCCGCGTCCGCGATTCCCCGATGCTCTCGCTGCGCCCATCGGCGAAGGCCACGATTCGACGGGCAGCGCTGCATCCGCTCATCCCGGTGCACGCGTCCAGCGCGGCATCGACGTCCGCCCGCGACGCCACCGCGAGTGCCGAATCCACCACGCACACCCCGGCCTCGAACGGCAGCTCCCGCGCCAGGTCCACCGCCGTCTTGGCCACGGTGGTGGCGGTCAGACCGCGAACCTGCGTCACACAGTCGGCCAACCTGTTGGTGTGCGTGTGCACGCGGGCCGTCCGCCGACCGCCTCGCGCGGCGTCGACGCTGAGGTGGACCCGCGACAGATCGGGGTTCCACATCCGCAGATCGTGCAGGACCGCCGCAGAGGCGTGACTGACGACGGGGTTCGTCCGAGCGGCGACGGCCCCGCGAACCGCAAGGAAGTGCCGGCCCCTCTCGCCGGCGTCCGTATAGACAGCGGCATCGCTGTAGACACCGCGCCCGACGCACACCAGCGAGCCCTGCCGCCGTGCGGTCCTGATTTCCTGGTCCCCGACCCCCGCCGCGGCGAGCTGCGCACGCGTCAGGAAGGTCCGCCCCGTGATGTCCACGGGGCCAGCGTCTCTCATCTCGGGCGCCGCCCGTGGCGCCCGTCCACAGGCATCCGGGTTGTCCACAGCGGCCCGATCCGCGCGCGGTCCAGCACTCCGCGTGAGCTACAGGGGGCGCGGATCGCTGGAACAGCAGCGGATCGCACACCGTGTCACGGCCCGGCGTTAACTTCGCGGTCCACATCGATACAAGGGGGACCACATGTGCGACGGACCGATCGATCTCGGCACGGTGAGAAAGAGCATCAGGACCCGCGGCTGGCACGTCACCGCGGTCCACGGAGGCGGCGACTTCGCCTACACCAGCGGTCTCACCAGCGCCGGACTACCCGAGTTGCTGTGTCACGGGCTTCCCGCTCGACTCGCGTACGAGGTCTTCGACGAGCTGCGTGACACGATGCTCGACGATCCCGCCCTCGTGGCGCCGTCGATCACGATCCACGGCGCGGTGGGCGGCATTCCCGCACTGTCGTTCGTCGAGGTGATGGACCGATCCGACATGGTGGTCACGCGGGCGCTCTACCCACGGTTCACCGCGCTGCAGGTGGTGTGGCCGGACGCGTACGGGGCGTTTCCCTGGGAGGAGCGCTACTCGATGTGCGCCGATCACCAACCCCTGCGCGGAATCTGATGTCTGTCGGACCCCTCCTGTAGACAAGGGGTGAGCGGTGGACGGTCCCGCTCGTCGGGAATCACCCCAGGAGCACCCCATGTCTCACTCCCCCTTCGGCCTCCACGGTCGACCGGCCGGCGACCCCGGTTTCACGGTCGCCATCGAGATCGGCACCGATCTGTACGACCTCGAACTACACCAGCAGAGCCGTCTCCTCGAGCTGACCGGCCGCCCCGGGGCGGACTTCGACCAGTCCGCCACCGGGTGCGCCCGGGTGGTCTACGAACTGCCGCACACCGGCTGGTTCGCGGCCGGAGACGACGCATTGGGCGTTCTCCGCGTCATCGAGGCCGAGTTCGACGTGTTCGGTGCGGAGATCTGTCGATCGGACCTGTGGGCGGAGGAGCCGATCTTTCCGACGATGCCGAACGAGGTCGGACGGACCCACGTCCCGAGCGAGAACGTCACCGTCCTGACCGTCGAGCTGGAGGCCGGAGCTCCGGAGCGGCCGGTCGATCTCGCAGAAGCTCTGACGAACTTCCGGTACCTCGGCCCCTCCCACTGCACCCCGGCGCCCGAGGGTCGGCATCACCTGGTGACGCATTCGCGGGGCCGCAGTTTCGAGATCACCGGGGGCATGGGCGCGAAGGCGCTCCACGCGATCAGCAACGACTGGCAGATCAACCGCGTCCGCGTCGTCGACTCGCAGACCTACCACCTCGAGCTGGAGGACCGCGCCCGCTACCACCCACCCCGCGTTCCGGACTGGCAGTTCGCGCTCGGCGGGGAGAACGGGCGGATGGTGGTCGTTCCGGACGGCTCGGCGAACCTGCACGGGTGGACCGTCGCGTCGCGGCAGTCGGACGGTCAGGAACACACCGCGGAGCTCACCCGCGACCTGGTGTGGATCGACGAGGCCGGACTGGTCAACCTCCTCGGCGACGGGGACCGCATCGAGGCCTGGACTGCAACGCTCCCCGGCAATGCTCTGCTCACGTCCTTCGCGACGCCCCAGGGCACGGAGTTTCCCGTCGACCGATGGGACGGGATGACCAACTGGCTCGTGGAAACTCTGGTGGGCAACGGGTCCGGGTTGATCGTCGACCTCGGGCCGGGTGACTACGTCGCCCCGGTGCGGGACGATGCGGACGTGGACGAGGACGAGGACGCCATCGATCTGGTCGACCTTCTCGACCCGGACGACGAGGTGATCAACGCCCAGCTGCACGTGCTCGACGACGGCGTGGTCATGGTGCGGCGTTCCCGCACCGTGCTGCGCCGCCTCCGGCTCGGCGACCACTCCGCCGACGGTCTGGAACTCGACCTGTGGCACCACGACGGTCATTTCGACGACTGCACGGACGGCTACCTCTTCACCACCGACCTCCACCTCGCCGCCAGTGCGTGCACGGCCTGGTTCCGAGACCACGGCGGTCTCGACGCCCTGGACGCCCTGGGCTGCGACTACTCCTTCCCCGACGCACTTCCCGCTACCGACCGAGAGGACGCATGACCACTCCGACACCCGACGCCCCGACTTCCACGCACCACCTTCTCCTGGCGGCGCTGCGAGCGACCGCGCTGAAGGACATGGACCCCTCCCTGCTCGTGCACGCCATCGATGTCGAGGCCGACGCGCGGGGCATCGACCGAACGGACCTCGACCACGCTCTGGCGGTGGCCTCGTACGCCCACCTCGAGCAACGGCGCACCCAGCGGGGCGACCAGGTCGCGGACCCCTACATCACGCATCCGTCGCGCAACACGCTGCGGCTCCTGCGGTACGGCTGCACCGACGCGGCGGTGCTCGTCGCCACGGCGCTGCACGATGTCGTGGAGGATCAGCCGGATCGGGTGGTGACCCTGCTCGGCGGCTCCGACGCCCTCGACGCGCTGCGACGCCACTTCGGCACGGACGTCGCCGATCTCGTCGCTGCCGTCACCAATCCCCCACGCGATCCCGCGCGCGACAAGGCCGAGCAGTACGCCGAGCACGTCACCGCCGCGATCGCCGATCCGCGGGTGTTCCTGGTCAAGCTGGCCGACTTCGTCGACAACGCCGGCAGCCTGAAGTACCTGACCGACGACGCCAAGCGCTCCAAGCTGGCCGCCAAGTACGCACCGCTGGTGCCGATCTTCGCGCGGGCCGCACACCACCACGGCGACCGACTGGGCCTGCCGCCGGAGGGCATGGCGGCCATCGACGACCACCTGCGCGCGATAGCCGACCAGACCTAGTCCGGAACGCACACCTCCGGCCGCACGGTGTGCCACCGCGTCACGGCCTGATACCGCTCACCCACGCCGAAGAGCGCCCCCTCGTGCCCGACCGGGGCGGTCAGTTGCATGCCGACCGGCATCCCCGAGACGCGGTGAAAGCCCACGGGCACAGCGAGGGTCGGCCCGTCGTGCAGCGACCAGGGATAGGTGAACTGCCCCATCCGACGCGACTGCGCCAGGACGTCGTCGCCACCGTCGATCGGTGGCACGTCGACGGGCATCGTGGGGGTGAGCACCACGTCGACGGCGTCGAACAGCGGGGCGAGCCCGTCGCAGAATCGACGACGCGCGTCGGCCGCGTCGCGCCGATCGGCCTCGGAGATTCCGAGGCCCAGCGAGATTCGCTCCAGGGTGGCCGGTTGGAAGAGGTCGGGGCGGGTGTCCAACCGCTCGCGGTGGATCCGCGCGGCGTCGTGATAGATGGCCGTGTAGACGACGTCCTGCGCCGAGGCCGCCCCCGGCACCTCGATGGGCACGATCTCGTATCCGAGCATCGCCAGGTCGTCGACGGCCGTCGAGACGGCCTCGGCCACAGCGGGATCGACGTCGGCGGTGATGAACACGTCGGGCACACCGATGCGTCGGACCGTCCGCGCGAGAGGCGGACAGGCCAGCGCCGCGAACGCGTCCGCGACCTCGCGCACCGTCCGGGCCATCGGCCCCACGGTGTCGAAGTCCGGGCTGACGGGAAACACACCGTCGTTGCTGATCTCTCCGCGGCTCGGGCGGAGGCCGGTGACCCCGCAGGCCGAGGCGGGCAGGCGGACGGACCCGCCGGTGTCGGTGCCGAGCGCGAGGTCCACGATGCCGGCCGCCACGGCCGCGCCTGACCCGCCGCTCGATCCCGCCGGTACGCGCGTGGTGTCCCACGGATTACGCGGACCGCCGGCGGCGGAGTTCTGCGAGGTGACGCCCACGGCGAATTCCGCCATGTTCAGGGTGGCGACGACGGCGGCGCCCGCCGCGCGCAGTCGGCGCACCACCTCGGCGTCGGCGTCGGCCACGCGGTCGGCGAAGAACCGGGACGCGCAGGTCGATCGGACGCCGGCGACGTCGATGTTGTCCTTGACGCCGACCCGGACACCGGCCAGCGGGCCGTCTCCGGACCCGGCGTCGTCGATCCACGTGACGACGCTGTTCACCTGCTCGTCGATCCGCTGCGAGGACGGGCCGCGGGAGGCGGCCCGTCCCCCGTTCACCATCAGGCCGCGCTCGCGCGGAGGTCGGCGGTGGCCTTCTCGTCGATGGTCCACGAGTCGACGTCGACGGCCACGCCGTAGTCCCGACGTGCGTCCTCGGCGGTGATGTACTCGTCCCACACGTCGCTCAGGACCTGGAAGGGGTCCCGCTCGAACGGATTTCCGAATCCGCCGCCGGACGGCAGCTTGATCTCGAGGGTGTCGCCGGACTTGATGGTCTCCTGGGTGACCTTGGAGTACAGCACCTCCTCGCGATCCGTTCCAGCATTGCGGGTGAAGGATCCGGAGACGCCGTCGTGGCCGCCGAGTGCACCGGCGGGGGCGTCGGACCGGTTGTCCGCCTCGGAGCCGAGGAAGGTGTCCGTCTCCATCAGCCACTTGCGCACGCTGCCGATACCGCCGCGCCACTTGCCGGGAGCCGGCGCCTCGTCGCGCAGTTCGTAGCGCAGCGCCCGCATCGCGTGGTTGAGCTCGAGCTCCTCGATGGGGTTGTTGCGGGTGTTGGCCATGAGGGCGTCGACGGCGTCCATGCCATCCTTCCCGTTACGGCCGCCGTAGGAGCCCTCGTTGATCTCGATGTACACCCAGTACGACTCGCCGTCGGGCGCGATGCCGGAGTAGGCGATGGCACACAGCGCGGCGGACGAACCGGCGATGGCATGGTCCGGCAGGACCGGCGCCAGCGCCAGGTTGATCGAGTCGAAGACGCGGTTGACCTGGGAGAAGCGCGCGAAGCACGACGCCGGGAAGTCCGGATTGAAGATCGTGCCCTCCGGTGCGTACGCCTTCACGGGGCGGAAGCAGCCGTCGTTCTGGGGCACGAAGTCCTCGGTGACGTCCTCGTCGAGCAGGATCGTGCGGATCGCCGAGACCGCTACGGGGAGAACGGATCCCTCGAACGGCACGTTGAACGCCGTCGGCACCTGGCTGTTGGAGCCGGTGAGGTCGATGAGGATGTCCTCGCCGTCCACCTGCACCCGCACGGCGACCTTCAGCGGCTCGTCGCGGTTCTTGCCGTCGTCGTCGAGGTAGCCCAGGGGCGCCTCGTAGCTGCCGTCCGGAATTTCCCGAATCTTGTTGCGCAGCTTGGTCTCGGAGTAGTCCATCCACCGCTCGCCGGCACTCATGACCGTGTCGAGGCCGTACTTCTCCAGCAGTTCGGTGAATCGCTTCTCGCCGATGCGCGAGCAGGCGATGAGGGCCTCGAGGTCGCCGCGATTCTGCTCCGGGGTGCGCACGTTGTCCAGGATGTGCTGGATCAGGTAGTCGTTGCGGACGCCGGCCTCGTAGATCTTCATCGAGTCCATGAGCTTGCCCTCGGCCCAGACGTCGACGACGTCCATGCAGAGCCCCGGGAAGTTGCCGCCGACGTCGGAGACGTGACCGGTGCACCCGGCGAATCCGATGTGCTCGCCCTGCCAGAAGATCGGAATGATGACGCCGTAGTCCGGCGAGTGCGCCGCACCGTGATACGGGTGGTTGTGCAGGATCACGTCGCCCGGCTTGTACGTGCCGGCCAATCGCCGGTTCACGCCGCGGATGTAGGCGGGGATCGAACCACAGTGCATCGGAGTGGAATCCGACTCGCACAGCTCGCGGCCGTTGACGTCGAAGATGCCGGCGCCGAGGTCCTCGGACTCACGGATGAGGCTCGAGTACGCCATGCGGTAGAGGACCTGCGCCATCTCTTTGGCCATGGACTGCAGGGCCCCGCCGATCACCCGCAGGGTGATGGGGTCGACGTCCACGTCGTTCCACGTGCGGGTGGCCTCGCCGGCGAGCGAGACTCCCGTCGTGGGCATCAGCGCCTTGCTCATGCGGACTTCCTCTCGATGATGATGTGACCGACGGCGTCGACGGTGGCGTGCTGGTTCATGCCGATGATGGTGGTGGAGTCGAACTGCTCGACGATGGCAGGTCCGGTGATCTCGTTGCCCGCCAACAGCTGTGACCGCTCGTAGACCGGGGTGTCGACCCACTCGGGTGCCGCGGTCTCGTCCTTCCAGAACAGCGCGCGAGCCGTCGTCTTGATCGCACCCGACGCGTCCGCGGTACCGCGCTCGATCTCGGCGATCTGCACGTGGGGGACGGCGCCGACGCCGGTGACGCGCACGTTGACCAACTGGACCGACTTGTCGTCGAACCGCTGGGAGTAGGTGCGCCCGTGGGCCTCGTGGAACGCCTCCGCCGTCGTCTTGACCCAGACGTCGTCGATCTCGCCGTCCGGCGCCTGGACGCGGAGCTCGTAGCCCTGTCCGACGTACCGGCAGTCGACACTGCGCTCGAGCGAGATGTTCTCCGGTGCGATGCCGTCCGCTTCGAGCTGCGCGACGGCCTGCTTGGACAGACGGTCGATCTGCTCGCGGAGAAGCTCGATGTTCGGGTCGGCCGACGACGTCCACACGGTGGTGGGCTCCTCGTACCGGATGTCGGTGGTCAGCAGGCCGACCGCCGAGGTGATGCCGGGGTGTCCGGGGACGATGACGCGCGGGATGCCGAGCTGGTCGGCGATCTGCCACGCGAACAGCGGTCCGGCGCCGCCCTCGGCGATGAGGGAGAAATCGCGCGGGTCGTAGCCCTTGCGCACCGAGTGCAGGCTGATGGCCTCGGTCATCGAGTGCGCCAGGATCTTGAAGATGCCCATGGCGGCCTCGTCGATCGAGGTGTTCAGCTTGTCCGCGATGTGCGTCTGGATCGCGGTGCGCGCGAGCTCCGGCTGCACCTCCATGGTTCCGGACAGGAAGCTGTTCTCGCGCAGCCAGCCCATCATGACCATCGCGTCGGTCGACGTCGGCTCGGTGCCGCCGCGGCCGTAGCAGGCGGGGCCGGGGACGGCGCCGGCGCTGCGCGGTCCGACGCGGAACATGCCGCCGTCGTCGACGACGGCGATGGAGCCGCCGCCCGCGCCGATGGTGTCGACCTCGGCCATGGGCACCATGGCGTGATAGTCGCCGATCCTGGTGTCCAGCAGGTGCTTCATGCGCAGCGCACCGTCCGGCGCGACGCCGACGTCGGCGGACGTGCCGCCCACGTCGAGCGTGATGACGCTGGGGAAGCCCGACGCCTTGCCGATCGCGCAGCCGCCGAGCAGTCCGGCGATCACGCCGCTGGTGAGCAGCGAGACGGGGATCTCGGTGGCGCTGCGGGAGGTGACGAGGCCACCGGCCGACGTCATGAGGTGGACGTCCTCGCCGACCTGCGCGTCGCGCGCCTTCCGGGCGAGGTTCTCGATGTACTGGCTCGTCTTCGGTCCGATGAACGCGTTGAGCGCCGCCGTCGAGAAGCGTTCGTACTCACGGTATTGCGGCGCGACCTCGCTCGAGAGGGAGACGAACACGCCGGGGAACTCCTCGGCGATGATGGCCTTGACCCGCTGCTCGTGCGTGGGGTTGCGGTAGGAGTGCAGGAACGCCACGGCGATGGCCTGCACGCCGCGCTCGCGCAGCAGTCGAACCTGCTCGCGCACCGCGTTCTCGTCCAGCGGGGTGAGGACGTTGCCGGCGGCGTCGATGCGCTCGGGCACCACGCGCCGGTTGCGGCGCGGGACCAGCTGCCACTTCTGCCAGGGCAGGTCCTGGTAGTTCGAGTAGTTCAGCGGGCGCTTCTTGCGGGCGATGTGCAGGAGGTCGCGGAACCCCTCCGTGGTGATCATCCCGACGTCGCACCCGTTGTGCTCGAGGACGATGTTGGTGGCCACGGTGGTGCCGTGGAAGAACATGTCGATCTCGGACGGGTCGATCCCGGCGCGCTCGGCCAGGACGGCGATGCCGTCCATGGTGCCGATCGAGGGATCGTGGTTGGTCGACGGCGTCTTGTGGACCACCACCGTGCCGTCGTCGTCCCACAGCACCAGGTCGGTGAACGTGCCACCGACGTCGACTCCGATTCGTTTCATGTGCCATCCGTTTCTGCTGTCGGCGCTCGCGTGCGGAGCGGAAGGTCGGGCCGTGCGAGGCCGGTGCCGAAGATCCGAGATCGCGACCGAGCCCGTGCGCGGGCTCGACGTCGACGACTCGGAGGTGATCGTGGCCACCCCGATCGGGTGACACGAGTCATAGTGCTCCACCTCTGTTTCGAAAGCAATACCTCAGATGTTTCGGGCGTGTGAAGCCTCGATCCACCCCTGAGATCGGCCCATCTCCGACCTGTTACTCCGAAAGAGCCGATCTTTACCCGTTTCCGCGGGACACGCTCATCCCCCGCCGCGGACCCCGTCCGCGCGCTACGCTCGGGCGGTCTCGCCCCGGCGAACCCCCTGACGGAAGGCCCGCTCGACGTGACCGACACCCCGACCAAGTCCGGCCCCGCCTACGCGGTGCTCGCCGCGCGGCTGCGTGAGCGCATCCTCTCCGGCGACCTCCAGCCCGGCGAGCGCCTGCCCGGCGACGCGGAACTGACGGCGGAGTTCGGCGTCGGACGCAGCACCATCCGGGAGGCCCTGCGGTCGCTGGCGAGTCAGAACCTCATCCACACCACCCGCGGGGTGACCGGCGGCAGCTTCGTGGCGACCCCCAGCGTCGGGCACATCAGCGAACATCTGGAGACGGGCGTCGCGCTGATGACGGCGGCGGAGACCGTGACGGTCGATCAGCTGATGGAGGTGCGCAACCTCATGGAGGTGCCGGCCGCAGGGCTGGCCGCGTTCCGGCGCACCGAGGAGGACCTGGCGCAGCTGCGGGACACCATCTTCGACCCCACCGAGACGCAGGGACCCGACACCTTCGCCAAGAACCAGGAGTTCCACCTCGTGCTGCTGCGCGCGAGCCGCAACCCGCTGCTCGAGCTCATCACCGCCCCCGTCTTCCGGGTGCTGTCCAAGCGTTTCGGTCGCGACCATGCGCCCGAGGGATTCTGGGAATGCGTCGACCACGACCACCGCGCCATTCTCGAGGTGGTCGAGGCCGGCGATTCGATGACCGCGATGAACGAGATGCGACGACACCTCGACCACCTGGGCGGCTCCTACCGGCAGATGGACACGTTGCGCACCTCGTAACCCGCAAAAGATCTGCTTTTTGGTTCGACGAGCGCTACTCCACCTCGCCACATCGTGCGGAATTGCCCTCTTGACGCCGTAATCATCTGATGTTTATGGTCGACGCACTGGCTTCGCCGACCCGACACGAGGAGATTCCGTGGCAACCCACCCGGCCGTTCTTGGGCGCTTCTTCGAGGATTACGTGGTGGGGGACGTGTACCAGCACCCCCTGGGCCGCACGATCACCGAGACCGACAACACGTGGATCACGTTGCTGTCGATGAACACCAATCAGAACCACTTCAACGCGCACCTCGCCGCGCAGAACCCCATCACCGAGGGCCGCGTGATCGTGAACTCGGGATTCACCGTGGCCGTGGTGCTCGGCATCTCGGTGCTCGACATGAGCCAGAACGCCATCTCGAACCTTGCGTTCACCGACATCAGGATGTCGCACCCGGTCTACGAGGGCGACACCATCTACGCCGAGAGCATCTGCACCGGCCTCCGCAAGTCCGAGTCGCGCCCCTACGCCGGCATCGTCTCGATGATCACCCGCGGCCTCAATCAGGATGGCGTCGAGGTCATTTCGTGGAAGCGATCGGTCATGGTCGCCACGCGCGAGAGCGGCATCGGCCAGAACTATTTCCCCGAAGCACAGAACGGGCCGCTGCAGCTGCCCGAGGAGAAGGGTGCCACCGCATGAAGCCACTCGAGGACGTCCGCATCATCTCGCTCGAGCAGTACGGCGCCGGCCCGTTCGGCAGCCTCCATCTCGCCGACCTCGGGGCCGACGTCATCAAGATCGAGGACCCGAACGCCGGCGGCGACGTCGGCCGCTACGTCCCCCCGTTCAACGAGGGCGAGGACTCGCTGTTCTTCGAGTCCTTCAACCGCAACAAGCGCAGCCTCTCGCTCGACCTGTCGACTCCGGCCGGGCGCAGCGTGTTCGAGGACCTGGTGCGCGGCGCCGACGCGGTGTACTCCAACCTGCGCGGCGACGTCCCGGCCAAGATCGGCATCACCTACGACGATCTCAAGCACCTCAACCCCGCCATCGTGTGCTGCAGCCTCACCGGCTTCGGCATGACCGGCCCGCGGGCCAAGGAACCCGGCTACGACTACATCCTGCAGGGCCTCGCCGGCTGGATGTCCGTCACCGGTGATCCGGACGGTCCGCCCACGAAATCCGGTCTGTCGCTGGTGGATTACTCCGGCGGATTCGTCGCCGCGATCAGTCTGCTGTCCGGCCTGCACGCCGCGCGTCGCGACGGCATCGGCGGCGACTGCGACGTCTCGCTCTACGACACCGCGATGAGTCTGCTCACCTACCCCGCCACGTGGCACCTGAACGCGGGCTTCGAGCCCGTGCGGACCAAGAACTCCGCCCACCCGTCGCTGGTCCCGTTCCAGGCGTTCGAGGCGAGCGACGGCTGGCTGATCGTCGGCTGCGCGAAGGAGAAGTTCTGGGAGCGCCTGGTGGTCGCCATCGGCCGCCCGGAACTCGGCCAGGATCCCCGCTTCACCAGCTTCGCTCTGCGCGGACAGAACAAGGACGTCCTGCTGCCGATGCTCGAGGACACCTTCGCCACGAACACCGTGGCGCACTGGTTGTCCCTCCTGGGCCCGGCCGGAGTGCCCTCGGGACCGATCAACGACGTCGCGCACGCCCTCACCGAACCCCACACGATCGCACGCAATCTCGTCGTCGAGACCGAGCATCCGGTGTACGACACGGTGAAGCAGGTCGCCTCGCCGGTCAACTTCGGTCCCGAGCGTCCGACGTACCGGCGCGCCCCGCGTCGCAACGAGGACTTCGCCGACGTCGTGAAGGAGCTGGGATACGACGCGGACCGAGTGGCAGACCTCTCGTCGGGCGGTGCCTTCGGACCCGTCGAGGCCACCGTATGACCTCGACCGTGCTCGCCGAGTGGGCGGCCGACCTGGGTCTACCCGACCTGTCGCACGACGTCCGCCACGCGACCGCGCGGCACCTCATGGACGGCGTCGGGAACGCCATTGCCGCAGCTCGTCTCGGCTACGGCCGGCCCGCGTGGACGGTGGCCACCGCGCTCGGCGGCCCCCCCGAGGCCCGGCCGCTGACCGGGACGCAGGCACTGTCGGCTCCGGCCGCCGCCTTCGCCACCGGCGTGATGGTGCACGCGCTGGACTTCGACGACACGCACGCCGGAGCGCTGGTCCACGCCACCGCCGTCACCCTCCCCGCCGCCATCGCGGTCGGCCAGGAGCGCGCCGCGTCCGGTGCCGACGTCCTGCTCGCCGGGGCCATCGGTCTCGAGACCGCCTGCCGTCTCGGCGCCGTCAGCCCGCACGGATTCCATTCCGGCGGTGTGCACGCGACGGGCGCCGTCGGTCCCCTGGTCGCGGCGCTCGTCGCGGGCCGGCTGTCCCGGCTCCCGTCGGCGACCCTGGTTCACGCACTCGGTATCGCCGGGTCGTCCGGCGCCGGCCTGCTCGAGTTCCTCGACACCGACGCCGACACCAAGGCTCTGCACCCCGGCTCGGCGAGCCTGAACGGCGTCCTCGCCGCACGCCTCGCCGCGGCCGGCGCCACCGGACCGTCGTCCGTGCTCGAAGGACGCCGCGGCCTCTACGCCGCACTGACGTCGCGGCCCGCCGACTTCACCGCGCTCACCGACGGTCTCGGAACCCGCTGGGAAGCAACGCGTATCGGCATCAAGCCGTACCCGAGCTGCCAGTTGATGCACGTCGCTCTCGACGCGGTGTCCGCCGCCGTGGCCGGTCACGACGTCACCGCGTCCGACATCGCCGACGTCGAGGTGGCCGTGCATTCGGACTCGCTGCCCATCGTCTGCGGCCCCAACGCCGGTGTCGCGGCTCCGCGGAGCACCTACGACGGCAAATTCGATCTGCCGTGGAGTGTCGCTGCGCTGCTGCACGACGGCGTCGTCGACGTCGCCACGTACACCGACGAGTCCATCGCCCGCCCCGACGTGCTCGCGACCGCTCGCCGGGTCCGCTCGGTCGAACTGGTCACCGACGGCCCTGCCGCTGCCGCGCCGGGCCGCGCCGTCGTCACGCTCACGGACGGCCGTGTGCTCACCGGCGCCGTCGACGGAAGTCGGGGCAGCGCAGCGCTTCCGCTGTCCGACGACGACCTCACCGACAAGTTCCTGGCAAACTGCGGCCACCAGCCCCGGGCGAAGGAACTGTCCGCCCGGCTCCTCGGCCTCGCCGGCGAATCGGACCTCACGGCCGTGCTCGACCTCGCCGCCGCCCTCGCCTCCTCCTCCTGAGACAGTCAAAGGACTCACCATGGACTTCACGTTCGACGAACAGCAGACCGCGTTCCGCAAGGCTCTCCGCACCTTCGTGGACAAGGAGATCGTCCCCGTCGCGAGCGAGTGGGAGCGCTCCGGCCGCTACCCCACCGAGATCGTCGACCACATGAAGGCGATGGGCCTCTTCGGCATCACCACGCCGGAGGAGTACGGCGGCATCGACCTCGACAAGGTCTCGTTCACCCTTGTCTACGAGGAACTCGCCCGCGGGTGGATGGGCATCGCCGGCATCGTGGGCAGCCACAACCTCTCGTGCTGGATGATCGCCAAGCACGGCACCGAGGAGCAGAAGCAGTCATTGCTGCCCAAGCTGTCCGCTGGTGAGTGGCGCACGGGCGTCGGCCTCACCGAGCCGGGTGCCGGCACCGATCTGCAGGGCATCAAGACCACCGCCAAGCGCGACGGCGACCACTACGTCGTCAACGGCGCCAAGACGTGGATCACCAACGCACGCCATGCGAACGTGCTGCCGGTGCTCGTGAAGACCGACACCACGGCCACCCCGCCGCACAAGGGCATGAGCCTGCTGCTGATCGACACCTCCAGCGAGGGGTTCGAAGTGCAGCGGGACATGGGCAAGCTCGGCTACAAGGGCACCGAGTCCTGCGAGATCACCCTCGAGAACGTCCGCGTGCCGGTCGACGCGCTGCTCGGCGGGGTCGAAGGACGCGGTCTACAGCAGGCACTCTCGGGCCTCGAGATCGGCCGGCTCAACATCGCTGGCCGCAGCGTCGGCATCGCCCAGGCCGCGTACGACGCCGCGCTCCAGTACGCGAAGGAGCGCACCGCGTTCGGCCAGCCGATCGCCGACTTCCAGGCCATCCAGCTCAAGATCGCCGACATCGCGACGCAGCTGCAGGCCGCCCGCCTCATGACGTACTGGGCGGCGTCGCAGGCGGACTCGGGCAAGCGCGTCGACATGGAGGCGGGCATGGCCAAGTACTTCGCGTCGGAGGCCGCCATCACGGCGAGCCTCGAAGCCATGCGCATCCACGGCGGCTAC
Source organism: Rhodococcoides corynebacterioides NBRC 14404 (assembly GCF_001894765.1). Taxonomy (GTDB): domain Bacteria; phylum Actinomycetota; class Actinomycetes; order Mycobacteriales; family Mycobacteriaceae; genus Rhodococcoides; species Rhodococcoides corynebacterioides. The sequence goes on from NZ_BCWV01000008.1 coordinate 138,596, forward strand.
GGCTACTCGACCGAGTTCGTGGTCGAGCGCCTCTACCGCGACGCGCCGCTCATGGCCATCGGCGAGGGCACGAACGACATCATGCGCACGGTCATCGCCAAGTCCCTCGTCGCAGGATCGAGTGTGATCGGGTGAGCGGCGCCCTCACCTACCTCTACGTTCCCGGCACCAAGCCGGAGCGGTTCGACAAGGCTCTTGCCTCCGGTGCCGACGCCGTCGTCCTCGATCTCGAGGATGCGGTGGCGTTGCAGGACAAGGACTCCGCCCGTCGAACGGTGGCCGACTGGGTCGCCGCGGTCGAACCCGGTGACGTGGAGATCTGGGTCCGGGTCAATCCGGGAACGCTGCAGGAGGACGACATCCGTGCGGTCGCCCACCCGACGCTCACCGGGTTCTGGCTGCCCAAGGTCGGATCGGCCGACGAGGTGGCCGCGGTGGATACCCTGCTCGCCGAGGTGTGCCCGCAGGCCGTGGTGTCCCCCATGATCGAAACGGGCGGCGGGGTGTTCGAGGCGCTGTCGATCGCTCGGGCTCCGCGGGTGCGCTTTCTGCAGATCGGCGAGGTCGATCTGGCCGTCGACCTGGGCGTCGACGCCGAGACCGACGACAGCGCTCTGCTCTTCGCCCGGTCGCAGGTGGTCGCGGCCAGTGCGGCGGCCGGGGTGCAGGCTCCGCCGGCCGCGGTATCCCGCAACTTCCGGGACGTCGAGGCGTTCACCGCGGATTGTCGGCACCTCGGGCGGCTCGGATTCGTGGGGCGGGCATGCATCCACCCGGCCCAGGTCACGGCAGCGCGGGACGTCTGGTCGCCGACCGACGACGACGTGCGGACCGCGCGCGAAATCCTCGCGGCGCTGGAGAGCGACGGCGCCGGGGTCGATGCGGACGGGTATCTGATCGACGAGGCCGTGGCGAAGCGAGCGCGGCGGGTGCTCGACCGCGTCGGCTGAGCAGGGCGTGCGCCTCGGCGGCCTCGCGCGCGGGATCCCGCCGCCGGAGCCGGCGAAGCGCACACCTCGCTCGCCACAGGACCCTCCGGCCGCGCCGATCAGCCGGGTGGTGGAATGGGTCGGCCAGTCCGACCGACCCCGGGAGACCGATGAGCACGCACCCGTTCGACGACGCCCTCGAGCTCGAACCGCTCGGTAACGGACGCTTCCGGGGACGGACCACCGCGCAGTACAACAACATGGTGGGGCCCTTCGGCGGAGTCACCGCGGCGATCCTGGTGCGGGCGATCGAGCTGCACCCCGACCGGCTGGGCGATCCGGTGAGTCTGACCGTCAACTTCGCCGGGCCGGTGGCAGAGGGCCCCTTCGACATCCAGGCGCGGGCGGTGCGCACCAACCGCAGCAATCAGCACTGGTACCTCGAGCTTTCGCAGGACGGCACGGTCGCCACCACCGCCACCGCGGTGTTCGGCACCCGCCGGGAGACGTGGGACGACATCGAGTCCGCCCCGCCCGCCGTTCCCGCACCCGAGGAGGTCGAGCGCGCGGGCATGCCGGACTTCATCGCGTGGGCGCAGAACTACGAGATGCGCTTCCACGCAGGCGCTCTGGCGGAGGCCGAGTCACCCGATTCCGTGGCCACGCTCTGGGTGCGCGACTCCCCGCCGCGTCCCCTGGACCACGTCGCCCTCACCTCGATGACCGACATCTTCTACCCGCGGATCTTCCAGCGCCGCGGGCAGTACCTGCCGGCAGGCACCATCTCGCTCACGCTCCACTATTTCGCGACGGCGGAGGATCTGGCCGCCCACGGCGAGGACCACGTCCTCGCCACGGCACACGCACGTCGCTTCCACCGCGGTTACTTCGACCAGTCGGCCGAGCTGTGGTCGGCGGGCGGCGATCTGCTCGCCACCGGGCACCAGGTGGTCTACTACAAGGGGTGACGGAGCCCCGGCAGCGGCATGGTCGCGATCAGGTAGCTCAGGCACTTCCCGTGTCCGTCGAGGACCGGACTGCCCGTGACGCCGCCGCCGAGGAGGCCCGGCACCTCGAACACGATGCCCTGAACCCCCGGCATCGGCGTGCGACGCACCGGTCCGGTGACCCCCGCACCGAGGAACGACGCCACGGCGTCCTCCGACATCGCCGCCAGGACGGCGTCGTACACCTCGGGGCGTCGAGGGAACACGGCGACGATGGCCGTGTCCCCCTTGTCGCCCGTGCGGACGTCGGCGACGTCGTCCACGGTCACGTGACTGCTCACGCGTGCACCTCCGTCGTCACGTCCACCGTGTGCACCTCGGTGCGGACGGCGGTCCGAGGAATGGAGCAGGAGCGAATGGCGAGTACCTCGGTGCGGCCACCGCGCGCACCCCCTCCGCCGGCCGGGCCGTTGGTGTACAGGCTCTCCACCTCCCACGCAACGATCGCGGCCGTCTCGCTGTCCGGTGCCGACGCGGTGACCCGGACGCGCACTTCCGGCGCCTCCGTCGGCGGGACGACCCCGCGGAATGCCGCACCCGCGCCGATGAATTCGACGCCGATACCCGAGCCGTCGAATCCGTGTACGCGTTCGAGTCGCTCCCGCACGATGTCTCCGGCCAGTTGGGCACGGAGCAGGGCGCGAGGACCGGCATAGGACATCTGCCCCTCCCCCATCCACCCACCGCGGAAACCCACGGTCACCTTGAGTTCGTCGGGACGCGCGTGACCGGTCGCCCCGCGGAGGCCGACGCGATCGGGTCCGCGGTCGTCGAAGGACACCGAGGTGAAGTCCGCGGTGACGTCCGGGGTGAGATACGACGCGGGTCTCCCCACCTCGTAGAGCAACTGCTCGGCGCACGTGCGCACGGTGAGCTCACCTCCGGTGCCGTCCGCTTTCCCGAAGACCGCAGTGCCGTCGGGCGCGACGTCCGCGAACGGGAATCCCAGATCGGCCAGTCCGGCAACCGGTTTGGTGACGGGGTCGGCAAAGTAGCCACCGGTGAGCTGCCCGGCGCATTCGAGCAAGTGCCCGACGGCGGTTCCGGCACCGAGCAGATGCCAGTCGTCGAGCGACCACCCGAACTCGTGCACGAGTGGACCCAGGTAGAGCGACGGGTCGGCGAGCCGTCCGGTGACGATCACGTGGGCACCCGCGTCGAGGGCCGGAAGCACGGCATTCGCACCGATGTACGCGTTGGCGGAGACCAGCGCGTCGTCGTGCTCGGACAGCGGCCGCCCTGTCTCCCACAGCACCGGATCCAGACGACGCACCGCGTCGAGCACGTCGTCGCCGGTCACCGCGGCGACGCGAACCGGTCGATCGACCGTCCTGCGGGCGACCTGCGCCACGACCTCCGCCGCGGCCAGCGGGTTGGCCGCACCGGAATTGGTGACGACGGTGCATCCCGACGCGGTGGTCGGCGCCAGGACGGACGCCATACGGGCGGCGAGCAGCGGGTCGTATCCCGTGGTGGGGTCGGCGAGACGCCGGGCCTGACCGGTGGCCACCGTGCGCTCGCCGAGGCATTCGAAGACCAGGTAGTCGAGGTTCCCACGTTCCGCGAGCGTGACCGCGGGATCGATTCTGTCCCCGGCGAATCCGGCTCCTGCGCCCACGCGCACGTGGCGTTTCACGAGACCCACACCGGGATGACGCCCGTCAGCATGGCGACGCCGAGCATGCCGATACTGACGAGCCACGCCCAGCCGATCATGTGGCGGATGTGCTTGCCGATGTCGACGGACGCCAGGCCCACCAGAAGGTAGAACGCGCCGGTCATCGGACTGATCGGAAAGCCGACCGTCTCTTCGCCCAGAATCGAGGCCTGCGCCAGATGCGTTGCGCTGATACCGAACTGGTCACCGACCTCGATGAGAACCGGCAGGACCCCGAAGTAGTAGGCGTCCGGTCCGAAGATCAAGCTCATCGGGACCGCGAGCACTCCGACGATCAGCGGCAGAGCAGGCGTCACGCCGTCGGGCACGACGTTGGCGGCGCTCACCGCCATCGCCTCGATCATGCCGCTGCCGTCGAGCACGCCGAGCAGAACGCCGGCGGCCAGCAATGTTCCGACCATGAGCATCGCGCCGACCGAGTGGGCCTCGACTCGGGCCTGCTGCGCCTTCATCCCGCGGTAGTTGATCAGCAGCGCCAGGATCGACGCGATGAGGAAGCACATCTCCGGCGGGGCCACCGCGGCGACCAACGCGCCGAGGGTGACCAGAACGAGCGCGGCATTGACCCAGAGGAGCTTCGGCCGCAGCAGGTCGGGATCGCCGCTCGCGGGGGCGTCGTTCGGGGCAGGAGTGTCGAGTTCCGTGCCGTCGGGAGCGTCGCCGTTGCCCGCGGACGGCGGGACCGGCGCCGGGCCGCCCGAGCCGACCGCGATGCGCCCGCCGACTCGCGCGGTCGATTCCTCGACCACGGCGGAGGCGTCGCCGTCAGCGACCTTGGCCAGGCGGGTCCGCTCGCGTCGACCCAGGTAGTAGGCGACGGCCAGGGCGAACACCACGCCGGCGATCTGGGCGGGGATCAACGGGACCCACAACTCGTTCGCGTCGACACCGACCGTCGCGGCCGCACGGGCGGTCGGCCCACCCCACGGCACGACGTTCATCACCCCGGCGCCCAGACCGACGCAGGTCGCGAGGACCAGACGGCTCATACCGAGGCGGTCGTAGATCGGCAGCATGGCCGGCACGGCGATGAGGAAGGTCGTGGCCCCGGCACCGTCGAGGTGGGCGACGACGGCAAGTCCGGTGGTCGCGACGGCCACGGTGGGCGGTGCGTTGCCCGCGAGGCGGACGATGCGCCGGACGACCGGGTCGAACAGACCGGCGTCGCGCATGATTCCGAAGAAGACGATGGCGAAGAGGAACATCGTGGCGACTCCGACGACGCCGCCCAGTCCGCTCTTCACGAACGCCGCGACCTCGGACGGCGAGTTCCCGGCCACGAACGCGGCGACCAGCGGAACGCCGGCCAGGGCGATGATCGCCGCGACGCGCTGCGTGAACAGCAACAGGAGGATGACCAGGATCGTCCCGAACCCCAGCAAAGACAACATGTGCGCTCCTTCATTCGGACGGCTCAGTGTTGCCTGAGTCACTTCTGCACGTCCAACGTCAACCACGCATAGATTCATGCGTCATGGGCATCAATCTCGGCATCACGCACCTGAGGGCCGTGGTGGCCCTGGCCGACCACGAGAGCTTCACGACGGCAGCCACCGCGCTGCAGATCTCGCAGCCGAATCTGAGTCGGGCCATCGCCGAGGCCGAGCGTCGACTCGGAACGCGTCTGTTCGAACGCACCACCCGCAGCGTCCGCGTCACCGGCGACGGGCGCGAGGTCGCCGCTCGAGCGCATCGGATCCTGCTCGAATTCGACGACGGACTCGCCGAGATCGGCCGATTCGTGTCCGGTGAGCGCGGGACGGTGACCGTCGCCTGTTTACCGTCGATCGCGGCGACCTTTCTGCCGCCGTTCATCGTGCGATTCCGCGCGGCGTATCCCGATGTCGCCGTCGACATCCGAGACGGCCTCCGTGACGACGTGCTGAACGCGGTGCGCCACGGTGCCGTGGACTTCGCCATCGTGGCGGCCGCGGGCGGAGCGACCGACCTCGACCGGACGCGGATCGGGTCCGACAGCTTCGTCTGCGCCGTACCGCCGAATCACCGGCTTGCCCAGCAGGACACGGTCGAGTGGTCGGACCTGAGCGGGCAACCCTTCATCGCGTTCGGACCGGAGTCCAGCATCTCGACGTACGTGACGACCACGCTCGAGCGCGTCGGCGTCACGCTCGGTCCGACGGTCCAGGCCCACAACGTCGGCGCGGTTGCCGGCCTGGTCGCGGCCGGGCTCGGTATCACGGCAGTTCCCGAGCTGGTCGTGCCGATGATGTCGTTCGCGGGCCTCGTGCATCGGCCCCTCGTTCCGTCGGTGTCACGGGAGATCGCCGTCGTCACTCTGCCGGGGCGCAGGCCGAGCGCGAGCTCCCGAGCGTTCCTGGCTCTCCTCACTACGGTTCCCTCACCGACGGAGACGCCAGAAGGCACTATGTGATCGGGACCACTCGCCGACCCGAGGAGCGCCATGAAGAGCACGATGCAGGACACCCCGCTGTCGATCGGACAGCTCGTGCGGTTCGGAACGTCGATCCATGCGACGGCGACGGTGACCACCTGGTCCGAGACGGGCCCGACCACCGTGACGTTCGCCGATCTCGGGCGCCGCGCCGCGCAACTGGCGCACGGACTGCGCTCACTCGGTGTCGACGGGGATCAGCGCGTCGGCACCTTCATGTGGAACAACGCGGCCCACATGGAGGCGTACATGGCGGTGCCCGCGATGGGCGCCGTGCTGCACACCCTCAACATCCGTCTGTTCCCCGAGCAGCTGACCTACATCGTCGAGCACGCCGAGGATCACGTGATCATCGCGGACGGCAGCCTGCTTCCCCTGCTCGTCCCGTTGCTGCCGACCATGTCGACGGTGCGGCACCTCGTGGTGGTCGGGGCGGATCCGAGCTCAGTGGACGCGCCGGACTCCATCACCGTGCACGGGTACGACGACCTGCTGACCGGCCGCCCCGAGACGTTCGACTGGCCCGAACTCGACGAGACCGACGCCGCGGCAATGTGTTACACCTCCGGCACCACCGGCGACCCGAAGGGCGTCGTCTACTCGCACCGGTCGATCTGGCTGCACTCGATGCAGGCGTGCATGACCGACGCGATGGCACTGTCGCAGCAGGACTCCGTGCTCGCGATCGTGCCCATGTTCCACGCGATGTCGTGGGGCCTGCCCTACGCCGCGCTGATGGTCGGGGCGTCGCTCATCATGCCGGACCGGTTCCTCCAACCCGCGCCGCTGGCCGAGATGCTGTCGACGCTGCGCCCCACCGCGACCGCCGCGGTGCCGACCGTCTGGCAGGCCCTCCTCGTGCATCTCGAGGAGCACCCCGTCGATCTGTCGAGCCTGCGCGAGGTGCTGGTCGGTGGAAGTGCGTGCCCGCCCAGCCTGATTCGCGCGTTCCGCGAGAAGTACGGCGTGCCGATCTCCCAGGCATGGGGCATGACGGAGACGTCGCCGCTGGGCACGTCCGGCCGTCCCGACGCCGGTCTGTCACCCGAGGACGAGTTCGACCGTCGCTGCACCCAGGGGCGCTTCGTCGCCGGGGTGCGGGCACGGCTGGTCGACGACGCCGGCACCGTCCTGCCCTGGGACGGTCAGCAGGTCGGCGAGCTCGAGGTGCGCGGTCCGTGGATCACCGGAAGCTATTACCGCGCGGACGGTTCCGACAAATTCGACGACGGCTGGCTGCGCACCGGCGACGTCGGCACCATCTCCCCGGAGGGCTACCTCACCCTCACCGACCGATCCAAGGACATCATCAAGTCCGGCGGGGAGTGGATCTCGTCGGTCGAGCTCGAGAACCACGTCGTCGAGCACCCGGCCGTGCTGGAGGCCGCCGTCATCGGCGTGCCGGATCCGAAGTGGGACGAGCGGCCGCTGGTCGCCGTCGTGGTGAAGGACGGCCAGTCGGTCACGCCGGAGGAACTGCGGGAGTTCCTCGACGGGCGCGTCGCCCACTGGCAACTGCCCGAGCGGTGGACGTTCATCGACGAGGTGCCCAAGACCAGCGTGGGCAAGTACGACAAGAAGCGGCTGCGGGGATCGCATGCCGAGGGGAAGCTCGACGTCATTCAGCTGAGCTGAGCACCTCGCGCAGAGTGGCGGCGAACTCGTCGGGCTTGCCCATCTGGCCGTACTCGCCGCCCAGGAAGCCGTTGTGGCCTCCGGGGAAGACAACGGGGTCCTGCCCCAGCGCGGCGGCGACGGCATGGGCTGCGCGACCGGCCAATTCGCCGTCGTCGGGCCCGCCCGACTCCTCCCCCACGGCGAGCACGATGCGTGTCGACGCCTGCTCGAGACGTGGGACGTCCGGCGCGTAGTCGCATCCGAGTCCGCGCAGGTTGGACATGAGCGGATCGGTGCGGTCCCCGGTGTCGTCGGTCGGCATCCCGAACTGTGCGGGGTCGGGTGCGGGCTGCGCGAGGTAGACGTCGTCGACCTCCCCCGCGATGCATGGCGATGCCGATGAATTTTGCCATGGCCCAGCCCATTCCGGACGCGTCGTAGGTGGCCACGATGTCGGCGCACACGGCGGAGATGGCGGCCCCGTCCGGGAGAGCGCCGTCGGCGGGTGGTTCGTGAGCGACGAGCGTGCGCATCGCGTCGGGATGACGCTCGACGCACGCGAGGGCGTTGACGGCGCCACCGCTGGAGGCGAACACGTCGACCGGACCGGCACCGAGAGCGACGATCAGCGCGTGGAGATCGTCCGCATGTTGCTCCGGCGTCACGGCCGCGGTGGGCTCGTCGCGCCGGCTCCGCCCGGCATTGCGCGGGTCGTAGGTGACGACGGGGCGGTCCGTGATCCTGGATTGCAGCGACCCGAAACCGGCCGCATCCATCGGTGACGCGACGAGAACGAGGGGCGTTCCCGACGACGGCTCGCCGTGGACGTCGTAGGTGAGGGTGGCGCCGTCGACGGCGAGGGTGCTGGTGGTCATGCCGTATCGACCCGATGTGGGAGCGAAACTCATCGCCCGGCCGGGCGGTACTGCAGCACGACGGCCCCGGACCGCAGGTCGCGACGGTCGACCAACTCGAGGTCGACCGCCTGCGCCATGCCCGCGAACACCGACGGCCCGTGGCCCACGATCCTCTGGTGCACGATGAACTCGTACTCGTCGATGAGGCCCATCTCGGCCAGCGCCCGCGGCAGGGTGACGCCGCCCGTCGCAATACCCGTGCCCGGCTGCGCTTTCAATTCCTCCACCGCTGTCCGCAGATCTCCGCGGACCAGCTCGGCGTTCCAGTCGACGCTCGACAGAGTGGACGAGACCACGTGTTTGTGGGCGGCGTCGATAGCCCGGGCGAAGGGGTCGTCGGGGTCGGACGGCCCGCGGAACGCCTCCTCCATCATCCGGTAGATCACCCGACCGAACAGCAGAGCGTCCGAGCGCGCAAAGTTGTCCGCAGCGACCTGGTGCAGTTCCTCGTCGGCCGGGATGGCCGTGTGGTCGCAACACCCGTCGATCGAGACGTTGATGGAGTAGCGGAGGGGGCGCATCGGACGAGGCTACTGCCGGGTGGGGGGGCAGATTGTCGGTTCCATCGGTCAGACTGCTCGCGATGCCTCCTCGCAAACCCACCACCACCGCCCGCACCGTCCGCGCCGGCAGCCGCCGCACCGCACCCGCCCGGAAGCCGCGCCGCACGGCAACTCGCAAGTCGGCTGACCCGGACCTCCGCACTCCTGCTCCCGGCGAGCGCGTGTGGGTGCTCGACGTGCCGTTCGAGGACCGCTCCGCGGCGGGCGCGGCCGGTGCTCGGTGGCAGGCCGGGCCGGGAGTGTTCGCCTACTACGGCACCGAACTCCCCGAGTTCCTGCAGCCGTACGAGTCGTCGCCGTACAGCCTGCAGCGGTGGCTCGAGGACGACGCGAATGAGTCCTCCGACGAGGGAGTCATCATCGGCGCCCGCTCCATGACCCCGAGGGAGACGCAACTCGAGTCGGTGCGCCGCCAGCTGACGGCGATCGAGAGCGGCGTCCCGTACTTCGCACAAATGGATTCCACGGGTCTGGGCAAGACCCTGTCGGTGTGCGAGGCGGTGCGGCGGATGCCCGACGTCGCCACCGTCCTGGTGGTCGCACCCAAAGGCGCGCTGCCGGGCTGGCGACGCACCATCGCCGACAGCGAGGCCGATCTCGACCCCGCCGAGCGCAAGCGGTGGCTGCTGGTGACCTACCAGTCGACCAAGAAGCTGCTGTCCGTGCCGGCGGACACCGATCTGGGCAAACGCAAACGGACGCAGAACAAGCGGACCATCGCGCTCGGTGACCTGCGCTTCGACATCGACGTGGTGATCGCGGACGAAGCGCATGCGCTGATGAACATCGAATCGCAACAGTCGCAGATCGTCTGGCGCTATCAGGAAGCGGCGAGCGCCGTCGTGTGGATGTCGGCCACGCCCGGTTATCAGCCACTCCACTTCGCCTACATGGCGCGCGCGATCGAACGGGCACGCGGAGTCGACATCGTGGGGGACGACGGCGCGCTCGGGTACGCCCTCACCGTTCGATGGGCGCATTTCCTGGAGGAGTCGGGGTTCGCGGTCAAGGCCGGAAAGGCGTCGACCGGGTTGACGACGTGGCGCTGGGATCCCGACGACGCCGCGCAGCGAGCCCGCGACATCGACGCCGTGCATCGGTGGCTCTCGGAAGGCGCTGTGCCGTGGTCGATCTCGCGTCCGTCGCCACCCACGCCGCGGGAACCGCTCGGCCAGGAGCTCACGGCAGCCCAGAAGCGGCTCTACAACACTGCGTGGGTGGACTACCGCAAGGAGGTCGGCCTCCCCGTGTGGACGACGTCGGGTGGTCGGCGGGTGCTGCAGAAGAACCCGAGCGTGCGCGCGGCGACGCTCCGGTTCCGTCAGAAGTGTTCGTATCTACGGATTCCGGCGTCCGCCGATCAGGTGCGAGCCTGGGTGAAGGCCGGCAATCAGGTGTTCGTGTCGATGTTCTATCGCGAGTCGGTCGCCGCGCTGGCCGACGACCTCCGCGACGGCGGACTCGAGGTCGCCGTGGTCGACGGCAGCATGAGCAGTGCGGAGCAGGAAGTCGCGATCCGGCGATTCCAGACGGGCGCGGCTCCGGTGATCGTCTCGACCACCACGAGCGCGATCAACCTGCACACCAACGAGTTGCTGCTCCCCGAGGGGACGTCGTCGACCCTCGCACCCCGCATCACCCTGATCCACGACCCGCGGTGGACGCCCATCGAGATCCGGCAGATCGAGGGACGGGCCAACCGCATCGACCAGGACCACAACCCCACGTCCTCGACCTGCTACTACGGCTACGCCGAAGGCACGGTCGAGGAGGAGATGGTGCTGACGGGAGTCGAGCGCATCGCCGATCTGGGGTCCATCGTCGGCCAGGCGGACCTCATCGATCCGGAGGCGTTCCTGGCCGCGCGGGTCGGCTGACGCGTCGGGATACCCTCGCGGAGTGGCTCCGACCGTCCTGCACACCGAGCGCCTGACCCTGCGGCCGTATGCGATGACCGACGTCGACGACGTGCTCGCGTACTACAGCCGGCCCGAGGTCTGCCGGTACCTTCTGCACGAGCCGATGAACCGGACCGATGCGATGGCCACCGTCGAGAAGCGTTCCGCGCGAACAGCTCTGACCGACGGTGCGGTGGCCCTGGTCGCGGAGCACGACGGCCGGGTCGTCGGCAACGTCGATGCGTGGACCGTCGACGATTCCCCCGCGTTGGTCGAGCTGGGCTGGACCTTCTCCCCCGAGGTCGGCGGGCGCGGCCTGGCCACGGAGGCCGTGCGGGCGCTCCTCGACCACGTCTTCGACCACGACGTCGTCCACCGAGTCACCGCACGCATGGACGGCCGCAACACGTCGTCGGCGAGGTTGGCCGAGCGTGTGGGCATGCAGCGCGAGGCGTACTTCCGCCAGGACTGGTGGAGCAAAGGCGAGTGGACGGACACGGCGGTCTACGCGATGCTCCGGAGCGACCGAGACCCGGGCCCCGTGCTCCCGCTGCACCCCTGACGCGCGGGATCCCGCCCGCAGCCGACGCAACCGGAGCAAGAATTCCGCTACCCCCGCCGGGGCTCCACCACGAAGTCGTCCAGTTCGGCGCTCCGCGTCATCTGCCAGTAGTCGACGATGCGCCAGGGCAGAGTCGAGACCACGCGGCCCGCGTCGTTCCGGTACCAGTTGTCCATGCCCTCGTGCGTCCAGATCATGCGGGCGTGGGCGTCGTCGTGACGCTGGACGTAGTCCTGTTCCACGTCGGCCTTGACCTCGACGGCGCCCAGGTCGCGCTCGGCCATGGTGGCCAGCACGTCGAGGATGTAGCGCACCTGGCACTCCGCGATGGTGATGTAGCTCCCGCCGTGTCCCAGCACGGTTCCCGGCCCGCAGGTGATGAACAGGTTGGGGTAGTCGGGCACGGTCACCCCGAGGTACGCGTGCGCGTCCTCCTCGCCCCACGCCTCCCGGATCGAGCGACCCGACCGGCCGCGAACGTCGATGGGCGTCAACAGTTTGTGAGTCTCGAAGCCGGTTGCGAGGATCACGACGTCCACCTCGGCGACCGTGCCGTGCGCTCCCCGCACGTGATGCGCGTCGATGGATGCCACGGCTTCGGGGACGAGAGTGACGTTGTCCCGCCGGAGCGCTGCGTACCACCCGTTGTCGAGCAACATCCGCTTGCCGAAGGGCGGGTAGTCGGGCAGCGCCTTCTCGATCAGGTCCGGTCGACCCTCGAGTTCCTTCTCGAGGTACCGCGTGAACACGCGCCGATGGGCGTCGTTCATCGCGTTGATCGACACGGCGGGGTTGTCCCACTCCGGGTCCTTCTGCAAGGACGGGTGCACGCGGTCGTTGAAGTTCCACGCCAACCGAGCGCGGTACCAGAGTCGGTACAGCGGAACGAGATCCATGAGGTAATTGACGTCGTCGACGATCGGTTCGAAGTACACGTCACTCGGCGCCACCCACTGGGGCGAGCGCTGGAACACGGTCGCGTGCGCGACCGTCGACGCGATGGCAGGAAGTACCTGCATCGCGCTCGCGCCACTGCCGACGATGGCGACACGCTTGCCGGTCAGGTCGAGGTCGGCAGGCCACTGCGCGGTGTGGAAGATCGGGCCGGCGAAGTCCGCGAGGCCCGGAATGGGCGGGACCTTGGGTCGATTGAGCTGACCGGTGGCCGTGATGACGACGTCGGCCGTCAGCACCTCGCCCGCCGCCGTCCGCACGGTCCACCCCTGGCGGTCGGCGTCGTACTCGGCGGACGACACCTCGGTGTCGAATCTGATCCTCGACCGCAGATCGTGCTCGTCGGCGACGTCCGCGAGGTACTGCCACACCTCGTCGCGCTTGCCGAAGTGCGACGTCCACGCCCGCGGTGCGAACGAGTACGAGTACAGGTGACTCGGGGTGTCGACGCCCGCGCCCGGGTAGATGTTCTCGAACCAGCCCCCGCCGACGTCCGAGTTCTTCTCCAGGACGACGTGCTCGATCCCGGCTTCGCTCAGGCGGATCGAGGCCAGCATGCCCGAGACGCCGGCACCGATGACGATCACCGACAGGTGCGACGGTGGGACCTCGCGCGGAGCCGGCACCGCGAAACCCATGTCCTCGGCGATCATCTCGGCGAACTCGGGCGGGACGGGCTCGCCGACCGCAGCGCTGATCATCTCGATGAGCTGCTCGCCGGACGGGGCGGGAATCGCGACGGGTCGGCCGTGCACCCACGCGTCGATGGCGTCGACCGCCGCGCCGCGTATGCGCTCGGCCACGTCGGGGGCGAAGCCGCCACTGTCGTTGTCGTCCATACCGCGGCTGCGGGTGGGCCGATGGGGATCGGTGAGCCAGGTGCGGTCGCCGGTGAGCTGATGCAGCACGGCGACGAGCGTGGGCATGTTCGCCGACTCGACCGCACGCGTGAGTCGCTCGCGGTCGACGGTGACCGTGGGTGTCGACATGGTGCCTCCCTCGTCGGTCCGGGCGGGACCTCATCGAAACTAACCACAGTTAGGCATTCGCGGGCAAGAGTCCGGCGACGATTCGCTTCGCTGCTCGAACGACCCTTGACAATGTGTCCCACGCCACAGCATGCTGCCAACGCAACCTAACGGCGGACAGGCAAGGGGACAGCGATGGAACTCACCGAGGCGATGCGAACCACGGGGACGTGTCGGCGATACACGAAGGATCCCGTCCCGGACGAGGTCCTGCGCACCGCCTTCGACCACGCACGGTTCGGCCCCCAGGGCGGCAACCGCCAGCCCGTCCGCTGGATCGTCGTCCGCGACGCGGAGCGCAAGCAGGCGCTCCAGGACCTCTACCTGCCGATGTGGGACGCCTACTTCCAGGGCATCACCGGCGGCACGGTGTCCGTGGGCGCGCTGCCCAAGACGGTGCAGGACGCCGACTACTTCGCACGCCACCTCGCAGAGGTCCCCGCGATCATCGTCGTATGTGCCGCACTCGACGGTCTGCACCCCACCGACCACGAACTCGGCCGACTGTCGGTCGTCGGCGGCGCCTCCATCTACCCCACCATGCAGAACCTCTGCCTGGCCCTCCGCGACCAGGGCGTCGCCACCGCGGTGACCACGCTGCTGTGCCACGAGGAGCCGGCCGTGCGCGAGATGCTCTCCATCCCCGACGACTACATCACGGCCGCCCACATCGCCGTCGGCTACCCGGAGCGCGCGTTCCCCACCAAGCTGACGCGCAGCCCCGTCGAGGACATCGTGTCGCTCGAATCGTTCGACCGCCCGATGTTCGCCGCCACCGTCTGATCCCCCGCTACCCGACAAGGACTCTCGTGCCCGGACTCGCCCCTCAGCACCGCTCCCTCACCGGCCGCGCCACGATCGGTGACCAACTTCGTCGTCACGCTCGGACGCAGCCGACCAAGACCGCGTTCATCAGCTACGACGCGGACGGCACCAGGGTCGTCACCACCTACGGTCAGCTGGACAGTGCTGCGAACCGCTTCGCGAACGTCCTGCTCGGGCTCGGCGTCTCGCCCGGTGACCGCGTCGCATCCATGGCGCGCAACAGCATCGACGTCGTGATCGCCTACTACGGCACTCTCAAGGTCGGGGCCGCCTTCACCGGCATCAACGTCCTGTATCGCGACGCCGAGGTCCGCCACCAGCTCGAGCATGCCGAGCCCACCGTCGTGGTGGCCGGACCCGAGTTCGCCGACACGGTACGACGCGTCCTGCCCGACGGCACCACGCTGCTCACCTACGGCGGCGACTGCGCGACGGCCATGGCGGACGCATCCGACACCGAGCCCGTCGTCGAGATGGACGAGAACGACATCGCGATGATGGTCTACACCTCCGGCACCGAGGCGGCGCCGAAGGGCGTGATGATCCCGCATCGCAACTTCCTGATCTCGACGGCGCCGGCGTGGAGTTGGGGCCTGCGCACCGGCCCCGAGGACACCTGGCTGTTCGTCATGCCCTTCCACACCATCGCCGGCCTCGGATCGATGACCACGCTGACGCTCATGGGCGCCACCCTGGTGCTCCCGTCCAGCGTGGACCCGGCCCGATCGCTGCAGATCATCGCCGACGAGAAGGTCTCCGTCATCGCGCAGACGCCCACCTTCTACTTCGCGCTCGCGCGGGAGGCCACGTTCGGTCCCGGCGCCGTCGGCCAGGTGCGTCGTTGCCTGACCTACGGCGGTCAGGTCTCCCCGCACACCATTTCCGCCTGGGCGGACGCTGCGCCCGAGGCGATCTGGGGTACGTACTGGGGACAGTCGGAGCTGTCCCAGCTCGGCTCGGTCGGCTGGTTCACCACGCTCGACGACATCCCGGACGCGGACCCGTCCTGGATCGGCAAGCCCGTCACCCACCTCGAGGTGCGCGTGGTCGACGCCGACGGCAACGACGCCGAGACCGGCGAACTGCTTTGCCGCACACCATCGGTGATGCTCGGCTACTTCAAGGACGACGAGCGGACGGCGGACGTGTTCCGCGACGGCTGGGTCCACACCGGCGACATGGTGCGCCGCGACGCGGACGGCAACCTCTTCTTCTACGATCGCAAGAAGGACATGATCAAGTCCGGCGGAATGAACGTGTCGAGCCAGGAGGTGGAGCGGGTGCTGCACAGCCACCCCGACATCGCCCGCGCGGCCGTCGTCGGCATGCCCGATCCGTACTGGTCCGAGGCCGTCACCGCCTTCGTCATCGCGGCCGACGGCGTGCACCCGGACCCCGACGCCGTCATCGAGTTCTGCCGGGCCGAGCTGGCGTCGTACAAGGCGCCGAAGTCGGTGCACGTGGTCACGGAACTGCCCGTCGACGCGCAGGGCAAGATTCTCAAGCGCGAGCTCCGCGCGCTGGCGGTGGCGCCGGAACCGGCGTGAGTACTCCCCACGGTGATGCCGTCGTCCCCCGTGCGGTGCGGACCCTGCGGCGCAAGGAGGACATTGCGTCGCAGGCCGCAGCGATCTTCGCGCGGGACGGCTATGCGAACGTCGGGATGCGCGACATCGCGGATGCGGTCGGGATTCGGGGAGCCAGTCTCTACCACCACTTTCCGTCGAAGGAAGAGATCCTCTTCGCGATCTGCCTGACCGTCACGCGCGAGCCCGTCGAGGAGAATCTGCCGCTGCTCGACGCGCCGGGCACTCCCACCGAGCGTCTGTCGGCCCTGGTCCGCGCCCACCTGCACCACCTGACGCGACGACGCGTCGAGTACGTCGTCGGGTTGCACGAACTGGCGTCGCTGCTACCGGAGCACCGCGCGGCCGTCGAGGACTACCGACGCCACTATCAACGGCGCGTGCGCGACGTGGTGGCTGCCGGCATGCGCACGGGCGAGTTCGGGGTGCCCGACGCCCGGATCGCCGCGTTCGCGCTCGTGGACATGCTCAACGGCATCAGTGCCTGGTACCACGAGGGCGGGGATCTCGGCATCGACGAGGTCAGCGATGCGTACGTCGATCTCGCGGTACGTCGACTGCTGGGAGGTGTTCCGCGTGAGTGATGGTTTGTCGGTCGAGGGCCGGTGCGACGCAGCGTTTCACGACGTCGCCGACGCACTGCGGGCGAACCTCGCATCCGGCGCCGAGGTCGGCGCGTCGGTCGTGGTCGACCTCGACGGCCAGACGGTGGTTGACCTCTGGGGTGGGCACCGCGACGCCGAACGCACGATTCCGTGGACCGAGGACACCGTCGTCAACGTCTGGTCCACCACGAAGACGGTCACCGCGTTGGCCACCCTCATGGTGATCGACCGCGGCCTCCTCGACCCCTATGCCCCGGTCGCGCGATATTGGCCCGAATTCGCTGCGGCAGGCAAGGATCGGATCGAGGTGCGGCACATCCTGTCGCACTCGTCGGGTGTCTCGGGCTGGGACCGACCGATCTCCGTGCAGGACCTGTACGACCACGAGTCCGCCGTCGCGAAGCTCGCCGCACAGGCGCCGTGGTGGGAGTCTCGCACCACGTCCGGCTACCACGCTGCCTCGCAAGGGCATCTGCTCGCCGAGCTGATCCGGCGTGTCACGGGAAAACCCCTGCGGGAGTTCGTCGCCGACGAGATCGCCGGCCCGCTCGGGGCGGACTTCCAGATCGGCCTGCGCCCCGGGGATCGTGGCCGCGTAGCCGACGTGATCGCCCCACCTCCCCCGCCGCGGGTCGACGTCCCCGATCCCGACAAGGTCCGTATCAGGACCTTCGGTGGTCCGGTCGTGGCGCCGGATGCCGCCAACACGGACGAGTGGCGCGCCGCCGACATGGGCGCGCTCAACGGGCACGGCAACGCCCGGTCCGTCGCGCGGATGCTGTCGGAGATCTCGCGAGGCGGGGAGGTGAACGGGGTCCGCCTGCTGAGTCCGGACACCGTCGACCTGGCCTTCGAGCAGCAGACCGACGGGATGGACCTCGTTCTCGGCATCCCCCTCCGCTTCGGCATGGGCTTCGCTCTGCCGCACCCCGAGACGGTTCCGTACATCCCCGACGGCCGCATCTGCTTCTGGGGAGGCTGGGGCGGGTCGATGATCGTGATGCACCCCGAGTCGCGCCTGACCTTCTCCTACGCGATGAACAAGATGGGCAGCGGCATCATCGGGTCCGACCGGGCCGAGCAATACCTCCGGGCGACGTACGCGGCGCTGGCGAGGACAACGACTCGATGACCGCAGCATGCGACCCGGGATCGTGGAATCCGAACCCCGCATTCCGGGGCTGAAAATCCACGATCGGCTCCTGTCGTACCCCTCCCCTACTCTCCGCACACACGATCCGGGGGGGAACCTATGAGCAAGAGTCGACGTCGGGCCAAGGCCGCGAAGCGCACCGCGGCAGGCCGACCGAAGCAACGACCGGCACTGTACTGGCCCGCGGTGCTGAAACGATTCGCCGAGTGGTTGCTGCACTCGGGCTGCACCGCGGATCCGTTGGCCGCCTATTCGACGGCGATGGCAGTCGACCGATCCAGCGCCGATCGCCGCATCGTCATCGCGGGGGCGGACCTACCGTTGGAGTTGTTCGACACGGACTTGTACGCCGAGGACTGCCTGCACACACCGTGGTCACCCGACGACACCGCCGATGCTCTCGCCTTGTTCGCGCGATTCGTTGTTGCCGAACGCATGTCGCCCGAGCAAGAGGTCCTGGTGACGGAGTTGGTCGACTTCGACCCGCTGGTCCCGCCACGGACGGCACCGGCCCCGCATCGGGGCTCGGCACCCCTCGGTCCGACCACCCTGACGTCGCACGTTCGACGGGTCGCGGCCTGGTGTGAGGACAACGGCAGCGTCCCCGACCCTCGCTTCGCACAGCCCAGCGCGAGCAGGCAGGTTCGCGATGCGATCTACCCGGCGCAGGACGACGAGAACGACGTCGTCAGCGGACTGCTGTCGACGCTGAAGTACTACGTCGTGGTCCAGACCGCGCTGGGAGCTGGCGTCCTCCGCCGCGAGGACCGCGCGCTTCGAGCCGGCGACGCGTTCGATCACTGGCTCGCAGAGCCGAGCGAGGAGTGGGGGCGCCGCAGTCTCGTAGAGGCCTATGTCGAATGCATGCGACCGGTGGTCGTCCTCCGTGACGCCCGGGAGAAGCAGGAGGTGAACGCAGCCTGCGACGCGCTGTGGATGGTCCTCGTTCGTTCCTTGGTCGGCGACGCTGCGTACAACGGCGAAGCGTTCGCCACGGGTGACGGCACCGACGGCACGAATGTGAGAGCGTGGCTGTCCGTGCGACTGTCCACCATGATCGACCTCGGACTGATCGTCCCGGTGAACGGGCAGATGTGTGTTCCGGACTCCCACGCGCCGGCCCTTCTCGACGCGCTCGATCGCGTTCGTCTCGACACCCCGGCGTCGGCGGGAGAGGCGGTCGCACTCACGTGACCCTGATCGTGGAATCTGGGACCCGCTCTCCGGGGTCCCGATTCCACGATTCGCCCCACCCACGACAACGGCCCGCCCCCACCGAGGTGGGGACGGGCCGCGTCGTGAAGCTGTTTACTTCCCTGCCGACTCCAACGCCTTGTTGAAGGTCTCGCTGGGGCGCATGACCTTGGCAGTCAGGTCCCAATCGGGGTAGTAGTAGCCGCCGATGTCCACGGGCTCGCCCTGGGCGTCGTTCATCTCCTTGACGATCGCGTCCTCGTTGTCCGCCAACGACTTCGCGAGCGGCGCGAAGTACTCGGCCAGCTCGGTGTCCTCGGTCTGGTTCGCCAGCTCCTGCGCCCAGTACAGGGAGAGGTAGAACTGGCTGCCGCGGTTGTCCAGCTCACCCGCGGCGCGCGAGGGTCCCTTGTTGTTCTCGAGCAGCTTGCCGGTGGCAGCGTCGAGGGCCTTGCCCAGGACGTTGGCCTTACCGCCGGTCTTCTTGCCCAGGTCCTCGAGACTGACTGCGAGAGCGAGGAATTCGCCCAGCGAGTCCCAGCGCAGGTGGTTCTCCTCGAGCAGCTGCTTGACGTGCTTCGGCGCGGAACCGCCGGCGCCCGTCTCGTACAGACCGCCGCCCGCCATCAGCGGAACGATGGAGAGCATCTTGGCGGAGGTGCCCAGCTCGAGGATCGGGAACAGGTCGGTGAGGTAGTCACGCAGGATGTTGCCGGTCGCGGAAATCGTGTCCAGGCCGCGGATCACGCGCTCGAGGGTGTACCGCATGGCACGCACCTGCGACATGATCTGGATGTCCAGGCCCTCGGTGTCGTGGTCCTTCAGGTACGTGCGGACCTTCTTGATGAGCTCGTTCTCGTGCGGCCGGTACGGGTCGAGCCAGAACAGCACGGGCATGCCGGAATCGCGAGCCCGGTTGACGGCCAACTTGACCCAGTCCTGGATCGGCGCGTCCTTGACGATGCAGAGACGCCAGATATCACCCTCTTCGACGGTCTGGGTGAGCAGCACCTCGCCCGTCTCGATGTCGGTGATGTTGGCGGTGCCGCCCTTGGGGACCTCGAAGGTCTTGTCGTGCGAGCCGTACTCCTCGGCCTTCTGCGCCATCAGACCGACGTTCGGAACGGTACCCATGGTGCGCGGGTCGAACTGGCCGTTGGTCTTGCAGAAGTTGATGATCTCCTGGTAGATCCGGGAGAACGTCGACTCGGGGTTGACGGCCTTGGTGTCCTTCGGCCGACCGTCTGCGCCCCACATCTTGCCGCCGGCGCGAATCATGGCGGGCATCGACGCGTCGACGATGACGTCGGACGGCGAGTGGAAGTTGGAAATGCCGCGGGCCGAGTCGACCATGGCCAGCTCGGGCCGGGTCTCGTGGCACTTGTGCAGATCCTCGATGATCTCGTCACGCTTGGTGGCGGGCAGCGACTCGATCTTGCTGTACAGGTCCGACAGGCCGTTGTTGACGTTGACGCCGAGCTCTTCGAAGAGGTCGTTGTGCTTGGCGAAGGCGTCCTTGTAGAACACGCGCACCGCGTGACCGAAGACGATGGGGTGCGACACGCGCATCATCGTGGCCTTGACGTGCAGCGAGAACATGACGCCGGTCTCGTAGGCGTCCTGCATCTCGGCTTCGTAGAACTCGATGAGCGCCTTCTTGCTCATGAACATGCTGTCGATGACGTCGCCGTGCGTCAGCTCGACCTCGGGCTTGAGCACCATGGTCTCGCCGTCGTCGGTGATCAGCTCCATCTTGACCTTGCGATCGCCCTCGACCACCGTCGACTTCTCGCCGTGGTAGAAGTCGCCGTGGCGCATGTGGGCGACGTGCGTGCGCGACGCCGGCGACCACTCACCCATGCTGTGCGGGTGCTTGCGGGCGTATTCCTTGACGGCCTTCGGCGCACGACGGTCCGAGTTGCCCTCACGCAGAACAGGATTCACGGCGCTACCGAGACACTTGGTGTAGCGCTTGCGAATCTCCTCCTCGTCCTCGGTCTTCGGGTTGCCGGGGAATTCGGGGAGGTCGTATCCCTTGTCCTGCAGCTCCTTGATCGCGGCGCGCAGCTGCGGCACGGAGGCGGAGATGTTGGGGAGCTTGATGATGTTGGTGTCCGGGTTCTGCGTCAGCCGACCCAGCTCGGCCAAGTTGTCCGGAACCCGCTGATCCTCGGGGAGCAGGTCGGAGAACTCGGCCAGGATGCGAGCCGCGACCGAGATGTCGGAGGGCTCGACGTTGATGCCGGCCGCACCCGCGAAGGTGCGGATGACCGGAAGGAACGCATGCGTGGCGAGCATGGGCGCTTCGTCGGTCAGGGTGTAGATGATGGTCGGCTGCTTGTCGCTCATGTCAGGACTTGCCTCGTTTTCCGTCGGTTCGACGTCGTCTGTTCCTTGTGGGTTCGATGACAACTTTAGTCGTCTTCGTTCGTGCTGTGGCGACTGCGGTCGGAGCGGTTCGATGTGGCTCGCGACATACCTGACCAGCGACGACGCCGCCCGCTGACGACGCGAATTTCCTACTGGCCGGTAACCGACCGTGACCGGCGGGAAGGCTCGTCGCACCGGCCATACTGACGTCGTGGTCACGCCCGAGACATCCCTCGACCATCCGGTCGCCGAATCGCTTCGCACCCGCCACGCGCACCTCGCCCGTCGCCTCGGCGACGCGGTCACGTACGACGCCGACGTCGCCACCTTCGCCGACGTCGGCACCGACTGGGCGGCCCTCGCGGAGTTGCTCGGGCCCGGCCGGATGGCCGACCTCTTCTCCTCCGAGGCGACGCCGCCCGCGGACTGGGAGCCGACGTTCGAGCTCGCCGGTCTGCAACTGGTGTTCGCGGGCGACGTGCCCGCGGCGTCGTCGGTTCCGATCGTCGACCTCGGCGAGGCCGACTACCCGGCCATGCGGGCGTTGATCGACGTCACCAGGCCCGGCCCGTTCTGGCCACGAACGCCGGAGCTGGGGACGTACCTCGGTGTGCGTGACGACGACGGCACGCTGGTCGCCATGGCCGGCGAGCGTCTGCAGCCGCCGGGGTGGACGGAGATCAGTGCGGTCTGCACCCTCCCGTCCGCGCGGGGGCAGGGGTTGGCCGGGGCGTTGGTCGGCGAGCTCGTCCGACGCATCCTCGCCCGCGGAGACCGGCCCTTCCTCCATCTCGCTGAAGCGAACACCGCGGCCTTGCGGGTGTACGAGCGGCTCGGGTTCGTCACGCGGCGGCACGTCCTGTTCCGGGGTTTCCGCACGCCGGGAGTCGATGAGTGACCCGCATCGGCGGCGTCTTCGCCCTTCTCGCCGGGCTGTACTTCGCGCAGGGTCTGCCCTTCGGTTTCTTCACCCAGGCGCTCCCGGTGGTGCTGCGGCAGTCCGGCTACTCACTGGTGACCATCAGCGCGACCGGGGTGCTGTTCGCGCCGTGGGCGCTGAAGTTTCTCTGGGCGCCGTATGTCGACCGCTACGGGACGCGGCGGCGATGGCTGGTCTCGTTGCAATGCGGGGCCGCCGCCGTGGCGCTGGTGCTGGCGTCGCTCGATCTGTCGTCCGGTCTGGCGTGGCTGTTCGTCGGCATCGCGGTGATCAACCTGTTGTCTGCGACGCAGGACGTCGTGACCGACGGTCTGGCCGTGCGGTTGCTGTCGGCGCGAGATCGCGGCGTCGG
This sequence comes from Rhodococcoides corynebacterioides NBRC 14404, assembly GCF_001894765.1. Lineage (GTDB taxonomy): Bacteria > Actinomycetota > Actinomycetes > Mycobacteriales > Mycobacteriaceae > Rhodococcoides > Rhodococcoides corynebacterioides. The sequence goes on from NZ_BCWV01000008.1 coordinate 161,187, forward strand.
CAACGGAATTCAGCTGGGCGCGTATCGGATCGGCATGATCGTCGGCGGGGGTGTTCTGCTCTGGCTGTTCTCGCTCGCCGGGTGGCGGGCGCTGTTCGTCGTCATGGCCGTGCTGATTCTGCTGTCCACCGTGCCCGTGCTGGCGTTACGACGAACCCTCGAGTCCGCCGACGCCACCCCGGCCGTCGATTCCTCCGCCGTGCGGCTGGCCGGGGCGTGGTGGGCGAGGTTGCGACGGCCGGGGGTCGTGGTGTTCGTCGGGCTGATCGTGGCGTACAAGTTCGGGAACTCGATGGGCTCGGCGTTGGTGGGCCCGTTCCTGTCGGACCTCGGGCTGTCGCTGGGGCAGATCGCTCTGCTGGAGGGCGGCCTGGCGTCGGCTTCGGCACTCGTCGGCGCGGCGCTCGGTGCGTGGTACGCGACGCGGTTCGGACGACGGCGTGCCCTGCTGGTCGCGGGCATCACCCAGACCCTGGCCCTCGGTTTCTACGTCGCCGCCGCGCTCGGGGTGGGCGGGTTCGCGATGGTGGTCACCGCCAACGTCGGTGAGCACGTCTTCGGCGGAGCCGCGACGGTGGTGCTGTTCGCGCTGATGATGGACGCGTCCGAGCGTGCCTTCGCCGGCACCGACTACACCCTGCTGGCCTGCGCCGTCGTGTTCTCGCAGGGGGCGGCCGGGCTGGCGGCCGGGGTGATCGGTGAGCTCTTCGGCTACGCCGTCATGTTCGGGACAGGGTTGGTGCTGTCCGGGGTGGGGTGCGCGGTGCTGCTGGTCGGCTTGCGGCGGGGGTGGGGGCCGGCCGTGCTGCACCGGGAACCGGCTCGTGCTCCGTGAGTGTCGGACCCCTGTGTCACAGTGTCGCTCCCACGCGAGAACGGACCAGGGTCATGACGAACAACTTCCACAACAGCCCGAACTACGGGACCATCAACATCCACCAGACGACCGTCGGATACGTGGTGCCGCAGCGCTCGTGGGCTCGTCGTCATCCGATCCTCGCCCTGATTCTCGGGTTCTTCGCGCTCGGGTTCATCGTGGAGTACTGGTGGCTCGCGCTGCTCGGCGCTGCTGTCTGGCTGGGCGTCCGGTCGTACCGGAAGCGCGAGGCGGGTCGCGAGCTCGCGCGGCAGGAGCAGATGCGTCTGATCGCCAGCGCGCACGCGCAGAACCAGGCGTTTCTGCAGGGCAACCACTTCGGCACGCACGGGCACTTCCCGGTGGACGGCCGCTACATCCACCCGCCGCAGGGATAACGCCCGCGGCCCGGTCGATCCTCGGCGGGCGTCGCCCCGAACCACAGGCATGACCTCTGCTCCGGACGCCGTTCCGTCGTGGACCTTCGCCTCGGACGACCTCATGACCCGCTACGTCGTGGTGACCGACGCACGGGTCGACATGACCGGGTGGTCGATCCACTACCACCACGTCGAGGGCCTGCCGGACTCGTCGCCGTTCGCGCCGGTGCCGGTTCGGGTCGACCCGCCCGACGACTTCGTGTTCGACGACGACGGTGACACCCAGCTGTGGGCCGCCACCATCGAGGCGGCGGCGCTGCTCGACAGCTTCGTCTCGCCGGAGGGTCGCATACTCGCGGTCGACCAGTGGGATGCGATGACGACGTGGCTGGTGGAGTCGATGCGCGACGAACCGGCGGGGCTCATCATCGACCTCGGGCCGAACACCGAGATCCCGGAGGACGAGGTCGACGACATCGAGCTGGTCAACGCGCAACTCCACGTCCTGGACGACGGCGTGGTGATGGTGCGACGCTCGCACCGCGTCCTGCGGCAACTACGGCTGGTCGACCATGCCGTGGATGGACTCGTGCTCGACCAGTGGCATCACGACGAGACGTTCGACGACTGCACCAACGGCTACCTCTTCACCCGCGACCACGTCCTCGCCGCCAGCGCGTGCGTCGCGTGGGTGCGGGATGCGGGAGGGGTGGAGGCGGCCAATCGGCTCGGGTGTTCGTTCGACTTTGCGGACGAGTTGCCACGCGGATGACCTGGACATCGCGCGGGAGCGGCGACACAATGCGAAGATGCCGAGCCAGCGGAACGAGGACGTCTACGGCGAGGTCCCCTCCGTACACAAAGAACGCGCCGCCTGGTCCGGCCAATCGTCAGGACAGCACCTGGTAGCCGTCGCGACACGTCGGACCGTCGCTGAGGTGATGGCACGGGTCAATCGGCGGTCCGGAGGATCTCTCGACCCTGCTGATGCGGCCGACTCAGTCAGAACCGACCGCAGCCGCCGTTGAACTGATCCCGACGAGGGCCCCTGTCGGCGACGAGGCGATCGTGCTTCACCAACGCCGTCACCCGGACTACGCCACGTGGCGTTTGTTCCACTTGCCGAGGCGCTGGAGGTCCCGTTATGGACCGCCGATGCGCGGTTGGCGGCGGCGCCGGGCGTCTCCTGCGCCGTCCTACTGGTGCGGTGACCCCTACTGCCTACGAGGCAGTAGATGCCGCGCCTAAGCGGAAGGACCTCGCAACCGCTCTCCCCGCCTCCACCAACCACCCCCGCGCATCGGCCATCGCCGCGTCCGACCCACCGGCCAGGTCGGTCAGCGACACCGACGGCACGTCGGACTCCACGTCCACCGCACCGGCCACCACGACGACGGGAACGCCTGCGTCCTCACACATCTGGACGACGTGCCCCACCAGCTTCCCGGTCAACGACGTCCGGTCGAACTTCCCCTCCCCCGTCACCACCAGGTCGGCGGACGGCACCTCCACGGCCAAGCCGGTCAGCTCGGACACCCGCTCCGCGCCGCCGGCGATGCGGGCGCCCAGCGCGACCAGTCCGAAGCCCGTTCCACCCGCCGCGCCGGTGCCCGGCAACGACGGATCGGCCGGCAATCCGGCGTCGTGCAGCAACCGCGCCCACCGCTCGAGCGCCTCGTCCATCACCGCGATGTCATGCGCCGACGCGCCCTTCTGCGGCCCGAACACCTGCGCCGCGCCGTCGGTGCCGAACAACACGGCACGCGTGTCGGTCAGCACCTCGACGTCCGACGGCACCCCGGCGAGTCCGGACACGTCCACCGACCGGGCGGCGACGAGTCCCGCCGCGCCCTCCGGCACGTCGGCGCCGTCGGCGTCCAGCACGCGAACTCCGAACGCCCGCAGCACCCCGAGCCCACCGTCCGTCGACGCCGAGCCCCCCAGCGCCACCGACACGCGGTCGCTCCCGCACGCCCGCAGCACCTCGCCGAGCCCGCGCGTTGTCGCCCCGAACGGATCCAGCTCCTCCATCAGCGCAATCCCCGACGATTCCGCCAGCTCCACCACCGCTCGACCGTCGGCCAGGGTCAGCCACCGCGCGTCGACGGGCCGCCCGTCGGGCCCGCACACGCTCGACGCCACCGACCACGACGAGTCCGGCGAACACGCCGCCAGCACGTCGAGCGTCCCTTCGCCCCCGTCGGCCTGGGGCATCGCGACCAGGTCGTCGTCGCCCCGCACCGAGGCCCACCCCTCCATCAATGCCGTTGCGGCGTCGACGGATCCGATGGTCCCCTTGAACGAGTCGGGGGCGAAGAGCACTCTCATCCGACCGGCGCCGGCAGCACCAGATCGCGGTACCGCTGCTTCATCGTCTCGATCACCTGGTCCCCGTCCGTTGCCCACACCGCCGCGTTGAAGATCTCGACCTCGACGTCACCGCGGTAGCCGGCGTCGTGCACCCAGCGGCCGATGGTGCCGAAATCGATCACTCCGTCGCCCATCATGCCGCGCGAGAGCAGCGGATCGGCCTCCATGGGCACCAGCCAGTCGCACACCTGGTACGAGCTGATCCGCCCGCGCTCCCCCGCCGTCCGGATGAGCGACTGCAGGTCCGGGTCCCACCACACGTGGAACGTGTCGACGACGACGCCCACCGCTTCCACCGGATGCGGCTCGGCCATCGCCAACGCCTGACCCAGTGTGGAGATCACCGCGCGATCGGCGGCGAACATCGGGTGCAGCGGCTCCAGCGCGATCCGCACACCCCGCTCCAGTGCGTACGGGACCAGCTGCGCCAGCCGGTCCTCGACCCGCGCCCGCGCTCCGATCAGATCGCGATCCGGGATCCCGCCCATCACCATGACCAGCTCCGGCGCACCCAGGGCGGCCGCCTCGTCGAGCGCGCAACGGTTCTCGTCGAGTCCGTCGTCGTCGATCGCGGTGAGGAACCCGCCGCGACACAGCGTCGAGACCCGCAGTCCCGCATCGCCGATGATTTTCGCCGCGCGCGAGAGGCCGACCTCCTCGACCCGATCACGCCACGGCCCGATCGCCCCCAGCCCGGCACGCGCCGCGCCGTCGACCGCTTCCTGCAGCGTCCACGCGTTGACCGTCTTCGTGTTCAGCGACAGCTGCTCGAACATCAGTGCGTCGTCCATTCACCCAGCTCCGTTCAGTTCCAGGTACAGCCCCATGCGGTGGGCCGCGAGGGCCGGATCCGCCAGCAGCCCGGCACGATCCGCCAGCACGAACAGGTGCGTCAGATGCTCGACGCTGCGTCCCGACGCCAGCCCGCCGACCATCGAGAACCCCGCCTGCTTCCCGTTCAGCCAGGACAGGAACGCGATGCCCGTCTTGTAGTAGTAGGTGGGCGCGGCAAAGATGTGGCGCCCCAGATCCTGCGTCGATCGCAGGATCTCCTCGGCCCGAGCGGCATTGCCGCGGTCCAACTCCTGCAGCGCCGTCGACGCCGCGGGGTAGATGCCCGCGAAGATACCGAGCAGCGCGTCGGAGTGGTGCTGTCCGTCGCCCATGATGAGCTCGGGATAGTTGAAGTCGTCGCCGGTGTAGAGCCGCACGCCCTCGGGAAGGGCTGCGCGCAGGGCGATCTCGTGCTGTGCGTCGAGCAGCGAGACCTTGACCCCGTCGACCTTCGCCGCGTGCGTCTCGATCAGGCCGCGGAACGTCGCCGTGGCGTCGTCGATCACCGGGCTACCCCAGTATCCCTCGAGAGTGGGGTCGAACATCGTTCCCAGCCAATGCAACACGACGGGCTGATCGACTTCGCTCAGCAACGTCCCGTAGACCGACAGGTAGTCGTCGGGTGACGACGCCACCCGGGCCAGTGCGCGCGACGCCATGATGATGACCTTGGCGCCCGATTCGCGGACCACCGCGATCTGCTCGCGGTAGGCGTCGAGGACGGCGGCGAGCCCGTCGCGTCCCGACGGCAGCGTGGCCAGATCGAGCTGGTCGGTGCCGGCGCCGCACGCCAGCAGCCCGCCGACGGTCGACGCCTCGGCGCCGGACCGTCGGATCAATTCGGCCGTCGCGGCCCAGTCGAGACCCATGCCGCGCTGGGCGGTGTCCATCGCGTCGGCGACACCCAGGCCGTAGGACCAGAGTTCGTGCCGATACGCGAGCGTGGCATCCCAATCGATGTCGGCCGGGGCGCCGGGGGTGTTGTCCCCGGTCGTGCGAGGGACGACGTGCGCCGCGGCGTAGGCGATGCGGGAGGTGATGGGAGACGACGGCCGGGTCCACGCACCCGGCTCACCGAGCTCGTAGCGGCCGTGCCCCGGCAGAGCCAGCGACACCCGCGAATCCACCGCGGTCACAGCGCGATCTCCGGCACGTCGAGGCGGCGACCCTCGGCGGAGCTGCGCAGGCCCAGCTCGGCCAACTGCACGCCGCGCGCGGCGGAGAGCAGCCCGTAGCGGTGCGGGCGCTCGGCGATGACGTCGCGCAAGAACTCCTCCCACTGCAGCTTGAAGCCGTTGTCGAGGTCCGCGTTCGCGGGCACCTCGAGCCACTGGTCACGGAACGGCTCGGTGACCGGCAGATCCGGGTTCCACACGGGCTTGGGGGTGTGCGAGCGGTGCTGCGCGACGCAGTTTCGCAGCCCGGCGACGGCGGAGCCGTGGGTGCCGTCGATCTGGAACTCGACCAGCTCGTCGCGGAACACGCGGACGGCCCAGGACGAGTTGATCTGCGCGACAACACCGTTCTCCATCTCGAAGATGCCGTAGGCGGCGTCGTCGGCGGTGGCGGTATATTCGCGGCCCTGCTCGTCCCAGCGAGTGGGGATGTGGGTGGTGGCCTTGGCCGTCACGGTCTCGACCTTGCCCAGGATGCCCTCGAGCACGTAGTTCCAGTGGCAGAACATGTCGACGACGATGCCGCCGCCGTCCTCGGCGCGGTAGTTCCAGCTGGGTCGCTGCGCGGGTTGGCCGTCGCCTTCGAAGACCCAGTAGCCGAACTCGCCGCGCAGGGACAGGATGCGGCCGAAGAAGCCCTCGTCGACCAGGCGCTTGAGCTTGACCAGGCCGGGGAGGTAGAGCTTGTCGTGCACCACGCCCGCGGTGACGCCGGCGTTCTGGCCGATGCGGGCGAGTTCGATGGCCTCGGTGAGCGTTTCGGCCGTCGGCTTCTCGGTGAAGATGTGCTTTCCGGCCTTCATCGCGGACGAGAGCGCCTCCGCGCGACGCGAGGTGACCTGCGCGTCGAAGTAGATGTCGATGGAGGCGTCGTCGATGACCGACTGCGCGTCCGTCGTGTACTCGGTGATGCCGTGCTGCGCGCACAGCTCCTGGAGCTTGGCCTCGTTGCGGCCGACGAGGACGGGCTCGACCTGCACGCGAGTGCCGTCGTCGAGCAGCAGGCCGCCGGCATCGCGGATCGGGAGGATGGAGCGGAGCAGGTGCTGGCGGTATCCCATGCGTCCGGTGACGCCGTTCATGGCGATGCGCAGGGTACGAGTGGGTGCGGGCATTCGAGGAGCCTGTCTGTGCGGGGGTGCGCTGGCGCTTGGAGTGCGAGGAGCCGTCGGCGCACGTGAGAATGAGGGGTGACGCTGCGGTCGGAAGTCCGCGCGTCGGTGAAGTCAGCTTCGGAATGCGCTTTCCACGCTATGCTGAGCGCAGCCGATCGGTCAAGGGGTCACCGATCACCGGCGCGATCAGGCGCACGATGCAACGAGGGGGTGGGACGGACATGGCAGCAGTGCGATTGCGCGACGTCGCAGCAGCGGCCGGGGTGTCGCAGGCGACGGCCTCGCGCGTGCTCAACGGCTCGTCCCGCATCCCCGGCGAAGGCGTGGCCGACCGCGTGCGCGCCGCCGCCGCGGACCTCGGCTACATCGCGAATGCGCAGGCCCAGGCGCTGGCGCGGTCCTCGACGGGCCTCATCGGCCTGGTGGTCCACGACGTCGCCGACCCCTACTTCTCCTCCATCGTCCGTGGCGTGCAGAACGAGGCGCGGGCCGCGCACAAACTGGTCCTGCTCGCCAGTACGGAGCGCGACTTCGAGATCGAGCGCCAGTCCGTCAGCACGTTCATCTCGCAGCGCGCCGACGCCATCATCCTGGCCGGATCGCGTCAGAGCGGGGACCTCGATCGCGCGCTGGAGAAGGAGTTCGCGGCGTACCGGGACAACGGCGGTCGCGTCGTCGTCATCGGTCAGCCGCTCCCCTTCGGCGCGGCCGTCGAGCCCGAGAACCATTCGGCCTCAGCCGCTCTCGCCGAGGCGCTCCACCAGCACGGACACCGTCGTTTCGCCGTGATCGGCGGGCCGGGCAACATCCGCACGTCGGCCGATCGTCGTAACGGCTTCGTCGAGGCGCTCTGCGCGCACGGCGTCACCCCGGAGATCGAGGTGGCCGGCGACTTCTCCCGTGACGGCGGGTACAGCGCGGCCCGTCGCCTCGCCGCGGCGCTCGAACTTTCCCCCGGCCACGGCACCCCGCCGTGCGTCTTCGCCGTCACCGACGTCATGGCCATCGGCGCCATCGCCGCCTGGCGCGAGCTGGGACTCGACGTCCCGGCCGACGTGTGCGTCGCGGGTTTCGACGACATCCCCACGCTGAGAGACCATTTCCCCAGCTTGACGACGGTAGCGCTCGATCTGGTCGACATCGGCGAGCGCGCGACCCAGCTCGCCCTCGACCCGTCGCCCGCAGCGATGAACGCCCACGACTACGCGCCGGGAACCGTCGTCTTGCGTCGCAGCAGCCAGCTCGACGGGTGATTGTCCGAATTCCTTGACACTGTGCGCGCAGTCACAGTAGCGTCGGCCTCAGCTTCGGAAAGCGCATTCCAGCGAGACCGGTCGGACTCGCTGCACTACTAGCTTTAGGACACACCTCATGACGGTTACCACGTCGTCGGTCGAGGTCCGGTCTGCAGCACCGTCAGCGCCCACACCCGCGCCGACGCGTCGTCGACGGTTTCCCTCGTTCCGCAACACCTGGTCCGGCCTCTGGCGCCCTCTCGCTCTCGTGGCCGTGCTCGTAGCCGCGTGGTGGGCGGTCACGTCCTCCGAACTCGTTGCGCCCTATATCCTTCCGTCCCCCGGTGACACCTGGTCCACGATGGTCGACAACGCGTCGTACCTCGCCGGACACACCTGGGTGACCACCTACGAGACCATCGCGGGCTTCCTCATCGCCTCGGTCATCGGTGTCGCCATCGCGGTGGTGATGATCTACTCGTCGTCGATCGAGAAGACGATGTACCCGCTGATCCTGTTCGCTCAGGTCATCCCGAAGATCGCCATCGCCCCGCTGTTCGTGGTCTGGCTCGGCTTCGGTGCCAGCCCCAAGATCCTGGTCGCCGTGCTCATGGCGTTCTTCCCCATTGCGATCGCCAGCATGGCCGGCCTGCGCTCGGTGGACCCCGAGATCCTCGAACTCACCTCCACCATGGGCGCCAGCAAGTGGAAGACGTTCATGAAGGTCCGCTTCCCGGCATCGTTGCCGCAGTTGATGTCCGGACTCAAGATCGCCGCCACGCTGGCGGTGACCGGTGCCGTCGTCGGCGAATTCGTCGGCGCCAACGAGGGACTCGGCTACGTCATCCTGCAGGCGAACGGCAACATCGACACCGCGATGCTCTTCGCCGCCCTCATCATCATGTCGCTCCTCGGCATCATCCTCTTCCTCGTCATCGAGATCGCCGAGAAGTTCCTCATCCCCTGGCACGCCTCTCGCCGCTCGACCGCCTCCGTCGGCGCCGTCTGAGCCACACCGAAGAACAAGGACACCCGAACATGAAGCTTCGCAACGCATTCGTGGCCGCCGCGGCCGCCTCCACCCTCGTCCTCGCCGGGTGCGGCGGCGGAGCGGGCGGAGGTGCCGAGAAGGCCCCCGGCGCCGACGGCGAGACCACCGCCACCTCGCTGATGCTCAACTGGTACCCCTACGGCGAGCACGCGCCGTTCTACTACGGCGTGCAGGAGGGGATCTTCGCCAAGCACGGCATCGACCTCACCATCAACGCGGGTCAGGGCTCGACCAAGACCGCGCAGGCCGCCGGGTCCAACCAGACCGACTTCGGCTGGGCCGACACCGCCGCCGTCATGTCGAACATCGACAAGGGCGTCAACGTCAAGAGCGTCGGCGTCTTCCTGCAGACCACGCCGTCGGCCGTCCAGGTTTACGCCGACGGTCCCATCCAGACCACCGCGGATCTTGCCGGCAAGACCATCGCCGTCTCCGCCGGGGACGCCCCCACCACGACGTTCCCGATCTTCCTCGAGCGGGCCGGCGTCCCGGAGAACGAGGTGCAGCAGCAGAGCCTCGACTCCGCGGGCAAGATCGCCGCGATGCTGTCCGGTCAGGTCGACGGCCTCATCGGCTTCGCGCACGATCAGGGCCCGAACATCGCCAACAAGTCCGGCCGCGAGATGCGCTACCTCCGCTACTCCGACGAGGGACTGAACTTCTTCAGCAACGGTCTGATCGCCAACACCTCCACCATCGAACGCTCCCCCGAACTGGTGCAGGCCATGGTCGATGCCACGCAGGAGTCGTTCGAGGCGGCCATCGCCAATCCCGAAGCGGCCGTGAAATCCATGGTGGGCAAGGACCCGCAGACCCCGCCGGAGTCGGTGCTGCTGCAGCAGTGGCAGGAGACCATCCCGCTGCTCACCACCGCCGCCACCGAGGGCCAGGCACCGGGCGTCAACGCCGACGAGGACTGGACCAACACCATCACCACCCTCAGCGAAGCCGGACTGACCGAGGTCGGCGCCGAGCCCACCAAGTACTGGGACTCCTCCTTCACCGCCGGCAAGGAATGAGCGAGAACATGAGCGCTATTACCCACGAGCGGCCCACCACGCTCACCGACACCGCCGTCTCCGTCGACGACCTCACCGTCCAGTTCTCTTCCAAGCGTGGCGACGTCACCGCCCTGTCGAACGTCGACCTCAAGGTGGCGCGGGGCGAATTCGTCTCCATCGCCGGCCCGTCCGGCTGCGGCAAGTCGACCCTGCTCAAGGTGGTCGCCGGCCTCACCGGCGCCTCCCGCGGGCAGGTGCAGCTGGCGGGCCAGCCGGTGAAGGGGCCGCAGCGCAACATCGGCTACGTCTTTCAGCGCGCCGCGCTGCTCGAATGGCGGACCGTGCGTAAGAACATCCTGCTCCAGGGCGAGATGCGCGGGATGAACAAGAAGGCCGCCGCCGAGAAGGCCGACCAGCTCATCGAGATGACCGGCCTGACCGGCTTCGAGAACGCCCTCCCCCACGAGCTCTCCGGCGGCATGCAGCAGCGCGTCTCCCTGTGCCGCGCGCTGCTGCACGAACCCGAAGTGCTCCTGATGGACGAGCCTTTCGGCGCACTCGACGCCCTCACCCGCGAGAAAATGAACGTCGAACTGCACCGCATCTGGCGGGAGACCGGCACCACGGTCATGCTGGTCACCCACTCCGTCGCCGAGGCGGTCTACCTCGCCAACCGGGTGGTTGTCATGAGCCCGCGGCCCGGGCGGATCGTCGACATCCTCGACGTGGATCTGCCGGCGCACCGGGAGTACAGCGCGACGATGGAGCGGCCCGAGTTCATCTCCGTCGCCAACACCGTGCGCGACCTGCTTGGGGCGACGACGAGCGCGGACTGAAAATCGGGTAGGGAGCCCCACGACCGGTGGTCGTGGGGCTTTCTGCTGTTGCGGGCCGTTCTCGGCTGTCCGGTCCGCCGTAAGGTCGGGGCATGGCAGTGCGCGCTGGTGTCGTGGTCACGGGTAGTGAAGTTCTGGCCGGGCGGGTCACCGACCGCAACGGGCCGTGGGTGGCCCAGCAGCTCCTGAGGATGGGCGTCGACGTCGCTCATCTGACGGTCTGCGGCGATCGGCCGGCCGATCTGACGGCCCAGATCCAGTTCCTGGCCGACCAGGACGTGGACCTGATCATCACCACTGGCGGTCTCGGCCCGACTGCGGACGACCTCACCGTCGAGACTGTCGCCGCACTGTACGGACGCGAGTTGCATCTCGACGTCGAACTCGAAAGCCGCATCACGGCGATCGTCGAACGCTGGCGCAGTCGGCTCGGGAGCGTCGCGGACTCCGAGCCACTACGCGCGGGGGTACGGAAGCAGGCGATGGTTCCCGCCGGAGCGCAGTCGATCTCGCCGACGGGCACGGCACCGGGCGTGGCGATGGCAGACGACTCGGGGACGCTCCCCGCGGTCCTCATTCTGCCGGGACCGCCCTCCGAACTGCAGGCGATGTGGCCCGAAGCGATCGACAGCGCACCCGTCGCCGCCGTGCTGGCGCGCCGAGAATCCGTGATCGAAGCCACCATTCGGGCCTACGGACTGTCGGAGGCCGACCTCGCCGCGACCCTGCGCACCGCAGAGAGTTCGATTGCCGGATTCGGCACCCTGGCGATCACCACGTGCTTGTCGCGCGGTGAACTCGAGATGGTCACCCGATACGAGGAGTCCGCCGCCTCCGCGTACTCCGAGGTGTTCGCGCTCATCGAGAAGCACCACGGCGCGCAGATCTTCTCGACCGACGGATCCACCATCGACGACATCGTGGCAACCCGAGCCGGTGGCCGCCGCATCGCGACAGCGGAATCGTGCACTGGCGGCATGATCGCCGCGCGGCTCACCGATCGGGCCGGCTCGTCGGCGTACGTGGTGGGCGGCGTCGTGTCCTACGCGAACGAGGTGAAGATCGGTTCACTCGACGTCCCCGCCGCCATGATCGACGAGCACGGCGCCGTCAGCGAACCCGTGGCCGCCCGCATGGCCGAAGGAGCACTCCACCGCGTCGGTGCCGATGTCGCCGTCTCGACCAGTGGCGTCGCGGGACCGGGCGGCGGCACGGAGAGCAAGCCCGTCGGCACGGTGTGCTTCGGCATCGCCGTTTCCGGCAGACCGACCGTCACACGAACGCTGCGGCTACCCGGTGACCGCGCGAGTGTCCGGGCGCTCTCGGTCACCGTCGCCATGCACATGCTCGCGGACGCCCTGGGCGACGCCTGAACGTCATCGAACCCCGCACATCCGAGCGGCCAGTGCACCTTTCGCGATCTCCACCCAGCAGTGGATGCACGACCGTTTCCACGCCTGTCGGTCGTGACGACGGCTCGCGTCAGCCCATGTGAACCGGAGTGTCCCCCGCTGGCAGGTCCGTCTTGCGAGCACGGACCAACACCAGCACGATCGGTGAAATCAGGACGACCATGATCGCCGCAGCCGCGAACGCATGCGCGTACCCGGAGACCTCTGCGGAGAACATGTAGTCGATCGTCGAGGTGACGAAGTTGCGGATCGGTTCCGGCAAGGCCGCGAGCTCGGAGTCGGACGGCACCGTCTGCGAGGCCAGGGCCTCCGGAGGCACTCCGGCGGGCGGCACGGGGGCGGTGTTCGACGACAGGTACGACGATTTGGCGGACGTGTAGATCGTCGTGAAGACGGCGGTTCCCAGGGCGCCACCGATCTGCAAGGCCGCGTTGACCAGCGCGCTGGCAGCGCCGGCGTCGTGATCGGCGACGCCGATGAGCGCGACGTTCTGCATCGGCACCATGAGCAGACCCAGCCCGAGCCCGAGGAGCACCACTCCGGGAAGCACGTGCGTCCAGTAGGAGGTGTCCACGCCGATCTGGGTGAGCAGGAGCAGACCGATAGCCGAGACAACGGGTCCGGCGGCCATCAACGGCTTCGGTCCCACCCGGGGCATCAGCGCCGACGCCGCGGCAGCGGTCATCATGATGCCGCCGGTCATGGGGAGCGACGCGACACCCGCGATGACGGGGCTGAATCCGAGGACGATCTGGAAGTAGAAGGTGAGATAAAGGGTTCCGCCGAGGAGCGCGGCACCCACGATCGCCGATCCGAGGTAAGCCGACCCACGGTCACGATCGAGCAGGACACCGAGCGGGAGAAGCGGATTGGGTGAGCGCGACTCGACCACGACGAAGGCGGCGAGCAGAACGATGCCCAGCGCAATGAAGCCGAGGGTCGAGAGGTTGGACCACCCGTCCTCCGCCTCGGTGAAGCCGTAGACCAGTGAACCGAGCCCGAGAGCGACCAGAATCGCACCGGGAACGTCGTACCGCGTGTCGCCCTCTGCCTTGCTCTCCTTCACCAGCGGGATGGCGGCTGCTGCGGCGATGATCGCGACGGGGACGTTGACCAGCAGGCACCACCGCCAGTTGGCGTACTCGGTGAGCACGCCGCCGAGCAGCAGGCCCACGGCCGCGCCGCCGCCGGCGATGGCACCGAAGACGCCGAACGCCTTGGCGCGCTCCTTCTCGTCCGTGAACGTGGTGGTCAGAATCGCCAGTGCAGCGGGGGCAAGGAGGGCGGCGAACACGCCCTGGCCGGCGCGGGCGGCGAAGAGCTGGTAGCCCTCCTGCGCGAGTCCGCCGATGGCCGAGGCGATCGCGAATCCCGCCATGCCGACCAGGAAGGAACGCTTTCGACCCCAGTAGTCGGCGATGCGGCCGCCGAGCAGAAGCAACGCACCGAAGGCCAGCGCGTAGGCCGTGATGACCCACGCGCGACCGCTGTCGCTGATGCCCAGGTCTTCCTGCGCCTGCGGCAGGGCGATGTTGACGATGGTTGCGTCCAGCACGATCGTCAGCTGCGTGATGGCGACGATGCACAGCACCAGCCAGCGGCGCTCGTAGTTCGGATTGGCATCGTTCTTCTGGGAAGACACGATGTCGGGATTGGTGGTCACGGGCGTGCCTCGGTCCTGAGAAAAAGTCTGGTGGGGGACGTCTGATCGACGAGCCGAAAATGTAGCGTCGCGGACCGACAACGGTCAAACTAACTAGTTGGTTGGCGTACGATTCGGGCTGTGAAGTCGGACACGACACCTTCGCCCGCCGCCTCTGCCACCCGCGAGCGCATCCTGATCGCCGCACGCCGAGAGTTCGCCGAGCACGGTCTCGCCGGCGCGCGCGTCGACCGGATCGCACTGGCGTCACGCTCCAGCAAGGAGCGCCTGTACGCGTACTACGGCGACAAAGAACGGCTGTTCGGCGCTGCACTCGATCATGGTTTCCGGGGGTTCGTCGAGGCCGTGGAGTTCACACCACGCGACCTGCCCGGCTACGCGATGAACGCCTTCACCCGTCTCGCGAGCGAGAAGGACGAGCACAGGATGCTGCTCTGGGCGCAGTTGCAAGGCCATTCCCCCGCAACCGAGCACTCCGAGGTGATGCAGGAGCGTGTCCGCGCGGTCGAGCAGGCACAACGCGACGGGTTCATCGAGGCCCACTGGCGTGCAGCAGATCTGATAACAGTGATTTTCGGGGTGTTGTTCAGTTGGTTCACTACACCGGATCTCGGTCAGCCATCCCATCGGCCATGGGACGATGCCGAGATTGCGCGGCGTCGCCGCGTAGTCGGCGAGGCGGTCCGGAGAGTGGTGGAGCCGCGGGTAGAGCAGTGACCAGCCATCGCCGACCAGAAGCGCCGTGAAGTCCATGGTGGGAAAGGAGCGGCAGACCCCGCCGGAGTTGGTGCTGCTCCAGCAATGGCAGGAAACCATCCCGCTGCTCGGCAGCGCCGACACAGAGGGCAAGGCAACGGGCGCCCGCGCTGCCGTCCGCAAAAACATACTCCTGTAGGGCGAGATGCGCGGACGAACCAGAAGACCGCCGCCGACAAGGCCGACCAGCTCACCGATATGACCGGCCTCACCGGCTTCGAGAACGCCCTCCCCCACGAGCTCTCCGGCGGCATGCAGCAACGCGCCTCCCTGTGCCGGGCACTGCTGCACGAACCCGAGGTGCTGCTGATGGACGAGCCCTCCTGCGCCCTCACCCGCGACGAGATGAGCGTCGAGCCCCACCGCATCTGGCGGGCGACATGCACGCCGGTAATGCTGGTCACCCACTCGGTCGCCGGGGCGGCTTACTTCGCCAATCGTGTGGTGGTCATGACCCCGCGGCCGGGTCGGATCGTCGACGTCCTCAACGAGGATCTGCTGGCCCACCGGAAGTAGAACGCGAGGACGGAGGGCCGGAATCACCTCCGTCGCAACACCGCGCGCGATATGCCCGAGCGACGACGAGTGCTGACTGAAGTTCGGGTCGAAAACCCCACGTGCATCGGTCGTGGGGCTTCCTGCTGACCGCTGCCTTCGAGCGTGTCGGCGGCACAATCCGTTGCCAAGCCAACGCAAAGGGGTCGATCCCCTCTCGAGAAGTCACCTCGAACCCGCAACATCGTCTCCGCAGCTGTGGCAGCATCAGCCGAACCACCAGCACAGGAGCAAAAGTGCCCATCTTTGATCTGAACGGCGGCGGGTTGATTCCCATCCGACGCGAGCAAGTCGGGGCGTACGAGAAGGAAATCGAAGACCTGCTATGGAACAATCTAGAAGAGATCACTGGCGATAATCTGTTCCGCGTTGCACGCCAACCAATACTCCCCAATAAGAACCGTCCGGACGTAATCGCCCTCGACGCGACCGGACGTATTGTTGTGATTGAAGTGAAACGTTCCGTGGCCCGTGAGCAGCTCGCTCAGGCGCTCGAGTACGCAGGTTGGGCCCGCAACAGCAATCTCGATGAATTGGCGGGAATGTACCACGGCGGCCCCAATCTTTTCTGGGACGACTGGAACGAATTCGTCGATAGCGACACTATCGTAAGGGTCAATCCAGACGCACGCGTATTACTGGTCGCACGGGGCTTCGATGACCGAACCCTGGAGGCGATGTCTTTCCTTTCCTACCATGACGTGCCGATCAATGTCATCAAGGTTGCGTTCTACGTCGACGACTCGTCGCGACGTTTCCTGAACGTCGAGCACGAGGATGAACTCGAGGTTCCCCACCTCAGTGCACCGATTCCTGGGTCCAGTGATGCACCGAGTGCGACGAATGGCGATCTCGACTTCCGTGAAGTCTCCTTGACACAGGTGGTCGATTGGCTGGGCGGCCCGGTTCCACTGATCTGGGAGCGACCGAGGAAAGGAACCCGATACACCGCAACACTGGATGCCGATGGGTTCATCACTCTGCCCGATGGCCGCATGTTCTACAGTCCGTCCGGTGCCGCTATGGCCGCAGCCGACGTCGTTTCCTACGACGGCTGGTACGCCTGGAGAACCCAAGATGGGAAATCTCTGAACCAGATCCGGCACATCATCGCCGATGCTGCATCGAGCAGCTGATAGAAAATGGATGGACGTATTGTCGAGACATCGGGGTGCCAGCCGGTGCCTTGGTCACGGACAACGAGGTTCTGGCCGGTCGGTTCAACCACCGCAACGGACCCCGGCTGGCGCGCCAGCTCCTGGCGATGGGTATCGACGTGGGCAACCTTTCCGTGTATGTGCAGACCGACCCTCGGACTTAGTCGCGCAGATCCGCTTCTTTGCTGATCAAGGTGACGACCTCATTGTCACGACCGGCGGCGTCGGTCCCGCCGCGGACAACCCCACCGTTAGGACTAGTGCGGGGTCTATGGCCGCGAGCTGCACCTCGACGGGAAGCACGAGAACCGCACCACGGCGATCGTCCAGCGGTGGCGTAGTCGGCTTGACTCGGTGGAGGACTCGGAGCCGCTCCGCCGTGTTTAGTCAAGCAGGCCGTGATTCCCTATAGGGCGAACTTCATTTCGCCGGCCGGCACCGCTCCGGGCGTGGCGTTGGAGCGATCGGACGGGCTGCCAGCCGTTCTGAATCTGCCCGGACCGTCCTCCGAGCAACAGAGCATGTGGTCCGCGGCAATCAACAGCCCGCCTGTGGCAGCTGTTCTGGCCTACGCGGCCGACGTCCGCGGGAGCACAATCCGCGCTTGCGGGCTGTCCGAGGCCGATTTGACTAAGACCCCTGCGAACTGCCGATCGATCCGTCGACGGGTTCGACTACCTCGATATTGTGCCTCGCCTGCGGAACGGCGAGCTGCAAGTGGTAACGAGTCACAAGGAATCAGCTTCGTCGGCCTATGCCGGAGTGCTAGCACCGTTCAAGAGAACCGCCGAGCACATTTTCCTCACTGACGGTTTGACCATCGACGACACCGTGTCCGTGCCGAACGGCTCGCCGGCCGTCGGAACGCCACGGCGCAATCTTGCACCGGGGCTGATAGCCGCCCGCCTGACCGATAGGGCGGGCGCGTCTGCGTACGTAGTCGGCAGCGTGATGACCTCGAGAACAAAGTAGAGGTCAGCTCACTCGACGTCCCCGCGGTGACGACCGACGAGCATGGCGCAGTCAGCAATCCTGCGGCTTAGCGCATGGCCGAAGAAGCACTCCACCGCGATTTGAGGTGCCTAGAGAGGGTCTGGTGCAGGTCACCCCGAGCATCTGCAGCCGTCGAAGATGGCTTATCTGCCCCGAACTAGTGTCGTACATCGTCTACAGCCGTGATCCGTACTCGCGCAGATTGGATATCGCGCGGCCGGTGCTAAACCGAGATTTTCAACGCCATACCGCATTCGGCCCCGCGCGGTCGGAAAGGGTTCATGTTGTCGGGGGCATCGTCGCTCCCCAGAAGGTAGCGAACCTGCGCTTGGGATCTTTGTGATTATGTACGTCACGGCAAGACGCCAGTCAAGGTCGACGGATTACACGAGTTGTATTATCCCCCGCACCCACTGCCGCCAATCGAGCCTAGCTCGGTCCTCCAGGACCATCCGATAGAACGCCTCGCGTTGAACCATGTTGTTGGGATCAAACAAGTTGGCATCCCTCAACAGCTTGCCCCACGATCGCACGATAGCTTCCACTACGTTCTCGGTGTGCTCGTAACAGCGACACTTGGTATCGTCATGAAAGACATCGGCCCCGGATAGCGCCGCATGAACGGCGATTGCTTGTTCGTCGTCCAATGACTGATCGACCGAACGCATCTGGTGGTTCACTTCCGCTTGGAAAAATGTCCTCGATTTCAGACGCACCGAGACCGGCACTGTTCGTAGGGCTTCTGCAACCTCCCACAGCGTCACGGGCGTCACGAATTGCGGCCCCAACGCCTCGCACATCTGCGCGTATCCCGGAATTTCTAAAGCCTTTGTCACCGCGCGTACGACTTCCGCAGTCACCTCTCCGGTTAACGCTACGGCAACTTTCGCCGGATCCACCGGCTCCGGATACCGTTTGTTCCGGACACGGTGGGCCGCCCATGTTCGCATCAATCCGTTCAGCTCGAAATCTGAAAGCGCCTCAAACTCCGGATTCGGCAAGAGCACCATGTTTTCGTCACCGCGTCCGCACAGCACGAGACCGGCGGACAAGATGTGGTGGGCTGCGTGACGGGCTTGGGGTTCATGCATACCGCCGGCGCGGAGATGGTCGACAAGTTCTTTCGCCGCGACAGTCGTCATCGCCCGCGCCCGTACCAGGCTCCAGTACGTCCTAATGGCCGTCACGACACGACCTTCGCCGCCGGTACCCAATCCTGACTCGATCGGCACTGCAATCCATCTGCGTAGCTCGCGGACCGACTCGTCTACGAGCGCAACTTCCGGAGCACACGCACTGTCGTCGTCTCCGACGCGAGGAGCTGTTCCAGCGTCGCTGGCAAATATTCCACGTTCGGTGGCGTGGACTGTCACGATGTCCGGATACCGGCGCATGAAATCGGTGAAGTTCTGAAACCCGAGAGACTTCTCGTTGAACGACGGATCGAGCCGCTTGATGAAGTTCTTCAACCCGCCGGCACCAACCATGTCGGTGGTAGATTGTTCGACAAGCACTTTCAAAGCCCTGCGCAGCACCTCGTCGGGCTGAAGTCGCGCCTCCGCATCGACCGACGGGGCAGAATCATCCAAGGTGACAGAAGCTATCCCAGGCAGCGAAGAATAATAGCGGAACTCGTCGCACGCCTGCACCAAATACCTGTGGACGGACCCTCCCGCCCCGACTCCGACCACGCTCTTGCCGAACCGTCTGCACCGATGCGCAAGCGAAACATAGTCCGAGTCGCCGGCCACGATCACGACGTGCGAAATGTGCTGGTGCCGAGCGAGGTCGTCTATCACATCGATGGCTAATCGAATATCGGCTCCGTTCTTGCTCTCACGCATCGGGAAAAGCTGCGCCAAGTCAATCGAAGCCATCAACAAGTCCTCGGCATAACTGCGACACAAACTGTCGGCCCAATTGCCGTAGGCCCGCGAAATGGTCGTGGTGCCGAACGATGACGCATACTCGAGAACCGACGCAATGTCCAGCCGAGCTGCGGCGAGCTTTTCCCGTATCTGCGGCGACGCGTTCGAGCGGCCCGGCTTGTCCTCCTTGAAGGAATTTCGGCCATGCAGTTCGTCGTACCGAGACATCATGATGTTGTCGAAGTCGATATACACAGCTACGTGGTTGTCGACCGGCAGATCCACCATTGTCCTCATTTCTTTTTTGGGACTTTTCGAGCATATGGATGCGTTGTAGTCAGCAAAAACCCACGGGCTTGAGTTCCGCGAATCAGGCCGGGCCGCAACCGCACGACACAACACATCTCCTCACGCGGGTGCGCGAGAAGCCGACCGGTCCGGCACACTGTAGTCAGGATGGGTAGTCGCGGTTGCCCTGATCGCGTGATTCATACGTTCGAGGGACACTAGCTATCGCGCGGGCTGGGACGTCGCCCTCAGCGCGGTGATTTTTGTGCTATCTGGTAGCGCCGCGAATCAGACGGGCAGCACGATGAGCCGGGTTATCCGGTGAAACGACGCCCGTGGCTGGACACCGTACTGCGGTTGCGACGAGCGACGGGCTCACCACGGCAGATTGAAGGCGGGGTGTTGCCGTCGCCGAAATTCAGGTTATGGCCTCGGCAGGGAACAATTCGCTCAGCCGGTACGGCGTGGAGGACACCGGCATCTTGAAAAGCCGGAGGAACTGCGCGATCGGCAGAGGAGCTTCGTACGAATGACGGGGACCCGTCC
>NZ_BCWV01000009.1 GCF_001894765.1 Rhodococcoides corynebacterioides NBRC 14404
ACCGGCACCACCGCCGGCGCCCTCACCCGCTCCCGTCCCGGCACCTCCACCGGCACCGGCACCCGGCTCCGCGCCCGGCGCGGTCGTCGTGGCCGCGGGCGCCAGCCCGGGCACCGGAATGGTGATACCCGGCAGGATCTCGACCTGCGACGGGACGACGACCGGCGGGGCCGGCGCCTCCGTCGTCGGCGGCGCGGACGGCGCCTCGGACGTGGTCACCGGTGCCCGCGTCGGGGCGGGCGCGGAATACTGCGGCACACCCGCCTGCCCGGCGATCGCTCCCGGGGCCGGGAACGACTCGACCTCGGTGCCCTCGAGCGACCCGTCGAGGGTGTCCTTCCAGATGTCCGAGGGCAGACCGGATCCGTAGATCGGCCCGCCGTAGACGTTGCGGAGCGGCAGGCCCTGCTCGGTGCCCACCCAGACCGCGGTCGCGAGCGACGGGGTGTACCCGACCATCCACGCGTCCTTGTTCTCCCCGGTGTCGCCGAGCTGCGCGGTGCCCGTCTTGGCGGCCGACGGCCGACCACCGGCGAGGTTGTGACCGTTGGAGTAGCCGGCGATGGGCCGCATGGCGGCGGTCACGTTGTCCGCGACGGTCGGGTCGACTCGCTGCTCGCCCGGCTCGGTGCCGCGGTCGAGCAGGACGGTGCCGTCGGCGGTGACGACGCGCTGCACGAAGTGCGGTGCGTGGTAGGTGCCCGACGCCGCCAGCGTGGCGTACGCACTGGCCATGTCGAGAACCCGCGACTGGTACTGGCCCAGGATGATGCCGTTGTTGGGGCCGGCACCGTTGGGCTCGGTGAGCGTCGGGCCGATGCCCTCGGTCTCCTCGGGGATCCCGAGGCGGTGCGCCATGTCGGCCACGGCCTGCGGGCCGCCGTCGAGACTCAGCTGCAGACGGTAGAAGCTGGTGTTCAGCGACCGCTTGAGCGCTTCGGCGATGGTGCAGGTGCCGCAGGACTCGCCCTCGACGTTGCCGATGGAGATCCCGTTGACGGTGAGCGGCGAGCTGTCGTACATCTGCGACAGCGGGATGCCCTGGTCGAGCGCCGCGGCGAGGCCGAACACCTTGAACGACGACCCCGTCTGCAGACCGGACTGCGCGAAATCGAACCCGCGGCCGTCCGCGCCGCCGTAGTAGGACTTGACCGCACCGGTACGCGGATCGATGGACACCGACGCCGTCCGCAACTCCGACGGCTCGCCCTCCATGTTGCTGTTCACGGCGTCGATGGCGGCCTGCTGGTCCTGCGGGTCGATCGTGGTGGTGATCTGCAACCCGGCGGTGTTGAGGTCCTGCTCGCTGATACCCGACGACGACAGCTCGCGCAACACCTGCGTCTTGATCAGCCCGTTGGGGCCGGCGTCGGTGGCGTCGCCGCTGTTGACGGACGCCAGCGGCCGGGTGGCGGGGTACTGCATGGCCGACCGTGCGCCCTGGTCGAGCGCACCCATGGTCACCATGCCGTCGAGCACGTAGTTCCATCGACTCTGGGCGCCGACCGGATTGTTCTCCGGATCCAGACCCGACGGCTGCTGGATTATCGCGGCGAGCACCGCGCCCTCCTCGACGCTCAGCGCCTCGACGGGCTTGTCGAAGTAGGCCTTGGACGCGGCGGCGATGCCGTACGCGCCACGACCGAAATAGATGGTGTTGAGGTAGGCGGCGAGGATGTCGTCCTTGGTCCACTGCCGGGCCATCTTCGAGGAGATGACCAGCTCCCGCATCTTGCGAGTGAGCGTGCGCTCGGACCCGACCAGCGCGTTCTTCACGTATTGCTGGGTGATGGTGGAGCCACCGCCGGCGCTGTCGCGGCCCAGGATGTTGTCCCGCGCGGCGCGCGCGAAGCCGGACACGGAGAAGCCCGGGTTGGAGTAGAAGTCACGGTCCTCCGCGGACAACACAGCGTTGCGGACGTGCTCCGGGATCTGGCCGATCTCGACGTCGGTGCGGTTGCCCTCCGGCGGCACCACGGTGCCGAGGACGGACGTCCCGTCGGACGCCAGGATCGTGGCCACCTGATTGGTCTTGATGTCACCGGGACGCGGGACGTCCTCGATCACGTACGCCACCATGAACGCGAGGATCGGCACGATCAGTCCGAGCGCGACCAGGGCGTAGACCGTGCGTCGCACGGTGCGCCAGGGGGACTTCTTCGCGGTCTTCGTGGTCCTACCTCCTGATGGCGGTTCGGTGGGTCCTCCACCGAACCGGGAGCTGTCCTCGTCACGGCCGTATCCGGCCCCGTCGTCACGGTCGTACTCGCCGCGTCCGTAGCCGGACGTCGGGGCATCGTCGCGAGGCGAGCGGGCCTGCGAGTACGCGGCGCTGCCCGCGGCTCCTGCCGCACCGGCACCGGCGGCGCCACCGAGATGACCGGTCTCGTCGTCACTCCGTCGCCCGGGCGGTGGGCCGACGGGGCGGGCCCGCGTCGCATCGTCTCGCCCGGGGTCGTACGCGGGGCCGTTCCCGACATTGCGCGGGGGGCCGTACCCGGGGTCGCGACCGGGGTCGAACCCCCCGGTCCCGTAGGCCGGACGCGGAGCCCGGTACTGCGGGGGCGGTCCCTGCGGGGGCGGTCCCTGCGGGGGCGGTCCCTGCGGCGGGGGGCCGTACGACCCGCGGTACTGCCCCGGGCCGTCGCCGCGCCGAGGCGGCATGGGAGGACGCGGCGGCTGGTCGTCGGGTAGCTGGTGACGCGGCCGGTAGTCGTCGCGGTCGCGGTGGTCACGGTAGCGGTCGTCGTAGCCCGGGCCGTCGCTGCGAGGACGGTCGTTACCCGCGCCGGCCCCGTCGTCGCGGGACCCGTCGTAGGGGGTGGTCACTGACGTACTCCACTGTCGGGACGCGCGACGAGGACGTCGGCGTCGGTTGTCCGCTGAGCGCGAGCGGGTCCCGGCTGGGGTGCCCGCCCGTCGGTTCTCGGCGGACGGTACCGCCGATCACCTCTCCCGGTCACTCGCTGGCCGTGCGGCGACGGCCGGTACTACGGGTGCGAGGGCGGGTGGGGGCCGGTGCACTGCCCAGTACATACGACTGGACGAGATGGTTCCAACTGCACGTACGGCAGACCTCGACCACGTGCACGGAGAATTCCTCCTGCGTGGCGGCCAGCCGGCCCAGGTCCTCGGCGGATCGCGCGGAGCCGTTCATCTGCCCCAGCTTCTCCCCGAACACCCAGGACACGAGGGTGAGTTGCTCCTTGCGGCAGATCGGGCAGGCCACCGTGGAGGGGCGCCCGTGGAACTTGGCCGCACGCAACAGGTAGGGATCCGCATCACAGACCTGGGCGACAGCGGTGCGACCCGAGTACACCTCGGCGAGCAGCGACTTGCGCTGCAACGCGTAGTCCACCACCTGCCGTTCGAATCGCACGACGTCCAGAGTACGTGCGCCCCGTCGCCGCGGGTCGGTGACGGACCCCCGACTCGGGTCGATCGACCGAATGAACCGTGAAGCGAACCGATCGTTCCGCCCCGGGGTCGCCACGACGTTCACCACCCGGACCGGGCGGCGGACCGGCGAACTTCCACTGCATCTGCACGTCACGACCTCCGACCGACGGGATACGCGGGCGTGATCGTCCACGACTCGGCCCGATCGACGGAATCCCGCCGATCGGGCCGACTTCCGTGCAGCCACGCATGCCCGATCCTCTGATTGGGTTCCGACGAGACGGGGTACCTGTTGCTGTCTCGGTGAGTTACGCGTACCCGTATGTATCGGCCCGATACATACGAGAGCTATGATCGACGAGTCATCACTGCGGAGGTGGACGAACCATCGGACGGGAAGGGGGACGGGCCGTGCTGGAACTGGCTGTTCTCGGGCTGCTTCTCGACTCTCCGATGCACGGGTACGAGCTCCGGAAACGTCTCACCGGCCTGCTCGGTGCGTTCCGGGCGTTCTCCTACGGCTCGCTCTATCCGACCCTGCGACGGATGCAGGCGGACGGACTGATCGTGGAGAACCAGGCGTCGGGCGGCACCGTCCGCCGGGCGCGCCGGGTCTACGAGCTCACCCCCGCCGGCCGGGAACGGTTCACCGAACTCGTCGCCGACACCGGCCCGCAGAACTACACCGATGATGGATTCGGCGTTCACCTGGCCTTCTTCGGACGCACCCCCGCCGAGGCGCGGATGCGAATTCTCGAAGGTCGGCGACGTCAGGTCGAGGAGCGCCGGGAAGGGCTTCGCGACGCCATCGGCCGAGCAAGTGGGTCGGTGGACAGATACACGCGCGGATTGCATCAGCTCGGCCTCGAGTCGAGCGAGCGCGAAGTGCGGTGGCTCAACGAACTGATCGCTGCCGAGGCACTGGCGATCAGCTCGGAGGGTCTGCCGCCCGCACCCGCGACCGACCCCCCGGTCGCGGTATCCGGGCACCGAGATGCGGCCCCCACCGACACCTCGACCCGCCGACACGAAAGCAAAGGAGATCCCGACCATGAGTGACAACAGCACTGCGGTGCGCGTGGCCATTGTGGGCGTGGGCAACTGCGCGTCGTCCCTCGTTCAGGGCGTGCAGTACTACAAGGACGCCGACGAGAACGCCACCGTTCCCGGCCTCATGCACGTGAAGTTCGGCCGCTACCACGTCCGCGACGTCGAGTTCGTCGCCGCGTTCGACGTGGACGCCAAGAAGGTCGGTTTCGACCTCTCGGAGGCCATCTTCGCCAGCGAGAACAACACCATCAAGATCGCCGACGTGCCGCCGACCGACGTTCCCGTCCAGCGCGGACCGACCCTGGACGGCATCGGCAAGTACTACGCCGAGACCATCGAGCTCTCCGACGCCGAGCCGGTCGACGTGGCGCAGGCGCTGCGGGACGCGCAGGTCGACGTGCTCGTCTCCTACCTCCCCGTCGGCTCGGACGAGGCCGACAAGTTCTACGCACAGGCGGCCATCGACGCAGGCGTCGCCTTCGTCAACGCGCTTCCCGTCTTCATCGCGTCGGACCCCGTCTGGGCGAAGAAGTTCGCCGACGCCGGTGTGCCGATCGTCGGCGACGACATCAAGAGCCAGGTCGGCGCCACCATCACCCACCGGGTGATGGCGAAGCTGTTCGAGGATCGCGGCGTGGCCCTCGATCGCACGTACCAGCTGAACGTCGGCGGCAACATGGACTTCAAGAACATGCTCGAGCGCGAGCGTCTGGAGTCCAAGAAGGTCTCCAAGACCCAGGCCGTCACCTCGAACCTCACCGGCTCGCTGGCCGGGAAGATCGCGGACAAGAACGTGCACATCGGGCCGTCGGACCACGTCGAGTGGCTCGACGACCGCAAGTGGGCCTACGTCCGTCTGGAGGGACGCGCCTTCGGCGACGTGCCGCTGAACCTCGAGTACAAGCTCGAGGTGTGGGACTCGCCGAACTCCGCCGGCATCATCATCGACGCCGTGCGTGCGGCGAAGATCGCCAAGGACCGTGGCCTCGGTGGCCCGATCCTGCCGGCCTCGGCGTACCTGATGAAGAGCCCGCCGGAGCAGATGGCCGACGACACCGCTCGGACGCAGCTCGAGGCGTTCATCATCGGCGCCGACGACTGACGTTTTACGCTCGATGGATTCATCCACAGGCCCCCGGTCACGACCGGGGGCCTGTCGGCGTCCGGGCGTACTGTCGCCGACGTGAGTCAGGACAGGATGCTCACCCGTATCGGGGGGCTGCTCAGGCAGGCGGAGTCCACGGACAATCCGCACGAGGCAGAGGCGTTCATGGAGGCGGCCCAGCGGCTCGCCACCGCCGCCTCGATCGATCTCGCGGTGGCGCGGTCGCACGCGTCCGGGGGGCAGTCACGCAGCGGGCCCGTGCAGCGCACGGTCGAGATCGGTGAGCGTGGCAAGCGGGGCCTGAAGACCTACGTCCGTCTGTTCGTCGCCATCGCCGCGGCCAACGACGTCACGTGCGATGTGCTGTCCACCTCCACGCAGGTGTACGCCTACGGTTTCGCGTCCGACATCGACACCACGCAGGCGCTCTACGCCTCGCTGGTCGTGCAGATGGTCCGCGCGTCGGACGCGTACATCTCGTCGGGCGCCTACCGGGACGCCACGGTCGACCGGGTGGTGCGGCCGGGGTACGGGCGCGCGCGGGTGGAGCGCAAGCCGCTCGCCGCGGTCACCGCCCGCATCGAATTCCAGTCGGCGTTCGCCGACCGCATCGGCGCCCGTCTCGCTGCGGTGAAGGCGGAGATCACCGCCGACGCGGTCGCGGCGTCGGACGCCACCACCGGCACGGCGCTGGCGTTGCGCGACAAGGATCTCGCCCTCACCGACTTCTACCGCAGCACGTCGACGGCACGCGGCCGGTGGCGCGGCAACGCGGCGCCCACCAGTTTCTCGCGCGCTGCGCGGCGCGCCGGGGACCACGCCGGACGACGAGCCCGGCTCGGGACCGACGCGGAGCTCGGATCTCCGCGTGGGGCGATCGATCGCTGAGTCGCGGTGCCCGCCCGCGACTCGCAGCGCGCTCGTGTGTACGAGTCGGAAATGTTGCTGCGCACCATGTTCGACCGCGCCGACACCGCGCACGCCGGCCGGTCGGTGGAGATCGCCGGCTCGACGGTGACGCTGCCGATCGAGCGTCGGTTCGCCTCGATCGACTCGGTGCAGACCTACGTCGACGCGGTGCTCGCCCTGCAGGACGTCCGCCGTCGCTACCCGCGGGCGGCACGTCGCTGCCGGGTCCGCGCCCGCGCCGGGCAGGGCGCCGCGCACTACGAGCACGACGCCGCCGTCATCGCGGTGCCGCTGCACGTCGCCGGTCACGCGTGGGCGATGCGGGAGTTGGTGGTGCTGCACGAGATCGCCCACCACCTCGAGAGTCGTGATCCGGAGACCACTCCCCACGCCGCGCACGGACCGGAATTCACGGCACGGCTGCTCGACCTCCTCGATCGAGTGGTGGGACCCGAAGCGGCATTCGTCCTGCGATGCATCTACGGCCGGAACGACGTCCGCGTGGGCTAACCTCGGGCGGTCGAACCGGGACGTGACGGGTTCGCCGTCGGGGTGGAAGGGAAGTGCGATGGACCTGTGGGGGGCCGTGACCGGCACGTATCGGCGGGGAGCCGCACGGTTCGACCGCGCCGGTCTGCAACGGCCGCGTCCGGTGTCCGAGCTGATCGGACGCGGGCACCCGCTCGCCGGATCGACGGTGCTGATCACCGGGGCGTCGTCCGGCATCGGAGCCGCCGCAGCACGCCGGTTCGGCGCCGAGGGCGCCACGGTCCTGCTGGTGGCCCGCTCCGCAGAGCCTCTCGAGGAGGTTCGCCGCGAGATCGTCGACGCCGGTGGTGCGGCCGTCGCCCTGACCGCGGATCTGGCCGACGAGGACGACGCCGCCCGGCTGATCGAGAAGGTCCTGGGCGAGTTCGGTGCCCCCGACGTCGTGGTGAACAACGCCGGCCGCTCCATCCGGCGCCGGATGTTGGAGTCGACCGACCGGCTCCACGACTATCGACGCACCGCGGCCATCAACTACTTCGCGCCGGTGCAGCTGACGCTGGGCTTCGCGCCGGCCATGGTCGAGCGCGGCAGCGGCCACTTCGTCAACGTCTCCACCTGGGGTGTTCCCGGCGGGGCCATGCCCAAGTTCTCCGCCTACGCGGGATCGAAGAGTGCGTTGTCGATGTTCGGCCGGAGCATCGCGATCGAGTTGGCGCGCACCGGAGTCGGCGTCACCACCGTCTACTTTCCCCTCATCCGTACCCCGATGATCGAGCCGACGGCGCGCTACCGCGACGTCCCGACCCTGTCCGCGGAGGACGCCGGGGAGTGGCTCGTCGACGCCGCCCGGTATCGCCCGGCCGAGATGCTGCCGCGGTACACGCGCACCCTGCGGCGCATCGGTGCCGCTCGCGTCGAGTGGGCCGACCGGCTGACCGCGATGGCGCACCTCTGACGGCGACCGGACCGACCGATGACGGAGACGGGGGACCCCGTGAGCGACGGCACCACCCGGCGCCTCGGCACCTGCCCGCTCTGCGAGGCCATGTGCGGACTCGAGTTCACCGTGTCCGCGGGCAGCATCACGAGCGTGCGCGGCGACGCGAAGGATCCACTGTCCCGCGGCCACCTCTGCCCGAAGGCGACGGCACTCGGTGATCTGCACACCGATCCCGATCGCCTGCGTCGGCCTCTGATCAGACACGGAGACACCTGGCGGGAGTCGTCGTGGGACGACGCCCTGGCTCTGGTGCACCGCCGCCTGGGCGACATCCGCGCCCGCCACGGCCGGGACGCCGTCGCGGTGTACTGGGGAAACCCGGTGGCGCACAACCTCGGTGGGCTCACTCACGGCATCGGCGGTCTGCTGCCGGAGCTCGGTACCCGCAACGTCTTCTCCGCCACCTCGCTCGACTCGCGGCCCCATCTGATGGTGCACCGTGCCCTGTACGGACATCAACTGCTCGCGCCCGTTCCGGACCTGGACCGCACCGACCATCTGCTGCTGTTCGGGAGCAACCCGCTGGTGTCGAACGGCAGCATGATGGCCGTGCCGAACGTCGGGCAGCGGCTCCGTGACCTCCGCGCGCGCGGCGGTCGCCTCGTCGTGGTCGACCCGCGCCGTACCCGCACCGCGGCCGCCGCGGACGAGCACGTCCCCGTCCGCCCCGGCACCGACGCCTTCGTGCTGCTGGCCATGATCCGCACGATCCTCGAGGACGGCGCCGCGACACCCGCCTCGTACGTCGACGGTCTGGGTGAGCTGGCCGCCGTCGTCGCGCCGTTCGCACCCGACCGGGTCGCGCCGCTCACCGGGGTCCCCGCGGAGACCGTCGCGCGCCTGGCGCGGGACTTCGCTGCCGCGTCCCGGGCAGCGGCCCACGGTCGGATGGGCGTGTCCACGCAGCGGGCGGGCGGCCTGTGCCAGTGGGCGATCCACGTCCTGAACATCGTGACCGGCAACCTCGACCGGCCGGGCGGCACCCTGATTCCGCACCCGGCCGCCGATCTGGTGGCCACCGACTCCATGGAGGCCGGCGAGTCGGGTCGGTGGCGCACCCGGGTGCGCGGGCTGCCGGAGTTCGGCGGCGAGCTTCCCAGCGCCGCCCTCGCCGAGGAACTCGCCCATCCGGATCGGCCGATCCGTGCGCTGGTGGTGATCGCGGGCAACCCGGTGCTGTCCGCACCCGGCGGCGACCGGGTCCGCGACGCCGTCGCCGAACTGGACTTCGTCGTCGCGGTCGATCCCTACCGCACCGAGACCACCCGCCTGGCCGATGTGATCCTGCCGCCCACCTCGGCGGTGCAACGCGAGCAGGTCGACGTCTTCCACGCCCACCTGGCCGTCCGCAACACCGTCCGGGTCAACGGCCCGATCCTGCCCCGAACCGCGGACGAGCGGCACGACTGGGAGATCTACCGCGACCTCGCCCTCGGCCTGCGACGGCGAACGCCTCGGCGCGCACGCCACCCGCGATGGTGGCTGCGCGGGGCCATGCTCCGGCTCACCCCGATGCGGACGCTGGCACTGCTGCTCGCCGCGTCGCGACGCGGAGTGTCGATGCGGAGGCTGCGGACGGCCCCGCACGGCCTCGATCTGGGTCCGCTCGAGCCGTCGCTGCCCGGTCGACTCCGCACGCCGAACCGACGGATCCCGGTGGTGCCGCGGGTCTTCGGGGACGCGGCGCGGACCCTGGCCGGCGACCTCGACGCGCGGCGAGACCCCACCGAGCTCCTGCTGATCGGGCGGCGCCATCTGCGCAGTACGAACTCGTGGATGAACAACCTTCCCCGATTGACGAAAGGTGCGCCGCGCCACCGACTCCAGGCCCACCCCGACGATCTCGCCACACGCGGTCTCGTCGACGGTGACTCGGCCCTCCTCACGTCGGCGCACGGGTCGGTGACGGTGGAGGTCGAGGCGACCGACGAGGTCGCCCCCGGCGTCGTCAGCCTCCCGCACGGGTACGGCCGCGACCGCGGCGACGGGTTGACGGTCGCCGCGGCCCTGGGCGGTCCCAACGTCAACGAGGTCACCGACCCGGCCCGCGTCGACCCGGTGACCGGAACCGCCGTCCTCAACGGAGTCCCGGTGACGCTGACGCGCGACTTCCCGACGCCGACGGGCGCGGCGGATTAGTGTCGACCGGGTGGCCGACACTCGTGTGCGCATCGGAGTCCAACTGCAACCCCAACACGCCCCGGATTACGGGCTGATCCGCGACGCGGTGCTCCGCGCCGAGGACGCGGGCGTCGACGTCGTCTTCAACTGGGACCACTTCTATCCGCTGTACGGCGACCTCGACGGCGCCCACTTCGAGTGCTGGACCATGCTGGGCGCGTGGGCCGAGCAGACCTCGAACGTGGAGATCGGCGCCCTCGTCACCGGCGGCGGGTACCGCAACCCCGACCTGCTGGCCGACATGGCGCGGACGGTCGACCACATCAGCGGTGGTCGGCTCATCCTCGGCATCGGCGCCGGCTGGAATCAGAAGGACTACGACAACTTCGGCTACGAGTTCGGCACCGCCGGGTCGCGCCTGGCGCTGCTGAACGAGAGCCTCGCGCGCATCGCGCACCGCCTGGACGTCGGCAATCCCGCGCCCACCCGCCACATCCCGATCCTCATCGGCGGCGGTGGAGAGAAGAAGACGCTGAAGATGGTCGCGCAGTACGCGGACGTCTGGCACAGCTTCGCCGATCTCGACGCGCTGAAGCACAAGTCGGGCGTGCTCGCCGACCACGGCGAGACCGTGGGCCGCGACGTGTCGCAGATCGAACGGTCCGTGGCGTGGCCGGGCGCGGAGACCGCGCAGGACTTCGTCGACGCCGGTGCCACCCTCTTCACCGTCGGGGTGAACGGGCCGGACTACGACCTCACCGAGCTCACCGGCGCGATCTCCTGGGCGAGGTCGCACCGAGGCTGATCGGCGCCGTTGGTCACGCCGGCGGCGTGTTCTTCCCGAACAGTCCCGAGCCGCCGTGCGTGGAGGCGAACTCGTAGGCGGACTCCGCGTGCTCGTGTTCGTCGATGCCGTCGGTCTCGTGCTGCGGGTCCGCTCGAACGCCGATGGTCAGCTTCACCACCGTGGCGATGACCGCGGTCACCAGGAACGAGTAGGCGAGCACGACCACCACGGCGACCGCCTGACGTCCCAGCTGGCCGAGGCCGCCGCCGTACAGCAGGCCGTCGACGCCCGGCGGCATCGACCTGCTCGCGAGGAGTCCGATCATCAGCGTGCCGACCACGCCGCCGACCAGATGTACCCCGACCACGTCGAGCGAGTCGTCGTAGCCGAAGCGGTACTTGAGGCCGATCGCGAGGGCGCACGCGACACCGGCCGCAGCGCCGACCCCCAGCGCCCCGATCGGCGTGACGGCCGTGCACGACGGCGTGATGGCCACCAGTCCGGCGACGACGCCCGACGCGGCACCGAACGACGTCGCCTTCCCGTCGCGAATCTTCTCCACCACCAGCCAGGCCACCATCGAGACCGCACCCGCGCCCATCGTGTTGACCAGAGCGACCGCGGCGACGCCGTCCGCGGCGAGCGACGATCCGGCGTTGAAGCCGAACCAGCCGAACCACAGCAGGCCCGCGCCCACCATGACGGCGGGCAGGTTGTGCGGTCGCATCGCTTCGCGCGGCCAGCCGCGCCGCTTCCCCACGACCAGTGCGAGCGCGAGTCCCGCGGCGCCTGCGTTGATCTCCACGGCGGTGCCGCCGGCGAAGTCGATCGCCCGCAGCTCGTTCGCGATCCATCCGCCCGTGCGCGCCGTCAGGCCGTCGAGGGCGAAGACCCAGTGCGCGACCGGGAAGTACACCAGCGTCGCCCAGATCCCCGCGAAGACGACCCAGGGCAGGAACCGCATCCGGTCGGCCACGGCGCCGGACACCAGGGCGACCGTGACCATCGCGAATCCGGCCTGGAACGCGACGAACACCAACGCGGGCACGGTGCCCACCAGCGGGATCTCCGTCGGGCCGCCACCGCCGGTGTACGTGCCACCGACCAGCGCGGTCAGACCGGCGAACTGCCGCGGATCGCCGATCCATCCGCCGAGGCTGCTGTCGCCGAACACCATCGAATAGCCGAAGAGAACCCAGAGCACCCACACGACGCCGATGGCCGACAGGCTCATCATCATCATGTTGAGCACGCTCTTGGCCCGGACCATCCCGCCGTAGAAGAACGCGAGGCCCGGGGTCATCAGCAGCACCATCGCGGCGGCGGCCAGAACCCACGCCGTGTTGCCCGCGTCCGGTGCACCCATGACCGGAAAGTCGAGACCGGTGTTCATACGATCGCCTTTCGTCCCCCGGCGCCCGCCCTGCCGTCGTCCCGACCCGATGCCGGCGCCGTGAGGGAGAGTAGACCCCGGGCAACCGAGCGCAGCGAGCCATGTCACCGAGCGCAGCGAGCCATGTCAACCGAGCGCAGCGACCCGTTGTCACAGTGCCCCGCACCGCCGTCACCGGCGGTGATCGCGAATCGGCGGGAGATCACTGAGCCGAACCATTGCGTGATCACCGTTTCGGTGATTCCGGTGGCTGCGACCTACTGTTCTCGACATGCACGCGCACCGCACGGGGCGAACGTCCGTCGCCGTGGTTCTCGTCCTTCTTCTCGCGGGTCTGCTCGCCGGGTGCGGCTCGTCGTCGGACGGCGACACCGCGGCCGCGTCCGCCCCCACCGAACTCTGCGCGCCTCCCGGCGTCGAGAGCGCGTCGTCGGTACCCACCAACTTCGACGCCGCGGCCGCCGCCGCGTCGGAGGACCGGTACACGACGCCGTCCGTCACGCCGCTCGACCGCATCGACCCCGCGCAACTCGGGCTGATCACCCCCGGCACGTTGACCGTCGGCACGCTGTCCGACGCCCCGCCGAGCATCTGCGTCGACGGCTCCGGCACCTACACCGGCTACGACAACGAGCTGCTGAAGGCGGTCGCGGCGAAGCTCGGCCTGCAGGTGACGTTCTCCGGCACCGAGTTCTCCGGCCTGCTCGCCCAGGTGGCGGGCCGACGGTTCGACGTCGGCTCGTCGTCGATCACCACCACCGACGAGCGACGGAACACGGTCGGCTTCACCAACGGGTACGACTTCGGATACTTCTCCCTCGTCGCGAAGGCCGGCGGCCCCATCACCGCCTTCGAGGACCTCGGGCCCACCACCCGCATCGGCGTGGTGCAGGGCACGGTGCAGGACGACTACGTCGTCAACACCCTCGGCCTCGACCCGGTGAAGTTCCCCGACTACAACACCGCCTACGCGAACCTGCGCACCGGGCAGATCGACGCGTGGGTCGCCCCGTCGCAGCAGGCGGAGGGCCTGGTGAAGCCGGAGGACGGCACGGCGATCACGCAGAACACGTTCTCGCTGAACAACTTCGTCGGGTGGGCCGTCGCACGCGACAACCAGCCGCTGATCGACGCGCTGAACTCCGGACTCGACGCCGTGATCGCCGACGGCACGTGGGCGCAGCTGTACTCCGACTGGGTACCGCGCGAGTTGCCCGAGGGATTCAAACCCGGCAGCAAGGCCGCTCCGCAGCCGGAGCTCCCCGACTTCGCGGCCATCGCGGCGGAGAACGACGCCGCCGCCCCGGCCGCGCAGGCCGTCGCACCGAAATCGACTCTCCAACAGCTCGGGGACACGTTCTTCGACTGGGAGCTGTACAAGCGCGCCATCCCGGACCTGCTGAAGACCGGCCTGCCGAACACGCTGATCCTGGCGCTGGCGTCGGGCGTCATCGGCACGGTGCTCGGCATGCTGCTCGCCCTCGCGG
Source organism: Rhodococcoides corynebacterioides NBRC 14404 (assembly GCF_001894765.1). Lineage (GTDB taxonomy): Bacteria > Actinomycetota > Actinomycetes > Mycobacteriales > Mycobacteriaceae > Rhodococcoides > Rhodococcoides corynebacterioides. The sequence continues at coordinate 13,741 of NZ_BCWV01000009.1, forward strand.
GCCTGTCCCGCTCGCGCTGGCTCCGCTGGCCGGCCCGGGTGTACACCGACATCTTCCGCGGCCTGCCCGCCGTGGTCATCATCCTGATCATCGGCCTGGGCATCGGCCCGGTGACGAGCAGCCTGACCGGCAACAACCCGTACTGGCTGGGTGCGCTGGCGCTCTCGCTGCTGGCCGCGGCCTACATCGGCGAGATCTTCCGCTCCGGCATCCAGTCGGTCGAGCGGGGTCAGCTCGAAGCCGCGCGCGCCCTCGGCTTCGGCTACCGCGGCGCGATGCGCCTCGTGGTGGTGCCGCAGGGTGTCCGACGGGTGCTGCCGGCTCTGGTGAACCAGTTCATCTCGCTGATCAAGGACTCGTCGCTGATCTACTTCCTCGGCCTGCTCGCCACCCAGCGCGAACTGTTCGCCGTGGGCCGCGACCTCAACGCGCAGACCGGCAACCTGTCCCCGCTGGTCGCCGCCGGTCTGGTGTACCTGGCCATGACCGTTCCGCTGACCCACCTGGTCAACTACATCGACAAGCGTCTGCGCACGGGCCGTGCGGAGAAGACCCTCGACCCGGTCGAGCAGGCCATCGTCGTGGAAAGAGGCTGACATGACCACCGAGACACTCACCGGCGTCTCCCTCGCCGGACGCGACCTGCACCTGTCCTTCGGCACCAACAAGGTGCTGCGCGGGGTGGACATCGACGTCGCCGCCGGGTCCACGACCACCGTCATCGGCCCGTCGGGCTCCGGGAAGTCGACTCTCCTGCGCGTGCTGAACCGCCTGCACGAGCCGGAGCAGGGCGACATCCTGCTCGACGGGAAGTCCGTGCTGAAGGACGATCCCGACGCGCTGCGTCAGCGCATCGGCATGGTGTTCCAGCAGTTCAACCTCTTCCCGCACCGGACCGTGCTGGACAACGTGGCGCTGGGCCCGTGGAAGCTCCAGGGGCGGAGCAAGGATGCGGCGCGAGAGGTTGCCCTCGAGCAACTCGACAAGGTGGGCCTGAAGGAGAAGGCGGGGTCGCGCCCCGGCAACCTCTCCGGCGGTCAGCAGCAGCGCGTCGCCATCGCGCGCGCCCTGGCCATGACCCCGCAGGTGATGTTCTTCGACGAGGCCACCTCCGCCCTGGACCCGGAGCTGGTCAAGGGAGTGCTCGCGCTCATGGCCGACCTCGCGACCGGCGGCATGACGATGATCGTGGTCACCCACGAGATGGGCTTCGCCCGCTCGGTGTCCGACCGCGTGCTGTTCATGGACCACGGCAGCGCCGTCGAGGTGGGCCCGCCCGCTGCGCTGTTCGACGACCCGGAGACCGACCGGCTCAAGCGGTTCCTCTCCGAGGTGCTCTGACACCTGCGCCACCGCACGTCGTCGTTCGTGACCCGCATCACACGGTGTCGCGTACCGTCGAGATCGGTGCCGGCATGCGCATCCAGGCATGTCCGCGCCGGCCATCGTGATCGACGAGACGGGAGACCCCATGTCGGACAACAGAGCCGTTGCCTACGCCGGAGCCGGGAAGGTCGAGGTGATCGACATCGACTTCCCCAGCTTCACCCTCCAGGACGGTCCGGGGGTGAATCCGGCGAGCGTGGGCCGCGAGTGCCCGCACGGCGTCATCCTGAAGGTGGTGTCCACCAACATCTGTGGCAGCGATCAGCACATGGTGCGCGGTCGGACCACGGCCCCCGAGGGCCTGGTGCTGGGCCACGAGATCACCGGTGAGGTGGTCGAGGTGGGGCCGGGCGTGGAGTTCATCCAGGTGGGCGACCTGTGCTCGGTGCCGTTCAACATCGCCTGCGGTCGCTGTCGCAACTGCAAGGAACGCAAGACCGGCATCTGCCTGAACGTCAATCCGGATCGCCCCGGCGCCGCCTACGGCTACGTCGACATGGGCGGCTGGGTCGGTGGTCAGGCGCAGTACGTGATGGTGCCGTACGCGGACTGGAATCTGCTGAAGTTCCCCGACCGCGATCGGGCGATGGAGAAGATCCTCGACCTGACCATGCTGTCGGACATCTTTCCCACCGGCTTCCACGGGTGCGTCACCGCCGGAGTGGGGGTGGGGTCGACGGTCTACATCGCCGGCGCCGGCCCCGTCGGCCTCGCCGCGGCCGCCAGCGCCCAGCTCCTCGGCGCCGCCGTGGTGATCGTGGGAGACCTCAACGCGGATCGACTCGCTCAGGCACGGAGCTTCGGCTGCGAGACGGTCGACGTGTCGAAGGGCGACCCGGCGGACCAGATCGAACAGCTCCTCGGCGTCCCCGAGGTGGACTGCGGAGTGGACGCGGTCGGCTTCGAGGCCCGCGGTCACGGTGACGGCAGCGCGACGGAAGCCCCTGCCACCGTGCTGAACTCGCTGATGGACGTCACCGCGGCCGGTGGTTCGCTCGGCATCCCGGGCCTGTACGTCACCGGCGACCCGGGCGCGTCCGACGAGGCCGCCAAGAAGGGCTCCCTGTCGCTCAGCCTGGGAACGGGCTGGGCGAAGTCGCTGGCCTTCACCACCGGTCAGTGCCCGACGATGAAGTACCACCGCGGGCTGATGATGGCGATCCTCCACGACCGAGTGCAGATCGCGAAGGCCGTGAACGCCCGCGCCATCGGGCTCGAGCAGGCGCCGCAGGGCTACGCCGACTTCGACCGCGGCGAGGCCACCAAGTTCGTGCTCGACCCGCACGGGATGCTCGGCGCCGCCTGACACCTGCGCCGCCCGGCACCTGCACCACCGCACACAGGACGCCCCGATCGGCAGTTTCCCGTCGATCGGGGCGTGCTGTGTGCGACCAGGCAGGTCAGCGCGCGAGGAACTCCAGCAGCGCGGCGTCGAACTCCTCGGGATGCGAGGCGTTGAACCCGTGCGGGCCGCCCTCGATCAGCACGAGCGAGCTGTCCGCGATGGCCTCGTGCGAGCGCTTGCCGCTGACCTCGAACGGCACGATCGCGTCGGCGTCGCCGTGGATCACCAGCGTCGGCACGTCGATCTTCGGCAGATCGCCACGGAAGTCGGTGTAGGAGAACGCCTTCACGCACCCGAGCATCGCGGTGGTGGAGGCCTCCGCGGCCATGTCGACGGCGTACTGCCGGGTCTCCTCGCTGACCTTCAGTTCACCGTTCGCGCTGTAGAAGTTGGTGGCGAAGCCGTCGATGAACGCGTTCCGATCGTTCTCCACGCCGCCCAGGAACCCCTGGATGGTCTCGTCGTCGAGGCCGCCGTCCGGGTTGTCCTCCGTCTTGTACAGGTACGGCGGCACCGCCCCGGCGAGCACGGCCTTGGCCACCCGCTCGCTGCCGTACTTCGCCAGATAGCGCACCACCTCGCCGCCGCCCATCGAGAAGCCGACCAGCGTGGCGTCCCGCAGGTCGAGGGTCTCGAGCAGCACCGACAGGTCCGCGGCGAACGTGTCGTAGTCGTATCCGGTTTCGGGCTGCGACGAGCTGCCGAACCCCCGGCGGTCGTAGGTCACCACGCGGTGGCCGGCGTCGAGCAGGAAGGTGATCTGCGCTTCCCAGGACCGTCCGTTCAGCGGCCAGCCGTGGATGAGCACCACGGGAGCGCCCTCGCCGCGGTCCTGGTAGTGCAGGTCGATCGGGGTGTCGTTCTCGACTCCCACCGAGAGCATGGGCATTGGCGTCTCCTTCGTTCGCGGGCCGCTGGTTGCGCGGTTCGTCTCGTCTTACCCGACACTCGGAAACGTGACACGTGTTCGCTTTCCGTTCACCTGTCCGGTTCCGCGCCGTCGCCTGCGTTCCGGCTGTCTTTTGCCCGGGTTTCCTACGGTCGGCCGGTGACCACGATTCCGCTGTCCCTGCACGTCGTGCACTCCCACGACGGCCGCTCCTCGCGCTCCACCCTCACCTGCCGCTACAAGTGCGGCGACGCCTGCTTCCACGACGTCCCCAACACCTCGACGGGGGAGTACTTCGGCGACGTCGTGAAGACGGCGATGTCGCGGCGCGGCATCCTCAAGGGCGGGGCGATGGCCGTGGTGGCCGTCGGCGCGACCGGCGCGCTCGCGGCCTGCGGTGGGGGTAACCGGTCCGGTACGGCGACGACGGCGGATCCGTCGTCCACGCTGCCCCCCGAGCCGCGCGGACTGGACTTCGCCGCGGTGGCGCCGAACACCGAGGACGCCGTGGTGATCCCGGAGGGCCACGAGCAGGCCGTCGTGATCCGGTGGGGCGACCAGGTGGTGGCGGGTGCGCCGGAGTTCGATTTCGACAACCAGACCGCCGCGGCGCAGGAGAAGCAGTTCGGCTTCAACAACGACTTCGCGGGTCTGCTGCCGATCGACGGGTCCAGCACCGACTACCTCCTCGTGGTCAACCACGAGTACACGACCGAGCCGTTCCTCTTCCGGGGCTACGACGCGGAGAACCCTACCGCCGAGCAGGTGGCCATCGGTCTGGCCGCCCACGGTCTGTCCGTCGTGGAGGTCAAGGGCGAGAACGGATCCGGGCGTCTCACGCCGCAGATGGGTCGCTACAACCGCCGCATCACCGGCACCACGGAGTTCGTCCTCACCGGCCCGGCCGCAGGCTCGGACTTCCTCAAGACCTCGGCCGACCCGACGGGCACGAAGGTCCTCGGCACGTTCAACAACTGTTCGGGTGGTCTCACGCCCTGGGGCACGGTGCTCTCCGGCGAGGAGAACATCAACCAGTACTTCGCCAACGCCGAGTCGGTGACCGACCCGACGGCCGCGGCACGCCTGGCGCGCTACGGCGTGGAAGGGGCTGCGTCCGAACGGAAGTGGGAGCGCTTCGACAAGCGGTTCGACCTGGCGCAGGAGCCCAACGAGGTCAACCGCTTCGGCTGGGTGGTCGAGGTGAACCCGTGGGACCCCACCTCGACCCCGATCAAGCACACCGCCCTCGGCCGGTTCAAGCACGAAGCCGCGACGATCCACGTCACCGACGACGGCACGGTGGTCGCCTACAGCGGCGACGACGAGCGCTTCGACTACATGTACAAGTTCGTCTCGTCGCGAAAGATGATGCAGGGCAACGGCCCCGCGGCCATGCGGTCGAACCTGACGCTGCTCGACGCGGGCACCCTGTACGTCGCGAAGCTCACCGGCGATTCGCCCGACGAGATCGACGGCAGCGGCGCACTCCCCGCCTCGGGCCGCTTCGCGGGCACGGGCGAGTGGATTCCGTTGCTGCGCACGGGCGAGGACGGACGCGGCGAGTCCCTCGTGGACGGCATGTCGGCGGAGGAGGTGGCGGTGTTCACCCGCCAGGCCGGGGACAAGGTCGGCGCCACCAAGATGGACCGGCCGGAGGACTTCGAGCCCAACCCGGTGACGGGCAAGGTGTACGTGGCGCTGACCAACAACTCCAACCGCGGCACCGAGGGCACGGCTCCCGCCGACGAGGCCAACCCCCGCACCAAGAACAAGAACGGTCAGGTCCTCGAGCTGGACGACGACCACGCGGGCACCGGTTTCACGTGGAACCTTCTCCTCGTCTGCGGTGACCCCGAGGCCGCCGACACGTACTTCGGTGGGTTCGACAAGTCGCAGGTCAGCCCCATCAGCTGCCCCGACAACCTGGCGTTCGACCCGGCGGGCAACCTGTGGATCTCCACCGACGGCAACGCACTCGAGTCGAACGACGGCCTGTTCTCGGTGGTCCTCGACGGCGAGCGCCGTGGCCAGACCAAGCAGTTCCTCACGGTCCCCAAGGGTGCCGAGACCTGCGGCCCGATCGTGCAGGAGCAGCGCGTCGTGGTGTCGGTACAGCACCCGGGCGAGCTCGACGACGCCAGCGCCGACGCCCCGGCCTCGCACTGGCCCGACGGCGGCGACTCCCAGCCGCGCCCGTCCGTGGTGGCGGTCTGGAAGGCCTGATCCGAGCCCAGTCGTCACCCCTCGCGGCCCCTCCTGGCGCATACTCACGGTCACGAACCGCGAGGCAGCGAAGGAGGGGCCGTGGCGACGACGCCGGTACTGATCGGATGGTTGCCGGACGACTCCGGACGGGACGCCGTGGCGTGGGCCGCGCGAGCGGCGGCCACGGCGCGGGCAGCGGGGGCGGACGTCCTGGTGCGCTGCTGCACCGTCCTGCCCCGCACGTGGCCGTTCCCCACCTCCAATGCGGCCGACGCCGACTACCGCCGCTGGGTACGGGAACGCGGTGACGAGTCGGTGCGCGCCGCGCACGACACCCTGACCGAGTTCCTGCAGCCGCAGGAACTGGACGAGCCGGCGGCGTTCCACGTCGACAACCCCGCCGAGTCCGCCGGTCTGATCGGCGCGGCCGCCACCCACCACACCGACATCGTCGTGCTCGGCTCCACCGACGGCCCGTCGGGCAGGTTCACGCCGGGAAGCACCAGCGACGCGCTGCTCCACTCGTCGCGCGTTCCCCTCGCGCTCGCCCCCCGCGGGTACGCCGACCGTCGTGGCCCCTTCCGGCGCCTGGCGTGTGCCTACACCGGGACCGAGGAATCCGACGACGCCGTCGACACCGCCGCGGTTCTCGCGAATCGGTGGGGAATCCCGCTCCACCTGGTCGCCTTCGCCCCCCGTCGCACGACGACGTTCCCGCCGCTCGGTGGGTACGGCGCCGAGGACCTGGTCACCGCACAGTGGGCCGACCAGGCCACCACCCTGCTGCGCGCGGCCGCAGCGCGGGTCACCGAGAGCTATCCGTCCCTCGCCCCGACCTGCGCGGTCGGCGTCGGGGGAGGATGGGAGGACGTTCTCCGGTCGGTCGACCTGGGGGACGACGACGTCCTGGTCCTCGGTTCGTCCCGGCCCGGCCCGGTCGCCCGGGTCTTCCTGGGGTCGACGGCGTCGAAGATCGTCCGGCACAGTCCCGTTCCGGTGATCGTGGTGCCGCGGGGCAGTCGCCTCGGGTCCGCGCGCCCGGCGCACTCGTCGAAGGAGACACCATGAGCGAACGCAGTGCGTCGGGATCCGGGCGGAGCCTGCTCCGCCGCAAACCGTTGGCGGACATCGCCGCGCTGGAAACGCAGGGCGGGAGCGACCTCAGACGCTCCATGACCACGTTCCAGCTGACGTGCATCGGCGTCGGCTCGACCGTCGGTACCGGCATCTTCTTCATCTTCTCGTCCGCCGTGCCGGTGGCGGGTCCCGCCGTGATCTTCTCCTTCGTCATCGCCGCGATCACCGCGGGACTGACTGCGCTCTGCTACGCCGAGCTCGCGTCGTCGATACCGGCGTCGGGGTCGACCTACACGTACACCTACACGATCATCGGCGAGTTCATCGCGATGCTCGTCGGCGCCTGCTTGATCCTCGAGTACGGCGTGTCCACGGCAGCGGTGTCGGTGCTGTGGTCGCAGTACCTGAACGACCTGCTCGATCGCACCGTCGGACTGCGCATTCCCGAGGTGTTGTCGCACGCACCCGGCGGAGGCGAGGGGTTCGGGATCAACCTGCCGGCCGTGGTGCTGGTGGGCCTGTGTGCGCTGCTGTTGATTCGCGGAACCAGCGAATCGGCACGCGCCAACGTGATCATGGTGATCGTCAAGATCGGCATTCTCGCCATGTTCGCGATCGTCGGCTTCACCGGGTTCAGCCTGGAGAACCTCGAGCCGTTCGCACCGTTCGGTGTCGCGGGCATCGGCGCGGCGTCGGGCCTGATCTTCTTCTCGTTCATCGGTCTCGACGCGGTGTCGACCGCCGGCGAAGAGGTCGAGAATCCCCGACGGACGCTTCCGATCGCGCTCATCAGCGCCCTCGTGGTGGTCACTCTCATCTACCTACTGGTCACGCTGTCCGCCATCGGTGCCCAGAAGTGGACGGAATTCGACGGTCAGGAGGCGGGTCTGGCGGAGATCCTGTCGTACGTCACCGGATCGAGTTGGCCGTCCATCGTCCTGTCCGCGGGCGCCGTGGTCTCGATCTTCTCGGTCACCCTGGTGACGCTGTACGGCCAGACCCGCATCCTGTTCGCGATGAGCCGCGACGGCATGGTGCCGCCGATCTTCTCCGAGGTGGCGCCGCGCAGCCTCGTGCCCGTGAAGAACACGATCATCGTGGCATGCTGCGTGGCTCTGCTCGCCGGACTGCTGCCGCTCGACTTCCTGGCCGACCTGGTGTCGATGGGCACGCTGGTGGCGTTCCTCGTCGTCTCCGCCGGGGTGATCGTGCTGCGCCGGCGTGAGCCCGACATCGACCGTGGGTTCAAGGTCCCGCTCTACCCGGTCCTGCCGCTGCTCTCGATTGCCGCCTGCCTGTACCTGATCAGCACGCTGCACGTGCAGACGTGGATTCTGTTCGCGATCTGGCTCGGGGCGACGTCGGCGCTGTACTTCGGCTACTCCCGGCGGCGGTCCCGGTTGGAGCCGACCGCCGGGTAGGCGCCGTGTCACCGCCGGGTAGGCGCCGGGTCTAGCGACCGGGTAGGCGCCACGTCACCGCCGGGTCTAGCGACCGATGGTCGCGTGCATCTCCCACACGATGACCTCGGCCGCCGAGGTGGTGCTCAGACGCTGACCGCCACCACCGGTGACGCGCACCGCGTCACCCTCGCGCAGCACTCCGACGCCTTCGAGCGACGCCTCGCCGCGGGCGACGAAGACGTGGAGGAACGGGGCGTCCGGCAGCGTCTGCGGAGTGCCGTCGGCACGCAGGCGCGCGACGTGCATCGCGGCGTACTTGTTGCGGATGCGGATGGCGGAGTGGTCGCGGTAGGCGTCCATGCCCGACGCGACGGGAATCAGTCCGCCCGAGAGCAGCTCGTCGTCGATCTCGAGCTGCTCGTAGCCCGGCGTCACGCCGGCCTCGTCCGGGACGACCCACATCTGCACGAAGTGCACGGGGTCGGCGGACGAGTCGGCCGCGTCACGCCGTCGCCACGCGTCGTTCTTCTCGGAGTGGAGAATTCCGGTGCCGGCGCTCATCCGCTGGGCCAGGCCCGGGTAGATGACGCCGTTGTGTCCGATGGAGTCCTGGTGGACCAGCGACCCCTGCAGCACCCAGGTCACGATTTCCATGTCGCGGTGCGGGTGGGTGTCGAAACCCGTTCCCGGCGCGACGATGTCGTCGTTGTTGACCATGAGCACCCCGTGATGGGTGTTGTCCGGATCGTAGTGATGCCCGAACGAGAACGAGTGGTGCGAGTCGAGCCACTCGATGCGGGTGTGCGGCCGGGTGTCGGCCCGTCGCACGTCGAGCACGGGGGAGGTGGAGGCAGTCATGACGACCTTCCGGGGAGGCGCTGCAGGGGGCGAGGTCAGCTCGCGAGCTTCGCGGCGATGCCGGTGACGCGGGTGGCGAGGTGCTCGAGGGCGTTGCGGGTGGCGTCGTCGATCTCGTTCTTGTTCTCGGGCCCGGTCACGTGGCCGACACCGTACGGGTTGCCGTCGGCGAACTTCAGACCGTCGGTGTAGCCCGGGGGCACCAGCACGCCGCCGAAGTGCATCAGCGAGGTGTAGAGGTTGACGATGGTGGTCTCCTGGCCGCCGTGCGCGGTCTGGCTGGAGGTGAACGCGGCGTAGGCCTTGTTCGCGAGCGCGCCCTGTGCCCACAGTCCGCCGAGGGAGTCGATGAACGTCTGGAACTGGCTGGTGGTGCTGCCGAAGCGGGTGGGGGATCCGAAGATCACGCCGTCGGCCCAGACGATGTCGTCGCCGGTGGCCGCGGGCAGATCCTTGGTGGCCTCGTAGTTGGCGGTCCAGGCCGGGTTCTCGGCGAACGTGGCGGGATCCTTGGTCTCGGCGATGTGGCGAACGCGGACCTCCGCGCCGGCGGCCTCGGCGGCCTTGCCGACGATGTCGGCCATCGTGGTGCCGTGGCCGGTGGAGGAGTAGTAGAGAACGGCGATCTTGGTCATGGTGTGCCTTTCGGTCGGGGGTGGGACGTCCTGGGAAGTGGTTCGGGGCTAGAGGACCTGCTGGCCGTACATCTCGCCGAGCGGATCGGCGATGAGTTCGAGGCGGGCACCGTCGGGATCGCGGAAGTACAGCGAGACCTCGCTGTGCTCGACCAGCTCGACCCCGGCATCGGTCAGCTTGACGCGGAGGTGCTCCCACCGTTCCTGCTCGACACTGATGGCCACGTGGTGCAGGCCACCGAGCACCTCGGCGTAGGGCCCGACGTCGAGGCCGGGGAAGTCGAAGAAGGCGAGCAGGTTGCCGTTGCCGATGTCGAAGAAGAAGTGCGACGAGCCGGGATAGTCGCGGTTCTCGATGAGCTCCGTCAGCGGGAATTCGAGAACGCCCTGGTAGAACTCGATGGTGCGTTCGACGTCGCTGCTGATCAGCGCGGTGTGGTGCAGGCCGCGGGCGGAGGACGTCGGCCTCGACTCTGCGGGCTGCAGGTGCAGGCCGCGCAGGCGTTCGCGCTCCGCTTCGCCGCGAGCGGCCCGCTCGGTCTCGTCGCGGGGGGTTTCGGCCGCGGCGTTGCTGTCGATACTCATGATGTCGCCTTCTCGATCGCGGATCGTTGCGTCGTCAACAAACACCACCGTAGCGTAAATAATTGCGCCGTCAACTATCTGTCGTAGACTGGCACCATGACGAACTGGTTGACGGACGACGAACAGCGCGCCTGGCGTGCCTATCTCGACTCGACCCGGTTGCTCCTGCAGACCCTCGACCGTCAGCTCGTCCGCGAATCCGGAATCTCCTTCACCGACTTCGAACTGCTCGTCAAGTTGAGCGAGGCGCCGGGCCGCAGCATGCGCATGCGCGATCTCGCCGATGCGGTCACCACCACCCGCAGCGGCGTCACCCGTGCCATCACTCGACTCGTCGACGCAGGATGGGTCGTGCGGGTCGAATGCGAGGACGACCGTCGCGGAATGTCCGCCGAACTCACCGACGCGGGCATGGAGAAGTTGGCGGCGACCAGCCCCGGCCACGTCGACGCCGTCCGGGAATCGATGTTCGACGTCCTCTCCGACGACGACGTCGACGCCCTGGGCCGCATCTACTCCGACATGCGGGCCCACCTGCAGGCGACGGCGCGTCACTAGGCTCGTCGGTATGTCACCCACCGCACTCGTCACGGGCGCCGGCCGCGGACTCGGCGCCGGGATCGCCCGACTGCTCGCCACCGATCACGACGTGCTGGTCGGCGGTACGACGGCCGACTCGGTGGTCGGGATCGTCGACGAACTGTCCACCGCCACACCGTGGCCCGTCGATCTCACCGACGCCGATGCAGTCCGGGCGGCAACCGCCGACATCGACTCCCTCGACGTCCTGGTGCACAACGCCGGTGTCGCCGACCTCGGCACGGTCGAGGAACTGACCCTCGAGGACTGGCGACACACGTTCGAGGCCAATGTCTTCGCGGTCGCCGAGCTCACCCGCCTCCTGCTGCCCGCCCTTCGCCGCGCCCGCGGCCACGTCGTGCTGATCAACTCGGGGGCGGGACTGCGCGCCAACCCGCGCTGGAGTGCGTACGCCGCCAGCAAGTTCGCGCTGCGCGCCTTCGGAGACGCCCTGCGTCAGGAGGAGCCCGACCTCCGCGTGACCAGCGTGCACCCGGGTCGCATCGACACCGACATGCAGCGCGCCATCGTCGCGGGTGAGGGGAAGTCCTACGACGGCTCGCAGTACCTCTCCGTCGACACGGTCGCGCGTGCCGTCCGCCAGGCCATCGACACCCCGGCGGACGCGCACCCGACCGAGATCGTGTTGCGGCCCCGCTGAATTCGCGGGCCGGCGCTCAGTGGTCGGCCTTGACCACCATCACGGGCACCGGGCAGTCGAGCAGCACACGCTGCACGGTGCTACCCATGAGGAACTTGCCGACGGCGCTGCGTCGCTTGGATCCGATCACCACGAGGGTCGCCCCGACCTCGGCCGCGAGATCGACGATCGCCCCGGCCTCGTCGCCGCCGTCCGGCTCGACCCGCGCCGTGAACTGCCCGTCCCCGAGCACCTCTCGCACCCGACCGTCGACCGCCTCGCGGTCGGCCGCCGTCACCTCGTCGGTGTCCAGCACCGAGAGCACCACCAGCGCATCCCCACGGAGTTGCGCCTCCGCGCTCCCCTTCACGAGAGCCTCGCGCCCCTCGGGCGTCGAATTCATCGCCACTGCAACGGTCATGGTGAGCCTTTCGGTGTCGTCGTCGGTCCGGCCCCGGGGCCGGACAGGCACCAGGGTTGCCCGAATCGGGCGAACCCGGTAGCCGTTTCGGCGAACCCGGCCGTGCACACTATGCGCACAATTCGGATTGTCTGGACCAAACGGACAGACAGGTCATACCGTCCATGCCTGTGACCGACACCACGTCCAGAATCTCGAATCCATGCAGCTCACACTGACGCGCGCGCTCGGCGCCGTCGCCGTCGCCGCGGCCGTCACGGTGGCCGGCATCGACGCCGCGAGCAGCGCCAGCGGGTCCGACGCACGCGCGAAGCTGACCATGATCGCACCCGCGGCCGCGGGCGGCGGATGGGACCTCGTGGCCCGCGAATCGCAGCAGGCGCTCCGATCGGACGGCATCGTCAACAACGCGCAGGTGGTGAACGTCCCGGGTGCGGGAGGCACCATCGGGCTGAGCCAGCTCGAGACACTCACCGGCCAGCCGACGACCCTCATGGTCACCGGCACCGTGATGCTCGGCGGCATCGCGATCAACGACTCGCCGGTCACCCTCCAGGACACCGTGCCCGTCGCCCGGCTCGCCGAGGACTTCGAGGTGTTCGTCGTCCCCCGCGACTCGCCGTACCGGAACCTCGACGACTTCCTCGACGCATGGCGTGCCAACCCCGGTGGCCTCCCCATCGGCGGCGGCTCGCTCGGCGGGATCGACCACATCGTCTCCGGTCAGCTGGCACAACAGGCCGACATCGACCCGGCCGCCATCAACTACATCGCCTTCTCCGGCGGTGGCGAGGTGCTGACGTCGTTGCTGTCGAACACCGTCGGCATCGCGGTCAGCGGGTGCAACGACTTCCGCGACCAGATCGAGGCCGGGAACGTCCGCGCCCTCGCCGTCGCGGCGCCGGAGCCGGTGCCCGGCATCGACACGCCCACGTTCATCGAGCAGGGCTACGACGTCGACCTGGTCAACTGGCGCGGCCTGGTCGCGCCGCCCGGGGTGTCCGACACCGACCGGCAGACCTTGATCGACATCGTCACCGAGATGGTCGACACCGAACAGTGGGCCACCGCCGTCGAGCGCAACCGGTGGAAGGAATCCCTTCTGACCGGTGACGAGTTCGGCGAGTTCCTCGCGGCCGAACAGGACCGCATCAGCGACATCCTCCGAGAGTTGGGTCTGATATGAGCACCAGCGTGACCACCGACCCGCCCGACACCGGTCCCCGGGCCGGCGTCCTCACCGGCCGGAGCGGCCTGGTCGTCCCTGCCCTGCTGGTGGCCCTCGGCCTCTTCCTGGTCTACGGCACCGTGACCATGACGGTGCCGGACACCGCCACGTCGCCGGGCCCGCAGGTCTTCCCCGCCCTCGTCGCGGGCTTCTGCTTCCTCATCGCGGCCCTGGTCACGGTGCAGCTGATCCGGCGGCCCGAGCCCGTCGAACTCGGGGTCGACGACGAGGGGCGACCGAACACCGGGACGTTCTCCAACTGGCGCAGCGTCGGCATCACGGTCGGCACCGTCGCTCTGTTCATCGCACTGCTCGAGCCGCTCGGCTGGGTGCTCGCGGGCGCGTTTCTCTTCTGGGGCGTCTCGATCGGACTCGGTGGACGGCGCTACGTCTTCGACGCCGCCGTGGCGCTCCTCGTGTCCTCGGCGGTCCAGCTGGTGTTCTCCGGGGGCCTGGGCCTGACCCTTCCCGGCGGCATCCTGGCGGCGGTGTTCTGATGGACGCACTGAGCAATCTCCTCGACGGCTTCGGCACCGCGCTCACGCCGATGAACCTGGTGTGGGTCGTGGTCGGCGCGCTGCTCGGCACCGCCGTCGGCGTACTCCCCGGGCTCGGATCCGCCATGGCCGTGGCGCTGCTGCTGCCGGTCACCTTCACCCTGGAGCCGACGTCCGCGCTCATCATGTTCGCCGGCGTCTACTTCGGCGGACTGTTCGGTGACTCGATCTCCGGCATCCTCATGAACACGCCCGGCAACTCCACGGCCATCGCCGGCACGTTCGAGGGCCATCGCATGGCGAAGAACGGCCGCGCCCCCCAAGCTCTGGCGACCTCCGCGATCGGCGCTTTCATCGGTGGCATCATCGCCACCACCCTGGTGGTCTTCTTCGCGCCGACCCTGGCCTCGCTGGCGACGAACTTCGGTCCGGCCGAGTACTTCGCGCTCGCGGTGTTCGCGTTCATCGCCACGTCGGCGGTGGTCTCCGACTCCGTGCTCAAGGGCATGTCGGCGCTGCTGATCGGGTTGACCCTCGCCGTCATCGGCATCGACGGGCCCTCCGGCGCATCACGATTCACGTTCGAGGTGCCGTCGCTCTTCGACGGCGTCCACATCGTCGTCATCACCGTCGCGATGCTCGCGCTCGGCGAGGTGATCCACGTGGCGTCGAAGATCGGCAAGCCCGACGACACCACCCTCATCCCGTCGAAGGGCCGCCCGTTCCTCACCCGGTCGGAGTTTCGCGAGGCCCTGCCGGCGTGGATGCGCGGCACCGCCTTCGGTGTCCCGTTCGGCATCATCCCGGCCGGTGGCGCCGAGGTGCCGAGCTTCCTGGCCTACGGCACGGAGCGTCGGTTGGACCGTCGGCGCCCGAACCCGATGTTCGGCAAGGGTGCCATCCGCGGTGTGGCCGGGCCCGAGGCCGCCGGCAACTCGACGGCCGGTACCGCCATGGGCGCGCTCCTCGCACTCGGGCTGCCGACCTCGGCGACCGCGGCGATCCTGCTGGCGGCGTTCCAGCAGTACGGCATTCAGCCCGGGCCGCTGCTGTTCGACCGCAACGGCGAGATCGTCTGGGCGCTCATCGCCAGCCTGTTCGTCGGCATGGTGGTGCTGCTGATCCTCAACCTGCCGTTCGCACCCCTGTGGGCACAGCTGCTGCGCATTCCGAAGAACTACCTGTACGCCGGTATCACCGTGTTCGCCTCGCTCGGCGTGTACGCCTCGTCCGCGTCCGTGGTCGACCTCATGTTCATGCTCGGACTCGGCGTCATCGGATTCATGTTGCGGCGCTTCGGTATTCCGCTGGCACCGGTGCTGATCGCCGTCATCCTCGGCCCGCTCGCCGAGGACTCGCTCCGACGGGCACTGGCCGTGAGCGAGGGCGACGCCACGGTCCTGGTCGGCAGCGGCATCACCGTGGTGCTCTACACGCTGATGATCATCGCGGTCGTGTTCTCCGCGGTGACCAAGGTCCGGTCGCGGCGGCGGGTGGACTTCTAGCCTCCACCCGCGTGCGCGCAGGCTGTCACCGCTGGTCGGTGGCAGCCTGCTTCCGTGCACACAGGTCGGCCGGATCTCCGGTATCCCGTCGACCCGCAGCACCTGTGTGCAGCCGCGCAGGTCGAGCGGGCGCGTTCACCCCACCGTCACCCCCGTGTGGCTGACTGCTCCGCATGACCTACGACGCGCGCTTCCTCGGTACCGCCGACGCCCTCCCGATCCCGTCGCGGGACGGGCTGGTCACCCTGGACTACACGCACTTCGCGGTCTCGATGGACACCGGACGCCGGCTGGCGGCCGTGACCGCGGTCACCATCGACGGCAGTGACCTCCGCGACGTCGAGCGCGAGGACGACTGGCGCCTCGACCCGCGGCTGCCGGCATCGCAGCAGGCGGGGCCGGAGCTGTACTCCGGCAACGACCTCGATCGCGGTCACCTGGTTCGGCGCCGCGATCCGGTGTGGGGCGAGGACGCCGAGCGCGCCAATGCCGACACGTTCCACTACACGGTGTGCGCTCCTCAGACGGCGACCCTCAACCAGTCGACGACGCTGTGGCTCGGTCTCGAGGACTACGTCCTGGACCACGCCCGGCAGTACGGCGAGCGGCTCTCGGTGTTCACGGGGTGCCTGTTCGAGTCGGACGATCCGGTGTACCGGGGTGTCGCGATTCCTCGGCGCTTCTTCAAGGTCGCGGCGTGGGCGCAGGACGAGGACCTCGCCGCCACCGGGTACGTGCTCGACCAGACGGACTCGCTCGGTCCGATCCTCGAGCGCGGGGTCCGCGCCGACGACGTTCCCCCGCTGGGCGCGTACCGCACCTACCAGGTCCCGATCGCGGACATCGCCGCGGCGACGGAC
The DNA here is from genome assembly GCF_001894765.1 of Rhodococcoides corynebacterioides NBRC 14404. Classification (GTDB taxonomy): domain Bacteria; phylum Actinomycetota; class Actinomycetes; order Mycobacteriales; family Mycobacteriaceae; genus Rhodococcoides; species Rhodococcoides corynebacterioides. The sequence goes on from NZ_BCWV01000009.1 coordinate 29,854, forward strand.
CTCGCCATGCCGCTGCTCGTGGACGCGGACCGTCTCGCGTCGGTTCCCGCCGCCCGGCCCGTGCCGTGGATCGAGCTCACCGGCCCCGAGGACCTGCGGCTCGAGCGGTGAGCGCCGGGAATGCCGGCGACTCGGCCCGGGTTCCGCTCGACATGACCACCGAGGGCACCTCGACATGACCACCGAGGCCCCCACTGCGCAGATCGTCCGCAGCGAGGACCGGAGGCACTGGTGGGACGGCGCGATCGACTCCCGCCAGTCCTTCCCCGCCACCGGCAACTTCGACCTCGCGAGGGCGGCCCACGGGCTGCTGCTGGTGCACAACGAGGACACCGTCGCGCCCGGCGAGGGGTTCGACCGTCACCACCACCGCGCCATGGAGATCGTCACCTGGGTCCTGGACGGGAGACTGCGACACGAGGATTCGGTGGGCAACACCGGCGTCCTCCGGCCGGGGGTGATCCAGCGGATGAGCGCGGGCTCCGGCGTGCTGCACTCGGAGCGCAACGACAACGGGTACACCTCGCGGCGCCCGCTGCGCGTCGTCCAGATGTGGATCCCGCCGAGCGTCGACGACACGGAGCCGTCCTACGAGGAGCGCGACGTGTCCGACGCCCTCGCCGGCGGCGACCTGATCGTGGTCGCGTCCGGGCTGTCCCGCGACGCGGACCGCACCGCGGTCACTCTCGGCAACCGGGACGCGGCACTGCACATCGCGAGACCGTCTGCCGGACGGTCGATCACCGTGCCGGACGCGCCGTTCGTCCACGTCTTCCTCGCGCGCGGCGACGCGACGATGGACGGCGTCGACCTCCGCCAGGGCGATGCCGTCCGCCTCACCGGCGGCGGCTCGCCCCGCATCACGACGACAGCGCCCAGCGAAATCCTGATCTGGGAGATGCACTCCGCCGCTCGGTGAACGGCGTCAGAGAACCACGTTCACCATGCGCCCGGGGACCACGATGACCTTCTTCGGCTCCCCGCCGTTCAACAGCGCGACGATCTTCTCGTCGGCCAGGGCAGCCGACTGCACCGCCTCGCGAGACGCGTCCGCCGCCACGCTGATCCGGCTGCGGACCTTGCCGTTGACCTGGATGGGGTAATCGACGGTGTCGTCGACCAGCCACGTCTCGTCGGCGATCGGGAACGGTCCGTGTGCGAGAGATCCGTCGTGGCCCAACAGGGTCCAGAGTTCCTCGGCGATGTGCGGGGCCAAGGGCGCGAGCATCAGCACCAGCGGCTCGACAGCGCTCCGCGGAGCGCCGCCCGGGTACTCCTTGGTCAGGTGGTTCGTCAGCTCGATGAGCTTCGCCCCGGCCGTGTTGTCCCGCAGCGCAGCGTAATCCGCGTCGACGCCCTCGATCGCCCGGTTCACCGCGCGCAGGGTGTCGTCGGACGGAGCATCGTCGGTGACCCGCAGCGCGCCGGTCTCCTCGTCGACCACCAGCCGCCACACGCGCTGCAGGAACCGCTGCGCTCCGACCACGTCCTTGGTGGCCCAGGGGCGCGAGGTGTCCAGCGGGCCCATCGACATCTCGTACACCCGCAGGGTGTCCGCTCCGTACTCGGTGAAGATCTCGTCGGGCGAGACGGAGTTCTTGAGCGACTTGCCCATCTTCCCGTACTCGCGGTTCACCGGCTGGTCCTGGAAGAAGTACTGCCCGTCGCGCTCGACCACCTCGTCGGCGGGGACGTACACCCCGCGGGAGTCGGTGAAGGCGTAGGCCTGGATGTAGCCCTGGTTGTACAGGCGGCGGTACGGCTCCCTCGAGCTCACGTGTCCGAGGTCGAACAGCACCTTGTGCCAGAAGCGGGCGTAGAGCAGGTGCAGCACAGCGTGTTCCACGCCGCCGACGTACAGGTCGAGACCACCGGGATCGTTCTCGCCGTGGACGTCCGGGCGCGGGCCCATCCAGTACGCCTCGTTCTCGGGGGCGCACAGCGTGTCGGGGTTGGTGGGGTCGATGTACCGCAGCTGGTACCACGAGCTCCCCGCCCACTGCGGCATGACGTTGGTGTCGCGGGTGTAGCTCTGCAGACCGTCCCCGAGGTCGAGGTCGACGTGCACCCAGTCGGTCGCCTTGGCCAGCGGCGGCGACGGCTCGCTGTTGGCGTCGTCGGGGTCGAACGACACCGGCGCGTAGTCCTCGACGTCCGGGAGTTCCACCGGGAGAGCGGAATCGGGCAGCGCATGCGCGACACCGTCGGCGTCGTAGACCACCGGGAAGGGCTCACCCCAGTAGCGCTGCCGGGCGAACAGCCAGTCCCGCAGCTTGTACTGGATGGTGCCGCGTCCCGTCCCCTTCTCCTCGAGCTGCGCGATCACCCGCGTCTTGGCCTCGTCGACCGTCAGGCCGTCGAGATCGCCCGACGCGACGAGTGTGCCGTCGCCCGTCCACGCCGCCTCCGTGACGTCGCCGCCCGAGATCACCTGCACCACGGGAAGTCCGAATGCCGTCGCGAACTCCCAGTCCCGCTGATCGTGCGCGGGGACCGCCATGATCGCCCCGGTGCCGTAGCCGGTCAGCACGTAGTCGGCCACGAACACCGGCACGGACTCGCCGGTGACGGGATTGACCGCGTAGGACCCGGTGAAGACGCCCGTCTTCTCCTTGTTCTCCTGCCGTTCGAGGTCGGACTTCGCGGCGATGGCACGGCGGTACGCGCCGATCGCCTGCAGGGGCGTGCCCTCCCCGAGAGTCCAGCGCGGATCGACGTCCGCGGGCCAGGCGACGGCCGTGATGTCGTCCACCAGGGGGTGTTCCGGGGCGAGCACGACGTAGGTGGCGCCGTACAGCGTGTCCGGCCGCGTGGTGAAGACCTCGATGCCGGCGGTGCCCGTGCCGTGCGGCAGCTGGGCGTCGAACCGTACCTGCGCACCGCGCGAGCGCCCGATCCAGTTGCGCTGCATGGTCTTGACCTTCTCGGGCCAGTCCAGCAGGTCCAGATCGTCGATGAGCCGGTCGGAGTAGGCCGTGATGCGCATCATCCACTGGCGCAGGTTCTTCCGGAACACCGGGAAGTTGCCGCGATCGCTGCGGCCGTCGGCGGTGACCTCCTCGTTGGCCAGCACCGTGCCCAGCCCGGGACACCAGTTGACCAGCGAATTCGACTGGTAGACCAGCCGATACCCGTCGATCACCTCGCGACGCTCGGCGGCCGAGAGCTCCGACCAGACGCGCCCGTCGTCGAGAGTGCGAGTGCCGGAGTCGAATTCGGACTCCAGTTCGGCGACGGGGCGCGCGCGACCGGCCTCGGCGTCGTACCAGGCCCCGTGGATCTGCAGGAAGATCCACTGGGTCCAGTGGTAGAAATCGACGTCCGTCGTCGCGACCGACCGGCGCATGTCGTGGCCCAGCCCGAGTCGGCCGAGCTGACGACGCATGTTCGCGATGTTCGCCTCGGTGGTGGTGCGCGGGTGGGTACCGGTCTGCACGGCGTACTGCTCGGCCGGCAGCCCGAAGGCGTCGTAGCCGAGGGTGTGGAGCACGTTGCGTCCCCGCATGCGGTGATAGCGGGCGAACACGTCGGTGGCGATGTACCCCAGCGGGTGCCCGACGTGCAGACCGCTGCCCGAGGGATACGGGAACATGTCCTGGACGAACAGCTTGTCCGCCGGGAGGTCGCCGTCGGTGGCGAGATCGCCCACCGGATTCGGCGCGGCGAACGTCCCCTCGTCGGCCCAGCGCTTCTGCCACCGCGCCTCGATGGAGCCCGCGAGGTCCGCCGTGTAGCGGTGTCCGGGCGTCGTCTCGGCGGTGGGGTCAGGCTGCGAAGTCACGCGACCAGCGTAAAGCGTGCCCCGGGCCGTGATCGGCCCGGTCACCGACGGACCGTAAACTGGACTTCGTGATCGTCGTGTCCGTGATTCTGTTCGTCCTGCTCCTGGCCGCCGCCGTCGCCCTCGGCGTGGTCGCGGTCCTCGGGCTGCGCGGGCGCCTGCGTCGCAACGCCCTGGTCGGTGTGCGCACCGAGGCGAGCATGGCCAGCGACGAGTCCTTCGCCCTCGCCAACAAGGTGGCCGCCCCCACCACCGCGGCCGCGGCCGTGATGCTGCTGCTCGGTGCGATCGCCGCGATCGCACCCGGCGGCCTGTTCGGCGTGATCGCCGCGGCCGTCACCACCGCTGCCGCACTCGTCTCGGCCGCCTACGGCGGCACCATGGGCACCCGCGCCGCGGCCGCCGCCGCGCCCGCACCCGACGAGCAGGGCGGCTGCGGTCATTCCTGCATCTCGTGCAGCCTCAAGGACGCCTGCAAGCCCGCCTGACATGGGATTTCCGCGGCGCATTGCCGCTGCTCTGGACGGGTTCGTCCTCGGGATCTTCGGCGTCGCCGCCGTTGCGACCCTGCTGCCGGCGACGGGCCGCGCATCCGACGTCCTGCACGCGGTCACCGTCGCCGCGATCGCGCTGCTGTTCTTCCTCTACGGCACCCGGCTGTCTCCGCGCGATGCCCTCGACGGGCTCACGCACTGGCGCCTGCACACCGTCGTCCTCGGATGCACGTACCTGCTGTTCCCGCTGCTCGGACTCGCGATGCGGGTGCTCACGCCGACGATCCTCACCGACGAGCTCTACACCGGCATGCTCTACCTCTGCCTGGTTCCGTCGACCATCCAGTCGTCCATCGCGTTCACCTCGATCGCCCGCGGGAACGTCGCCGGCGCCGTCGTCAGCGCGTCGGTCTCCAACCTGCTGGGCGTCGTCGTCACCCCGGTGCTCGTCGTCCTGCTCGTGACGACGACGGGGGAGGCGAGCGTCGATGCCTCCGCGATCGGCGACATTCTCCTGCAGCTGTTGGTCCCGTTCCTGCTCGGTCAACTCGCCCGTCGACGCATCGCCGGGTGGGTGCAGCGGCACGCGTCGGCCACCAAGCTCGTCGACCGCGGATCGATTCTGCTGGTCGTCTACGCCGCGTTCAGCGTCTCGCGGGTGCAGGGCGTGTGGTCGGTCCTGTCGCCGTGGCGCATCGCCGCGGTGGGGGCCGTCTGCAGCGTGCTGCTGGCGGTGGTGCTCGGGCTGACCGAGCTGATCGGGCGGCTGTGTCGCTTCGACCGCGGCGACCGCATCGTGGTGCTGTTCTGCGGCTCCAAGAAGTCGCTGGCCAGCGGGCTGCCGATCGCCTCGGTGCTCTTCGCCGGGCAGCCCATCGGCATCATCGTGCTGCCGTTGCTGATCTTCCACCAGATCCAGCTGGTGGTGTGCGCCGTGCTGGCCGCCCGGTACGAGCGGCAGGCGATCAGGGACGCTGCATCGACTTCCTGATCTCCTCGAGGCGCGCCTTGCCGGCTCGCTCACGCTCGGCGAACTTCTCGGCCTCCGTCCGGCCGGTGGCGCTCGCGGCGTCCAACTCCGCCGCACCCAGTGCCGTCCCCGACCGCCCCTCGATCCGGTCGCGGACCCCGTCCCACGTCGGGACGCCGTCGTCGGTCCAGGTCGATCCCGGCGCGGCGAGCCCGGGTTCGGTGACCCCGACCCCCACGGGCGTGCCGATCGGGTCGTCGACGATCTCCGCGTCCACGGTGACGCCGGGTTCCGGGCCCGCGAGCAGAGACGACGCCGCCTCCCGCACCGCGGCCAGCGCGGGGCGAGAGGCGGTCAGCGCCACCACGGTCTCGAGCACCTCGCGATCGGAGGGCGTGGAGTCGGTGGGCGTGGTGGCGTCGTCGGTCATGGCATCGAGGGTAGGCCCGAACCGTTACGGCATCACGGCGTCGGCCCGCCGACGCCCGGCATCACGGCGTCGGCCCGCCGACGCCCGGCATCACGGCGTCGGCCCGCCGACGCCCGGCATCACGGCGTCGGCATGCCGCCGTTGACGTTGAGGGTGTCGCCGGTGACGTAGCTCGATTCCGCGGAGGAGAGGTAGACGTACGCCGCGGCCAGCTCGGCCGGCTGACCCGCTCGGCCCAGTGGTGTCTCCTGGCCGAATTCCGGCAGCGCCGACGTCGGCTGTCCGCCCGACGCCTGCAGCGGAGTCCAGAACGGTCCCGGCGCAACGACGTTCACGCGAATGCCGCGGGGAGCGAGCTGCTGGGCGAGGGCCTTGCTCATGGTGTTGACGGCCATCTTGGTGGTCGCGTAGTCGACGAGTCCCGGCGACGGCGTGTACGCCTGGATCGAGCTGGTGGTGACGATCGTCGACCCGGCCGGCATGTGCGGCACGGCCTCCTGCACGATCCAGAACAGCGAGTAGACGTTGGTCTTGAACGTGGCGTCGAACTGCTCCGGGGTCAGGTCCTCGAGCTTCTCGACGTACTGCTGCTTGCCCGCGACGGCGACGAGGAGGTCGATGCCGCCGAAGGCGTCGACGGTGGTGCGGACGAGGCCGCGGGTGGCCTGCTCGTCGGTGAGGTCGGCGGGGGCGAGGACGGCGGTCCGGCCGGCCTCGCGCACCAGCTCGGCGACCTCCTGCGCGTCCTGTTCCTCGGACGGGAGGTAGTTGAGGACGACGTCGGCACCTTCGCGCGCGAGGGCGATGGCGACGGCGCGTCCGATGCCGGAATCGGCACCGGTGACGAGCGCCTTGCGGCCGGTCAGTCGGCCGGTGCCGCGGTAGGACCGTTCGCCGTGGTCGGCACGGGGCTCGAGGTCGGCGGCGAGACCGGGCGGGTCCTGCCGCTGCTCCGGGAACCCTTCCTGGCGGTACTGCGTCACGGGGTCGGTGAAGGTGTACTGATCGGTCACGGAGATGCTCCAACCGGGGGTGGTGGACGGAATCGGAAGCGAGGGGACGGGCGGTTTCCATCGGGTCGCTGCAGCCGCATGCCCTGCCCGCACCGACGGCAAACGACCCCCGTTGGGGTGTGGCGATCGATCGCCCGGGTACTCGCGGCGCATGGCGAAGTTCCCCGGCGCGGCGACGTTCGTGCCCGACACCCTCGACCTGGCCGAGCTCGCGACGTCGGCGCGGGAGTGCCGCGGATGCGATCTCTGGGAGCCGGCGGAGCACGTCGTGTTCGGTGCGGGCTCGGCCGGGGCACGCATGATGCTCGTCGGCGAACAGCCCGGTGATCAGGAGGATCGGCGGGCGGCGCCCTTCGTCGGACCCGCCGGCATCCTGCTGAACCGGGCTCTCGGGCAGGCCGAGATCGACCGGGACGTCACCTACGTGACCAATGCGGTGAAGCACTCGAGTTCACCCGCGGGTCGGGTCCGCGGCGCATCCACCAGAAGCCGCTCCGCTCGGAGGTGACCGCGTGTCACCCCTGGTTGCAGGCCGAACTGCGGGCCGTCGATCCGGAGGTGGTGGTCCTGCTCGGCGCGACCGCCGCGCAGGCCCTGCTGGGCCCGTCGTTCCGGATCGGGACCGGCCGCGGCGAGGTCCTGACGCTCGGGGACGCGAAGGCGGTGGCCACCGTGCATCCGTCGGCGGTCCTGCGGACCGACGACGCCGACCGTGACGCGGCGTTCGACGGTCTGGTCGCCGATCTCCGCGTGGCGGCCGGTCTGTTGCGGTGATCCCCGGGTCGGCCCGACTCCCCGTAGCGTGGCGAGGGTGACGGACACTTATCCCGACGGCACCATCGCGCCTGCGTACACCGGCCGGCTGGCGAACGATCCCGTTCCGGCCCTCCGGCTTCCCACCGATCGCACCGATCCCGATGCGGTCTACCGATTCGTGCACGACGAGTTGATGCTCGACGGCAGTTCTCGGCTGAACCTGGCGACGTTCGTCACCACGTACATGGAGCCGCAGGCCGAGAAACTCATGGCCGAAACGTTCGACAAGAACATGATCGACAAGGACGAGTATCCGGCGACGGCGGCGATCGAGCAGCGTTGCGTCAACATGGTGGCCGATCTGTGGAACGCGCCGAACCTGGACCCGACGGATCCGGCGAGCGCCACCGGGGTGTCCACCATCGGCTCGTCCGAGGCGGTCATGCTCGCCGGCTTGGCACTGAAGTGGCAGTGGCGGGCGCGGCGGCAGTCGGCGGGTGCCGATGCCACGCGCCCGAATCTGGTGCTGGGTACCAACGTTCAGGTGGTCTGGGAGAAGTTCTGCCGGTACTTCGACGTGGAGCCGATCTACCTCGACATGGAGCCGGGCCGCTACGTCATCACCCCCGACCAGGTCCGGGACGCGGTGAACGAGAACACCATCGGCGTCGTCGCCATTCTCGGCACCACGTTCACCGGTGAACTCGAGGCGGTTCGGGAGATCACGGAGGCGCTCGACGAGGTGGCCGCGGCGGGCGGGCCGGACGTGCCCGTGCACGTCGACGCCGCCAGCGGCGGGTTCGTCGTCCCGTTCCTCGACCCCGATCTGCTGTGGGACTTCCGGGTGCCGCGGGTCAAGTCGATCAACGCCAGCGGCCACAAGTACGGATTGACCTATCCGGGACTGGGTTTCGTGATCTGGCGCGAGGCGCAGGACCTCCCCGACGATCTGGTGTTCCACGTGAACTACCTCGGCGGGGACATGCCGACCTTCACGCTGAACTTCTCCCGCCCCGGCAATCAGGTGGTGGGGCAGTACTACAACTTCCTGCGTCTCGGACGCCGTGGGTACACCGACGTCATGGCCTCGCTCCGCGCGACGGCCACCCGCGTCGCCGGTCGGCTGGCCGCCTCCGACACGTTCGACGTCATCGGTGACGGGCAGGCGCTCCCGGTGGTCGCGTTCGCTCTGCGGGGCGAGCAGGACCTCACCGTGTTCGACATCTCCCACGAGCTGCGGGCACGCGGCTGGCAGGTGCCGGCGTACACGATGCCGGCGCGCGCCGAGGACGTCGCGGTCCTGAGAATCGTGGTGCGCGAGGGGTTCTCGGCGGATCTCGCCCGGCAGCTGTGCGACGCGATCGACGAGGTGGTGACCGCCCTGCGCGACCGCGGTGGCCACTCGCACGCCCGCGCCTTCGCCCACTGACCGGCGTGCGCACCGGCGTCACCCGGTCAGTTGGTGGACGTGTCCAGGGGATGCGTGGCCAGCATCGCGAGCGGCATCGGCTGGCGACGCAGCACCCGTGCCCACAGGTCGACCCGACCGGACCCGACGACGTCCGTCGGCAACGCGGACACGACCATCCAGTCGTCGCGCTCGAGTTCGCCCTCGAGTTGGCCGATCGTCCATCCCGAGTACCCCGCGAAGATCCGCATGCCGTCGATCGACGACGCGACGGCCGACGGCTCGGAGTCCAGGTCCACCATGACCACCCGACCGTCGACGCGGCGCAACCCCGGCACGTTCTCCGTGGCGACACCCGGACGCAGGGTCGCCAGGCACAGCGCGGAATCGCGCTTGACCGGACCACCCACGTGCAGGGCCTTCGGCGCGCTGGTCAGCGGCGCCCACTGCGGGAGGACGTCGTGCACCGCCGTGTCGCTGGGCCGATTCAGGACCACGCCGAGACTGCCGGCGTCGTTGTGTTCGATCACGTACACGACCGTGCGTCGGAACGTCGGTTCCACGAGTTCGGTGGACGAGACCAGCAAGCTTCCGGGCCGCACGGCGTGGTCGGGCATCGCCGTCCGGTCCTCCGGGTCCTCTGCGTGTGCCACGGTCTCATCATGGCACCGGCGGTCGCCCCGCGCCGCGAGACGGGGCAGGGCACATGAGCACGATCGCGGCCACCGTCCGATCGGTCGTGCAGGACCCCGATGCGCGCCGCCTCGCGCTGGTCCGACTGGCGACGCAGTTCGGTGACGGCATGGTGCAGGCCGCGCTGGGTGGAGTCGTGCTCTTCGACCCCGCGCGGGCGGCCGACCCGCTGACCATCGCCGCCGGGTTCGCCGTCCTGCTGTTGCCGTACTCGCTGGTCGGGCCCGTCGCCGGCGTCGCGCTGGACCGCCTCGACCGCCGCGCCGTCCTGGTCGGAGCCGGCCTGGCGAAGACCGCCCTGATCGTCCTCGCCACGGTGTTGCTGCTGGTGGACGCGTCCACCGCGACCGTCCTGGTGACCGCCCTCGTCCTCGTCGGCATCAGCCGCTTCGTCCTCGCGGGGATGTCCGCCGCGCTGCCCCGGGTCGTCGCGACGGACGCGCTGGTCCCCACCAATTCCGCGCTCGTCACCCTCGGCGCGGTCACCGCCGCGGCCGGGGCGGGCGTCGCCACCACGGTCCTCGCCCTCGCCGGCCCGACGGGTGTTCCCGCCGCCGTCGCGACCGCCGTGTCGGCTCTGGGCGCCGTCGTCGCCGCCCTCCTCGCCCGGCGCTTCCCGCCCGGTCGGCTGGGTCCGGCCGGAGACCGCACCACCGAGCGTGGCGACGCCGGGAGGATCGTCGGTGTCGGACGCGGCGTCGCGACGGGTCTGCGCACCGTCGCCGCGACGCCGACCGTGCGCTCGGCGCTGCTCGGTGTCGGCGCCCACCGCGTCGTCTTCGGCATCGACACCGTCGTGACGATCCTGGTGCTCCGCGACGCGGCCACCACCGCGCGCGCGACCGTGCTGCCGGTGGGCATCGCGGGCTTCGGTCTGGCCGTCACCGCGACCGCGGCGGGACTGTTCGTCGCCGCCCTCACCACCCCGATCCTGCGCCCCCGCCTGGGTGCGCGCCGACTGACGGCCTCGGCGTTGGTGCTGGCCGCCGCCGTGCAGGGAACCCTGGTGATCACGCTCGAGCCCGACCTGCTCGTCGTCGGCGCCTTCGTTCTCGGCGTGGCCGGCCAGACCGTCAAGCTCAGCGCCGACGCGGCCCTGCAGACCGACGTCGACGATCGGCGTCGCGGCCGCGTGTTCGCCCTGCAGGACACCGTGTTCAACATCGCGTTCGTCGTGGCGGTGGCCGCCGTGGCCGTCGCGTTCGGTCCGGTGAGCACCGCATCGAGGGCCGTCGCTCTCGGCGCGGTGGGCGTCGGCGCGGCGCTCTACCTCGTCGTCGCGGTGATCGTCGCCCGCTCGGCCGTCACTCGGCCTGCTGTGCCGATCGACGGGAGTTCCACCACGCCACCAACTCTCGCTCCGCCTCGTCGCGGTCCAGCGGACCCCGGTCCAGACGGAGCTCCTTGAGGAATCGCCAGGCCCGACCCACCTCGGGACCGGCCGGGATGTCCAGCAGTTCCATGATCGCGTTGCCGTCGAGGTCCGGACGCACCCGCGCCAGGTCCTCCTGCTCGGCCAACCGGTCGATCCGCGCCTCGAGATCGTCGTACGTCGCCTGCAGGGCCGCCGCGCGCCGCTTGTTGCGCGTCGTGCAGTCCGCCCGCACCAACTTGTGCAGCCGCGGGAGCAGGTCCCCGGCGTCGGTCACGTAGCGCCGCACCGCCGAGTCGGTCCACTGGCCCTTGCCGTATCCGTGGAAACGCAGATGCAGGAAGACCAGCTGGGCGATGTCGTCGGTCGCCTTCTTCGGATACTTGAGCGCACGCAGCCGACGCCGCACCATCTTGGCGCCCACCACCTCGTGATGGTGGAAACTGACGCCGCCACCCGGCTCGTTGCGCTTGGTGTCCGGCTTGCCGATGTCGTGCAGCAGCGCCGCCCACCGCAGGATCGGATCCGGGTCGCCCTCCTCGAGGTCGATCGCCTGCTGCAGCACCGTGAGCGAATGCCAGTACACGTCCTTGTGCTGGTGGTGCTCGTCGATCTCGAGTTTCATCGCCGGGACCTCGGGGACGATGCGCTGCGCGATTCCCGTGTCGCACAGTGCTTCCACCCCGTCCACGGCGTGTTCGCCGAGGATCAGCTTGTCCAGCTCCGCGGTGATGCGCTCGACCGTGATCCGATCGATCTGCGCGGCCATCTCCTGTACCGCGGTGCGCACCCGCGGCATGAGGGTGAACCCCAGCTGGGAGACGAAGCGCGCCGCCCGCAGCATCCGCAGGGGATCGTCGGCGAACGAGATCTCGGGCTCGGTGGGCGTGTCCAGCACCCCCTCGAGCAGCGCGTCGAACCCGCCGAGAGGATCGACCAGTTCGCCCGCCCCGTCGCCGTCCACCCGGACGGCCATCGCGTTCACCGTGAAGTCGCGCCGCACCAGGTCGTCCGCCAACGTCGAGCCGTACCGCACCACCGGATTGCGCGAGACCCGGTCGTAGGCGTCGCTGCGGAACGTCGTGATCTCGATCTGCCGACCGTTCCGCACGGCGCTCACGGTGCCGAACTCGATGCCGGTGTCCCACTGATGGTCCGCCCACCCCGCCAACAGAGCCTGCGTGTGCTCGGGCAGGGCGTTGGTCGTGAAGTCCAGATCCGTGTTCAGTCGACCGAGCAGCGCGTCGCGAACACTGCCGCCGACGAGGAACAACTCGTACCCGGCCGTCGCGAAGAGCGCACCCAACGGACGCAGAATGTCGTCGTGCGCCCGAAGCGCCACGGCACCCGACGCCAGCAGACGCGCACGCCTCTCGGGATCCGGAACGGAAGTGGACACGTCGCAACACCCTACCGACGTCCCCCCACCACCCGACCGCGGCGACGAACACGGGAGACACGCCCCTCGGCAACTAGTATCGATCGGGTGTCCGGTCCCGAACGAGCCAAGCGAACCCGTCGCGGTGTGCGACGGCGGGGGCGCGGCGACGCGACCGGCCGGACCGGCGATCGACCCGCCCTGCGAACCGTGCGCGAGACCTCGGCCGGCGGGCTCGTCGTCGACGGTCTCGGAGGACCGCGCGAGCGTCTCTGCGCCGCGCTGATCGGCCGCACCGACCGGCGCGGACGCCTCCTGTGGTCCCTGCCCAAGGGTCACATCGAGCGCGGCGAGACCCCCGAGCAGACCGCCGAACGCGAGGTCGCCGAGGAAACCGGCATCAACGGCACCGTGCTCGCTCCGCTCGGCAGCATCGACTACTGGTTCGTCACCGAGGGGCGACGCGTGCACAAGACCGTGCACCACTACCTCCTGCGCTTCACGGGCGGTCAACTCTCGGACGAGGACGTCGAGGTCACCGAGGTCGCCTGGGTGCCGCTCGCCGAACTGCACACTCGGCTCGCCTACGCCGACGAGCGCAAACTCGCCGAGCGCGCCGGCGACATGATCGACCGGATGGCCGCGGACCCCGCCGGCTTCACCCCCCCGGTCGACGGCCGCGGCACCGCAGAAGCATGAGGCCCCTCGCCACCCGCCTCCTCGCCCTGCTCCTGGCCCTGTTCGCCACGGTGGCCGCGGTCGGCCTCACCGTCGCGGTGGGTCCCGCCGCCGCACAACCCACCACACCTCCCGACACCTCCGTCGACGGCACGTTCCTGCGCATCTCCGTCGACGAGGTCACCCCCACCACGGTCACCACCACCTCGCCTCCCGAGGTCACCGTCCGTGGCACCGTCACCAACGTGGGCGACCGGCCCGTCTCCGACATCGGCGTCCGGCTGCAACGCGCCCCGGCCGTGCGGACCGACGCAGGCCTCCGATCGGCGCTCGCCGACGACCAGGACGTCTTCGACACCGTCGGGAACTTCGACGAACTCGCCGGCGGCGAACCGCTGCGGCAGGGACAGGACCTGCCGTTCACCCTGTCGCTGCCGCTGCGCGCGTCCGACGGCACCCTCTCGCTGGGCATCGACCGCCCCGGCATCTATCCGATGCTGGTCAACGTCAACGGCACTCCCGACTACGGCCAGCAGGCCCGGCTCGACGACGCCGCGTTCCTGCTGCCCGTCGCCGGGCTCCCGCGCGACACCACGGTGACCGACCTCGCGGCACCGACGGGTGTGCCGCTGCCCCCCGACACCGGCCGACCCGTCGCCGCCACCGTGGTGTGGCCGCTCGCCGATCGGCCGCGGCTCGCCGCCGGACTGCCCGGCACCGTCGACGAGAAGGTGCGCCTGATCGACGACGAGTTGGCGACGTCCCTCGGCACCGGGGGACGACTCGACGGGCTGCTCACCGCGCTCGAGTTCGCCGTGCAGCCCTCGGTCGATCCCCAAGGCGCCCTCGCCGCGTCCACGTGCGTCGCCGTCGACCCCGATCTGTTGGTGACCGTCGCCGCGATGACCCGCGGATACCTCGTCGTCGACGCCGCCGACCCGACGGGACCGGCCCGCGACGGAACGGGCACCGACGCTGCCGTCGCCTGGCTGGACCGGCTCCGCGCGCTGGTCGCGGACCGCTGCGTCGTCGCCGTGCCGTTCGCGCAGGCCGACCTGTCCGCCGTCGCCGCGTCGGGGGACACCGCCCTGGCGCAGTCCGCCGTCGCGTCCCCGCCGGACGTCGTCGATTCGCTGCTCGGGGTCTCGTCGCGCCGCGACGTCGTGTGGCCCGCCGCCGGAACCGTCGACACCGCCGCGGCCGACATGGTCGCCGCCACCCCCGCGTCGTCCCCCGGCGCCACCGACTCCGGACGGTCGTTGTTGCTGGCGCGGTCCGCCGTCGACGTCGTGGACGCCGGCACGTCGCCGGACACCGTGCTGCTCGCCGGTACGGCCGCATCGGACCGGGCCGTGCTGTTCGACGACGAGGTGAGCACCGCCCTCGCCGGCGTCGGCGCCGAGCCCGTCACCCCCGCGTTCACACCCGACGCGCAGCGGATCGACCTGGCGGCGGACTCGCGCACGGCGCGACTCCAGGACGCGCTGGGTGCGCTGCAGTACGAGGCGCTGCTTCCGTCGGGTGCGCCCGGCGCGACCCCGCGGCTCGACCGCGGGCCGCGCTCGCTGGCGGTCGTGCCGCCGCAGACGTGGACTCCGGACCGGGAGGAGGCCTCGGCCGTCCTCGGCACCGTCGCCGGGCTCCTGCGCAGCGGCCTCGCGACTCCTCGGCCCCTGGCCGACCTGGTGGGGGTGACCCCGCCCGCCGAGCCGGCGACGCTGGTGTCGCCGTCGGACGGGTCACCGGATGCGAGCCTCGTGGACACCGCACGCGACCAGGGCGGACGCATCACCGCACTGCAGTCGGCACTCGTGCAGGACCCGCGCTCGTCGCTGACCCCGGCGTTGTTCGCCGCGCCCCTGCGGGAGGACCTGCTCCGCACCCTGAGCACGGCCGGTCGCGGCGGCACCGACTCGACGGCGATCGACGACGCCGCCCGAATCCGCGCGGAAGCCGTCGTCGCGGGCATCGATCGCGCCTACGGGGCGGTGACGATCCTCGCGCCCGGCGGCGTCTTCACCCTCGCCTCGGAGGCCAGCCCGCTGCTGTTGGTGGCCCGGAACGACCTCCCGATCGGCATCGCGGTGACCCTGGCGGTCGACGCCCCACCGGCCATGGAGGTCGAGGACATCGGCCCGCAGCAGTTGCCGCCCCGCGGCAGCCGCTCGCTGCAGGTGCCCGCGCGGGTGAGCGATTCCCGCAAGATGGTCGTCGAGTTCTCGCTCGGCACGAGCGACGGCGTCGAGCTGGGGCAACCGGCCGAGGTGACCGTTCGGTCCAATGCGTACGGTCGTGCCTTGGCTCTGATCACTGTCGGAGCCGGGATACTGCTGGTGCTGCTGGTGGGCCGTCGCCTGTGGCACCGGTTCCGCGGGCAACCCGACCCCGCCGACGAACAGTGAGGACGCGATGAGCGGAACCACGTCCGCCGAGCAGAGCGCGGCAGACCCGAGCGCTGTGCAGACCGGCGCCGACGATCGGCGCGGCAGCTCCCGGTTGCTGTCCGCGACCGGCGCGATCGCGTTCGCGACGCTCTGCAGCCGGATCACCGGCTTCGTCAAACAGCTGCTCCTGGTCACCGTCCTCGGCGTCACCGTCGCGAGCTCGTACACCGTCGCCAGCCTGATTCCCAACATGATCGCGGAGTTGGTGCTGGGCGCGGTGCTGACGGCGATCGTGGTCCCGGTCCTGGTCCGTGCGGAGTCCGAGGACGCGGACGGCGGTCGCGCGTTCGTCCGCCGCCTGTTCACGGCGGCGTTGACCATGCTGGTGATCGCCGCCGTGCTGGCCACGGCCGCCGCGCCGCTGCTCACGCGCTACGTCTTCCTCTCGGACGACGGCCAGGTGAACACGGCCCTCACCACCGCCCTGCTGTTTCTCCTGCTGCCCGCCATCCTCTTCTACGGGCTGTCCGCGCTGTTCACGGCGATCCTCAACACCCGGCAGAACTTCAAGCCCGGGGCGTGGGCGCCGGTGCTCAACAACCTCGTGGTCCTCGCGGTCCTGGTCGTGTACCTCCTGATGCCCGGGGAGATCTCGCTCGATCCGGTGCGGATCAGCAACCCCAAACTGCTCGTCCTCGGCCTCGGCATCACCCTGGGCGTCGTGGTGCAGGCGACCAGCCTGATCCCGGCGCTGCGCCGCAACCACATCGATCTCCGCCCCCTGTGGGGACTCGACGATCGACTGCGCCGCTTCGGTGGCATGGCCGTCGCGATCGTGCTCTACGTCGTGATCAGCCAGATCGGCATGGTCGTCGCCACTCGCATCTCCTCGCACGTCGACCCCGCCGGACCCGTCATCTACAACCAGGCCTGGATCCTGTTGCAGCTGCCCTACGGCGTTCTCGGCGTCACCGTGCTCACCGCGATCATGCCGCGACTGAGCCGCAACGCCGCCGCCCGCGACGTCCCTGCCGTCGTCGACGATCTGTCCGTCGCCACCCGCCTGACCATGCTGGCCCTGGTCCCGGTGATCGGCTTCCTCACCGTCGCCGGACCGCAGGTGGGCGAGGCGCTGTACGGCTACGGCAACTTCGGCAGCGCCGACGCCGCCCGGCTCGGCGAGGCGGTCAGCTGGTCCGCGTTCACCCTGGTGCCGTACTCGCTGGTGCTGATCCATCTCCGCGTCTTCTACGCGCGCGAACAGGCCTGGACCCCGACGTGGATCGTCCTCGGCATCACCGCCGTCAAGGTCGGTCTCTCCGCACTGGCCCCGCTCGTCGCCTCGTCGGACCGATCCGTGGTCCTGCTGCTCGGTGCGGCCAACGGCCTCGGCTACCTGACGGGCGCGATCATCGGCTGGATGCTCCTGCGCCGCACCCTCGGCGACCTGCGTCTCGACGGCGTCCGGCGCACCGTCGTCGTCACCGCCCTCGCCACGGCGGTCGGCATGCTCGCCGTGGTGCTGGCCGACACCCTGCTCGGTCTCGATCGCCTCACCGGGCCGGCCGCGTTGCTGCGCGTGCTCTTCGACGGGGCCGTGATGCTGCTGGTCACCGGTCTCGGTCTCGTGCGAGCACGCATCCCCGAGATCGACGCCGTGACCGTCGCCGTGCGACGACGCCTCGGACGTGCGACACCGGCTCCCCCGGCGGACCCTCAGATGTTCGCCGAGACCGAGTTGATCCCCGCGATCGGCAGCCCCGATCTCCCGCCGGTGGGACGACCGACCGGCGGGTTCGGTCCGACGCCCCACGTCGGACCGCTCCCGTACCCTGTGGATCGTGAGGCCCCCGGGACGACCGGTGACCGAGGGTCGGTCCGACGGGTGCAGAACGTGCCCCCGGACGAATCCCTCACCACCATTCTCCCGGTGGTCCGCACCGGTTCCACCAGACGTGACGAAGGAGTGTCCGTGACCGACGACGAGGCGACCCGGGGTCAGGCGACCCGGGACGACGGCCCCGCCCGGCCCGACGGCGGCGTGCACACCGACCGCACGGACGACGCCCCGACCACCGCGGATGCTCCGGCCACCGCGACCCCGACACCGGCGGCGACCCCGACGACCGACGACGCCGCCACCGACCCCGGTCGGGTCGTCGCGGACGAGGCGTCGACGGCTGCGGACGACACCGCCTCGGCCGCCGGCGAGGCGTCGCTCGACCCGGCCACGACAGGCGTCGTGCCCGTCGGATCGCCACCGCTCCCGCCGGCCGTGCCCCCGACCGACGCCCGGCGAGCCCCGCTGCGGGGGCCCACGCTGGTGCCGGGTGCCTCCGTCGCGGGCGGTCGCTACCGTCTGCTCGCGCCCCACGGCGGTGCCCGCGGCCTGAAGTTCTGGCAGGCCCACGACGTCAAGCTCGACCGCGAAGTGGCGCTCACCTTCGTCGATGCCGAGCAGCGTGCCGACGGTGGTGCCGACGACACCCGAGGCGACGGCCCCCAGGCCGTGCTCTCGCGGACGTTGCGGCTCGGCCGGATCTCCTCACCGGGCCTGGCCCGCGTACTCGACGTGGTGCGCGGCAGCTCCGGCGGCATCGTCGTCGCCGAGTGGACGCGGGGTCGGTCCCTGCGGGAGATGGCCGACACCACGCCGTCGCCGCTCGGGGCGGCCAATGCCATCAAGTCCCTCGCCGCAGCCGCGGAGCAGGCCCATCGCAGCGGTGGCGCCCTGTCCATCGACCATCCCGATCGGGTGCGGATCAGCGTCAAGGGCGACGCGGTGCTGGCGTTCCCGGCCACGTTCGCCGACGCCGACCCGAGCTCCGACGTCCGCGGCCTGGGCGCGATGCTCTACGCACTCGTGACCGCCCGATGGCCGCTCGGCGACGCACGCGAGACCGGATCGGTCGGCGGCATGGCGCTGGCCGACCGCACCGCGGCGGGAGCGCCCGTCGACCCGCGTGAGATCCGCTCCGACATCCCGTTCGAGGTGTCCGCCGTCGCCGTTCGCGCCCTCGAGCAGAACAGCGGCATCCGCACGGCCGCGACGGTGCAGCACATCCTGGGCCAGGCGGCCGTCGTCAACGAGAAGACCGACTACATCCCGGCCCTGCGCCTCGGCCAACGGCCGCCGGGCGCGACGGGTCATGCCCTCGCCGATCCCGACGAGCCGGACGCCAAGTCCAACCGCACGCTGATCGTGCTGGCGGGACTCGGTGCTCTCACGGTCCTGGTCCTCGGGCTCGTGGGGTGGTGGCTGGCGAACCTGCTCGCCGGCGGTGGGACGGACGAGCCGCTGACCGAGCAGAACTTCGGCCTGACCACCTCCGCGGTCGCGCCCGCGGACCCGGGGGGATCGGCTGCGCCCGCGGCGCCCGCCCCGGTGGCCATCTCCTCGGTGGAGGTCTTCTCCCCGCAGGGCACGGCCGACAGTCCCGCCACCGTCGACAACGTGCTCGACAACGATCCGGCGACCGTGTGGCAGACGGACTCGTACTTCAACCCGTTCCCATCCCTCAAGAGCGGAGTCGGCATCCTGGCCACGCTCGACGGCGACGTGACCCCCGCCTCGGTGTCGATCGACTCGCCGTCGCCGGGCACGGTGGTGGAGATCCGGAGTGCGTCGTCGGCGTCGCCCACGCTGGACGACACCCAGGTGATCGGTCAGGCCACGCTGGGCAACGGCCGCACCGACATCGCCGTCACCCCGGACGGGCCCACGGAGTACCTGCTGGTGTGGATCACGGATCTCAGCACGCAGGGTGGCCGCAATCAGAGCTCGATCGCGGACATCACCGTCACCGCGGGCTGATCGTTCGGCCACGCATCGTGCGTGGTCACAAGCATGTCGTCGTACCGCCAGGACGGTTCGGTTCTCGGCTAGTCTCCGCGCGTGCGACTCATGGGGGGAGTCGCCGGGGGTGACGCCACGGACGGCGAGCTGCTGGCGGCACATATCGCGGGGGACAGGACGGCATTCGCCGTCCTGGTCCGCCGTCATCAGGATCATCTGTGGATCACGGCACGGCGGGCGAGCTACTCCGCCGAGGACGCCGCCGACGCCCTGCAGGACGCACTGCTCAGCGCTCATCGGACCGCCCACTCGTTCCGGGCCGACGCCGCCGTCCGCAGTTGGCTCCACCGCATCGTGGTCAACGCCTGCCTCGACCGAATCCGGCGCAACCGGGTCCGCCCCACCGTCCCGCTGGACGACGACGTGCGCGAACCGCGGGATCCGTCCGACCACTACGCCGATCTGGACCTGTCGATGGTGGTCGAGCGGGCGCTGTTCACCCTCCCTCCCGACCAGCGAGCGGCCATCGTGGCCGTCGACATGGAGGGCTACTCCGTCGCCGACGCCGCGGCCGCGCTGGGGGTGCCCACGGGGACCATCAAGAGCCGCTGCGCACGTGGACGGCAGAAGCTCGCCGAAGTCCTGCGGACGGTCCGAACGGACGACGGCGGCGGCCAGGATCTGCACTTCACCGCTGTCTCGGATGTCGGGATGTCCGCCCCCGGGCCCTCGCGGCCGACTCGGCCGACGGCGGGAACCGAATCCCGCGGCGATGCGTCCAAGAGGGCATGACCAGTGACGGCGGGCGGCCCGGCGAGCCGGCGGGGCACCCCGCACCCGGGCACGACGAGCTCGCCGACCTGCACGCCGGAGCCCTGTCCGACGCCGACGCCGCACGCCTGCGTCCACGCATCCTGGCCTCGCGGGAGAGCAGGGAGTACCTGAGGAGCTTGGACGAGGTGCAGCGCCTCCTCCGTGAGCGCGGAACCGATCTTCACGCCGGAGCACCCATTCCGCCCGCGGTGGAGGAGCAACTCCACGCGGCACTCGCCTGCGCACCCTCCTCCGGACTCTCGCGCCGGCACGCGCTCGGCGCCGCCGCGGCGGCCGTGGCTCTCGTGATCGGTGTCGGTGCCCTCGCCACGTGGTGGCCACGGGGTGACCCTGCGTCGACGACGGTGGCCGCGCCCGGTTCCGTCGTCACCCGCACGGACGTGGCGACGCTGATCGGTCGGCGCGACGACGGCCCACTGGCCGATCCGTCGACACTCGCGGCGTGTCTCGCCGCCAACGGGGTGGCCGCCGAGACTCGAGTTCTGGGGTCCGGGCCGGTCACGCTCGACGGGCGGGAGGCGACGCTGGTGGTTCTGCCCGGTACGACGCCGGGTGCGCTGGTCGCCCTGGCCGTCGGCCCTCGCTGCGGGCCCGGATTTCCCGACACCGTCGCGCGGGCGGACATCGGCTGACCGGGGAACAATCGCCGCTGACCTAGTGTTGAGGCGATCACGGGCGGTGCACCACGTGTGCCCTGCCGACCGCGTCCTCGTACGCGGCACCCTCACCACGGAAGGCGAAGATGACGACTTCGGACATCCACGACCTGATCATCGTCGGGTCCGGCCCCGCCGGATACACCGCGGCGGTCTATGCGGCCCGCGCGGAGCTGAAGCCGCTGGTGTTCGAGGGCACCCAGTTCGGTGGCGCTCTCATGACCACCACCGAGGTGGAGAACTTCCCCGGCTTCCGCGACGGCATCATGGGCCCCGACCTCATGGAGCAGATGCGCGAGCAGGCCCAGCGCTTCGGAGCCGACATCCGCACCGAGGACGTCGAGGCTCTCGACCTGACCGGCGACGTCAAGACCGTCACCGTCGACGGGACCGTCCACTCCGCGCGCGCGATCATCCTGGCGATGGGCGCCGCTGCCCGCTACCTGGGCGTTCCCGGCGAGCAGGAACTGCTGGGCCGGGGCGTGTCCGCCTGCGCCACCTGCGACGGCTTCTTCTTCCGTGACCAGGACATCGCCGTCATCGGCGGCGGCGACTCGGCAATGGAGGAAGCGACCTTCCTCACGCGGTTCGCGCGCTCGGTCACCATCGTCCACCGCCGCGAGGAGTTCCGCGCCTCCCGGATCATGCTCGAGCGGGCCAAGAGCAACGAGAAGATCTCCTTCGTCACCAACGCCGAGGTGCTCGAGATGCAGGGTGACACCGGCATCACCGGCCTGAAGATCAAGGACACCGTCACCGGCGAGGAGCGCGTGCTCGACGTGACCGGCATCTTCGTCGCCATCGGTCACGATCCCCGGTCCGAACTCGTCCGCGGTCAGGTCGACCTGGACGACGACGGCTACGTACGAGTCCAGGCCCCCACCACGGCCACCTCGATCGACGGCGTCTTCGCCGCGGGTGACCTGGTGGACCACGTGTACCAGCAGGCGATCACCGCCGCGGGCACCGGTTGCTCGGCTTCCATCGACGCCGAGCGGTGGCTCGCCGAGCAGGGCGAGATCACCGAGAACACGGTCGAGAACGCCGACCGCGACGTCGACGCCGTGAGCGTCTGACCCCCACCCCTGTAGTTCGTCCACCCGACCCCCTCGATGGAGAAGCGCATGTCCGACACCAATACCGTCACCATCAGCGACGACACCTTCGGTTCCGAGGTCCTGCAGAGCGAGAAGCCCGTGCTCGTGGACTTCTGGGCCACCTGGTGCGGCCCGTGCAAGATGGTCGCCCCGGTGCTCGACGAGATCGCCGGTGAGCACGGAGACAAGCTGACCGTCGCCAAGCTCGACATCGACGCCAACCCGAAGGCCGCGCGGGACTTCAAGGTCATGTCGATCCCGACCATGATCCTGTTCAAGGGCGGCGAGCCCGTGAAGACGATCGTCGGCGCCAAGGGCAAGGCCGCGCTCCTGCGCGACCTCGAGGACGTCCTGTCCTGACTGCTCGATCTGCTGCGTTCACGACGCCCGGTGTGCGCGACACGCCGGGCGTCGTGCCGTAGGCGGTCCCGACGATTGTCGGGCGCGCATCATCGTCTGAGACAATCGGACGGTTGGACACGACGGGCCGAGTCCGTCGTCCGGTGGACACGAGGAAAGGGCCGAACAGCATGAAACCACTCCGTCACGGCGATCACGGTCCGGCCGTCGCGGAGATCAGGGACATTTTGAGCACCCTCGGTTTCCTGGCTCCCCTCGATGCGGCACGCGGTGGTACCGGCGCGACATGGACCGAACCCGACGTCACCTTCGACGTCCGTCTGGACGAGGCCGTCCGGGCATTCCAGCAGCAACGCGGCCTGCTGGTGACCGGCGAGGTGGACACCGCCACCTACCGGTCCATCAAGGAAGCGTCTTTCCGACTCGGCGCGCGCACGCTGATCTACCAGCTCGCAGCGCCGCTCTACGGCGACGACGTCGCCACCCTGCAGCGCCGTCTGCAGGACCTGGGCTTCTACGACGGCCGCGTCGACGGCTTCTTCGGCGCTCGGACCCACGAGAGTCTGTCGTCGTTCCAGGAAGAGATCGGACTGTCGGCCGACGGCATCTGTGGGCCGGCCACGTTGCGCGCGCTCGAGCTGCTGGGCCCGCGCGTCACGGGTGGCTCACCGCATGCCATCTCCGAGGAGGAACTGGTCCGCAGCTCCGGACCCCAACTCACGGGCAAGCGCATCGTCATCGATCCCGGCCTGGGCGGCGACAACACCGGTGCCGTGGTCACCACCGCCGACGGAACGACCACCGAGGAGGCCATCCTCTGGGACCTGGCCGGTCGGCTCGAGGGGCGCATGGCCGCCACCGGGATGGAGACCTACCTCTCCCGTGCGCGCGGCACGGATCCGAGTACCGCGCAGCGAGCCGAGACGGCCAACTCCATCGGTGCGGACCTGATGATCTCGCTGCGATGCAGCACCCACACCAGCCCGGTGGCGCACGGCGTCGCGAGCTTCCACTTCGGCAACTCCCACGGTTCTGCCTCGCTCATCGGCCAGGTACTCACCGGGTACATCCAGCGTGAGATCGTGGCTCGAACGTCGTTGCAGGACTGCCGTTCTCACGGTCGCACGTGGGATCTCCTGCGCCTGACCAACATGCCGACGGTTCAGCTCGACCTCGGCTATCTCAGCAACGATCACGACGTCGCGGTGCTCACCGACCCACGCCAGCGCGACATCGTCGCCGAGGCGATTCTGGTGGCGGTGAAGCGCCTCTACCTGCTCGGCCAGGACGATCAGCCGACCGGAACGTTCACGTTCGCGGAACTGCTCGCCTACGAGTTGGCCGCGTCCGAACGGGCCTGAGCGCCGCTCACCGCGCGCCGACGGGCACCCGGGCGTCCTGCTCCACCACTGTGATCGCGGCGGCCTCGAGCAGGCGGTCCAGCGCGGCTTCCACGTCTTCTTTCCACCCGTGGTCCCGGTCGAGTTCGAGTCGAAGTCGGGGAAACCGGTGGTGCGGAGCGATGACCTCGAAACCGTACTTCTCGAGATAAGCCGCGTCGGTCATGCACGTGGCCGGACTGCAGGGCGCGGCGGACCGACCGTCGGGTACCACCACCGCGTCCTCGTCGGTGCGCCGCAACCCGAACGACTCGAGCGCGCGGACACCACGGTTGATCAGATCGCGGACCACCGCACCGAGCAGGGCGTCACGGACGTCGTCGGCGTGGCCGGCGTCGTCGATCGGCGGGGTGGAGAGCGATGTCAGGAGTACGGCGTCCGGACTGACAGGCGCGGTGGGGAAGTGGGTCACCCGAGGCACCGAGTCCGGCGGGGCGTACAACGCACACCCGATCGCATCCGACGACGCCGGTACCGCCGAGTCCGTGCCGCCCGTGGCCACCTGTCCGCACGGACCCCACTGGAGCATCAGCATGGACAGCCATGCTTCCTTCTCGAACTCCGGATCGAGTGCATCGACCACGACGTCGGCGGTCGGGTCCATCGTCCAGAAGGCGCACCGCCGATCGTGCGCCGGGAGCGCATCGAAGCCGCCGAGTGTGAGTGTGGAAACGACGATGGACACGCGTGGACTCACCCTCCGTACCCCGACGCGCGAAGCCGGCGGGCCTCGCACCGATGTGACGCACTTCAGAATAGGCGATGGTCGCCATTGTTCCGTGGACGGGCAGCCGAGCATCCGAATCCGTTGTGACACAACGTATTAGGCGCCGGGGGACGTCATAACGTCACAGTGACGAATCGACCTGGTGTCCCGGCACCGACGATTCCTGCGATCAGGACGACTTCTGACGTTCCATCATCTCCACGATCCGCTCGAGGTCGTCCACCGACCCGAACTCGACCACGATCTTGCCCTTGCGCTTGCCCAGACTCACGGTGACGCGCGTGTCGAAGGAGTTGGAGAGCCGCTCGGCCACGTCCTGCAGCCCCGGCATCTGGATCGGCTTACGGCGCGGCGCGGGAGCCGGCCCGGGCGGTCCCTCCCGATTGGCCAGCGTCACCGCTTCCTCGGTCGCGCGCACCGAGAGCCCCTCCGCCACGATGCGAGCCGCCAGTTCTTCCTGCGCGTCGGCCCCGGCCTCGAGGGACAGCAGTGCTCGCGCGTGACCGGCCGACAGAACGCCCGCCGCCACGCGACGCTGCACGGCGATGGGGAGCCGCAGCAGCCTGATCATGTTGGTGATCACCGGTCGCGACCGGCCCAGACGAGCCGCCAGCTGATCGTGAGTCACGTCGAACTCCTCGAGCAGTTGCTGGTACGCAGCAGCTTCTTCGAGAGGATTGAGTTGCACTCGATGGATGTTCTCGAGCAGCGCGTCCCGCAGCAGCGTGTCGTCGGCGGTGTCGCGCACGATGGCCGGAATCGCGGTCAATCCGGCTTCCTGGCCGGCACGCCAGCGGCGTTCGCCCATGACCAACTGGAACCGGCCCCCGCCGATGTCCCGCACCACGATGGGTTGCATCAATCCGAACTCGCGGATCGAGTGCACGAGTTCGTCCAGAGCCTCCTGCTCGAAGACGGTGCGGGGCTGCTTGGGGTTCGGTTCGATCGCGCTCGGCGGGATCTCACGATAGGTGGCGCCGGCGGGGGCGAGATCCTCCTCGGCGATCACCGCCGGGGGAGTGGGGGTCGGTGCCGACGCTGCCGTCGGGTCACCACCGATCACGACGTCCGCGGCCGCGGTTCCCAGCCCCGAACCCTGACCGGGGCCGGTCGGAATCAATGCCGCGAGACCTCGGCCCAGCCCACCCTTGCGCGTCTGGCTCATGCCTCGACCTCCCGACCGTCACTCGCCGCAGCGCGTGCTGCCATCTC
The DNA here is from genome assembly GCF_001894765.1 of Rhodococcoides corynebacterioides NBRC 14404. Taxonomy (GTDB): domain Bacteria; phylum Actinomycetota; class Actinomycetes; order Mycobacteriales; family Mycobacteriaceae; genus Rhodococcoides; species Rhodococcoides corynebacterioides. Next base: position 55,293 of record NZ_BCWV01000009.1, read on the forward strand.
ACGTCCAGCATCCAGATACGACATCGCTCCCCGTGAACCCGGGTCGTAGTCGAGAACCGTCATTCCGTATCCCGGTGCCTCGGACACCTTCACACTGCGAGGGATCACCGACTTCAGAACGGCACTGCCGAAGTGACCACGGACCTCGTCGGCCACCTGATCGGCGAGCTTGGTCCGGCCGTCGTACATCGTGAGAATGACGGTGGACACGTGCAGAGCCGGATTCAGGTGGGCCTGGACCAACTCGATGTTGCGCAGGAGCTGCCCGACACCCTCGAGTGCGTAGTACTCGCACTGGATGGGAATCAGGACCTCCGAGGCCGCCACCATCGCGTTGACGGTGAGCAGTCCGAGCGACGGCGGGCAGTCGATGAGAACGAAGTCGATCCCGAGGCCGTCGAGCGCACTGTCGGCGAGAGCGGTCTTCAGGCGACCCTCCCGCGCGACCATCGACACGAGTTCGATCTCGGCACCGGCCAGATCGATCGTCGCCGGGATGCACATCAGACGGGGGTTCTTGGGATTGCGCTGGATGGCCTCCGACGCCGTGATCTCACCGAGCAACAACTCGTAGCTCGACGGCGTGCCCGAGGTGTGGTCGGCACCCAACGCCGTGGACGCGTTGCCCTGCGGGTCCAGATCGACGACCAGGACCGAGAGGCCCTGCAGGGCGAGGGCGGCGGCGAGATTGACGGCTGTCGTGGTCTTCCCGACGCCGCCCTTCTGGTTGGCGATCGTCAGGACGCGGCGGCGTGTCGGCTTCGGCAGCGAGACGCCCCCCGGATGCAGAACCTCACTCGCGCGCTGAGCGGCTGCGCCGATGGGGGTGTCGTCGGTGGTCATCGGCGAGTAGCCGTACGGATCGGCGGCACCGTCGGTACCACGCGTGCCCGACGACGTTTCACGTGAAACAGCTCGGGGTGTTTCACGTGAAACGTGGTTGGTCGGCTCACCCGACATGCAGGCTCCTTCATGGGTGTGATGACTGCGGGCGGACAAACCGCGCGCGCCGTCAGTTGCCGGCGGACCGCCGTGCGGGGCGGTGGCTCCGAGGCGCGCGCTCCGCACGCACCACGATAGTGGGTGTCGGTACGACTCCCCGACCACAGACCGCGACCTCCGGGTTCGCAGCCCCCAACCGCGTCAACGCAGTCCGGTCACGGTCGATCTCGTCCTGTGCCGTACTGCCCTTGAGGGCGATCATGACGCCACCCTCGTGGACGAGGGGGAGCGACCACCGCGCGAGCTTCTCCAACGGAGCCACGGCGCGGGAGGTCACGACGTCGGCTCCACCCGCTTCCTTCACGACGCCCGGTTGCTCGGCGCGACCGCGCACCACCGTGGCCGTGAGACCGAGAGCGTCGACGATCTCCGCGAGATACACGGACCGCCGCAGCAGCGGCTCGACGAGAAACACCGTGAGGTCGGGCCGCGCGATGGCAAGGGGTATCCCCGGCAGTCCGGCCCCGCTACCGACATCGACCACCGACGCACCGTCCGGCACGAGCTCGCCGACCACTGCACAGTTCAGCAGGTGCCGTTCCCACAGGCGCGGAACCTCACGAGGACCGATGAGCCCCCTCTCGACACCATCGGTGCTGAGGGAGGTCCAGTACCTCCGCGCGAGATCCGTGCGATCGCCGAACACCCGCTCGATGGCGTCGTGCACCCACTCCGCGGCGTCATCCGTGTTGTCGTGTTCCACGTGAAACATCCTCTCGCGCCGGGTCCAGCGGCGTGAAATCACACTGGTGTCATTCACCGTGCCGTCGTGCCGATGCGCACCGTCGCACTGTAATGGCAGAGCACGACATCGTCCGAACCGACGACGCCCCGACACGACGAACGGGGCGCGACCTCGGTCGCGCCCCGTCCTCGATCCCGCAGGATCCTGTCACTGCATGACAGCCGTCGTTCGTCACTCCTTGACGACGACCACCCGCCGCTGCGGCTCGGCACCCTCGCTCTCGCTGGTGACTCCGGAGACGGCCGCGACCGCGTCGTGCACGATCTTCCGCTCGAACGGGGTCATCGGATCGAGCGCCTCGCGGCCGCCGTCCCGAGCGACGCGCTCCGCCGCCGAGGTGCCCAACTCGGTCAGCTCCTGTCGGCGCGCAGCGCGCCACCCGGCGATGTCCAGCATGAGCTTGCTGCGCTCGCCCGTGCTCTGCTGCACGGCCAACCGAGTCAGCTCCTGGAGTGCGTCGAGCACCTCGCCCTTGCGTCCCACGAGCTTGGTGAGATCCTTGCCGCCGTCGATGGAGACCACGGCGCGATCACCCTCGACGTCCAGGTCGATGTCTCCGTCGAAATCGAGCACGTCGAGCAGTTGCTCGAGGTAGTCGCCGGCGATCTCGCCTTCCTCGACCAGATAGTCCTCACCGTCGTCGGCGTCGGACTCCACGACCGCAGCCGCGTCGATGGTCTCGTCGGTGGTGGGCTCGGCCGGGTCGGTCCGTGCATCGGTGGTCACAGTGGCAGCTTCCGTTCGCATCGTCGATCGGTTCGCGGACCGATCGGGCTGGGTGTGTCGGACTGGTGTGGGGGAGAGCCGATCAGCGCCGATCACCGACGTCGCTGATTCTTCGGCCGCACCTTCCCCGGCGGGGTCTTCTTCTTCTTCGGTGTGGTCGCACCACCCGTCCCGGACGGGGACGGCGAGGACGCTGCCGCGGAATCGCCGTCCGCCGACTCACCGTTCCCCGAGACGGCGGGACGGACCGGCTTGGCGCCGGGCGCCGGCTTCTTCTTGGTCAGCTCGGGCCGCGCACCGGGCTTGGGCGCGTTGTCGTTGCGACGCTCGATCGCGGCTTCCTTCGCCGCAGCCTCTTCCTTGTCGATCCGACCGAACACCAGGTGCTGCTGACCGTAGGTCCACATGTTGTTGCTGACCCAGTACAAGAGGATGGCCACCGGCAGGAACGGTCCACCGACGAGGACGCCCAGCGGGAACACGTAGAGCGCGAGCTTGTTCATGATCGCGGCCTGCGGGTTGGCGGCCGCCGCTTCCGACTGCCGGGCCACCGACGCGCGGGAGTTCAGGTGCGTGGCCACCGACGCGATGATCATGAGGGGCACGGACACCGCGACGATCGGCCACACGGACGGGATGCCGCCGAACGGCTCGAACGCGATGAGCACGGAATCGGGCGAGGTGATCGCCGCCGAGATCGGCGCACCGAACAGTCGAGCCGACAGGAACGACTGCACGTCGTCCACGCTGAAGAAGTAGTTCGGGGTGTTGGCGTTGACCTCGGGGCTCAGGCCCAGCTGTCCGATACCGGTGCCGGTGCGGTTGAAGGACCGCAACACATGGAACAGGCCGATGAACACCGGCGCCTGCGCCAGCACGGGGAGGCAACCCATGATCGGGTTGAAGCCGTGCTCCTTCTGCAGCTTCTGCATCTCGAGCGCGAGCTTCTGCCGGTCCTTGCCGTACTTCTTCTGCAGCGCCTTGATCTGTGGCTGCAGCTCCTGCATCTGGCGAGTGGTCCGCACCTGCTTCACGAACGGCTTGTACAGCAGCAATCGCAGTGTGAACACGAGGAACACCACCGACAGCGCCCAGGCGAAACCGGAGTCCGCGCCGAGGACGGCACCGAACACCTTGTGCCAGACCCAGAGGATTCCGGATACCGGGTAATAGATGAAGTCGAGCACGACTCTAGGTACTCCTTATGTTCGTTCCATCCACGTGCGGATGATCGGGACCGGACTCGTCGTCGCACCGCTCCGTGGCCGGCGCGGCACTCCGGCGCCGCCGTTCCGGCACCGGGTCCCACCCACCAGGGTGCCAGGGCGCGCACTTGAGCAGACGCACGATGCCGAGCACGGTACCGACCACCAGCCCACGCGTGCGCAGCGCCTCCACGGCGTACTCGCTGCACGTGGGGGTGAATCGGCACGTCGGCAGCCGCAGAGGCGAGACGTACGTGCGATAGAGCTCGATGATCGCGATCGCAGCACGGGCGGGGAACGACACCACGGCCCGGAGACGACGCGACGGAGTTGTCACCGGTCCGACGGCCCGCGGTCGGAACTCGGCACGGCGGTCGTCTCGTCGACCGCGCCGAGTCGTCGCAACGCGGACCGCAACTGGCGTTCGAGGTCCGGCGACGACGCGGTCGCGGCGCCGACCAATGCGCGCACGACGACGTCGGTGTCGGGATCGAGGCTCGCGACCATCGAAGCGCAGACATGACGAAGCCGGCGAGCGACTCGATGTCGAGTCACCGCCGGCCCCACTGCTTTGCTGACGACCAATCCCACGCGCGCGACACGCGGACCTCCCGGGTCCGGCCGCACATCGACGCGACGGGTGGACACGTGCACGACGATGTCGCGCCGTCCTACCCGACGACCGCCACGCGTCGTCGCCCGGAAATCGGACGAGCGATGCAGGCGGTGCTGCTCAGGCAACACCCGAGCCTCCGATCACCGCGCCAGAAGGATGCCTGTGCGTCCGCCGAGGCGAATCAGGCCGTGAGGGACGCGCGGCCCTTGGAGCGCCGAGCGGACACGATCGCGCGGCCGGCCCGAGTGCGCATGCGCAGACGGAAGCCGTGCACGCGTGCACGACGACGGTTGTTCGGCTGGAACGTCCGCTTGCCCTTGGCCACGGTGAAACTCCTCGATACGTCGACGCCCGCGTCGGGCATCGATGGTGTGCTGATGGTCGCGAGTTCGGTGAACTCGAGTTCGGGTGGTCACCCGCGCGGCCGCCGCGGCGGATTCGCATACCGCACATGTGCGCAGCAGGTGACCGTTCGAGGGTACTGACGGCGAGGAAGCGGGTCAAACCGCCGGCGACGAACCGGAATCGGACGGACCGGACCGTTCGCCTTGTTGGGCCTCGCTCGGGGTGCTAATTTCTCCCCCGGCAGGGGGAACCGGTCGGCCGCAGGGTCGGGCCGTCCACGGCAGCGGGGCCGGACGAGTGCGCTCGGCGCACCCGGTGTGGACGGCGTTTCTGCTGGTCGGGACCCGGTTCGTCGCCCTCGCGGCGATTTCGCGCAGGACCACGGCACACGCCACCGACGGCCTCGGGGCTACATCCGTGTCGTTCGTCCACAGCTGTGGATAATTATGTGGAAACACTGGTCGGGTGGCATATTCGCGGGTGTCGACGCCGGCTCGTACGGAGCTCGTGTCACTTCGGCCGCGGGTGATCCACGGCCCGATCGGGAGGGACATCGTGCAGGACGATCCGGACGTGTTGGCCGGAGTGTGGCCCGATGTCGTGGCCGAACTCACCGACGGCTCGGACCTCTCCGCGGCACTGTCACGGGCGCAGAAGGCCTGGTTGGCCCTGGTGCGCCCCATCACGCTCACGCAGGGGTTCGCCTTGCTCTCGGTCCCGTCCCCACTGGCGCAGGAGGCCGTCGAGCGGGGTCTGCGCGAGCCGATCCTCACGGCCCTGGGTCGACATCTGGACGTCCCCGTCGAGGGGCTCGGCGTGCGGCTCGCCCCGCCCTCGGACGACGAGGAGGACGACGAACCCGATCACAAGTACGAACCCGCCACCTCCGGCCCGGTGTATCGACGCCGGTTCTCCGGCGAGGCGACGTCGGGCGTGCCGTCGGACACCGAGGGCGGTGACCTCGAGGAGGTCGACGACGACCGGGATGCCGTCGCCGCCGTCCAGAACTCGTGGCCGACGTCCTACACCGCCCCACCGCGTACCAGCACGACGGCGTCGAGCGGGACCAGCCTGAACTCGAAGTACACGTTCGACACCTTCGTGATCGGGGCCTCGAACCGGTTCGCCCACGCCGCGGCCGTCGCCATCGCCGAGGCCCCCGCTCGGGCGTACAACCCGCTGTTCGTGTGGGGGTCGTCGGGACTGGGCAAGACCCACCTGCTGCACGCGGCCGGCCACTACGCGCAGCGTCTGTTCCCCGGGATGCGCGTGAAGTACGTGTCCACGGAGGAGTTCACCAACGACTTCATCAACAGCCTCCGGGACGACCGCAAGGTGGCGTTCAAGCGCCGCTATCGCGAGACGGACGTGCTGCTGGTCGACGACATCCAGTTCATCGAGGGCAAGGAAGGTATCCAGGAGGAGTTCTTCCACACCTTCAACACGCTGCACAACGCCAACAAGCAGATCGTCGTGTCGTCCGATCGGCCGCCGAAGCAGCTGGCCACCCTCGAGGAACGGCTGCGGACCCGCTTCGAGTGGGGCCTGATCACCGATGTCCAGCCCCCGGAACTCGAGACCCGCATCGCGATTCTGAGCAAGAAGGCGCAGATGGACCGGCTCGACGTGCCGCACGACGTCCTCGAGCTGATCGCCAGCCGGATCGAGCGCAACATCCGCGAGCTCGAGGGCGCGCTGATCCGGGTGACGGCCTTCGCGTCCCTCAACGGGCACACTCTCGACACCAAGCTCGCCGAGGTGGTGCTGCACGACCTCATCCCGGACGCCCCGGGAGTCGAGATCAACGCCGCCACGATCATGGCGGTGACCGCGGAATACTTCGACACCACGATCGAGGAGCTGTGCGGGCCCGGCAAGGCGCGAGCGATCGCCCAGGCCCGGCAGATCGCGATGTACCTGTGCCGAGAGCTCACCGACCTCTCCCTGCCGAAGATCGGCCAGACCTTCGGTCGAGACCACACCACGGTGATGTACGCCGACAAGAAGATCCGCAAGGAGATGACCGAGCGTCACCGGACCTACAACCAGGTCCAGGAACTCACCGCGCGCATCAAGCAACGCTCCACTCGATGACCCCGAGCGCCCCCCGGCCCCCGATCTCCGCCCCGCGGATCGATCGGGGGCCGTCGCCTTTCCCTCGACTCGACGTCGATACACACCTGTGGACAACCATGTGAATAACGTGGATTCCCCGGGGATGAAACGTGGAGTTCTCCAGAGCGCCACCGACCGTCCACACCCGAGCCGCCGGGGTCCCGATTCCACCCCCGGGTCGATCCTCGAGCCGCCACGCCGTGTCACCAGCACCGGACACCCTCGCTCCACAGGTTCCACAGGACCTATGACTGTTGCTTGTATTTCTTTCCAAGAACACTTCTTCTAAAACAGCGTGGGTACAGATCGATGCACACCCACCGACTCGCGTCGGGATTCCCGAGCATCGGACCGAGGCCCGACTTTCCAGCGAGCCGCCGAGCGCATAGCGTGTGCTGTGCCCACCGCCCCTTCAGCGGTGCCGTACCGACCCACCCGACCTCGTTCGGCCCGTCGCCGCTGTCAGCGGCCGGCCGTCGAGTGACGAGACCCGCGACGACCGAGAGGATCACCCGAGCGATGGAGCTGGGCACCGTGAAGTTTCGAGTCGCTCGAGACGATTTCTCCGATTCCGTCGCGTGGGTGGCTCGATCGCTTCCGTCCCGCCCGGCCGTTCCCGTGCTCGGTGGTGTGCTCCTGGCCGTCGACGATTCCGGCTTGACGGTCTCCGGTTTCGACTACGAGGTCTCCGCTCAGGTCCGCGTCCCGGTGGAGGTGGCCGGCAGCGGTCAGGTGCTCGTGTCGGGCAAGTTGCTCGCCGACATCACCCGGTCGCTCCCCGCGAAGCCCGTCGACGTCACGGTGGACGGCACCAAGGTGCTGATCACGTGCGGTAGCGCCAAGTTCTCCCTGCCGACGATGCCCGTCGAGGACTACCCGTCGCTGCCGGAGCTCCCGTCGCAGACCGGCACCCTGCCCGTCGACGTTTTCGCGCAGGCCATCTCCCAGGTGGCGGTGGCCGCGGGCAAGGACGACACCCTGCCGATGCTGACCGGCATCCGGATGGAGATCGACGGCGACGCCGTGGTCCTGGCCGCAACCGATCGTTTCCGTCTCGCGGTCCGCGAGCTCGAGTGGAGCCCGGCGGCCGCGGGCACCACCGCAGCCGTGCTCATTCCGGCGAAGACGCTGTCGGATTCCGCGAAAAGCATCGGCACGGGCGGGGATTCGGCCGTGCAGCTCGCCCTCGGATCGGCGTCGCACGTCGGTAACGACGGTCTGCTCGGCATCGTCGGCGACGGTCGACGCACCACGACGAGACTGCTCGACGCCGAGTTCCCCAAGTTCCGTCAGCTGCTGCCCGCCGAGCACACGGCCGTTGCCACGGTGCCGATCGCGCCGCTGCTCGACGCCATCAAGCGTGTCGCCCTGCTCGCCGAGCGCGGCGCTCAGGTTCGCCTCGAGTTCGCGTCGGATTCCGTGACGTTGTCCGCCGGCGGAGACGACGCCGGACGCGCCGAGGAGTCCATCGAAGCGCACTTCCAGGGCGAGCCGCTCACCATCGCCTTCAACCCCGGCTACCTGATCGACGGCCTCACGTCGTTGCACTCGGAGCGCGTGTCGTTCGGCTTCACCACCCCGAGCCGCCCCGCCGTGCTGCGTCCGGCCGGCGAGGACGAACTCACGGCCGACGAGAGCGGAACGTTCGCGGCGCCGAGCAGCGAGTACACGTATCTGCTGATGCCCGTGCGTCTTCCGGGCTGACCGGGGGCAGAACACACCCGAACGCGCCGGTCACCGGCGACCCGGGGTCACCACCTGAAAGGACACCACGGATGAAGATCGGTCTGATCGGACTCGGCAAGATGGGGTTCAACATGCGTGAGCGGCTGCGCCGCCACGACATCGAGGTCGTCGGGTACGACCCTCGGCCCGAGGTCACGGACGTGGCGTCCCTCGCCGCTCTCGCCGATGCGCTGCCGGCCCCGCGCATCGTGTGGGTCATGGTGCCGTCCGGACCGGTCACTCGGGACACCGTCTCCGAGCTCGCCGGAGTCCTGTCCGAGGGCGACCTGGTGATCGACGGCGGCAACTCCCGGTTCACCGACGACGCTGTGCACGGAAAGATGTTGTCCGAGAAGGGTATCGGCTACCTCGACGCCGGCGTCTCGGGCGGCGTGTGGGGTCTCGACAACGGCTACGGCCTCATGGTCGGCGGCGACGCCGGTGACGTCGAGCGCGCCATGCCGATCTTCGACGCGCTGCGTCCCGAGGGCGAGCGCGCCGACGGCTTCGTCCACGCGGGCCCGGTCGGTGCCGGTCACTACGCGAAGATGGTGCACAACGGCATCGAGTACGGCTTGATGCACGCGTACGCCGAGGGCTACGAGCTGCTCGCGGCCGAGGATCTCGTCGAGGACGTCACGGGTGTGGTCCGGGCGTGGACCAAGGGCACCGTGGTGCGCTCCTGGTTGCTCGATCTTCTGGTGAAGGCCCTCGAGGAGGATCCGGCGTTCTCCGAGATCTCCGGCTACACACAGGATTCCGGCGAGGGGCGATGGACCGTCGAGGAAGCCATCCGCCACTCGGTCCCGGCTCCGGTGATCTCGGCGGCACTCTTCGCGCGGTTCGCGTCCCGGCAGCAGGATTCACCGGCCATGAAGGCCGTGTCCGCCCTGCGGAACCAGTTCGGTGGCCACGCGGTGCAGCGCGCTCCGAACACCGAGACCACCGGTGCGTAGGTGTTCGTCCGTTCCGCCACGCTCGTCGATTTTCGCTCCTGGGAACGGCTTTCGCTGGAGCTGACCCCGGGGGCGACGGTTCTCGTCGGCCCCAACGGGCACGGTAAGACCAACGTCCTCGAGGCGCTCGGCTACGTCGCGACGTTGTCGTCGCACCGGGTCGCCACCGACGCGCCGCTGGTGCGCACCGGAGCGGAGCGAGCCCTGATTCGGGCGACCGTCGTGAACCACGATCGTGAGCTCACGGTGGATCTGGACATCGCGGGTGGGCGAGCCAACCGGGCACGGTTGGGCACCACGCCCGTGCGCCGACCGCGGGACATCCTCGGCGTGCTCAACACGGTGCTGTTCGCGCCGGAGGATCTGGCCATGGTCCGGGGTGAGCCGACCGAACGGCGACGCTACCTCGACGAGTTGATCGTGGCACGGTCGCCTCGAATGGCCGCTGTCCGAGCGGATTACGAGAAGGTGCTGCGTCAGCGTTCCGCACTCCTCAAGACCGGCGGCCACACCCTGCGGCGCGGTGCGGGATCCGAGGACGGTGCGTCGGCGATGGCGACGCTCGAGATATGGGACAGCAGCCTCGCGGCGTTCGGTGCCGAGATCGTGCTGCACCGGCTACGGGCCGCCCGCGACGTGGGACCCCATGTGTCGCAGTCGTATCGCGACATCGCACCCGCGTCCCGTCCGGCGTACGTGGCCTATCGCTCGTCCCTGGCCGAGTCGGCACCCCCGGAGATGTTCGATCTGTCCCGGCCCGAGGCGCCGGACGACGTCGACGTGCTCGAAGCGGCTTTCCTGCAGCAACTCTCGGTGGTCCGAACCCGCGAGATCGAGCGCGGCACGACCTTGGTGGGACCGCATCGGGACGACCTCGATCTGATCCTCGGCACGGATCCGGCGAAGGGATTCGCCAGTCACGGTGAGTCGTGGTCCTTCGCTCTGGCGCTCCGGCTCGGGGCGTTCGCGCTGTTGCGCACCGAGGGGAGTGATCCGGTGCTGCTCCTCGACGACGTCTTCGCCGAACTGGACCGAGCGCGTCGGACGGCTCTCGCCCGGGTCGCGGCCACGGCCGAGCAGGTCCTGGTGACCGCGGCGGTCGGCGAGGACGTCCCGGCGGAGCTCGACGCCGTCCGTGTCGACGTCCGCGCGCACGAGGTGACCGGCCCGGACGGAACGCCGGGTCGATCGTCGGTGGCGACTCGGCAGGGTTTCGGAGACTTCTCGGGTTCCGGGGACTCTCTCGGTTCCGGGGACGCTGTCGGTGAGCCCGTGCAGACTCGACGCGAGACCGAGGAGGATCGATGAGCGAGACACCGTCGGAGTCGCCGGCTCCGCGCGGGTCGGACATCGCCCGCCAGGCGCTCGAGGCCGCTCGCGCGGCCGCCAAGGCGAACGGAAAGGCCGTGGGCCACGGCCGGGCGTCGGTGGTGCGCCGGCGGCGCACGCGGACCTGGTCGTCGGCGCGTCCGGACGACCGTGACCCTCAGGCGCTGGGGGCGCTCGCGGCGTCGCTCGCGAAGTCGCGGGGGTGGTCGGCCAAGGTGGACGAGGGAACGGTCCTCGGCCGCTGGAAGTCGGTGGTCGGATCCGACATCGCCGCGCACGCGCAGCCGACGACGCTCCGGGACGGGGTGCTGGCCGTCACGGCGGAGTCGACGGCGTGGGCGACCCAGCTGCGGCTGATGCAGTCCCAGATTCTCGGTCGTATCGCCGCGGCCGTCGGACACGGCGTGGTCACCAGCCTGCGGATCACCGGTCCGGCTGCTCCGAGCTGGCGAAAAGGCGAGCGACACGTGTCGGGACGAGGCCCGCGTGACACCTATGGTTGATCGCCTGCGAGGGGCGAATCAACGATTCTGCGCACGAGCACAACGCGACGACGCGACGGCACTGACGAGGCTCAACAGCTGTTGATCCGTCCCGCGTCCGGTCTTACGGTCGGTTGTCGGGATGGTGTCGGACCGCGCGACCGTCGACGCGGACGCCGTACCGATCCGACCGGTGGTCGCGGACCGAATAACCGAATGGCCGTCGACTACCGCTCATCGGGGCAGAGGAGGAACAATGACATCGGTGACCGATGATCCGGGACCTGTGACGCTGACAGCGCGCGACGTGGAGTTCCGCTGGGACGACATGCGCATGCACTACATGGACGACAATGTCGTCTCCACGCACCTGATGAACGTGATGCACCTGTTCCTGCCGGAAGGCGAGGAATGGTTCGTGCGCGTGTTCACGGAGGCGCTGCCGATGATCCACGACGAGAAGCTGCGGCAGGACGTCATCGGATTCATCGGACAGGAAGCGATGCACGCCCAGGCCCACACCGGTATCCACGACTGGTTGCGGAGCAACGGACTCGATCCGACTCCGTACGTCCAGCACATGGAGTACCTGTTCCGGGTAGCGCTGGACAAGCGTCCCACCGACACCAAGAACAGTCTCGTCGAGCGGTTGTCCCTGATCGCGGCGATCGAGCATCTGACGTCGTTCCTCGGTCACTGGGTGCTCACCGAGCCGGCCCTCGACAAGGCCGACATCGACCCGATGATGCTGGACCTGGTTCGGTGGCACGGTGCGGAGGAGGTCGAACACCGGTCCGTGGCGTTCGACGTGCTGCAGTACTTCGACACCCGTCGGTGGCGCCGCGTGCGTACCTACATCATGGTGACGCCGTCGATCATCTCGATGTGGGGTCGTGGACTGAAGTTCATGATGGAGAACGATCCGACGCTCCCGCCGTCACAGCGCAAGGCGCGGATGCGGGACGTCTACCGCGTGATGGCGTCGGGGCTGTTCCCCAACTTCAAGGACATCGGCAAGGCGTCGTTGCGGTACTTCGCGAAGGACTTCCACCCCTCGCAGGAGAGCTCCACCGCGCTGGCCGTCGACTACCTCGCCAAGTCGCCCGCGGCGCGGGCCGCGGCACGGTGACGGGTCGCCGCCGCAAGGCCGCACGAGTTCTCGAGACGGTGCGGGGATATCGCGCGTCCCGCACCATTCCGACGGATCTCTTCGGCGGCGACGACCAGGACGAAGCGCTCGCACAGATCACCGATGGGCTCGACAAGGTGTTCGCGATGCTCGACCTGTCCGAGTACCGGGGCGTCGCGGCGCCCCCGGTGGTGCGTCGCCTGGACATGGAGCTGGTCGCTCGACGCACGGTGTGCGTCGACGAGAACGTCGTGGAGTTCACCTTCCGCCGCGTCGACGGCGAGGACGTTCCGGCGTGGCATCCGGGTTGCCACGTGGACGCGGAACTCCCCTCCGGTCGACGACGTCAGTACTCGCTGTGCGGTGATCCGCTCGAATCGGACGCGTACACGGTGGCCGTGCGGCTGATCCCGGACGGCGGCGGCGGCTCGCGGGAGATGCATTCTCTCGATGTCGGCGATCGCATCGTGATCACCGGTCCGCGCAACGCTTTTCCGTTCGTCGCCGCGGGGTCGGCGCTCTTCGTCGCGGGTGGTATCGGCATCACGGCGATCCTCCCGATGGTGCGTCGTGCCCGCGCGGTGGGCATGGACTGGCACCTCGTGCACACCGGCCGGTCCCGGCAGGCGACGCCGTATCTCGACGAGATCTCCACCTGGGAGCCGGAGCGCGTGACGGTCCGCAGCGACGACGTCGACGGCCTGCCGACTGCGGCCGATCTGCTGCGCCACGCCCCCGACGGTGGCTCGGTCTACACCTGCGGTCCGCCCGCGATGATGGATCTGGTGCGCCAGGGCATCTCCGAGACCGGTGCGACCCGACTGCATCTCGAGCGATTCTCACCGCCGCCGGTGGTGGCGGGCGAGCCGTTCCGCGTCACCCTCGCCCGGTCCGAGGAGACCGTGGAGGTGCCGGCGGACCGCACCGCGCTCGACGTGCTGCGTGAGCAGCGGCCGAGCATTCCCTACTCCTGCCGCCAGGGTTTCTGCGGAACGTGCCGCGTCCGTGTTCTCGCGGGAACGCCGGAGCACCGGGACCGGCGGCTGTCCCCCGCCGAGCGCGAGGACCACATGCTGATCTGTGTCTCGCGTGCCGAGGGAGACTCGCTGGTTCTCGATCTCTGATCGCCCGGCGTCGATCGCCACGCGTGCGCCCGGACACGGGGCGCAGCCCGTCGGACCCACGATCCGACCCGCGGAAGGCCGCGAACGTCCGTCTCTGTGGCACTGAGGCCGCGTTTCGCGCGCCAAGGTGCGCTCCCCGGGTGTCGATACCGGTAGGATGGACCGGTACAGACCACCGAGCGCGGCCCCGGCGTGGCGCCGCGCGCATTCGGTCGAGGTCCTCTGTTGCCGCCACCGAGCCTCGGTGCGCGCGGGGGAGCGGACGAGGCGAGAAGGAGAACAGCTGACCGTGGCTGACCGGAATTCGGGGAAGAGCGACAAACCCGGCGACAAGTCCAAGGAATACGACGCATCGTCGATCACCGTCCTCGAGGGACTCGAGGCGGTGCGCAAGCGCCCCGGCATGTACATCGGATCCACCGGTGAGCGCGGCTTGCACCACCTCATCTGGGAGGTCGTCGACAACTCCGTCGACGAGGCGATGGCCGGGCACGCCACCACCGTCGAGGTCACGCTTCTCGCCGACGGCGGCGTTCGGGTGGTCGACGACGGTCGCGGCATCCCCACCGGCATGCACGCGTCGGGCATTCCCACCATCGAGGTGGTCATGACCCAGCTGCACGCCGGCGGCAAGTTCGACTCCGACTCCTACGCGGTCTCCGGCGGTCTGCACGGTGTGGGTATCTCCGTCGTGAACGCGCTGTCGACGACCCTGCTGGCCGAGGTCGACAACGCCGGCCACCACTGGACGCAGACCTACGACCGGTCCGTTCCCGGCCCGTTGAAGAAGGGTGAGCCGACCGACCGCACGGGGACGTCGATCTCCTTCTGGCCGGACCCCGACATCTTCGAGACCACGGTCTTCAAGTTCGAGACGGTGGCGCGGCGTCTGCAGGAGATGGCCTTCCTCAACAAGGGACTGACCATCGTGCTCACCGACGAGCGCGCGTCCGACGCCGAGCGCATCGCCGACGAGACGGCGGACAACGAGCTCGCCGAGATGCCCAAGGCCGAGGGTGACGCGGACACCAAGGTCAAGACGAAGACCTACCACTACCCCGGTGGTCTCGAGGACTACGTCCGCTACATCAACAAGTCCAAGACGGCGCAGCATCCGTCGGTGATCGGCTTCGGGGCCAAGGGCACCGGTCACGAGCTCGAGATCGCGATGCAGTGGAACCAGACGTACACCGAGTCGGTCCACACCTTCGCCAACACCATCAACACGCACGAGGGCGGCACCCACGAAGAGGGATTCCGCACCGCGCTGACGACGGTGGTGAAGAAGTACGCGAAGGAGAAGAAGCTCGTCAAGGAGAAGGACGGCGACCTCAGCGGCGACGACATCCGCGAGGGTCTGGCCGCCATCATCTCCGTGAAGGTCGGCGAGCCGCAGTTCGAGGGGCAGACCAAGACGAAGCTCGGCAACACCGAGGTGAAGTCCTTCGTGCAGAAGGCAGCCGGCGAACATCTGACGCACTGGTTCGAGGCGAACCCCGCCGAGGCCAAGCTCATCGTGAGCAAGGCCGTCGCGTCCATGCAGGCCCGCACCGCGGCGCGACGAGCGCGAGATCTGGTGCGGCGCAAGAGCGCGACGGACATCGGCGGCCTGCCGGGCAAGCTGGCCGACTGCCGCTCGAACGATCCGAGCAAGTGCGAGATCTACATCGTGGAGGGCGACTCGGCCGGCGGCTCCGCCAAGTCCGGTCGCGACTCGATGTACCAGGCCATTCTTCCGTTGCGCGGCAAGATCATCAACGTCGAGAAGGCCCGCATCGACCGTGTCCTCAAGAACACCGAGGTCCAGTCGATCATCACGGCGTTCGGCACCGGCATCCACGACGAGTTCGACATCGCGAAGCTGCGCTATCACAAGATCGTGCTGATGGCCGACGCCGACGTCGACGGCCAGCACATCTCGACGTTGCTGCTCACCTTGCTGTTCCGCTTCATGCGCCCGCTCGTCGAGCACGGCTACGTCTACCTCGCGATGCCTCCGCTCTACAAGCTCAAGTGGCAGCGCGGCGCG
Organism: Rhodococcoides corynebacterioides NBRC 14404; assembly: GCF_001894765.1. Lineage (GTDB taxonomy): Bacteria > Actinomycetota > Actinomycetes > Mycobacteriales > Mycobacteriaceae > Rhodococcoides > Rhodococcoides corynebacterioides. The sequence goes on from NZ_BCWV01000009.1 coordinate 70,821, forward strand.
GAGCCGGAGTTCGCGTACTCCGACCGCGAGCGCGACGGACTGCTCGAGGCGGGACTCGCCGCGGGCAAGAAGATCAACAAGGACGACGGTATCCAGCGCTACAAGGGTCTCGGCGAGATGAACGCCAAGGAGCTGTGGGAGACCACGATGGATCCGAGCGTGCGCGTGCTGCGGCAGGTCACGCTCGACGACGCCGCTGCCGCCGACGAGCTGTTCTCCATCCTCATGGGTGAGGACGTCGAGGCTCGCCGCAGTTTCATCACCCGTAATGCCAAGGACGTTCGTTTCCTCGACGTGTAGCGACCACCCGCGCCCGCGCCCGGTGGCCGTCCTCACGGACGGTCGCCCGAGGGGCGGGATGCGGTCTCGCACAAGGAGATCAGCATGACCGACACCACCCTCCCGCCGACCGGTGGGGACGGCCCCACCTCGGATCGCATCGAGCCTGTCGACATCCAGCAGGAGATGCAGAACAGCTACATCGACTACGCCATGAGCGTGATCGTCGGGCGCGCGCTGCCCGAGGTCCGTGACGGCCTCAAGCCCGTGCATCGCCGTGTGCTCTACGCGATGTTCGACAACGGCTACCGCCCGGACCGCGGATACGTGAAATCAGCACGGCCCGTGGCGGAGACGATGGGCAACTACCACCCGCACGGTGACAGCTCGATCTACGACACGTTGGTGCGCATGGCACAGCCGTGGTCGATGCGCTACCCGCTGGTCGACGGCCAGGGCAACTTCGGCTCGCGCGGCAACGACGGCCCGGCGGCCATGCGCTACACCGAATGTCGCCTCACGCCGCTCGCGATGCAGATGCTCGCGGACATCGAAGAGGAGACCGTCGACTTCGTCGCGAACTACGACGGTCGCACCCTCGAGCCGACGGTGCTGCCCAGCCGCTTCCCCAACCTGCTCGCCAACGGCAGCGGCGGCATCGCCGTCGGCATGGCGACCAACGTTCCGCCGCACAACCTTCGGGAACTCGCCGAGGGTGTGTACTGGACGCTCGACAACTACGACGCCCCCGAGGACGTGGCCCTCGAGGCCATGATCGAGCGCATCAAGGGCCCGGACTTCCCCACGCACGGGTTGATCGTCGGCTCGCAGGGCATCGAGGACGCGTACCGCACCGGCCGCGGGTCCATTCGCATGCGCGGTGTCGTCGACATCGAGGAGGGCGAGCGCGGCGGGACGCAGATCGTCATCACCGAGCTGCCCTACCAGGTCAACCCGGACAACATGATCGCCTCCATCGCCGAGCAGCTGAAAGACGGTCGTATCGCCGGCATCTCGGACATCGAGGACCAGTCCTCGGACCGCGTCGGCATGCGCATCGTCATCAAGCTGCGTCGTGACGCGGTGGCGAAGGTGGTGCTGAACAACCTCTACAAGCACAGCCAGCTGCAGACCAGCTTCGGCGCCAACATGCTCTCGATCGTCGACGGCGTGCCGCGCACCCTGCGCATCGACCAGATGATCCGGCTGTACGTCACCCACCAGCTCGACGTCATCGTCCGGCGCACGCGGTACCGGCTGCGCAAGGCCGAGGAACGCGCCCACATCCTGCGCGGCCTGGTCAAGGCACTCGACGCGCTCGACGAGGTCATCGCCCTCATCCGCCGGTCGGCCGACGCCGACGTCGCGCGGCAGGGCCTGATGGACCTGCTCGACGTCGACCAGATCCAGGCCGACGCCATCCTGGCGATGCAGCTACGCCGGTTGGCCGCCCTCGAGCGTCAGAAGATCGTCGACGACCTCGCCGCCATCGAACTCGAGATCGCCGACCTCAAGGACATCCTCGAGCGGCCGGAGCGCCAGCGCGAGATCGTCCGCAGCGAGCTCGCCGAGATCGTCGAGAAGCACGGTGACGATCGACGCACCCGCATCATCGCCAGCGACGGCGACGTCAGCGACGAGGACCTCATCGCGCGGGAGAACGTCGTCGTCACCATCACCGAGACGGGCTACGCCAAGCGCACCCGGACCGACCTGTACCGCTCGCAGAAGCGCGGCGGCAAGGGCGTACAGGGCGCCGGGCTCAAGCAGGACGACATCGTCAGCAAGTTCTTCGTCTGCTCGACGCACGACTGGATCCTGTTCTTCACCACCAAGGGCCGGGTCTACCGGGCCAAGGCGTACGAGCTGCCCGAGGCCAATCGCACGGCGCGCGGCCAGCACGTCGCGAACCTGCTGGCCTTCCAGCCCGACGAGCGCATCGCGCAGATCATCCAGATCAAGACGTACGACGACGCCCCGTACCTGGTGCTCGCCACCAAGGCCGGCCTGGTGAAGAAGTCCAAGCTGTCGGACTTCGATTCCAACCGGTCCGGCGGCATCGTCGCCGTCAACCTGCGTGGCGACGACGAGCTGGTGGGCGCGGTGCTGTGCAGCGCCGACGACGACCTGCTGCTCGTCTCCGCCCAGGGGCAGTCGATCCGCTTCTCGGCCACCGACGAGGTCCTGCGGCCGATGGGTCGCGCTACCTCCGGCGTGCAGGGCATGCGATTCAACGGCGAGGACCGGTTGCTCTCGCTGAACGTGGTCAAGGAGGGCACCTACCTGCTGGTCGCGACCTCCGGTGGCTACGCCAAGCGCACCGCCATGGAGGACTACCCGCCGCAGGGCCGCGGCGGCAAGGGCGTGCTGACCATCCAGTTCGACCCTCGTCGTGGCACGCTGGTGGGAGCGCTCATCGTGAACGACGACGACGAGCTCTACGCCATCACCTCGAGCGGCGGTGTCATCCGCACCGCGGCGAAGCAGGTTCGACGGGCCGGACGCCAGACCAAGGGCGTGCGTCTGATGAACCTCGGGGACGGCGACACCTTGTTGGCCATCGCACGCAACGCGGACGAGCCGGAGGATCTCCCCACGGGAGACACCGACGGATCGAAGGAGTCGTAGAACCGTGACCAGTCCCGACACGCCCGACACCGGCCGTTCTCCGCGGACCGACGCCGCGCCGACCGGTTCCGACGCCCCGCGCCCGCCCGCGCCGGCCGAGCGGTCCGGCTCGACGTCGGGCCGTCCGTCCGGGCCGCAACAGGGATCCGCGCAGCAGGGGTCCGCGACGCAGGGTTCGCGGCCGCAGGGTCCCAACCACCCCGCGCCCCAGCAGCAGGGACCCCAGCAGTCGGGTCCGCAGCAGTCGGGGCCGCAGCAGTCCAGTCAGCAGCGGCAGCCGCAGACGAACCTGTCGCAGCACCCGGGCGCGGGTCGTGCTCAGCCGACCGGTTCGGCTCCGACGGCTCCGCGTCCTCCGGCCGCCGGGGCGCGCGGACCGGCGGGTGCGCCTGCCGGTGGTTCTGGCGCGCAGGGTCGGCCCGATCGCGGCGCTGCGGCCGGCAAGGCCGCGGTGATCGACGGCCCGACGCGCAACATCGAGCGCAAGGACCTGCCGACGGACATGCCGGATCTGTCCACCGTTCGGCATCCCACGTCGGAGCCCGCCCGGACCGAACGGGTCGCCGCGGTGGCCCCTCCGCGTCCGGCGGCGGTACCCGGAGAACCGCTGCGCGCCACGGTGCAGGTACGCAAGCTCGACCCCTGGTCGATGTTGAAGCTGTCGCTGGTGATCTCGGTGTCGCTGTTCTTCGTGTGGATGGTGGCCGTCGGCCTGCTCTATCTCGTGCTCGACGGCATGGGCGTATGGGACCGGCTCAACAACGCGTTCTCCGACATCGTGGCCTCGTCCGGCGACGCCGGGCTGGTGTCGGCGGGTCAGATCTTCGGCTACGCAGCGGTGATCGGTCTGATCAACGTGGTGCTCTTCACGGCGTTGACCACCGTCGGGTCGTTCGTCTACAACCTGTCCTCCGACCTGGTCGGCGGACTGGAAGTGACTCTCGCAGACCGAGATTGACCCACCGTGCGGTCGGGGCCCGGAAGCGTTTTGGTCCTGGCCGCGCGGTGCGGTAATCTCGTGCCTCGGTTCGGAAAGTGCATCAGCGCTGTCTCGAGCCGATGTGCGGGCCTATAGCTCAGGCGGTTAGAGCGCTTCCCTGATAAGGAAGAGGTCGGAGGTTCAAGTCCTCCTAGGCCCACGAACGAGTGTGGAGGTCACCGATGAAGATCGTTCTCCCACTCGTGGTGGTCGCCACGGCGGCCGCGATTCGCGCCATCGTGCGCGAGAGTCGCGTCTGGCACTCGCTGCCGGACACCGAGACGGGGCCTTAGCTCAGTTGGTAGAGCGCTGCCTTTGCAAGGCAGATGTCAGGAGTTCGAATCTCCTAGGCTCCACTTCCCTCGTCGCCCGACACGCGTTCCGTCAGTCGACGTTCGCTCGGGATCTCACAGTCGGTTGACGACTATTCACCATGTCCGCGGTGTGACGTGATCACCCACCGTCCCCGATACTGGCTCTCGTGAACACAGCGCGACGCCTCGAAGCGTCCACCGCCCTGGTGGCGTACCTCGGTCTGACGTCGATTCTCTTCGTGGCCGGAGCGGTGGCCTTCTCCGGCACCACGTCCGGCACCGTCGTGATGATCGTCGTCGGTGTCGCGCAGTCCGTGGCCGCGGCCCTGGTCCACTTCGGCCCGCACCCCACTCCCACGCGCACCCTGGGCGTCGCCACGGGGGTCGCGGTGGCCGGTCTCTGGGCGGTGTTCCTGACGTCCGACGGCGCGGTCGCCTACCTCCTCCTGACCCAGGCGGCCATGCTCCTCGCGATGCAGCTGACCGGGTACTGGAGCGAGCGCGGTGGCTGGGTGTGGGTGGTCGTGCTCCTGGCGGGATGCGTCGTTGCCGCCGCGTTGTCCCCGTCCACCATGCCGGCCGTCGCGTACCTGCTCACCGCGCTGGGCATCGTCGCCGCGGCGGAGTTCTTCGGCAACCACAGTCGCCGCATGCGCCATTCCGCGAACCGGGATCCCCTCACCGGCCTGCTCAACCGGCAGGGACTCGAGGCGAGCGTGGAGAAGTTGTTGCCGACGTACGCCGCGCGCGGCCTGCCCGTCAGCATGGCCGTGCTGGACCTGGACAACTTCAAGACCGTCAACGACCGCTACGGACACATCGCGGGGGACGTGCTGCTCGAACGAGTGGCGGCGTCGTGGCGTGCGCGGTTGCGCAAGGGTGACGTGCTGGGCCGACTCGGCGGCGACGAGTTCGTGCTGTTCATGCCCGGCACCACCGAGCACGACGCCGCCGCACTCCTCGACGAGTTGCGGCTCGCTCATTCGGCGGAGTGGAGCGTCGGTCTGGTCTGCATGCCGACGGTGCGGCGCTGGTCGGAGATCTACAGGGCGGCCGATGCCGAGCTGTACCGCGCGAAGCGAGCGCGGGGGGCGGACCGATCGGAGCGGCCGGTGCCGCGGGCCGTCGTCGAGGATGCGGGCGCCCCTCTCGACGCGCATCGACGGCCGTCTGCCTGACCGCCCGATCGGCAGGATCCGACTGCCCGGGGACAACCCGGTTCCCCGGGGATGAACCGCCCGGGCCGTCGGCATCGTGCTGTCCACTGGACGCCCGGGGGTCGTCGAGACGGTGAGGTGGGGCAGTCATGTGGCAGGCACAGGACATGTGGCGGCGGGGGCGTGCCCTCGTGGTGGCGGCGGTGGGCCTCGACACGGTTCGCGATCGCCTGGCGACGACGACGCGCGTCGCCGGGTGGTCGGGAGCCGCCGCGACGGCGGCGTCCGCCGAGTCGACGACTCTGGCTCGCGGCTTCGAGGAGGCGGTGTCGGCGTTGCGCCGCGTCGAGGCCGTCGTCTCGGACGCGGGGGACGAACGCGCGTCGCTCGACCGGTGGGGTCCGCCGGATGCGGACGTCCTCGCCGAACTGGACGCACGCGTGGCCGGGGCACTGCGGTCCGTGGTGGCCGACGCCGACGGGTCGTCGGCCCGGACGACCGACGCGGGTCACGCGGTCGATGCCGCCGACGTGCTCGATGCGGTCCTGCGCGCGAGGCTGGTCACCGATCGGGAATCGCTGCGCGCCGTCGAGCGGGACCTCGCCGCCGAGGTCGACGGGTCGGTGTTCGGTGGGCTGTTCACCGATGCCGACGCCGGGCTGGTCGAGACGCGCGACCGAATGGCCGCGCTGGACGCGACGCTCGCCGTGCTGGCGCTGCCCGGACGCCGACTCGTGCACTACGAGCAGGGGCCGCACCGGACCACGGTGGCGGTCGCCGTGGGACCGGTCGGATCGGCGCAGCGCGTTGCCGTTTTCGTCCCGGGTGCCGGGACGACGGTGGACGGTGATCTGGCCGAGCGCGACGCCGAGACCGCCGGCATCGTGGCGGACGCCGGGCGCCGCGCCGACACCGCGGTCGCCGGCATCACATGGCTGGGTTACGAGGCGCCGGCCTGGAACGCCGAGCTCGTCGATCCTGCTCGTTCGGTGGCCGGTCTCGGTCCGGCACACGCCGGCGCGGCCGCGCTGGCGGATGCCCTGCGGGCACTGGACCTGCCCCGGCACGACGCCGACGACGGTCCCCGCGTGTCGATCGTCGCGCACTCGTACGGGACGGTGCTGGCGGCGGAGGCTCTCCGCGCGGGCGGAACGGCGGATGCCGTCGCTCTCCTCGGGTCTCCCGGATGGAACGACCCGCCGCTCGACGCCCCCGCTCCCTTCGTGCTCGAAGCGGCGACGGATCCGGTGGCGGATCTCGGCCGATTCGGCACCGATCCGAGCGAACTCCCCGAGGCGACCGTCCTGGCGACGGACGGCGCCGTCGGACACTCCGCCTATCTCGACGAGGGCAGCGTGTCCGCGTCCAACGTCGCGGCCGTCGTGGCGGGAACGGAGGTGCTCCGGGGTTCGCGATCGACCGACGTCGCCGACGTTCTGCGATTCCTGGTGCGGCTGTGGTGAGGGACGGAGCCCGTCGTGGACTCGGGTCCTACGCCTGCGGCTGCGGTGACGGGCGCGACCCGTTCACGGGCGTGTCCAGACGCGGCGGTTCGGCGGCCGGGGGCGGCAGCTCCGTGCGCCGCGACCGCGCCGCGGCGAGTGCTCCGGCGGCCGCGGCGGCAACCAGGCCGAGCACCCCGATGCGCAGGACGCGCGATCGACCCGACCGGCGCCGTCGTGCGGGCCGCGGTGCGCGGACCGGTGTCGACACGCCACCGTCCTCGCGTGCACGAGCGCGGCGTGCCCGCAGAACCTGAACGCCCTTGCGGGTCACCACGAATCCGGTGGCCGCCGGGCCCTTCGCCAGGGTGGTCGCCGTCTCGCGGGCGATCCCCAGGGCCTTCTTCGCCGTCGCACGATCCGGTGCAGTCGTCATGCCTTCACCTTCGCACATCGGACGCCTGGCACGATGGACGACGTGACTTCACCTCTTCAGACCCAGACAGCGACGCTGCACACCAACCGCGGCGACATCCAGATCGCGCTCTTCGGCAACCATGCGCCGAAGACCGTCGAGAACTTCGTCGGGCTCGCGCAGGGCACCAAGGAGTACACCACCAAGAACGCCGCCGGCACGTCGGAGGGCCCGTTCTACGACGGCGCCATCTTCCACCGTGTCATCGCCGGTTTCATGCTGCAGGGTGGCGACCCCACCGGCACCGGCACCGGCGGTCCGGGCTACAAGTTCGGCGACGAGTTCCATCCGGAACTGTCCTTCGATCGCCCGTACCTGCTGGCGATGGCGAACGCCGGCCCCGGCACCAACGGGTCGCAGTTCTTCATCACCGTCGGGCCGACCCCGCACCTGAACCGTCGCCACTCGATCTTCGGTGAGGTCGTCGATCCGGCGTCCCAGAAGGTCGTGGACGAGATCGCCGCGACGCCCACGGGCCGCGGCGACCGCCCGGTCGACGACGTCGTCATCGAGCGCGTCACCATCTCCTGATGACCACACCTGGCTGGGGCGGTGCTCCGATGCCGCCCCAGCCGGGCTGTGTCCGCCACCCGAACGTTCCCACCGGGCTGTCCTGCACGCGCTGCGGGCGTCCGGCGTGTCCGCAGTGCCTGCGCTCCGCGTCCGTGGGGCAGCACTGCGTCGACTGCGTGGCAGCCGCCGAGGGCGCCGTGCCGCAGGCCCGCACCGTCGCCGGAGGGACTCTGCGCGCCGCCGTCGCGACTCCTGTCGTGACGTACACGATGATGGCGATCAACGTGGTCGTCTACGCCCTCACCGCCGCGCAGGCGGGCGGCGTCGGCAATCAGGCGAGCAGCCTGTTCCGGTCGTTCGCACTGGTGCCGATCCTGGTCGCCGATGGTGACTACGCGCGGGTGCTCGGCAGCGGCTTCCTGCACTCGGGCATCGTGCACCTCGCCGTCAACATGTTCGCGCTGTACGTCATCGGTCGGGACTGCGAGGCCGTCCTCGGCCGCGCTCGCTACCTCGCGGTCTACGGGGTGTCCCTGCTCGGCGGGGCCGCGGCCGTGATGTGGCTGGCATCGCCCGTGTCGGCCACCGTCGGCGCCTCGGGGGCGGTGTTCGGACTGTTGGGCGCCCAGGCCGTGATCCTCGTGCGGCTGCGTCGGAGTCCGACGCCCGTGCTCGCCGTCATCGGCCTGAACGTCGTGCTGTCGATCGCCATCCCCGGCATCTCGCTGTGGGGACATCTGGGCGGTCTCGCCGCGGGAGCGGCCGCCACCGCGGCCGTCCTCTTCCTGCGCGGCGGTGACCCCGCGCGGACTCGGGTGCTCGGATGGATCGGCGTGGGCGCGATCGGGCTGCTGACCGTCCTCGCGATCGTGGTGCGCGCCGGCGTGCTGCTCGGCTGAGCGCCCCCGATTCCTGCCGCTGCATCAGCGAGAGGAGAAGCCTTCGGGCACCCACCCGGCGTCGTCGAGTTCGTCGAACACCGTCCGGGGATCCGTGCCCAGATCCCACCGGCCGAGGATCACCAGCCGTTCCGAGGCGTCGGGTTCACGGAGGTCCATCTCGATCATCGGCACCCGCCGCCCCAGGCGCGGGTACGGCACCAGACGAATGGTGTCGACGTCGCCGCGACGGTAGGTGCGCACCCCGCGCAGACCCTTGACGTTCAAGGTCTCGTCCGAGAGCGACAGTTGCGGTCGACGTCGAACTCCGACGCCGGCGAGCCCCCAGGCGCAGAGCGCCGCGAGTCCGATCAGCACCTGCCCGGGGGTGTCACCGGTGGTCATCACGGCTGCGACCAGCAGAGCCAGCCCGCCGAGCACCAGAACGACGATCAGTGCAGGCGGCGTTCCCCACGCGCGGACCGAGCCCGGGGACGATTCATCCACAGGAGTTATCCACACTGTTGATGAACAACATCGATGTCATTCGCGCGCGCACGACGTCGCCACCGCCGGTCACCGCCACTTCATCGTCATGACGAGACCGATGATCCAGAAGCCGAAACCGATGAGCAGGTTCCAGGCTCCGAGGTCCGCCATCCATCCGATGCTGTCCTGGGCGAGGTAGTACACGATGAGATACACCAAACCGAGCAACATGAAACCGAACATCACCGACAGGTACAGCGTGCTCGACGGCGCGGCCTTGACCTTGACGGGCGTGCGGTTGGTCGGATCGAGCGTGTAGTCGGTCTTCTTGCGGACCTTCGACTTCGGCATCGGACTTCCTCGGGTCTCGGTGGGGCGGGCTCGGTGGGGCGGGCTCGGTGGGGCGGGCTCGGTGGGGCGGCTGCGCGCGTTCTCACCTCGAAGAACACTCTATCGCCGTGTGCCCGCGCCCTCGGGTGGCGAGCAGGGCGCACCGGCAGGTCGATTGACAATCGATAGATCAACGTCGATAGTCGATCCATGTCGATCGAACATCGAGTGGTGCCGCTGCTGCGACTCGTTCTCGCCGTCCTGTTCGCCGTGCTGGTGTTCCTGCAGGTCTTCTCTCTGCCCGGCCAGTTCGCGCACCTCGCCGAGGAGTCACCGGCGGACGCCGGCCTTCGGTGGCCGCTCACGGCCGTGTCGATCTACTGGGTGCTCTGCGTTCAGGTCGTGGTGGTCGCCACGTGGAAGCTCCTCACCCAGGTGCAGCGGAACACGATCTTCACGACGTCGTCGCGACGGTGGGTGAATGCCATCCTCGGTGCCATCGTCGCGGCGTGGGCGGTCCTGGTGGTCGTCTTCCTGGCGGTCGGCTTCACCGCGACGGACCCGGGCCCACCGCTGCTGCTCTTCCTTCTGGTCGTGATCGTCACGGTGGCCGCCCTGCTCATGGTCGTCATGCGGGCACTGCTGCGGCAGGCCACCGACCTGCGGTCCGACCTGGACACGGTGATCTGATGCCGATCGTGGTGCGCCTCGACGTGGAGCTGGCGCGGCGCAAGATCGGTGTGGGGGAATTCGCCGAGCAGGTCGGCCTGACGCCCGCCAACCTCGCCGTGCTGAAGAACGGGCGGGCACGGGCGATCCGGTTCAGCACCCTCGAGGCGATCTGCCGGGTCCTGGAGTGTCAGCCGGGTGACCTGCTCGAGTGGGTGGAGGACGAATGAGGGTGTCGTGGATCGACGTCATGGTCACTGTCGTGGTGATGGCGATCGGCGTCGCGGCCGTGATCGCCGGCGGTGCCGACGACTCACCCGGTCTGCAGGGACTCGGTCTGATCGCGGTGGTCGGCTCGCTCGCCGTCGCGGTGCGTCGCGACCGACGACGCCGGCACGGACGGCGCCGATCCCGCGATTAGGCTGCTCGCATGCGCATCCTCGTGGTCGACAACTACGACAGCTTCGTGTTCAACCTGGTCCAGTACCTGGGTCAGCTCGGTACGCGGCCGACCGTGCTGCGCAACGACGATCCGGAGCTCCTCGACGTCGACGCCGCGGTAGCGCGGGCCGACGGCGTGCTGCTCAGTCCCGGGCCGGGAACGCCCGACCGGGCGGGCGTCACGATGGACATGGTCCAGGCGTGCGCACGGACCGTGACCCCGGTGCTCGGGGTGTGCCTCGGTCACCAGGCGATCGGAGCCTCGTTCGGCGGGGTCGTCGAGCGCGCACCCGAACTGCTGCACGGGAAGACCAGCCGGGTTCATCACTCGGGCCTGGGCGTGCTGGCCGGACTGCCGGATCCGTTCACCGCCACCCGCTACCACTCGTTGACGGTGCGCCCGGACACGATCCCGGACGAACTCGAGGTCACCGGAACCACCGAGACCGGCATCGTCATGGCCATGCGGCACCGCGAACTGCCCGTGCACGGTGTCCAGTTCCACCCCGAGTCGGTCATGACCGAGGGCGGTCACCGCATGTTGGCCAACTGGCTCGCCGTCTGCGGCGAGGGCCCGTCGGAGACGCTGGTCGGCACCCTCGAGGGCGCCGCCCGGATCTGAGGTCGGGCCGGCCCGGGCGGCCGCGCGGGATCAGATGCCGAACCGGCCGATCGAGACCCCGATCCGCGCGGTCTTCCCGAGTGCTTGTCCTACCGGAACCGCTTGCTGCTGAATGCGATTGACCTGACCGGTGTCGAGCGTCGGTACGTCCACCTGGTCGAGGTCCGACACGGTGCCCTGCCACCCGGCGGCACGCAGGGTGTCGACGGCCTGGACGGGCGTCTGTCCGGTGAGGTCCGGCACCGTGAACTGACTCCCGTTGGACACCTGCACCGTGACCGTGTCCCCTTCGCTCGTCGAGCCGCCCCCGGCCGGCGACGTCGACACGACCTCGCCTGCGGGGCGAGCCGAATCGACACTGCGGCGATCGACGACGAACCCTGCGCCGGCGAGGTTCGGTTGCGCCACCTCGATGTTCTGGCCGACCACGTCGGGCACCCGGATCTGCCGCGGACCGGATCCCAGCGTGATGCGCACGGCCGAACCCTGCACCATCGTCGACCCGCGGGCCGGCTCCTGGGAGACCACCTTGTCGATCTGGTCGCGCGGCGACGCGGCACGCTCCACGTCGGGATCGAGCGTCAGGCCCGCCTGATCGAGGGCGGCGGCCGCGGCCTCGCTGGTCAGTCCGGTCAGGGCGGGAACCTGGATCTGCTCGGGACCGGTCGAGAGTTCGAGGACCAGAGTGCTGTTCTCGTCGACGGTGGTACCCGAGACCGGCCGGGTTCCGATGACGGCACCCTCCGGCACGGTCGGATCGGTGCGCTGCTGCACATCGACGCGGAAACCCGCGTTCTCGAGGGTGGTCCGCGCGTCGTCCGCTGAGAGAGCCGAGACGTCCGGGACGGTCACCGACCGGGCGTCGGCACCCGGGCCGAGGTTCCACAGGAACACCCCGACGATGCCGACGACCACGACAGTGGCCAGAGCGGCGAGCGCGACTTTCACGCGGCTGCGGCGCCCGTCGTCCGGATCCGGCCCGGCGTGCCGACCCGACGCGCGGGTCGACGGTGCGTCGGCCGGTTCGCGGTCGGGCGCGCGCCCGGTGTCGGAGCCGCCGAAGATCGTGGTGCGGTCCTCGTCGCTCATGACGACGGGAGCACTCGGGCGCTGTCCGCCGAGGACGCGGATCAGGTCCGACCGCATGTCCGCCGCACTCTGGTAGCGGTTGGCCGGATTCTTGCTCATCGCCTTGAGGATGATGGAGTCGAGCTCCGCCGGAACGTCCTTGTTCACCGACGACGGCAGGCGCGGGTCCTCGCGCACATGCTGGTACGCCACGGCCACCGGGGAATCGCCGGTGAACGGAGGTTCGCCGGTGAGGATCTCGAAGAGCACGCAGCCCAGGGAGTAGACGTCGGACCGCGCGTCCACCTGCTCACCGCGGGCCTGCTCCGGAGAGAGGTACTGCGCGGTGCCGATGACGGCGGCGGTCTGGGTCATGGGGCTCGAGCTGTCGGCGATGGCCCGGGCGATGCCGAAGTCCATCACCTTCACCGCGCCGGCACGGTTGATCATGACGTTCGCCGGCTTGACGTCCCGGTGCACGATGCCGTTGCGATGGCTGAAGTCGAGCGCCGCACAGACATCGGCGATGACCTCCATCGCGCGCTTGGGCGCCATGGGCCCTTCGGCGCGGACGATGTCCCGCAGGGTTTCACCGTCGACGTACTCCATGACGATGTACGGCAGCGGACCCGTCTCGGTCTCGGCCTCGCCCGTGTCGTACACCGCGACGATGGCAGGATGGTTCAGTGCGGCGGCGTTCTGCGCCTCACGTCGGAACCGCAGGTAGAACGTGGGGTCGCGCGCGAGATCCTGACGCAGGACCTTGATGGCGACGTCCCGGTCCAGGCGTCCGTCCCGAGCGAGATGCACCTCGGACATACCACCGAAGCCGAGGATCTCACCCAGGTCGTACCGGGCGGACAGCTTGCGTGGCGTGGTCATCGCTGGCCCCCTCCCGGTCCGTTGCCGCCTCCCGGTCCGTTGCCGCCTCCGTTGCCGCCTCCGTTTCCACCGCCGTTGCCGATACCGCCGAGTCCGGGGATGTCGAACAGTCCGCCCGGAGTGGTCGTGGTGGTGCTCGGCGTCGTGGTCGTGGGCTCGGTGGTGGTGGGCTCGGTGGTGGTCGTCGTCGTGGTGGTCGTGGTGGTGGTCGTGGTCGTCGGCCGGGTCGTGGTGGTGGTCGGCTCGGTCGTCGTCGGCGTCGTCGTGGTGGTGGAGGTGGTCACGGGGACGGTGGGTCCGCCGCCGCTCTCGGAGAACACGAAGAGGCCGAACGCGACGATGGCCGCGAGGAGCAACAGTCCGGCCGCCGCCCACGCCAGTGCCTTCTGACCGGGCGACATGCCGCCACGATCGGGCTCCGGGTCACGCGGCGCCGCGGCCGCGTATCGACCGGCCGCGGTGCTCATCATCCGGGTGCTGCTCGGCCCTCCCGCCGAGACCGGGGGCACCACGCGAGTGGTTCCGGTGGCGGACCGGGGCGTACCCGGCGTCGGGGGCCGTCGACCGGCCCGCACGGCGGCCACCGCGTCGGCGAACTCGCCGCCGTTCGCGTACCGCGCCGCCGGGTCCTTGGTCATGGTGATCTCGACGAGCTCGCGCACCTGCGGAGGCAGATCCGCCGGCAGCGGCGGGGCGGCGTCGCGAACGTGTTTCATGGCCACCGTGAGCGCGCCGTCCCCGACGAAGGGCCGCTGGCCGGAGACCGCCTCGTATCCCACGACACCGAGGCTGTAGACGTCGGACGCCGAGGTCGCGTCCTGACCCAGCGCCTGTTCCGGCGCGATGTACTGCGCGGTCCCCATGACCATGCCGGTGCGTGTGACCGGGGAGGCGTCGACCGCCTTCGCGATGCCGAAGTCGGTGATCTTCACCGTGCCGTCGGGCGTGATCATGATGTTGCCCGGCTTGACGTCGCGGTGCACGATGCCCGCTCGGTGAGCGGCCTGCAGGGCGCGGCCCGTCTGTTCGAGCATGTCCAGGGCATGCACCAGCGGCAGCCGTCCCATGCGCCCCAGCACCGCGTTCAGCGGTTCGCCGATCACGAGTTCCATCACGAGGTAGGCCAGCGACTGGCCGCTGGGGTCACGCACCTCGCCGTAATCGAAGATGTTGGCGATGCCGGGGTGGTTGAGCAGCGCCGTCGTGCGTGCCTCGATGCGGAAGCGCTCCACGAACTCCGGATCGTCGGAGAACTCGGGCTTGAGGATCTTCACCGCGACCCGCCGATCGAGGCGATTGTCCGTCGCCTCCCACACCTGGCCCATACCGCCGGTGGCGATGAGCCGGATCAGCCGGTAGCGGTCCGCCACGAGGGCACCGTTGTTCAGTCCACCGTTCATTCCGTGGCTCACCTCCCCTGCAATCCGGCACCGAGCACGGCCCGCGCCACCGGCGCTGCGACCGACCCGCCCGTGGCCGCGAGGGCGCGGTCACCGCCGTCCTCGACGATGACGGCGATCGCGATCTTCGGATCCTCCGCGGGTGCGAAGGCGATGTACCAGGCGTGCGGCGGAGTGTTGCGCGGGTCGCTGCCGTGCTCGGCGGTACCCGTCTTCGACGCGATCTGTACTCCCGGGATCCGGCCCTCGGATCCGGAGTTGTTCTCCGCGCCGATCATCAGGTCGGTGAGGGTCCCGGCGACCTCCGGCGACACGGCCTGACCCAGCGATGTCGGCTCGGTGGTGTCGAGCGTGGACAGGTCGGGTGCCTGCAGCTGCGCGACCAGATGCGGGGCCATGCGAACACCGCGATTCGCGATGGTCGCCGCGATCTCGGCGTTCTGCAGCGGGGTCAGGGCGACGTCGCGCTGGCCGATGCTGGACTGCCCGAGCGCGGCGTCGTCCGGGATGTCCCCGACGGTGCTGGGCGCGACCGGCAGGGGCACGGACTGGCTCTCGCCGACGCCGAATGCGGTGGCGGTGTCGGACACGGCGCCCGCACCGGCGTCGATGCCGAGCTCGACGAACGCGGTGTTGCAGGACCGTGCGAAGGCCTCGCGGAGCGAGGCGGTGGCACCGCCGCCGCAGGTTGCTCCGTTGTAGTTCTCGAGGGTCGTGGACGTGCCGGGTAGCGTGATGTCGGGTGCCGCCGTCAGCTGCGTGTCGGGGTACGCGCCGTCCGCGAGGGCCGCCGCGGTGACCACCACCTTGAACGTCGACCCCGGCGGGTAGGTCTGCGAGATCGCCCGGTTCACCAGGGGATTGGTGGGGTCCTGGCTGAGCCGTTCCCAGGCCGCGGCCGTCTGCTCACCGTTGTGCGACGCCAACTCGTTGGGGTCGTAGCTCGGCGTCGAGACCATCGTGAGGATCTTGCCGGTGGACGGCTCGATGGCCACCACGGATCCGGTGTACCCCTTGCTGGTCAGCTGGTCGTAGGCCACCTGCTGCATCACGGGATCGATGGTGGTGACGACGTTGCCGCCACGGGGGTCGCGACCGGCCAACAGGTCGAAGAACCGCTTGCCGAACAACCGGTTGTCGGACCCGTTGAGGACGGGGTCCTCGGCCCGTTCGAGACCGGTGCTCGAGTAGAGCATCGAGTAGAACCCGGTGACCGGCGCGTTCGCCAGTGCGCTCGAGGGCGCCGCGGGGTTGGACGGGTAGGTGCGCAGGTACTTGTACCGATCGTCCGTCGCGACGGAGGCGGCCAGGACCTGACCGCCGCTCGAGATCTGTCCGCGCTGACGGGCGTACTCGTCCAGCAGGACGCGCGAGTTCCGAGGATCGGTCCGGAGGTCGTCGGCCTTGATCACCTGAACGTAGGTGGCGTTGGCGAGCAGCACGACGACCATGGCCATGATGCCGATCGCGACGCGGCGCAGGGGTGTGTTCACGGGCGCTTCACCACCTGGGTGGGTGCGTCACCGATCTGCGGGCCGGCGGGTCCGCGCTTCTGCGGAACGACGGGTGCGCGGGCCGCGTCGGAGATCTTGATCAGCAGGGCCACCAGGACGTAGTTGGCGAGCAGGGACGAGCCTCCGTAGGACATGAAGGGCGTGGTGAGACCGGTCAGCGGGATCAGCTTGGTCACTCCGCCCACCACGACGAACAGCTGCACGGCGATGATGACGGACAACCCGGCCGCGAGCAGTTTGCCGAAGCTGTCGCGCACGGCGAGGGCGGTGCGCACGCCGCGGAGGACGAACAGCAGGTACAACATGAGGACGGCGGCGAGCCCGATCAGGCCCAACTCCTCGCCGACGGTCGCGACGATGAAGTCGGTGTTGGCGAACGGCACCTGGGACGGACGACCGCTGCCGAGGCCGGTACCGCCCATCCCCCCGGTGGCGAGACCGAACAGCGACTGCGAGATCTGGTAGCCGGTGTCGTTGTAGTCCGCGAACGGGTCGAGCCAGGTGTCCGTGCGGATCTTGACGTGCCCGAACGTGTTGTACGCGACCACGAACCCGGCGAGCAGCAGCGCCAACCCCACGACGATCCACCCGACCCGCTCGGTGGCGATGTAGATCATCACCAGGACCGTCGAGTAGATGAGAAGCGACGTGCCGAGGTCCTTCTCGAACACGAGGACCCCGATGGAGACGATCCAGGCGACCACGATCGGACCGAGGTCGCGCGCTCGCGGCAGGTCCATGCCCAACACGTGCTTGCCGGCCGTCGTGAAGAGCTCACGCTTGGCCACCAGGACCGAGGCGAAGAAGATCAGCAACGCGATCTTGGCGAACTCACCGGGCTGAATGCTGAAGCCGGGCAGGCGGATCCAGATCTTGGACCCGTTGACCTCCGAGAGAGACGACGGCAGGACGGCGGGCAGCGCCAGGAAGAGCAGACCGCCCAGGCCGAGGGTGTAGCCGTAGCGTGCGAGCGTGCGGTAGTCGCGCACGAGGACCAGCACCGCGACGAAACACGCGATGCCGAGGGCCGTCCACAGCACCTGCTGGTTCGCGTCCGGTGACGGTGCGTCCGTTCCCAGGTATCGCGCGGATTCCTGCGCGGCCAGGTCGAGTCGGTGGATGAGCACCAGGCCGAGTCCGTTGAGCAACGCCACGATGGGCAGCAGCAGCGGGTCGGCATGGGTGGCGAACCGTCGCACCGCGGCGTGGGCCACGACGAACATCGCGAGGTACGCCAGGCCGTACTTCGCCAGGTCCCAGGTCACGGCCTGTTCCTGGCTGGCTTCGACCAGTACGAACGACAGAGTCGTGATCAGCGTCGCCGCCGCGAGGAGTGCGGCCTCGACACCCCGACGGGTGGACTGTGGCGGAGCCGGGGCGAACCCACCGGGCGGGCTGGGGAACGACGGCGAGGACTGCGAGGGTGCCGTCATCGCGTACCCACCCGGCACGTCTGGCCCACCACGGGGGTGGGGGTCGGCGTGGGCGTGATCGTCTCCGTGGGCGGGGCGGTCTCCGCGGGCGGGGCCGCCGGGTCACCCGGAGCGGGGACGTCGGTCGTGGTGGGAACGGGCGTGGTGGAGGTGGTGGTCGGCGACTCGTCGCACACCGGCAGCAGATCCGTCGACACCAGGCGAGTGACCTGGGACCGCGCGTCGGCCAGCGTGCCGGAGGGCAGGCCGGACCGCACCTGCTCACGGGCGGACGGCTGCAGGTCGTCGACACCGAGAATGCGGCAGTCGCCCGCCTCGGACGGTGACCGCAGGTCGACGGTCGCGGGCTCGGGCTCCGGCTCCGGCGCGGGTGCCGGCTCGTCGGTCGGTGCCGCGTCGGTCGGTGCCGTGTCGGTCGGTGCCCCGGGCACCGGGGCCGGCGTGGTGGTCGGCGGTGCCGTCGTGGTGGTGGCCGAGGACGCGGACTCGGTGGGCGACTCGCGCACGCATCCGATCAGGTCCACGGTCTGCAGGGAGTAGCCGAGCACCGAACCCGGCACACCGCGCATCACCGCGACGCGGCCGTCGTCCGTTCCGACGTAGTAGTTGCGCTGCAGCAGTGACCACCCGACGATGGCGCCGGCGGCGAGCAGCGCCACCAGCGCGACGGACGTCAGGATCCACCGGAGCTTGTGCGACTTCTTCTCCGGTTCCGGCGGCGGGGCCGGTGCCACGCGCTTCGGCGTCGACCGCGGCGGCCGCATCGCCGCGGCCCGACCGGCGGCGGTGTTCGGCGGCGGAGTGTCCTCTTCGTCGTCCATCGACGCCGCCCCCGCGAGAATCGGGTGCGACTGGCCGTAGTCGAGGTCGATGACGTCGGCGACGACGACGGTGACGTTGTCCGGACCGCCACTGCGCAGCGCGAGCTCGATGAGCCGGTCGGCGCACACGTCGTTCTCACCCTCGCGCAGGGTGTCCGCAATGGTCTCGCTGCTCACCACGTCGGACAGACCGTCCGAGCACAGCAGGTACCGGTCGCCCGCGCGGGCCTCGCGGACGGTCAGCGTGGGTTCGATCTCGTTGCCGGTCAACGCCCGCATGATGAGCGACCGCTGCGGGTGCGAGTGGGCCTGCTCGGCGGTGATGCGACCCTCGTCGACGAGCGACTGGACGAAGGTGTCGTCCCGCGTGATCTGGGTCAACTCGTCGTCCCGGAGAAGGTAGGCGCGCGAGTCCCCGATGTGGACCAGGCCGATCTTGCGTCCGCCGAACAGGATCGCGGTGAGCGTGGTGCCCATGCCGTCGAGCTCGGGGTCCTCCTCGACCTGCTCGGCGATCGTGGCGTTGCCCTCACGAGTCGCGCGCTCGAGCTTGCCCAGCAGATCGTCGCCGGGCTCGTCGTCGTCGAGATGCGCCAGCGCCGCGATCATCAGCTGCGAGGCGACCTCACCTGCGGCGTGACCGCCCATGCCGTCGGCGAGGGCGAGCAGGCGCGCGCCGGCGTAGACCGAATCCTCGTTGTTCGACCGGACGAGGCCACGGTCGCTGCGTGCGGCGTAGCGGAGAACGAGGGTCACGGGCGCAACTCGATCACGGTCTTGCCCACGCGCACGGGGGTTCCGAGCGGGACACGCACCGCCGTGGTCACCTTCACGCGATCCAGGTACGTGCCGTTGGTCGACCCGAGGTCCTCGACGTACCAGTCGCTGCCGCGCGGCGACAGACGGGCATGGCGGGTGGATGCGTAGTCGTCGGTGAGCACCAGCGTGGAATCGTCCGCCCGCCCCATGAGCACCGGCTGCGTGCCGAGGGTGATGCGGGTACCGGCGAGGGAACCCTGGGTGACCACCAGGTACTTGGCCACCTTCTGCTTCCGGCCCGGCAGCGACACCGGCGTCTTCCGCGAGCGAGGGGGAACGCGAAGCCCGGACGCGGCGTAGATGTCCGAGCGCAGGGTGCGCAGGACGGCCCACACGAACAGCCACAGCACCACCAGGAAACCCGCACGCGTGAGTTGCAGAACGAGACCTTGCACAGCGATCACCTCCTCGTTCCACCGGTGGATCGGCCGACGGAGTGCCGTCGGCGCGAGCGACGTCGACGACGGTGCGTCGACACGGACGTTCCGGCGCACGCGTCACGTGTGCCATCTCGCAGCATCATAGGGGCAGGGGGTGACAGCGAGGTCATACGCGCACCGCGACGCGGTGGCGCTCCCCGTGCACCGGATCAGACGATGCGCACCAGGATCTCCGAGTGACCGGCCCGCACGACGTCGCCGTCCGCGAGCTGCCAGTCCTGCACGGGGGAACCGTTGACCGTGGTGCCGTTGGTGGAGCCGAGGTCCGACAACGTCGCCACGTGACCGTCCCAGCGCACCTCGAAGTGACGACGCGACACTCCGGTGTCGGGCAGACGGAAGTGGGCGTCCTGACCGCGGCCGACGATGTTGGCGCCGTCGCGCAACTGGAACTGTCGCCCACTGCCGTCCTCGAGCGACAGGGTCGCGGTCGCCGTCCCGGCGGGGACGTCGTGCAGGTCGGGAGCCCGATAGCCCTGCGTGGACGGGCCGGCGTACCCGGCGTCGTGACCGGCAGCAGCGGCGCCGTAGGCCCGCGAGTCGGCTGCGGACGGATCGTAGGGCGCCCGGCCGTAGGCCTGCTGGTCGTAGCCCGGCTGGTCGTAACCCGGCTGGTCGTAGGCCGGCTGGTCGTACGCCGGTCGTGCGTCGTAACCCTGCTGGTCGGGGCGACCGTAGGCGCGCGGGTCGGGTCCCGGGCGGCCGTAGCCGCCGTTGTCGTAGGCGCCCCGCCCGTAACCGCGGTCGTCGTACGCACCCTGGCCGTAGCCACGGTCGTCGTACCCGCCCTGGCCGTAGCCACGCTGGTCGTGCCCCGCCTGCTCGTAGCCCGGCTGATATCCGCCCTGGCCGTAGCCGCGCTGGTCCTCCTGCGGGGGGCGGCCCGGCGGGTATCCGCCCTGGCCGTACCCGCCGGGGCCGTACCCGCCCGGCCCGTAGCCGCGCTGGTCGTCCTCCCGATATCCGCCCGGCTGGTACCCACCCGGCTGGTATCCACCGGACTGGTATCCGCCGGGGCCGGGGCCACCCTGATATCCGGCCTGACCGTACTGCGGGTCGTAGCCGCCACGGCTCTCTCCGCGATCGTCCCGCCCGCGGTCGCCCCCGGGTCCATCGGCGCGCTCGGCCTGGTCGGCGTTCGGTGCACCGTAGGGCGCCACCGGGCCGCGGGGACGTGCGTCCGCCGCGGGGCGACCGGGGTAGCCGGCCGGCGGGCGAACGCGGTTCTCCGACTCCGCACCCGACGCGGTCTCGCCCGGGTAGGCGCTGCCGTTGCGTGGGCCGTGAGCGACGGATCCGGCCTCGCGGTCGGGCTCGTCGCCCTCGGTGCGATTCCCGGGATTCTGAGTCATGGAGACGGCTCCTGATGTCGACGGGGTGGGGCGGTGGGATCGGTCTCGAGTCTGACGTGCGGCGGCGGCGGGGCCACGATCGGTCCCCGCATCCGGGTTCACGCGACCGGCGGTGCGGAACTGGCCGGTATGGAGGGACTGTGCGGCCTCGAAGTGGACGGCCACGGCACCGTAGGTCTGCCACCCCTGCTCGGAGATGTAGTCCTGCAGGTGGCGCGAGAAGGCGCGGGTGGTCAGATCCTGATCGGAGGCGAGGCGCTCGTGATCGGACGGGCTGATGGTGATGACGAAGTCGTTGGGCGCGAGCACGTGACCACCGTCGAGGGTGCGCACACCGCTCAGGGCCTCTTGCCGCAGCGCGGCTTCGACCTCCGCCGGCACGACGCCGCCGCCGAACACGCGGGCGAAGGCGTCGCCGACGGCACTCTGCAGTTTGCGCTCGAACCGCTGAACCACTCCCACGTCACCCTCCTTCGTTCGTGCGTCGGACCTCGTGTGTCGGACGTGCCCCGACCGATTCTGCTTCGGACACGGCTGCGTGTCCCGGCGGTCCGGGACGGCACAGTCATGCTATACGCCGAAATCCGTCGACCGACCCGGCCGCGACCTCGAGAAACGGGCGAACGGTCCGGACGGACCGCCGCGGCTCCGGCGATTTCGGCCCGCGACGACGGCCGTGCTACCGTTCTCGGGTCGCTCGGGCGAGTGGCGGAATGGCAGACGCGCTGGCTTCAGGTGCCAGTGTCCTTCGGGACGTGGGGGTTCAAGTCCCCCTTCGCCCACCACGCTGGCCGTAGCTGATCTCCATCGCTGCGGCCAGTAGTCGTTTCACGGGCCGTTGATCGTCGCTCTCCTGCCCTTCTCTCTGTTGCGCCCGGTGTCGTCCCGGTATCGTCGGCGTTGCGTGATCGTGTCCTCACCCGCTCGACGGCGAGCCGTGCAGACCGTGTCGGCCGCCCCGGCCGCCGACATCGACGGGTGGACCGGAACGGTCACGACGCCGTGCAACGACGCCCGGCGGCCCACGTACCGTCGTAGCTTTCGACGTCGTCGCAGGTGAGGGCCGTGAAGGTAACCCTCGTTTGTGAGTTCGTCGGGGTGCTGACCTATCGTTTTCCTCGCGGGGTGGACCCACAAGCACTCCCCCCTGCCCGGAAACACCCGGTCGATCGTCGGCGCGCTGCTCGAGCACCATCATCGAGCGGTGCGTTCGGGTCGGCCGACAGCCCGATCCGAGTGTGTGTTCAACGGCGAACCCGCTCTCGAACCGCCCCGCGGCGGCTCCCGATCGCCCCGTGCGCTCCTTCTCGTCTCGACGAGCGTGCCGGCGGAGTCCAGGACGACGACGCGGATTCTGGCTCGACTCGCAGTGAGGCAAGACACCATGCAGATTCCCGGTCACCGGTACCCAGCAGCACGGGGCCTCTACGACCCCGCCCACGAACACGACTCCTGTGGTGTCGCGTTCGTCGTCGACATGTACGGCCGTCGCAGCCGCGACATCGTCGACAAGGCGATCACCGCACTGGTCAATCTCGAACACCGCGGCGCGGCGGGCGCCGAGCCGAACACCGGTGACGGCGCGGGCATCCTGATCCAGGTGCCCGACGCGTTCTACCGCGCGGTCGTGGACTTCGAGCTGCCCGCCGAGGGTGCCTACGCCACCGGCATCGCCTTCCTCCCGCAGGCACGCGCCGCGGTGCAGGAAGCGGTCGCCGGTGTCGAGCGCATCGTCGTCGAGGAGGGCCTCGAGGTCCTCGGTTGGCGCACCGTCGAGACCGACGACACGTCGCTGGGCGCTCTGGCCCGCGACGCGATGCCCACGTTCCGCCAGATCTTCGTGGCCGCACCGGATCGGTCGCTCAGCGGACTGGACCTCGAGCGCCGGGCCTTCGTCGCCCGCAAGCGCGTCGAGCACGAGCTGGGGACCGAGGGCCCCGGCAAGGACGGCCCCGGCCGCGAGTCGGTGTACTTCCCGTCGCTGTCCCCGTCGACGATCGTCTACAAGGGCATGCTGACGACGCCTCAGCTCAAGGGCTTCTACCTGGACCTGCAGGACGAGCGCGTCGAGAGCGCCCTGGGTCTGGTGCACTCCCGCTTCTCCACCAACACGTTCCCGTCGTGGCCGCTCGCGCACCCGTTCCGTCGTGTCGCGCACAACGGTGAGATCAACACCGTCACCGGCAACGAGAACTGGATGCGCGCCCGGGAAGCGCTGATCGACTCGGACGCCTTCGGCGGACGAGAGAAGCTCGACGCGATCTTCCCCGTGTGTACGCGCGGTGCGTCCGACACCGCTCGGTTCGACGAGGTGCTCGAGTTCCTGCACCTGGGCGGCCGCAGCCTGCCGCACGCGGTGCTGATGATGATCCCGGAGGCCTGGGAGCACCACGAGACCATGGACCCCGCCCGCCGGGCGTTCTACCAGTTCCACTCGACGCTGATGGAGCCGTGGGACGGCCCCGCGTCGGTGTGCTTCACCGACGGCACCGTCATCGGTGCCGTGCTCGACCGCAACGGCCTGCGTCCGTCGCGTCTGTGGGTCACCGACGACGGTCTGGTCGTCATGGCGTCCGAGGTCGGCGTGCTCGACATCGAGCCGTCGCGCATCGTGAAGAAGGTCCGTCTGCAGCCCGGCCGCATGTTCCTCGTGGACACCGCGCAGGGCCGCATCGTCAGCGACGACGAGATCAAGGACGAGCTCGCGGCCGAGCACCCGTACCAGGAGTGGCTGGACGAGGGACTGCTCGCGGTCGACGAGCTGCCCGAGCGTCCGCACGTGCACATGTCGCACGACCGGGTGCTCATCCGCCAGCAGATCTTCGGATACACCACCGAGGAGCTGAACGTCCTGCTCGCTCCCATGGCGAAGACGGGCGCCGAGGCCATCGGCTCGATGGGCACCGACACCCCCGTCGCGGTGCTCTCGGCTCGCCCGCGCATGCTCTTCGACTACTTCTCGCAGTTGTTCGCGCAGGTGACCAACCCGCCGCTCGACGCCATCCGTGAGGAAGTGGTGACCAGCCTCGGCGGCACCATCGGTCCGGAGCGCGATCTGCTGCAGCCCACCGCCGAGGCGTGCCGCCAGATCGTGCTGCACTCCCCGATCCTGCACAACGACGAGCTGTCCAAGCTCGTCCACATCAACGACGACGGCAACCTCGACGAGCTGCGCTCGGTGGTCGTTCGCGGCCTGTACCCGGTCGCCGAAGGCGGTGAAGGACTGCGTCGTTCGCTCGAGATCATCCGCAAGCAGGTGTCCGCGGCCATCGCCGGCGGCGCCCGCATCGTCATCCTCTCGGACCGGGAGTCCAACGAGAAGCTGGCGCCGATCCCGTCGCTGCTGCTCACCTCGGCGGTCCACCACCACCTGGTGCGGGAGAAGACGCGCACCAAGGTGGGTCTGATCGTGGAGGCCGGTGACGCGCGCGAGGTGCACCACATGGCCACGCTCGTGGGATTCGGTGCGGCCGCGGTCAATCCGTACATGGCCTTCGAGTCCATCGAGGACATGATCGAGCGCGGCAACCTGCAGGGTGTCGAGTACGACACCGCCGTGCGCAACTACATCAAGGCCGCCGGCAAGGGCGTGCTGAAGGTGATGTCCAAGATGGGCATCTCCACGCTGGCGTCGTACACCGGTGCGCAGCTGTTCCAGGTCATCGGTCTCTCGCAGGATCTGATCGACGAGTACTTCCACGGCGTCACCTCGCCGCTCGGCGGTATCGACCTCGACCAGATCGCCGCGGACGTGGCCGCCCGTCACGGAGTCGCCTACCTGGACAACAAGTTCGAGCGTGCACACCGCGAGCTCGAGACCGGTGGCGAGTACCAGTGGCGCCGCGAGGGCGAGTACCACCTGTTCAACCCGGACACCGTGTTCAAGCTCCAGCACGCGACGCGCACCGGGCAGTACCGCGTGTTCAAGGAGTACACGCAGATGGTGGACGACCAGTCGGAGCGGCTGGCGTCGCTGCGCGGGTTGTTCCGCTTCCGCACCGAGGGCCGGAGCCCGATTCCCATCGACGAGGTGGAGTCGGCGCGCGAGATCGTCAAGCGCTTCTCCACCGGCGCGATGAGCTACGGCTCGATCTCCGCCGAGGCGCACGAGACGCTCGCCATCGCCATGAACCGCCTCGGTGGTCGGTCGAACTCCGGTGAGGGCGGCGAGGACGTCGCACGCTTCACGCCGGACGAGAACGGCGACTCGCGTCGGTCGGCCATCAAGCAGGTCGCGTCGGGGCGCTTCGGCGTCACGTCGAACTACCTGACCAACTGCACCGACATCCAGATCAAGATGGCGCAGGGAGCCAAGCCCGGTGAGGGCGGCCAGCTTCCGGCGCACAAGGTGTACCCGTGGGTGGCCGAGGTTCGGCACTCCACGCCGGGCGTGGGTCTGATCTCGCCGCCCCCGCACCACGACATCTACTCGATCGAGGATCTCGCGCAGCTGATCCACGACCTGAAGAACGCGAACCCGTCGGCCCGCATCCACGTCAAGCTCGTCTCCGAGATCGGGGTGGGCACGGTTGCCGCCGGCGTGTCGAAGGCCCACGCGGACGTCGTCCTCATCTCGGGTCACGACGGCGGGACGGGCGCGACACCGCTCACCTCCGTCAAGCACGCGGGTGCGCCGTGGGAGCTCGGCCTGGCCGAGACCCAGCAGACGTTGCTGCTCAACGGACTTCGCGATCGCATCGTGGTCCAGGTCGACGGTCAGCTCAAGACCGGCCGCGACGTCATGGTCGCCGCTCTGCTCGGTGGTGAGGAGTTCGGTTTCGCCACTGCGCCGCTGGTGGTGTCGGGCTGCATCATGATGCGCGTCTGCCACCTCGACACCTGCCCGGTGGGCGTGGCGACGCAGAACCCGGTGCTGCGCAAGCGGTTCGCGGGTCAGCCGGAGTTCGTCGAGAACTTCTTCCTCTACATCGCCGAGGAGGTCCGGGAGTACCTGGCCGAGTTCGGTTTCCGCACGCTCGACGAGGCAGTCGGCCAGGTCGGCCTGCTCGACACCACCGCGGCCAAGGAGCACTGGAAGGCGTCGAAGCTCGACCTGTCGCCGATCCTGGACCAGCCCGAGTCGGCGTTCATGAACCAGGACCTGTACTGCACGGGCACCCAGGATCATTCGCTGGACAAGGCGCTGGACCAGCAGCTCATCACCCAGAGCCGTGAGGCACTGGATTCGGGCGAGAAGGTGCAGTTCACCACGCGCATCACCAACGTCAACCGCACGGTGGGCACGATGCTCGGCCACGAGCTGACCAAGAAGTACGGTGCCGACGGCCTGCCCGACGACACCATCGACATCACCTTCACCGGGTCCGCCGGCAACAGTTTCGGCGCGTTCGTGCCCAAGGGCATGACGCTGCGACTCGAGGGTGACGCGAACGACTTCGTCGGCAAGGGTCTGTCCGGTGGTCGGATCGTCGTGCGCCCGTCGCGCGACGCCAATCCGGACTTCGTCGCCGAGAACAACATCATCGCCGGCAACGTCATCCTCTTCGGTGCCACCGAGGGCGAGGCGCTGATCCGCGGTGTCGTCGGCGAGCGATTCGCGGTGCGCAACTCCGGTGCCACGGCCGTCGTCGAGGGTGTGGGTGACCACGGGTGCGAGTACATGACCGGTGGCAAGGTGGTCATTCTCGGCGAGACCGGACGCAACTTCGGTGCCGGCATGTCCGGCGGCGTGGCGTTCGTGTTCGATCCGAACTCGACGTTCGAGGCCAACCTCAACACCGAACTGGTGGACATCGAAACCCTCGAGGGCGACGAGTTCGCGTGGCTCAAGGACGCGGTCACCCGTCATCGCGACCAGACCGGATCCGAGGTCGCCGAGCGCATCCTCGCCGACTGGTCGCAGCAGGTGAATCACTTCGTCAAGGTGATGCCGCGGGATTACAAGAAGGTACTGCTCGCCATTTCCGAAGCCGAGAAGAACGGCGCCGACGTGGACGAGGCGATCATGGAGGCAGCTCGTGGGTGACCCGCAGGGATTTCTGAAGAACACGTCCAGGGAACTGCCGAAGCGGCGTCCCGTCGACCTGCGTCTGATGGACTGGAAAGAGGTCTACGAGGACTTCTCGACGGACACGCTGCGGACCCAGGCGAGCCGCTGCATGGACTGCGGTATCCCGTTCTGCCACAACGGGTGTCCCCTGGGGAACCTCATTCCCGAGTGGAACGACCTGGTGTACAAGGACCGGTGGCGCGAGTCCATCGACCGCCTGCACGCCACCAACAATTTCCCGGAGTTCACCGGGCGGCTGTGCCCGGCGCCGTGCGAGGCGTCGTGCGTCCTGGGCATCAATCAGGATCCGGTGACCATCAAGCAGGTCGAGGTCGAGATCATCGACCGGGCCTTCGACGAGGGATGGGTTCAGCCCGTCTACCCGACCTACCTCACCGGCAAGACGGTGGCGGTGGTCGGCTCGGGACCGGCGGGACTCGCTGCCGCGCAGCAG
This sequence comes from Rhodococcoides corynebacterioides NBRC 14404, assembly GCF_001894765.1. GTDB lineage: Bacteria > Actinomycetota > Actinomycetes > Mycobacteriales > Mycobacteriaceae > Rhodococcoides > Rhodococcoides corynebacterioides. The sequence continues at coordinate 98,230 of NZ_BCWV01000009.1, forward strand.
CTCACGCGCGCCGGCCACACCGTGACGGTCTTCGAGCGGGCCGACCGCATCGGCGGGTTGCTCCGGTACGGCATCCCCGAGTTCAAGATGGAGAAGCGGCACATCGACCGCCGCATCGCGCAGATGGAGGCCGAGGGCACCATCTTCCGCACCGGGGTGAACGTCGGTGTCGACATCACGGCGGCGGAGCTGCGGTCGCAGTTCGACGCCGTGGTCCTCTCCGGCGGTGCCACCAAGGCTCGTGACCTGGAGGTGCCCGGCCGCGAGTACGGCGGCATCCACCAGGCCATGGAGTTCCTGCCGTGGGCCAATCGCGTGCAGCTCGGCGACGACGTCACCGACGCCAATGGCCAGCCGCCCATCACCGCGCGCGGCAAGAAGGTCGTCATCATCGGCGGCGGCGACACCGGCGCGGACTGCCTGGGCACCTCGCACCGTCAGGGTGCGGCCAGCGTCCACCAGTTCGAGATCATGCCGCGCCCGCCCGAGGAGCGCGCCGATTCCACCCCGTGGCCGACGTACCCGTTGGTGTACCGGGTGTCGTCCGCGCACGAGGAGGGCGGCGAGCGGGTCTTCTCGGTCAACACCGAGAAGTTCACCGGCGAGAACGGCATCGTCACCGGGCTCGACGCGCACGAGGTCGAGTTCAAGGACGGTCGCTTCCACAAGGTGGAGGGATCCGACTTCCACCTCGAGGCCGATCTGGTGCTGCTCGCCATGGGCTTCACCGGCCCGGAGAAGCCCGGCCTGCTCACCGACCTCGGTGTGAACCTCAACGAGCGCGGCAACGTCGCCCGCACGGACAAGTGGAACACCAACGTCGAGGGCGTCTTCGTGGCCGGAGACATGGGCCGTGGCCAGTCCCTGATCGTGTGGGCCATCGCCGAGGGTCGCTCCGCCGCCTCGGCCGTGGACAGCTTCCTCATGGGCAAGACCGCCCTGCCGGCACCGATCACGCCGACGCAGATGGCGCAGCGCTAGTCGGAACCACCCCCGTCGGCACCCCCACCCGTCACGGGAGGGGGTGCTGACGTGTGTCCGGGGGTGTTCGGCGCGAGTTCTCCCACACGATCGCGCCGATTTCCGCGAATCCGCGGACCGCGCGCCGATCGTGTGGAAAAAGTCGCGGGCGTCAGGCGGCGGGCACACGCTCAATTCACTGCGACCGCGCCGTCAGCACGGTTCAGTCGGAAGATTCGCTCCTCGACCTGGACTGCGGACAGACCGGCCGCCGATCCCCATGCCCGTAGCGTGTCGACGTACCACTCGTAGTCGACGGTTCGGCCCGTTCGTAGACGAACGTCGGAGTTCCGGTGCAGCCACCGAATGACGATCGCGTCGAGGATCGGTGCAGCAGTATCGGATTCGTGATCACCGCGGGCACTCGCGAAACACAGCCACTTCGTGAAGAAGGCGGGTCCGAGACCCCATAGCGCCCCTTCGTTCGCCATGTATCGGTAGCCCTCCACAGGTCCGTCCCCCCGCACGTGGTCGACCGACGCACGGAGTTTGTCCACCACGTCGGTGGAAAGTTCGTGCTCCAAGGGGCGCCGGCGGCCTCCGGTGAGGATGCGCGCTGTTCGGAACGGGCCGTAGCCGGACTTTCCGTGACCCCAGATCATTGCCACGACGAACGCTGCAGCTACATCGCTGTCGATCAGCCCGTCCACAGTTGTGGCCACGTGGGCCCGGTCCACACGGTCGGGCAGCGCATCCATGGCGTCCAGGACACCGGGCATGCGTACGAACCATCTGCTCCAGCTAGGCCGGGAGAACGCGAAGGCCCGTTGCTGGGGAAGGCCGGAGGTGAGAAGCGGAACGAGCGCATCGGGCACCGGCGGAATTGATGTCATTCCGCCATTCTCGGTTCCGATCCCGACCGACAGGTACTTTTCGCCGGATCGCGCCAGGCGTGGGCACCGCAGTTTTGGTGCCGTCGGCGCGAGTTCTCCCACACGATCGCGCCGATTTCCGCGAATCCGCGGACCGCGCGCCGATCGTGTGGGAAAAGTCGCGGGCGTCAGGCGGCGGGCACGCGCTCCGGGTCGGGGGCGCTGCTGCGAGCCCGGCGGAACAGGAAGGCCGAGGCCAGCCCCGCGACCACGAGCATGCCGACGGTGGCGCCGGCGGCGGCGACCATACCGTCGACGTACGCGTCGCGGGCGCGGTCGGCCACGTCCGATCCCGTGGTCGGATCCGACAGCACGCCGGCGAGGGTGCTGTTCGGTGCGACGTCGCCGCCCAGCGCCAGGCGGTAGGTGGCGAGGTTGATCGATCCGAGGACCGCGATGCCCAGGGCGCCGCCGAGTTCCGCGCCGGTCTCGGAGACGGCGCCCGCGGCCCCGGCCTTCTCGGGTGCGGCGGTGGCCAGCACGCGGTCCGAGCCGAGGGTGGTGCCCGTTCCGACGCCGAGCGAGGCGATCACCATGCCGCACAGCAGGATGGCCAGAGCGGCCCCGGTGGTCACCGACGTCGGCAGCCCGACCAGGCCGACCACCGCCGCGCCCACGGCGGCGACGGAGATGGACCCGAGCAGGATCACCGACGGCGGCCGTCGCTTCATGACGAACGGCGCCGTGAGCGAGGCGATCGCGGTCGCGACGGCCGGGATCAGCGACCACAGTCCGGCCTCGAGGGTGCTGAATCCCATGACCAGCTGCAGGAACTGCGAGAGCAGCAGGTTGAACCCGGCGATGACGAAAACGGACACCAGGATCACGATGACGGCCACCGAGAACGCGGGATTGCGGAACAGCGGGAAGTCGATGATCGGGTGGGTGCTCGCGCGTTGGCGGCGGACGAACCACGTGCCGACGGCGGCGGCGACCACGAGTGCCGCCCCGGCCTGCCAGTCGGCGCCGTCCTGTGCGGTGTGCTTGAGAGCGAAGACGAGAGCCAGCATGGTCACGATCGACCCTGCGACGGCGAGCAGATCGAACCGCCCGGGGTCGGGGTTCTTCGCCTCGGGCAGGATCAGCGGCGCCGCGACGAGCAGCAGGGCCATGATCGGCAGGTTGATCAGGAACACCGATCCCCACCAGAAGTGCTCGAGCAGGAATCCGGCGACCACCGGACCGAAGGACCCACCGCCGGCGAATCCGGCCGTCCACACGCCGACGGCCATGCCGCGCTGCACCGGGTCGACGAACAACTTGCGCAGCAGGGACAGCGTCGACGGCGCGAGGGTGGCGCCGCCGATGCCCAGCAGCACGCGGGAGGCGATGAGCTGTTCGGGATTCTGCGAGAACGCGGCCAGCACGGACGCCACGCCGAAGACGACCGACCCGATCATGAGCAGACGGCGAGTGCCGATGCGGTCACCCAGTGAGCCCATGGTGACCAGGAGGCCGGCCAGCATGAAGCTGTAGATGTCGAGGATCCACAGCTGCTCGGCGCTGCTCGGCTGCAGGTCGACGGTGAGCGACGGCAGGGCCAGGTAGAGCACCGACATGTCCATCGACACCACCAGGATGGGCATGACGAGGACGGCCAGTCCCACCCACTCCCGAAGCCCGGCTCGGGGTGAAGCAGTGGTGTGTGGGCTGGTCATGCGTGGTCCTTACCGTCAGTCACGATTGATCTCGACCCTCGATGGGAACACACCGGCACGGGCGGGACGAAATGCGTCGTCGTCATCGTGAGGGAGGTCGCACGTGCGAGTGGCAGTGATCGGAACCGGCACCATGGGCGCGGGCATGGCCGCGTCGATCCTGCGGGCGGGCCACGACGTGTCCGTCTGGAACCGTACCGCGGAGCGCACGACGGATCTCGTGAATTCCGGGGCGCGGGGGTCCACCGACCCGACGGACTGTGTGCGCGACGCCGACGTGGTCGTCACGATGCTGTACGACGAGGCGGCCACCGCCGACGCCGCGGCCGCGTTCCTGCCCGCGATGCGCGACGGCGCGGTGTGGATGCAGAGCGCCACCGTCGGGCCGGCGGGAGCGGTGCGGTTGGCCGACCTGGCTGCCCGGCACGGCGTCGCGACGCTGGACGCGCCCGTTCTGGGCACCAAGGCCCCGGCCGAGCAGGGCACGCTCACCGCGCTGATCTCCGGCCCCGATTCGCTCCTCGAGACCGTGCGGCCGGTCGTGGAGGCCATCGCCGTGAAGACGGTGTCGGCGGGCACGGAGCCCGGTGCGGCCAGCGCCCTCAAGCTCGCGTGCAATGCGATGGTGGCGACCCTGACGGCCGCCACCGCGCAGTCGGTGGCCATCGCGCGTCACCTCGGCGTCGATCCGACGCTCTTCCTGCAGGCACTCGACGGCGGCCCCATCGGTGCGCCCTACACGCAGCTCAAGGGGACCGCGATGATCGAGCGCGAGTTCACCCCGTCGTTCGGGGTGGACGGTGTGGTCAAGGATCTCGACCTCATGATCGACGCGACCGACACCTCGGCGGGGCGGTTGCTCGGCGCGGTCCGGGCGGCGTTCGCCGACGCGAGCGATCGCGGCCACGGATCGGACGACATGGCGTCGGTGATCGACGCGTTCGCACCGCCCGCCTGAACCACGGGCGGCTCAGGCGCCGGCGTAGGCCCGGTCGTCGACGGTGTCGGCCGGGTGCGACCGGGCCACGACGGACCAGACGATGCCGGCGACTCCGAGCAGTGCCACCGTGACGACGACGGCGAGCCACCCGGTGGCGTCCATGGCGTCGGCCCCGATGCGATCGAGGCCGGTGGCGAGCCATCCGACGGGCGTGAACGAGGCGAGTCGACCGAAGACGGGGCTGTCGGGAGCGGCGACGAGTGCCGCGCCGGCCACCGCGAGCTGAACGAGCAGCGCCACGAGGTTCACGGACTGTCCGACGGCGCGACCGAACGCCATCTGCACCGCACCGGCGGCCGCGACGAAAGCGGCCGCGGACAGCAGCAGGAACGCGACGCCGCCGACGAGGGTCCCGACGGATCGGCCGTCGCCGACCAGCCAGTAGACGAGCGAGGCGGCCGCGGCGATGCCGACGACGGCCACCACGGGCACCACGCGAGCTCCCGGTCGGAGGCGACGCAGCAGGCTCACCGCGGCGACGGCGGCCACCGCGACGAGTGCTGCGATGACGTAGTAGGTGGCGGTGTCCCGGCTCGAGGCGACGACGGTGGTCGAGACGGTGCCGTCGTCGGACGTCGTGGTGGTCGCGGTGACGTTGGTCGCGCCGGGCAGCGACGACGAGGCGTTGCGTACGCCGTTCTGCAGGCTGGTCACCACGCCCTCGATGGGTTCGATGCCGGAGGAGAGCTGGTCGGTTCCCGCGCGCAGTTGCTTGCCGCCGTCGTCGAGCTGGACCAGGCCGTCGCGCAGTTGCACCGAGCCGGTGGCCAGCTGGTTCGAGCCGTCGACCGCCGTGGCGACGCCGGTGACGAACTCGCTGGACGGGTCGCTCAGCTGGTAGGCGAGCAACTCGGCGCCGTCGCGCAGCTGGTTGATCTGCGAGACCGTGTCGGGGCCGAGGCCCTGGGCGTTCAGGGTGTCGATCAACTCGCGGAGCTGACGGGCGGCGTCGGTGGTGATGGGGTTGTTCAGCGTCTCGATCCGGTTCGCGACGTCGGCGATGGCCGCCGTGGCGGTTGCCTGCTTCTCACCGAGGGCGAGCAGGGGTGTCGTCAGTTGGTTCACTCCGCCGCTGATCTGCGTGGCACCGTCACCGAGCTGGACGACCCCGCCCTGGAGCTGACCGAGACCACCGGCGAGCTGGGCGTTGCCGTCCGCGAGCTGCTGGGCACCGTCGCGGGCCTGCCCCAGCCCGTCGGAGAGCTGGTTCACCCCACCCGAGAGGAGGGGCGCGCCGTCGGTGAGCTGGGTCAGCCCGCCCGAGAGGAGGCTGAGCGGCAGCTGGGTCTGCGTCAGCGCCGAGCGCGTCTTCGCGAGGGGGTCCGCACCGGGCTGCGCGGCGGAATCGTCACCGCTCTCGCCGTCCGCCGCCGCGGTGGTGGACGTGCTCGAGGACGCGACGGGATCGACGTCGTGCCCGCTGGCCACGGCATACCCGCCGACGACCAGCAGCGGAAGGACGATCACGAGAAGCGCCACGAGAGGCCGGGACAGGACGGCGAGCGGGCCGGACCGCGGCGCGCCGTGCGCGGAGGGAGCAGACATAGTAGGGCTCAGGCTAACGGCCCCGACGGACCCCGCCGGACGCGCCGGAACCCGCACACAGCCGAAAACCGGCCCTGAGCAGGCTCATTGAGAAGTCGATGAGGATCGCATCCGGTACCGGGGGAGCAGATCCAGCACGTGCTGGGTCTCGTTGACCGAGGCCACGGTCCGGTGACCGCTCCGGGAGACGAGCACGCGGGTGATCGAGCAGTAGTCGATCGGGAACGTCAGCGGCGTCGCGGTGCCGAGGAGGCGATGCAGCACCGCGTTGACGACGCCGCCGTGCGCGACGACGGCGACGGACGCGTCGGGGTCGGCCTCGCCGATCACCCGGGCGAGCGCGTCCTCGACGCGACCGGCGAACGCGTCCGCGTCGACGCCGTCGGGTAGGTACCCGGCCTTGATGCGTGCGTACTGCTCGGGGAACTGCTCGCGGGCCTGCTCGATGGGCAGGTAGCCGGCATGGTCGCGGTCGTACTCCGCCAGCCCGTCCAGGACGTCGACGCCCAGTCCGCGCGCGGACGCGAGCGGGGCGGCGGTGTCGAGAGCGCGACGCTGCGGGCTCGACACGATGCGGACGATGTCGTGCGGGGCCAGCGCGTCGGGCAGGCGGGCGGCCTGCTCGCGGCCGAGATCGGACAGATCCGGGTCGGCCCCGTCGGTGGACGAGAGCGGAAGCGCGTGACGAATCAGGAGCAGCTGCACGCGGTCGATGCTGTCACGAGCGTGCGTCGAGCTCGGCGACCAGGCGCTTCGTGGCCGTGCGTCGGTAGGACATGTCGAGGAGTTCGCGCACCTCCTCCCAGTCGGGCTCGTCGGCCGTGAGGTCGAGGCCGAGCCACCCGGCGGGACCCCAGTACGCGGGAACGAAGAACCGGGCGTCGCCGATCAGGGCGTCGTGCTCGTCGGGATCGGGAAGGAACTGCAGCGACCGCGCCCAGCGCGTCGAATGATGGTCGCCCTTCACCGTCGCCCCGTACACGGCGAACGTCTTGGTGGTGACGAACTGCGGCCGGCCGTGGCTCACCTTCTCCGCGGCGCCCGGGAACGCCAACGCCAGCTCCCGCACACGCCGCAGCAACTCGTCGTCGTCGTCGAACCGCACGGGGTGGGCCATGCCAGGAGAAGGTAGCCCTGCCCGCTCAGGAAATCGAGACCTCACGGGTCACGTCGTCGACGGGGAGGTCGCCCTCGACCACGGCGAGGACGTCCAATCGGTCGAGGGTGAGGTACCCGTCGTGGTTGTCCAGGAAGGCGGTGTCCGCGGCGTCCCGCCCCGTGGCGATCCGCACGAGGGACTGGCGCGGCGCGAGGCGGGTCGCGTCGACGACGCGCCACACCCCGTCGACGCAGGCCTCGGCGACGGCGTGGAAGTCCATGGGATCGCATCCCGGCGCGTACACGGCGACGAGGCGGGCGGGGATCTGCCGCGCTCGGAGCAGGGCCACGACGAGGTGGGTGTAGTCACGACAGACGCCGGCTCCGGCGAGGAGCGTGTCCGACGCGCCGTCGATCGGATCGCTGCTGCCGGGCACGTAGCGCAACCGCCGAGCGACCCAGGCCGTCACGGCGGCGAGAACCTCGCCGTCGGACTCCAGGTGGCCGAATTCCCGTGCGGCGAAACCGGTCAACGTGTCGGACTCCGCGTAGCGCGACGGGCGCAGGTACACCGACAGGTCGCGATCGACGACGTCCGGCGGTTCGGCGTGCCCGTCGACCGTCGCGCGGTAGCGGACACTGAGCCGGCCGCGATCGCAGTCGAAGCCGTGGATGCGGCTGCCGTGCTCGGCCGTGATCTCCACGGGTGCGAGGGCGCGGCCGTCGAGCTCGAACGTCAACTGCTCGTCGATCACCAGGCCCGGGACGCGGGCGGCGGCGATCTGGAACTCGAGGCTGGTCGGATCGGTGACGGTGACCTCGAGGGCGGCCGAGACGGTGCGCTTCACCGACGCCATGGTGCCAGGGGGCGCCGTGCGGGTGCAGTCTGGACGTGGTCCTTGCCGTAGCCGTCCCCCGAGAAGAGGTCGACACCGATGCCCGTCGCCCGCCAACTGCCCCGCCCCGCCGAACTGCGCGAGCTGCTGTCCTTCCGGAAGCCGGACTTCGACCTGCGCCGCCGCCGACTGAACGCCGCCCTCACCATCGAGGACCTCCGGACGATCGCCAGGCGACGCACTCCCCGCGCCGCCTTCGACTACACCGACGGTGCTGCCGACGCCGAGATCTCGCTCGCGCGGGCGCGACAGGCGTTCCGCGACATCGAGTTCCACCCGTCGATCCTGCGCGACGTGTCCCGGGTCGACACCTCGACCACCGTCTTCGGGGGCCCGTCGTCGCTCCCGTTCGGCATCGCCCCGACCGGGTTCACCCGCTTGATGCAGACCGAGGGCGAGTACGCGGGGGCGGGAGCCGCCGGGGCCGCCGGCATTCCCTTCGGCCTGTCCACTCTGGGCACCACCTCGATCGAGGACGTCCGCGCCGCCAACCCGACGGGCCGAAACTGGTTCCAGCTGTACGTGATGCGCGATCGCGACATCTCGTTCGGCCTCGTCGAGCGGGCCGCGCGGGCCGGTTTCGACACTCTCCTGTTCACCGTCGACACCCCCGTCGCCGGGGCGAGGCTGCGCGACACGCGCAACGGCTTCTCCATCCCGCCGCAGTTGACGGCGTCGACCATCGCCGACGCCATTCCCCGGCCGTGGTGGTGGTGGGACTTCCTCACCACCCCCAAGCTCGAGTTCGCGTCCCTGTCCTCGACCGGCGGCACCGTGGGCCAGTTGGTGAATTCGGCCATGGATCCGACCATCTCCTTCGCCGATCTCGACGTCATCCGCAGCATCTGGCCCGGCAGGTTGGTGGTCAAGGGTGTGCAGTCCGTGGCGGATGCGGTCGAGCTCGCCGAACGTGGGGTCGACGGCATCGTCCTGTCCAACCATGGTGGCCGCCAGCTCGATCGAGCCCCCGTGCCCTTCCACCTGCTGCCGTCGGTGGTGCGCGAGGTCGGGCCGGACTTCGAGGTCGCCGTCGACACGGGGATCATGCACGGAGCCGACATCGTCGCCGCGATCGCGCTGGGGGCCTCTTTCACCCTGATCGGTCGGGCGTACCTCTACGGGCTGATGGCGGGCGGTCGCGCCGGTGTGGATCGCGCCATCGCCATTCTGCGCGAGGAGATCGTGCGCACCATGCAACTGCTGCAGGTGAACACGATCGCCGACCTCGGCCCCGAGCACGTCACCCAGCTCACCCGTGTGGTTCCGCGGGCCCGGGCCGCCCGGTCCGAGCCGGGCTCCTGACGACCCTGTCCGCCCGGGCCTCGGACGTTCTCAGCCGAACACCGTTCGGCGCTCGGTGTGGGTGAAGGTGAAGACGGTGGCCCCGCCGCTGAGGAGGGCGGCGAGCAGGAGGACCTGCGGACCCGTGATGAGGACGCCCACGGCCGCTCCCACCGCGCCGCCGAGAGAAAAGGATCCGAGCAGCAGCAGATAGCAGAGCCAGTCGTATCGGGTGCCGCCACCGGTCAGGTGCCGTTCGATTCCCTGGCCGAGTTTCACGACGGTGCCGGTGACATAACTCAGCGGGATGAATGTCTCTTCCTTCTTCGTGAATGCGGTGTTCAGGGCACCGAGCGCGAAGGCGACCAGAAGAATGGGGTAAAGGCTGACGTCCGCCGAGGACCAGCCGGACACGGCGATGTCGATGATGCCGGCCAGGGCCAACGCGATCGTGGTGACCACGGTGGCACCGTGCGGGTGATTGTCCCAGTAGCGACGACGGCAGAACGACGCGAGGACGACGCCCGCCACGAACGAGACGATGAGGGCCAGGGCGACCAAAGGTGTTGCGCCAGGCGCGACTTCCTTGCCGTCGGGGTGGCCGAACCAGCCGACGACGGCGCGCTCGGTGTTGCCCGTCATGAAGGTGACGAAGTATCCCGCGGAATGCAGGAAGGCCACCGCGCCGAGCATTCCGGCGACTCCGGCGAGGATCCAGGACAGCCGCGCTTCGGCGCCGACGGCGGTTTCTCGGTCGATCGAGTACGGGGACGTCATGTGATCGATCCTCCGGACAATGACCGATCTCGCAATTTTTCGAGTCGTCGATCACAAACGTACGGTTCGGTCGAAATGAAATGAATGCACAGAATACTGTCGAGTTCACCGTGAGTTCGCGTGATGTTCGTGTCCGAGCGAGTTTTCCTCCGTGTTCTCGCGGGTTCGTCGTCGTCGAACCCAACGGACACGGCCGCGGGATGGACGCGGCACGGAGATGTCCGGCTTTTCCGGTTTCCGGACTATTTTTCGCGACGGGCGTCCTGCAGCACCGCGTCGACGGCCCGCGCCACCACACCCGGCTGGTCGATCATCACGTGATGGTGCGAGGGCGAGACGACGACGAACCGTCCCCCGAGGTACGACGCGAGCCGCTGCTGCTTCCGAATCCACCGCGCGCCCCACGGGGTCCGGTGGGAGGTGTGGGCCGCGGCGACGACGATGGGCACGTCCGGTAGGGGAGTGTCTCGCCGCAGTCGGTTCAGCTCGACGGCGAGGTCGGCGTACGCGAAGTACTCGACCGTCGCGGCCTCGAGGTAGGAGGGTTCGCGGTAGAGGCGCCGGAGGTCGTCGATGCGCTCGGGCGGGTAGCCGTCGGGGGGGACCGCTCGGACCACGAGGTGGCGTACGGCGTCGGCGCCCAGTGCCTGCAGCCCCACCGCCGAGGACGTCCGGGCGAGGATGCGCGCGGCGGGCATGCGGAGGCGCCGGGGCACCAGGGCGCCCGGTGACTTCTCGACGCTCGAGTCGAGCAGGACGAGGCCGCCGACGCGGTCCGGCTCGAGGCGGGCGGCACCCTCGACGTAGAACCCCGCCATGGAGTGCCCGACCAGCACGGCGGGCCGCGTCGGGCCCAGTGCGTCGAGTACCGCGACGATGCGTCGGGCCTCACCGGCGACGGTGGGCACCTCCCCCGGTCGCGGCTCGCTGTCTCCGAAGCCGGGGCGATCGAGGGCGACGGCGCTGCACCCGGCGTCGCCGAGGAGGGTGAGCACGTCCACCCAGTCGTGCCAGGAGCTGCCGAGGCCGCCGCAGAGCACCACCGGCGCGGAGTCGCCGTGTACCCGCGCCACGTGCACCGCGCTGCCGAGCACGGTGACGGTTTCATGTGAAACAGTGCGCGCTCCGCCGCTCGACCCGATCGTCATTCTCCGCGCGGCTTCGCCAGCGGGAAGGCCAGCGTCTCGCGGATGCTGCCGCCGGTGATGAGCATGACCACGCGGTCGACTCCCATCCCCAGTCCACCCGTCGGCGGCATACCGTGCTCGAGGGCCTGGAGGAAGTCCTCGTCGAGTTCCATGGCCTCGGGGTCGCCGCCGGCCGCCAGCATGGACTGCTCGGTGAGCCGCCGCCGCTGGTCCACGGGGTCGGTCAACTCGCTGTACGCCGTGCCGAGTTCGACGCCCCACGCCACCAGGTCCCACTTCTCGGCGACGCCGGGGATGGACCGATGCGGCCTCGTGAGCGGCGACATCGAGGTCGGGAAGTCGATGTAGAACGTGGGGAACTCGGTGAAGTCCTCCACCAGATGCTCGTACATCTCCTGCGCGACCGCGCCGGCGTCCCAGGTCGACTGGTACGGCACGTCGTGCAGGTCGCAGAGTCGCTGCAGCTCCTCGAGGGGCGTCGCGGGCGTGACGTCGGCGCCGATCTTCTCGGCGATCGCGCCGTGCATGGTCTTGACCGGCCACTCGCCGGAGATGTCGATCTCGACGAGCGTGCCGTTCTCGTCCGGACGGTGGATCACCTCGCGGCCGTGCGCGGCCACTGCCGCTCTCTGGATGAGTTCGCGGCAGAGGACCATGCACCGCTCGTAGTCGCTGTGGGCCTCGTACGCCTCGAGGATCGTGAACTCCGGGTTGTGCTTGAAGTCCGCACCCTCGTTGCGGAACACGCGGCCGATCTCGAAGACCTTCTCCATGCCGCCGACGCACAGGCGCTTGAGGTAGAGCTCCGGCGCGATGCGCAGGTAGAGATCGAGGTCGTAGGCGTTGATGTGGGTGAGGAACGGCGCCGCGTTGGCCCCACCGTGCACCTGCTGGAGGATCGGAGTCTCCACCTCGAGGAAGCCGCGGCCGCCCAGGGTGTCACGCAGCGACGTCACGATGGCGCTGCGCGCTCGCATCAACGCACGCGCCTGCGGGTTGATCGCCATGTCGACGTAGCGTTGCCGCACCCGCGCCTCGGGGTCGGTCAGGCCGCGGTACTTGTCCGGCAACGGATGCAGTGACTTGCCGTTCATCCGCCAGTCGGACACCAGCAGCGCCTGCGCTCCGGCGCGCGATCGGCCGAGGATGCCACTGCACGAGACCAGATCGCCGAGGTCGACGTCGGTGGCGAAGCGCGACAACGGTTCCGTCCCGATGCGGTCGCGCTCGAGGAGGACCTGCAGGTCCCCGCTCCAGTCCCGCAGCAGGCAGAACACCACGCCGCCGTAGTCGCGGATACGCAGAATGCGTCCGGACACGCGGACCGTCGTGCCGTCGGGAGACGCCGCGGCCTCGGCGACGGTGTGCGTCGGCGGATGCGCGACGGGATACGGATCGATGCCCTCGCCCGCCAGGCGGTCGAACTTGGCCAGTCGGACTCGCACCTGCTCGGGTCGGCGACGCTCGGCGCCCGTCTCGGTCACGATGCCGTCCGGCTCGCTGCCGTCGGCGTGCAGCAGCCCGTGCGCGGCGACGGCCGCGGGCACCGCGGTGTGGGTGCCGGTGTGGCCGACGACGCCCCGGCCGCCGGGATCGGCGAGGCCGCGTCGACCCGGCACGCTGAGGAAGCCCTCCGCGATGGCGGACGCGGTGCCCACCTTCGGCAGGTCGCGCCCGTCGCCGAAGCACAGGTATCGCGGCACCCACTCCGGCTGGTACTTGAGGTTCGACCGGTACAGCGCCTCGAGCTGCCACCACCGGGAGAAGAAGACCAGCAGTGCGCGCCACAGGCGCAGGACCGGCCCGGCGCCGAGCCGACCGCCTTCCTCGAAGACGGACCGGAACACCGCAAAGTTCAGCGAGATCTTGGTGATGCCCACCGTGTCGGACCGAGTGGCCAGCTCCGAGACCATCAACTCCACGGTGCCGTTCGGCGCGGTCCGCGCGCGCCGCATCAGGTCCAGCGACGCGGCCGCCGGCCCCCACGGCACGAGGGAGAGCATGCCGACCACACTGTCCCCGGCCCCGCCGCCGGCCTCGTCGAGGACCGCCTCGACCAGCAGGCAGTCGCCGTCCAACGGGTCGCCGAGGCGTCCGAGGGCCATCGAGAAGCCGCGTTCGGTCTCGGTGTCCCGCCAGTCGTCGGCACGTTTCTCGATGGCGGGCCACTCGTCGGCGCCGATGTCCCGGTGTCGTCGGATTCGGACGGACACGCCCTTCGCCTTCGCCCGGTTGACCGCTTGGCGGACCGGCCGCATGTCGGGGCCGCCGAGCCCGAACGAGCGGGTCTGCAGCACCGCCTCGTCACCCAGCTCGAGCACGCCGAGCCCCGCCGCGCGGTAGGCCGCCGCGCCGGCCTCGCTCGCCCCCATCACCGCCGGCGCCCAGCCGTACCGCGACGCCAGGTCGAGCCAGGCCTCGATGGCCTGCGGCCACGCCGAGCGGACGCCGACCGGATCGCCGCTGGCCAGACAGACACCGATCTCGACGCGGTAGGTCACCGCCGCGCGTCCCGACGGCGCGAAGACGACGGCCTTGTCCCGGCGGGTGGCGAAGTAGGCCAGCGAGTCGTCGGGAGAGGCGGCCACCAGGCCGCGGAGGGCGGACTCGTCGGTGCCGGTGAGGGCGTTGACGGCCCGCTGCGACCGGAACAGCGTCAGCACCGCTGCGGCGAGGGCGAGGAACGCGAACAAACCGAGCAGGAAGTTGACGAATCCGTGCGGGCGACCGTCGAACTGCTCGTTGTCGATCACCGCCAGTCCGGCGACGCGGTTGAGCGACCAGAAGATGGTCTCGCTGCGATCCAGGGACCCGGGGAACGCCTCGAGCAGGCCCCATCCCGCGATCACCCCGACGGCGAGCCCGGCGACCAGCACGCCGAGGGCCTTCCACACCGCGCCGGGGCGCACCCGGGTGTCGAACTCGCGGCGGGACCACAGGAGCAGTGCCAGCGCGGCGAGCTGCAACACGGTGCCGATCCAGGACCCCACCGTGCCCGGATCGTCGACGAGGATCAGGACGTTGACCACGATCGACACGGCCACGTACACCGTCGCGATCCACCATGCGACGCGTTTGCGGGTCGAGAGCGCGGCCGCCAGCAGGGCGACGACGAGCGCGAAGGACAGGCTGGTGTCCGGCGCGTCGAGGACGTAGTCGTCGAGCCACTCACGGGGGTGGTGCGTGAGCGCGCGCAGGGCGGGCGAGAGCGACCAGAGGAAGACCACTGCCGAGTAGATCCCGACCGCGAGGCCGAGATAGTGCGGGACCTCGTGGCGGAATCCGGTCGAGGCCCCGGATCGGCCCCCGGATCGGCCCCCGGATCGGCCCCCGGATCGGCCCCCGGGCGACGACGTGTCGGACGGCACCTCTCGCGTCACCGACGACGTCGTCGGGCGCCGGTGTTCCTGGATCGACATGGGAACACTATGCGCCGTCCACGCAGTTCGCGCGCGGATTGTGCGCGCGCCCGGGGGATCAGCGGACGGGGAGGGCGCGGTCCCGCGCGCGCCGCCACCGCCACCACCCGGTCACGGCGATCGCGACGCCGACCACGGACAGCAGATCCGACTCGGTGATGCCGTGCTGGGGGGAGAACACGACCAGGACGCGCCCCTCGATCGGGCCGTTGAAGAACAGCCACCCCACCGACGCGACGGCGGTGGCGGCTGCGGACAGGCGCGTGGGGCGCGCGAGGCACCACGCCGACGCCGCGAAGAGCGAATTCATCGCGACGAGGCCATGGAACACGGAGGTCATGGGAATCGAGTGTGCCCGGTGTCCCGCCCCGGGGGCGGCGGCCCGCGCCACCGTCAGACCCTCGTCGTGAGTACGCGGTCGCCGCCGGCGGCCTTCGCTCGATACATCATGGAGTCGGCCGCGCGGGTCGCGCGGGTGACCGCGGCCGGTCCGACCTGCCACGACGGGGAATCGGGCGTCATGACGGCGACGCCGACACTGGCCGTGACGGGCACGTCGTCGGCCGGGTCGTGAACCGTCGCGGTGACGCGACTCACCAGGTCGGGCAGGTCGCCGTCCGTGTCGACGACGACACCGACGAACTCCTCGCCGCCGGTGCGGGCCAGGATCCCGCGAGCACCGAGCAGCGCGTGAAGCCGAGAGGCGACGGTCCGGATCACGGCGTCGCCGCGGTCGTGGCCGAACCGATCGTTCACCGCCTTGAACCGGTCGATGTCGACCAGGAGGACCGCGACGGACACGCCGCGCGAGCGGGCGACGTCCCACAGCTCGTCGACCGCGTTCTGCAGGCCCCGACGGTTCGCGACGCCGGTGAGTTCGTCGAACTCCGACGCCCGGGCGTCCGCCGAGACCAGGGACCAGGCGATGTGGGCGAAGACGGGAACGCCGCTGACCGATCCGCTCGCGACCAGCACGGCGGCCACCGCGTCGTTGATCCCCCAGAGCCCCTGCAGGTACGCCTGCAGGCCGATCCAGGCGATGACGACGTTCACGAAGGCGAGGTGCGCGAGCAAGATGCGCGCACTGAGGAAGAACGTGCAGAGGGCGCCGTTGAGCGCGAACAGGAACGTGCCGATCAGGGCGCTGGTCGGGGTGTCCAGCAGGATCACCGACGTGATGCCCAGATCGCCGAAGAGCAGCAGCCCCAGGAACTGCGCCTTCCTGGTGGGGGTGGGCGCGAAGGTGACCCACGCGATCACCGCGATCTGCGCGGCGAGCACGATCATCACCCAGGTGACCTCGGCGGTTCCCGACGGCCCGTAGGGCGAGCCGAGCATGAGCATCGACACGAGCGCGTTCAGTCCGACCCCGAACACCACCACGCCCTTGATCAGACCGTGCAGCGGCCGGGTGGAGCGGTGGACGAAGATCCAGTCGAAGTCGTGCGGAGTGGTCAGCCACCGCCGGAAGACGGCGAACGGGCCCGTCGCGATGCGACCACCCCACGCGGCGCGCCGGCCCCGGCGGGCGTCGGCCGCACGCTGCTCCGGCGAGGAGTGGCGTCCCGGGCCCTGCCAGGGGTGCGGCTCGCCGCGCCGACCCCGACGCCCCCGGGGATCGTGCGGGGGCGTGGCGGAACGCTGCCGATGGTCGGGCGGGCTCACGTGACGGACGATCGCCGCGGCGTGGAACAGGGGTCGACGTGCATGGGTGTACTCCCGTATTCGGTACGGCCCCGACGCCGTCTTTCTCTACTGCGGTGACGATGATAACCGGCATCGGTGGTGCTTCGTCCCGAAGAACCGGACCTGTCGTCTGTTCTGGTCCAGTCGAGCGGACCGGTTCGATCCGTGCCCCGGCGGCCGTCGATACCCTCGTGCGCATGGCCGTCCACCCCGCCGCCCTGCCCATCGTCTGCGCCCCGATGGCGGGCGGACCGTCCACCCCCGCGCTCGCGGCGGCGGTCGCCGAGGCGGGCGGGCTCGGCATGCTCGCGGGTGCGATCTCCACCCCCGATGCCCTCGAGGCGGACCTGACCGAGGTGGAACGGTCGACCGACGGGTCTTGGGGGGTCAATCTCTTCCTGCCGTCCGCGCGCATCGCGTCGGAGTCCGCGCTGGCCGACTACCGCCGCGGCCTGGAACCGCTCGCGGCGGACCTCGGTGTCGATCTCGGCGATCCCGTCCACGGCGACGACGCGATCGAGGCGAAGATCGAGATCGTCCTGCGTCATCGGCCCGCCGCGGTGTCGGTGACCTTCGGCCGGCCGGGGCGGGAACTGACCGACCGTGTCCACGACATCGGGGCCCTGATGATCGGCACCGTCACCTCGGTGGCCGAGGCCGAGATGGCGGCCGAGGACGGGGCCGACCTGCTGGTGGTGCAGGGCAGCGAGGCGGGCGGACATCGCGGCGTCTTCGCCGACGACCCGTCGTCGCCCCGCGGCGGCGAGGCGATGTCCCTGCCCTCGCTGCTCGTGGCCGTCGGACTGTCCGTCGACGTCCCGCTCATCGCCGCGGGCGGCATCATGGACGGCTCCGGCGTGGTCGCCGCGCTGGGGCTGGGCGCCGTCGCCGCGCAGATGGGAACCGCGTTCCTCTGCGCGGACGAGGCGGGCACGTCCGCCGTGCACCGCAGGGCGCTGCTCGAGCGGACCTACTCGCGGACCGTCGTCACGCGGTCCTTCTCGGGCCGTCCGGCCCGCGGACTGGAGAACGAGTTCGCGGCGCAGCACACGGCGACCGCACCGGCAGGGTATCCGGAGGTCAACGCACTGACGGGGCCGCTGCGGGCCGCCGCCACGAGAGCCGGCCGCGCCGACGTCCCCAACCTGTGGGCCGGGACCGGCTGGCGAGCCGTCACCGCCGCCCCCGCCGCGGACATCGTGCGCCGCGTGGTGGCGGAGATGGAGACGGCCTGACGGTCGACCGCTCGCTCAGGCCGGCAGTTCGCTACCCGCGAGCAGGATCGACGCGATCAGCGCGGGGTTGTCCGTCATGGGGACGTGGCCCACGCCGGGCACGGGGATCACCGTCGCGTTCGGGAAGACCGACCGCACGCGTCGGGACTGGTAGTAGGGGAGGACCAGGTCCCGCGTTCCCCAGGCGACGGTCACCGGCACTCGCGGTTCGGTGGCCGGGGGGAAGGCGAAGTCGGCCTCGATGCCCGCGTCGATCATGGGATTCGTGGTGAGGGAGTGCACGTCGTGTACCGCCGACTCGTACGCCACGCGCGACGGGTGGGCGAAGAACGGCAGCAGCGACGGGTAGCGCACGGCGCGGTACCGCATGGCGGCCGGGGCGCGATCGCCGAAGGCGCGGGCGACCTGCCGGATCGCTTTGAAGGTGTTGATGGTGCGTGCTTGATCGGCGCGACCCAGGAAGAACCCGGCGGGGGACAGCGCCGTCGCGGACGCCACCTCGCCGTGGGCGGCGAGGACGAGCGAGAGGTAGCCACCCAGGGAATTGCCGCCGATGTGCACCTGCTGACCGGGCTCCTCCACCTCGCGCACGAAGGCGATGAGTTCCGACACCATGTACTCGATCGCGTCCTCCCCGTCCTCCGGCAGGGGATCCGACTCCCCGTGGCCGGGCAGATCGACGGTGATGACGCGCCGGTGTGGTGTGAGTCGGTCCAGCACCGCGTCCCACGCCTGGCGCCGGTGGACCACTCCGTGGACGAGGACGAGGGTGGGGCCACGGCCGGCCACGTCGTACTTCAGCGTCATGGCTGGTGATCGTAGACGGATGGAGAGTGCGTGTGACGCGCGGTCACACTCGTGGCCGGATGCTCCGACGCGTCAGCACACGGTCCAGTGCCGCGACGGCGCTGCGGAGGTCGTTCTCGGTGACGGTCAGGGCCGGTCGGAAGCGAATGCTGCGGTCCCCGCACCCGAGCATGAGGACGTGCTCGCGCTCGCGCAGGTCGGTGACGACGGCGTCCCTGGTCTCGGTGTCGGGCAAGGACACCGCGCGCATGAGGCCGCGGCCGCGCACCTCGGAGACCGCCGGGTGTCGTACGGCCAGGTCCGCCAGCGCGTCGCCCAGGACCGCGCCCAGCTCCGCGGCGCGCTCGATCAGACCGTCCTGCTCGACGACCTCGAGGATGCGTCGGGCACGCACCATGTCTGCCAGCCCGCCGCCCCACGTCGAGTTGATGCGTGATCCGACGCGGAACACGTTGTCGCGCACCAGGTCGACTCGACGGCCGGCCATGATGCCGCAGACCTGGGTCTTCTTGCCGAAGGCCACGACGTCCGGTTCGATACCGAGCTGCTGGTGCGCCCAGGCCGTTCCGGTGATCCCGACCCCGGTCTGCACCTCGTCGACCACGAACAGTGCGTCGTACTCGTGGCAGAGGTCCTGCAGGGCACGCAGATACGTCGGACGGAAGTGGTGATCGCCGCCCTCGCCCTGGATCGGTTCGAGGACGACGGCGGCGATGTCGTGGGGGTGGCGGTCGAAGTGCTCGCGCGCGGCCGCCAGGGACCGCCGCTCGACGGACTCCATGTCGGCGCCGTCCCGGACGTAGGCGGAGGGGATGCGCGGCCAGTCGAAGGCGGGGAAGCGCGCCACCTTGATCGGGTCGGTGTTGGTCAGCGACATCGTGTAGCCGGACCGACCGTGGAACGCGTGCTCGAGGTGCATGATTCGAGTGCCGAGCCGGGGGTCGCGCCCTGCCTCCTCGTTGCGTCGGCTCTTCCAGTCGAAGGCGACCTTGAGGGCGTTCTCCACGGCGAGCGCGCCGCCCTCCACGAAGAACAGGTGCGGCAGCTCCGGGTGGCCGAGCACGCGGGCGAAGGTGTCCACGAAGCGTGCCATCGGTTCGGTGTAGATGTCCGAGTTGCTCGGCTTGTGCAGCGCGGCGGTGAGGAGGTCGTCGCGGAACTCGGCGTCCTCGACCAGGGCGGGGTGGTTCATGCCCAGGGCGTTGGAGGCGAAGAACGTGAACATGTCGAGATATGCGGCGCCGGTGCGGGCGTCGATGATCGTCGCGCCGGACGAGCGGTGGAGATCGAGCACGAGGTCGAACCCGTCGACGAGGAGATGGCGTGACAGGGACTCGTGAACGGTCGACGGGTCACCGGGCGGGGAGGAGATCGGCAGCACCTGGGTCATGAACGGGAGTCTATGCGATAAAATCCTGTAAATAACCGATTGAGACGGAAAATATCCTGTCCACGCCGTGAGGGAGACTCGACGCATGACCGCCACCGCCACCCTGGCCAGCCGTACCGCCGACCTGCTGCGCAGTCTCGGAGCCGCGCCGCTCGCGGTGGACGGCGACGGAGCGGCCACGCGGAGTCCCGTGACGGGCGAGGCGCTCGGCCACGTCCCCACCACCGTCTCCGCCGCCGACGCCGTCACGGCTGCGGCGGCCGCGTTCACCGAGTGGTCGTCGGTTCCGGCCCCGGTGCGCGGAGCGGTGGTGCGCGAACTCGGAGAACTGTTGCGCGAGCACAAGTCCGCGCTGGGCGAGCTGGTCAGCATCGAGGCCGGCAAGATCGTCAGCGAGGGCCTCGGCGAGGTCCAGGAGATGATCGACATCTGCGACTTCGGCGTCGGACTGTCCCGTCAACTGCACGGAGCGACCATCGCCACCGAGCGTCCCGGCCACCGGATGATGGAACAGTGGCACCCGCTGGGCGTGGTCGCCGTGATCACGGCCTTCAACTTCCCGGTGGCCGTGTGGTCGTGGAACACCGTGCTCGCCCTGGTCGCGGGAGACACCGTGGTGTGGAAACCGTCCGAGAAGACGCCCGTCACCGCGATCGCCGTACAGGCACTTGCCGACGAGGCCGCCCGACGCGCCGGCGTCGACCTCCCCGTGACCCAGCTCGTCCTCGGTGAGCGGGACGCGGGCGAGGCTCTGGTCGACGATCCGCGCGTCGCGCTCGTCTCGGCCACCGGCTCCACCCGGATGGGCCGCGAGGTCGCCCCCCGCGTCGCCGCGCGATTCGGCCGGGTCCTCCTCGAACTCGGCGGCAACAACGCTGCGATCGTCTGTCCCAGTGCGGATCTCGACCTCACCGTGCGCGGCATCGTCTTCTCGGCCGTCGGCACGGCGGGGCAGCGCTGCACGTCGCTGCGACGCGCGATCGTGCACGAGTCCGTGGCCGACGAGCTCGTCGACCGACTCGCCGCCGCCTACGCGACGTTGCCCATCGGCTCACCGCTCGACCCGGACACCCTCGTCGGACCCCTGATCGACGAGGACGCGTACACCGCGTTCGCCGCAGCCCTCGACCAGGCCCGGGCGGACGGTGGGATCGTCGTGACGGGAGGCGAGCGCGTCGACGGTCCCGGCGGTGGCAGCGCCGATGGCGCCGGCGGCGTCTACGTACGCCCGGCCGTCGTCCGCATGCCGTCGCAGACCGCGGTGATGCGTCGGGAAACGTTCGGGCCCATCCTGTACGTCGTGACCTACACCGACCTCGGCGACGCCATCGCCGTCCACAACGACGTCCCGCAGGGCCTGTCGTCGTCGATCTTCACGACGGACCTCCGCGAGGCGGAACGCTTCCTCTCGCCGTCCGGATCGGACTGCGGCATCGCCAACGTCAACATCGGGCCGTCCGGCGCCGAGATCGGCGGGGCGTTCGGCGGCGAGAAGGAGACCGGCGGTGGGCGCGAGTCCGGCTCCGACGCCTGGAAGGCCTACATGCGCCGCACCACCAACACCGTCAACTACAGCTCGGAACTCCCGCTCGCTCAGGGGGTGACGTTCGGGTGATGGTCGTCCCGATCCGCGACGAGGTCATCCGCCTCGGCCAGTTCCTCAAGCTCGCGAACCTCATCGACTCCGGCTCGGAGGCCAAGGCGGTGATCGCCGACGGGCTGGTGCAGGTCAACGGCGAGGTGGAGACCCGCCGCGGACGCCAACTGCGCGCCGACGACGTCGTGACCGTCGGCGGGCAGTCGGCGCGGGTCACCGCGGAGGCGTAGTCACCTGCGGATGACCGTCGCCGCCGCCCGTCAGTCCTGCGTCGGCAACGGCTCCGCGGTGACGACGACGACGCCGTCGTCGTCGCTGTAGACGAACTCACCCGGTGCGAAGGTCACGCCGCCGATCTCGACGGTGACGTTCTTCTCGCCCGAGCCCGTCTGCGTGCTCTTGCGCGGATTGGTGCCGAGGGCCTTCACTCCGATCGACAGGGTGCGCAGGATGGCGGAGTCGCGGACCGCACCGTTGACGATCACCCCGGCCCAGCCGTTCTCGACGCCGCGGCCCGCGATGATGTCGCCCACCAGGGCCGTGTGGATCGACGCGTCGCCGTCGACCACGAGGACCCCGCCGTGACCCGGCTCCGACAGGGTCTGCTTCACCAGCAGGTTGTCCTGGAAGCACCGGATGGTGGTGATCGGACCGCAGAACTCGGTGACGGCACCGAACTGGCGGAACTGGGTGTCGCAGCTGCGGATGTCCGGACCGATGGCGTCGGCCAGATCGGCCGTGGCGATGAAGGTGCTCATGGCTGCACAGGATAGGGCGGCCGGGTGTGAGGCGCGTCGCTCGGTTGGACCTGCCGCACCGGGGGAATACGTGACCGATGACAACGAGTCAGAGAAGCAGCGGCGACGACGGAACGCGCCGACCGTCCGGAGGAGAATCACCGATGTCCGGCCAGAATCCCGATCCCGCGGAAATTGCAGGTCTCGAGCCCGGCGGCGGTGTCGCCCCCGGTGACACCCCGCCGGTCTCCACGTCCGCCGCCGGACCGAATCACGAACCGCCGCAACGCACTCGCACGCCCGCCGTCATCTTTCTCGCCGTCGTCGGCCTCATCGTCGTGCTCGTGGCACTCGGCCTGATCGGGCGCATCGCCGGCTTCCTCTGACGACGCGCAGCGGCTCGGGGCGGGCCGGTCAGGCGCCGTGCTCGGCCGCGTTCGCGGCGATCACGTCCACCAGCCACTGCGCCAGGCCCTCGGCCCGCGCGTCGTAGTGCGTGCGGAACCGCTCGTCGGCGACGTACATGCCCGACACGCACACCTGCATCGCGTGGTCGCAGTCGTAGAACCGGTCGATGGACAGCCGATGGCGCTCGGCCAGTGCGTTCGCGGCCGGATCTCCCGGCCGCACGCCGGCCGCCATCGCCGCGGCGCAGTCCGCCTCCAGCGCCTCCGTGTCGGCCTTGATCGTCGTCCAGTCGTCGGTGGTGAATCGCGCGGTGCGTTCGCGGCTCTGCGCCCACGCGTCCGTCTCGCCCCACCGCTCGCGGGCCTCGTCCTCGTACTTCTCGCCCGTCCAGTCGTCGCCCCAGATCTCGCGTAGCTGGTCGGGTGTGGGCTGCTGTCCCATGGTTCTCTCCTCGATCAGAGTGTCGACGGCGGTCGCCATCGCCTGCAGGTGATCGATGCGGTCGGCGAGCGCGTCCCGTTGCCGCCGCAGGTGCGTCAGTGCATCGGCGGCCGGATCGTCGAGCAGCGTCCTGATCTCGTCCAGCGGGAATCCGAGTTCGCGGTAGGCGAGCACCGCGAACAGGCGCTCGACGTCGTCGTCGGAGTAGGTGCGGTACCCCGCGCCGGTGCGACCGGACGGCACCACCAACCCCACCGCGTCGTAATGGTGGAGTGTGCGGACGCTGACGTCGGCGAGTCGGGCGACCGCGCCGACGGTAAGGAACTGTCGGGCGTCCGCACCGACGGCAAGGAACCCGTGTGCATCGTTCACGTCGCTCACTGTGATTCCTCCCGTCGCGTGAGGGTCAAGTCCGGGCGTGTGCGCAGGGGCTGTGACGTGACGCACCCGTGGAGTACCGTGGGCGGGTACTTGTCAACGCCCGTCACACACAGCTCCGGTCTCGGAGCCGTGCACCCAGTCTCCCGGGGAGTTCGATGTCTGCGCCGACCGCTGCCACCTTCGACCGTCTGGTCGCTCTCGCCTCCGTCGCTCCCGGCCGTGAGACCCGGCCCGTCGTCGAGGTCTTCACCGGCCGCGAGATGGCGACCGTCCCGGTGGGCACTCGGGAGGACGTCCTGACCGCCGTCGAGACCGTGCGCAGGGCTCAGAAGGCGTGGGCCGACATGCCCGTCTCCGCGCGGGCGAAGATCTTCCACAAATACCGCGACCTCGTGCTGAAGCATCGCGCGTCGCTCATCGACATGGCGCAGGCGGAGACGGGCAAGTCCCGGTCCGCGGCCCAGGAGGAAGTGCTCGACATCGCGATGACGTCGCGGCACTACGCGCGCACGGCCGGAGACCTGCTGAAGAGCAAGCGGGTGCCCGGCATGCTGCCGGTGCTGACCAAGACGCGCATCAACTACCAGCCCAAGGGCGTCATCGGCATCATCTCCCCGTGGAACTACCCGATGACGCTCGCCGTGTCGGACGCCATTCCCGCCCTGCTCGCCGGCAACGGCGTGGTGCTCAAGCCCGACAGCCAGACGCCGTACTGCGCCCTGGCCTGCGTGGAGCTGCTGTACGAGGCCGGCCTGCCGCGTGATCTCTTCGCCGTCGTCCCCGGCCCCGGGTCCGTCGTCGGCACCGCGATCGTCGACACCACCGACTACCTCATGTTCACGGGCTCCACGGCCACGGGCCAGCTCCTCGCCGAGCAGACCGGCCGTCGGCTGATCGGCTTCTCCGCCGAGCTGGGCGGCAAGAACGCGATGGTGGTCACCAAGGGCGTCAAGATCCCCGAGGTGGTCGACGCCGCCGTGCGCGCCTGCTTCTCCAACTCCGGCCAGCTGTGCATCTCGATCGAGCGCATCTACGTCGAGAAGGCCATCGCCGAGAAGTTCTCCGCGGCGTTCGCCGAGCGCGTGAAGAAGATGACGCTGGCCGCCACGTACGAGTTCGGCGTCGAGATGGGCAGCCTCATCTCCGAGGACCAGGTCAAGGCCATCTCCCGCCATGTCGACGACGCCAAGGTCAAGGGCGCGACCGTGCTCGCCGGTGGCCGGGCGCGGCCCGACATCGGCCCGATGTTCTACGAGCCCACCGTGCTCACCGGCGTCACCGAGGACATGGACTGCTGCGCCGCCGAGACGTTCGGCCCGCTGGTGTCGATCTATCCGGTGGACTCCGTGGACGAGGCCGTCGAGCGCGCTAACGCCACGGACTACGGCCTGAACGCCAGCGTGTGGGCCCGCACCAAAGCCGAGGGCGAGGCCATCGCGGCCCGCCTGCGCGCCGGCACGGTCAACGTCGACGAGGGCTACGCGCCGACGTGGGGCAGCACGGGCGCCCCGATGGGCGGCATGGGCGTCTCCGGCGTGGGCCGCCGCCACGGTGTCGACGGCATCCTCAAGTTCACCGAATCGCAGACCGTGTCCACCACGCGGCTGATCAATCTCGGTGGTCGACGGCTGCCGCCGAAGCTGTGGGCGAAGGCGCTGCCGGTGTTCATCCGCGCCATGAAGTACTACCCCGGACGGTGACCGTTCGGCGCGGAGGTCGATCCGCGCCATGCAGTACTGCCGCGGTGTCCGGTAGATTCGGGCGAAACACCCGAACCGACAGAGGACGAATGGACAGCGACAGACCCGGGCCGGTCACGGCTCCCCGCGTATCGACGGATGCGACCAGGGAGGTGACCGGCACATGATCGAAGCAATCCTGACCCTGTTGCTGGGCATCGTCGTGGTCGTCGGCATCACTGCCGCCACGGGCTATTTCGTGGCGCAGGAATTCTCGTACATGACCGTGGATCGGTCCCGGTTGGAAGCCCGCGCCAAGGCCGGTGACACCACGGCCGCCCGCACGCTCGGGGTGACCCGCCGGACGTCGTTCATGCTCTCGGGCGCCCAACTCGGCATCACCGTCACGGCCCTGCTGGTCGGTAACTTCGCCGAGCCGCTCATCGGCCAGTCGCTGGGCACGCTGCTCGGCGGCGTCGGAGTGCCGGCCGGAATCGGCATCGCCGTCGGCGCGGTCACGGCCCTGGTGGTCTCGACGTTCGTGCAGATGCTCTTCGGCGAGCTGTTCCCCAAGAACTACTCGATCGCCCGTCCGGAGCCGGTCGCTCGCCGGCTCTCGCTGTCGACCACGATCTACCTCAAGCTGTTCGGTTGGCTCATCCGCATCTTCGACGCGTCGTCGAACGCTCTGCTGCGCGCGCTGAAGATCGAGCCCGTGCACGACGTGGAGCACTCCGCGACGGCCCGCGACCTCGAGCACATCGTGGCCGAGAGCCGCGACACCGGCGACCTCCCCGAGGAGCTCTCCACCCTGCTCGACCGCATCCTCGACTTCCCCACGCGCACGGCGGGCCACGCGATGATCCCGCGGTCCCGCGTCGCGACCGTCCGGGACGATGCCACGATCGCCGAGGTGCGTGCGCTGATGAGCGTCGAGCACTCACGCTACCCGGTCATGGCGGCGGACGACTCGATCCTCGGCGTCGTGCATCTGCGCGACGTGATGCAGACCGACCTGCCGGAGGACACACCGGTGACCGATCTGATCAGGCCCGCACTGGTGCTGCCGGAATCGCAGCTGTTGCCCGACGCGATGGGTGAGCTGCGGACGTCGAAGAACCAGATGGCCTGCGTCGTGGACGAGTACGGGTCCTTCACCGGTGTCGTCACCATCGAGGACCTGGCCGAGGAACTGGTCGGCGAGATCACCGACGAACACGACGACGAGCTGTCGATCGACCCCGTTCAGGACGCCGACGGCGTGTGGACGGTGGCGGGCGACGTCCACCTCGACGAGGTGGAGCGTTCGCTGGGCCGCGATCTGCCGTCCGGCGACTACGAAACCGTCGCGGGCCTGGTCATCGCCGAGTACGGGTCCCTGCCCGAGGTGGGGGACACCGTCGAGATCGACCTGCCCATGGACCACGGTGAGCTGGCGGGCGACGACGAGCCGCCGAGTCGCTACCTCGTGGCCACGGTGCGCGACATCGACAACCACGTGCCCTCGCAGGTGACGCTCGAACTCGGTGAGCGCAGCGCCGACGAGGTCGCGATCGAGGCCGCCGAAACGGAGCAGAACCGATGAGCAACCCCCTGGTCTTCCTGGTGGTCACCACCGCGCTCGTCGCGCTCAGCGCGTTCTTCGTGGCCATCGAGTTCGCGCTGCTGGCGGCCAAGCGCCACCGGCTCGAGGACGCCGCGGCCACCAGCCGGTCGGCCCGCGCCGCGCTACGTAGCTCGTCCGAGCTGACGGTGCTGCTGGCCGGGGCGCAGCTGGGTATCACGTTGTGCGCGTTGGCCCTCGGTGCGTTCTCGAAGCCGACGGTGCACTACTGGCTGCGGCCGCTGTTCACCTCGATCGGCCTGCCCTACTGGGCATCCGACGTGCTCGGCTTCGTGCTCGCCCTGATCATCATCACGTTCCTGCATCTCGTGGTGGGCGAGATGGCGCCGAAGTCGTGGGCCATCGCGCACCCCGAGCGGTCGGCGACGATGCTGGCGATCCCGATGCGCATCTTCATGTGGTTCACCCGCCCGATCCTGGTGACGCTGAACAACATGGCGAACTGGCTGCTGGTCAAGGCGAACGTGGAGCCGGCCAATCAGGTGGTGTCGGGCCAGAACCCCGACGACCTGGCGCAACTGGTCGCGCACTCCGTGAGCGTGGGATCGCTGAACCGGGAGTACTCGGATCAGATCACCAGCGCCCTGGAGCTCGAGCGTCTGACGGTGCAGGACCTGGTGCGCGGCGGCGACCCCACCGCGGTGCCGGCCGGGGCCACGGTCGCGGACGTCCGTGCCGCGTCCCTGCGCTCGGGTCATCTGCGGATCCTGGTGCGCAGGCAGGACGACGTCGTGGGCGTGGTCCACGTGCGAGACACGTTGCAGGCGGAGGACACTCGGCCGATCGACGAGTTCGTGCGCCCGGCGTTCGAGCTCGCGGGCGATCGCACCGTCTACACGGCGCTGGCCGAGATGCGCTCGACGCGCAACCACCTCGCGGTGGTGCGCGACGGCAGCGGGGCGGTGCTCGGCGTGATCACGCTGTCCGACGTGCTCGTGCGACTGCTGCCCAGCGCGGAGCCGTCGCCGGAACCCGCCCGCGCCTGACGCCGAACGGCACCCCGGATCTGTTCCGGCGCCCCCGATCGGGGGCGCCCACTCGGAACCGGGGTGCCGTTCGCTCTGTCGACTCCGCGGTCAGCCGGTGGTCGCCAGGGTGGAGGCGACTCCGAACGCGACGGCCATGAGCGCGCACTCGGACACCGCGCGGCCCACGGACGCCGGCGCCGACGTGCGGTGATCGCCGATGGTGGCCACCCACGTGCGGCGGCGCCACCACCCGCCCGCGACCAACAGCACCGCCAGTGCGGCCTTGGTCAACACCAGCCGCCCGTAGCCGTCGTCGATCAGCGCCGAGACCGAGCCGACCCGGCCGACGGCGGCGACCACTCCGGTGATCACGACGATGCCCACGCACCACCCGGCGGCCCGCGAGTAGCGCGGCAGCATCTCCGCCCACCCGCCCCGGGTACGCAGGGTCAGAGCGAGGGCGAGCAGCACGCCCAGCCAGATGGATGCGGCCAGCACGTGCAGGGCGATCGTCGGCGCCCCGAACGCCTGCTGCCCGAGGTGACCGGTGATGGGGCGCATCACCACGGCGACACCCACCGGCACCACCACGAGCACTCCCGAGACGTCGGCGCCGGTGCGCACCACCACGACGGCCCCCGACGCGAGCAGGGCGGTGATCAGCACGACGGCGGCGCCCAGCCGGCCTCCGACGACGCCGCCGAGATAGTCCGCGAATCCGGCGGTCGTGAGGTCCGACGCGGCGAGGCCCTGAGACCGCGCCGCGCCGAGCAGAAGCAACGCCGCCTCGGCGACGCACCACGTGCCCGCGGTGACCGCCACGGCGCGCCACGCCCGGGCGTCGTCGACGTGCCGGGAGGTGGCGCCGGCGAGGAGGACCACGCCGAGGCCCAGGGTGGTCGCGGCGGCGAGGTCGGCCACCGCCCGCACCGCGCTGTCGACGGACTCGGTTTCCCCGCCGGCGAGCAGCACGGCGACCAGGACCCCGAGTGCCGCAGCCGGAACGACGGCGAGGGGCGACCACCGCTCGCGGGCGCCCTCCGTCGTCCCGGCTCCGGTCATGCTCGGGTCACCGCCGCGAGCGGAGCGAGAACCCGAGCGCACCGACGAACACCACACCCGCCGCGACGAGGAACGGCCACAACGGGATTCCGCCGCCGGCCTCCGACGACGCCGACGCGTTCGCGGCCGGTCCGGGGGTGCCGGACCCCGCCGTCGTCGACTCGAACGTGCGGGTGCCGCTCACCGGGTGGCCGTCGGCCGAGGTGACGCGGTACGCGATGGTGTACGTCCCGGCCGGACCGAGTTCGCGCAGGTCGACGGACACCGTCGGCCCCTCGACGCGGGGATCGCCCTCCGACCACAGGTTGCCGTCCGGGCCGACCACCGTCAGGGAGGCGAACTGCTCCTGCACGGCCTCGTTGAACGTCACCGACGCGGTCGTCGGTGCGGAGTCGACGGTGCTGCCGTCCTCCGGGGAGCTGCCGATCACCACGGAATGCGCAGCAGCCGTGGGCATTCCGACCAGAGCGATCGCGGCGAGGAGCAGGAGTACCGTGCGCAGCCGGGTCACGAGCGTCGACCCCGCAGCACGCTGCCGAGTCCCAGAGCCGCGCCGAGCGCACCGAGCACCAGGGCGACGCCGGCCACCCACAGTGCGGTGTCGTCGGACGACGAGGATTCCGCGGCGGCCGTGGTCGTCGCCGGGTCGGAGGCGCCGGTCGAATGCCCACCGTGACCGGCGTGCTCGTCCGCACTCGAAGCAGCGAGTTCCAGTGTGGGCGCGGGATACTCGGGCTCGGCGCCGTCGGTGGTCGGCTGGTCCCAGGCGACCACCTTCCCGTCGCTGTAGGTCTGCCGCGCCGGGAAGGAGACGGTGTCCTCCTCGGGCAGCGGGCCGGCCGACAGGACGAACTGCTGGAACTGGCCCGGTCCGACACCGGGGTTACCGGGATCGGCCGTCCAGGTGACGCCGGTGGCCTTGTCGTCCGCGGAGCGCTCGACGGTGGCGGTCCAGCCGGGCATCGGCTCGGTGCGCGCGGAGGTGAGGTCGGGGAGGTCGACCGAGACCGACGTCGTCGACGTGGTGTCGGACTCGGTGGGGACCCGAACGGTGAGAACGGTGTAGCCACCCTGGGCCGCGCCGGGAGCGACGACGGTGACGTGGGCGGAGGCGACGCCCGCGGCGGCGATCATCGCGGCGGCGGACAGGGCACCCGTGCCGAGGGCACGCGTGACAGTGCGATTCATGAGGTTGTCTCTCTGAGCTGAGGAAGGAACTGGACCGGGAGCGTCAGGCGCTCGGCGGTCCTCGTCTCGAGAGAGCGGGCAGCAGGGGCACCGGAACGACGGCGGAGAGGTGACCGGGGAGCGGCGGGCCGGCGGCCGGGGCCGGAACCCGCGGGACGAAGCGGACGGACCGCAGTACCGAGCCCGCCACGGCGGCCAGGCGTTCCGCCGCGGCGATCAGCACGGCGCCGACCGCGACCGCGGCCGCGTGCGCCGCCAGCATGCGGGCACCGACCGGGTGGGCGTGACCCGTGGCCAGGACCAGGACGAGGTGAGCGATCACCTGGCCGGCGGCGAGCCAGCCCGCGACCGGCATCCGGCCGTCGCGCCGGGTCCCGACGGTCGACGCCAACAGCCCGAGCCCGACGGACACCAGGGCCACCAGGGTCAGGGACGTCGAGTCGGGCTCTCCGCCGTCGGCGGTGGCATGGGCGGCGACGGCGAGGGCTCCGGTGAGGGCGCCGACGGCGGCCCCCCGGAACGCGCGTCGTCGCTCGGTCACGGTGGTCCTA
>NZ_BCWV01000010.1 GCF_001894765.1 Rhodococcoides corynebacterioides NBRC 14404
ACCAGGTGAACCGGATCCGGGGCAACCGTTCCAGACTAACCACCACCCGACACCGCAGTCAAACCACACCGTCAGGGGCTCATACTTGTTCTGGACTGTCCGCTCAGCCTACACCACGTGCAGACGAACCTTTTCTGTCCGAATCAGGCGACCCCGTACAGCCTCGTTCACCCCAGCCTCTTGGCTCCGGGTCGGCGTCCGTGTCGCTCTGACCCGACAAAAGCTACGCACCCGAACCCCACAACGCAAATCGCCTGGTCAGAGTGCCTGTTTCCGTGGTTCGGCGTCGGCATCGCTTACATGCGCCGCTCCGAATACGTGCTGTGCGCGTTCGCGGCCCGACCGTCGGGCGGCCCGCGCACGGAGAGCGAGCAACCCGTGCCCATCGCAGCAATCGACTACAACCACGTTCGGCTGACGGTTCGAGACATCGACGTCTCCCGCAAGTTCTACGACGACGTCTTCGGCTTCGAGGTGGCGTTCGAGCTCCCGCCCAACCCGGATGCCGAGACCCGAGAAGCGCTGGGCTTCCTCTTCGGTGGGGTGATCTACAAGTTCGCCGGCGGCCTGCTCGGACTGCGTCCGGTGGCGCCGGCGGGCGACACCTTCGCCGAGGACAGCGTCGGACTCGATCACCTGAGTTTCACGGTGGCAAGCTTGCAAGACGTGCACGCTGCCGCGGCCGTGCTCGACGAACTGGGGATCGACCACGAACCGGTCAAGGACCTGGGCGACGCCGGCATGGCGATTCTGGAGTTCCGCGACCCCGACAACATCGCGTTGGAGATCGCCGGCCCCAACAGCTGACGGACCGGGCAGGCCGGACGCCGGTCGGGGAGGTCGTCCCCGACCGGCGCCGGAGGAGGACCTGCCCTCAGGCTCCGTCGAGCCCCTGGCCACGCGCCTCGCGTGCGGCGTTCCTGGCCTCGCCGTCGGCGGCGTCGAGTGCGTCGGCTTCCTCGAGCGTCGGAGCGCTGCCACCGAGACGAGCAGGAACCCAGTACGCACCGGCGGGGTGCTCGTAGTTCTTCTGGGCGTCGAGCAACAGCGCTTGCATCGTCGAGCGAAGACGCTCGGTCAGTTCCGCGGCGGGCAGGTCCGGCTGGATCGGCTCCCCGACACGGATCGTGATGGGGGTCTTGGTGCGCCCCAACCGTTTCGGGTGTCCCTTGGTCCACACGCGCTGGGCGCCCCAGATGGCGATCGGCACCAGTGGGACGCCCGCTTCGATGGCCATGCGCGCCGCACCCGACTTGAACTGCTTGATCTCGAAACTGCGACTGATCGTCGCTTCGGGGTAGACCCCGACCAGCTCGCCGCGCGACAGCGCGTCCACGGCAGCGCGGTACGACTCGGCTCCGGCGGCACGGTCGACCGGAATGTGCTTCAGGGCCCGCATGATGGGACCGGACTTCGAGTTGTCGAAGACTTCCTTCTTGGCCATGAAGCGGATGTACCGCTTGTGCCGACGCGCCGGCAGGCCGGCGTAGGTGAAGTCGAGGTACCCCGTGTGATTGATCGCGATGACCGCGCCACCGCGAGCCGGAATGTTCTCGGCTCCGGTGACGTCGAACTTCAGGCCCTGGGCCGCGAAGACCGTGCGCGCGATGCCGATGACGGTGCGATAGACGGGATCCACGCCTCGCAGCCTAACGGCTCACGACGCCGCGTCGGGCGTCGTGAGCCGATCGGATCAGGAGCCGGCGTCGATGCGGACGACCATCTTGCCGGTGTTCTCGCCGCGGAGCATGCCGAGGAAGGCGTCCACGGTGTTCTCGATGCCGTCGACGACGGTCTCGTCGAACTGCACGCGCCCCTCGCGCAGCCAGGTCCCCATGTCCTGCGCGAAGCGCGGGAAGCGATCGACGTAGTTGCCGACCGTGAAGCCCGTCAGGGACAGTCCGCGCGTGACGATGTTGGCCATGTTGCTCGGTCCGGGCGTCGGGCCTTCGGTGTTGTACTGGGAGATGGCCCCGCACAGGGCCGCCCGGCCGCCGTCGCGGAACGCGGCGAGCGCGGCCTCGAGGTGGTCACCACCCACGTTGTCGAAGTAGACGTCGATGCCGTCGGGCGCTGCCTCGTGCAGCTGCTCGGTCACCGATCCCTGCTTGTAGTCGAAGGCAGCGTCGAAGCCGTACTTGCCGGTGAGCAGCTCGACCTTCTCGGCCGATCCCGCGGAACCGATCACTCGGCTCGCGCCCAGGATCCGGGCGATCTGACCGACCGCGGAGCCCACGGCGCCGGCGGCACCGGAGACGAAGACGACGTCGCCTTCGCGGAGGTGCGCGACGTCCTGCAGACCGACGTACGCCGTCAGGGCGGTCATGCCGAGAATGCCGAGGTAGGCCGAGGACGGGACACCCTCGAGGTCCTCCACGACGCGGAACTGCGCGGCGTCGCCCTGCGCGACGTCACGCCAGCCGAGCTGATGGGAGACGAGGCTGCCCACCGGGTGGTCGTCGGAGGTGGTCTCCACGACCCGGCCGACGGCTCCGCCGGTCATCGTCTCGTTCAGGGCGAAGGGCGGGACGTAGGACTTCACGTCGTTCATCCGGCCCCGCATGTAGGGATCGACGGAGACGAACTCGTTGACCACGCGCACCTGTCCGGCCTCGAGGTCGGGCAGGTCGACGGTCACGGTGCGGAAGTTCTCGTGTGTCGGCCACCCCGTGGGACGGGACACCAGCTGGATCTGCGTGCTCTGCACTGCAGTCACCTCTCTTTGTGGATCGTTCGGTACACTAAAACCGTACGCTTCGACCGAGGAGGTGTCACCCTCGTGGGCAGACGACCGACGTTCGACAGGGCTCACGTGGTGCGCGCCGCGCGAGACTTGTTCTGGACCAAGGGATACGACGGCACCGCGCTCCCCGAGCTCGAGGCGGCGACCGGCCTCGCGCGCTCGAGCATCTACCACGCGTTCGGCAGCAAGCGTGGACTGTTCGACGCCGCCGTCGAGGACTACCTGACCGCGGTCGTCACGCCTCGACTCGCCCTTCTCACCGGCCCGGACGGCCCGCGCGCGTACTTCGAATCGCTGGCGCACGACCTCGCCGCGACCGACCCCGACCGACGCGGTTGCCTCCTCGTCGACGCCGCCGCCGGCCCCGCCGCGCACGACGACGCGCTGGCCGCCGTCGTCACGTCGTACCGCTGTCGGCTGTTCGACGCCTTCCGGGACGCGCTCGCCGCACGCGGCGATCACGACGCCGACACCACCGCACGTGTGTTGACCACGATGAACATCGGCGCGCTGGCCATCGCGCGGGTGGATCGCACCGAAGCGATCGCGATTGCCCACGCCGCCCGAGAACTCGCCGCGCCCGAGGTCACCGCACTCGACGTCACCGCGACCGGCGCACCAGGCCGCTGAGCAGAACCGTCGCGACCGCCAGCAGCGCAGTCGCGACGACCGGGGACGGCCCGACCGCGTACCAGCCGACCACGATCAGCCCCGCTCCCTCCGACGCGACCCCCGCCACCGACATGACCGTCGCGCGGGACGGTCCCCTGATCGCGTCCTGCAGCCGAGTCTCGGCGACGATGGAGAGCGCCCACAGGATGCCGGTGGCCACCCCCAGTCCGACGAACGCGCCGACGAGCCCCACCCACGGCGCCGCCGCCAACCCCGCCGCGGCCACGATCGGCATCGCGGCGATCGTGCGCGTCGAGACCCGTGCCGCCCGTCCCGCGAGCGCGGTCCCGACGATCTGGGCCACCATCGGAATCGCGAGCAGGAGCGGGATCGTCTCCGGCGTCGCCCCCAGGTCGTCCGCGATCAACGGGGTGTACTCGTCGACCACCAGCACACCCGCCACCGCCGCGACGAGCATCACCCCGCGGGCGACGGCGCGGGACGCGACCACCTCCGCCGTTCCGGAGCGCAGGGCGTCGATCCACCCCGGCTCGGTGTCCGAATCGTCGTCCGGATTCCCGTTCGCGGCGTCGCGTGGCGGGTCCGGCAGGCGTCGGGCCAGCACAGCGGTGAGCGCGGCGGCAGCGACACTGGCCCAACCGACCAGCTCGAACGATCCGGCAGCGAGCAGAGGGCTCGTGACGAGGAGGGCGACGAGGGTCGACGTGGTCGAGGCGGCCTCGGCCGTTCCGGCCAGGCCGGCGTAGGACGACGTCCGCCCGTCCCGAGCCAGCGCGTCGTAGATCAACGCCTCGAACGTCCCCGACTGCAGGGCCCCACCGACGCCCCAGAGAACGAACCCCACCGCGAATCCGAGGTAGGTCGGCACGAGAATCCACGTGGCGAACGACGCGGCCGCGAGCAGCGCAGCGACGACGAGCAGCAACCGCCGGGACACGACGTCGGCCAGCGCACCGGACGGCACCTCGAGTGCGAACGACACGAGCGTCCAGATCGCGAACAGCGACGAGATCTGGGCGACCGACAAACCGGTGTCCCGGAACAGCAGGGCGTACACCGCGTACAGCGGCACGAATTCGCGCGATGCGGCGTACAGCACCACGGAGACGTCGAGGGCGGGTGGGCGTCGTCAAAGCATGCCGAGATGCTACGACGGGTCCGATCCCAGCGCCATCGACATCGGTACCGTCGGCGCAGTGGACATCGATCGCTGGCGCAGTCGCCTCCCCGTCACCCGCGCATCCGACGGCGAGCTGGTCGGGTGGACCGTCTCCGACCTCGCGGCCGACGGCGGCGAACTGGTCGACGCGGTCAATCCGGTGGGGCACGTGATCGCCACCGACGTCCGGCTCGATCACGCCGTCGACGTGTTGGAGTCGCACGGACTGTCGTCCCTGTCGCGGCCCTACTGGGCACGTGCCCCGCTGCCGGTGGCGAGCGAACTCGATCTCCGTCGCCCGCAGCACGATTGGCGATGGCGCCGGATGGTGATGACCCAGCTCGACGACACGCGGGTGTGGATTCGCCCGGCGTATCCGTCCTACCCGGAGCGGATGGTGGAGGTGGCGCTGTCCCTGCCCGCCGACGACGTGCTGGTCACCGAGCCACCCGCGCCGGACGAGTGACGCAAACTACTTCTTTCCTCGGCCGAACCCGAACAATCCGCCCTGCTGAGGGGTGCCGCTTCGCGGCCCTACGGACGCAGCGCGTTGCGCGAATGCTTCGGCCGGTATGCGGCCGCTCGATGCTGTCTCGGCCGCCTTCGCCGACCTGCTTCCACGTCCGGTGTTCTTGGGCATCGGTCCTCCTTGAAAAGAAAAGAATACGCCCGGATGGGGCCATCGGGGCTCAGGCGATGCGAGTCAGATAGAGAAACACGACGGTGACCGTGAGAACCGCGAGCGCCACGCAGAGAACCGCCTTGCTGCGTACCCGGAGACGAGAACCCAACGTGGACTGCTCCCGGCCGACGAGAACGGACGCGGCAAGCGCAGCCGGCCCGCCCAGGAGCGCCAACGTTCGGATGTCGAGATCGGGCGTGGCCATCAGAGCCAACGACAACAGAACGACGGACCCGGAAGCGAAGAACGGGACGAATTCGAGGCGTCGCAGAAGCGCGAGACGGAGATCTACTCGGACGCGATAGTCGCGGTTGGGGTCGTGACTGTAGAACGCGACGAATTGGTCGTTACGGCGCGTGACCGACGTTCCCACCGCGAGTTCGCTGTCCCCGGCGCGGAATGCATCCGCTCGAGAAATCCGCACGTTCGGGTCACGAACAGTCACCGTCACGTGGTTGCTCCGCGCATCGGCAATGACGAGGTCCTGGTGCCCCGTGTTGCGTCTGCTGTCGAGCCGGAGGTCCCGCCGCTCGGAACACTTCACGACGAACGGCTCGTCCAGCGGAATCCTCACTGCCGCCATGAGGTCGTAGGTGTCGGCGTAGTCGCCCAGGGCTGCGAGGAATTCGCCGGCGATCGGAGCACGGTTGTCGCGGTCGAGCGTCGACTGCACCGCTGCCCGCACCAAGTCGCGATAACCCCCGAGCATCGCCGACCCCTCGGAGTCGGTTCTCAAGAACCCCGTCCGGGCCAGAGCGGACATGGCCACCACCGGGTTCGTGACGGCCGTCTCACCCAACGCTGCCACGTACGGCCCGAGCATACGGCCGCAGTCCGCGGACACGCGGAGCCATTCCCGCCGAACCGTCGGCCGAACGCGCTCCAACACCGGATCCCCGACCAGGTCGGTGCACTCCGCTTCCGCCTTCTCCGCACGGGGAAGGTGTGAGGCGAGGAGCGTGCGCATCGGTGCAATCTGCAGAGACCGTCGACGAAGGCACGTACTGGCAGCGTCCAGGACGACGGATTCGACGGCCGATCAGGCGGGGCGGAGCACGTCCGTACCGACGAACGGGACGAGCGCCTCGGGAACCCGGACACTGCCGTCGGGCTGCTGGTGGTTCTCGAGAATCGCGGAGATCCAGCGGGTGGTGGCGAGGGTGCCGTTGAGCGTCGCGGCGACCTGCGGCTTGCCGTTCTCGTCGCGATACCGCACGCCGAGGCGTCGGGCCTGGAAGGTGGTGCAGTTCGAGGTCGACGTCAGTTCGCGGTAGGTGTTCTGCGTGGGAAGCCATGCCTCGCAGTCGAACTTGCGCGCGGCCGAGGAGCCGAGGTCCCCGCCGGCAACGTCGATCACGCGGTAGGGAACGTCGATCGCGGCGAGCATCTCCCGCTCCCACGCGAGCAGACGCTGGTGTTCGGCGTCCGCGTCCTCGGGCCGGCAGTAGACGAACATCTCGACCTTGTCGAACTGATGCACCCGGATGATGCCGCGGGTGTCCTTGCCGTAGCTGCCCGCCTCGCGGCGGAAGCAGGACGACCACCCGGCGTACCGCTTCGGCCCGGTCGACAGGTCGAGGATCTCCCCCGAGTGGTAGCCGGCGAGCGGGACCTCGGAGGTACCGACGAGGTAGAGGTCGTCCTCCTCGAGGTGGTAGATCTCCGACGCGTGCGCCCCCAGGAAACCGGTGCCGGCCATGATCTCCGGACGCACCAGCACCGGCGGAATCATCATCGTGAATCCGTTGGCGACGGCCTTCTGCGCCGCGAGCTGCAGCATGCCGAGCTGGAGCAGCGCGCCGTGACCGGTGAGGAAGTAGAAGCGGGCACCGGACACCTTGGCGCCACGCTCCATGTCGATCAGCCCGAGAGCCTCGCCGAGCTCGAGGTGGTCCTTCGGGTTGTCGATCGCAGTGGGCTCCCCGACGGTCTCCAGGGTGACGAAGTCCTGCTCACCGCCGGCGGGTGCGCCGTCCTGCACCAGGTTCGACAGCGCACGGTGGGCGGCGTCCAGACGGGCGTCGGCCTCGTTCTGGGCGGCCTCGGCGGCCTTCACCCGATCCGCCAGTTCGGACGCACCGGCGAGCAACTCCGTGCGCTCCTCCGGCGTCGCCTTGCCGATCCGCTTGCCCAGCGCCTTCTGCTCGGCGCGCAGGCCATCGGCCGCTCCGACGGCG
Source organism: Rhodococcoides corynebacterioides NBRC 14404 (assembly GCF_001894765.1). GTDB lineage: Bacteria > Actinomycetota > Actinomycetes > Mycobacteriales > Mycobacteriaceae > Rhodococcoides > Rhodococcoides corynebacterioides. Next base: position 7,395 of record NZ_BCWV01000010.1, read on the forward strand.
GCGCGACGGGCCGCGTCGGCCTCGAGCAGCGCATCGACCAGGGACGGGTCCTCGCCACGGGTGCGTTGCGACTGTCGGACGGCGTCGGGGTCCTCGCGGACGATTCTGAGGTCGATCACGGGACGTCAGCCTACTGCGCCGGAGGTGCCGGACCGGCCGAGGAGGTCCAGGTAGTCGTCGCGGCCGAACATCCGGGCGGCGTCCAGCGCGGACGGGTGACCGGCCTGCGGATCGGCGCCGGCGTCGACGAGCGCCCGCACCACGTCGTCCTCGCCCTTGAAGACGGCCCCGGCGAGGGGCGTCTGCCCGCGATCGTTCGCGCGCCCGACGTCGGCACCGCGGTGGATCAGCGCGGTCACGGCGTCGGGGTGGCCGTGGTAGGCGGCGAGCATGAGCAGGGTGTCCCCGGAGTCGTTCGTCAGGTCGACGGGCACGCCGGCGTCGACGTACGCGGCGAGGGTGGTCGCCTCACCCGCGCGTGCCATGTCGAACACCCGCGTCGCCAGATCCGTGACGTCGGCCGGGATCGCGGCCCCCGGAGAGTCCGGTTCCCCGGGATTCGCACCACTCATACCGCCGGAACCTACCTGCAGGCATGATGGTCCCGATGTCTCCGAAGCCCGACGACCCCTCGTCTCCGCAGTCCGGCGACCCCGCGACCCCGTCGACGGGGTCGTCCGAGTCGACAGCAGGGTCCGAGCCGACGGTGGAGTCGGAGGCCGTGAGCAGCGAGGCCGCGACGATTGCAGTGCCGACGACCGCATCGCCGACGACCGACGCCCCGACCACCGAGGTGCCGACGGCTGATTCTTCGAACGCCGACTCCCCGGCCACCGACTCTCCGGACGCAGGCCCGTCCCGCCGCACCGTGCAGGCCGCCAAGGCACGACGACTGCTGGCCCTGGTCGCGATCGGCGCCGTGGGTGCGGCGGCCGTGACCATCGGCGTCTCCGGTGGCTTCGATCGGAGCGAGAACCTGCCCGCGCCGACGGCGGCGGGGTCGTCGGCGGGCACGGTGTCCTTCGACTCCTCCGACGCCGGCGACTGCCTGCAGTGGACCCCGACGGACGACCCGGACACCGATCGCCAGGACCTGGCCGAGGTGTCCTGCGCGGAACCGCACCGATTCGAGGTGGCGCGGACGGTGAACCTGGCGGCGTTCCCCGTCGCCGAGTTCGCGACCGGGTCGCCGTACCCCGACGCGACACGCTTCGCGGCGCTGCGCGACGAGCACTGCGTCGCCGCGGTCCAGGACTACACCGGTGGGCGTTTCGATCCGACCGGCCGCTACTCCGTGGGCCTGATGTTCCCCAGCCAGGCCGGGTGGGCCAACGGTGAACGCTCCATCCGCTGCGGTATCCAGCAGACCGGCGCCACCAGCGCGCTGCAGGAGATGGTCGGGCGCGTCGCCGACCAGGACCAGTCGACGGTGTGGGACGCGGGGACCTGCGTGGGCGTCGAGTCGGGTGTGCCCACCGATCCCGTCGACTGCGGGACCGCGCATGCCTTCGAGGTGGTCTCGGTGGTCGATCTCGGGGCGCAGTTCCCCGGCGGACTGCCGTCCGTCGACGATCAGGACCGCTACCTCGAGCCCACCTGCACTCAGGCCGCCGAGGCGTATCTCGGCGGGCCCGACGTCCTGCGCGACAAGACCCTGACCCTGTTCTGGGACAACGTGGACGCATCGAGCTGGATGGCGGGCAGTCGTCGGGTGAGCTGCTCGGTGGGCAAGGAAGTCGAATCCGGTGGTTTCGCGGCCATCGTCGGCTCCGCGAAGGGCGACATCACCATCGACGGTGTGGCACCCGTGCCCCCGCCGCCCGTGCCGGACGGCCGCAGTCTGCCCACGCCGCTTCCCGGTGCGGCACCGTTGCCCGGAGCCTGACGTGCCGGTCTCGATGACCGACGCCGAGTTCGACGAGGCGGTGAACGACGCCCTGGACTCCCTGCCCGACGAACTGATGTCGCGGTTGGACAACGTCGTGGTGCTGGTGGAGGACGAGCACCCCACCGAGGACCTGCTGGGGTTGTACGAAGGCGTCGCCCTGACCGAGCGATTCGAGTACAGCGGACACCTTCCCGACGTCATCCACATCTACCGGCTGCCGATTCTTGACCTCGCCGAGGACGAGGACGACGCGCGGCGCGAGATCGCGGTGACCGTCGCCCACGAGATCGGCCACCACTTCGGCATCGACGACGAGCGGTTGCACGAGCTCGGCTTCGGCTGAGCGTCGCGTCCGGCCCACGACCCCGATCGAACCCGGTCCGACCTGCGGGGAACCGACGAGACGTCGCGTGCGTCCAACCACGACGTCCCTCTGCTCGTCCGCCAACCCGCCGCGTCGACGCCCCGGTTCGCCGGAGTCCGTCGACCGGGGAACGGAGACATGTCGTGGCCAGTCACGTGATAGTCGACCCCGCCGCCTTGCTCGCCGCCGCCGCCGACCTGAACGCCGCGGCGTCGCGGCTCGGCGGAGCGATGGCCGGCGTGGACCCCGCGCTCCGGCCCGTCCCGGCCGGCGCCGAGGAGGTCTCGGTGCTCGCCGCCCACCACTTCTGGTCCGCGGCCGAGTCGGTCACCGCCGTGGCCGCGGCCTGCGCGGCCGAACTGCACCGCACCGCAACGGCACTGCGGGTGCAGGCGGAGGCATATCGGGCGACGGATGCGGGCTTCGGTGCCGCGCTCACGGGCGGGGGACCGCGATGACCGCCGGTCCCACCGGCGTGGTGTGGCTGCCCCGCACCGCGGCCGTCAATTCGGCGGCGTTGCTCGCCGGTCCGGGCCCGGTTCCCGCGACGGCGGCCGCCACGGCCTGGTCCGGCGCCGCCGGCGCGTTCGCGGACGTGGCCGCCACACTCTCGCGTGTCGGGCTCGCGCTGGGCGCGGCATGGGACGGTGTCGCCGCGGACGCCGCGACGGGTGGTCTGGCGGCCACGGCCGGCTGGGCGACCGTCGTCGCCGATCGCTGCGCGGTGACGGCCACGCGCGCAGGTGCCCATGCCGCCGCCGTCTCCGCGGCGCGCCTGGTGATGCCGACACCCGTCGAGATCGCGGCGGTGGAGGGCACGAGAGCTGCGGCCTACGCCGCCGGCGGCGCGGTCACCGGTGCCGCGCAGGCCGCCGACGCAGCGCGGCTCGCCCTCGACCTCCGCGCCGCCGCCGTGATGGAGGCCTACGAGGCGGCGACGGCGACGCTCGCGGCGCCCGAGGTGTTCGACCCACCGCCGCCGGTCACGTCCGGGGCGCCGGGCGTCGCGCCGACCTCCGTGACCGCGGTACCACCGTGGCTCGCGGATGCCGGACGTGACGCGACTCCGGGATCGACCGCCCGAGGCGACGACGGCGAGGCAGCACCCGAGTCCGAACCGTCCGACTCCACCGCCCACCGGGCGTCGCCGACCGACCGCGGCGAGGAGCCGGCGCTGACTCGCGCCGCGACGTCCGCGGTGCAGAGCGGGGGGCAGACCGGCCAGCAGGTGGGACAGGCGGCCCTCGGGGGATTCGGTGATCGTCCCGGTCTCGGCAGTGGCGGCGTCGGGAGCGGCGCGCTCAGTGGCGTCGGGAGCGGCGGGCTCGGCGGCGGGGCGCCCTTCCCCGGTCCGATCGGCGCCGGTGGCGGGTCGGCCGTCACGGCTCCGGCAGGCCGGGGTGTCGTCGGGCTCGGGGAGTTCCGGCCGAGTCCGTGGAGGGGGGACGGAACGGCGGGTCGTGTCACCGAGCTCGGCGGCGGGGGACCCGCGGACGACGGTCTCGCGGGGGCCGACCATCCCGGCCACCGCGCACCGTTCGGCACCGTGCCGACGGCGATGCGGCCGACCGAGGAGGACTCCACGCCGGACCGGCTCGACCGGCCCGGCCGACCGACCATCCTCGACGGTCGGGACGGCCTGTCGGCCGTGCCGCCCGTGATCGGCGAGGCTCGGCCCCCGTGACCCCGCGCTATCCCATCGGATCGTCCGGTATGCGACTGCCTTTCGCGTCGAACGGGGGTGTGAAGCCGCCCCACCGCACGCACTCCCACGTCCCGTCGACGCGGGGGCACAACTCGATCGACCCGGTGTTGTCCAGGTGGTTGTCGGCGGCGAAATCCGCATCGACGTCCGACACCGCGGCCGTGACAAGACGGATCGCCGCGCCGTGGCTCACGACGTGCACGGAAGCGTCGTCGTCGGTCAGGTACTCCCGGCGCAGATCCTCGAGCACCGGGACGTACCGGGCGAGCACCTCGTCGGCGGACTCGCCGCCCGGAATGCGAGCGCCGGTGTCGCCGTGCAGCCACCGCTGATACACCTCGGTGAAGCGGGCGTGGTCCTCGTCGCCGGTCCGGTCCTCGAGCTCACCGACGTTCGTCTCCTGCAGGCCGTCGCGCACGAGGTGCGGTGCGCCGGTGATCTCTGCGATGTGCGCCGCGGTCTGCCGGGCCCGCACCGCCACCGACGACACCACGACGGTCGGTGAATTCGTCAGCGCCGCAGCGTAATCGCGGGCCTGCCGGTGACCGAGCTCGGTGAGCTCCGCCCCGGGTGGGCGGGTGTCGAGCCGACGGGCGACGTTGGAATGCGTCTGACCGTGCCGCACCAGAACGAGTCGAGCCGTCACGACGTGCCTTCGCCCCGACGGATGGCCTCGAGCCAGCGCGCGCTGTCCTCCCCGGCGACCGAGCCGGAGGATGCGGAAACGTGGTGACTGGGCCAGGAGCCGAGGAACCGCGTGTCCATCTGCTCGTGCAACACCCGGAGGGCGTCGGCCACCGCCACGTCGTCCAGATGTCCGACGCAGTCCAGATAGAACCGGTAGGTCCCGAACTGTGTTCGGAGCGGCCGCGATTCGATGAACGTCAGGTCGATGCCGCGCGTCGCGAAGACGCCGAGCGCCGCCACCAACGTGCCGGGTCGATTGTCCGGCGTGAGGACCACGGCCGTGCGGTCCGACCCCGTCCGCGCCGGGGGTGGGCACGGGCGAGTGACCAGGACGAAGCGAGTCCGGGCGTTGCCGACGTCCGCGACGCCGTCCGCGAGCACCGGCAGTCCGAAACGTTCTCCGGCGAGTCCGGTGGAGACCGCCGCGTCGGCCAGTCCCGCCGCAACGTCCTCGGCCGCAGCGGCATTCGAGGCGGCGAACTCCACCTGCGCCTCGGGCATCTCGCGCTCGATCCAGCTCTGCACCTGCGCCGCGGCATGAGGGTAGGCCCGCACGGTGCGGACCGCGTCCAGCTCGATCCCCGGGCGACCGAGAATGGTGAACGCGACGTCGAGTTCGGTCTCCGCCACGATCTGCAACCGATCCCCGATGGCGAGTGCGTCGAGGGTGGGCGGCACCGACCCCTGCACGGAATTCTCGATGGGGACGACGGCGCCGTCCACCTCGCCGCGGCGCACGGCCTCCAGCGTCGCGGGCGGGCTCGAGGCCGACACCCGCTCGACGCCGGGGCCGACGACACCGTCGGATTCCAGTTTGGCGAGGGCCATCTCGGTGAAGGTTCCCGACGGGCCGAAATAGGCGATACGCACGCCGCCAGGCTACTCGAGCCCGCCGCCCCCGCGGCCCGTTCCCGCGTCGGCCCACTCGGGGACACGGCGTGCGAGGTCGGCGATCACCGCGGCCGGGTGCGGCACCTCGACCCCGAGGAGCACCGATCGCGTGGCCTCCACGGCGTCGGGATGCAGACGCAACAGGGCCGGAACGTCCGGGGTGGCGAGGGCGTCCCGCACGTCGTCGCCACGCAACGACGCCACGACGCCGGCGAGGGCCGCGATCACCTGGTCGGCGGTCTCGGCGATCACGTAGACCCCGTGCGCGCCGTGGGCGGCGAGGGACAGGGCGTCGGCCGCGCGGTCCGCCGCGCCGCCGGGTGCGGCGTCCTCCAGGGCGGTGACGTCGACGACGCCATGGTGACCGGCCGCATCGACCGCCTGCGCGACCTCGACCACGTCACCGCCGGTGCAACGCACGATCAGCGGGGCCGGCAGCGTCAGGGCGAGCGCGTCCTCGAGGTGCTCGCGGGGGACGTCGATCCGAAACGCGCGCGCGACGGGCGCGGGCTCGGGCAGCTCGACATCGAGGCGGACGATCCCGCCGGCGCCGGGTTCGAGTGCCGCCGACTCGACCTCGGCGAGCACACTGCTCGCCCGAACGGACGTGCCGCCGATCCATGGGTGGTCCGGCACGGGGTCCGCGATCTCGGACTCCCGAGCGACGAGCAGACCGGTGAGCAGGGCGCGCGGATCGCGTCGTGGACGCGGCCCGGACAGCACGAGAGGGACCGAGGGCACCGCCGAAGTCTAGTTCCGCTCTCTGTTGCACAACTTCGGTCGTACTGGTTAGCTTACCCTTACCTAATTCCAACCGCTTTTTCACACCGAGGGGGGAACCGAGATGGCCGGCGCCACCACCACCGCCACCGCACCGTCGACCGCCGAGCGGGTGCGCAGCGTCTGTCTGCGCACCGACACGTCGGTCCTGGCCGTCGAGGGCAGCGCCCCCGTCGCCACCTCGATGCACTTCCTGCGCGAGCCCGGCGAGGTGGTCGTCGTGGTCCCCGCCGACAGCACCGTCGGTGCCCTCGCCTTCCAGGCCGGTCGCGCCGGCATCCCGGCCGTCCTCGAACTCACCGACCATGCCCCGCTCGAGCTGGGCGAACGCGTGCGGTCGCTGGTCTGGCTGCGGGGCGAGCTGCGCCGCGTCCCGGACACGGCGGAGCGCTCGGTGGCGGCCGCCGTCGCGTCGCAGTTCCCGCATCCCGGCCTGCTCGACGTCGGGCACGGGGGTGTGCTGCTCCGGCTGATCCTCGACTCCGTGGTCGCGGCCGACTCCACCGGCGCGGAGCCGGTCCCGGTCCGGGACCTGCTGCGGGCCGACCCCGATCCGTTCTGGGAGATCGAGGAGGACTGGCTCCGTCACCTCGACACCGACCACGCCGACATGATCGCGGCCATCGCCCGGCGCCTGCCGCCGTCGTTGCGCGTCGGACGTCCGCGACCGCTGAGCATCGACCGCTTCGGCATCGGACTGCGGATCGAGAGCGAGACCGGCGACCACGACGTGCGGGTGCCGTTCCCGCAGCCCGTGGCGGACAGCACGGAACTGAGCCGCGCCCTGCGCATCCTCGTCGGGTGCCCGTTCATGAACGGACTGCGCGCTCGCGACGGCAGCTGACTGCTGCACAATCGATCCGGTGACCACCCGCCCACCGGATCCGAACTCGCCCCGCGCGATCCGGTGGGAGATCGCCGTCGTCCTGCTCGTCACGTTCGGGTTGAGCGGACTGTCGTCGATCCTCTCGCTCGTCGAGAGCGCCCTCGAAGCCGGCGCGCTGTCGGATCAGAGCGTTGCGATCAACGTGCCGCAGTCCGCCCTGGGCCCCATCGACTTCTTGCGTCAGCTGCTGTCGGTGCTGCGGCTTCTCGCGTGGGGCGGGCTCGGGCTCTACTTCCTGTGGCGCAGTGGACTCGGGCCGCGAGCGATCGGATTCGCCCGCGCCCGACTGCGACCCGACGTGCTGCACGGTGTCGGGCTCGCCGCGCTCATCGGCGTTCCCGGGCTGCTGTTCTACCTCGCCGCCGTCGCCCTGGACCTCAACGTCACCGTCCAGCCGAGCACCCTGAACGACGTCTGGTGGCGGCCGGTCACCCTCACTCTCTCGGCGATCGCGAACTCGGTCGCCGAGGAAGTGCTGGTCGTGGCGTGGCTGCTCTCCCGGCTCCGCGCGCTGGGGTGGAGCGACAACCGCTCCCTGGTGGCCTCGGCCCTGCTGCGCGGCAGCTACCACCTCTACCAGGGGTTCGGCGCCGGACTGGGCAACGTGGTCATGGGCCTGATCTTCGGTCGGTACTACCAGCGCACCACCCGGCTGTGGCCGCTCGTCGTCGCGCACGCGCTGATCGACATCGTCGCCTTCGTGGGGTACTCCGCGCTGCGCGGCCATCTGTCCTGGCTTCCCGGCTAGAGTCGCGTCGTGAGTCAGCAGCCTCCGTACGACCCTCGGCGGCGGCCCCCACCCGACCCTCGCCGGTCGCGGTCGGAGGAGCCGCCCGTGGTTCGACGGCGCTCCGGAACGCCCCCGGACTGGACTCCACGGCAACCTCCGCGTCAACCGCCCCGCCAGGCCCCGCCACCCCCGCAGCGGGACCCGCGCGCCTGGTCGGCAGTTCCCGACTCGCGCCGCGACGACCGGTACCGGAGCACCGACCGACCCCGCGACGATGGTTACCGTGACGACCGGCGTCCCCCGCCACCCCCGCGTCGACCAGCGCCGCCCGCACCGGTCGGTCCCCCGCCACGGGCCCGTCGTCGACCACGCTGGGGACGACGCATCGGTCTGGCGCTCGGACTCGTCGTCGTGCTGCTGCTCGGCGGCCTGATCTGGGCCGACACGTCGTTGAACCGCGTGCCCGCCCTCGCGAACTACGACGGCCGACCGGCCGCGACGCCCGGCACCACCTGGCTGCTCGTGGGTTCGGACAGCCGCACCGGCCTGACCCCGGAGCAGGAGGCGCAACTGGCCACCGGCGGCGACATCGGAACCGGGCGCACCGACACGATCCTCCTGATCCACGTGCCGTCGTCGGGACCGACCACCATGGTCTCGCTCCCCCGCGACTGGTACGTGCCGATCCCCGGCTACGGCAGCGACAAGCTCAACGCGTCGTTCTCCCTCGGTGGCGCACCATTGCTGACGCGTACGGTCGAGGAGGTCACGGGCCTGCGCATCGACCACTACGCCGAGGTCGGCTTCGGCGGGTTCGCCGACATGGTCGACGGCCTGGGCGGCGTCGACCTCTGCGTGCCGTACGACATCGACGATCCCCTCGCGGGTCTCACCGTGTCCGCGGGCTGTCAGGAACTGACCGGGGCGCAGGCCCTCGGCTTCGTGCGCACCCGCGCCACCCCGCTCGGCGACCTCGACCGGATGAACAACCAGCGGCTGTTCTTGTCGTCGCTGCTGTCGAAGGCGACGAGCCCGACGACGTTCCTCAACCCGTTCCGCCTGGTACCGCTGACGCGGGCCCTGGTGTCGTCACTGCAGGTGGACGAGGGCGACCACATCTGGAACCTCGCGTCGCTGGGCTGGGCGCTGCGCGGCGAGACGGTGACCACGACGATTCCCATCGCCGGGTTCGAGGACGTCGACGGCTCGGGGAACGTGGTGCTCACCGACCGCGAGCGGGCGAGCCGGTTCTTCGACCTGATCGCACAGGATCAGCCGCTGCCCCCGGACCTGCTCAGCGGAGGGTGACCTGCCGGCTGCGCAGGCCGTCGCGGGCGCGTCGCTGATCGGGCGTGAGGTCGGAGGTGTCGGCGAGGGTCTCGTCGAGACGGCGTCCGAGTTCGGCGGTGGCCTCGGCCCACTCGTCGGGATGACGCTCCGGATCGAGGTCGAACACGGGCACCAGGAGGCCGTGGGTGCGGAACGATCCCGCGAACCGCGAGCCCTCACCGACGTGCAGGTCCCCGCGGGCCGACAACCGCGCGAGGGCGATCATCAGGGCGTCCTCGTCCTCGGGTCGGACCCAGCGGATGTGGGCCTTGTCGCCCGCGTCGACCCACCAGGCGGCGGACACCCCGTCGGCCGACAACCGCGCCGACGGCAGGATCGCGCCGTTCGCGCGTTCGATGGTGGCGGCCACCTCGGCGTCGGGTTCGACGCCCTCGGGAACCCACCAGGAGAAGTCCTTGTGGACGGTGATCTCGAGCGGCGTGTCGGCGACCACCAGATCACGGAGCGCCGGGGTCTCCTCGCTCGGCGACGACGCCGGCAGGGACGTGCCCGGCTCGGCCGTGCGTGTCCACTCCACCGACGCGGCGACGTCCGCCGACAGGTCGACGGAAAACGTCTGCACCTGCATCGCGACGAAGGCGTGGCGCGCCTCGTCGTCGCGGACCAGTGCGCCGACGGCGCCGGGCAGCACCGTGGCGATCGTGGTGGGCCGGTCGCCGTCGGTCAGCGGCAGCGGCGCGGTGGCCGAGGCGACGAACTCGCGCATCGCCACCAGGTCGCACTCGAACGCCAGTCCCTCGAACGGCCGCGTCGGCGTCGCCGCCAGCGCCTCCCGCTCGGCCCGGCGCTGCGCCGTCAGTTCCGCGCGACGGCTGTTCGGCTTCGGTCCACTGTTCCGCTTGCTCTTGCCCACGACCGCTGAACCTACCGTGTCTCCGGGTCACCGGAGGCGAGGCACCGGGCTCTCGTCGAGCCAGGCCAACACCTGGCCGGGATGATCGGTCGCGATCCACCGCACCCCCAGGTCCTGGCACAGGTGCGCGTCCTCGGCGGTGTTGACCGTCCAGCAGTAGGTGGCCCGACCCGCCGCGGCCGCGCGGTCGACCAAGGCGGGCCGCTCGCGGAGGGTGCGAATCGACGGACCGATCGCCGTCGCCCCCACGGTGGTCGCCGCACCGCCGCCGATGTAGCGAGACGCGTTGCCCAACAACACCGTCGGCAGCATCGGGGCCGCACGGCGAACGCGCCACACCGCCGTCGGCGCGAAGGACATGACCACCGCCCGCGACAACGACGCCGACGGCGGGCGGCCGATGCCGAACCGGTGCAGTTCCGCCAGCACCGCGTTCTCGATGAGTCCGCCGTAGCGCACCGGGTGCTTCGTCTCGACGAAGATCCGCGCCGGCTTGGCCTTCCACTGCAGCACCAGATCCAACAGATCCGAGAACAGCAGGACGTTCGCCGGATCGTCCGCGGTGCCGTAGTCGTGGCCCGCCATCGCCTCGTAGGTCAGTGTGCTGACGACGCCCGACCCGCTGGACGTGCGATCGATGCGGCGGTCGTGCACACAGACGACGCGCCCGTCGCGAGTCAGACGCACGTCGCACTCCACGCCGTCGGCACCCTCGCGCAGCGCCTGTTCGTAGGCGACGAGCGTGTGTTCCGGCCGCATGCCCGACGCTCCGCGATGCGCCACGACCAGCGGCGCCAGGCTCATCGGACCGCTCCCGCGTCCACCGGCTCCTCGACCGACGACGGCGGTGCGACGACCCAGCGGGTCGGCACGCGCCGATCCCCCCGCGTCGTGCGGTCCTCGGCCCGTCGCATCACCGCGAGCGTGATCGCGGCGAGTCCGGCGGCGACGACGTCGGTCAGAGCCGCGGCGACGACGCCGTTCGCCTGCGCCTGGATACCGTCGCCGAAGCGGAAGGCGGTGGCGATCGCCAGCATGGCCCAGTTGGCGATCCACACCGTCCACCACCACGGAACGATCGGACCCAGCCTCGGCCCGTGACGCGACACGCGGGCGAGTTCGGTGAGGAAGACACCCGGCATCACGAGGTTGACGACCGGAACGAGGGAGCCGGCGTACAGGGTCCGGGAACGACGGGGATCGGCGGCGCCGACCGCGGCGTACGCATCGGTCCGGGCCCGACGCAGCCAGCCGACCGACGCCACGGCTGCGGCGATGCCGACACCGGTCGCGAACACGGCGAGACACCAGACGGCGGCATCGGAGAGCGCGAGCACCACGGGCTCGATCAGGCGGTGGCGGTTGACGAGCAGCACACCGTATCGGCAGAACTCGGCGACCGCCGCGGCGGCGAAGAGCACGGCAGCGGCTCCGAGAAGTCGCGGCGCGCGGTCGGCCAGGCGGTCCGCCCTGTTCGGCACTTCCACGGGCGGCGGCACCTCGGTGGGCAGCCCCCAGCGCGGGATCTCGGCGTACGACGGAGTGGGACCGGGCGGCGCGACGCGGCGGGCCGGACGTCGACCACCCGGCCGGGTGGCCACCCAGCGGAAGTTCCGACGGACCGCGCCGGGCGAGGCGCCGACGGGAACCGGGGAGAGCAGGACGCCTCGGCATCGCGGGCACCACTGCAGCGGTCGAGTGCCGACGTCGATGCGGTGGCGGCACCGCGCGCAGATCTGGAAGTAGATCATCGGGCCCACGTGTCCCGGAATCAGTAGACGGTGGCGGGTCGGCCGGCGTCGTCGACCACCGGCAGTCCGGCCTGCTGCCAGGCCACCATGCCGCCGTCGACGTTGACGGCGTCGATGCCCGCGTGCTGCAGGTACTCGACGACGCGCGCCGATCGCCCGCCCTGGCGACACACGACGTACAACTCGCCGTCGACGCTGATCTCGGCGAGCCGCGACGGCACGTCGCCCATCGGAACGTGCACGGCGCCGGGGGCGTGGCCCTGTTGCCACTCGTCGTCCTCCCGGACGTCGAGCAAGGTGGCCTCGGCACGCTCGGGCACCTCGGCGACCGACACGGACGGAATGGACGGACCGAACCCCTGGCTCACACCGTCGATCCTGTCACGACCGCCCACGCGGTGCCACGGTCCGTCGGACCTCGGACCGCACGACCGGCCGGAGCGCCGAGTTATCCACACTGTCCACAGAAACATCCACAGAAACCGACCGGAAACCCGTTCCGAGTTGGATTTCGGACGAGGGAGAGCGCCGGCGCATCGTGCACCGTCCAACCCCGACGTCTCTAAAGTCGAGGCATGGATCTCCGCATCTTCACCGAACCGCAGCAGGGCGCGACGTACGACGACCTCCTCCGGGTCGCCCGCGCGTCGGAAGACCTCGGTTTCGACGCGTTCTTCCGGTCGGACCACTACCTCCCGATGAACGTCGACGGCCGGCCCGGTCCGACGGACGCCTGGGTCACCCTCGCCGGGCTGGCGCGCGAGACGTCGACCATCCGCCTGGGGACGCTGGTCACCTCGGCGACCTTCCGCTATCCCGGCCCCCTCGCGGTGTCCGTCGCGCAGGTCGACGCGATGAGCGGTGGCCGCGTCGAACTCGGGCTCGGCGCCGGCTGGTACGCCGAGGAGCATGCGGCAGGGGCCATTCCGTTCCCGCCGGTCGGCGAGCGATTCGATCGGTTCGAGGACACCTTGGCCATCGTGACCGGCATGTGGGCCACGCCCGAGGGCGAGACCTTCGACCACCAGGGCCACCACTTCTCGGTCACCGGGTCGCCCGGACTGCCGAAGCCCGCGCAGGACTCGGTGCCGATCGTCATCGGCGGCGGCGGCAAGAAGCGGACGCCGGCGCTGGCCGCGCGGTACGCCACCGAGTTCAACCTGCCCTTCGCCGACGCCGAGACCACCGCGACGCAGTTCGACCGCGTGCGGGCGGCCTGTACCGAGGCCGGGCGCGACCCGTCGTCGATGACCTGGTCCAACGCCCTCGTCCTGTGCTGCGGGTCGTCCGATGCCGAGGTGGCCCGACGGGCCGGGGCGATCGGGCGTGAGGTCGACGAGGTGATCCGAAACGGCGCGGCCGGATCGCCCAGCCAGGTCGTGGACACCCTCGGCCGATTCGCCGAACTCGGCTCGACCCGTGTCTACCTGCAGGTGCTCGACCTGCACGACCTCGACCACCTGGCGCTGGTGGCGGAGCAGGTCATGCCGCAGGTGGGGTGACCTTCGGGTCCGCCCCCGGAGACCCGCTACCGGCGAAACGCTTCGCGATCCACGCCGACGCCGGCGTCTCGACATAGCGGTACACCAGGTCCGACAGGATGCCGACGACGAGCGCGAAGACAGCGACGGCGGCGGTGGGGCCGAGGTGCGGCTCCACCCACTGGTAGATGCGGTAGAGCACCAGAGTGTGCACCAGATAGATGGTGTAGCTGCGCGTCGCCAGCCAGTGCACGACGCGGCTGCGGCCGAACGCGGTGTCGGTCGGCGCGACGAGGACGACGGCAGCGATCAACACCAACACCGTCCACAGGTGCCCGCGCTGACCGACGTGGAACGCGTCGACCGTCATTGCGAACTGGATGACGGCGAACTGCGCCAGCGCCGCGCCGACGAGGACGCGCCACGACGCGATCCGTACGAACGCGAAGTACGCGATCTGACCCAGGAAGACCGTCGGCAGCGTCGCGGCGACCTTGTCGACCATCGGAATCGTCCAGTCGTACGGCACCAGGTCCGTGTACAGCAGGACGAGCCAGCACAGCGCGGCACCGAGGGTCGGAACCAGAACCGGTCGCGTCGTCAGGAGGCGACGCAGCGCGACCGCGTAGCCGTAGAACACGAACTGCACGATCAGCGTCCAGGTCACGCCGAGGACCACGACCTCGGGACGCAGGAAGAACCCGCCGAGCACGAAGCTCATCGCGGCTTCGGCATTGCTGATTCCGACGGTCTGGGAGAACATGCCGTTCACCCCGAGTCGGACCAGGATGACGGCCGCGAGGATCGACAACCAGAACACCGGCAGCAACCGCGCGGCGCGACCCACCAGGAACGAGCGAGGCGAGTGGCGCGCCACCGACGCCGTCGACACCAGGCCGGTCAGCATCATGAAGAACGCCACCCCGACGAACGAGAGGTGGTGATTGAGCCCGCCGACGTCGATCAGCGTCGCGGTGACCGCGTCGATGACCCACCAGGTCCCGCCCACGTCGTCGACCAGGTAGTACGAGATGTGGGAGTACACGACGGCCAGGACCGCGACCGCGCGCAGCACGTTCAGGCCGGGAAACCGCACGCTGCGCAGACCGGCGGCGCGCGCGGGGGCGGCCACCGCGTCGGAGTCGCGGGCGGGAGGCATAGCACCCGATCGTAAGGTTCCGTTCAGCTGTCGGTCGAATTCGGCGGCGATCGACGGAGCCATCTGGTATCGGGCCGTCGAGTGCGCGGGCCGACGCGAGGTGTACGAATGACGGGGTCCGGGTAGGCCAGACCCCGACGGGTCCGTCCGACCGACGGGCCGAAACCCACTGTCGGCTCCGACGTGCGAGTCGACGGACAGCAGGAGAAGGGAACATTCGTGTCCGAGTACACATTGCCCGACCTCGACTACGACTACGCCGCTCTCGAGCCCCACATCTCGGGTGAGATCAACGAGCTGCATCACTCGAAGCACCACGCCACCTATGTCGCCGGGGTGAACACTGCCCTCGAGAAGCTGGCGGACGCGCGGGACAAGGAAGACCACGGCTCGATCTTCCTGCTCGAGAAGAACCTGGCCTTCCACCTCGGCGGCCACGTGAACCACTCCATCTGGTGGAAGAACCTCTCCCCCAACGGTGGCGACAAGCCCGAGGGCGAGCTCGCCGCGGCCATCGACGACCAGTTCGGGTCGTTCGACAAGTTCCGCGCGCAGTTCACCGCGGCCGCCAACGGCCTGCAGGGCTCCGGCTGGGCCGTCCTCGGCTGGGACACCCTGGGCAAGAAGCTGCTCACCTTCCAGCTGTACGACCAGCAGGCCAACGTGCCGCTCGGCATCATCCCGCTGCTGCAGGTCGACATGTGGGAGCACGCCTTCTACCTGCAGTACAAGAACGTCAAGGCCGACTACGTGAAAGCGTTCTGGAACGTCGTCAACTGGGCCGACGTCCAGCAGCGCTTCGCCGCCGCCACCTCGCAGACCTCGGGCCTGATCTTCCCCTGATCGCCCCCCGTCGACGGTCACTCGGAACGCCGTCTCCGCACTCGCGGAGGCGGCGTTCTCGCGTCCGGGGGTCGACGGTCCGGGAGTCGACGGTTCGAGCCTGGCACTCGATCCCTCTTGTGTGCCAGATGGGACGCGTGGTGTTCTGCGTTCCCCGGACCGGAGGTGCAGTCATGGACGTACATCGCGGACCCATCGCCGTCGCGCCGTTCCAGGCCGGCGGCACGCTGCGCGGCTTCGTGGTCTCGGGCCGATGGCCCGACACCACCAAGGAATGGGCGCAACTGCTCGCCTTCACCGTGCGGGTGGCGTCGACACCCGGCCTGCTCGGCACCACCACGGTCTTCGGTGTGCGAGAAGAACTGCCCGACGATCCCGCCGAGGGCACGGTGGGCCTCGTCGTCGCCGAGGGCCCGGTGGTCGGCGACGCCGCGGTCACCCCGGAGCGATTCGCCCACCACTCGCCCGCCGCGCTGATGATGCTGCACCCGCCGTCGGAAACCATGCCCACGCTGCCCGAATGCGCCGGCGCCGCCTCCGGCTGCGTACTGCTGCCCGGCCTGCCGCACCTCGGGCTCGACCACCGCGCGGCGTGGGTCGAAGCGGAGGCCGACGGCACCGTGACCTCGCTGATCAGCCGCGTCGGGCTCGATCCCGGCAGCGATCCCGACACCGCCGTCCTCGCGATGCTGCTCGCCGCCTGAGCCGGTCGGACACGACGGATACAGTCGAGGTCACACGCCTCCGCCGGAAGGATCCGCCTCGATGACCGACACCCGCTCCGCCCTCGACCTCGCCGGGATCGACGACCTGCTCTCGGCCGACGAGAAGGCGGTGCGCGACTCGGTGCGCGCACTCTGCGAACGCCGGGTCGAGCCCTACGTCGGCGACTGGTTCGAACGCGGGGAGATCGACGACATCCGCGGACTGGCGAAGGAACTCGGCGCGCTCGGCGTCCTCGGCATGCACCTCACGGGGTACGGCTGCGCCGGGATGAGCGCGACGGAGTACGGGCTCGCGTGCCTCGAACTGGAAGCGACCGACTCGGGGCTGCGGTCCCTGGTCTCGGTCCAGGGCTCGCTCGCGATGTACTCGATCTGGAAGTACGGCTCCGAGGAACAGAAGACGGAATGGCTCCCGCGGATGGCCGCCGGCGAGGCCCTCGGCTGCTTCGGCCTCACCGAGCCCGACGCCGGATCGGACCCGTCGTCGATGCTGACCCGCGCACGTCGGGACGGGGACGACTGGATTCTCGACGGACGCAAGATGTGGATCACCAACGGCAGCGTCGCGGACGTGGCCGTGGTGTGGGCGAAAACCGAGGACGGCGTGAACGGCTTCGTCGTCCCGACGTCGACGCCGGGCTTCTCCGCCCCGCGCATCGAACACAAGATGTCGCTACGCGCGTCGGTGACCAGTGAACTCGTGCTCGAGGGAGTGCGGCTTCCCGCGTCGGCGGTCCTGCCGGAGGCGCGCGGACTCAAGGCTCCGCTGGGCGCGCTGAACGAAGCGCGGTACGGCATCGTCTGGGGCTCGCTCGGCGCGGCGCGATCGTCCCTGCAGGCCGCGCTGAGCTACGCCTCCGAGCGCACCCAGTTCGGCCGGCCCCTCTCCGGGTTCCAGCTGACCCAGCAGAAGCTGGTGGACATGAACCTCGAGCTGACGAAGGGGTTGCTGCTCGCGCTGCACCTCGGCCGTCGCAAGGACGCGGGCACCCTGCGCACCGAAGAAATCAGCCTGGGCAAGCTGAACAACGTCCGCGAGGCGCTCGACATCTGCCGCACGTCCCGCACGATTCTGGGCGCCAACGGAATCTCGCTCGAGTATCCGGTGATCCGCCACATGAACAACCTCGAGTCGGTGCTCACCTACGAGGGCACCGTGGAGATGCACACCCTCATCCTGGGACAGGCGATGACCGGGCAGAACGCCTTCCGCTGACGGGCCCCCGGAGCGCCGCGCGGTGGGTTGCGACACGACTTTCTTCGGCCCACCGAACTGCGATTTCGGAAGTTGCACACTCCTGACCAGCACTTTAGCGTGGTGAGCAGCGAAGGGGAGTAGCCCCCAATCGTCGAGTCGACATACTGGCGCGGTGCACTACGGGCCGCTCCCGGCTCGGCGAACCGGCCGATCGGCGGGTGGGCGAGACCTTCGGTCCGATGACCGTACGGTGCCGCACCCCGGCACCGAGCGCCGGCCGATTCTCCCCTCGCGGAGGCCGACGCGCCTGCCCACGGAGGTTCCAGTGCTCGCCGCCCTGCTGCTCAGCTTCGGCGTCATCTTCGTCGCCGAGCTCGGTGACAAGTCCCAGCTCATGGCGATGACGTTCGCTCTCAAGTACCGCTGGTGGGTCGTCATCGGCGGCATCACCCTCGCCACCACCGTCGTGCACCTTCTGTCGGTGGCCGTCGGTCACTCCCTCGGCGTGGCGCTCCCCACCCAGCTCATCGGCATCGTCGGCGGTGTCGCGTTCCTCGTGTTCGGCCTGTGGACCCTGCGTGGGGACAGTCTCGACGAGGAGGAGAAGAGCAAGGCCGACCGCGTCACCAAGTCCGCGTTCATCGCTGTCGCGTCGGCGTTCTTCCTGGCCGAGCTCGGCGACAAGACGATGCTCGCCACGGTCACCCTCGCGTCGGACAACGACTGGGTGGGCGTCTGGATCGGCTCGACCCTCGGCATGGTCGCCGCCGACGCGCTGGCCATCGTCGTCGGCGCCACGCTCGGCAAGCGGCTCCCGGAGCGTCTCATCACGCTCGGCGCCGCCACCCTGTTCTTCGTCTTCGGTGTCTGGCTGATCCTCGAGGGCGTCTTCCCGACGTCGTCCATCGGCATCGTCGCCGCCGTCGTGGTCCTGGCCCTGGGCAGCGCGTTCACCACGTGGCGGATGCGTACGCCCGCTCCGGCCACCGCCGAGTCGGACGAGTCGGCCCCGTCGGGTTCCCGCTGACGCTGCACGCGTTCACGGACGGTGCACGTTCAGCGCACGGAGGAGCCGTCAGCGGGACGCGGTCCGGCGATGCAGCTCCCGCATCACCGGGACCAACTCGTCGGCCGGACCGTCCACCTCGAGGCCCGGGGCGACCTGCTGGATCGACAGCGACGCCACCGGCCCGGCGGGCACACCCCACTCGCGCTGCCAGGCGCCGAGCTGCGCCCCGGATACCGCGTAGACGATGCGACCCAGACCCACCCAGGCGTGCGCGGCCGAACACATCGCGCAGTGCTCTCCCGAGGTGTAGACGGTCGAGGCGGCGCGCTCGGCCGGCGTCAGGTGCTCCGTCGCCCACTGCGTGATGGTGAACTCGGGATGCAGGGTGCGGTTGCCCCCGCTCACCCGGTTGCGGTCCTCGAACAGCACCGTGCCGTCGGCGTCGACCAGGACGGAGCCGAACGGCTCGTCGCCCGCATCGAGCGCCTCCTCGGCCAGGGCGACGCAGCGGCGCAGGAGGACCAGATCGTCGGCAGTCGGGGTCATGACCCGAGTGTGCCCCAACCGGCTAGGGTGCATTTCGGTAAGTCGTCACTAACTCGGGTGGCGGCTGCACGACGAGAGGACCGACTCATGGAGATGGCAGGATCCGCAGCACTGGTCACCGGCGGCGCATCGGGACTGGGCGCCGCCACCGCGAAGCGCTTCGCCGAGAACGGGGTCACCGTCTTCGGTCTGGACCTGCAGTCCTCCATCGACAAGGCCGGCGACTCCGTGCCCGAGGGCGTCACCCTCCTGGCCGCCGACGTCACCAGCGACGAGGAGGTCCGCGCCGCCCTGAAGACCATCGGCGAGGCCGGGGTGCCGCTGCGCATCGTCGTCAACTGCGCCGGTGTGGGCTGGGCCGGTCGCATCCTGTCGAAGAAGGGTGCGCACGACCTCGAGCTGTTCCGCACCGTCATCACCATCAACCTGCTGGGCACGTTCAACGTCATGCGTCTGGCCGCCGAGCACATGCAGTCCCTCCCGACCGTCGACGACGCCGGTCAGCGCGGCGTGGTCATCAACACCGCGTCGGTCGCGGCGTTCGAGGGCCAGATCGGCCAGATCGCCTACTCGGCGTCCAAGGGCGGCGTGCACGGCATGACCGTTCCCGCGGCACGTGACCTCGCGCAGGTCGGTATCCGCGTCAACACCATCGCCCCCGGCATCGTGGACACCCCGATGCTCGCCGGTGTCACCGAGGAGTACCGCCACGGCCTCGAGGCCGGTGTGCCCTTCCCGTCGCGCCTGGCCCAGCCGACCGAATACGCGCAGCTCGCGCAGATGATCGTCGAGCACGACTACCTCAACGGCGAGACCATCCGCATGGACGGCGCGCTCCGCATGGCCCCGCGCTGATCTTCTCGGAAAGTTTTCGATCCCCGACCCATCCGTGGGTGCGGTAGGCCCGAAGACACCCTGAGGCGTCCCCTCGCTGCCGACCCCCGACTCGCAGCGAGGGGACGCCTCTCTCGTGTTCCGACGCTCAGCGGTACGTGCGGGCCAGGTCGGCCGCCGTCGGGAGGCGGAGCACGTCCTCGCCGTCCATCCACACCCGCAGAGCGTGGGTGGCGCGAACGTCGTCCTCGTTGTACTCGAGCAGCCGCTCGCGCTGGGACAGGTCGGTCTCCGTGGGGGCGCCCTCGGATCCGGGCGCGTCGTCGTACCCCACGGCCGCGCGGTACCAGGCCATGGACGCCTCACCGCCCGCCTCGTCGTCACGCCAATGGAACCCGGCGACGGGCGCCACCTTCTTCAGTCCCTTGCCGTCCGGACACACGAAGTTCTGCGACACCGCGATGTACATGTCGACCCACTCGGGGCCGTCGATGAACTCCCGCACCTGCGCCTCGGTGGGCACACCGTCCACTCCCGCGAATCGACGCGCGGACCCGATCAACCACTTGTCCTCCGCGGCGCGGGAGTAGCAGTAGGCGGCGAAGGTCCGGCCCGACTCGTGCGCCTCCGCGCGCGTGTCCATCAGCCACGTCCAGAACTCGGCGAACGAGCGGGCCTCGTCCATGGTCGGCACCGGCTCCCACGTGGTGAACGCCCGGTACTGCGGGGCGGACCCGTCCCGCCGATCGAGCAACGTGCCCCACATGTAGGCGCCGTGCTCCTGGAAACTCTCCATGTCGACGTCCACCTCGACGTCGGCCCGCTGCACCGCGACGGTCTCCGTGCGGCGCACCAGCGGGGCCTGCGCGATCCACGCCTGTGCGACGACGACGGCCTCCGCGAAGTCCCCGTGCGGCCACTCCTCGGGTGGGGCGTCCGCCGTCCACGCGGCGAGCTCGTCGATGGTGCGGATGCCCGCGGAGTACAGCGCGTCCGCCCGAGACCCCGCGGCGACGAGGCTGACGTCACGCGTGCGGCGGAGCGTCTCCCCGCACTCGGACCACCACGGACAGGACCGGCACTCGGACACCTTGACCGGCGCGGTGACCGCCCGGCCGCGGGCGATGGCGAGGCGGTCGGCGAACCGTGCGTCGTACGTGGGGCCGACGGCGAGCAGATCGTGCACCAGGATCACGTCCCCGCCGAACCCGATCGCGCCGCCGACGGCGGACCTGCCGTCCTGGCCGAGGGAGGCGAGCAACCGGTGCACGTGGACCGCACCCAGCTGATCCCGGAGCTGCGGACGAACCTTCCGCGCCACGTCGACCCCGGGCTCCCACCGCCCGAACGGACTGGTCACGGCGCCGGACCCGGGGTCGGTGACCTTGTGATTGACGACCAGCACCGGGATGTACCCCCCGGCGGGATCCGCGATCAGCAGATCGCAGCGACCGCGACGACCGGCCTCGACGTCGTCCGCGAACGTGGCGTTCCAGACGTACCGCGCACCGTCGGCGAGCGCCCGCGTGGTCCGCCGCACCCGCTCGGCGTGCGACACGTCCGCGGGAACGACCGCCCAGCCCTCCGGGTCGGCCGCCACGAGCACGTCCTTGACCAGCAACCGGTGGACCGCCGCGGCCTCACGCCGCATCTGCACCCCGGTGTCCTCCGGAACGTCGGCGATCAACGACCGGTACGCGGTGTCGAGATACACCCGGTGCCGGCAGCGCGTGAGCGTGGCGGCGTCGATCATCGCGGAAGTGGGCACTCACGCAGCGTAGATCCACCCGCCGACACGACCACCCCGACCGATAGGCTGGTGCGCACGAGGCGCCGTCGCGGCGCCGCAGGTGGGCGCCCGGCGCGCCGTCGGAGACGAAGGAGCAGGAACGACCATGGGTCTGCTGACAGGAAAGTCACGACGCGCCACCCGGAAGGCCACCCGCAAAGCGGAAGCCAAGGCCCTCCGGCACAAGGCCGGGCTGGAGGCCAAGTACTCCGCCCGCAACGAGCGCAAGCATCTGAAGAAGCTGGCGAAGAACGACGCCAAGGCGCTCGCGAGCCAGCAGAAGACCGACGAGGCCTACCGCAAGGCCCTCGCCGCCCGTGAGCAGCGCGCTCGCGAAGGCAAGGTCAACCCGGCCAAGGTGCGCAAGTGGGTCGGCATCGGCCGCGTGCTCGCACCCGTGCTGGTCCCCATCGCCTACCGCGCGGCCACAGCGGTCCGCGCGCAGCTCGATCAGTCCCGGGCGGCGCGACTGGGTGTCGACGTCACCGAGCTCGGCCGGTACACCGGGCACGGCGCGAAGCTGAGCGCCCGCGTCGTCGGTGCCGAGAAGTCCCTGAAGGAACTCGAGACCACCCACCGCGACACCGAGACCGGCCGCTTCGTCGAGGCGTCCCGCGCCCGGCTGGCCGACCTCACCACCGCCGTGCACGCCGCCGAGCAGATGCCGCCGAAGCGGCGCAGCCTCGCCCACGGCGCCATCTCCGACGAGATCGACGGCATCGAAGCCGACATCCTCGCGCGCCTCGGCGTCCGCTAGGACCACCGTGACCGAGCGACGACGCGCGTTCCGGGGGGCCGCCGTCGGCGCCCTCACCGGAGCCCTCGCCGTCGCCGCCCATGCCACCGCCGACGGCGGAGAGCCCGACTCGACGTCCCTGAC
>NZ_BCWV01000011.1 GCF_001894765.1 Rhodococcoides corynebacterioides NBRC 14404
AGATACTGCACAGTGGACGCGTAGCTTCTTCGTGGTAAGTCCTCGGCCTATTAGTACCAGTCACCTGCACCCATTGCTGGGCTTCCAGTTCTGGCCTATCAACCCGGTGGTCTGCCGGGGGCCTTACCCCCTCTGGGGGGTGAGAAACCTCATCTTGGAACAGGCTTCCCGCTTAGATGCTTTCAGCGGTTATCCCTTCCGAACGTAGCCAACCAGCAGTGCTCCTGGTGGAACAACTGGCACACCAGAGGTTCGTCCGTCCCGGTCCTCTCGTACTAGGGACAGCCTTCCTCAAGTTTCTTCACGCGCGCGGCGGATAGAGACCGAACTGTCTCACGACGTTCTAAACCCAGCTCGCGTGCCGCTTTAATGGGCGAACAGCCCAACCCTTGGGACCTACTCCAGCCCCAGGATGCGACGAGCCGACATCGAGGTGCCAAACCATCCCGTCGATATGGACTCTTGGGGAAGATCAGCCTGTTATCCCCGGGGTACCTTTTATCCGTTGAGCGACACCGCTTCCACTTGCCGGTGCCGGATCACTAGTCCCGACTTTCGTCCCTGCTCGACCTGTCAGTCTCACAGTCAAGCTCCCTTGTGCACTTGCACTCGACACCTGATTGCCAACCAGGCTGAGGGAACCTTTGGGCGCCTCCGTTACATTTTGGGAGGCAACCGCCCCAGTTAAACTACCCACCAGGCACTGTCCCTGAACCAGATCATGGTCCGAGGTTGAGGTATCCAATACGATCAGAGTGGTATTTCAACAACGACTCCACACACACTGGCGTGCATGCTTCACAGTCTCCCACCTATCCTACACAAACCGAACCGAACACCAATACCAAGCTGTAGTGAAGGTCCCGGGGTCTTTTCGTCCTGCCGCGCGTAACGAGCATCTTTACTCGTAATGCAATTTCGCCGAGTCTATGGTTGAGACAGCTGAGAAGTCGTTACGCCATTCGTGCAGGTCGGAACTTACCCGACAAGGAATTTCGCTACCTTAGGATGGTTATAGTTACCACCGCCGTTTACTGGGGCTTAAATTCTCAGCTTCGCCACCGAAGTGGCTGACCGGTCCTCTTAACCTTCCAGCACCGGGCAGGCGTCAGTCCGTATACATCGTCTTACGACTTCGCACGGACCTGTGTTTTTAGTAAACAGTCGCTTCTCACTGGTCTCTGCGACCCACACCAGCTCACACTGCAAGAGTGATCACCAGCAGGGGTCCCCCTTCTCCCGAAGTTACGGGGGCATTTTGCCGAGTTCCTTAACCATAGTTCTCTCGATCGCCTTGGTATTCTCTACCTGACCACCTGTGTCGGTTTGGGGTACGGGCCGTGTACCAACTCACTAGAGGCTTTTCTCGGCAGCATAGGATCACTGAATTCGCCTCATTCGGCTACGCATCACCTCTCAGGCTTCGTGAACGGCGGATTTGCCTACCGTTCGCCCTACAGGCTTACACCAGTACAACCACTGACTGGCCCAGCTACCTTCCTGCGTCACCCCATCGCTTGACTACTACCAGGAAAGGTCCCGTGCATCACTCCACCAGGCACCCGAAGGTGCTCACGGAAGATCTGGACGGTTAGTACTCCTGATTCGTCATGGGCGCGGATACACGGGTACGGGAATATCAACCCGTTGTCCATCGACTACGCCTGTCGGCCTCGCCTTAGGTCCCGACTCACCCTGGGCGGATTAACCTGGCCCAGGAACCCTTGGTCATTCGGCGGACGAGTTTCTCACTCGTCTTTCGCTACTCATGCCTGCATTCTCACTCGCGTGGCCTCCACACCTGGATCACTCCGGCGCTTCCCCGGCCACACGACGCTCCCCTACCCACCCACACACCTGGCCCGACCCCCATGAGGATCGGACGGGATACATGTGAGTGCCGCGGCTTCGGCGGTGTACTTGAGCCCCGCTACATTGTCGGCGCAAAATCACTTGACCAGTGAGCTATTACGCACTCTTTCAAGGGTGGCTGCTTCTAAGCCAACCTCCTGGTTGTCTTCGCGACTTCACATCCTTTTCCACTTAGTACACGCTTAGGGGCCTTAGCCGGCGATCTGGGCTGTTTCCCTCTCGACTACGAACCTTATCGCCCGCAGTCTCACTGCCGCGCTCTCACATCCTGGCATTCGGAGTTTGGCTGATTTCGGTAAGCTTGTGGGCCCCCTAGACCATCCAGTAGCTCTACCTCCAGGATGAAACACGCGACGCTGCACCTAAATGCATTTCGGGGAGAACCAGCTATCACGGAGTTTGATTGGCCTTTCACCCCTACCCACAACTCATCCCCTCAGTTTTCAACCTAAGTGGGTTCGGGCCTCCACGACGTCTTACCGTCGCTTCACCCTGGCCATGGGTAGATCACTCCGCTTCGGGTCCAGAGCATGCGACTACGGTCGCCCTATTCGGACTCGCTTTCGCTACGGCTACCCCACACGGGTTAACCTCGCCACATACCACTGACTCGCAGGCTCATTCTTCAAAAGGCACGCCATCACCCACAGCGACAAGTCACTCGCAGGCTCTGACGGATTGTAAGCGCACGGTTTCAGGTACTATTTCACTCCCCTCCCGGGGTACTTTTCACCTTTCCCTCACGGTACTAGTCCGCTATCGGTCACCAGGGAGTATTCAGGCTTATCGGGTGGTCCCGACAGATTCACAGCAGATTTCACGGGCCCGCTGCTACTTGGGCATTCATCACGACAGTCGCACAGTTTTCGTCTACGGGACTCTCACCCTCTACGGCAGGCCATCCCAGACCACTTCGACTAACCACACGATTTCTCACTGTCGGCCGATCCGGCAGAATCGACAAGACAAACCCCACAACCCCACACGCACAACCCCTGCCGGGTATCACATGCACATGGTTTGGCCTCTTCCGCGTTCGCTCGCCACTACTGACGGAATCACTGTTGTTTTCTCTTCCTGTGGGTACTGAGATGTTTCACTTCCCCACGTTCCCTCCACACACCCTATATATTCAG